>CAWCTI010000001.1:0-18368 GCA_963798475.1 uncultured delta proteobacterium
CGTTGCAGCGGTTCTCCTCCAGAAACGGGACAATCGCCCCACCCTATTTTGCCTACGCTATCGAATGTAAAGGATACATGTCAAATGGGGACGCACGTTTCTGGATTTTTCATATTTTTTTTGATCGGGGTAATTTTCTTCACGCTACTTGGAAACTGGTCTAAATGCGGAGAAATGCAGTTACAGACAACGCAGTCTGGCGTTTGGAACTATCCTACCAACATATTTTTCAATGAATTCTCTAGTGATCTTACCAAGGCGCGCATCAAGAATCTCATAAATTTTGTTCACAATTGGTTCTGGAACTCCACCGTAAAAGGCTTGCGCAATTCCACCGGTAATGCAGGCCAATGTGTCTGTGTCGCCGCCGAGAGAAACCGCTGTTCTGATGGCATCTTCAAAATCAGTCGAGTCAATGAATCCGCGAATAGCTTGGGGAACTGTCCCCTGACAGGAGACATCAAACCGGTATGATGGGCGAATCTCATCGACGTGTTGGCTCAAATCGTAATGAAAGGTAGACTCGACATAATCTTTTATTTCGCCCTTGTTCCGTCCCTGTTTGGCTAGAAATATCGCAACCGCTGTTGCCTGGGCTCCCTTGATTCCTTCCGGATGATTATGCGTAATTTCAGTGAATTCGGCGGCTTTTTCCAGGACGGTATCAATATCGCTGTACGCGTATCCAACGGGACTGATGCGCATCGCAGCTCCATTACCCCAACTGTTATAGGGTCCCGGATTCCTATTCTGCGCCCAGTGATGAAAACTACTTCCATAACCACCGTTGGGATACCATGCGTAAAAGATCCTCATGTTGTCCGCATAACTTGTCTCAGTCAAAATGCTGTCCGCCAATGCGACGGTCAGAACCGTATCGTCCGTGAAGAAACATTTTGGGGAAAACAGGTCAAAATCCTTGGTTTTTATGTTGTCCCACTCATACACCGAGCCAATTATGTCACCAGCAATTGCGCCGATCATGAGAAGTTCCTTTCTTGAACAGACATCTCTCCATAGTCATTAATATGTTGGCACAATAGCAAACTGAACCCCAGTTTGGCGGGAAATATTCTCCACAATCCAATTTTTGTCAAAAAACAGAAAAATTTCAATTTCGTGTGTCCTTGTTTGACACACGTCCGAATTAGAGTAAAAAAGCGGCCCTTTTTTGTGGTCGAGAATAAAAAAAGGAGAGTCTGTAATGAGTAAGAAAAGTGATAGGAATAGTGATGTTGCTAATGTATCATCAGTCTGGTCTAATTTGGGAAAATCAGAGCTGGAAATATTTAGTCGCCGAAACGGGGGTTTGTTGATGAAAGCTGTAATTGTCGGCATCATACTCGCTCTACTACCATTAGTCAGTTCAGCCTCTGATCGTAACACTACCGTTCGGGACCGCTACGGAAATATCGTTGAAACCAGAGACAGATACGGGGATGAAACGTCGGTGCGAGACAGATACGGCAACATCACACGCACGGAGCATTACGACGGCCATGGTCAAAAAACGATTCGTGACAGAGCAGGGAATATTATCGGGACCGAAGATAGAGATTGATGAACTGAAGCCACTGGAATTAATGTTCATTACTACTAACCATACAAAAGGAAGGAACCTCACATGCGTGGAACTCAAATGGCCCGTCAGTGGAAAATCATCCGGTTGATGGAGTCCCGCAAATACGGGATTAGCGGCAACGAACTCGCCAGTGAACTCGACACTCCTCTGCGGACTATCTACCGAGACCTGAAGGCAATCGAGGAGGCTGGGTTCCCCCTTTATACCGACAGAGACGGCAAAAATTCCGTCTGGAAGATGGTTGACGGATTCAGGAAAGATTTCCCGATTCCCATGACAGGCACTGAGCTGATGGCTCTTCACATGAGTCGAGACCTGTTGAGCATTTTGCATGGGACCGTCTTCCACGACAGCATCGAAACACTCTTTCAGAAGGTCAAGGCTGCCCTGTTGCCGGAAACCATCTCATTTCTGGACAAGGTGGCAGGCTCGCTTAAAGTTGACTTTGGGCCTACGAAAAGCTTTTCGGGGTTGAATGAAATCGTCAAGGATCTAAGTGAAGCCACTACGTCAAGAAAACGTGTTGAGATCATGTACCAGGCGGTTTCAACCGGAAAGACTACGAAACGGAAGGTTGATCCATATCAGGTGTGGGTCATGAGTGGCAGCTTTTACCTGATAGCATTCTGTAATTTCAGAAACGCTATTCGGACATTCGCAATGGACCGGATAAAGAGCTACACGGTAACCGACGAATCGTTCGAAATGTCTGAGGACTTCAAACTCGAAGACTACCTCCAAACCGCTTTCCGGGTCATGCGGGGCAAACCGGAGAAGGTCACATTCAGGTTAAACCCTGGGGCGGCTCACGTGGTCAGGGAGCGGATATGGCACCCCACTCAGGAATTGAGGGAGATCGAGGGCGGAGGCATAGAGATCGCTGTCGAAGTTCCCATAAACTATGAAATTATCTCCTGGATCATGGGCTTCGGGGCTGCCGCTGAGGTCATTCAACCGGAATCGCTACGGAAGCAGGTCATGCAGGAGCATGACACTGCGGCACGACAATACCGGAAGCGCTTTTCGCAAAAAAATCATTAATTGAAAAATATTAAAAATATTTTCTGGAACGTGTGTCCCCATTTGACACACGTGGGGGAGATCATTTGGCCATCATAAGGGAAAGGAGCCCAAAACGATGGCTCAGATGAAGGATTTTTTTAACGAAATCAAGGTCGGTGCAAAGCAAAACCACAAGAATATGACGCTCTATTGCCTGCTTTCAGCGCACGAGGCCCCTGTGGACTTCATGACTTTGGACAACGCTCTGAAAAATGACGCGCTAATAATAACGGAGGTTACCGAAGGTGGTTCCGTCCCGGAGTTAAAAGTCAGCAACAAATCAGACCATAAAATTCTGCTGCTAGATGGGGAAGAACTGGTAGGAGCGAAACAGAACAGGGTCCTGAATACTACGATACTGATCGCTCCCAATTCTGAAACCATCATTCCGGTGTCCTGCGTTGAACAGGGTAGATGGTCTTATCGAAGCAAACATTTCGGCAGTCAGTCCAGGTCTATGAGCGCCAATCTCAGGAAACGGAAAACTGAGACTGTCACGATGAACCTGCGTGAAGGAAGGGAATTCAGATCAAACCAGGGGGTCGTGTGGGACGAAATCGAGAAGAAGTACGGCAGGATGGTGGCCGCCCCTTCCCCAACTATGTCCATGGCGGACCTTTACGAGTCCCTTAAGGATGCTACGCAAGCTTATCTTTCCGCCTTCCGTCCGGTGTTCAATCAGGTCGGGATAATGGTTTTCATCGACGGAGCGATTGCGGGCATTGAGATACTGAACAAGTTTCTATCCTTCAGAGAGATCCATTCCAAGCTCGTGAGCAGCTATGTGATGGATGCTCTTGAAACAGCAAACATGGATACGAAATTTAATCACCATTCATTGCGGGGTAAGGCTTCTAACCTACTGGAAGCAGTTCACCAGGCAAGCATTGAGGAACGGCAATCAGTGGCCCTAGGGAATGATCTGCGTCTGCAATCGGAGCGTTGCATGGGCTCGGGGTTTGAGTTCGAGGGCCAGATAATTCAGTTGAGCATTTTTGGGTCCGATAACGGTAACGGAACGAGCGCCAGGAGCAAGATAAGGAGGGCGTCAGCAAGGCGGGAAACTCGAACCAGATGATGGAGGTTAAGCGGTGCGGGATGGCGGCACAAGGAGGGGGAGTCCTCCCTTTGGACGAAAGGAGAGACCCGATTAGAGGAGATTGAGACCCCTATCAGAGTCTCCGGAGCGACTTTACAAAGAGAAAAAAGGAGAAAGAAATGGAGATATTCTTATTATTCTGCATCCTCTGGACCTTGATTGGCATAGGATTATTCGGGGGCAGGAGATGACGGACGAAAGGAGAGACCCGATTAGAGGGGTTTACGACCTAGAAGATGTAGACCGTGTGGGAGATGCTAAAATAGTAATATGAGGAACAGGAGATGCTGGACCTGATAGCTTTAGGACTCCTCGCCGTAGGTATTGTGTTTATGCTTATTGGTTTAATAATAGGCATAATAGTGAAATTATGGGACTGGATAACTGGCAACTAAAATAGAGGAAAAAGATGAAACACCTTGCATGGATCACAGATATTATCGAAAAGTCAGACTTTCTTCTAGGATCGAAGGAGAGATCTGACTGGGGGGATTGTGGAGATTGACTTTTTACATCAACCAGGAGGAACTAATCATGCGTCATTTCATGGTCATATTGGTCATCGCTCTCATAGTGTTGCCCGCCATTTCAAATGGGGCGGATTACTTGTATCTGGACAATAAAGGGAAAGTCAAAGGCTGGGCGACCGACGATGGGGACACCGTCAGATTCTATGACAAATCCTTCAACCCGAGAGGCTTATACGATCGGGATACCAACACAACATTTGATAAGAATTATAACGCTACCGGCACGATCTATGATTTTGACGACGATTAAGGGGTTTGAGGTGTTATATATTTTTATCGACCATCTTGACTTCTAACTCCTTTCAATCAAGGGATGCCATGAAAATAAACCCCGAAGAATTGTTTATGGCGTATTCCTGGCAGAGGATAAAGGCAGCGAGAAAACAACGCCTCGGAATACCAATTCAATGCGATAACCGTAGGGGTGGTACCTTAATAAGCTGGATCATAATTGGGATTATCTTGATAACTGTTTTTGTGTTGATTTGGCGGTAGCTAAAGACAATCCAGAAAAGGGACGACTATTTCATATGACCATGAGCTGCTCTGAACTAATCAGAAGAAAAGGAGCGGCGAGAATGACAAAGAGAAACAGAAAGAATCACTAAGTGTTCAAACTAAGAATATCACCATTGACTATAGTTTGCGCTCCGGGGTAGCTCTCAAATAAATCGTGCTTAATTGATGACCATATCCCTTGAAGGCCCTGCCCACCACCGCTCCGGGCGCAGAGGCCCCGCTATTTTGTTGTGTTGGTAACTGTTTATGTCTATAGTAATTTCAACAACCACTGCTCCAACAATCCTGGAGCAAGTTTTCCCTTTCAGATCTCGCCATGCTCATCAGGAGTTTATGAGGTTTTGCTTAGTATGGCTGCTAATCCGAAATTACTAAAATGGGCTAGGGAGCGTTCTGGATTTACGTTGGACGACGTCGCTGCTCGCATGAAAAAGAAGCCTTCGGATATCCAGGACTGGGAGATCGGGACCAAGGCCCCCTCTTATTCCCAACTTGAGAAGCTCGCCAGAGACATTTATAAGCGGCCAGTCGCCATTCTTTTTTTCCCTGAACCTCCGGATGAGCCCGACCCTTCAACGTTTTTCAGAACCTTACCCAAAACCGAGATCGATCTGTTTTGGCCTAATACCTTATGGCTGTTGAGACAAGCTAGGGCTATGCAAATTGCTCTTTACGAACTTAGTGATGATCATAACGATTCCCGCCAGCTTATCTTTAGAGATATCCGATTAACTTTAGACGTTGACATTAAATCAGCGGCAAGTGACGTGCGCAATTATTTGGGTGTCGGGATTGTTGAACAGAAGTCATGGAAGGATTCTAAGTCGGCTCTGGCAGCCTGGAGGCAGGCTGTACAAAACAGTGGAATTTACGTTTTCAAGAACTCATTTAAGCAAAAGGATATTTGCGGATTTTGTATTCTGGACGACGAGTTCCCCTTGATATACCTAAATAATAGTGTAGCTGTTAACCGCCAGATATTTTCCTTGCTACACGAATTGGCCCACATTCTATTCTGGGAATACGGCATCACAAAACAAGACTCTTCATATATTGATCTTCTTCCTAACCAGGCGGGCCATATTGAGCGCTCATGTAACGCTTTAGCGGGCGAGATCCTCGTCCCTACTGATGATTTTATTCTAAACGGGGCGGCTGACTTTTACGATGACAATTTTATCTCGGGTTTATCACGCAGTTATTGTGTGAGTAGAGAAGTTATACTGAGGAAAGCCCTTGATTTATCCATAATCAATACAGCCCATTATAATTCAAAGATTAGAGAATGGTCGGAAGCTGCGCCTGATCATGCAAAGAGAAGCTGTGGAGGCAATTATTACCTAACGCAGGCATCCTACTTGGGGGCTCGTTTTATAGATCTCGCCTTTGGGAAATATTATCAAAACCGCATCACCAGAGAACAGTTGGCTGATTATCTGAATGTAAAAGCTAAACATGTTGAGAAATTTGATCCGTTGACGATTGGATAGGTCTATGTCGTGAATATTTATGTGTTCGATACCAATATTTTCACGTTTCTGGAACGGCTTGCGCCGACATCTTTCCCTTCTGTTTGGGAGAAGATCAATCTGCTGGCATCACAGGAGCGCATTATTTCAGTCAAAGAAGTCTATCGGGAGCTGAAGAATGGCGGGAGAAAACCTCATTTGGAAGAATGGATGGATAATTACAAAACTTGTTTTAAGCAACCGTCTAATGAGGAGTTAGCTTTTGTTCGTCGGATATTTGAGGTGAAACATTTTCAGCAATTGATTTCCGATACTAGACTGCTGAAAGGTGGCCCTGTGGCCGATCCGTTTATTGTTGCCGCTGCTCACCAGATGAAAGCATCTGTCGTAACATTTGAGTCGCAAAAACCTAATGCCGCCAAGATTCCCAATGTGTGTGAATACTTCAATATTGACTGTCTCGATTTTGATGGCTTTCTGGCTAGAGAAGGCTGGAGTTTTTGATATCCTAGTTTCCGGGGAAACTCCATATTTGGCCATGTCCGGTTTCTCGTGCGACATTTCCCCCGAAATGAGCCTCCAGGAATTCTTGTACGTTTTTATCGTTTTGCATCCACATTTCGATTTTTCTCTCTCTGGACGCCACTTTTCCCAGCCTATTCCACCTTTTCGCTTGTCCGCTTTCATCCCCCTTTTTTACATTTCCACAGAAAAAGGAATTTTATGTTGCTGAGTAATCGCTGTATCAGCCCCACTGGCAACAACTTTTTCTCTCAATTTTTGCCCATCTCGGACTGAAATATTACGCTAGGAGACTAAGCGGAGACGAGCATCTCCCTGTAAAGGATTAATCAATGAGAAGAATATTAGTGCTTGGTCTGTTGTTAGCAATATCTGTTCAGCGACAATTACACTTGAGCGTCAACGACAATTACATTTGTGTGCATCTTTCGGGGAGTAGTTGTCTGTTAGAGATGTCCTTCCCAAGACCATCAATGATTTTTGTCCCCATCTCAATGTCCTTTTTCAAATTGAGTCCTGAAGTATCAGGGGGGGAACTCAGGATCATCCTGAAATAATGAGAGGGGATATAGAGAGGAGAGGATTTACAGAGGTTCGGGACAAACGCAAGCCTCCATCCAGGCGCTATCTCTCCGACTCATTTACTTCTTTTCCGGTTTCCTGTTCAAAGCTAAGTTTGGGCCGTCCTAAATACTCATATGGAGCCGACTCAATTATCACGCCGACAAGAACATGCAATTCACGAGCTTTTAGTCGTAGTGCTTCCTCAATCGCTATATCGACTGAACACCAGATATCTTGACTCTCTCCGCATCTAATTTTCTGCCCGACATTGCGGGGCGTTTGACAAGCGTGTTGCGAGGATTTGTAAGTTCCTCTTGAACCTTGGACCTAATCATTTCTATCTGGGAATCTGACAATGTCGGTTTTTCCTTCATCGTTCTCTTTTTCTTCTTCTTCAAGCATGTCTTCAATTATAGAGGCAAATTCCTCTTCTGCTCCTTCTGGTAGGCTATCCAGGAGTTCCTTTAGTTCCAGGTATAGTGTTTCCGTGTCTTTCATGCAGCCTTCTTTAGCATGTAATGAACGGCTGATACAGCAAAGGGTCGACCATTACGATTGAGATACCCATCCTTAGTGAGTCGTCTCTGAATGTTACGGATACTCTCGCCTTGAGATTTCAACTCCGAGACTATTTGAAGTATAGACTGTTCGTGGGGATTCTCAACAACTTTACCATCGGCCGTGAACTCATACCCAAAGGGGGCTTTAAAGTTGATGCGTTCGTTCTTGGATCGCTTCTCTGCTAATGCAGCTTTGGTCCTCTCGGATATCAACCCCCTCTCCATTTCAGCCAAACCTGATGTCAGGATGAAGAAGAAGCGTCCTATAGCCGACGTGGTGTCAAGCTTTTCGGTGAGGGAATGGATTGCTATGTTCTTTTTGTCGAGCAGCCTTGCCATCTCTAGGAGATCACTGGTGGAGCGTCCAAGTCTCGAGAGGCTATAGATAGCAATTGAGTCTACCCCTCCAGCTTGAATCAGAGACATCAGGCGTTTAATTCCAGGCCTCAATAAATTCTTCCCACTGATTCCAGCGTCACAGATTACCTCGGAAAGATTTAGATCGTTGAGTTTACAATAGGCACGGATCTTCGATTCCTGCATTTCCAGGCTCACCCCGTCAGATGCTTGTAGCGATGTCGAGACTCGGGTATAGGCTATTGTCTTCATGTTTCCTCACTTTTCTGAAATGTGATGATACAGGGTAGCGCCATGGTGATCCGGCGTCTACAAGAGAATCGTTAATTTTAACAAAATTTCTGAAACCGTCCAGTATGGGAACGGGTACTGAACAGCTTGATGCCCAATTCTTCGCACAAGTAACCAATCCCACCTCTAATCGTAACACCTTACTTTTGAAACACCCGGTAATGTCGCTTATCAGGCTGATATGGTGAACTATTTTACTGTTCAATTGTCTCATAGAAATAAGGGATTGATAATCAGATCCTAAAACCCAACCCAAAAATTCAAACCGAAGGGGGAACATGAACAAAACTATCTATGTCGGCATCAGACTGCCCGCTGACTTGGCTGAGCAATTGGACATTGCGAGGCACGACTTGTGGCAAAGCCGTTCAAGATTCATACGAGATGCACTGGAAAGGTATCTTATCGAACTGAGCGCTCAACCAAAGGAGATAACAAAGCAATGAAATCAGTTGAGGAATGGGGATCTCAGCTTCAGGATGATGTCATACAAGCCCTGGATAAGCTCCGAGAAGTGACAAAGAATATCAATATCGCTGACATCAAGGTTGGGAATGCGAATGATCTCTACAAGGTCCTAAGTGTTTATGGCACATTATCTAGAGCCCTGACTGAGTCATCAAGAGAGAATCGTGAACGCACTGCTTTACTCCAAGAGGTCGCTTCAACCATGAAGATTGAAATTCGAAACCTAATGCAATTACGACCAGATTTAGTTGCGGAATGTCAGGCTGTAATCAATGAAGCGGCAGAACGAGAATTACTGAAGCTAGAAAGCAAGGGCGAACAGATCGATAATTTTAATCCCAATGACATGCAAAGTGCCGGGAGACACAAAGCGCCGCTTAAAAACGTACGACCGAGAACACCAAGGCAAATTGCAAAATGAGCGACCAAAGGGATGAGAGACGAGGGTCCAGGACCAACAAGGTTGACCATGAAGCATGGTCAATAGCCCCCCTTCCCCATCAAGAAGCCCACCCCGTCAGTGTCGCACCGATAACACGCTGTTGTCTTATATCTTTCGGGTACGGCTAGGAATAACCACTGTAAGTTTAGCAGATTGGTTATTTTTCCCGTGTCTCGTGCAGGAGGGTAAGTGAGAAAAAGGGAGGAACACTGAACAGGATGACTGATGATTTCGAGGACAAGCCAGTCAAGCTATGGCGCAAAAGATGTGCTGATTGTAGCCTGGGAAAAATGGCGAATGCTCCCTAACTTGCAAATATTTTGAGCTACACATGCAATTAAACGAAAAACCAGGAGACAAATAATGTCAGAAGTAGAAACCATTCCGGCAGTAGACAATGACTTCAGTTCACAATTAAAAGCATTTTGGGAAGGATTAGGCGCCTTTTGCGAGTATGAATGCCGCTATTACAAACTGACAATCACTGGCCTAAATGTAACCCGATGAGTCCGGATTGTGTTCTTCGGGGGATTAGAAAATGTTCCTGGGCCCATCAGAACACCAACCCTTGCCCAAAGAGTCGCAAGCTACGCAAAAACAAACTCAAAACAGAAATAAAGGAAAAATAAAATGAACAGAAAAATAGAAGACAGCGATGTGATCAAAATGTATTTTGAACTCGTTAAGACTCGGTGTGCCGAATGTGGGTTGAACCCAAACAGTGTATTCGCCGCCTGTGGCGAAAGATGCTTCCTCGGTTGTATGAGAAACTACCCAATTTTATTGAAAAACAAAAAGAACCGGCTAGATGAGTTCCTCGCCAAAATCCTACCAAACGGCAAAACAGGTCGCAAAGACTTCCCTCAAATTTAGCCACGGCTCATACGACAATGGAGGGGGAACGCTGCGCAACCATTAACGAGAAGCGATTTATTGGTAATGGTATAGCCAAAAAATACCAGAGGTCCAGTTACGTGCCTAATTGTGGGTGAGGAAAACTGCCCGCTATGCGTTTCTCACGATGATTTAAGCGACGCTATTGGAAAGACGGGCGACCGGTGTCTTCCCGGCTACGAAGATTCCGTGAAAATGTCTTGTCCATTTTGTTAGAGCGGAAAAGTTGAGTGAGGACGGATTACCAACTACTGTGCAAGAGCTCTTGCTTCCAGGACTGCGTTACAGGCTTTTTTGAGGACTGTGGGGACATGTGTGAACTCTACCCACTCCATCTGCTTCCACCTGATGCATTCACCAAGAGAGAGCTTCTTAGAGGCCATTTCAGGCTTTTGTCGGGAATGTCTTGGCGATGAGGGTGTATGCGATGCGGACTGTCTGATGTCAGCCGGTCTGGAAGGAAATCTTGCCGATATTTTAACAAAGGAAAAGCCCCGAGGAGTGCGGGCTTGCCATTAAACAAAAGAGGCTGGAGCAAGGATTTGCTCTGGCCTTTTTTCATGATGGACGAAACACAAGAGAGGACCAAAGAGACAGACAGGCCATCTTAGAATGGAACCGTGGGGCTTTGCACAGCAGGAGAATGCCCTCAGCCTCTTATCTCTAGCAATTCATCGAGAAAGAGATCACGGAAACAATCCGAAAGAAAAGCCACACAAGAAAGCTTAAAAGAATGTTCCAGGGCTATTGGTACTTATAGGTTAGAGAAAATAGCGCTTGGTTGTAAAAAAAAGCTTGACTTAGTCTATCGTTAGGAGTAGAGTCCTAAATTATGAAGAACGTATACTCTGGACAAGAAATTATCAAGCACGTATTTAAGGATGAACTTAGTTACGTGACACTTGTAAAATGGTGCCGAAAAGGTATTTTGAATCCATATCACCGCACCACTTCTGTTGGGAACGTCCACGACAAAAGTTTGTTCACTGTCGCTGATACGGTTTTAGCTGGGGTTATCAACAACATCTTTGCGTGTGGAGTTTCGCATGAGCGATTACTAGGTATGCCTGTCATGCTGATAGGGATGGACGGTAAGCCCTTCCGAATCCATAAAACAGAAATAGGCCCTGATGGCGATCCTGAACTTATGGATATTCCGTGGCGGGATATGGGACGACACATCCAACAATACCTTGGAGAGAATCGTTTTAAGGTTATGTTTCGGCTTCAATTGCGTGTTGATGGCGCACATATGTTGGCTTTCTGCATGGAAGACCGTGACACCGTTGAGAGGGAACAAAAGCTAGTGTTTAGTAGTTGGGGTGGATATACAGGCGCTGTCGTACATATTAATGCCAAATTGATTCATAACTCTGTCAAAAATGCTCTTGATCCAAATTGTATACGCTTTCCAGGGTAATTTTTTTTGGCCTTAACTCTATCGCTGCAGATAGAGTGAAAATACAGAAAGGAGTTAAAAATGGACGAATTGTTATCGATTAGAAAAGTCGCAAACGAATTGGGGTATCCCGGAGCGAAGATTGGACGCTGGAATAACGAGGGGAAGGTTAATCATTTCGGGTTTTCTTCCAGAGGCTTCAGGGTGCCCAGAGATCAGGTAGAGAGGGTGAATCAGCCCAATATCAAACCCACGGCATTTGAAACAACTACCCCGGCTTCGTCGGGCACATCAAAGTTTAATTAGGATTAAGAGGAGATTAACAATGGAGAAATCACAAATTATCGTGGCATTAGATGATCAGTTCCATGAGGAACCTAGGACAATCGAAGAAATATATGATGCGGAAGACGAGTTTTGCAGCAAGGTCTGGTACGACCGACATCAATGTCTTCTCGAACGGGAAGAACTATTTCCGCCACACATTCTGAGACAGGCTACGAAGGCCGCCACTAACCTCGAAATGAAGTATGGGAAAGACAATCTCGGACCTTATTCCGATTATGAGTGGGGAATGATTAATGGGAAGCTTTGGCGCTCAGGTGGGTTCTTGGAGACGAGTGGGACAGTCTTGATTCCTAGTAACGGTGGAGGTACACGGCAATTTAAAACGACAGACAATAACAGGCCCACCCAAGAGATTGGGTAAAAACGACTTAGGGGGATCGGGCCATGTAGGGCCCGAATCCCGTTAGGAAAAGAAAATTCTGGGAAGGAGGAGGTTAACGATTAACGATTTATTAACTATAGGGCAAGCGGCTAATCGCTTGGGATATCCACCAGCTACCATAAAAAGCTTGATTAAGAAAGGCAAGCTGACCCAAGTCAAATTTAGTGCCAGCGACACCAGAGTCCCGAGAGACGAAATTGATAGGCTGTTGGAGTCTCTGGGGCCGCAACCAACCCAGATAAACTGGGTTGACGAAATAACCGTCTGAATAAAGGTTCGGACTATCTATGGAAAGGCAAGAATAAAAAAGGAGTCAGAATGAACGATTTATTAACAATTCGGAAAGTGGCAGCGGAGCTTAGATACTCCCCAGCCACGGTTCGGCGCTGGATCGCAGAAGGCAAACTGGATCATGTACGATTTTCACAGAGGGGTATCAGGATTCCTAGAGAATCGGTAGACCGGCTATTGGAATCAGGGAGACGGTAATCAGCACATAACTAAGAAAGGACATGAATGGCAACAGAATATCACGTAGATTTTTGGGCTGGTGGTGAGGATAAATGATTTATTGGAGGAGATAGAAGATAAATCATATCAACGTCAAGTGGCGAATTATATCATCCTCATTTTTAGTAAGCTAGCAAGGCACCTCGAAGAGAAGGTAGCCAAACTACGAGAAAACGACATAGCAGAGTCAAGGTTAAGCAACGCTGTAGCCTGGGAAGAATTGGTAAGAATCGACAGCCTGATAACACAGCTAGAATATTATGAGGATGGTGACCCAGCTACAGCCGTAAGAATCACCTCTGAAATTATGAATGATATAATCGTAAAGTTAGAAGAGAAAAGAGCCATGTTTTAGCAAGCACAAAACTAGAAATCCCTCTCAGTCTTGCGACGGCTGAGAGGGACTCAGAATTAGGAAAGGAAATATTTTCTACACTATGAACAGGATACTACCAGAACTCAGACTTGTAAAGCCTTTTCAAGACTCAGGAGATAATTATGGCAGGGGCTGTCTTGAAGTTTAAGGAGAAACCTAAAAACACTTTTGTGGAGGCAAGTTTGAGCGCAGAGATTTTAGAGGGTAAGGTCTTTGAAAAGGACAACTGGCTTGTAGAGGGCTTAGTCCCCAAAGGATTAAGCCTGTTAGTGGGTGATTCAAAGATTGGGAAGAGTTTTCTTGCGCTCCAATTAAGCCTTGCGGTGGCAAAGGATGGGGTGTTTTTAGGGTCGCATGATGTTAATCCCGGGGAAGTCCTTTATGTGACTTGGGAGGACGGCGAGCAAAGGGTCCAGGAGAGAATCAGGAAATCTGGTGAGGGCTTCCCAAAGGGTCTGTTTTTTAACTTTAACCCAACTGTAAGCGGAAACGATCTTTGGTGGCTGGATGAATGGTTGGATGTCTACGCTGATACGAGATTAGTAGTCCTTGATACTCTGGCGTATTTAAGATTCGAGACAAAATCAAGGGCCGACGCATATATCAAAGATGTGAAGTTCATGGAACCATTCCATGCCATGGCTAGTGACCGAAAACTCTCTATTTTGGGTGTCACCCACACAAACCAGCTTTTCAAAACCACGGATGATTTTCAGAAAATACAGGGCTCAACAGGTCAGCCGGGAACGGCGGACAACATCATTTTTCTTTCAAGGGACAACCGCTCTAGCGAGAATGGTAAGTTGAGGATTAGTGGTCGAGACATAGAAGAGATGACACTTAGCCTACGGTTTGACAAAGAGACATGTGTTTGGTCGGAGATTGAAGACATCCCAGCCGATCCCACCACGGCCGACCGCATACTGGGATACCTTCGAGAGTCCCCTACTCCAGTTACCCCGAGTATGATTTCGCAAGGTATTGGGATCAAGAATGTTAAAACCCAGTTAAAGCGGCTTTTAGATAAGGGAATGGTACAGAAATGCCCAGGTGGGTGTTACCGGGGTGTTACCCTACAGTGACAACAAGAAGGTGTTACCGGAGTAAGTATCGGACATGACTATAGAATACAGGGTAACAGATAAACAAATGGTAGTTTTCTCAATAAAATAATAACTAAAAGGCGCTATATCTATATGGAATGTTTAATGAATACCACTTTTATGCATTATATACTCTCCAGTGAAGGTGTTACCCAATACCTTTTAATGGCTCTATTAGTAGTTACGAACACGGTAACAGGGGTGTTACCCAAGTGTTACCGTCTGTTACCCGGAGTAACATGTTCCCGAGGTGTTACCCAGGGTGTTACCGTGATTATACGGCTCTATTAGAGGCTTAAATGGCTTTGGGTAACAGGGAACCGAGGAGTAATATAATGCAAAACATTAACTTAGATATAGATATCAGAGGGTTATGCGAAAATGGAATAGGTGAAGGAATTAAGAATGGCACGAGGTGGCTACGCCACCCCGCTTTTGCTCCCAAGGGGAGCAAAGTTGTTCTTAACGATCGCCAGGACATCATGAACTTCGGAGTACAAATGATCGTCATCAACACTCTTGCAAGCCCTAAACTAAACATCACCAGCACGCTCTCGACTTTTCTATTGAAGCCATGCCCATGTATGCATGTGTGGGGAAATGGGCTCTTCCAAAGAAAAATGACGACAGTGATGATTTTGTCAAGAGTGAAGACAGCGAGGAATGTATTTCAGGCAATAAGGTGACAATATCCCATTTTATTGATGGGAATGTGGAGCTGACATAAACCATGCTCCCGGAGGGAGCAACTGCCGTGAAGCGGGCTGAGGCTTCGCCTCAGACTTTAAAAAAAGGATAAAGAAATGATTGAGAATAAACCAATTAACGACAAAAGAGAATTTCACCCTGTAGCCAACATTTTTCCCATGATGGACCAGGACTCGCTGGATGAGTTAATCGAGGATATCAGTAAAAATGGGCTCCTGGAGGCTATTTGGACGGATCAAGACGGGAAGATTATCGATGGCAGGAATCGCTACAAGGCCTGTTGTCGGCTAGGAATACAGCCAACATTTCAGACATGGGATGGTCAGGGATCGCTAACAGAATTTGTTGTTAGTCTTAATTTGAAGCGTAGGCATCTAACCTCCTCGCAAAAGGCATGTGTAGCATTGGAGATTGTGCAGATTTTAGCTGTAGAGGCTAAAGAGCGACAGCGGATAGCAGGGGCGTCCTATGGACGGGGGAAAGAAAAGGAAAAGGTTGTGGAATTATTTCCACAAGCTATTGAGAGATCTAGGAACACCGCCGCAAAGATCGTAGGGACGAACCCACGGTATGTGTCGGATGCCAAAAAGCTGAAGGCTGGAGCGCCGCAAGTATTCGACTCGATAGCTTCGGGAAAACTCAATATTCAAGAGGGCAAAGCGATAGCAAGGCTAAAAGAGCCCCAGCAAAAGACAGTATTAGACAAAATTGATTTGGGCATAGATGTTCCTGACGCTATCCGTGAAACCAAGCGTGAGATGGTTAGGGACAATTATGCGGCATTTAAAGAGGAAAAAGGCATATCAAAGCAAGAATGGTGGGGAGAGAAGCTAAAAGGGCTCCCAGACGAGGAGAAGTTTGAGCAGTTAGGGATTTCTTTCCAGCCTTATGACGTATGGAATGTGAATTTCTGCCACGATCTATTTGGGAGCGAACATCCCGGACAAGTACCGGGCCAGCTAGTGATGCACACTTTGGCTTTCTATACCAAGGAAGGCTATACGGTAATTGACCCTATGGCTGGGAGTGGGACGGTAATTGACGTTTGTACGGTCATGGGTAGGAAATGTTACGGCTACGATATCGATATGAGACATGGGCGTTCCGACATTTTGCAACATGACATGGCGAAGGACGGATGGCCGGAGACAATCAAAGAAGCTGATCTGATCTTTTGGGATGCTCCATACTACGCCAAAATGGACAAGAAAACGATCAAGAATGGCTATATCGAGGGCTCGATTAGTGGGTTAAATAGAGAAGATTATCTGAGGTTTTTTACCGATTCTCTTGCAGCGGCCAAGTCTAGGGTAAGGCCAGGAACCAAGCTGGCCTTCCTGATGGGCGACTACGATGATCCAAACGATAACACACAAGACATTCTTATCGGGGACTATTGGAAGATTATTGAAAAAGCCGGATGGCATATAGTCAAGCATATTCAGACGCCACTGAGTATTAAATCGGTTCACGCTGACACCATGCTGAGATTCCAGATTAGTAAACAAATGGGAAGGTTGACTCGCTATTTGTTGGTGGCAGAAGGATGAGTTCGAAGCCGTGCCCTCATTGAACCGGGCTTTATCATCAGATGCGAAAATTAAATTACAATATTATTTATTTTGGGAGGATCATATTTGGACGAACTTTATACAATTAGAGAGATTGCTGACAAATTGCATAAATCGGAGCAATCAGTTGCCCGATGGATAAAGGATGGGAAGCTTCCATATATACAAGTATCGGAGCGAAGACGGTTAATCAACGAGATTGATCTAAAAGAGTTCTTAGATACCAGAAGGATTGCAGCGCCCACAAAAAGGATTGACAAGAGTGACACGCATATAGCATTTTCCCCCAAACGGTCTTTGACAACTGAAAAGGGGCGAGCGGAAACGAACGTGAGAATTCCTGAAATTGATTGGAGAAAGGAATTGTCACGATGTCAGTAGTTAAACGAGGGAAAGTCTGGTACGCAAAGTTCAGGCCATTTGAAGATCAGTTACAGCTTGCATTGAAGGGCTGTGAGACTAAGCGTCAGGCCGGAGACATTCAGAAAGAACTGTTGTATGCTCTAAGGTCGAAAGATTACTCAAGTCTTTCAAAGCTGGCGAGAATTGCATGCATAAACCTCTTTAATAATCAGGAGTGGGCATTACCACCTGAACTCCAACCCGAACACATTAAGCCACCTGAGCGAGTTCTGACACTGGGAGATGCTTTTGGATATTTTGCGATGTCGGACACCTACAAGACTGCGAAATATCCCGATAGATACCGGATTTGTATCGACCATCTAGAGGGCTTTTTCAAGGAAACCTATCCTGTAAAAGACCTTTGGACCCCACAGATCCGTGAATATCGAGTGAAAAGGCAAACGGAAGACGCTCAGGCCGCAACCATAAATCGAGAGGTGGGCACTCTGTCTCGTATCTTCCAGGTTTTAATTGACCACCGACTTGTTGAGGTTAACCCATGTAGATTGGTCGAGCGACTCTCAGAGAAGGGAGGTCAGCGGGAAGTATACATTTCGTATACTGATTTCGTCACGATGGTGAATCAGACTTGGGAATGGTTCAGGCCAATCATGTGGGCAGCATATTTATCAGGCATGCGCCGTGGGGAGATAATCAGCCTCGAACGAAAAGATGTGGATACCAATTCGAGAATTATTAAACTGACCCCAGACCGGACCAAAGAGTTTAAATTTAAAAGGGTTCCGATACATAAAGATCTGCTACCGTTTCTGGAATCTAAGATTCACAACATCAATACCGACAGAGTGTTCTTAAAAAATGGTCAACCCCTGACACCTTACGACTTCAGACATCCTTGGAGATTGGCCACAAAAGGGATGGATCAGCGATTGAGGTTTCACGATGTCCGGGCGGTGTTTATCACAAACTGTAGAAGATCTGGGATCAGCGAAGCGGTGGAGCAAGCAATTGTGGGGCATGCTGACCGTCTTCGACCAATCACGCAAAGATATGGCAGGGTCAGTGACCAGGAGCTTTTAAATGGAATCGACAAATTAGTTACGGACCATGGTTCAACTGAAGTCTTAACAGCGGTAAGTGGCTAAAAGTGATTTTGTTATTGGGCAGAATGGGACCAAAATGGGACCAAAAACTAACAAAAGGCTGTCAACTGCCGACCGCCTTCACTGTAACATATTGTTTTTAT
>CAWCTI010000002.1:0-49101 GCA_963798475.1 uncultured delta proteobacterium
GTACAAGGGTTACGCAACACGCTCCTAGAACCTTTGGTTTGATTGAAGCATGTAGTAGAGGCCGTGCTGAAACGGCAGAATGGTTGATGAACAGCGGCGCAGAAATTGACTCTGTGACAATAAAAGGTGACACAGCTCTCCTAGCCGCCTTGAAAAATGGCCATGAAGAAATTGCTATGATGTTGTTGGACAAGGGAGCGAGTCTAAAGTCGCCCGAGGAGCTTGATCATAGGAAAAAAGGCGCTAAGCGGATGCTTGATACAGAGGCCTCTTTCGAACGAATTGAAACTTCTCAAAATCAGACACCTCTTATGTGGGCATCCTTCTGGGGTTTAGAGCGGGTGGTTTCATTCATGCTAAATAAAGGAGTAGACATAAACGAATGGGACGCATCTGGAAAAACTGCTCTCATGGTGGCTTCTTGTGAAGGTAAACTAGACATTGTTAGATTGCTGCTTAAAAATAAACCCGATCTAAACGCCCAAGATGCCGACGGCCTTTCGTCATTGATGTGGGCAGCCGCTTGGGGTCGAGATAATGTGGTGGCCGCCCTTCTTGACGCAGGAGCGAATATCGATCAAGCGGACAGGCTAGGTCAGACAGCGGTCGACTGGGCCTTGAAGGGAAATCATCAATCAGTTGCCAACATTCTACGGAATCGGGGCAGTGCAGGGCAACAACAAGACGTCGGATACGATTTAGACGTAGTAATAAGGCAGGCATATCCTTATCCGATAGCTTATTCTTACAGATTGGTAGACAATTTCTATCAACCATTAGAAATCTATCGCGCTTTGCTGCGGGTTGGTGAGAATATCATGGCCTTTCTTGGGGCTATTACTATCGCAGTGGCTAGAAACAGGAATGAGGAAGGCGTAAGAGGTAATGTTGCGAGCAATTGGCGTGGTGGTATGAGCCCTGGAGACTGGATTCAACTGATTCGAGAAAGCTTGAATTTGCTGGAGGACACCCAAGATGACCCATTGGCGAAAGATCTTTATTCTCTTTGGCGTCAAAAGAAAAAGGAAACGGCTTTCGCACAAGCATTACGGGCTATAACGCAAATGAAGAACGACTTCAAGCATGACAGAGCCCCTACATCCCAGTGCCTAATCATGCGTGAATCGGCAAGCCTAAGATTAAAGTTACGTGAAATTATGGAAGGATTATATTTATTTCTAGACTACCCTATTCGCTCTATCATTGACATGAACGTAGACGCCAAGACATCAGAGATGATTTTTAAGACTGTGAGGCTTTCAGGTGACCATCCGGTTCTCAACACCGAAGAAATTCGCTTCCCAAAACCTTTGCCCCGAAATTTATTATATATTCAGAATGATTCAAACAGGTGGATTTCGCTGGATCCGTTTCTAACTTTTCAGGAATGCCCCGAATGTGGTCACATGGAAACATATTTTATAGACAAGTGGTCTGAAAAGACTGGAGTAGCACAACTGAAGAGTTTTGAATGTGGTCATACTCTCGAGTCCCATCAAATCGGCGAGACCCTAGAGTATTTGTTTAACCCAGCCCAATAAGGACGGATCGTAATCTACTGCAACCAAAATGAACTGCGTTTTTCGCGTTCCTTTCAACATGTTGAACTTACCGTCTGTCGTATCATTTCCTCCTGGGCGATATTAATTCTGACGGGTATATTTGGATTCTCATCGTGGGGCCAATGTATCCTTATTTCGAAATATTGTCTTTTGTCCGGCGAAACAATTCTTTCAATCAGATCCTGATCATCCGTTCCGATCTCTTTTCGTCCAAGACTTGTTACAATGTCTGGCATAGTCAGCGGACTGTCAATTCGATCATTGTCTAGACAATTTTCCAATGTCCCTATGGAGAGGCCATGGCACAATTTCCATAAAATAGGATTCAATTCGCATCGTTCTCTGTCCCGGTACGAATAAAAAACCAGGGCCAGAAAATCCATGTGTTTCGGCAGAACTATTTCTTGGTTTTCTGTAAACTTTCCCCATTTTCCACTCTTGTCCTTCATTTTGGCTTGGCACAGCAAGCCTGAGGACATTCCCTTCTTGATTTCCAAGTAATCTCCGTTATGCGAGATTGTTGGATGCACGATTACGAGTCCAAAGTCCCCCCCAGTCTTCCCCTCCTGACGTCGGTTGTGCAATACTATGTCAGCGACTAGGCCTGCGGCAGCCCGCTTACACTCTGAATTCAATTCCCAGTTATTTGTCAATTCGTTCCCGGTTGCAGTTTCCAAGTCCCTAACAAAGGCCTGTTCAATTCTTTTCTCTTTGCTGGCAATTCGCAAACGATCATTAATGTGACCGTAGAAAATCCCAGTTATGAATTCTTCGTTAGCGTTATTGTAATAGCGTTTGACATGAGCCCTCGCAGATGCCTCAGCAAGGCTGAGGGCATCACACACTGCTTTTAATGTTTCATTAATAGGAATAGTTTCCCCATGCATTGGTTTTCTACTCCATTTTCATCCTTAACTGAATTTGAACTATTTCAATCCAGGAAAGCCACTCCGAAGAATTGTGAACGCATCCATCTCTGCACCGATTCGGTCCTCAATGTTGGTACCCATCTTACACTCCACAGGCCTCGATAAATTCCAACATGCGATCACGTAGCGTCTCCATATCTTTGACCCGATCCAAAGTCGTCATACCATCATCTAAGTCGATGCTCATGCCAGGATTCCAGACTTCCCAATCCTGATTTAACGCATCTGGTAGCCCTAGTTTAGAATTGCCATCTAGCGCCAAAAGGAGCTCGTCCGCTCTACCGGACGGTCCAATTTGGCGAGCCCATTGCTCGCCAACATTCATCCAAGCCATAAATTGACGGTCTGGGAGGTCAGATATAGCCTGCGAGGAGGTTTTTTCTAACTCTTCTAGCCAAGCTTGTTCAAAATCTAAGAGAGTAAAATCGCCCGCCGCCAAGAATAATTCGTTAATCCATGATGCGCAATCCATGCCGCAAGGCAGCCTCGTAAACTTCGTCAGCACACAGAAAATAAATCCCGGATCTCGCCTTAGTATCAGTGAAAAGGATCGGCTATTAAATGTTTCCTGATCGTCCGCCCCCCATTGCCAGTCATCAGGTATCCGTAGCCGACCGACGAGGGACTGGGGAAAATTGAGGGCGACCCAAGCAAGGTTAGCAGCGTATTCCAGAATCTCGGTAACTGTGGTTGCGCCACAGTGGTTGGCTAGAACATGGAGACCTGTTGTGTAAACAAGAAAATCGTCCTTGTAAAATTGAGCGGCATATTCCTTTGCAAACCTTTCAGGATCAGCAGGAGTGTCGACCCCGAATTTCTTGCACTCTCTTATGATCCAGAGGTACTCTGCGGCCATTCCGCGAACTTCGGTCAGCGAGGCTGTAGAGATTGGCATTCGCGCTATGAGATTCTTATCATCCGATGGGTCACCCTTTCCAAATCTTATGAAAGGGATTGGATCATTGCTGTTCAGGTTTCCACCCCTATCAAACCGTAATCCTAGTGACAACGTCCATGTCCAAGGGTACAGGAGAACCAGATCTGGGACCTTTAACAAAAAAATACCGGTTTGATGTGCTCCTCTTGATCGACTCGAATGCTCTAACTATCCATGGAAATTCTTGAACATTTCCATTTTCTCTCGCTGTCAATCCGCGGTAATACTCATAGAGAAGATTCCGCCCCCAAAGAGTCGATACATGATCGATCCAGTGCGTATATTCATGAGCACTTAAACTCAGGACCTTGTGACGAGCTGCTGGTACGTTCGCTCGAAGCGCCACAAGAATCTCGCTTGGGACACTATCCAGTGTCACTAACTGAAGTGCAAAATCGTAGCTTGCATAGGTCTCTAAATTGTAAAATGGTTGCCAATTTTCGTTATGAATGATTACCCTGGACCCCTCTTTCATTGTTTTGTGTCACCGTAACGCACGGTAATCCTAGGGTTTAGAATAGATTCCTGCATCATGGCCAACTTTAGTGAGAACCAACAATTATTTTCTCTGACCCATGATCGCTTTTGTGAAAGCTATTATGGGCGTCTCTAAAAATTGATTGATTTTTCAGTCCACAGTCTTCGCGGCTTGTTCAGTCTGTGCTATAGGGAAAGTATATCAAGCAGGGAGGACAAACTAAATGCCAATTTGCCTTCAACCTGGTTTTTTCGACATCTATGAGCGTACAGTCAAGCTGACGCAGATGGGTGATCCATTGGTTACGTTGAAGGGGCTCATTGATTGGGAGGCATTTCGACCCTGTTTGAATGTTGTGTATGATAAACCTCGCAAGAGTAATGCGGGGGCAAAGCCTATTGATGTGGTCCTAATGTTAAAGATTCTAGTGCTTCAGCACCTAAATAACCTTTCTGATGACCAGATTGAATATCAGATAAGGGACAGACTGTCATTCATGAGATTTTTGGGGTTACAGATTGAGAGCAGGGTACCGGACGCCAAGACGATATGGCTGTTCCGCGAACGCCTGAAGGAACTCAATCTTATTGAAGAGCTGTTTGAGAAGTTTCATGAGCAGTTGGCTGCGCAGGGATATGTGGCCAAGGCTGGGCAAATGATAGACGCTACGTTTGTTGAAGCGCCTCGTCAGCGCAATAGCCGAGAAGAGAACGCCACCATTAAATCGGGGGAAATACCTCAAGAGTGGTACAGAACCCTAACAAGCTTCGTCAAAAAGATACTGACGCACGTTGGGTGAAGAAGAATAACGAGCATTACTACGGCTACAAGAACCATATCAATGCCGACCAAACCAACAAGCTGGTTCAGAGCTTCGCTGTGAGCAATGCGGCTGTCCATGACAGCCAGGTATTTGAAGAACTCCTTGACCAGACAATTGATCCTAAAGGTAAAAAGCGCCCGATATACGCAGACAGCGCATATCGTTCCAAAGACCAGGAAGAGAGTTTGGCTGGCAATGCTTTTGAAAGTCAGATTCATGAAAAAGGGGCTCGGAACCATCCTCTTACGGATGAGCAAAAGGCGTCAAATCGTATCAAGTCAAAGATTCGAGCTCGGGTGGAACACGTATTTGGGGCGCAGCACGCTATGGGAGGCCACATTGTTCGCACTATTGGCATAGCTCGCGCAAGGGCCAAGATTGGCATGATGAACCTTGTCTACAACATGAGGCGTCTGGTCCAATTGGTTAAGCGTGACGCCACAAAGGCTATTCCGCAACTAGACTCCACTAGGACAGTTGCGTCCTTAGCAGCGTAAACGGGTTAGATTAGCCCGAAAAAGATGATTTACAAACCTGTGATGATGAAAATTCTAATCACATTATGCTGAATTGCGGAATTTTAGGGAATCCAAAGACTGAAAAAGTGATTTTTAGAGGCTCCCTTATGTTTCTGTAACTCTCGAAAAAATATTCTACAAAATCGTATTTCCTGTTCGTTTCTTTATGTTCCAACAAGCCGCCTTTGGGATTCCCCGTTGGAGATATCACTGGAGCCGTAACTAAAGTATCTCTGCACTCCTTATCCCTGTCGCGGAGTTCAATGAATTCGATGAGGGGTTGCTCATATTCGTCAATTAACGAGAGTAATTCAGTTATGTAACTCTCGCTGCTACCTTGTTTTCCGATGATTTTACGAAGATTTTTGAAACCTTTCCGGTTTAGTCCTTTAAGCTTTTGTTTGAGGCCGTAACATTTGTGCATTTTCCTGCCAATTTCGTCGATCAGTTCTCTTCCTCTGATGAGATAAAGATGCCAGAGATTTCGCAATTCGATACTATCTTCGGAGATATACGCCTCACCGATCGAAACATGGATATGCTCTTCCAATCTTTTATAAGCATCAATAAACGGTGACAAGATGCCAATTACATGGGCTATGTCTTCATGCCGTAGGTATTGGTTCAAGACGATTTTTTTGGCTTCTAGATCAGACCAAGATACCGTTTTCACATACAGGCTGTTTTTGGGGTTTATTTTCGTAAAGCCACCTTCCCCATTTGGCATCCAAAACATCGGGCGCGATATTCTCTTCATGTAGGATCCTAACTATCTACAATAGCTAACATTCCAATTATCCAGGCCCTGAAACATAATGCAAGGACTCCAAGCGGTTACGTGAGGCGCTGCGACTCGATCCAATACTGGCAGAATAAGCTTCGCTTAATCGCCCCACATGATCTACTGACGATTTGCATCACGATAGTTCACTTTCCAGTCGGGAAAGCAACTCAAGGCAAAGTGTGATTGCGGCCACCCCCACGCCAGCATGCATTTGCTGGCCGTCGGAATGCTGATTACGATTTCGAAAGCTGTGAATAGCGTTAATAAGAACGTAAGTATCTTTACTCGCATGTTGGGCTTTTGAATCGATGCCACTTTTACTGCCAGTGAGTAGTTGAAGGAGCCCGCATTGGAGGGAGCGATCCGTTGGAACCCTATCACCGGACTGCTCAAGTAGTCGCGAAAGAGTTTTGTCGGAAGGAACACATTGTTTCCAATAACTGAAAATTTCGGGTGGAATGACTTTGTTCGGTCCAAATTCTCTCTGCCAGACCAGATCAAATGCCCGTTCCTCAATACTCGTTAAATTGTTAAGGCAGTCATCCGGATAATCAGGGATGTCTTCAATCGCACGGCCTACAAGACGATGGAGATTACCGTCGAAAAATGCGGGAATCTGCGCAAGACGACGCTCAAGCAACCCGCGAATGTTCGACCTGTAATTATCCCAATTCCCAAAAAGTCTTTCCATAGTTCCGGCGTCAGGCCGCTGGCCGCTAATATGTTCTTGGAGCATTCTACAGGTGGCACGCAGTTTGTTGCTGGCCTGTTTAGCTAAGCCTCTCTCAATCAAGCAGGAACGGTTTTCAATACTGGTGTCTGAGAGAAGCACTTCCCCTCGGCTAGTCATTAAAGCATAAAGGTCCCTGGCTCCGGCGGGGCACTCGTCCCACATGAAATTAAGTTGACCACGCAGCTCCAGACTCGCTCGTTCAGCCGCTTGGTTTACCATCTCATTATTGACCTGACGTCGCCCCTCAGAATTAGATACAAGTTGGCCCAGAATTCCTAAGAGAAGCACCGGGATTCCCTCAGACCACTGTGCCAAACCCTTCTTCGCCCCTTGATCGAATACAAGATCGGGGATACTGGATAGAATGACCTCAATGTCATCATCATCGAAGACGCTGACTCGCAATTTCTTTCCAAATACACCCCAAAAGTCACTCGTCACAGAATTCATGTCTCTAATAAGCTCATGAAGTTCTTTCCGGCTCCCTGTGACTAGCCAAAGACCCGGTTTCCTGGAAAGCTCTAGAAGATTATCCCACAGATTACGACTCAATCTGCCTTGGCTCAAAGGTTTGTCAAAACCATCCCAAATCATGAGAATTTTTTGACCATCTTCATGCAAAGCATCCAAGACTTCACAGATTTCGCTATATTCACTGGCGTGAGTAGAAAGGAGATGTTGCCCGTAATCAGGATTGAATTCAAGAATGCCATTCCCAATCTGTTTGCATAGCATTTTCATGAATTCTTCGTCAGATTGCGGCGTTTGATGCCCCAAATCCCAGAATATCGTTGATGAGTATGGCGAATCTTCTTCGCTCATCCTATCGGCCAATGCCTTCAACAAAACACTTTTCCCGATGTACCGAGGCCCTACGACAGAGACATGGCTCGGGGTCATATTGGTGAGGTCGTTCCATAGACTGTTTATCAACTTTATTCGGCCCAGCAGTGGCGGCGTATCCGCTCCAATAACTTGGAATCTCCGGTCACACATCATGGCTCTCCGTTTCCATTCTTGCCTTGCGTTCCAGCAAGGAGAAATCTTGTTGCCGATCTATCCATGCCCCCATCAGTGGTATGCCCATCAAGTATTGGGAACTGTTAGGCCGTTCATCAAGCTCAAGAAGTTCCAGCTCCCTCAAATAAGCCAAATCAGATTCCAGGGAATCTTCGGTAATATATATCTCGAAAGAGGAAAGGCGCTCGAGAATTGACACAAAGGTGAAAGGGTAAGGGGCATCTGAAACAGCATTTTTGTGACATAGCGCCAATATGAATTGGCGACGATGGGACCCTATATAATCCCACAAACTGGCAAAATGTTCATTATCCTCCACGAGCAATTTTTCAGCATCCTTTATCAGTTCCAAAGTTACGGTGCGGGAATCTAATTCACGGAAAAGATCAAAAACTCGGTTGCACAATAATTGAAGCAGATAGGGTTGCCGTGCTGTAGAGTGAATCGCCTCTTTCACAGCCTCTGGAGAGTAAATCAACTTATCTCGAACTGGTTCCGTAATAAGTCTTTCCGCAGCTTCAAACGATAGGGAAGAAACGCCAAAATGTCTACCTAGACCGAAAAGGACCGACCAGTATTCTTCCCGCAACCTCTTGAGTCTTCTGGAGCCTGTCAGAATTGCAGAAAAACTAGAATAAGTTTGTATCAGATAGCGAATATTTTCCGGTGTCTGAGGCGATGTTATTCCATTGTCTATTCCCTGCTGAAGCTTATCGAACTCGTCAAGCATTAAAATTAACCCCAAACCTCTTTCCTTTAATGTCAGCAGAGTTTGTCCCAAGTAGTCCTCGAAATCCTTGAAAGGAGATTCTCCTCCGATGCCACGGCGGCAGGCTTTGGCTATGCCAAGTTTCTGCCCCTTTGAAAGGACACTACCATCAGGCAGAGGGTTGTCTATTTCGTTGACTCGTAATTCATTGGCAATACTTTTTGCAATTTCACGAAAAACCTCGACCGTTGGAACACCGGTGGCATCACCAGCTCCTTCTGCAGCCTGAAGACTGCAATAAACACCTAACCAGCCATCGACTCTCCCGAGCCCTTTAAGATGGTTAAGTATTGACGTTTTACCAGCTCGACGATTCCCCTCAAGCAAAATTACGTTTCCGCTTTTTTCAATCTGGCCTTTTATATTTGTAAGTAGGTCTTCACGTCCAAAAAATACATCGTCCCTGTCTGGGCTTATAGGTGTTCCAGTTACATAGGGATTACGGCCCATGTCCCCAGACTGACAAACTGAAACCAGGTCATCAGAACTAACCCTGAAAGGGAGTTCCGTCTTGCCTTCTATTACCTCCCCATCCAGAGTCACCGCTGTCCAGTTGATGTCTATGATGAACTCACCAGCGGTCTCTGGCGCAATACCTGTGAGAACCATTGATTCGGTTGCACCTTCTGTCATAAACGCCAAATAAGTTTTTCCCCAATCCGGGCTGCTACGTACAACTACGTATCGCAACGGTAAAAAACCCTTGTGAATAATCGCTATATTGATCTCAGTTTTCGTTCCCGCCATCAACAGGTTGTCATGCACACGAAAATCGAGTTTTAGGTCTAAAAACAGACCGTCAATGGCTTCTTTAATCATTTTGATCGACATATGGCTAAGATATTGAGCCTTCTCCATGACAGGCGTGTGCTGTTCCAATGCCCCTAATGATTCACGGATTCCATTCACTGCATTTTGTAGAATGTTTAACAAACTAGGTCCTGGTGGGACATTTTTCAACCCTAATAACAGGGAGATGGCATTCCGAAATTTGTCGCACCAATCATTTAGAGGCTCGGCTTCCGACGATGGCTTTGGGTTGTCAACAGTCTCGTTTTCAAATGGTGATCTGATTGAACTCATACTATCAAACAGCCGCTCAAAAAGATCCATTTTGAGGGGTTGATGTAAGTTTATAGTTCTATTAAATAAGTCATTAAGTGATCGCTCCAGCCAAAGGGCCACCGGATCGCTGCCATTTAGAGTGAAATGCTCACAGAGATAATCCACCACGTCATCGCCGTTTTGAAAGTATTTACTTCCTATATCCTGTTGATAATCTAGCCCTGGGAAAGGCACAGGCAGAGTCAGCATTACCCGTTCTGTTAGATGACCTCTTGTTCCACCTACGGTATGATCGTGGAACCAGCTACGGACTTGGGCACTTTCAAGGTAAGCTGCCAAAAAAATTGGTTCCATATAACTTGAGGAATATCTAATAACAAACAGAGTTCTTGCGGCAATACTTCCTATGGCCTGTTTTCTCACCACGCTTGCTTTACCAATTGCACCTAGCTTTGGTAGCAAGATGTCGCCGTCTTGAAGCTTCGAGGAGTCTTGGATGGAGATAGAAGAATCTATAGATATCCATTGAGAAGACTGAGCGATTACCCCACCTCTTAGATCCCTAATATCCACATACCGAATCGAATTGCCCGATTTTGGGGCATCTGAGAGTTTCTTGATTGGCTACGCGGGGCCGTTCTATTATTTCGCAGAAGTCCCCCAACGGCACAACGTCGCACTCCCTAAGTGACTCCAGTTTAGCCAGAAGCTCGCTCTGATCGCGACGGCGTACACTTAAATCCCATGAGAGTTCGGCTAAGGCTTCGACCGAAACATCCCAGCCATTATTTAATGGTGCTGGATGTTGAACTTCTTTTATCAGTTCATTAATTTCTCCTGGTTTTATAACATATGGTGCCCTTCTGGAAGTTCTCTCAAAAAATGATTCCGCATCCACCATCCTGATCTTTTCGGTCTGGCCGCCGCGACGAACGACAAGGATGACATCTTTAAAGCGGCGTGCATGATCAAGCGCCCCTTCAGGGATTGAAATAACGGCCTCAACTTTGTTTTCTTTAATAAGAGCGCTTCGAAATTCGGCATCAGGGCCGCCTAGGAACATAGCAGATTCAGGCGTTACTATGACAAGCTTGCCTCCAGGACGTAACTTCGAAAGCGCTTGCAAGATCGATCGGCCGTGTGAAAAAAAACCTTGACCAGGTATCACGCCCGGTCTCAATCCGTTGTTCTGGCCGGTTCTGCGCAAATTGGATACCACTAAATCGAACCCTTCGCCGATCAGATCTTGAGAAAGATCTTGCCCGGGCGATTTGTTATACTGGAGTTTTTGATCCATACCCCCATTTAGGATCAAACGAGCCAATCCTAGGACATAGTTTTCTTGGGAATTTTCAACGCCGATTAAACTTAAGGATGACCTATCCTCTACCGGGGCTTCATCAAGGATCGCACTCAGCATTTCGCCATGACCAAAACATGGATCGTAGACGATGTCACCTTTGGAAGGCCGAGCCAAGGCCGCCACCAAACGGGCAATTTGCGGAGAAGTGCCGGAAACATTCGAACGAATGGAATTGGCTGATTTGAGTGACTTATTCAAAACACTGAGTAGTTTCCTCTTGTCATCAAGAGTTTCAAACGGCTGAAGGTCGAGCCACTTGAGAAGAACCGCAAGAATCGTAGGTGGAGACCCGACCAGGATTTGAAATGGTAACAGTATCCTTGCCAGTTCAGGGGATATGTGATCATGAGCATCCTGGAAAAGACGTCTTACGACCGGAGCCACCTCTTTCATTAGAAATAGTGAGAGTTTTTCGAGTGACAAATTTCGCCACGAATTCCACCTAAAAATGTCAGAGAATATTCTATGTCTGCCTATTATTTTACTGGAGCTAGTAGATTCATCGTAATTGTGGTCAGCCCATCTCAAACATACCAAGGCTGCCAATGCCTCGATGGCAAAAGTTTCTCCCTGAGCGATTCTGGATTGTTGATCAATTAAGGTCTTAAGATTCTGTTGTGCTTTTTCGATCTCTGACCCTGCAGACTCAATTGTCTCGAGCAACTGGTTCTTTCGGTCCGTCATAATTCTGCAAACTTCTTCGGTGTCAAATTCTTTGGATTCGTCGAGGACCGTCCGTTGAATGAGGCGCTCAACATTCGATCTTACATGTGCGCTAAATTGATCCAACTTCATCTGAGCATTCTTTATGTCCGCACGGTATTTTCCCTCTTCTTTTACAATAGCCTTTTGTTTGTCGGTGAGCTTGTCCACGTCCGAACGAAGCAGCTCTAATCTTGCAATATTTGATTTAAGCTCCATTCGCGTGATTTTGGCATCCTTTTGCCGGTAAACAAGGAGCTCCCGAACATTTTTTATCTTTGTTGAGGCTTCAGGATTAGAAGTTTTATTTGCTTTGAGCTCAGAAATTCTTGATTCCAGAGTCCGGATTTCTTGAATCACATCGCTGAGTGCAACTTCGCCAAGAGTCACTTTCTGTTGTTCCATTTCCACTGCCGTAGTAAGATTTGCTAGTTGAACCCCTATGGAACTCTTTTGGCGTAAAATGTGGTTCAACCCATCCTCGATGTTCAACAATTGAGCTTCTAGATTTATTCTTCTTTCAAGCAGAGATAGAGCTTTATCTCTTTTTGTTGCCATTTCATGCAGAGCATGGATCCATGTTTCTGACTCATCAATGTGAGTTTTGATGGCCAAAACCTCGTGGCTAATCAAATCTGCTATCAAAACTTCTCCGGACAACATGATTGAACTCCGCAGGACAAACTCTAGAAAACGTGCCAGTGTCGATAGGAACTTCACAGCCGTTATGCTGTGACAACAGCTCACGAACAGATCATACTCGATTCGGCGACATTTTTGTTGGATGGCTGCTAAAAACAGTTATGCAGCAAAACGATTTATAAGCAAACACCGTGCCAAATGGGTCCTATTAATCTTGCCTTGGTCTCTGGGATTCCCATTGCACATTAAACTTCTTTAAACGAGCATCAAGGGTCTGGTAATTGACCAGTCCCAAAAGTTGGGCAGCCTTAGATTTGACACCACCGGCTTCTTCCATAGCTTTTTTCAAAAACTTACGATGCAAGTCGGCCAAGTGTTCATCCAGTTTAAATCCACCACCCAGAGGATTAATGAATCGTTAGATGAAAGAGATGAAGAAGGCATTTCCGCCAGCGCTTCAAGGTCTTCAGCCGTTATCTGATTGGTGTCGGACATTACAGCGGACTGCAAAAGGGCATTGTAAGTTCCCGAACATTTCCCGGCCAACCGTGGCGCGCCTTATAAAAGATTTTGCAGAATCAGACAGAATTTGGTGTTCGTATCCTGGTTCCTGAAGACCGAAATTTTGATTGATTTGATTCATAAGAACCGACGCAATGAGGGGAATGTCGGATCGACGCTGCCGTAATGCAGGTAATCGAACCACGATGACAGCCAACCTGTAGAAGAGATCTTCCCTGAAATCGCTTTTCTGAACCATTGACATAAGATCCCTGTTGGTGGCCGCAATTGTGCGGACATCGACCTTGACCTGTTTTGACGATCCGAGAGGATAAAACTCGCGAATACACGGCCCGGATTTGGCTGGTGGCTGCAGGACCCTGAGCAGTTTAGCCTGAATATCGAGATCAGTTTCACCAACCTCATCCAGAAAAAGCGTACCGCCATTCGCCCTCTGAAAAGCTCCTTCATGCTTTTTGTCCGCGCCAGTGAAGAAACCCTTTTCGTGGCCAAAAAGCTGGGACTCCATAAGCTGATTGGGAATCGAAGCGCAGTTTATAGCAATAAAAGGTTTATTCCTACGGGGGCTGGCCTCGTGCATGGCCCTGGCGAACATTTCCTTTCCCGTGCCACTCTCACCTGTTAGCAGGACTGGAACATCTCGAATGGCGGCTTTCAGGGCCTTGCCCACTGCTAGACGAATAGCCTGGCTGTCACCGGCTATTGGTTCAAACCCTACAATTTCATGAGGACTCTTACTCGCCAAATGTTGAAGAGCGTTGTCAGAATTACGGAGTAATTTTGGCACAAAGTCGACAGTCAGATCAAAAGGGATGGTGGTGATCCATGCCCTAGTCTTAAAAGATTGATAAAAGGTTGCCGGATATTTGGTCTTGCCAAGCAATACCCATATGGCGGCCATCGCCGGAGTGCCTGGGCTCAAAAAAATCGACAGCTCATACCTTTTGTTCCGGTATCCTTTGGTAATGGATTCCATTTCTTTATCAACGACCGTGAATATCGCAGCGTAATCTGTGGGGTCGGAAAGGCTTACGTTACGGATCTCGGCATCACGACCCAGCCACGACACAAAATCTTCATTAATCGGTTGTGGGAAATTACTTAGAAGATAAATCCTATCGAACGAATGGTTGTCCAGCAAAGTCATAATTGGGCCGGAGCCGTCAATGCCTCCGCCAATGCCTACCAATTTTGCGATATGGTCCCTCGATTGCCCAGAATGAGAAGCGGCCATGGCGCGTAAATCCGTAATACCTATCCATGAAACTAGAATCCGCATGCAACACCCACAAACATTTTTGTGTAACAACAAATATATTTATATCTGATTATCACCAAAAGTCCAGCATTTAACTGCCGTGTTTTCGATTCTTGTTTTACCGGAACACAGACTGGCCCGTTTCGACGGACTGGGCTATACCCGAAAGCCCTATAATAGGGTCTATCTCAAGATGGCACGCCGGTTGCTACAAGGGTATTCGAATGTATTAGAGAGGAGGAAACCTAATTGCGAGGAATTCAAATGGCACGTCAGTGGAAAATCCTAAGGCTGCTTGAATCTCGCTCGCAGGGCGTTAGCCTCAACGAACTCGCAGCCGAATTCGATGTGTCTCTCAGGACCATTTACCGGGACATGGATGCGCTTCAGGACGCCGGGTTCCCTCTCTACGCCGAAAAAGAAGGCAAAAATGCCGTCTGGAAACTGGTCGAGTCATTCAGAAAGCATTTTCCCCTTCCGTTGACCGACCCGGAATTGATGGCCCTCAGTTTGAGTCGCGACCTGCTTGGTGTTTTCGAAGGTACAATTTTTTGTGAAGGGATCGAGACACTTTTCCAGAAGGTCACTTCATCGCAGCTACCTGAGACCAGAAACCCGTCTGGAGACCTTCTCCGGAACTCTAAAACATGAAATCGCTCCCAGCGCCAATTTCTCTTTAATCCGAGACATCGTGAAGCGGCTGAGTGAGGACAATGGTGCATTAAAATCTGTCCAAATGGACAGGTCAGGACTGGATCATGATGGCGGAGTTTTTAATGAAAAGAATCCGACAACGTGTGTCCCCATTTGACACATATCGGTGGGACAACATGGCGATGATGTGGAGATAGTGTATCTTTCCAGGGAGATAGATTTTGAAACAAACACAATTCAAAGGAAGGTCCAAAAAAAATGTCCGGATTTTCGGCTGTGGCCATCTTCTATTTTCAAAAGACGAGAAGATGGTTGGTCAGTCTTTCTGGTCTTGACTGGAGGCCTCAGCGCTTGTTGATCCGAGGGGAATTTTAACTGAAACGATCGAGTGATTGTAAGCTCCGAAACTGGTGAGGCGACAAAATGGCAAGTAAAATATCCATTCAGTCCGAGAATCCAATTGAAAGATTCTATTTCGATAAGATGGGTTCGTGGACCCCGGCGCCCAGTTGGGTACAATTCTTCGTAGACCTTGGATCAGCGCTCGCCAGCGTAGAAATTGATCGAGAAAACCTTGTGCTGGCGGTGACCACACCAACCAGGGCGTTTGCGGCCAACTTGATAGCGCTAGGGCTCATCTCAGCACGCTCAGGAATAAAGCAACAGGTCTCTGCGGATCAACACTTTGAGCGGCTATGCAATCTGAAGCCAGGGACTGTCGTGCAGTGTCTTGAAAAGGAAAAAAAGTACCGGGCTGAATTTATTGGTATCGAGTCCTTCATGGGCGAGCAAGGCGCCAAGGTTAAGTTGCAAAAGTCCAAGAACACTGGGACGAGATTTATTTCCGAAAAGATTTTGCCAGAAGGTCATGCTTTGCAATGGCTCACAGGAAATCGAAAAAGCGACGTCACGAAAGATGAACATCATTCAACGGCCAAATTTCACCAAGCATTTTGTAGATGCTATCTCACCACTGGAATTTGCTCTTCAGCAGAGACTGGACTGCCAGATCATCGGAAGACAAAACATACTTGAACTGGAAGCTAGAGCTGAAGTGTTTGCGGTGAAGAAGAAAGCAAGTCGAAACCGGTAATCTGAATGATGTCTTACGAGTCAAAGACATAATTCGGCCTGGCGACCCTTTCAGATTGAAATCCTCACCGCCAGAAATGGCGACCATGTCCAGGACGAAGACAATGTTCCGTACTTCACAATCTATGATGGCGCTTATGGTTTTCTGAGATTCGGTTCAGACAACAAACGGGCCATAAGAGTAGTCGTGCTAGACAAAACGGAACCTAATTTTGACGTAGCGACAGGGAATATTTCCGACATGTTCGTCAACAAAAACCCGGGAAGTCAAACTCACGCTCAACCACTATCTACCACCGTCCATAGAGGTTTTAGCGTTCATGGAGGCTCAAAGATGACATTCATCAACTAGCCGAAGCTTGCTCGGTTCATCATTGTTCCGAATCAGTCTCACTTTCAAGGCACAGGGTCAACCATACTCAACTGGCTACGTTCGCCGTATCCTGAATTGTTTCAAGGCGAATTACCGGGAAGAACTGGCCGACGATTACTGGAACCCTTTCATAAGGTTCCTGAAACGCCAGTCTTATCTCATGCAGGCTGTGCCCGCTCCTTTTAGCGCCATTCGTAACCTTGATCCAATCGCCTTGAAGAAAGCGACATCATTTGTCGACAGAATCAAGCACGTTTTCCCTCACGTGGAAGATGACGCCAAGGCCATTTTCGAAGCTTACGACAGGGTGTCCATCCTGGATGAAAACCCTATTGGCGATTTGATCAGTGAGGAATTCTCTTCTGCGCAAGCCTCAGAATATCACAGCGCAATCCTGATAAGAGACTCACGATGGGTTGGTCTGACTGAAGATGTATTTGGTGGCTTCAGGCGTTTTAGAAAACTCCACGTGATTTCTCCAGAGTCTTTGAGAGACGGGGTCTGTTATGGAAACATTTTCTGCGTTGGGCCGGCCCGATGGTTCGATGAATACGTTTTCTCGGCGGCCCGCTCATCGACCATAAAGGTGTTCTGTTACAATTGGATACGTGATCGGCAACCGAGACAGTCATCCTTTTCCGTTGGACTGACTGAAGTTGTCGCCCGCAAACCGAGACCCGCCTATAATGATGATCGTCTCATCTTCGTCGATGCCAATGATTCCAGTAATGAGTTTGTGGACGCCCAGGACCTTGTCCCGACCGTCAACGTCGCCGGTGTTCAAAAAGAATCAACCAGGAAATCGATGCCAACGATTACAACCATGAGGTCGAAGCTCGACTATTTGTCCTCGAAGGAGACTGTCTGGTAATGCTGGAAACAAGAAGGACGCCAAAACGCTGGTTATTGACCCTCTTTCTTGGTATAACGATGATCAGGGTGCTGAGGCTACCGTAAACAGGATCCAACTTCTGAAATTGAGCCGGGAATGTTTGTGCTCATTCGTAGCGGAGGCGGCGGGACTACATTGAGCCGATCGCAAATGAGATTCTGGGCGAAAAGGCGGACGCATTGCGATCTGCCAAAAACAAATGGAAAAAATTCCTGAGGGTTACGGCCGGGGATGCCGGCGCAGAGAAGACAATTCAGTCCCTGAAGAAATTGGGTTCTGAGAAAGCCAACTACATCAACCTTCGGAACTGGATGTCCACCAGAAAGATTAAAACGAGGGACTTCACCGATTTCCAGGCCATCATGCGTCTTATCGGTCTGGAAGATGAGGCAGAAGAGCTCTGGAAAGTGGCCGAGGAGATTAATGCCGCACACAGGAGCGCAGGTTTTACTATACGAAAACTCCTTATAGAAAGGGTTTCTCAAACGAGTATTAGGGACCTTCAAAAGACAGGAAAAGCCACATTCAAGATTGGCGAGACCGACGAAGGTTCGATGATGGTTTTGCGAGTAAAGAAAATTTTACCAGAATCGTTCACAGTGCCTGAATCCAGTATAGGTAAGCTTCTCGAGGGATCTGACGATTTATGGCAATAGGATGGCCACTCCGCGAAACCCTACTTTAGACGCCCGTAAGTTGTCCGGCTTATTGAATGAGCCAAGGAGTAAAAATGCCTGACCATATCCTGAACAGAAAAGTCATGATCGAGGCGCTGCATGATGAATTCGTGGGACCAGCGCCTCGTGGTGATGAGATCGACTGTCAAAAACAGCTATCTTTTGACAACATCAATGACGTTTACAAAGCTTGGAGACAGAAAGGGTCGGGCGAAGAGATAATCACGAGAGGAAGCCCCGAAATAAGATACACTGTCGGTGTCGTCTTCCCTGCAGACATCACAATCAATGATCAAAAAGATTTCCAGGCCGAATTTGATCTAGATTGTAAAGAGATGGATGACTCCGAGTCGGTGTCTAATGATGATTCCCGCATAAATTGTATAACCAGTGAAGGGCTCAAACATATTGAAGAAATTAACAAAAGGCTCGGAGCCGCGGATAGTTCTCCGGCTTCAGATAACTTTGATATCTCATTGAGCAATGGTACCGTCCGTGTAGCGCCGCAATCAGTTTCTTAGCCAAGGTCGGTCCAAAAGCGGCATTGCAGGTCGAAGTCACTGGTGGGCGGTATACAAAAAAGGAAGTATCTTATCGCGACAAGAAACACGATTGGTGGCTTAGAAGTCCTTTACGTTTGTTATCCACTTTCTATCCGCCAAATGATCATGGATCGAGACGAGTCAAACTGACTCCGGCCAAACAGGACACAGAGAACCTCGGGGACCTTAAAATAAGCGTAGAGGTTTTTTCCAGGCCAGCCCCTAATAACGATCCTGATTCAAGATTATTCACTGTATGCGTCATTAACAGGTCTAAACCTGAAGGAGCGTCAAAAGAGTAAGTGTTTTTCAAACATCCTTCACGGCAACGGTATTAGACGGAAAAACCGACTTCAACATACTACCATATCCTAAACCCGAAATATCCGCCCTGGATGAAGAAGAAAGAGCGTTAGAATTACTTTATAAAAAACACGAGACTTTTGCAGTCGGTCACGGTTGTTCCGCTGACTGGGGACTCGTGAATGAAAACAGTCGCGTTGTTTCGGTTCGCTCTGACTGTTTCCCCATGGCTGAAATACCGAATATCACGCCTGAAGTTAAGCTCCAAGACGGACAAAATTTCTCTATATCAATGGCTGCGCTTGCAGGTCTTGAAGCATCTGATAACGGCATTGGATCGCTACAAAAGCTGATAGGACTATACGATATGTGGATAAGAGATCAAAAGACTATTGCAGAAACTCTTGATTCACGACACAAGCCAGCGGCGCAGACACACGTAAAGAATTGGGAACTTTTTTCAATCCGAATGAAACGGGGCCTCGAACATCTCCTCTCGGACACTCTGAGCATGAGAGCATTCAGAATGGCTAACCATGCTATTCTTATTCAGCAACTGAGATCGAGAAGGTCTTCAAGAAAAACCAGAATATGATTTAAAAACCAAGAGACTCATTTTCAGAGAACCACAAGCGATTATAGATGAATTAAAACCTTCAGAAGGTAGAGGAAAATGGAGACCCTTTCAAATCGCTTTCATAATGGCCGCCGTCAATTCAATGGTCCACGGCGCTGATCATGAGCGAGAAATAGTAGACTTGATATGGTTTCCTACGGGCGGCGGAAAGACGGAAGCCTATCTTGGCCTAGCGGCATTCTCAATTCTGCTAAGACGCCTCAGGAACCCAAATGACTCAGGTGTCGAAGTGTTGATGCGGTACCGTCTTTTGACGGCGCAGCAATTCTTGAGAGCCTCGACTCTGATCTGCGCTTTGGAAAGCCTCAGAAAAAAGCACCCTGAGCGAATTGGGTTCTAATACTATTTCTATTGGTGTCTGGCTCGGTGGTGAAACGACTCCTAACACACGGAAAGAAGCGATCACTGAACTTCGGGCTCTGAAACTAAACAAGAAAACCGACAACTCTTTCATGGTGGAACGATGCCCTTGGTGTGGAGCGCTAATGGGCCCAGGTGATTATCCAAATCGATCAAACAAAAGCGCCCCCAAACTTCTTGGCTATGAACAGAGGGGTGAATCCGTCGTCCTCGAATGCCCAGACCAGTCATGCGATTTTGCAGACGGACTGCCAGTACTTGGTAATTGATGAAGATATCTACGAGTCTCCTCCGTCATTAATAATCGGAACTGTAGATAAATTTGCCCGTCTTTCGTGGACCGCCGCAGCTCGCTCCATCTTTGGTATAGACAAGAGCGGCAGTCGTTTATTTTCACCACCAAGACTAATCATTCAGGATGAGCTTCATCTAATCTCTGGGCCACTTGGTTCCATGGTCGGACTGTACGAAACCGTCATTGAGGAATTATGCACAGTACGCAGAGATGAAACACCGATCAAGCCAAAAATCATCTGCTCGACCGCCACGATAAGAAGATCCGCCAATCAAATAAAAGCACTATTCGGTAGGTGTGAATCCGCCCTTTTTCCACCACCCGGTCTTGATGCTGGTGATTCTTTCTTTGCAAGTTTCGCTCACGATGACGATGGCAAACTTTGCCCAGGCAAAGTGTCTCCAGGGCTTCTAGCTCCTTCCCGCGACTTTTGACACCGTGACTGCTCAAACATTGGCAGCGTTACTCGAAGCCCCAATGTCTCTACCGAAGGAAGAAAGAGACCCATGGTGGACGCTAGTAACTTTTTATAACTCTCTCCGAGAACTGGGCTGGGGTCTTTCACTCCTTCAGTCCTATGTCCCAGACCATCTAAAAACTATTGTTTCGAGAAACAATTTGTCGTTTTCGTTTATGAGACGTCTTTACAACATTCAGGAGCTTACGGGTCGTCTCAAAAGCGGCGAAGTAGCGAGATCCATCGGCGCCCTTGAAATAGAAGTTTCTGACCAAAAAGAGCCTCGTCCGATCGATGTATGCCTCACATCGAGCATAATGGAAGTCGGCGTTGACATAGACAGACTTTCGTTAATGCTTGTGGCCGGACAGCCCAAATCCACGTCCCAGTATATTCAAATCACAGGAAGGGTGGGACGAAAATGGGCCGAGACCAGGGCTGATAGTTACCGCCTATCCGGCAACGGACCAGCGGGACAGATCACATTTTGAAAAGTTTAAGAGTTACCACGAACGTTTATACGCCCAAGTGGAACCGACAAGCGTCACGCCATTTTCTCCCCCGGCGCTGGATAGAGCCCTGCATGCGGTTATGGCGGCCTATGCCCTTCAACTCGGGACTGAAGAAGAGGCCGAAAGCCCGTATCCATTCCCCGAACGACTCGTAGAGAATATGAAGGCGATTCTCTTTAAAAGAGTCTTATCCGTCAATCCCGACGAACACGGAAACTTGATGAAAATTTTCAAACAAAGAGCTGAAGAATGGCGCAGATGGAGAGGTTAGAATGGACAGGACCTCTGAATTCTGAGGACCCACCTTTGCTGAGAGAAGCCGGAGCATACATCAATCCCGCTTTCGCTAAAATCTCATGGCCGACGCCGACCTCTATGCGAACCGTCGACGCCAGTGTCAAACCGAGGTTTTTCTTGGATCTCTTAGCGAGGAGGTAGATAACGATGCCGCTTAACCCTGTAAGACGAGCCCACCTGATATCCCCGGCCGGCGTCGGCGCTCTTAGCGTAGGAAAAGACGGTTCGACTTTTATCACCGCTTCGCTCGACGATTGGTTCAACGATGAAACAGCTTCCGACAATAAAGTTGAAATTGTTACGGAAGAATTCAAAGTTGAAGAATGGCGGATGCAAAAGTTCCTCGGTGAGGAATATTTCATGCTCCCTCCGGACTATAGAAATCCCAGATATTATGGACTTGAAAAAGTTAATGTAAAAATGACCATACCGGCCTATCGATTTCCAACGTGGCACGTCTGCCAGGATTGCGGTTTCTTGAAACAGTTTCCGCTTACCTGCATACTGAAACCGAAATGTCCAGTTTGCAAAAAAAAAGGCATGACCAGATATATGTCGCAAGTTCAAATCATAGCGGTTTGTGAAGATGGTCATTTGCAAGATTTTCCATGGAGGGAATGGGTTCACGCTGATGACGAGACTCAATGTGACGGCCACATGAATCTCAGTAATCCGGAGCTTCGACCTTTCAATTTCAGATAGTCACCTGTCAATGTGGCGCTCGAAGATCGTTAGCTCATGTGATGGATGTATTGCCGGGCAGATCGTCAAGCTTCCTTAGCGAAAACTTAAACAGATCGCCACGACAGTACCCTGTGTAAGGGCTCAAGTCCATGGATGGGGCCAAATCAGCCGGAAATCATCTGTGGCAGGCCTTTGAGAAGTTGGACCAAGAATGCGTCCAATGTTTATTATGCTGACACAAAGAGCGCTATCTATTTGCCTCGCGGCAGCGAAAATGCCCCACCAGAGCTAGTTGAGTTATTGCAGAAGCCTCCGCTTGATGACTTAGTCATTTCGTTAGGGCAACTAGGGTTTGAGTCGATCAAACCCAAAAAACTCCGATTGCAGCAACCACTGATGTTAATTAAGTACACCGACGAACAGATTGTCGCTGCGATCAAAATTGTCACTGATTCTTCTCAGAAACCTCAAGCGAAAATAGACCTAATAGAAGATTATGAAGATTTCGAGCATGACCTGCTACCTCTTGAATATGAACAACTGAAGTCACCGCAAAATGGGTTGCGTCTTCACGTTAGTTGTCTATCACTTGACGATTACAATTCGGAAGTGAAACCGTTTTTCTCAACAATCTCTCTTGTGAAAAAGCTTCGGGAAACTCGAGTGCTGGTAGGCTTCTCCCGTGTCATATCAAACTCGCAACTATCTTTGGAACAAAAAAAGAAAATGATGAGGAAAAAACCAGCCTGCGCGGAGAAAATTGGCTGCCCGCATCAATTGTTTATGGTGAAGGCATATTTATCGAATTCAACGAAGAAAGGATAGCCGACTGGGAACAAAAGCCCATCGTCCAAAGCAGGGTCCGGGATTTGGTGAAACGGTATGGCCTTCTTGAACAATCTCGCAAATGGAAGCACAAGTTTTTGTCCCCTCGCTTCATCATGATTCATACTTTTGCTCATGTGCTGTTAAATCAGTTAACATTTGAATGCGGATATTCTGCAGCTTCTTTGCGAGAAAGGCTTTACGTCTCGGACCTTCAGGGAAGGCAGATGTCTGGGCTTCTCATCTACACCGCTTCGGGTGATTCGGAGGGCACGCTCGGTGGTCTGGTCGCTATGGGAAGACCTGGATATCTTGAAGCCATGATATGGAAAGCGCTTGAAAAGGCAAAATGGTGTTCCGCTGATCCCGTGTGTATGGAAATTGGCTCGAGCGGTGGACAGGGGCCGGAATCCTGTAATCTGGCCGCCTGTCACAACTGTGCGCTTGTACCGGAGACATCGTGCCAAGAAGGCAACCGATTCCTGGATCGGGCCCTGTTGATCGGCGATCCGATATCCGGCGCTGACATTGGATTCTTCATGTAGACGCTGACGGGTGAGGTGAGGCAAGGGTCGGGGTGAGATCTCATTCCTTGGGGATTATCGATCATATCTGTCATCGTCATGGTCATTTTCGTCGTAGCCGTTACGATAACCGTCATCGTAACGGTCGTCATCACGACCGTAACCGTATCCCCAGTTGGTGAGAATGCCAATTATCGTCCAGACAATTACAACAGTCCAAAAGATTCCCATTTTTCTTACTCCCTGTGATTGGAAGATTACACTGTTGGTTGTTTTGCTCATCCATTTGCAGCAATTCTCATCCAAAGATCGGGGCTCTCGCCCTGCCCTATTTTGCCTACGCCATCGAGTGTAAGGGTTACATGTGTCAAATGGGGACACACGTTTTTGGATTTTTTTATATTTTTTTGAGTGGACACTTTTCTGTGACTCCCTTCATTTGATCAACGCTACGAAATTTTTCCTGGCGCATATCCCGATTCGTTCCAAATCTTGGCCGAGGCAATAGAGGGTACGAACGTGAACGTCCTTCTTTCTCAAGACGGGTCTAACCTTACTGCCGTTTTCGTTTCGCCATATTTCATGTCCGCTCGCGTTACCTCTTCCAAACGGTTTGAACCCGATTTTCCTTAGGGCGGCCCTCACGTCGTTTACCGAATATACGCTCATGCTCACCACCTCCGAAAAAACTTTCCACTAACAGTAGAGATGGTTGCCGATCCCAGATTCGGACAAAGTTGTTGGGAAAATTTATGGGCCCCAACTTATTGCCCTTCAGTATCAGACGGAGATATGGGCGAACAGCAGATGTCAAGATTGCGGAAATTTAAGGTATAAGAATCGTCTTAGATTTTGTAGCTGTTTCGAGTTGGATAAAGAGTTTGCGTTGTGTTAATGCGGTTCACCCACCAGAATGAATCCAGCCCAGAAGAACGGATGATCGAAGCCGTTTTTCCGAATTTCTGATCGAGCTGCAGCTAGCGCATCGGATTTATTTTTTCCTTCTTTCATATTACGGAAAAAGCTCTTTATCAGATTTATTGACGCTACTTCATGCACCGACCAGAGGCTCATTAGGACGCTCCGAGCGCCTGGTACTGAAAGGCCCTGCCCATTCCCATTGTTCCTTCGCCGGAGATTCGTTTGCCGAGACCTGTCTGGCATGCGGTCAACGCAGCCAAATCACAATTTATATTCAAGCCCATGACTTCACTCATTCTCAAGAAACCGTCCTGCCCCTTGGGTGTATCCAAAAGCGTCAATACAAGAACCGGTTCCTGAATTCCTGGCAAGTCTTTTCCAAAGTATCCGTGGGTCCCAAAAACTACCGTGCGGTAGGGAGTCAGGTCCTTTTCAAGGACCACTGACTTCTTGGCGGCTATCCCTTCGTAGATATCAGTCCGGGAAGGGTCAGCATCTTTCAACGATGCGCCAAGTTGAGCCGTAAGTTTAACCCTTGGGAAAGTGATTGAATTCTGGGCCGCCATAGACATCAGGAGTTCTGTGGGTAGTGTGGCAGCAAGCCTTTCCTGCTCCTGTTTGGCGTATTTTACCAGACGAGGATCATCGGCTGCAAAAACAGGATCTACCATGGCAAGCGTCTTTTTTCCTGTTTTCTTCCTCTTGCCTAATGTACGTGCCAAAGTGAGGGCTGTGACCGACTGGTAGTAGGAAATAGGATTGCGGTCACCAAAAAAATTGGCCCCTGAAACCTGAGGCATTTTCCCTTCTGTTGAGATTTTTCCAGCATTGTTTAGCGTAAGCATTTCAAACGGAAGCACGCCAAGCGAACCATCAGGAATAATAATTAGAGGAGCCTTCTCGGGTAGGTCCGATAAAATGTCTCCAAGAAGGAAATCCGACAGTTTGTTCCCGGAGACAAAATCGAAAGCTGCTAGCTTCCGGGTTAACTGATCACTGGGCCGAAGCTGCATAGGCATGAGGAATTTTTGAACCAATTCATCAAGATCTTTTCTAGCGATAGGCTTGAATGTAGCTCGGACTATATGCTTACCTCGAGACAGATATATACATACTCCGGGTTCAGTAACCTCATATTCTAGGGTATATTCGTCGTCCTTGAGCGCAGACTGTTCAAGGCTCATTGGTTGAGGGGTACTTTGTTGCAGCGTAAAGGGGGTATTCTTTTCTGAGCGAATCTATGTGTCCGTCTCTTTCGGATCTTGCATCCTTTAGTTGCGCTTCGAAAGAATCAATTGCATTCCTGGAACCTTTCTCATAAGCCTTTTGCAGTCCCTGGGTAAATGCAGCCACCTTGTTGTTTACGTCATTATCCTGGTCCAAAATGTTTTTAGGCACATCAGCGACAGTGTCTCGAGATCTGCCAGATAAAGATTCGGCGAATATCCTGGCTTTTGTCCCGTCTGATTCCTTTAAGGATTCGTTGAGCTTTCCGCTCTTCAAAAGGACACGAGCCAGCCCTTCATATGGGGTTATCCGGGGGATGTGCATAATCTGCGCTTCGTAGAAATTAGCTCGCTGCGCCGGTGTCAAAGTGTCTCGAATCTGTTCTGTCAGATCAATAGCTTCTTTGAAATGTTCCTCAGCCCTGTCGAATTGGTTAAGTCCTTCGTACGAAAGCCCCAACCCTGTATGACCAGCGAACAACGCCTCAAAATCCCTATTTTGAGCAGATTTTCTAAGGACTATTTCAAATTTGTCTCTTGCCTCATTGAACTGACTCTTGACGAGCGCAAGCCATCCTAGTGAAACGGGTAGGTTGGGTGTTTTTTTGAATTGGGTTTCAGCACGTTCGATATCGCCAATCGCTAAATAAACATTGCCTATTTCATCTTCGGTACCGGCGTATGGGACGCCAATCTTCTTTTTCGCGGTCAGCGACCTTTCGTAGTATTCAAGGGCTTTGGCATACTGCCCCAACGAAAGGAACACCTTACCAATGTTGCTGAGCGTAGTTCCTTCAGAACTCACATTGCCAGTCTTCTGTACTATAGCGAGCGATTTCTCATATCGTTCCAGCCCTTTCGCATACTGGCCCAAGGCAACGTAGATTGCACCCATATTATTCTGTGTGGTCCCTTCTGCGCTCAGATTGCCTGTCTTCTGTGCTATAGCCAGGGATTTTTCGGAATTTTCCAGCGCCTTAGTATACTGCCCTAACAATTGGTAAATTACACCCATGTGGTTCAGACTAGATCCTTCACCGTCGACGTCGCCAATCTGGCGCCTTATGGCGAGAGACTTATAATAGTAATCCAACGCATTAGCATACTGGCCCCAAGTCTGGTAAACTGTGCCGATGTTGCTGAGGGTGATAGCCTTACCGTTCACATCGCCAATCTTATCGCTGATAGTTACCGACTTCTGAAAGTATTCCAGCGCATTCTGATACTGGCCCCAAGCGTTGTAAACCGCTCCAATGTTGCTGAGCGTGACGCCCTCACCTTTGACATCGCCAATCTTTTGGCTAATAGCCAGTGACTTGTCATAGTAATCCAATGCCTTAGCATACTGGCCCCAAGCGTTGTAAACCGCTCCAATGTTACCAAGTGTGACGCCCTCACCTTTGACATCGCCAATCTTTTGCCTAACGGCCAGAGACTTCTGAAAGTATTCCAGCGCATTCTGATACTGGCCCCAAGCGTTGTAAACCAAACCTATATTGTTCAGGGTGGTTACTTCACTGGTCACATCCCCTGTTTTCTTTCTGATGGCCAGTGACTCCTCAAAGTATCTCAACGCCTTATCATATTGGCATAAAGATTGGTAAACCAAACCTATATTGTTTAAGGTGGCTCCCTCACCTTTGACATCACCAATCTTTTGCCTAACGGCCAGCGACTCATCATAATACTCTAAGGCCTTCGCATACTGACCCCACGCGTCGTAAACCAGACCTATGCTGCTAAGCGTGATCCCCTCAACCTTCACATCTCCTGTCTTCTTCATAATAGCCAGGGACTTTTCAAAGCATTCCAGCGCCTTCTGATACTGACCCCATGACCGGTAAATCTGACCAATGTTGCTAAGCGTAGCCCCCTCACCATGTATATCACCAGTTTTTCTGGTTACAGCCAGTTCTCTGTCATAGTATTCCAAGGCTTTAGCATACTGGCCCAACAAGTCATAAATCAGGCCTATGTTGTTCAGTGTCGCCCCTTCAAGCTCCACATTTCCTGTCTTGTCTACGATAGTTAATACCTTTTCGAAGTATTGCAGCGCCTTCTCATTCTGTCCCAAGGCCTTGTAAGCAACACCAATGTCGCCCAGCACGAGTACCTCCTCCTGCACATCACCAATACTCCGGTTAATAGCGAGAGACTTTTCGTAGTATTCCAACGCCTTAGCATACTGGTCTAAAGAGTTGTAAGTTGCTCCAATGTTGCTGAGCGTTTTTGCTTCAAGCTTAACATCGCCAATCTTCCTGGTGAAGACGAGAGACCTTTCATAGAATTCTAATGCCCGAGCTTGCTGGCCCAACATGTTGTAGGCGAAGCCTACGTTGTTAAGCATGGTTCCTTCAAGCTCCACATCTCCTACCTTTTGCATAATAGCCAGTGACTTTTCCCAGTAATCGAGAGCCTTCTGATACTGGCCCAAGGCCTTGTAAGCCATGCCAATGCCCCCTAGTACTCGTCCTTCCTCCTTCACATCACCCATTTTTCTTGTAATAGCCAGTAATCTCTCGTTGTATTCAACTGACTGCGCATAGTGATTCATAGAGAAATAAATAGTCCCTATCCCGTTAAGCGCGTGTAACTGTCCGCGGTCCGACCCCACCATTTCAAAGATTTTGAGGGCCTCCTCGTATTTTTTGAGGGCATTTTCCAGGTCTTCCCCCGAACTAGCTTTTTCTAGAAACTGTCGAGCTTGGTTCAATATAGCAATTCCCTGCTGTTCGGACTGGGCTGAGCCAATTGAGGGATATACAAACAAGATGACGCATAACAACATGATGCCAGGGAATATTCTTTTCATGGTTGCCGCCCTTTCTAACAAAACGTTTTTGACGGGTTGCTATCTCTTGGGGCGAAATACAGTGAAATTATACGGTTGTTGACGGAAATTTACTTATTTGCCAGCTGAGCATAGTAGATGCCCCGATGAACGTCAATTACATTTGGTTGATCATGTATACTTGAGGCAAACAACAATCGTAGCGGCTGGTCGCAATGGTACAGGTTCAGAAGTCTTGTCCCACTAAAGCATGAGTATGGTTTCCAGACATTTCGTCGCTCAAGAAATAATAATCCAATTTGAGGGAGCAATGATATTGACAGTCAATAATGAGTGGCAAAGCATTTATCTGATGGTCACTGAGGCTCTCCCACCAGAATGAATCCCGCCCAGAAAAAGGGATGATCGAATCCGTTTTTGCGAATTTCTGATCGAGCTGCAGCCAGCGCATCGGATTTATTTTTTCCTTCTTTCATGTTTCGGAAAAAGCTCTTTATCAGATTCATCGACGCTACTTCATGCACTGACCAGAGGCTCATTAGGACGCTACGAGCGCCTGCGTACTGAAAGGCCCTGCCCATTCCCATTGTTCCTTCGCCAGATATCTTCTTGCCAAGACCCGTCTGACATGCGGTAAGGGCTACTATATCAGCGTTTATGTTCAACCCCATTACTTCCGACATACGCAAATAACCGTCAATCCCGGGAGGAACAAGCGTAAAACCAATACCGGCTCCATGATACCGGGAAGATCCTTGCCGAAGTAGCCGTGCGTCGCGAATACTACTTCGTTGAATTTGTTCAGTGACGGACTGATATTGTCTAAGAAGTTGCTTTTGCTGGCGGCGAACCCAGTGTAAACAGCCGAATTCTTCTTGTACATCACCGCAAGGGCTTCTGCGAGTTCACCTGTTCGAGACAGCCTCTGAAACTGTAAACCGCCCATCTGTTCACTTTCGTCACCCGCCATCAGACTCTTGTACAGAGAGGCCAGGACACCGGACTGTGGCTCAGTCTTGGTGTCTTTAACTGTCCGTTTGTCATTCTCAACAAATACGGGATCGGCCAAAACGAGTAAACCGCCATCCGATGGTTTTCTCTTACTGTGAATCCTCGTCAGAGTGAGAGCTGTCACAGACTGGCAATAGGAGATCGGGTTCCTGTCTCCGAAGAACTCTGCGCCTGAAACATGAGGTAAGACCTTATCTGCCTTAATGGTGCCGGCGTCGTTCATCACGAGCATCTCAAATGGCAATATTCCGAGAGCATCATCCGGCACGATGATTACCGAAGCACCTCTGGGTAATAGAGCCAAAACGTCTCCGAGAAGCAGGTCAAAGAGCTTTTTTCCAGTCGCCAGGTCGAATGATTTAAGTTTTTCTTCAAACTTGTCTCGTTTGGATACTATTTCAAGCGGTTGCCTGAATCTGACAATAAGCCTATTTAACTCGTCTTTAGACAAAGGTTTGAACAGGGCCTTGACGATCTCCTTGCCTCTGGTGAGGTAAATCAAGATTCCTGTGTCAGTAACATGATATTCTAAAACCCATTCGTTCTCTTTGAGAGCCGATTGATCGATGTCCATTGGCTCTGGATATTTGGTTGCTGCGAAAAGAGGATATTTATCCCGAAGAGTTTTGATGTGAGCCTGGAATCTTTCTCCAACAATCTTCACCTGTGGTTCAATTGCCGATATGAGTTCCTCATTCGATTTCTCATATGCTTCTCGTCTCTTTTTCTTGAGGGCTGCAAGACGATCATTTAGTTCGCGATCCCCTGCGAGGACTTCAGAGGGGATCTCTAAACCGCTGTTCTCGGACCATCGCCCCAGAGATTCAGAAAATATCCGAGCTTTGGTGTACTCCGATGTTCTTAAAGCCTCTGGCATTTTTTTCATCTTGATCAAAACTCTTGCCAGACCATCATAAGGATCGGTTCTTCGAAAGCCAGAATCCCTAAGGTCGAAAAAGTTCTTTCGCTCGGGCGGTATAAGGCTGGAACGTATCTCTTCGACCTGATTCACGGCCTTCTCATAATGTTCTTCAGCCTTTGAGTAGTCTCCCATACCCTCATAGGCCCTGCCCAGACCAGTATAGCTCCGAAAGAGAGCATCTGCGTCCCCGGTCTTCTCAGCCCATTTCATATCATTTTCGTAATACCTTTTCGCTGACAGATAATCTGAATTTATTAGGGCCAATCGGCCAAGAGTTGCGTTATAGCCGGTCGCCTTTATTAGAGGTTCGGCTTTGACCATGTCACCGGCGTCCAGATAATAGTTTGCTGCACTGTCTTTAATCTGTTGATTCGGAACACCAATCCTTTCTTGGACTGCAAGAGATTCATTAGCCGTTTGCGATGCCTGATCATACTTTCCCATATGTGCGTATGCAGCACCAATATTCGCAAGATTTATTCCCTCGAGTTTGACGTCGCCTATCTTCTTACTGATCGCAAGAGATTGTCCATAGTAGTCCAGGGCCTTCGTGTATTGGCCTAGGTTATCATAGACTAGGCCAATGTTGTTGAGTGTGTTCCCCTCACGGCTTACAGCACCGCTCTTCTTACTTATCGCCAGGGACTGTTCGTAGTAGTCCAAAGCCTTCGTATATTGGCCTAACATTTTGTAGACCGCCCCGATGTTATTGAGATTGTCGTTCTCAATGGTCGCATCGCCTATTTTCTCACTAATCGCGAGAGATTGTTCGAAGTAGTCCAGGGCTTCGGTGTATTGGCCTAAATTGATGTAAACCGAGCCGATGTTGTTAAAATTCGCACTATCGCCTTGTTCATCACCTGTCTTTTTGCTTATTGCCAGAGATTGCCCATAGTAGTCCAGAGCCTTCGTGTATTGGCCTAGGCTATCATAGACTAGGCCAATGTTGCCCAAAACCACGCCTTCACCGCTTACGTCGCCTATCTTCTTCCTTATCGTTAGAGATTGCTCATAGTAGTCCAGAGCCTTCGTGTATTGGCCTAGGCTATGATAGACTAGGCCAATGTTGTTGAGTGTGGTCCCCTCACGGCTTACAGCACCGCTCTTCTTACTTATCGCCAGGGACTGTTCGTAGTAGTCCAAAGCCTTCGTGTATTGGCTCAGCCTATCGTAAACCGCGCCTGTTTTCGCAAGAATAGTGCCTTCACCGCTTACGTCGCCTATCTTCTTCCTTATCGCCAGAGATTGCTCATAGTAGTCCAGAGCCTTCGTGTATTGGCCCAGGGTTTTATAAACCTCTCCGATGTTGCTGAGAGTCACGCCCTCACCGCCAACATCACCGATCTTCTTACGAATCGCCAGAGAAGTCTCTAAATAGTCCAGGGCCTTGTGATATTGTCCAAGCGACAGTTGAATTACTCCGAGTTGATTGTAACAGAAACCCGTTGGACCATCTGATTTGAGCCTCTGAAGGATTTTCAGGGCTTCTTCGTATTTTTGAGCGGCTCGCTGATAATCGTCTTTGGACTTTGCGCCATCAAGGATAGTCTGGGCTTCCTTGGCGAGGTTCATGGCCTGATTTTCATACTGAGCAAGAACTGCGCATGCCCAGAAAACAATTAGAATTCCGATAACGCTACATAATATTTTGGCCTTCATCAATTCTCCTCCGACCTTTAGAAAGAGCCTGTCCAGAGTACTTCGTCAATTATTTGGCTGAACTTGAGTATCCAGCCATCGCAAGCTGTCTACATGTTGTTGTCATCGCTTGAAGCCATTACGGGACTGGATTATTTCTACTTCATTCTTTTCAGCGTAACCTAGCGTCGAAGTTATACAAAATAGAAAGCTTACAACCACCAACAGAAGGGATAAATGTCTCATGGATAAACCCTCCAACCATAATATACGCTTCGAACTTTTTACGGATATAGCCTAGAAATCTGTACCACGTGTCTAGTTATAGGTATAGAGCCTTTTGTCCTTTTTTTACTTACGCAGGCTTATCTTTATACATATCAATCAATTATAATTTCACTGGACTCATGGCGTCTGCGCAAAAGGTTTCATCTTGGCCAATAAAACGAGCGAAGGTGGACAGATAAAAATCGAATAAATTTGTCCGAAACCTCCACTGATTTCCATCTCAACAAATAGGAAAAAACAGACGATATCAAATTCGAGGTGGGAATCATGGAATCTAACGGAACATTGGAATTCTTGGTCAAAGCGTCAAACCCAAAACCCAATTTTTCTCATTGGAAATGTCTGTATAACAAAAACAACCTCAATAATTTTGTCACAGAAAGAGAGGTCGACACGATACGTGTTCAATGTAGCAAAGAAGATGATCTAATAATACCGAGCCACTTTTTTCGGCAAGCTATATCCAACCACTGCTGGAAGGACTTTGAAACAGGAGAACACTACTTTTGGGTAAAAAAGACTGATTTTAGCATACTGACTACAACAGAGATCCCAATTAGAGGAATAGGAACTTTGGAACAAAAGAATCCTGATCAATCCAAACCGAAACAAGAAATTTATGACAGAATGGATGAGATTTACGGAACGCAATTTTTTACAGCGTTTGGCGCATGTAATTCAATAGAGCCGAAAGCTGAAGTTGCAATGACGTCAAATTACCACTCCGAAATGTCTTTCACGGGTTTTTTTGATGATTCTTATACAGATATTAACCGCTACATGCGCTATTTCAGCATCGCGCATGATCGCCGCTCACCAAAGATTAATAGCAATGGCGATGTGCCTTGCAGGTCTAACAAGCAATATTATGAATTCCAAAAAGCTGCTATCAAGTTCATCCACGAACGAAACTCAGTACTTCTCGCTGACGAAATGGGACTCGGGAAGACCATTACCGTTATAGGGGCGATCAACCTTGATGAGAGCCTGAAAAAGATCCTTATTATATGTCCGCTATCTGTGAAGAATGTGTGGAAGAAAGAAACTCGCAGGATGGCAAGTCCGAAATTTGACAGTGGGAGAGGCTGAGCCGGATTACTGTCCCGCACGCAGATTCGACATATTCATCATCAATTACGATATAGTGCATAAGTATACACATGTTTTACGAAAAATTGAGTGGGACTTGATTGTGTTGGACGAAGCCCATTACATCAAGTCACGGCAGGCACTCAGGACCAGATCGATAGTCGGCTTTTTCGACAGGAGAGTGCGCCAGTGGACTACGGAACCAATTCCGGCGCGAAAGAAAGTCCTGCTTACCGGGACCCCTATCATGAATCGCCCGGCTGAGCTTTGGCCATTGGTAAATTATTTGGACAAGAATAATTTCGGAAAATATGACGATTTTGTATCGAACTATTGCGACGCCAATCCTGACTATCTGGATGACGACCAGGAACCCAGAGGGCACTGCAATCTTGACGAATTAAACAGACTGTTGAAATCCACTGTCATGATAAGAAGACGCAAAGAAGAGGATGCACTGAGTTGCCACCAAAATCGCGCGTGATTTTGGAAGTTCCCGCCACAACTCAGAGTCAGATTGAGGCCATAAACAATTTCCAGACCGCATGGGAAACATCCGACCACGCTACCAATATAGCAACGTTAGAATATCGATGCCGACTCGCCATAGAAACAAAAAACGACCATGAATATGCTCTTGCTGTTCAGAAGTTGAATTCTGCATACCGTGTCGCCTTTTTTAAGATGTCGAGCGTAAGGCACGAAATTGGCCTGCAAAAAGTTCCAATCGTAGTTAATTACTTAAAGGAATTGCTTGAATCAGATCAAAAGATAGTGGTTTTTGCGCATCATAGGGACGTGATACAAGAGATCAAAGCCAACTTTCCACAAGCGGTGTCCATTACAGGAAAGACTCCTGTTGAGGAAAGGGGCGCGATAGTTAAGCAATTCGAGAGGGATCCCAGCGTAAGACTTTTTATAGGGAATATAAAAGCCGCCGGTGTTGGAATTACTTTAAACGCTTCGAGTACGGCTGTTTTTGCTGAACTTGACTGGGTTCCAGCTAATCTTTCACAGGCGGAGGATCGTTTACATCGGATTGGCCAGCAAAACAATGTCCTGGTTTACCACATCGTCTTTGAACGATCGCTTGACGCTAAGATGGCTCAAACCGTTGCTGAAAAACAAGATATCGCCAGGAGGGCCTTGGACTAATAAAGTGTTTCATCACAGACAATATTGTGTAACTAATAAAGATGCAATTGCCCGGAGTCTTTTGCTAAAGGTTCCCGGAATGAAGAGGGAGAAATGAAAACAATCAGAATGTTAATTTGCATTACATTTCTTGTCGGTGTTTTGGTTACTCAAGCACTGTCGCAAGATGCGAATCAAGGAGCCCTCTTATTCAATCAGTCAACTGGGTTGCTAAAAAATGCAAAATCAAAAGAAGATCTCAAGAGGGCCGCTGATGGTTTTCAAAAGGCCTATGACATATTCCTTCGAACAGGCAATTTGAATGAAGCGGCGATCGCTGCTAATCAAACAGGTTTCACAAAGGACCGACTAGGGGATCTAAAAGGAGCCTTGGAATATTACGACAAGGCGTACAAGATCAAAGTGTCTTCTGGAGACGTGGAAGCTCAGTGGACCCCTCTTTACAACATGGCCAACGTGCACCAGAAGCTAGGACAATACGATGATTCTGAAAAGCTTTTGCATAAAGTCCTCGATCTTTGTAACCGACGAGATAATCCAGCGTGCTTGAGAGCGGCTTTGAACAGCCTGGGTATAATTAGCAATATGAAAGGCAACAATGAGAAGGCTCTCGATTACTATAACCAATCAATGGATATAGCCCAAAGGCACAACATGAAAACGGAACAAGCGGTTGTCTTGAATAACATGGGAAATGTGTACTTCAGTCTTGGGGACTATAGACGTTCGTACGACACCCATAAAAGGGCACTGACGATAGTAAGAGAAACTAGGAACCCAAGTAGCATAGCTCAGTACTCAACCAACTCGCGGGAGACGAGATGGGCATGGGTTTATTCCAGGATGCCATTAAGTCCTTTGAAGAAGCGCTAGAAATTGACCAAAGGCTTGGCGATCGACATGGAGAGGCTGTTGCACTTCATAATCTCGGTCACTGTTACGAACTTCTTGGCTTTTTCGACCAAGGGTTAGAATTATTGAATGAGTCGGCGAGCATTAAGGAAAATATCGGTGACATTCCTGGAAAAGCCGCAGCTTGTCTGTTATGGGCTCCGTCCACATGCAATTGGGCAATTATACGCAGGCGCTAGATCTGTTTAAACAATCTCGAGATTTAAAAAAGAAAATTGGTACGCCATACTATGGTCAGAATGGACAGATAGCACGACTTTATTTGGAAATGGGAGACCTGAAAAACGCTGAGCAAATGTTAAAACTTACTGATAATCTAATTTTGTCCGGAGCGCTAGCCCTTCGTAGGTCAGATTTCACACTAGCGGAAGACAAGTTTAGCCGTCAACTGGATAAATCGACGCAGTCGAATGACTTAATCGGTAGGTTTGAAGCAAACACCGGATTGGGGTTGCTTTTTGAGGCTACTGGAGACCTGAACAAGGCCAGGTCGCATTTTGAACAAGCTATGGCGCTGGTCGAACAAATACGAGATGGTTTGCCAGAGTCGCTACGATCAAATTTCTATGACACTGCCGTTTGGTGGTTTAAAAGAATTGTTCCTTACCAGGGCATGTCCAGGATACTCATGAAATCGGGTGACAAGTCTAGATCGCTGGAATTCTCTGAAAGTTCAAAGGCGCGCTCTTTTGCTGAAGCTCTGAGCTTTGCTGGAGCAACCACAAGTTACAGCGTGCCGGTGGAGACACTGCAGATCGATAGAGATGTTAACCTGGAATTGGCTGGAGCCCAAAAACGATATGATGAAGCACTGAGAAGCGGCGACAAACAGAACCGCGAGCAAGCCGAGTCTTATCTCAAAAAAATAAAAGAGGATCGTGCGACCCATATAGCAAAGATGAGGAAAGATTATCCCATTTTTGCCGCAACCAAATATCCGCAACCAATGAAAACGTCTCAACTGGCGTTGAAAGATGGAGAGTGGGCCCTAGAATATGAGGTTACGGATTCTGGTCTATGTGTATATCTGCTCAATGGCGAAAGAGTGTACGCTACGTTCAAACCAATTCCACGGAACGACATCTTGACCCTCGTTCAAAGATTTAGATCAAAGGTAGAGGTCAAGAATAATGATGCTGAATTGATTCAAAAATTGAAAGGTTTTGACTTCGAAACTGGAAACAAGTTGGCGACGATCCTCCTGGAGGGGGTTCTCAGTTTTTACCGGAAAAAGTTTCGCTCATATTAGTTCCAGACGATGTGTCGGGATATTGCCTTTTGAGATGCTACCATTAACCAAAGAAGGTAAGGTTGAGGAGTCAGGGAACAACATCTCCGTCAAGAAGGCCGTTTCCTGGGTGACCGAAATCAAATCGTCTATGCTCAGTCACTGACGGCCCTGTCCCTTTCCCGAACTTTGGAGAAAAAATCGCCAGCAAAGATAATGTCCTATTTTCGCTCATCCCGCGTTCAGTTGACCGACGAAAGGGTTCTAGGTCTGGAAGTTAAGCCGATAGCCAAGCGAAAACAAGGATTTCATAACACAAATTACACAAACAATGTCTACGATAGAAGGAATGGGCGGTAATTTTGAAAGGTTGCCCCGAACCGGGCAGTTGGCTGAATCGCTAAGATCATTATTCAATAATCAAGTCGATTTGTATACCGGGATAAAGGCCACCAAACAAAACTTGATAGAAACACTGGGGCCAAAACTTGTTGATTACAATACGATAATTTTGACACATGGCTATCTGGGAAACAAGATGCAGGCGTGAAGGAACCATGCCTGATCCTAACCATGATTCCCCCGGGCACAGATGGATTTCTGAAAATGTCAGATGTATTGAACCTTGACCTTAACTCAAACATGGTGGTTCTACCGCCTGTCAATCCGGGCTCGGTAAAACTGTGTCAGGTGAAGGAGCGATGGGTATGGGACGAGCTTTTCAATAGCTCAGGGCCAAGACAGTTCTTATGAGTTTATGGAATGTCTCAGAGGAAGTTTCAGTGATGTTGGTGGAGAGCATGCTCAAACATTTGAAAGATGGACGAAACAAATTAAATGCTCTTCAAATGGCTAGAGACGATGTAAGAAAACAGGGATTTGATCATCCATTCTTCTGGGCAGGATTTGTCTTAGCGGGTGAGCCCAACTAGCTGGATATTTATATTTTAGATCCTTTTATTGACGGTTGATGTAGAGGCGTCGCAGGCCTCAAAACAGACGCTACAGATTCGTGTCCATTCTTCAACGCTAAATCAAGGGCCGTGAAACCGTGATTGTCTTTGATTGACGCGTCAGCGCCCTCGTTTTAGCAGAATTAAGACAACCATCTTATGTCCGTTAGCGGCTGCCAACGACAATGAAGTCTTTTTTTCACTATCAACAGCGTTAATATCAGCCCCGCTATTCAATAGACTTTCCACTGAAGATTGATCTCCCTCGGAAGCCGCGTCCAGTAGTCGCAAATCCAAGGACAGACCGCTATCGGATTCTGAGTCACCGGCGGGACCCATAAGTTGGTACTCTGGGAAGGTTCACTAGAGCTGGCCATTTTGTCCGTGGGTTTCTCAAAAAAAGTTCCATAGTTAAATAACTTGATTCCAAGCGCGACCAAGGCGATCGCTGCAGCCAAGGAGAGCCCCCATTTCATGAAGTCAGGCTTCGGCTTGCGGTCGCTCTTTCGAGAAAAAGGGATGACATTGGTCTTGTCCTCCTCTTTTGGCGACTCTGCGCTGTCAGACCAAGCAAGGGAGTCTTCTTCTGTTTCTTCCACGAAACTTCTGATACGCCAGACCTCTTTGTTACACTCCGGACACCTGGAAATGTGCTTCATGACGACAGGCAACTGTTCTTGCGACAATTGGCCCGAGATGTAATCATAGAGTTGCTCACTTGATAGGTGATCGGTTTCTTGGGACGCCGCTCCGGCGTGACTATCCGATTGCGCTAGTCGCTTCAATTCACCCAGCAAGAGTTTCGGAACGTCAGTCGACTTATTACCACTGGACATTTATGCTCCGATACTGATCGGCGGGGTCAAAATACAATACTGTTTAATAAGATGGTCTGTTCCTTATTTTCCGGACATTTTTTCCAGAAATAAATTCCCAATCTCCTGAAGATCGCGCTCCGTCCTTTTTCTATAAGCTTCTCTACGCATTGGATCAGATGAAATTTCGTCAAGATAAACCTTCACCGGTTCATCTTCATTGTCTCGAAACAACTGGCAAAGCCGGGTAACTAGATCGAACTGCCGCTGGGCTATTTCCTTCTGTTTAGGGGAAGCAGCGTTGACGACCCTTTCGATTAACCTTTCTTCAAGAAGCTCAAAATCTATTTTAGCTATTAGACAATTCTCCATATTTTGTGTTTCGGCTTCAATACTGGCCGAAATTCGAAATCCGGTTGTGAGCTGGAAAACGCTTGGGTTTCAATTTCGTCGAGCGATTTAGTCCTGGTATCTTTTTTCAAATAACCTTGGCATACGGAATCCGTGCTTTTTCTCTGTTCCCCGAACAACCTGTTGTAAATCAATTCGCCGGTTTTGGGGTCCTGTATCGTCTCCAATTGGCAATTATGAGGACTACTGAGAGCAAGATATGCGCACGTACCGCACTGTTTTCTGTCAGAAAAAATCCCCCGAGATCTTAGGGTCTGAACTATTTCGTTGTAGATACTACGATTTACAAAGGAATACAGAGTGGTGATTGTTGGATTGTCCAGCTTTGCGTTGCGTAGACCACTTTTTCCGGAATCAGAAGGGTTCCTGCCATATAGAATAACCTTGAGACCTACGAATTCACCCTCACGCTCGTACTACCTCAAGAGCCTTTCAGTCCTATTGTGAATCTCTTCGATGGAAAGGCATCGCCCGTTTTTATAGACACTCTTTATGTTTCCATTTTTTAAAAGGTCGCACTCAGAAGAGTTTCTAATGAAGTATTCACAGGCTATCCCATTGAAGCGCGATCCTGCGCCAAGACAAATCTTAAGGGTTATCGCTGTTTCTTCTTTGGGAAATGACATCTTGATTGACTCTTAAAAGAGCGGTTCGACTTAGTCAGTGATTTTTATCACATATAGATCGATTGCGGACAACAATAAATTTAGTCAGCAAGCGCAATTCGAGTTCCATTTCCCTGAAATACCTATCAAATCTCCCGAGAACAAACCGGCCTATGCGTTCAATTTCTTTTCAGCAAAAATGTCCGGAATCCGAGAGGCGGCAATCTTAACAGTTCAAGAGAATGAAAAGGAGGCCGATATGCGAGGAAATCAAATTGCACGTCAGTGGAAAATCATACGATTAATGGAAACTCGCAAACAGGGCCTAAGTGGGACAGATCTTGCAAGGGAACTCGATGTTCCATTGAGGACGGTTACCGCGATCTCGACGCCATTCATGAAGCGGGGTTCCCTCTTTACCCTGACAAGGATGGCAAGAATTCGGTCTGGAAGATGCTTGATACATTTAAAAATGGTTTTTCTCTCCCGTTGACCTCCGCCGAATTAATGGCCCTGAAATTGAGCCGAGATCTGCTAGACATATTTGACGACTCGATTTTTCGTGAAGGCATCGAACGCTTTTCCAGAAGGTAAAGTCAGCGCTGTTGCCGGAAACACTATCCTGCCTGGAAAACTTCTCTGGATCAATGATCAACAATTTTGGACCCGAAAAGGATGTCGCCGGGATCAAGGACATTGTGAGAGGCCTGAGTGAGGCCACAGCGTCAAGGGAAATCTCCAGGACCACCGGAGTCGGTTCAAACCGGTTGAGGGGGGATCAATTCTGATGAAAAGATGTGCTGACATCATGCATGATTTTCGCGGCTATTTTACTGATCCAGGATAGGAAACTGTCAGTCTTTTTCGAATGTGTCGGCTCATGGTTCGAGCCATTAAGGAGGTTTAGGGTGTCCGGGAAAAAGTGGTTCTTACTAATTTTAGCAGGGCTGGGAATATTCTACGCTCTCAATTACGATCCCTTTGTCCAACTTACACCAAAACAGAAGAGGCTTAATCTGGTCGATTCCATAGCCAAGGATTACGCCAACACCCATACCTACAGCAAAGGGGATTTATTGTATGCGTAATATGGCTATCGACCTTGGAATCAATTACGCACTCAGGGGATAAAATCGGTAATCAAGGTGGGTAGCGTCAGAAAGGACATGGCGTGGCTGCAGAATGATCCCAAAAACTTTTTGAGAGAAATTGACCATGTTTGGTTACTTTTTGAGGTTGAAAACGACAAATATCTGCCTTTGGAGACTACGGGCGGCTTCATAGTATTTTCAGATTCCCCCAATTGCGACAGATATTTTATCGGTCCTGAATTCGATAATCCGCGACAATTTAAGCGTTTCATGGAAGCACGGGATCGCTACTTCATGTTCTGCGAACAGGCCGAAAGAATGCGTGACTCATTCAACAAAAGCTTCGCCGGACGACGAATTACACAAGACTCGCTTCAAGCAAAAGGCATGTGTGATTTCAAAGTTGAGGAATGCCGCCATGCGCAAAAGAAACTCATGGAATCAATAACCGGGCATCGGTAGTGGTTACAAGGCGTTTCGTCGAATAGAAAAATATCAAATCCTTGTCAATTTTCGTCACCAGTTTTGAAATTTTTATTTCGGCAACAGACCACCTTTAAAAAAGTTTCGTCTTTCTTTTTACGTGTGTCCTTAGATGACACACGTCCGGAATAGAGTAAAAAATCGGCCGCTTTTTGTGGCCAGGAAAGACAGAAAGAGGGCCTATCATGAGTGAGAAAAACGATACAAATCGTGTGATGACTGTTGTATCATCAGTCATGTTCCGTAGGGGGAAATCAGAGCTGGAAACATTTAGCCGCAAGAATGGGGGTTCAAGGTGAAAGCTATCCTTATCGTCATTGTTGCTCGCACTACTACCGGTAGTAGGTTCAGCCTCTGATCGAAGCGTCACCGTCCGTGACCGTTCCGGAAACATAGTCGAAACGAAAGACAGGTATGGGGATGACACGATAGTGCGTGACCGTTCCGGAAACATCACTCGCACTGAGCATTACGACGGCCAGGGTCAAAAAACCATACGGGACAGAGCAGGTAATATTATGGGGACAGAAGACGCTGAGCGATAAACCGAAGGGAGGGATTCATGAAATTCGTTCACACAGCGGATTGGCAGATCGGGATGCGGGCTGACTCGATAGGCAATTGCGGACCGAGGGTTCGGGAAGAAACGTTTTGCCGCAGACCACACAGTCATTGATGTAGCCAATCGGGAAGCGTCAATTGCATTCTGGTAGCCGGAGACGTTTTTGAGGACAACGCTGTAGACCGAAGCCTTGTCCAGAAGGTTGCGGACACACTACGATGCCATTCAGCGGACCGGTCCTGATTATCCCAGGCAATCACGACCCCCTGGTTCCCGGCTCGGTCTGGGAACATCCGGCATGGAACGCCTCAAATCTCCAAGTCATTCGTGAAAATGAGCGTATCGAACTCGGACAGGCCCTCATCTACCCCTGCCCGCTAAGAGAAAAATACTCCACTTCCAACCCCACGGCCTGGATACAAAACGAGAATGACGACCGCATCCGAATTGGATTAGCTCACGGGCAGTCCGAGGGCGTTCGTAGGATAAAGGCCAGGTTACCCTCTTCCCAGAGACACTCCTGAACGGATCGGGTTGGATTATTTAGCGGTGGGGCACTGGCACTCCTACGCCGCATACACAGGGTCTGATGGAAATGTCCGGATGGCGCATTCGGGAACTCATGAGACCACAAAATTCGGTGAACGTGACAGCGGTAATGTTTTGGTTGTGGAGATCGAATCCCACGGGAAAGCGGCTAAGATCAAACCTGTGAAGACTGGAGGGCTCGACTGGATCACGATTTCTGAAGAATTGGTTAATAGAGACGACATAATCCGAGTTAAGGAAAATATTGAATCCATACAGAAACCCGACAGAAACCCTGATACAATTTGACAAACAGGGATTTTAAACATGGAAGACCAACCTGAAGTGGAACATCTTCAACAGATTCTTGATTCCCGGTTTTTCTGGAGTTACCTCGATACTTCGCAACTGGCTGCTTCGCCGACCGACCAATCATGGATAGACGATTTAGGGCCAGGTATCATCCAGCAAGCCGCTCAGCGTTTGTTACAACTGTCTGCGAATGACCCTGAAGTGACCCAGTTGGCCCTATCGCGAGCTTTACACCATCGTGAAAGGAGCGGCGAAATGATAGTCGAGTCCATAAAGGTATCTTATTGGCGAAACATATTCCGGGATTTGTTAACTATAGGTCCCTTTTCAGAGAACCTGAACGTTGTCCACGCTCCCAATGGATCAGGCAAATCATCCGTCTTCGAAGCTCTCCGGCGGGGATTAATGGACCGGCATAATATCACAGGCGAAGACATAAATCAGATTCGACCATGGGGAAAAAGCCTAGCTCCTAAAGTGATAGTTGAATTCAAACATAACGGGAATTCTTTTCGCATAACGAAGCAATTCATACAGGCGCCCATGTCGTTGCTAGAGAAAAAACGTGGCGAATTGTACGAGCCGGATGCGAATGGCCGGGAAGCTGATGAAAAACTCAAGGAATTGCTTACCATAAATCCACCGGCCAAAGGATTGTCAAAAGCCGAGCACTGGGGATGGGCTCAAGCTCTGTGGGCTCCCCAGGGAAGCCTGGCGATAGGAACATTATCGAACGATGTTGTGAGTGATATCAGAGGAATCCTCGGAGCCCATCTTGCCACCGGTGGCTCATCGAAAGTGGAAAAGGAAATCAACCGGCTTTATGACCAGTATTTTACTGGCAAGGGGAAGTTGAAGAAAGGTAAAGACGCCCCTCCGTCAACGAAACTTCGAGACGAACTAGCCAATCGCATAGATTATCGCGATTCGGTGGAGAGGTCCTACAATCTATTCCAGCAAACTTCTGACGAAGTTGAAAGGTCGTGTTCACTTACCGCAGAGTCAGAGACAAAATTGAAACAGATTGAATCCGCTCTCGATAAAGCGGAAAGGGACGAAAAGGAATTTCTTGAACTAAAGGCCAAAAAAGACAAATACGGCAAGGAAGCCGAACTCTACGAGAATAAACATAATAACCTGCGCAAGACTATTGACCAAATCAGAAATTCAGAAACTGAACTGGTCAACAAAAAAAAAGAGATTGAAAATTATCGCAAAGACAAGGGTCTGAAACAAACCGAACTGGATACCGCTGCACTGGATGAAAAAAGTTGTCTCGATAATCTGACGCTAATTAAACAGGATGATATCAGAATCGGAAACATTAGAATTATGTCGGATGATGCTCGCAATTTCTCTGAGACATCCGGAACTATGCAGGAATTGGAAGTCAGATTTCAGAGAATTTCAGGCCTCTTCGAAAAAAGCGGAGAAAAATGAAGAAGGCCCAAACCGAGTTTCAAGCGCCAACGGAAGCGGCATTAAAGGCTATAGCGGAGGCCATCATGACGCGATTGCACAAGGATCAAGATAGACGCATCAATGATGAATTTGGAAATCATGCCGGAAACCCCGCTGAGTCTTGAAGGGCTCAAGGGCGATGTAGCCGGACGTGTTCCGGTGATATCTGGAGAGGCGGTTGTCTTCAAAGGCACACCCGAAGTTAGTATCCGAATCCTGGATGTAGCTACGATTCGGGCCTGGGGGACGAACCAGATGCATGCAGCGAACTAAAAGAAACCCTTGCAAAAACTGACGAAATAATAGACCAACTGACCCGACCGTATGGGACAACTGACATGGGCGAGCTTCAGCTTCTTTTAGGCCAAAGCCAAAGAGATAGCCAAAGAAATGAGAGATGCGGAGTTTCAGATTGGAACCCTTTTAGGCAAAGATAAAACAGGATGAACTTAAACTTACCAAGAGTCGGAAACTCGAACAAAACAGAGAAGAGACTTTGGAAGACGTTATCCTGAATGGGCAACGAATCAACCGGACTGGAACAAATTGAAGCTGGAGGCCGAAAAATTTTTCGAATCGCACACTATTAAAAAGGAGCAGGCTACCAATAAATTCGAAGACGCCCGAAAACGACGTGAACAAATCGACGGGACCTTCAAGTTATCCTAACCAAAATTACAGAAAGACAAAAAGGAATAGAAGAAGCAAGAAAACGACTGAATGAATTTAAGAGTAACAGGCAAACCAGCCGCCGATCGTGACCGGGATCTCAATGAATTTGCGATGAGTCGGTAACACCAGGCTCAGGTTAGAAAAAGTCGAGGAAGAGCTAAAAAGATTTCAGGCTGATATTGAGACATTTGTTGGAAAGCTGAAATCGCAGAAAATTCTAGCTGCGGAAGATTTTGACAAATACAGCAGACAAGAGCATGAAGCGATTGGAAGTCTGAAGAATATTACAAGTGAAAGCGGTTCATATTCAGTTCTTCCTCAGGTGTCAATGAAAAAATCGTCCAACTTGAGAAGGATGTCAGCCGAGAGGAACTTCAGCAGAAGGCGATCAGTTTACTTCATGACACAATTGACGAAGTTCGCACGGAAGCATTGTCATAAGTTGTTCAAAACCAGTAGAGGATGAAGCGACCAGGACATTAAATTTCATTTGCGGGGCTGACCTTGGGAAAATATGCCTGGGCAACAATTTTGAGCCGTCTAAAGTCATACCTGAATCGTGTAATTCGGAAGTTGAACTTGCAAATCTCTCTGGTGGGGAGAGGGAACAGCTTTATTTCGCCGTCAGGCTGGCTCTGGCGAATGTGTTGGCGCAAAAAGAAAGGCAACTTGTTGTTTTGGATGACGTGCTTACCGCCACGGACTCTGTCCGGCTGCGGAGGGTATTGAATGTGCTGGAAGATAGAGCAAAAAGACTACAGATAATTATACTAACATGTCACCCGGAACGCTACCAACCTTTATCATCGGCCAAGTTTTTTGATATATGTGCAGCGTAACATTTTTGTCTTTTCAGAAGGTCACGAAGGCACGATAGTTTTAAATTTGTTGTGAACTGTGCTTTCCAATTCTACGACTAGAGGGAGCCCCCCATGCGTGGAACTCAAATGGCCCGTCAGTGGAAAATCATACGGTTGATGGAGTCCCGCAAATACGGGATTAGCGGGAACGAACTCGCCAGTGAACTCGACACGCCTCTCCGGACTATGTACCGCGAACTGGAAGCGATCCAGGAGGCGGGATTCCCCCTATACCGACAAAGATGGCAAAAATTCGGTCTGGAAGATGGTTGACGCATTCAGGAAAGATTTTCCGATTCCCATGACAGGCACTGAGTTGATGGCGCTTCACATGAGCCGAGACCTGTTGAGTATTTTGCATGGGACCGTATTCCACGATAGTATCGAGACACTTTTTCAGAAGGTCAAGGCAGCCCTGTTGCCCAAAACCATCGCATTTCTGGATAAGGTGGCGGGTTCTCTTAAGGTTGACTTTGGACCTACGAAAAATTTCTCGGGCTTGAATGAAATCGTCAGGGATCTGAGTGAAGCCACAACGTCAAGAAAACGTGTTGAGATCATTAACCAGGTGGTTTCAACCGGAAAGACTACGAAACGGAAGGTCGATCCATATCAGGTGTGGATCATGAGCGGCAGTTTTTACCTGATAGCGTTTGGTAATGTGAGAAACGCTATTCGGACGTTCGCCATGGACCGGATAAAGAGTTACTCAGTAACCGAACGTGTCCTTCGAAATGGCTGGAGGACTTCAAACTTGAGGATTACCTTCAATCAGCTTTTCGGGTCATGAGAGGTAAACCGGAGAAGGTCAAATTCAGACTCGGCCCGGGTGTGGCTCACGTTGCCAGGGAGCGGATATGGCATCCGACTCAGGAGTTGAGGGAGATCCGAGGGTGGCGCGAGGGAAATCTCTGTCGAGGTTCCCATAAACTATGAAATTATCTCCTGGATCATGGGGTTTGGGGCGGCCGCTGAGGTCATTCAACCGGAATCGTTAACGGAAGCGGATCAATGCAGGAATTTGAACATGGCCGCCAGACAATACCGGAAGCGCTTTTCGCAAAAAAAATCATTGATTGAAAAAATAATTAAAATAATTTGTGGAACGTGTGTCCCCATTTGACACGCGGTGGGGAGATAACCTGGGACCATCATGAGGGAAAGGAGCCCGAAACGATGGCTCACATCAAGGAATTTTTCAGCGAAATAAAGGTCGGCGCAAAGCAGAACCACAAGAATATGACCCTTCATCAGCCCGCTTTCAGCGGATGAGGCCCCTGTGGACTTTCTTGTACTTTGGACAACCCTGCCCAGGACAGGGGCACTGAGTGTTACCGAGGCCACCGAAGGCGATCGCCGAGTACTCAAAGTCAACAGCAAATCAGACCAGAAAATCCTGCTGCTAGATGGGGAAGAACTCGTGGGAGCGTAGAAGAACCGGGTCTTGAATACCACGATATTGATCGCTCCCAATTCTGAAACCATCATTCCCGGCGTCATGTGTGGATCAGGGAGGACGGTCTTATCGAAGCACACATTTCGGCAGTCAGTCCAGGTCCATGAGCGCCAATCTCAGGAAACGGAAATCTGAGACTGTCACGATGAACCTGCGTGAAGGAAGGGAATTCAGGTCCAATCAGGGAGTTGGTGTGGGACGAAATCGAGAAGAATTGGTACCGCAGGATGGCGGCCCGCCCTTCCCCGACAATGGCCATGGCGGACCTTTACGAGTCTCATAAGGATGCTACGGAAGCTTATCTCACGGCGTTCCGCCCGGTGTTCAATCAGGTCGGGATAATAGTTTTTATTGATGGGGCCGTAGCCGGGATTGAGATTCTCAACAAGTTCCAATCGTTCAGGGAAATTCATTCCAAACTCGTGAGCAGCTATGTGATGGATGCTCTTGAAACCACTAACCTAAAAAATTAAAAACGCACCCGACCAGCTATTGCGAGCCAAGGGCTTCGAAACTGCTCGTCGGCTCAACGACCTCGCGGATCGAGGAGAGAAAATCAGTGGCTGTTGGCAACCACTAAACCGGGGGTGAGCACATGATGATGGGCTCCGGGTTGAAGTTCGAGGAACAGATACTTCAGTTGAGTATTTTTGGTTCCGATAACGGTAACGGAACGAGCGCAAAAACCAAAATGCGGAGGGCGTCCACTAGGAGGGAAAATCGGACCAGACAATAGATGCTGGCCGTGTCCCGGTTGATTGGTGCAGGGGGACCGGGATGTATCAAGGAGGGGGGAGTCTTCCCTTTGGACGAAAAGAGCGACCCGATTAGAGGGGATTGAGACCCCTATCAGAGTCTCCGGAGCCACTTTACAAAGAAAAAAAGGAGAAAGAAATGGAGATATTCTTGTTATTCTGCATCCTCTGGACCTTGATTGGCATAGGATTATTCGGGGGCAGGAGATGACGGACGAAATGAGAGACCCGATTAGAGGGGGGTTTACGACCTAGAAGACGTTGACCGTGTGGGAGATTGCTAAAATAGTGATATGCGGAACAGGAGATGCTGGACCTGATAGCTTTAAGACTCCTCGCTGTAGGTCTTGTGTTTATGCTTATTGGTTTAATAATAGGCATACTAGTGAAAATATGGGACTGGATAACTGGCTACTAAAATAGAGGAAGAAGATGAAAGACCTTGCATGGATCACAGATATTGTCAAAAAGTCAGACTTTCTTCTGGGATCGAATGAGAGATCTGACTGGGGTGATTGCGGAGTTAGACTTTTTACATAAACCAGGAGGAACTAATCATGCGTCATTTCATGGTCATATTGCTCATCGTGCTTATTGTATTGCCCGCTGTTTCACATGGAGCTGATTATTTGTATCTGGACAAGAAGGGGACCGTAAAAGGCTGGGCGACCGACGATGGGGACTCCGTAAGATTCTATGACAAATCCTTCAACCCAAGAGGCTTGTATGATCGGGATACCAACACCACATTTGATAAGAATAATAACCCTACCGGCACGATCTATGATTTTGAAGAGGATGACGATTAGCAACCCCTGAAAGGATTTTTACCTTTCTTACATAGCCACGAGTTAATTGATAGATTGGTAAATTTCAGCCGCTAATTCGTTAGGGTTTCACGTCTACCTACATGAATTGGAGCGGTAATTGAGGCTAAATTTTTTTCCCCCCGCTTTGAAAAAAACGACTTCGTGCCCAACGTCCGATAGAATAGCAAAGCACGCATTGTAGGGAGCGTCGAGAACCCCGGGATTCAGAAAATCAAACACACAACACACCAAGGCCGTTACAACCCCATGGGAAGGATTTGGATTCGCGGCATGTCTTTTCTCTTTGCCGAGGTTCCTCGAAATAGCATACTTTTCTCCGGGTGATATTCCATCTATGAATTTCATTCCCAGCAAACGAGATTGGCACGGAGGACTCGTTCGTGACCCTAATTTAGCTTCCTGCTTTATTTGTCGATCCGAGGTCGATGCAACCAGCGCCGTGCTCGACGTCCCATACCAGAGGAAGGCGCAAAGTCGTTTCTGGCCTAGGATTTAGTTTCTTGAAGAAGAAGCGAAATACTCAATCCCCGAGTGGAAGGGCTGGAATGGAAAAGCTTGCGAGCGCCATCCTCTGAACTTTCACAGGGTTTTAGCCAAAATTTGTGGGGAGCGTCGGTCTCTACAAAGATTTGAACGTGCTCAAAAGGTCCTCCGTAATGTTTTATCATTAGCTCCATCGCTTCTTTATACAATCCCAATCTCCTGCGTCTCGGATCGAGCGCCACGAGTTGGCCGCCTCGATCCTTGTGTTTGTCATCCCGGACGAGTTTGAAGACCATTTGACAATCCTTTCAACCTCTAGAAATTGTGCTGACTTCCCTTTTAATAATCATAATCATCACCAAAAGATCGCTTACAGAATTCTTATATAGCACAATTTCGACGCTCCTGGAGGGA
>CAWCTI010000003.1:0-32088 GCA_963798475.1 uncultured delta proteobacterium
ATACTTGTAAATGAGACTAAAAGCAAACTTAAACCATCGGATATTCCCAGACTTAAGGAAACAATTCGGGAATTTCGCGAGTATTTCCCAGGATATAAAGATTTGAAGGTTATAGGATTTTTAGCCACATTGTATGCGGAAGAAAGCCTGATTAAATTCGCCTCCCGTAAGGGTATCCTTGTTTTGGCCGTGGGCGATGAACTCATGGACGTCAAGAACGAACCCGGGTTCAAAGCCGCCATATTCTGATTCAGACGGAACGGCCTCCGTGCTGGTAATGATGTCATTTTGACAAGGGGCAGACCGCCTGTTCACCCTGATTCGGCGTATATGAAATCTAGAAGCTATGATTTGAATCTTCACACTAGGGTATCCTCGTGGGCATGAGATTCAACGAACTCAACATCGCCAAATGATTAGTGAACCTGCCGAAAATTTACTTGAGGGATTCCAGGTTGTTTATACCGGAAAAACTTCCTATCGGTTGTCGGAAAACATTCACGTCGTACCGCTCGCAATAATTATTTCCATTTGCTGATAGGTTTGCATATAGTGCGACCAAACGTCTTTGTGGTTGCAAATAGTCATTTTAGATGATACAAAACAATGTGTCATGATAATTCAACGTAAGTTCTGGGAACGTTTGCTTTTGCGGCTCTGGGAGAAGCGCTCAGTTCTATGGATCTCCGGAGTGCGAAGGGTGGGGAAAACTTGTTTATGTCAGGCCATTCCCGGAATCGAATATTTCGACTGTGAGCTTCCACGAGTTCGTAGAATGTTAGATGACCCCGAAGCTTTTCTCGAGGATCTTCGAGGGCAAAAGGTTGTCCTTGACGAGATTCATCGGCTCGGAAATCCGTCAGAGATACTCAAGATCGCCGCTGATCATTACCAGGATATCAAGATAATCGCCACCGGTTCGTCTTCGCTCGGCGCATCTCGGAAGTTCCGTGACACATTGACCGGACGGAAGATGGAGATCTGGTTAACCCCCATGATCTCAGAGGACCTTCACGATTTTGACAAATTGGATATTGCCCGGCGATTGTTCAGAGGAGGGCTGCCGCCGTTCTTCTTACCCGAGGACTATCCGGAACGCGAATTTCAGGAATGGATGGATGCTTATTGGGCCAAGGATATCCAAGAATTGTTCCGCCTGGAACGCCGATTTTCTTTCCAGCGCTTTGCCGAGCTTCTGTTCACGCAAAGTGGCGGTATTTACGAGGCGACGAAGTTCGCTGCCCAGTGTGAGGCCAGTCGAACGACTATTGGCAACTATCTGGCGGTCCTGGAGGCCACCTACGTAATGCATATCGTCCGTCCATTTAGCACTCGTCGCAGGTCGGAAATCCTCTCTGCCCCTAAAGTCTATGGCTTTGATACGGGTTTTGTATGTTTTTATAAAGGTTGGCGGGACCTCCGGCTCGATGATCTAGGACTTCTTTGGGAACACTATGTCCTAAATGAACTACAAGGCCGGCTCCAGATCCGGATATATCCACTACTGGCGCGATAAGCAAAACCATGAAGTAGATTTCATATGGCCGAACAAGGACGGGCGCCACGTCGCGATCGAAGTCAAATGGTCCGCGGGGCAATTCGACGTAGCGGGGCTTCGAGCCTTTCGCCGCATTTATCAGCAAGGGTCTAATTTCGTTGTTTGTCACGACGTGACGCGACCATACAGGCGCTTAGTAAAAGACCTGGACATCGAGTTCATGAGTCTGGAGGACCTGATCTTGCGTCTCAAAGGAATGTCGGCTTGATACCACCAACGTCATTTCTAACGCAGGGAGAAATCTTGACGCTTGCCCTAAAACAATTAATACTAACAACAATAGATCAAGGGGGTAAGGAGATAATTTATGAGGAACACACTAATTGATTCCCGAGTTAGAAGCCTGGAAGAAATGATGGCGGATCTCATAACCACAGTTGAGCAAACATCGCTGGAGATGCGAGCAGACACAGCTCGTTTAAAAGAGGAAATGAGTACTTTTAAGTACAGGATGGACACCGTGGTCACTAAGACGCGAGAAGATACAGCCGACTTCAAAGACGCGACGCGTGCATCGATTGATCGTAAGGAAAAGGATACAGCCAGATTCAAAGAGGAGGCAGGCGCATCGCTTGAACGGATGGAAAAGAGCACAGCTAAGCTGAAAGAAGATACAGACCGGGAACATCGCAATTTAAACAAACAACTTGGCGAGATAGCCAACAAGCAGGGCCGCATGACTGAAGAATTGGTAGCTCCGAGTATTTGCCGCATACTTCGGGAAGTGGTCGATTGTCCTCCCATGTTCGCCTGTGGATCTCTCGTAAGGCTACGGCGCACTCATCCGTAGGATAGAAGTCGGTTGAAGGAATTTGATGTAATAGCAGATTGTGGCGATTACGTGCTGGTTAATGAAACCAAGAGCAATCTCGGGCCGGAAGATATCGGCAAACTGATGGATACAATTAAAGACGTCCGGGAAATATTTCCCGGAGTTCAGAGACAGGAAGTTTATTGGTTCACTAGCCACATTGCATGAGGAAGAAAGCCTGATTAAATTCGCCTCCCGTAAGGGTATCCTTGTTTTGGCCGTGGGCGATGAACTCATGGACGTCAAGAACGAACCCGGGTTCAAAGCCGCCATGTTCTGAGTTCAGCCAGAACGGCCTCCATGCCGTTCATTAATGATGTCATTTCGACAAGGGGCAGTCCCGCGTGTCTGCCCTGATTTGGGCATCGTCATTTCGGCACTACCACCAAAGTCATTTCGAACGAAGGGAGAAATCTATTTTGGCGGGGGATACACGCATTGCCGGCCATATAGGTAAACAGCGGATGGTAAGATCTTGTGGCGCCCATAGCGCTGCATGGGCTATTATGTGTTGCCCATATAGGGTTAAGATGATGTTTTCTTAAGAGTTGTCCAATTTGCTGCTGGATGGGCGCTGTTTTGTACGGTGCGATGGCTTGCCTCGCCTGGTTTTGATTGCACTCGGAGGGTCTTCTAGGCCTCCCGGCGTATTTCCTTAGGTCTGACGCCTTTAACCAGAGTTGAGCGCTTCACTTCACAAGCTATCTTTTTTGAAAGCTTATCCTCTGCGGTTTCGAGGTCATAATCGGACTGTAATCCCATCCAAAACTGGGAGGAAACGCCAAAATAAGCGCTTAGACGCAGGGCGCTGTCCGTTGAAATACCCCTCTTGCCATGAATTATTTCATTTATTCGGCGTGGGGAAACACCAAGATCTCGACCAAGCTGATTTTGAGAGATGCCCATGGGCCTCATAAATTCTTCAAACAAGACTTCTCCTGGATGAAGTGGAGTTAGTTTTTGAACAGTCATTGCACGCACATCCTCTATTTGTGGTAATCCACAATCTCCACATTGTAAGCGCTATCGTTTCGCCAAACGAAACAGATTCTCCATTGATCATTGATACGATGCTATATTGGCCTTTTCGATCACTTCAAGCGCTTCAAGATGGTTGCCGGGAGGAATCCTCAAATCGTCCAGGGTAGTTGCCCTATGTAGCATTCTGAGCTTACGAAAGGCCATCCTCTGAATGTTTTCAGGAATTCGACGTGAAGGCTCGCGCTCAAATAGCTTTTTGGTTTGCTTGTCTCCAAAGCTCCTAATAATAGATTTCAGAATATAACGTAATACGTTATATGACAAGTGAAAAAGAAAAAAGGTTACATCTCTTGCCGTTAACAAAAGTCACATAATAGCCTTATGTTTTTGACAAACTGCAATTTTCCCCTTAAAACAGTAAGTATCAACCCTCTCTAAAGGTGTCTGCCCAGAAAGTTCCCATATGTGTAAAAACTTAGCCGCTTTGATTCTTGGAATTGGTGGACAGGATGGTTTCTTCTTAAGTCATCTGTTGGCCGACCGAGGATATTCCACAACGGGTTTTCTATTGCCTAAAGACATGGAAGCTCCGACCATTTCCCTTCTTCCCAACGGTAATCTCAATCTTGTAGATACCGGAATTTGTGACTACGTGTCACTACGGCGTATTGTGGCTTACGACAAACCGCAGTTTATTTTCAATTTCGCAGGCGTAAGCTTTATTCCTTACTCGTGGGACGCTCCCCGGGAGGTTGAGAAGACGAACGGGTACGCTGTTGGGGAGATATTGCAAATCATTCGCGAAGAGAGCCCAAAAACACGATTTTTCCAGGCTTGCAGCAGTGAGATGTTTGGTCACAATCCGGTACAATCGCCTCAAAATGAGGACACACCGTTCAATCCGGACAATCCTTACGGGTCCTCGAAGGTGTTCGCATATCATTTGACGAAAAATTACAGAGAGAAATTCGGTATTTTCGCCTGCTCAGGTATTTTATACAATCATGAATCGGAATGGCGGCCACCTCGATTTGTTACCCGCAAGATAACATTGGCCGCGGCTTCAATCAAATTGGGCAAGCATGATAAACTGGAACTCGGGGCGTTGGACACTGTGCGGGACTGGAGTTACGCTGGCGATATCGTCAACGCCATGTGGCTGATGATGAACGCTGATGAACCGAAGGATTATGTGTTGGCTTCGGGTAAACTGCACGCTGTAAAGGACGTGTTGGATGTTGCGTTTGGTCATGCTGGATTGGATTGGCGAGATTATACGCAGGTGGACGAGTCCCTCAAAAGAGAGCCTGAAGGCCTGCCGTTATGCGGTGATTCTTCAAGAGCTAGAAAAGAGCTTGGCTGGCAGCCCAAGACGGATTTTGAATCTATGATCAGGATGATGGTGGATAAAGACCTGGAGCGACTAAGGACCTGAAATGACAACAGGCGAGGGTCATTGTCAATCATTATCAAGGACTTTATTAAGCCTGATAATGAAATCAATGAATGTGTGAAGATCATTGCGTGCTATTGCCGAATAAAACGTAAGCAAATTTAATGCAATCCCATCCAAATAGCCATCGTCCAGACTCGCATGGTGCTTGTCGACCAGGGCCTCGGCTCGGCTGGCTATCGCTTCCAGGTCCTCCAAGGACTGTTCAATGCGCCCGACCAATGGTAGAAGGCTATTTTTCACAGGTCAACCTCTCCCTTGAGTATAACACGCCGCAATGATTCAGGGGCTTCTTCAAACATTACCAGGTCAATCGAAATTGTTGGGTCAAGCGCCTGCAATTGGCCAACAGAGAGGAAGTATACATCGGGAAACAATCCCCATACAGCCAAGTCCACATCGGACCCGGGGTGAAATAGCTCTCCTTGAGTTACTGATCCGAATACGACGACCTTCTTGGCTCCAAAACTGTTTCGCAGTAGTTCGGCTGCTGTCCGTGCAATTTCCCACGCCCTGTCATGACGTCGCTTCAAAGCTGCTTTGTGTGCGCCTTCTCTCTGTTTGAAGCGCAAAATGTAGGGGGAAATATCTATTTGCATACTGTGAAGATGATATATTGGTCCGGCGCCTTTGACAAGCCGAAATAGTCTCTTCAAATAGGGGGTTATCAGTGGGTTTGAAATTAGGCGGTGGATGCAGGAAATTTTTCTTGACACCTCACCGCCTTTTATTGCTAGATATGAGTATATAGCCCAGAAGCTAACGGAACACGGTGAAAATCCGTGGCGGTCCCGCCGCTGTAACCGGTTACGAATCCCGTATATCCACTGTCAGGTTCAAACCTGGTGGGAAGGATGGGAGGAGGACGACCCGGGAGCCAGAAGACGAGTTGCTGAGCTAGGGTAAACTGATGGAAAAAGCAGCCCTGAGCCTTAAAAGGTGTCAGGGCTTTTTTATTGGCTAACGCTCTTGACCGTAAGGATGGCCAAGAAACTAAATGAAAGGAGGTGATTTCTGAAATGAAGGACGTTATCGCCTATCGTAAGAACTGTTCGGCTGACGGGACAGGACTGTCTCATTACATCATGATCGTCGCGAAACCTAAATGATGCGACAATGAACCGGTGGGGAGCTCACTGTGGGACGCTCCCCGCTCTTCCAGACTTGACCAGACCCAGACATCCACATGGAGATATAGTGATGGAACTTAACCAGCAAACAAAGAAATTCGGATTTTCCAGAGGCGCTTATTCCAACACCGGGGCAGGTCCTACGATGCAGTTCGTAGACATCGGACACAGGGACTATGTCGCGCTTATTGATCCGGACACTGCGTTTTGGTCTCTTTTGAAAAAGGACAAAATAGGGGACGCTCTTGCCGATTCCAGTGGTCTTATGCAGGAGTTCCACAACAAGCGTGATAGTTTCGTGCAGGAGATAGACAACCTGAGATTTGGTCTCAAACCTTCAGCCGTTTACTTTAACCCAACGGAACGATGTAATTTGAATTGTTCTTACTGCTACATCCCCGAGACGATGAGACAGGGCGGCGTCCAGATGTCGGAAGAACAATTGCTTTCAGCTCTGTCCATTCTCAAGGAATTTTTTAACAAAACTCTTCCTGAGGATAGATTGCCTCAGATCATTTTTCATGGCTCAGAGCCTATGCTTGCTCGTGACGCTGTGTTTGCCGGCATTAAGAAATTTAAGAATGATTTCCTTTTCGGCGTCCAAACAAACGGAACGCTCCTTGACGAAGAATCTATCTCTTTTCTGACTTCCGAGGGAATTGGTATAGGTTTGTCGCTCGATGGGCACGAAGCCTCGATCGCTAACTCCACAAGAAAAAACTGGAATGGCGAAGGGTTTTTCGGCAAGGTCACGTCCGTATTGGAAAAACTAAAAGGCTATCCGAATTACAATCTGATCTGCACGGTCACTCAACAGAATATGTCGAGTCTTACTCAAATCGTAGACTTTATGCATGAAATGGAAGTTCCTATCGGTATGTTAAACCCTGTTAGATGTACCAGACAGGGCGCCCGTGAGATCAAGCCAATGGATACGGACATGTGGCCTCATTATATGGCGGCGCTCGACCGAACCCATGAACTGTATAAACAGACAGGACGAAAGCTTGTGATCGCGAATTTCGCCAATGTTCTTGTCAGTGTAGTAGCGCCGTCAGCGCGCCGTCTGATGTGCGACATTTCTCCATGTGGAGGAGGTAGGTGTTTCTTTGCGGTCGGCGCTAAAGGTGACCTATTTCCATGCAGTGAATTTGTCGGTGTTCCTGAATTTAATGGTGGCAACCTGTTTAACGGCGACATTGCGGAAATACTGGAGACAGAAGCGTTCAATCTTGTTACAGGCAGGAAAGTGGAAAACATCAAACCGTGTTCTTCTTGTGCCGTGCGCCATTTCTGCGGATCTCCGTGTCCAGCGGAGGCGTATGAGATAAACGGAGCGATGAACCATCCCGGCGCGTTCTGTGAATTATACGAAGAGCAGGTTCGATATGCTCTGAGGCTTATTGCCGATGGAAAAGAAAACGATTACCTGTGGGATGGTTGGGACGAGAATGTTTCAACTTCAGTTGAGATTACTTCATTGTAAGAAGTCTCCTATTGTTGGGTTAGGCGCTTGTGGACAATGATTGCGAAGGTTAGGGCTGACAGCGCCAGGCCGATGAAAAAGAGTTTCCATTCAAAGGGGTTCGGGAATTGGCCTGCTATGATGTTCTTGTAGTCCCAGCAAAAAGACACTATCACTATAAATCCACCAAAGGCTATCAGGAGCCAGTCTCTCCATTTCATTAGGAGGGGCTGGCCCTTGTCCTCGAAACCAAGCACAATGAGGCCGGAAATTATGAGCCCAAAGGAAATAATCACCGGGGCCGCAACCGGAGAGACCCATGGCACGGGAAGAAGAAAAAGGAGGTCCCAAGTCATTAAGCCATCGGGCCAATCCAGGAATATTTTGAGCCAAACATAATAAAAGATATCCCATACACCGAACGCTATCATGAAATGCGCCCACGCTTCACGTCGGTTCCGGGCTGCGGCGATAGCGATAGTGACAAGCATGACCAGAGTGCAAAATTCTCTTGCAATCTCTATTTCCAGCCGATGGATGTGTTCGGGACCCATTTTCTGTAGCTCGGCGAGGGTTTGGATAGGAAAGTGGAACCCTCCATCCGAAAGTGGGTAATAGATTGCTCTCAGGTATTCGACAACAGAGGCTTCTACCAACCCGAACGCTATGCCCCAGATAATTACGACCGCTGCTTTTTTTAAACTCAAGATTACTCCCATTTACATGTACTTTAATTGATGGATTCTAATCGTCGCAAGATATTTTTATAGTTTTGGCAGTCAAGTAACGGCGAAATAATAAATTCCAGGCTGAATTTTGATTGACTATGTATTATTGGTACTATATATTTAAATAGAAGCTTAACTTGTATTGCTCCAGTCGACCTGCATTCCAGGGCCCACGGGTGTTATGCGAGGATTAAGATTGTAATGCGTGCGGCCCGTGCGGTGGATAACCTCTTTAAATATCCAGTCGATTTATCCCCGATCACTAAGACCCGCTATCCATCAACCCAAACGCACTCTCACTAAAATGTGTCAGGCGATTTTCCAAAAGGAGCTAGAGAATGAGTATTAACATTTATGTCGGTAACCTGTCTTTCGACGCTAACGAAGGCGAACTAAAAGGTCTATTTGAAGAGTACGGCGCGGTGGATACCGTCAAGATTATCTCTGACCAGTTTACGGGTAGATCCAGGGGATTTGGATTTGTTGAAATGCAGAACCGTGAAGAAGGCCTGAAAGCGATCAAGGAACTTGATTCTAAAGATTTCGCAGGCCGCGCTCTGAAATTGAACGAAGCGCGCCCCAAAACCAGTGGTGGTGGCGGAGGCGGTGGCCGTCGGGACAATAGAGGCGGCGGTGGCGGTTCACGCTGGTAGCGCTGGTTCTGTTGATCTATATCAATAGCAAATAAAATGAGAGCCTGCTTCGGCAGGCTCTTTTTTTTAGTCAAAACCAATGCGCTCCAGAAAATTCACATTGGCCATGGTTTAATGTTCAAAAACCGCATAGGTCGCTCCACCATAGGGGAATACCCAAACAGAAGCTGATCTCGTAGCTTTCGATTCAGCCCATTTGATCATGGACGAGATATCAGTAAAACTGCGGGCCATACCCATCTTGGCGCCAATATTGGAAGGAATTAGAGGACTATCACTGAAAATTGAAATGTGGTTCCTTCTAAGCATCTGAAGAGCGAAGTGTCCTATAAAGACTTCTTCAACAGGCTCATCCCTTTTTACCTTTTTCACCAACGGCAGCACTCTGTCTTCCCCAATTACTTTTAGAAGTGTTCTCATAACAGGGTAGGGGAGTGTCTTCTTCGCCAAAGGCATTTCTCCCAAGCCATTCAATGATCGAGCGAATCCCATCATTATCCCACCGGGTTTTGACGCATAGAGAGTATTCCCGATACATTTTACAGACTGACGCAGGTCGGCGTCCATCGGAAAGGAGTTGGTTATGACCACGTCAGCCTGTTCCGGAACTTCCAGCCTAACGCTATGCTCAACAAAACGTTCTCCTTTTCTATGGGCCATAATTGGGGCGCCACAGAAAAACTTTACAGGTTTGGCCTGTTCATTCATTGCGGCATTCACTATGAAAATGTCGCGGCGCAGGAGAAGCGCTCCTTCCTCAAGGTCAAGTCGCATCGGCGAAGATTCGCCACATGTTCCTACGTAGTTAAAGCGCTTGGGAGCTACACCTTGAAGGTGATTATGGCCGATAGTATCAGCGCCGGCGCAACCAGGAATGATCATCTTCAGGCCACCGCCAAAGCCCAATAACAGGTGAGGTTCAATAGCTCCAACACAAATAATAAGGTCTGCGTTAAGCAATTTTTTATTGAGAAACACCTTCGTCCCTCTTGAAGTGTTTCCCAGATTTGTAAGTCCAGCAGGGTCATAGCCGTTGTGACATGTCCATTTGTAGTTGGTCATTATCTCGCCGCCCAGCTTGTTCGCCACTTCATCCGGTCTGCTTGCCCGATGAACGCCCGTAGCTATAAGGAATTCCACACGCTCTTTGGACACCCCAGCGGCTGACAGCTCATTGAGAACGGCTGGCAGGAAACCCGCGACCGGGGTTGGTCTGGAGTGGTCGTCGACGACAATCAAGACATTCTTTCGTGAAAGGTCCCTTGATGCCAGTCTCCCAGCGCCAATTGGCACCACCATTGCGCTAGCGCAGGCTTCCATTGGTTCAATGGCGCCGGGCAGGCCCTTTGGTTTTAGCTCTCCCAAGACCCTCCATTTTGCTGGGAGATCTATGTTCAGAGACCCTTCACCCCAAGGTATTTGAACAGATTGCGTCATGTCGCCTCACGACCGGATTGTGCAGTTCTCAAGTGACCACGGTCATTTCCAGGACCGATACTGCCTTGCATCATCCTAATAGCATTATGGAAACTTTGAAAAACCATTTGAACTTAAAGCCTATTCAGAAGCATTTCAACGAATCTACGCTAATTGATGTAAAACTGATTAACAGCTTCTGAGACAATTGCCACGTCGTCCGGCTTCATTTCGAAGTACAATGGTAGTCGCAAAAGCCGAGAGCTTATGTCATCAGTCACCGGCAAATCATCAGACATGCGTCCGTAATTTTTGCCCGCTGGAGATGAATGTAAGGGCACATAATGGAAAACGGCCATGATGCCTTGTCGCGCCAGGAAATCAATCAACCTGCCTCGTTCTTTCATGTTAGAAGTCAAAATGTAGAAGAGATGGCATTTTGAATCCGTATCAGCCCCAGGTATCTGAGGCAAGTTGACAAAACCGGAATCCTCCAGAGGTTTCAGAAATTGTCTGTACAAAGAGACTAAAATCCGGCGTTTGTCAATAATCTCGTGAGCATACTCAAATTGACCATTAAGAATGCTGCAGCGATTTCACTAGGAAGAAAAGACGATCCGAGCTGAACCCAGGTATATTTATCAGCGAAACCTTGAGAGAACGCCTTCCAGTTCGCCCCTTTCTCCCAGACAATTTCGGCTCTGTCTACAAGGTTCGATCTGAGGTCCTTATTGACCAGAATGGCGCCTCCTTCTCCGCTGATAACATTTTTAGTCACATGGAAACTGAGGCAGCCAATGTGGCCAATGACACCAAGGAATTTCCCCTTATATGTTGATAGCAAAGCTTGGGCAGCGTCTTCAATAACGACTAATCCGAAGTTCATGGCAATACGAAGTATTTCATCCATAGCGCAAGGGACCCCGCCGTAATGGACTGGAACGATGGCTTTGGTTCCGGGAGTTATGGCCGAAAGGATCAGTGTTTCATCAATGTTCAGAGTGTCAGGGCGTATGTCTACAAAGACCGGCCTGGCGCCTCTAAGAGCGAAAGCGTTTGCCGTTGATGCAAATGTAAAAGACGGCATTATAATTTCATCACCGGACTGCAAATCACACAGGATAGCCGACATTTCCAATGCCGCTGTACATGAATGTGTCAGGAATGCTGCCCCGGAACCCAAATTGTCTACCAGCCACGACTGGCATCTTTGTGTAAAGGCGCCGCCACCCTAAGTGTGAACGTTCGTGATGACGGCCTGTCTAATGTAGCTAAGCTCATTGCCCGCTATGAAGGGTTTATTAAAAGGGACCCTAAACTCTGCGCTATCAATCATTTACCCCCCCCCATACTTCAGACGGACTTTCTCGTGCTGATAGGTAACTCTGTAAAACGTGAACGCGGAAGTTTCGGTTTGGCCGTAATAGACTTAAACAGTTTTCCCCATCGACGCGATGGATGCAACGTGTGGGATGTCCGCAGGTTCAAGTGCATGGAATAAAACGAATTACTGATCATGAAACCTTCATCCAGCAAAACTTTGTGGACGGGTCTATTTTCCAGTAGTGCGTTAGTCACAATTTCTGTGGCCCCATCTTCCCTGAAGATGGATTTTACTGAGCGTATCATCCCTCTGAACACTCTACTTCGCCTATATTCCGGGATGACACCCGAAAGCAGTCCTTTATAAACAGTTCCAGCTCTCTCGGCGGCGAAGAATCCGCACAAAATTTCTTCATAAAAAAAGAGGAGGCATGTTTTGTTCGGGGAAGTAACACTCAATCTTGCCCATTCCTGGTAGGCAGGGATCAAATCAAATTCTTTAAGACGCAAATTATGACTGTAAGGTTCTTGTAATCGGAAAAAGAGTACATGACAATGTGGTTCAAGGCGTCAATATGGGCTTCTTCAGCCTCGAGTACTCCTAGAACCAAGTCGTTCTTGTTATGAGGAACAGGTATTTGCTCCAGATTAATTCTGTACTCAACAAGACAATCTCCAAAAAACTTCAGGGAATGATCTGTAAAGGGCGTTAACAAGATCAACTCTGTGAGATGGGAAACGGACAATAGCAATGTCAGGGTAATGTAACTCGATCAATTTTCGTAATCGACCGATGCCTGAACTATTGATCGTGAAGCGTACTACTCTCTTGTTAAAATGGCTGGATTCTGTTGGAGAAAAAACGGCTGTTAGGCTCTGCTTACCGTCGTCCGGATCAGATTTCATGTTGTTCCCCCCTTAGACGGATATGTGATGGCTTCTTTTTGACGACTTCACGGACAATGTATGGTGGTCCTTCCGGCTTGTTAGAGGGCCTCCCATAGTTAAATCCGAATAACATGGTTGTTGAAAGCGCGAGCAATTTTATTATGTTGTAATTCGATTTTCCACAATGACGCCTGTCATGTCGCACTTTAATGTGGGCAAAGTTATTGGTGTTCCAATTAAGTATCGTATCGATCGACACCGATGGGTCTTGCAAGTCGCGGAACCACCAATTACATCTTTTCTAAGGACCCTGAACGCCGAGAGAATTGTACCTCTTTGGATCCTGAAAAGGATCGTGCCAACCTACTTGAGGAAAACTGAACCTAGAATTCGAGCTATTCCATGCTGTGAAGAAACCGGCACGCCGTAAACGACATCATACCCTTCATCCAGTTTTCCCAGGAGTTTGGGCATTTCCTCGGGCGGGTGCTGCAAATCATCGTCCAATGTGATGCACGTGTCGAACCTTGCGAAACGTATCCCGCATAGCAAAGCGTTGTGTTGGCCAAAATTTTTTGAAAGGTCAAGGCCAACGATCTGGTCGTTTGTTGATACGAGTTCGCGTATGACTTCCCACGTTTCGTCAGCGCTTCCGTCGTTGACCAGGACCAGTTCAAAATCATAGTCCCTGTTGTCCATGGTTTCAAAGACCCGTTTTGTCAAGATATTCGAAGTCCTGGAACTATTGTAAGCTGGAACCACAATCGATACCCCCCGCATGGTGAGCTGCCTTACTTTTCAGAATTTGAGAGGAAGGAAATGGTTATCGTAAATCAACGGTGTTTCCAAAATATAGCGGGTTATAAAATTCCCTGATCAATTTATTGAGTATCTTTATCTAACTTTTATTAGAAATACTTAACAAAAGCAAACAAAAAATTCACGCTGTTATACAACGAGTATTGAAACCCTCTCCGGTCCGTGTACACCAATTGTTAACGTCAACTCAATGTCCGCTGTTCTGCTCGGTCCTGTTATCAGTGTGATATTGGTAGGTAGAGTTTTATCTAGGCTGGTGAAAAATTCGTCAAGAGACATGAAAATGTTATCAACCGATAAGATTGCGACATGATGGGCAGGCAGCAGACTTGCCTGAACAGCTCTACCATTGGAGCTGGAAACCACTACACTGCCTGTCTCCGCTATACCCGCGACACTTTCTTCAACTGTAACGGTTGCATTTCTATAAGTGTCGACACGACGCTCGATGTCAATGGTAGCCGATTTTTCAAGTTCCGAAATTCCTGGACAATATATAGCGGTCTCATTGGCCAGAATCTCTCTTAGCACTTCATTCATATGGGAAATCCCGTCAACGCGTATTGGCTTGGCCGCGACTTTAGCCGTATTTTCCATGAAGATTCGGACCGCTTCTTCGTTTTTCACGAGAACCTCCGTCTAAACGTTCTATTATTGGGTTTGGGAAGACGGTTCACCATCAAAGGCGACAAGAATCCAGCTATTGACCATAGGGCTCTTGCCGATGTCTGACCGGCCTGGAAGACATGGGCGTTCTTGGCTGCGACGCCAAAAGCCGCCATACCAAGACTTTCCAAGGTCTTGGTATAACCCTTGGCGACTCTCATTTCGCGCAATTCGTAGAGAAGTTTCAACAATGGAACTTTAACCGGGCACGCTTCAGCGCATGCCCCACAGAGGGTTGTCGCGTCAAGCAATGGATGCGCGTCCTCAATTCCATTAAGAAGAGTGCTCAGGATTACGCCCATGGGACCAGGGTAAGTGGAGTCATACGCGTGGCCTCCAATCATGCCGTATACCGGACAAACATTCATACATGCGCCGCATTTGATACATTTGAGAATCTCCCTGTATGGGCCTTGGGCTATTTCAGACCTTCCATTATCTAGCAAAACTATGTGGAGCTTTTTAGCGCCTGTGGCTGCGCCCGGTATCCTGGGGCCAGTTATAATGGACAAATAGCTGGTGAGTGTCTGACCAGTGGCTGAACGCGGCAGTAGCCGCATCAACAGCGGCAGGTTTTCGATCGATGGAATGGCCTTTTCAATAGACGTTACGACTATGTGCAAGGGCGGTAAGGTAGTGACCATTCGACCGTTTCCTTCGTTGGTGAAAAGCACAACGCTCCCAGTGCTGGCTACATAACAATTCGCCCCGGAAATGGCGGCGTCCGCTGTCAGGAATTCCTGTCTAAGAATGGCTCTGGCGGTATTGGTCAGGACAGTGGGATCATCACTAAAATCACAACTTAGTTTTTCACAGAATAGTCGACCGATTTGCTCACGACTTTTGTGAATAGCTGGGACAATAATGTGTGATGGCGTTTCCCCTGCAATCTGGATGATATATTCCCCGAGGTCTGTCTCGATCACTCGAAGGCCCAGATTTTCAAGGTGTTTGTTTAGGTGAATCTCTTCTGTGACCATGGATTTGGATTTTACGATGTTCTTTGCGCCGTTGTCTTTGAGAATGGCGCCTATTAAATTCCTGGCGTCCTCCGCTGTTTTGGCTCTGTGGACTATAGCGCCTCGCTTTGTCGCGTTGACGGCAAATTCATCTACATAGCCTTTGAGGTTGCCGATTACGCTCCTTCTCAATTCAGAAGCCTGTTCGCGCCATTCTTCAAAGGGTACCCCAACAATTGCATCGTTCCGCTTCTGCCTAAAAGACTCGGTAGCGTGGCGCATGGATCGCCTCAGGGTTGGGTTTTCGATCGCCTGCCGAGCGTTATCCCGAAAGTTTATCGATTGACCGGCGCCTCTCTTCATATCGCCTCCGCCAAAACTACGGCAAGATGTTTAACTTCAAAACCCGCGCCCCTGCGCTTTTTCGCATCCATGATGTTCATCAGACAACCATGATCACAGCCAGTAACGATGTCCGCTTTAGTTTCCAGAATGGAGTCGACTTTGTCATCAGCCAGAGCCATTGAAATTTCCGGCATTTTCCCCATGAAGACGCCACCAAAACCACAACAGCGATCTGCATTCTTCATAGGGATAAACTGCGCCCCGCTTATGGAGTTCAGCAGTTCGAGCGGTTCCGTTCTGACACCGAGTTCCCGGGTCAATTGACATGAAGCGTGATAGGTTATTTTTCCACGCCCGTTTGGAAATCCGACTTCATGAGCTTTCAGGACATGAACCAGAAACTGGGCGAATTCAAAGGTTCTGCGAGCTACCGCTTCAGCTTTTCTGAACATCTTGGGGTCATCCTTAAAGAGATCCGAGTAATGGTTCTTTACCATTGAAGCGCATGATCCCGATGGGATGACAATCGGGTCGGTTCCATCAAAAACTGAAATAAAATGCTCCGCCGCTTTTTTGGCTTCCTTTCGATATCCAGCGCTGTTGGGTGGTTTCCCACAACAGGTCTGTTCTTTAGGGTACGCGATGTCAACCCCGTAATGCTTTAGAAGTTTAACAACTGCTTCCCCTGTTTCTGGGAAGAATGTATCAACGAGACAAGTAGCAAAGAGCTGAACTCTCATTTTTTACCTCAGTTTTTGGAACCGGCCCGACTGTATCGACTTTCTATAAATCGACATTCGCAGAGATGATTATTAGTGATTTTATCACTTGACCACCATTAGCGTAAACGGGAATACATACGCTTGTAGAAAAACCAGAATTCCAACGAGGGAAGCTAGCGCCAAACTGTGGAAGAAGACATATCGCAAGATGTCACCTTCATGGCCATACCATTGGGTGGCTGTACTCGCGACAACAATACTCTGAGCGTCAATCATCTTACCCATGACACCACCGGAACTGTTAGCCGACGCCATTAGAGTGGAGCTTATACCGATCTGTTCAGCGGAAATTCTCTGCAAACTCCCGAATAGAACGTTGGATGCAGTGTCCGAGCCTGTCAAGGCCACTCCCAACCAACCGAGAAGAGTTCCAAAGAATGGATACAGGTGACCCGTTTTTGCGAAAGTAAGTCCCAAAGTGGCGTCCAATCCGGAGTATCTGGTAGTGAACCCTAACGCCAACATAGCTGCTATAGTCAAAAGGGAGAATCGCACTCTCATAATTGTCCGGAAGTAGACCCGGAAGGTTTCGGCTATAGAATACCCCATCAGGATTGCGGATATTATCGCCGCAATAAAAATACCGGTACCCGTTGCAGATAGAATGTTGAACGAATATACGGCGGACTCAGCGTGGGCCTTTGTCACTACTGGCGGCACGCGCATAACCATATTATTTAAGTGTGAAATGGGATAATTGTAAATGTATAACCCGTTGAGAAACGACTTTATTTGAGGAAGCCCCCAGATGAATACCAGCACACTAAGTATTATCCACGGAGTCCAAGCCCTTACTACTTCGTTGGTGGAATACCCATGACAGGCCCTACATTCAGCCCCCTCGTCATGCCCGTCATGCCCCCATATATGTTTAGGATGCCATCTAAGCAAGAAGATGGTTACAGCGGCCATAGAGCATAGGGACGCCACAATATCAACAAGCCAGGGGCCATGGAAATTGGAAACCAGGAACTGTGGTATAGCAAAAAAAACTCCGGCTACCATCAGGGCAGGCCATACCTGAATCATGCCTCGGAACCCGGCAAAAGCCCAAACCAACCAAAATGGTATTAATACTGAGAAAAATGGCAACTGCCGTCCAACCATTGAACTCAAATCGTGTACATCAAGGCCAGAAACGGCGGCAAGTGTTATAACCGGGATACCTAAAGCGCCAAAAGCCACCGGGGCCGTGTTGGCGATCAGAGACAACCCGGAAGCCTGGAGTGGGCCAAATCCGAGACCAATTAGAATTGCGGCCGTGACAGCGACTGGAGTTCCAAATCCTGCCGCTCCTTCGAAAAAGGCGCCGAACGCAAACGCAATCAGGACCAACTGGAGACGAGTGTCGTTTGTCACGCCGGTCAAAGACTCTTGTAACACCTGAAACTCGCCCTTGTCCTTGGTTAGCTGATACAGGAATATGACATTCAGGACTATCCAGCCTATGGGAAGGAGACCGAAGGCCGCTCCAAAGGCTGCAGAAGTAAATGCCAAACCTGCGGGCATCTTGAAAAACACGATGGCAACCGCCAAGGCAGTAATCAGACCTAGGATTGCGGCCCAATGAGCCTTCATTCTCAAGATGCCCAAGGTTCCCAAAAGCACTACAATGGGCAACGCCGCGAAAATAGTCGAAAGCGCCACATTGTTGAATGGATCATAAATCTGATGCCAGGGCATAATCCAAGCCTCCTCTTGATCTTGTGAATTAAAATCGAATTCAAGGGTGACACCCTTCCCCCCATTCCCCTTACTTGTACCCAAAATTTCCAGGCCAACAATCTAATTATTTATAATGTCTCTAAGCACTCTATATCGTTCAATCCTTTGACAATCCGTTTAGCAGACCGTCTGTTGTTCAACCAGTTTTCTCCCCTGCGCGCAGGGAACGGTTAAGAACTTCAGATATATGAACTACATTCCAGCCCTTGTCCCAATGTGTGGCGCCGTAGGCCAGTTGCATCAAACAGCCAGGATTGGAACTTATGACTGTTTCGGCCTTTGTTTTCTCTATAGCTTCAATCTTGGATTGCAAAATTTGCATCGAACGGATTCTGTGAGTAATATTGTAGATTCCGGCGGATCCGCAGCACTGCCCTTCATCCGGCAGTTCCCGGTAATCCAATTGTGGAATTCTGTTCAGAAGATTTCGTTGGGGGGAGGTTAATTTCTGGCCATGTCTCAAATGGCACGGGTCATGGAAACACACAATTTCCGGTACCGGACCGAGCTTAATATCGGATGTCCATACTGAGTCCAAAAATTCGGACACGTCTCTGACTTTTTTAGAAAATTCTTGAGCCTTCCCTGCAAACGTAGGATTCTTTCGAAATATTTCACTATAGGTCTTTAGTTCCGACCCGCAGGCGGCGCAATCGGTTACAACATAATCGACCCGTTTGTCTGCGAAGATCCTAATGGTATTTTCCGCCATTTGTCTGTAGATTTTCCGTTCTCCTTCTGCAATGTTAGGTGTTCCGCAACATTGAATTTCTTTTGGGACAATCACTCTGAAACCTGCTCTGGTCAAATTCTCGATTGTAGCTCTACTAGTGTCTGCAAAGATAAGATTCATCGCACAGCCGAGAAAAAACCCGACTCGACCACGTTCAGCTCCTAACGCGGGGATTTCTTCGGAAATTTCTTCAGATAGCGGACGCGAAGGCAACTTGGGGGAAAGGGCCTCCATGAATTGGAGATCATCAGAAATCAGCTTTAGAATGTCATATTTTCTGACCAATGCCTGAAGACCTGAAATTTGATAGAGCTTCAGGGGGGCTAGCAGTTTGGATAGCCTCTTCTGATCGAGGATGGCATAATTCAGCAAGAATTTCTTGATTAGAGGTTGGGGCCTGTTTGTCTCAATGCGATACCGCGCCTCCAGCACCAATTCACCGGCTTTGACTCCCGCTGGGCATACAGTCTGGCAATTGCGGCAGTCGAGACAGTGATATATATGTTCGACAAACTCTTCTGAAGCTCTCATTTTCCCATCTATAACCGCTTTTATAAGAGCTACTCGTCCGCGCGGGGACTGTGTTTCCACTCCGTCAGTTCGGTAGGTTGGGCACGTAGGAAGACATAGTCCGCAACGCATACACTGTAACACATCTCCGTAATCGTGAACATCCAGAGTTGATAGGGCCACAGCAATATCGTCCGGGTCAAGATTTTTCCGCATTTTTAGGCTTACCTTTCTATGGGGAAAATTTTGCCCGGGTTCAAACGTCCCGAAGGATCAAAACATGCCTTAATTTTGCGCATCAGTTCAATAGCTTTTGGGCCCACCATGGATGGCAGGTATTTTGACTTTGCTATGCCTGTGCCGTGTTCACCGGATATGGTTCCTCCAAGGCTTATGGCTTTCGAAAATATAATCTCGTAAGCCTCATGGACCCTGTGAATTTCGTCCACGTCCCTTTCATCTGTCAGGCAGGTCGGGTGAAGATTACCGTCCCCTGCGTGGCCGAATGTGCCTATCAAAATATTGAACTTGCCTGCCACTTCTCCTATGAGGGCCATCATCTCTGGAATCGCTGGTCGAGGTACCGTAATGTCTTCCAGTATTGTAGTGGGCTTCGCTCGGGCTAACGCTGACAGAGCCATCCGTCTGGCGGTAAATAGTTCGTCGGATTCACGTTTGCTCTTGGCTATTTTCAAGGTCCTAACATTATTTGCTTTGCAAGCTTCTTCGATTACATTGGCCTCTTCGGCGACAACCGCAGGATGCCCGTCCGCTTCAATTAGAAGTAACGCCACGACATCCCTGGGTAAACCAATCTGGGAATAGTCCTCAACACAGTTTATTGTGACCTGATCCATAAGTTCCAAGGTCGACGGGATGACCTTGCGGGATATGATTGTGGAAACAGTTCGCGCCGCGTCGATAACATCATCGTATAGGGCCAGGAAAGTCTTTTTGGTTTTTGGTTTTGGGACGAGTTTCAAGACAATTTTCGAGAAGACGCCGATTGTTCCTTCAGTCCCCACAAGGAACTTCGTCATGTTATATCCTGCTACATCTTTTACGCACTTGGTGCCGTATTTGACTTTGGAACCGTCGACAAGAAAAGTGTCAAGACTCATGACGTAATCGCCGGTAATCCCATATTTTAGGCCTCGTAAACCTCCAGCGTTTTCCGCTACGTTGCCCCCAATAGTTGAAATCTTCATGCTTCCGGGGTCAGGAGGATAAAAAAGGTCCAATGCCTCAACGGCAGAATGCAAGTTGGCGGTTATCACTCCAGGTTCAACAGTTACAGAAAGATCTTCCGAGTCAATTTCAATAATTTTGTTCATAGCGGTAGTAACTAGAACAATACCGCCATTAACAGGAACAGAACCACCGCTGAGACCTGTGCCGCTACCACGTGCGGTTACAGGAACGTTTTCCTGGGTGGCGAATTCCAGGACTTTTTGTATGTCTTCTTCGTTATGAGCGCGGACGATGACGTCGGGTTTGAAGGAAGTAAGGGGCGTAGCGTCATAGGAATAGCAGAGGAGTTCGGATTCTGACGAAAGGACCTTCTTGGGTCCAAGCAATTCTTCGAGCCTGGCGGTGAAAGATCTGTTCATTAAGTGCGATTTCCTATTTGGAAGGATATATGGACGGACAGAATCTACATAGACAAACAATAACATTGTCTGACAACTTGTCAAGAAATTAATTATACAAACTTATTACTTGTTGACTGTCATGTTGGCTTGTAGTAATGTTTCAATTATGGCTGAAAATAGCTCTAAAAAACTAATCCCGCCAGAGCCTGTCTTCAGAAAAATTCGGTCTGAACGCTTGTCTGAAAAAGTCGGTGAACAGCTAATAAAGGCTATCAGCGAAGGAAGGTTCAAAGTTGGAGAAAAACTGCCGTCTCAGCCTGATCTGGCGGAACTGATGGGAGTCAGCAGACCCTCAATAAGGGAAGCTGTCAAGTTGCTGGAATTGCAGGGGATGATAGAAACAGTTCAGGGTGGTGGCACAATTGTTCGAAATCTTGCTGCCCAAGAAATTCAGACACCTATTGCAGCTCTGCTGGACGCTGATAAAGAAAAAATCCTGGAACTCACCGATGTCAGGGCCCTACTGGAAGTGTGGAGCGCAAAACGCGCCGCGTCCAACCGGACTGAGGACGAACTCCAACAGATTCTTTCCCTGATAGAGGCAATGGAGAAGGATTTTGAAAGTGGATCAATCCATTACGAGCTTGACGCGAAATTCCACAAGGAAATTGCAGGAGCCACTCACAACACTATCCTTACCCATTTGCTCGGCAGTTTCTTTGATTTGATCCGTGAATCAATAAAGTTCCACAGGGAACAGATGTTTGTGAGCCGTACAGACCAAATAAAGATCCTTGAACACCACCGCAAGGTCTATGAAGCTATTCGGGACCGTGACCCTGAACGGGCCCAGGCCTCCATGCATGAACATCTTCAGTTTGTCGTCGATGAGTTCAGGGCAAGGATCTTCGACAATTGATAATGAAATAGATTGACGCAACTTCCTGATAAGGGGGCAATATTATAACGGGGGTGGAGCTCCAGTTTCTAAGTCAATCCACACTTTTCAGTCAGTTCCTTTTGAGAACTGCCTAGAATGAATCTGCCGCACATTGCTCTCTCCTTACAGACTGCTCAATGACCATTTCATAAATTGGGACTGTTAACAGTTTTCCAGAGAAGTCTTCGGGAGCGCGTCCTTCCTGAAACAGATCGCAAATGAGCTTCACTGTGCTTAATTTATCAAGTTTCCAAGTCACCACAGAATTCCCAAATTCAGCTTTGAGGAACTCCAATGAGTTTTCAATCACAGGGCAATCGGGCGTCGTCCACGATTCAATCTCAATCTCATAATGCTCAAGCTCTTTGTCTCCTACGATAAATGAGACTTTGTCAATATCCAATTCAGCAATGGGTTTGGATGTCCCTGGAAGAAACATCTTTCTTATAACCCTTCGTATGTCTCGTTTCTGAATTACGTCAAACCCCAGTAACTTTAGTGAATCTTCCGCTTTGGCATTTTGTTTCGGAGAAGTGGAAATGATATTTATACCAAGATCTTTCAGAAGCGCCATAACACTTTTTATCGCCTCATGGTTGGATCGCATTTCTATTTCAGGTCTCCTTAGCAGGCCATCAGTCAGTTCTGAAGCAGGCCCTTTCAGAGCGATTCTGCCTGTGTCCCCGCTTTTCCTAAGACGTAGCGCCCATTTTTTTTGGGAAAGAGGTCGTGCTGGCAAATCAAAATAAATATCTTGGAAACATTGCTCGTTGCATGGACCAAGAGGAAACTCGGCGATCAAGTCCAGGGTTTTCAAATAAAGGATAATCTCGGATGGGTTATTGGAAACGATCACAAGTTTTGCTTCCGTTTCCATTGGAAAATCTCCCCAAAAGATTTTTTCGAGAGCCAGGAGAGATTTCTTGATATTTGTGCCGGAACTGTATCCACCCAAGGACCCATCGGAATTAACGACCCGGTGACAGGGAACCACAATAGGTATGGGATTCTTACCGTTCGCGTTTCCAACTGCGCGGGTGGCCTTAGGCTTACCTATGGCAGCGGCGATCTGCCCATATGATTTAGTTTGTCCAGCTGGAATTTTCAACAGTTCTTTCCATACCCTTTGCTGAAATTCAGTTCCTTTGGTCAAATGTATGGGAGTAATAAAGTTACTACTGGTCCCTCGAAAATAGTTGTCCAATTCAGTGAAGATACTTTTCAGAAAAGGATGGGACACTGATTCCACTCTCTCTCCTGGCGATTTCACAAATGAGATCTCGCTCACTCCCACGTCCGTTGTAACGATTTTCAGCCAGCCAACTACCTTGTTGTAGTAATGGCCCGTGGATACTTCTGGACCCATGATTCTCCTTAAGTTGAAAACGAGATAGGTTAAAAACTATTCCCGTATAAATGATAATTCGCTTCAAGGGACTAATCCAGGAAATTCCTAAAAGTAAATTCACTAAAACAATACAGGCTGGAGGAGTGTTCACGTGATCAGCGGGAAAAGAGCGGTTGCTAGAATAACACAAATGTGTAATATAATAGAAAAAGCATCGGAAATTATCCGAAACTCGGGAGGCGGTAGAGTTCTGGTGGGCTCCGCGGTCTTCAAAACCGTAAGCAGGGCGCTAATAACGTTCTGGGTGGGTTCGATTCCCATGCGCCTCCGCCAATTCGATTTTGGCAGGTCCTTTCTAACGATTTGTGCGCTTGTCTCCAGACTCTGAAATCCCCCCACAAACTTAGAATGACTCCGAACGAAACGGTGAGAGCCGATCCTGTTCTCTTTACTAAGGGCGCCTCATGAAGATATTTAGCGCTGAATTTATACGTGGCGCCGAATCCAGGAAAGATTATCCGCCTACTCACGTGCCCGAAATTGCTTTCGCTGGCAGATCGAACGTTGGTAAGTCATCAATGATTAATTCATTGCTATCAAGGAAGAACCTGGTTCGCACTTCCAAGACGCCTGGACTTACACGAAAAATAAATTTTTTTTTAATAAACAGGAATTTTATCTTTGTAGATTTGCCAGGTTACGGTTATGCTTCTGTACCTATGAGTGTTCGACGATCATGGGCGCCAATGGTCAACACTTATTTGACCGAAAGAAAGCAATTAGCGGGTGTTGTTGTTATAGTTGACTCAAGACGAGAACCAACCGAGCTGGACGAAAACCTTATCAAATTTCTTCAATTTCGGGGGTTTCCTTTTGTTGTTGCTCTTTCTAAGGCCGACAAGATTGGCCATTCGGAGCGAACGACTTTAATGAAAGTCACTTCTGAAAGATTTGGTCCAGAAACGCGGGCTGAATTTTTTTCTTCAGTAACCGGCTTGGGTCGCAAAGAGTTGTGGAGTCATATTATCGAACTTTCGGACAAATGGCGCTCCCAACCTTACAACAAAGGGAATTTCCCAATTAATTTAGATGAGTAGCGGGCTAAACCGCACAATGATAGAGGAAGAATTCATAAAGAAGAAATCATGACCAAGAAAATGCTTATCAATTCAAGCCATCCTGAAGAATGCCGGGTGGCGGTTGTAGTTGACGGAGAGCTTGATGAACTAGACATCAAGACCGGCCCTAAAGAGGCTACTGTGGGGAATATTTACAAAGGGGTGATCACGCGGATTGAACCGTCTCTCCAGGCCGTGTTTGTCAACTATGGCAGTTTAAAAAACGGGTTTTTATCGGTTAATGACATTCATCCTTCATATTTCCCGGAATCGTTTCATGACTCGAGACGGCGCCCGAGAATTCAGGAGATTTTCAAGAAAGACGACCATGTGGTTGTGCAGGTTGTGAAAGAGGAGAGAGGCAACAAAGGGGCGGCTCTGACAACCAACGTATCCCTGGCTGGTCGATACCTGGTGTTAATGCCGGGGGCCGAGTTATGTGGTGTTTCAAGAAAAATTGAAGAGGAAGCCGAAAGAAAACAACTCAAGGAAATTATAAAACAACTTTGCCCACCCGACAATATGGGGTTTATTGTAAGGACAGCGGGGCTTGGTCGAACAAAAACCGAACTTTCGAGAGACCTCAACTATTTATTGCGACTCTGGAAGACCATCGAGAAAAACATGGCTTCAGAACCGGCCCCGTGTCTTCTGCACAAGGAACATGATCTTGTTGTCCGTGCGATAAGAGAACATTTTTCAGCTGATATAACAGAAATACTTGTTGACGACAAAGAGGTTTTCAACAAAACGCGTGACTTTTTCAGACAGGTAATGCCGAAGTTTGAGAAACTCGTAAAACCCTATCAAGAAAAGCGGCCACTGTTTAATAAGTACCAGTTGGAAGAACAAATTGAACGAGTTTACAGCCGAAAAATAAAATTAAAATCAGGGGGATATATAATTATCGAGTCGACAGAGGCCATGGTAACCATAGATGTCAATTCCGGTAAAGCCACTAGAGAAAAAGAGGTTGAAGACACGGCATTTGTGGTCAACATGGAAGCTGCGCCTGAGATCGCTCGGCAACTGAGGTTACGAGACCTTGGCGGGATCATAGTGATTGATTTCATCGACATGATGAACAAAAAACACATTCAGGAAGTCGAAAAGGTCTTAAAATCCGCCATGAGACGTGATCGCGCCAAAACAAAAGTTTTGAGGATGTCTTCATTGGGCTTGTTGGAACTTTCCCGCCAACGCTTGAGGTCCTCGCTGGGAGAGGGTGAATACCACGACTGCCCTCTGTGCGAGGGTAGCGGGCGTCTTCGTGCCCCGGAAACAAACTCTCTATATGTTTTTAGAAGAATCAAGGCGATCCTTGTTAAAGGCGATATTCGTGAAGTCAGGGCGACAATTCCGTCCCAAGTGGCTGACTACATATTGAACTTCATGAGGGCTGAACTTCACACACTCGAATCTCAATACGGGGCCAGAATAGTCATTCTAGGAAAGAATAATCTTCCTGACAGCGGAATTACGCTTGAATATTTCAAAGAGGACGAATCCCAGCAGACCGCAGTAATCCCGATGATTGAATTGATTGAACCGGCGCATCGGGCTATTGAGCCGGTCAAGGAGGAATCGCCCATCGAGGAATTACAGTTTGTTTCCGAACCAGAGAAGGAAGCCAAAACTCCAAGACGCAGACGAAGGCCTAGAAAAAAGACCAAACCGTCTGAAAATGTCCAAGAATTGACGGTAGGCTCCGAAGAACCAATGTCGGCAAAGATGGCGTCTGAGGCAGATTCAAACTCAAGCGGGGATGCCTCAGAATTGGAACCAGATAGTATATCCTCTTCTGTAAAAACTGGGAGCGAGTCGTTGGTTCAGGGGACTGCCGATGTCGGGGGTCGTGTTATTGCCGACACTATCCCAGAGGAGAAGATGTCATCTGATTCCGGTGAACTGGAAACAAGCCTACCGGCCCAGGACGAAAAGGAACGCCCATTATTGAAAAAAAGTAGACCGAGGAAGAAGGCCACTCTCCAGGACTATCTCCCGTTCTCCTGAAGATTCCCGGAAAACGATAGTTAAATGGATACAATCTCACGAGAATACCCTGTGAGACCCTTAGTTGGCGTAGGCGCTCTAATCATCCAGGGTTCAAAGCTTGTTTTAGTTCGTCGATCCAAGCCACCTTCTCAAGGAGAATGGAATATTCCCGGTGGCTTGGTCCACGTTGGGGAAACTTTGAAGCAGGCCACCATTCGAGAAGCCTTGGAAGAAACGGGGCTGACCGTAAAAACAAGCGCTCTTGTTGAGTTAGTTGAACACATAATTCATGACAACAATGGACGGGTCCGATATCATTACGTGATAGCCGATTACAGGTGTTCAATAGTTAGTGGAACGTTGGGCGCGGGGAGTGACGCTTCCGAGGCCTGCTGGGCGGAAAAGGACCATCTTGGAGATTTCAAGTTGCCGGCTATAGCGCTGAGTGTCATCGATAAGGCTTTTCAGATAGGTGGGTAATTTGTCGTTCTGGATTTACGAACCACCCATCATTCTTGGGACTTGTTTGGTCAAGGAGGAAAATGCGTGATAGGAATCTCTGACAGATTAGACCCTACGTCGGAGATGTTGGCGCTGTCAACAACAGGTGATACGAAAAACATTCTGATTTGTCTCATAGAACTGAATGGGCCAATCAATGTAGAGGCAATGTTGGAAGCCGCAAGATTAGCGGCGAAAAGGTTCCCTCAATTGACGAGGCGAATCAAGGAAATACGATTCAGGGGCCGTTATTATCTCGTTTGGGATTCGGATCAGACACTAGAAGTCCCAATTTTCTTTCATAAGGCCCCCGGACTTGGTCCTTCTGAGACGACCCTTGACTTAATCATAAAGATCCTGAATCCTAGGCTTAACAGAGACAGGAACCTTTTTCTCGAAACCCCGGCCGAGTTTCATCTGATTACCATTTCACCTGAACGTCATATAGCCGGGTGGCTCATGCACCACGTCGCCGGAGACGCAGCTACCGGAACAGATGTCGGCCAGGAATCCCTCGCTAATTACCATGAAATTATTCGCGGGAGAAAACCCGATTGGGCAGGAGAATACTATTCAATATCCGGCTCAAAAAAGAGACGAGTGAGCCCTAAGAAACTCACTGTACGAAATTATCTGGAGGATGTGCGCCAGACTTTTCAGAATCTATTCAAAAGGCCTTGTCTACCAGTTGGATCGGGGATCGAACAAGACAGGTCCCAACATCATGTCAAAAGAATTCTTACAGAAGAAGAAACAGACCTTTTGTACAAAACAACCACCAACCATGGGGTTTCATTGGTAGATCGTTTTGTAGTGTGCGCAAACAATGTAATCGACGAATGGAATCTTCAGCGAGGTTTGTCTCCTGGGCTGCTTACTACCTCGATGACAGTAAATATGAGAGGCCGTTTCTCAGATGTTGACTCCATGAACTCGAGTTCTTTGATCTTTTTTAAATCCGGATCCTCAGAGCGAAAAGATACAAGAGTCTTCGCAAGGAAAGTAGCCCTAACGAGAATTAGACACTTTCGAAATCAAACAGACCTCAAGCTATCCAAAAATATAAAAATGATGACTGATTCATTTCGCCTTTTCCCTTTTCGTCTCAGAAAGAAAATAATCAGCTTTCTTATAAATCGGCATCAGTTTTCCATTGCCATAACTGTTCTCGGCATATTCTGGCCAAAGATGAATGAAGGACGACCTACTAGGGAGTCAGTTTTTACAAGAGTTGGAGATTTGGAGGCAGTAGAAGTTTTTGGTGTTGCGCATCGAATGTTATCCAAGACCCAAGCGCTTCTTCTCGTGTATACCTTCAGAAACAGGCTAAATCTGGTCCTCACATGTTCAGCCAGTCTTTTCACCAGGCAGGAAACAGAACTGTTTATAGACCTTCTTGTCAAGAAGTTAATGGTCTCTCAGAAGTTTCCGGCTCATTGACAGTTCTGAATGACGTTGGGTTCACACAAGATTGATGCTGCTCAAAATTTGAAGGATCCAAATATTTGGGTTGGTAACGAGTGCACTTATATGTAGTTCCCCGCCACTGCAAAGCGTCCCTAAAGATGATCTTTTTTACCATTACTGCAGAAATCCAGATCAACATCAAATTTCCGAGCGCTACATAAACTGAAAATCTCCTCGGTAAACCGAGTTGATCAAAAAAGAGGTTTGAGGTAACTGTCATCTGAATCAGACAGGCCAAAGGCAGCAGAAACCACAGGGTAGGGAACAATTCGATGGCTGACCGGCTATACAGGAGAGTGGCTAAGATAAATACGGGCAGACTTACAAGAACATGCATTGATAAATACTTGAGGACCGCTGAAAGCCTGTAATTCATAGCCGCGCACAAAATTCGAGTCCAACCGTCTAATATTTGCTGGAATCCGGAATACATTCTGGTCCGTAGCAGTTTCTGTCCATTGGCGAACAATATGCCCAAACCTTCGGCCTTAACCCTTTTACCGATTCCGATATCTTCTACAGCCAAGTCCTTTACGTTGCTGTGTCCTCCAATTTTCTCATATGCTACACGACTGATAACAAGGAACATACCATTCGCTGTGGCAACTGAACTTCGAGGATCATTGACCTTGGATAAAGGAAAAAGAATGGCGGCCATTGCGGCGAAAGTGGGAACAAGGGCCTTTTCCCAAAATGTTTTCAATACGAACTGTGGAGACAGTGTCACAAGATTGATGTTCCTTCGCAAAGCTTCATTTAAGCATTGTCGTAGAGCCGTCTTCTGAAGGGAACTATCAGCATCCAGAAAGGCGAACCATTGACCCGAAGAATGTTTGACACCTTCGTGAAGGGCGTGGCATTTGCCTGTCCATCCAGTGAGCCGCTCCTTTATAGTTACCAATTTGCAATTTGATCTACCGCGAAAGAGGTTTGTTACTATTTCCGGAGTCCGATCCGCTGACCTGTCATCAACGCAAATTATCTCCAGGTTTGGATAATCCTGTTCAAGTATCGATTGGAGACAGGTTGCTATCAAATCCTGTTCATTGTAAGCAGGGACCACAACTGAAACAAGGGGAGGAGATTTCGGTAGAAATGTTATTTTGTTTGGATCAAAAACAGGGACCCACTTCGCGTTGTCAGCGATTTCATGCATTCGCAAGAACCAGAAAAACATAATGTAAATTAGTACGGCAGATCCTAAAGCAATATAAATGTAATCCAAAATAATGTCCCTTATTTGAACCAGAATTAAATGGACAATGTCACTTTATCGCAACAATAAGCGCATTTCCACAGATTTTTTGCATTTTTTACAGTTTTTGCGCCGCGCCGATGACGCCAAATCTTGACCCAACTCTAACACCCTCGAGAAGACATAACTCGAGCTTCTCAAGCTCACCTAAAAAATCGTCTTCATAGAAACGATTTTCAGTCGGATGCCTCAACATCCTTTTAAAGAGCCAGTTAGCGTATAGCGGCGGATAAATCTCTTCAAAATAAAAAATGGCCTTGGATCTCATAACCCTTTTGATTTCGCTGAGACACTGCCGCCAATCCAGCACGTGATGAATCATCCCGAAATTGAAAACAGCGTCAAACGAGCAGTCTGGAAATGGTAGAAACTGAGCGTCGGAAACTAGTAAATGTATGTGGTCTTTCGAATCGCGTTTCAGTCCTGATCGGGACCGTCGAACAAGAATGCTCTCCAGGTCAAAAGCAACAACATTCTTGAATCCCATGCTTTCATGAATGAGTCGCGCTCCACGTCCCAGGCCGCAACCTATTTCCAATGCAGTCTCGGAGACTTGCGGCTTTCCGAGTTTCATGAATTTGCGTATTTCCCGTTTCTGGAACAGTACCCGAATAGGGCTATAAATCCAGACTCTTTCCGGCCAATTCATAAGCATTTGCTGATTCGTTGGAGATATCAAATCCTAATCCAGACAGATACTACGGTAAGGGACAGAAAGCTCAATGGCATGTAACTGGCCCTGTTAAATAGAGACGCCGCGATCTCAGGGCATGGTGACTCACATACAAGCTTCGCAGGCTTGAGAACCAAAAAATAGCCTAGAACCGCCGCTCCCACAGGGTAAATCCCGCCCACACCGGAGCCGGCCAGTAAAAAAATCGTAACTCCTGCGAATGTCGCCATAGAGGCCGCCGCCAGAAGGATGAAGACCGATTCGCGAACGCCTAAGACTGTTAGCATAGTCCGGGCTCCGACCCGGCTATCATCCTCCATGTCCATAATATCATTAGCTATGTTTTGACCGCCGACTTCCCAACATGCCAACCACAGAAACATGAACACTACGAAGGCTGGGTTTGGCTCCGCGTTGACAGCGTATATTCCGGCCAAACCACCTGTCGCTTTCACGATTGCTGATGGTATTATTTTCCAATGGGTGACCTTGAGAAGTTTACAATAAATAACTTCACAACCGGCGGATATTATGAATATCAAGGCGCAGAGGGGATTAAGCGTCGCAGCGCAGATCAACGCGAGGCAAGCCCAGAAGATGACCCACGCGAGACCTCGCTTAAAGGGGATAAGACCCTGAGCCACGGGGTGTTCGACCAGCATCTCATCAACGTGGAATACAGCGTCCGATTTCGTTTTTAATGCAAGACGTTCTCTATCCACCGTCACGTCGACAAGGTCATTCATCGCATAGACGGCTGTATAGCCTGAAAATGCGGCGATCAAACCTACAACTATTGTCGACACGGGTGGAAAATGACCAAGTTGCAGCATCGCCGCCATAGCCGGTGTGGCCACATCCAGTAGCCCATGAGGCGTACGGGAAAGGCCCAAAAACAACTTCAAGCTGGAAAAGAACTTTGTAAACTCCCCACAGCCTGTTTGATGGACAATACTCATGCTGATCCGATCTTGCTGACGCAAGCAATAGAGAGTTTGAAACTATTCATATGGAAAAGTCAGCTTTCCTCCCAAAAAACCAATGGTACCGACTATCGCCGACAACGACACAACAAGTGACAGATACGTTAACATCATTGGGTCAGCAAGGTTTAGAGGATTGGACAAGAAGAAAGTCCGAATCATAAACGCCAACCCGCACCAAATCGCGGCTAGCCAGGCCAATCTCTTCTTTTGTTTCAATATGGGCCCATCTATGGCGCCGTAATTGATCCACCACGTGAAATATCCGGTAGCAATGGCTACCGGTAAACTAATCAATCCTACGGTCAGAACGAGATACGCAGCCCATTCAGTCTTTGTCGATAAAGTTAAAACAGCCAAGATTTCAAGGAGAGCAGACACCATCAGCAGAGCCAGAGGAAAATGAACAACAGCGGGATGTGGATGCCTTCTGGAAAAGGGGTGTTTTTCTAGAAACACTTCTACTCTGGCCCTGGCGCCTTGTTCATAGCTCTTGGGCTCAGCCTCGTACGACCCCACCAACTGCGCTCTTTCCAACACAACCGTGCCATGAGGCGCAGATTTTATATCAATAGTGAGGTCTTGGCCCGCCTGGTGACGTCTCATGTGAGACCCGTCTTTCCATTTTGGACTATTGGAGACGTCGTAGACCTTTTCCTGGACAACTACAAGGGCTGGGGCGCCATTTTTACCGTCAGACGACCGTATTTCCTTAATTGAGAAGTTTTTCATGTTCCGAATACCGAACACATAGCCAAGCCAAGTCTAAATCCACTTACAGGGGATCTCGTGGCCGGAAGCCTCAAGTGACTTTTCAGTCATATTAGCGATTGAATCAGTAAACATTGGGAAGCGGCTATCCAGTTCCCAATCTCAGATTAATTCACAGCAAACAGTGATGGTTCTCAGATTAGGGCTTGCAATTTCCAACAGGAATCGCCGGCCGCCTGGTCAACTTCTAACGTTAAAATCCGGGAAGTGTCACCATCTGTGTCACGAAGCACCCTCTCAATCTTTAGGCTGAAACGGTCATTTTTTTCATCGCAATTATCGGAGAGCACTTCGACTATAACCTGTTTGGTCTCATCTGTTAATATAGCCTGGCAACCTGGGACAATATGAGGATAGCGAGGGTTCCCTGAACGGGAATCTTTCTCCAATTTTTCTAGTTTATGGAGGCTCTTGAAACTGGGCTCCGTTCGACAACCTGTACAACTTTTACATCCTGACATGAAAGACTCCTCGGTCTTGAATTAGTATTCTTTTATCAA
>CAWCTI010000004.1:0-18612 GCA_963798475.1 uncultured delta proteobacterium
GTTTGACCAAGTGTGAAGCACGGATTATCAGTTAATAGGGATTTAAGGGAACGCAAGCCACTTCGCCACACAATGATCGTGAATTCTGGGGCGCTGGTCAATCTTTCCCCGTCGTTAAGATTTATACGGGAATGTGTATCGTAAAGACGCTCCCCTGACCAATTCCACTGGAAGCTTCTATCCTGCCGGAATGAAGATTGATGATGTGACGGGCTATTGACAGTCCCAATCCCGCCCCGCCCTTATCTCTTGTGCGAGCTTTGTCAACCCGGAAGAACCTTTCAAAGATCCGCGGAAGCTGATCGCTCGGGATGCCGCAACCCTTATCTTTGACTTCAATGAGCACTTCCCTTTCAATCTGTTTTGCTGAAATTGAAACATCTGAGCCAGTTACACTGTATTTGATGGCGTTGTCCAAGAGGTTTGACAAAGCCTGCTCGAATAGTGGCCGATTCATTTTGATCTGAAGTGAGGAATCACATTCGATGATTATCGTAATGCCTCTTTCTTGGGCCATCACTTCTAGGAATCGGGTAACGGACTGTATTGCGTCACACACTGACCCTTCTTCCAGTTTCATCGCTCCGCGATCGGCTTCCTGTTCCACCCGCGACAATTTCAACAAGTCCTCGATTATTGTAGTTAGACGGTCAGTATGTTTGATCGCTATGTTGAGGAATCTTTCGGCAGCGTTTGGATCTCGAATAGCGCCATCCCTGAGGGTTTCGAGAAACCCCTTGATAGATGTCACGGGCGTTTTTAGCTCATGTGAAACGTTTGCGACAAAATCTTTGCGAATCTGGTCGATGTTTTTCAGCCTGGAAATATCGTTCAGGACAATTAGCGCTCCTGCTGGGTTCCCTTGGGGGTCGGATATCTGTGTGCCATGGGCCTGGAGGACCTTGTCCGGATTTCCGATAACTGTCAATTCTTCTTCAATAGGAGACGAACTTGACAGACTTCTTATTACAAATTGATTGAGACTCTTATTCCGAATCGCCTCAATTATGTCTTTACCCAACGATTGATCAAACTTTGCCTGAAAAATCTTCTCGGCGGTCTGGTTCATTCGTACAACCCGCTTTTTGTTGTCTACGACAATTACGGCTTCGACCATTTCACCGAGCAATGATTCGAGTTCATTTCGCTGCCTTGTCATGATGTTCAGGCGTTCGCGAAGTTGTTCAACCATCTCATTGATTGCGTCACTAAGTTCGGCGATTTCTCTTGATCCACCCGAGCTGACTTTTTGATTCAACTGTCCGTGGGCAATCTTGATGGCGGCCTCTTTTATTTCCGTAATTGGACTACTGATTCTGTTAGCAAGAAACAAACTTACAATACCTGCAGCCACCGCTAACAACAGAACCATTGCCCCCAGCTTCACATAAAAATCCTGGAGAACGAGACCCATTTTCTCCGTAGGAGTGGATGTTCTGACTATTCCGAGGAGTTTCCCATCCTTCATTATGGGAACCGACACATATACCATGTCGTGGTTAACCGTGAAGCTGTATCTAACTGAAGATCCAATCAATCCAGCCATAGCGGTCTTAACTTCGGGCCTATTGGAATGATTTTCCATTCTCTCCGGATCGGAATCCGAGTCCCCCAAAACTGAACCATCAGGCGCCAAGGCGGTTATTCTACATGCCGTTTTAGCGCTCAGTTTATTGCACAGTGCTTCTATCTCTCGAATGTCTCGATCGGAAAATGTCGGCTCGAGAATTTCTCCAACGAATTGAGCCTGGATCTTGAGACTCTCTGAAATCGTATTTAATTGCAGTTCACGTAGCGCAGTTAGAGCAAAATGGCCGCAGAACACTAGCGCCAGGACCATAATGGCCATGTGTGAGCTATAAAAACGCCACAGTAGAGAATGTCTTTGAACCATGTTCTATTTATTCGAGCTTTTAGGCGGCAAAACTCTATTATTTATATAAGCGACGAGTAGCGACTTTTCCACCAATTCCTGGCCTCGAATACGAAATCTTCGGCCGAACCGGAACGCCGAGATGACTTGCCATTGAAAATCAGTCTTTCAACCAGTCAACACGTCCACTACGAATATCATAGTATGCGCCGATGATCTTTAATCGGCCTTTTTCAACAGCGCTTTTAATGGGAGCGCTATTGGAGGAGAGATCCTGAATTCCCTGCTGAACATTGGTGATTGCGCATTTGTCAACAAGTTGGTCCATAGGCAAATTAGGGTTTGCCTTCCTGGTTTTATCAACTGCCGGTACAATCTTTTCTGTGATTGCCCGCAAATTCCCCTGAGCGTGTTCTCCTTTAACTACTACCGCAACTGCCCCGCACTTGCTGTGACCAAGCACTACTACTAGCGGGATACCAAGATGCTCGACACCGTATTCGATACTACCGAGTTGATCAGTTCCAGCTACATTTCCTGCTACGCGAACCCGAAAATGTCCCCAATCCTCCTATCAAATATGAGATTTAGGGGAACACGAGAGTCAGCGCACGAACGGACTATAGCAAATGGTTTCTGTCCATGATCGGCGGTTTCAATCCGCCTGGATGCGTCCTGGTTGGGATTAGTGAGTTTGCTCTGAGAAAATCTTATATTACCTTCTTTCAACAACGACAGAGCCGCATCTGATGTCATTGAGGCATCCCCGCTTTTCGAAAATGCGAAAGAGTAATAAGCGACCACCAATACAACCGCCAGCATGAGCCTTGCAAATGTCGAAATCTTCATGACTCCTTTGCCTCCTTTTCGATAGCCTTTGAAACTGGGAATTTAACATGAAAAGAGGTGCCAACACCTTCTTCAGTATCCACTGTTATTTCACCACCCAACTCCTTCACAATTCCATAGCAGATCGAGAGTCCCAACCCTGTACCCTTCCCTACGGGCTTTGTCGTGAAAAATGGATCAAAAATACGTGGCACAATGGATTTGGGAATCCCAGGGCCGTTGTCTGACACATCGACAACGAGGTAATCATCCTCGCGTTTGGTCGAGATCTTAATCATGCCACCCGTTGGTTCCAGGGCATCGACTGCATTATTTATCAAATTTACCAGAATTTGCAGGGTTTCTGAAGGTGAAATTCGGGTTGGAGGCAGACCTTCAGTAAATTGTACCTGTATGTTCACGTTGCCTGATATCAGCCTCTGTTCGCACAAAGTGATCGCCTCTCGAGTCACTTCATTAATGTTCACCCTCCTGTGAACCGGGTCGGTTTTTCTTGCGAAGCTGAGCAGCTTGTGAGTGATTTGTTTGCAACGAACTCCCTGGGCCTTTATCTGTTTTAATGAACGTTCAAATTCTTCCACCATGGGAATTGATTCAGGATCAGCATCAGTTATGAGATCCTGCATCCAGCCCGCTTCTTCTACCATGACAGCGACAGGATTATTTATTTCATGGGCGATTCCTGCGGCCAGTTCCCCTATGGACGCGAGTTTTCCGGCTTCGACCATTTTCTCATTCAAAATCTCTTTTTCTTCGTCAACCCGTTTTATACGAGAAACAATTCTTCGGGCCAAAACGACCGAAACCATGAAAATACCTACGATCCCAATTGAGAATATAAGAACAGTCAGTGAGCGAACGGTATACAGTGATTTGTAGGCGTCCTGTTCCGTCTGACGGAGGACAAGGACCCAGTCTCCATTTTTTAGTCGGGACATGACGTAGATTACATTTAAGCCGTTATCGCTTAGAGTCCTGATTGTCGCCTCATTATCAGCGCCTGGGGTGTTTGAGGCTAGAAAGCTCGTGTACGGCTCTACATCCAGTAAAACCCCCAATCGACTGTTTGTTTGAATTTCACCCTTTTTGTTGAAAATGAATGCGACACCTGTTTCGCCAATTCTGATGTTTTGTACAACCGAATTGAATTTTTCGAAATCAACTGTTCCTCTCAAGAGCCATTTCGAGCCATTATGCTCACCTCTGACCGCTACTATGAAATGAGGAACGTCCCTTAGTCCCAGGAAGACATCACTTATATAAGTATCGCTTCGAATTGCGCTCTTGAACCACGGAGCGTCTCCATAATTGGCGTAGCTAAGTCCAAACGGCCCCGCATAGGAAAGCTGGACGCCATTAGAATCGACAATTCCGAGGTCTACAAAAGTATAATTGGAAATCTTCTGTAGGGATTTAAGTCTTTCTTCAAGAAATGTGTGGTTCATCAATTGATCGAAAGTGCAGCAATCCATTAACAAAGATATGTCGGACAATCTTCGGTAAAGGAACCTGTCAATATTCTGATTTTGTTCTTTATTAAGAACTTTAAGATATTTTAGTATGTCATCCTTAAAAGATGTTTGCGAGAAATGCCTTATCGTCAAAGTAATTAAAATCAGGGGAATCACTGAGACGCTGACGACTATCAGGATGATGTTTCGAGTTAACGACTTGTAGTATGAATCATTATTTTTATTGATAAGGGACATCTAGGGTACTTTTGAGTGAAATGAGGGTCCTACAGGTGGAACCTTTTCATGAGTATTTCTTTCTGGTCGACTATTTCGGCGTCAAAGAGAATCGAAGCGACGGTGTTGAATATGTTGGACAGTTTTATTATACCTTCCAACCTGTCTTCCTCGATTGCAGGGATCAAGGACACTCGGTGCTTCATCATTATGTCAAGAGCTTTTAAAATTGAATCGGCAGATCGGACTGTGACTGTGAAAGGCGTGGTAATTTGGCTGACCAGCGCGGTTGGCCTTGCAACCGTGTCGGCGCAGTTACTACTGCTACACATGGGTCTAACTTGTCTAAGCAAATCAATCAAGTGAACAAAACCGACAAGTTTATATTTGGAGTTCATTACAAGAGGCGTTGAATGGCCCTGGAGAAGTTTTTTATCCTCAGTGACTATTCGGAGTATTTTTACTGCCGATTCAACATCCATATCAGCCAACAACAAGGGCCATTCGTTAGGTTTTATCATAAGTTCGGAGACTGGGACGGAGTGTGGCATATCATATCTCCCATGATGATCCTGGGATTGCCGGCTTCGAATATTCAGAGCGCAGCGCTGAGCAATCGTAATGAACAATTTAACAGTGAAAGATTCAAGTTCTGAACTCTGACAGATTTTGCCGATCATTGTTCACATGATCTTTGTCATTCGCTTTTGGGGCCATCCAGTTGTACAAGCGCTTGCGCTATCTTATTTTCATGGCCGCTCTTCTCGTCTTTCGCTGCATGAATCTTGGTTATGAGTAAGTCCATGTCGCATGGTTTCATAAGGTAATCATGCGCCCCGAGCCTCATACCCTGAATAGCCAAGAACAGCGGGCCATGTAGGATGTGCCGTAAAGTTTAGCATGAATTGATTTTGGAGTCTTTCCATCAATATCTCACCAGCAGGAACAGCGTGGAAATTATAAGACTAATTATAGTGATCGGGGCCGCTTGTTTCATAAACTCCAGGAAAGTTATTTTATAACCGGCTTTTTCAGTTATTCCCGTCGTGACTACATTCGCTGATGCCCCGATTATTGTCCCGTTACCACCGAAACATGCGCCAAGGGCAAGCGCCCACCAAAGGACCCCGGATTCCGCCCCGGGGATCGCCTTGTTAAGGAAAGCGATTATTGGGAGCATGGTGGCGGTGTAAGGAATATTATCTATTACTGCGGAAGTGAATCCAGATACCCACAGGACTATAATCACGGCCAACCATAGTCTTCCCTGGCAAACATCTTTTGCCCAGTCGGCGATAACCTGAAGAATCCCCGTTTGTTCCGCTGCCCCGACTACTATGAACAGCATAATGAAAAATATCAAGGACGGCCATTCGATCTCTCTCTCCAGCAATTCTACTATGTCCATTCTACATAGTAAAATTGTTACTGCTGCCCCAAAAAGGGCGGCGATACTAACTTCCATGCGCAGAAAGCCGTGAAGGACAAAAAGAGCAATGACCCCGAGTAGCACGGACCCTGCGGTGTACAACAACTTTGTGTCAGTAATCCTGTATTTTTCTTTGAGGAATGAAACCATATTTGGTGTATTTTCAACTTTGGCCCGGTGGTAATCGGCCCCATACACAAATTTGTTGTAAATGATTTGAACGACCAAAACAGCTACAACTACAGGAGTCAGATTAATTACAAAGTCATTAAAAGTGAGACCAGCGTAAGACCCTATCATTATATTGGGTGGATCGCCAATTAGGGTAGCGGTCCCGCCGAAATTTGAAGCAAGTATTTCCGGAACGAGAAAAACGAATGGCGATATCTTTAACACCATGGAGATTTCCATTGTTACCGGAGTTAGCAAAAGCATTGTCGTAACATTGTCAAGAAAGGCGCTGACGAAGGCTGTGACCACGCAAAGGGCTGACGCCAGCACGTATATGTTACCCCGAGCGACCTGAAATGACTTGTAAGCCAACCACTGAAAAATTCCTGACACCTTGAGGACGCCGACAATGATCATCATTCCCATCAGAAGGAATATCACATTCCAGTCCACACAGTGTAAGGCCTGCTCGTAGGTGAGAACCTTGTATGCGTCATCAAAATGTCCGAAAGTATAAGTTGTCATTAAGAGGACCGCTGCGCCTAAGGTCGCGGCGAGTGTCCTGTGTATGATCTCGAAGGCGATGAGCGCATAAATTCCTATAAACACAACCAGAGTGATCCAAAACGCTGTGCTCCGCATCCTTTCCAATTGGACTGACGCGTTGGAGATCCACTGGTGTGCGCCTTCCTCCGAGGTCCCATCGTCAAGCAATTTGAGCGGGATAAGTTGAGAAGGCTTGAAACCTGGACGGGTGATTTTCAATCCCCATTTGCCAGATTTGATTCTGTTTTCAGTGGCCGGGACTTCCATCCTAAACAGACCATTAGGCCCGGTTTCATAGCCTTTTTGGGGTGCGTATTCATTGACAACAGACAGGAACGGCCTGCCATTGAGAAATGGAACAATCCTTGCGGCGCTCAAAAAGTTTCCAGCTGAATCAACTACTTTTCCCTGGATTACGAGCACATTTTGTTCACGAACTTCTGTATTCGCCGAGGATATCCTGGCGAAGAAAACAATTGAACTCAGCACGACTAGGAAAGAGGCAAGAAAGACCCCAAATTTCATTTCCGCACCAAAATCGTTCTGATTTTACCGTTTACAACGATGTGGGCATTCCCATCGAGGGCCATATCACCAGACAGGCCATGGCTAACACCAGTATCAATACAATGCCTGCTACGCAACCAAACTTGAAGAACTGTCGTGAAGTAAATTGCCTTGAATCATAAGCTATGGAATTGGATGCCGCTGAACTCACGAACAGAAATGGCAAGGTTCCCGCAAGTAACGTAGCATACATCACCACATCCGGGGCAATCCCCAGTTGCCTGGACATGAACAGGGCCACAGGAAGGAAACAGGCGATGACTGCCACATTCATGAGAAAATTTATGGCCAGCATTACGAACAATCCAACGCCTAACACAAAGACCAGCCAATGTTCACCCTGGAATATGGGCGCAGTATTCGCTGCGATCCAGGCTGAGGCTCCTGTTTTCCACAAACAGTAGCCCAAGCTCATTGATCCGGATAACGACAGAATAGCGTTCCAGGGAATCAATTCAAGGTCTGAGATATTCAACACGTTAAAAACAAAAAACATTACGGTAGCCACGAGAATTATTGCTGACTTATCAATCATGGGCAAATATGGAACAATACCCTGAAGCCCCATAAAAACTATTGTGAAAAGTATTATTAACAGGCTGACGATTTCTCTCCGTGTTATTGGCCCGAGGTCCCGGTTCCAGGAGTTCACTTGATCACTTAATTCCGGAATTTCGAATTTTTCCGGTTCGAGAAAAATGACGAAAAGGAGCCATAGTGAGAAAATCATTAGCCATGCCACAGGAGCCATGTAATATGTGTAAAGGGAAAAAGACGTGTCAATGCTGGTAATTTCTTTCAGGAAACGTATGCCAACAATTGTGTGCGCTGACCCCAGGAGCGTTATGGCACCGCCAATCCCACATGCATAGGCCATTCCCATGAATAGGCCCCTGCCGAATTTTGAAGTCTGGTTACGGTCACCGTACAGATTGTATACCACAACGAGTATAGGGTAAATTGTCGCAGCGACAACTGTGTACGACATAAAATGAGCCAAAATGGCGATAAGCGCAAATATGCCGAGATATATGGTTGTGGTTTCCTGACCGGCCATCCTCATCATTTTGAATATGAAACGTTTTGCGACTCCGGTTTTGGTCAAGACCGAACCGACGACCATGCACCCGAATACAAAAACAACTGCCGGGTCCATGAAGTCATTGAAGGCTTCTTCAGCGGGCCTAATCATGAACAGCGCTTGAGTTAAACCAATCGCTAGCCCAGTGACGCCTATTGGAACCGCCTCGAATATCCACCAGACACTGGCGAAAAGGAAAATACCTATTGCTCCTTTTCCTTGCCAGGACAGAGAAACCGCATGCCCCATGTGATCCACCGCGTCTGGCCATGGAGGGGAGCAATGGACGACAGTAAACAGCCCGATGCCCGTCAGGAGCGCAATTAAACGCGCCCAGTTTTTGTTAGCAGAGCTAATGGAATCTCCGGGGTTGGCTACCATAATTGACTACTCCGTGGATGCATTGATCATAATGCCTTTTGGCTGAAACTAATGCGCTTTATGACACTACGAGATCTGATTCCGATACAACATTTAATAGTCGAACCCGAAGCAAATAGGTAGGGAAAATTGATTTGACAGCTGCCTTTGTAGCTGTGTAATCTGATTAAAATTCTTGAACGTAATGTTCCAAAGACAGCAAAACATAAACATTGTGTGACAAATACTGTGATGGGACCGCATTTTAGGTGTCTACCCTCTAAGTCTTTCACATGCGCTATTCTCGGTCAGAGTCAAACAAGTCCTCAAAGGAGTTAGAAAATGACTGGTAAGAAGAAGTGTAAAATTGTGTCGGCTGTCCTATTGGCTTTTCTTTTTGTGGTTTCAACAGCTTATGCCCAGAAACCCATAATTATTGGCGCGCCCCTTTCCACTGCCTTCCTTTATGGGTGGGCCGCCGAACGGGGTATCAAACTTGCTGTCGACGAAATCAACGCTGCGGGCGGTGTTAAGGTGGGCGATGAGAAACGCCCATTCAAAGTCGATGTAATCGACACACGGGATCTTGAACCGGGTGTTCCAGTAAGTGAGGCCTTACTCGCAGTTGAAAAACTGATACTTGAAAAAAAGGCCGATTTCCTGATTGGAGGACCTGTGAGATCTGAAGCCGCTTTGGCTGCGATGCCTCTGCTGGCGAAGAACAAAAAAATTTCCATTCTGACAACAGGGTCGCTCACGCCGAAATATAATGAAACAGTAGGTCAACAACCGGACAAGTACAAATACTGTTTCAGGATTTCCGGGGAAGCGAAATGGATGGTAACGGGCGAGATAGTTCCATGTCTGGAATACATAGGAAAGACCTTTGGCCTGGATAGACTTATGATAATGGTTCAGGACGTCGCTCATGCTCGAGCCGGTGGTCAGATCCTGGCCAAAATCATGGGTGGTAAAGGATGGAAAGTCCTTGGCGACCCGATGGTTTTTCCGACTGGAACCACCGATTTCTCGATGGGATTGCTGGACGCGAAAAAGCAAAACGCTCAAGTCATCATAATCTGGATGGACATGCCGGAATCGGCAATACTTTTGAAACAATGGTATGACATGAAAGTCCCGGCTCTCCCGTTTGGCACTATTATTTCCGCCGCCGAACAGCCAGGATTCTGGAAAGCCACGGAGGGAAAGGGGGAGTATTGCCTGGCCAATGTGGTCAATGCAGGGAACGTTCCCAGCGAAGCCACCGCCTGGACGATGAAGTTCGTCGACGCTTACAAGAAAAAATATGGACTTGAACCGGAAGGCTATGGCACGTCATCCAGCTACATGGCTGTTTATGTCTTAAAAGACGCTATAGAACGCGCAGGGTCCCTTGATTCTGACAAAGTAGTGGACGCTCTGAAAAAAACGGACATGATGGGCGTTTATGGCCTTATAAAGTTTGATCCAAAGACAAATCAGATTGTCCCGAGCCTGAACCCTAAAGAGGGAGCTGTCGGCACGATTTTCCAATGGCAGGCCGGTAAACGTGTCGTTGTATTCCCACAAAGCATAGCAACAGGCAAGATCCTCCTGCCGCCGTGGATGAAAAAGGAATAAGCCCTCGCAGTAGATTAACTTAGGGCCCCCGAACAGTGAGAGTTGTATGACTCGCATAGGGGGCCCACAGAGGCGTTTCATGGATATCATAATCTACGGGATTATCAACAGCGTGTCGTTGGCGCTTATGGCGGTTGGCTTCACTCTTGTTTATGGAGTGAGCCGATTACCGAATTTTGCTCACGGGGCGCTCTATATCCTCACCGGATACCTGACCTGGATACTGATGAACATGGTTGGGCTGAACTATGTTTTTTCGGCAATAATCGCACTCGGTCTAACCGGATTGATCGGGGCCGCCATGTATCAGCTTGTTCTCATACGCGTGCGAGGCATGCCGATCTCTGAAATCATAGCCTCTTATGCTATTGGTCTGGCAATCCTTGAAGGTTTACGTTGGGGCGGTCTTAAAGGTGGCACATTCAGGCTGCCACCGTTCGTCGAGGGTAGTGTAACGATCCTGGGGGTGTCGGTCGATTTTCAACGGATATTTGTCGTCATTCTTGGAGCGGCCCTCATGGGGGCTCTGTTGTTGTTTGTGAACAATACCAAACTTGGGCTAGCGCTAAAAGGGATGGCTCAGGATGAGCGGGCAGCATTGACCCTGGGTATCGACTCGGACCGTATGGCTGTCACGGCCACTGCAATAGGATCCATGTTGGCGGGCGCGGCCGCAATTATTCTGCTACCCCTCGGAAGCATTGTAGTGGAATCCGGGTATCATGTCCTGATAATGGCTGTAGCAGTATGCATCGTGGGTGGTCTGGGAAGCTGGACCGGGGCGGTCCTGGCCGCCTTCATTATTGGTTTTGCGCAGATACTCACGGTAGTATATTTCGGGGCCCATTACCAGGCGGTGGTAGCATTGCTGGCAATTATAATTACGCTGATTTGTCGTCCCAGCGGCTTGTTTGGAAGGCAAAAAGAGTTGGAGGAACGAGTCTGATATGTCCGGCTCAAAAGGGGATCGTCGTAAAGAGCGAATAGATCGAGGGATCAAGGTCAGGTCTGATAGCGTATACGCCATTTCCTCGTGGAAGGAGATAACCTATCTGATTGCTCCTCGCCTAGTGTTAATTCTGGGGCTGACGCTCGCTCCCTTGCTTTTGAGCGCAGTGCCATACTGGCAACGCGTCGTCTCAATCATCTGTGTATATTCTTTACTCGCGATGGGGTTCGATTTTCTTGCCAATTATGTCGGTCTGGTATCATTAGGCGGAGGCTTCTACGTAGGGATAGGCGCCTACGCTGCGGCCCTTTTGAACACTCATTTCGGGCTGCCTCCGATGATTACAATCCCTATGGCCACTTTGTTGGGAGCAATAATTTGCACCGTCCTCTTTCTCCCCTGTTTGCCCCTTAGAGGGGTCTATTTTGCAATAGTGAGCCTTATGTATCCACTGCTTGCGGCGCGAATCATTGAGGCCCTGGACATATTTGGCGGTACGGACGGCATCCTTGGGGTTGATGGGTTCTCAAACGTTTGGGTAGAGCAATACTTCCTTGTGCTATGCGTCCTTGTTATGGTTTTTGCGCTCAGACGACTCGTCGAGGAAGATATCGGTCTGGTTTTCAGGGGAGTTAAGGACAACGATCAAGCTGTCAAAGCCTCGGGGATAAACATCAACCAATACAAAGCGCTTGGTGTGTTTATCGCCTCGGCCTTGGGCTGTCTCGGAGGAGCGTGTCTCACCCATATGTATATGTGGGCCGGTTTGTCGCAGTTTGCTCTCGATTTTTCAATCATTCCTATCGCCGCTACAGTAGTAGGTGGTGGAGGAACGCTGGTGGGGCCAGTCCTGGGATGTCTGATCCTCGTCCCAGTTTCCGAGCTGTTACGGGATTTTGGTTCACTAAGGATCGCAGTATATTCAATAGTCCTGACAGCGTTCATCGTTTTCAAGTCTGAAGGCATAATGACATATGCCGCCAGAAAATATGAGCAATTCGAGAGGTGGGTAGAAATATAGTTTGGACCAATACAAATAGACTGCAATCGTGAGGAGTCTCACGACCAGGAATTTTACCTGGCGGCGGGATGGATTTCCCGCTCATGTCCAAATGACAGACAGCGCAGTGCCTGTACGGTGGAGCAGCTTATGAGTTCGGAACCATTATTATCAGTCCGGAATTTAGGCAAGAAATTCGGTGGGGTTCTCGCTCTGTCAGGGGTGAGTCTGGATGTTTTCAAGGGAGACATCGTAGGGATAATCGGACCCAACGGATCAGGAAAAACCACACTTGTCAACGCTATTACAGGATTTATTCAGGCTGATACCGGCTCTGTGCAGTTTAAGGGAAAGGACATTACCAACTGGAAGCCTCACAAAATTGCGGCACTGGGTCTTACAAGAACATTCCAGGTGATGCGTCCATATTTTAGCTTGCCCGCATATAAGAATCTGATAGTTCCGCTTTTTTCCCCTCGCGCCAGGAAGACCGGCGGTTGGCGGGGTGGCGGGAAAATGGGTAGTCGTGACACAGTAGCTGTTGACATTCTTGAAGAGATCGGATTTGAACGTGATTCCTATGTCCCTTTCAAGATGGCGTCATCCCTGCCCACAGGCTATCTCAAACGACTGGAACTGGCTCGCTGTCTTGCTTTAAGACCGGAAGTCATTATCTGTGATGAAGTGTTGTCAGGGTTAAGTATGAGTGAAATGGCCAGCATGGTTCCTTTAGTCGAGAAGCTGCAAATGGAAGGGATAACGTTGATCATGGTGGAACACCGTCTCCGGGAACTATTCCGACTTGCTGGTAGGGTAATTGTCCTGAACTTTGGATGCAAAATTGCGGAGGGAACTTCTGAGGAAGTGATGGAGTATCCAGAAGTCAAACAAGCTTATTTCGGTTCCGAGGAGGTCTATGACTATGTTTGAAGCCGCCGGCCTAATGGTTTTCTATGAAAATATGCTGGCCTTGAACAATGTTAGCCTCCAATGCGGTGAAAATAAAATTGTAGGGGTTTTCGGAGCCAATAGCGCTGGAAAATCGACATTAATGTACACTCTTTCCGGCATCATCCTGGATATACGTAAGAAGGAGGAGATGGCAGGAGGCGAAAGGATAACGATCCGCGGCAAGATTATTTACGAAGGCAAAGATATCATGTTAGACAAGCCTTCCCTTAGAGCAAGGAGCGGAATCGTCCTGTGTCCGGAACGGCGTAGAATTTTCCCTGAAAGTACGGTTCTGGAAAACCTCAGAATCGGCTCATATCTGGCCACAACCGCGCAAGCCGCCGAGACCCTGGATTATGTTTTGACGACATTTCCTGCTTTGAAGAGAATTCTAAAACGTTTCGGGGGATTTATAAGCGGCGGCGAACAGCAGATGCTCGCTATCGGCAGGGCTTTGATGGCCCAGCCGAAGCTCTTGCTGCTCGACGAACCGCTTTTAGGGTTGAGCCCTGCGATTCAATATCTACTGGCAAAAGCAATTAGAGAAATCCGGGACCAACGAGGCATGTCCATAATTGTCTCGGAACAGTACGCCCGTCCGATCATTCCTATAATAGACTATGGTTACATACTTGAGAACGGCGCGGCTGTCGTCGAAGGTTCAAAACAAGAACTTTTGGACAATCCCGACGTTAAGTCCGCATACTTTGGAACCTCATAAGGAATTCCCTGTATGAACCCCGAATATACTTTCACCAGATTTGAACAGGCGTGTGAAAAATATCCCGACAATACAGCCGTAATCTTTTTGGGCGATAATTTCACATACGGAAACTTGAAAAATAAGGTTTACCGATTTGCCGCAGGCTTGAGCGAGCTTGGAGTAAGAAAAGGCGATCGAGTGCTGCTTTACCTCTCCAATTCCATTCAAATGATAATCGCTTTCCTGGCCGTACAGAAGATTGGGGCGGTTGTCGTGCTCGTTTCCCCAATTTACACGTCACATGAACTTGAATATATGATCAAAGACTCTCAGGCCCGGATAGTAATATGTCATGACACAAATTACGGCTATGTTTCAGAAACCTTAGCCGCCACCGGACTCAAACACATAATTTACACCAATCTTTTGGATCTGATTTCTTTTCCGAAAAGAGTAATCGCCGCGCTATTCGACAAGGCCCCACACGGAAAGGTTAAAGGAGGGATTGAGACCATTCCATTCCGGAATTTGCTCAAGTCTGATCCTAACCCGCCTCAAGTTGAAATAGACCCTATCCAGGACCTTTCCTACATATTGTACACAGGTGGAACCACCGGTTTCCCCAAGGGGGTGGCGGGAAATCACTGGGGCCATACCTCTTACGTCGATGACATTACAGACGTGGTCTTTGCCGGACATCTAAAATTCGGGGGTGATGTTTACATAGCTATAAATCCACTGTTTCACATAATGGCTCTGGGACTCCTGATGGCCGTAGGGCTGAATTGCGGCAACGCGACTGTGTTAATGCCCGTCCCTCAGGTTGACGCGATCCTTGCGGCTATTGAACGTTACCGGGTCCGATGGATGCTCGGCGTCCCTGCGCTCTATCGTATGATTCTTGAGAATGACCGTCAGGACACATATGACTTGAGTTCACTTCTCTATTGTTATTGTGGGGGTGATGTGCTCCCTCGTGAAGTGCTCCATCGTTGGAAGGAGAGGGTGGGCTCGCCGATATACCAGGTCTATGGCTCGACCGAAGCGGGCCATGTCTGTTACAGCCGCCTGGACGAGGGCGAGCCTGATCCAATGTCCATAGGCAAACCTCTTCCGTCCAGGCGTATCAAAATAGTGAACTCGGATACACTGGAAACGGTGCAAGTTGGAGAGGTCGGAGAATTGCTGGTCACATCCGATCATTCGGTGAAGGAATATCTAAATAAACCTGAGGAGACAGAGAGATCATTTGTAAGTATCGCTGGGGATGTTTACTATCGTACCAGCGATTTTGTGACAAGTCTTGCGGATGGTCTTATAGTGTATGTCGAGAGGTCGGCGGATATCCTAAAACACAAGGGCTATCGTGTGTCGGCATCTGAAGTGGAGGCCGTTCTTCAGGACCATCCTGTGGTCGTAGGAGCCTGTGTTGTAGGGGTCCCGGACCCGAAAGTGGGCGAAAGAGTCAAGGCGATAGTTGTTCTAAAGGATGACGCTAAAGGTGTAAGCGCTACTGATCTCATTAATTTCTGCAAGGAAAAACTTGCGCCGTACAAGGTCCCCTCATACATAGAATTTCGGGACATGTTACCAAAATCTAAAGTTGGGAAATTGTTACGTAGAGAAATTAGGGATGAAGAAAAACGCAAAATCCATAGGGACAAGGGAACCTAAGCATCGCTGGGCCAACACTGGGTCTGAAATATGTAGCCACACCGGTAACCAAAAATCCGGCTGAAAAAACACGGATTTCTATTCCTGACAGCCTACAGAGGATAGTCGGCGATATCTAATTCTGCTTGACGATTCCGAAGATTAACCTCGTAAATCAGAACTAACAGAATAACCGGGGCGTCGGCGCCAGCTTAAAATAGGTAAGTGGCGCCGAATTCTCCGGAAATGAAATGGCAGGATGTTAAACGCACCCGGTAGGCTTCGGTAGGCCGGCCACTTTACAGGCGCCTTTAGCTGGTCCAGAGGGAAACAGCTCGTAGATTTTTTTCAGCTTGAAGCCGGTATCCTTACAAACCTTACGAATCATAGGAGCAATGTTGAATTCAAGGTAGTAATTTCTGAGGTAGTGAACAACCTTCCAATGCTCCTCAGTCATTTCGTCGATACCTTCGGTTTTAGCGAAAAGAGACGCGACTTCTTCGTTCCACAGATCGGGATCTTGAAGGAAACCATCCTCATCAACGTCAAAGGTTCTTCCTTCAATTTCAAGTGTAGGCATATTATAGAGCCCTCCTTTATACAAGTTAGCCGGGACAACACCGGACAAGATATCTAATCTTTTTAATGTTAGCATCCGCGAAGATAAAAAACAAGATCGAATATTTTTGCCACACCTCTCGCAAACAAGTACACTAGTCAATTAAGAAAATCAACTACAATTCTTATCAATTCCCAGAGGGTTTTTTAAGCTTGGCTTCCGTGTCCTGAATGTATTTTTGAAGGACCTTTTTAGCAGGGGGCCGTTTTTCCAACTTCGCCGCGTCCTTATAAGCCTGAAGAGCGGACGCGTAATCCTTTTTTATCTCGTATAACAGCCCCATGAGTCCGTAAGCGTCCGGATAATCCGGATTTAACTGAACGGCCTTCTTGAGATCAGCGATGCTTTTGTCGTATTCGCCCTTTTTAGAATACGCGATCGCACGATTATGATATGCCACAAAAAAATTAGGATTGTCCTTGATTGATTTTGAGAAATAATCAATTGCTCTGTCCCACTTTTGTACACGGAGCGCAAATTCGCCCTGCTCGTAATAATCCAGGTAATCTTCTGCAAGCGCCGCTGACACAAGCGCCAAGGTGATGACTGCGAATATTGTTAGGAAAGTGACTCGTTTCAAGGTTTTATAAGACATGACTCCTCTTCAACTCTCCATATAAAGTCATTATGTTATCACACTATTATTCTCACATAAAAACTGTTTTTTTACGATTAACCGACTATCCTGGGCCGCGTTTTGGGCCACTGCCTGCTTCCTTCTGTTTCAACCTCTAATAACACACTAACATTATTATGTATATTTCCATTTTCCGATGAGCGCTTGCCCGAGATGATTTGGTAGAAGATAATGTAATCAGGCTGAAAAACAATCGTAACTTCATCTGCTTGACCGAATTGCCATCCTTTGGTTTTCACATTTCTCTCAACACACCATAAAAAAAGGAAAGGAAACGTAGAAATGCCCGCAAATGTGAGTGATTTTCTGAAGCTATGGACACAAAGCGACCAGGTCTCAGAACAGAGGTTACAAAAAATTCTTCTGATGGGGTTGGACAAGATAGTTCAGGAACAAAGCGACGTGCTGTCAAAGCTTTCCATTGGGCCATCAGCGTCCGGTCCCGTAGTCCGCTGATGGAGGAATGGGGCTACCCCACTGAGATAACAGCCACTCTCTATGAATCGGTTCTAACCTTTTCCGGTGAGCTCTTCGGCAAGGCCATCGATGCGGAAGCGGTCAGAAAAGTTATTAGGCAGGGCACAATTCTCGAGAGACCTTCCGACGGCGCGCAAGTGAAGGTAAACACCCTTAACGAACTGACCGCAAATGTTTAAAGCTATGGCGGCGGGTTCTGAATGACGATATCACGGAAACGGTCTGGGACATTATAGCTGAGGCATGGTCCGATTATCGTGACGCTAGTGATCCAAGGTCGCTGGACAGGATCTTTCGTGAAGTGGGGACCCAAATTCATGCTGAGACTTTTGAAATCCCCAAGACTAGAAAAAATACCAAATACGAAATAGTGGGTGACGAAGTCGAACATCAGATCAGCGCTTTGCTCGACAAGTTGAGACGACAACTCGCATACGCGGTCCTGAGGTCACGGCCTTTTCATGACGGCACAGGCTTTGTTTACGGCAACAAGACTGAAGAATCCACGATGTGCGGCCTTTGCTCGTGGCCGCTGATAACTCAATCTGAAACCCCAAACCCCAAAGTTTATGTAAACAAAGATTCACAAGCCCTCACGAAAGATGATCTGGACAACCTTGCGCTGAGCCGGTGGTTGGACGAACAAGCCGATCTCAAAAAGGGAAACTGGTGGATTGTCTGTCATCCTTTGATCAGCCGATACATTCATGATTTTGATATCAGTTACCGTAGGACAGAACGGACTGATACCGGTGTCGGTTTCTACGCGGACCATTTTGATTCCAAAATAGGCAAGAATTTTCCTATCCTGCCGGACCGCTACATGAGGCCCGACGCATTAATGATAGCCAACTTTGTCGCCGCCACCTACGAATGTTACGCAAATGACAGGATGGGCAGAAAAGAGGTTTCAACGCAGGGAAGATATCAACGCTGGCTCATATCCTTCCAGGCTTATGGAGTCGTGGTTCGTAATCCAAGGGCGAATATCGGGATGATCTATGGTTTGGCGCATTAAAATCATTTTCATCCCGGCTTTGCGTAAACGGACCATGTTTACGACTTGGAAAAATTTTCTTGGTTGACTTGTTTGGTGAAGGTTTGTAACCTAAAGGGTATGGAGGGCGTAGCTCAGTTGGCAGAGTTCAGGGTTGTGGCCCCTGCGGTCATGGGTTCGAGTCCCATCGCTCTCCCCACTACAATTTTCATCTCTCTGCGCCCGTAGCTCAGCTGGATAGAGCGCCGGACTTCGAATCCGTAGGTCGCAGGTTCGAATCCTGCCGGGCGTACCAACAATATCAAGATGTTATCTCTCATAAAACACTCAAAACTGATTCACTAATCACCTGAAATTCAAAAATGCTCACAAAATGCTCACAGGGTCCACTTCTGAATATCTATTTTCCGACCTTTGATGCAACTAGAATTTGGGTTAACCC
>CAWCTI010000005.1:0-5114 GCA_963798475.1 uncultured delta proteobacterium
AATCGATGTGGTTACTCAACCTCGAAGAAAATGTTAACAAAACGTTAACAACAAATTTATGTGTAATGTACCGTACCCTCGGGCTACTCATAACAGGTGGCGTTTCCATTCACTTCCCCTACCCCACGATCAGACCGCACAGCCATTCTGGGTCTAAGACAAGCAAAATATTTCTTGCGCTGGGGTAAGCTTGAACATTATGTTTCAGGCGTATTCCAACCCTTTTCAATCCATATAATCTTCTCATATTCGAGTTCACTTAAACATCTACTGACCCAATACTATCGCGGTTCCAACTAGAATTGCAGGCGCTTGACTGTCAAAGTGACGCCGGCTCTGAATGATAAACTCGATCATACGATCATATGACCTCGCGTATTTCGCGTCTAAGACGCGATTTAGGCGCGGATGTGGTTCAGATAAGTGAAAATAGCACAGACGGCAGAAAATCGCGTGGTTTTGACCTGGGGCGGGGAATCAGAGGTGAATATAATGTTTGTCTTGGTCGTCGCCGCTCCTTCTGTTTTGATTAATTTAGAGCAGCATATGCATTTAAGCCAGTATCATTTTGTCTAACATTAATTCCCGGTTCGACGGGCTAGGCCGGAAAACATCTAGCGAATGCTTTCATGAGCTTTGGAGACCCTTTTATTCGGATTCTACGGGAAATCAGCGCCCACGGTAGGTTGGTTTCCTTTGCGAGGAAACTGGTCCATGTACGGCTGTCAGCAGTGATATGGAGGTCTGCGGCACCCGCAAGGTCCTCCGTGACCTCTATGGTATTATCTCTGATTCTTACAGTGCCTTTGCATGTTTCCTCTCCTGTAAAAGTAAAATGAAAAGTAGCGTTGAGGCCTTCGGCCTGATGCCGCTGAAAAGCGATGGGTAGACTTTTTAGAAACATCGCGGCGGAGTTGGGACGAAGCCCGTTTGAGACACGTTTGATTCTCTTGTGAGGAAATCGGGAAGTCGCATAAGCTTCGGCGTCAGAACAAGGGACTACGTATATTGTTTCTTCCTTGTCGTGCATCTTCTTTACGAACTGGGCAAAATCTTTTCTGTCCTCAAGAAATCCACCGATTTGCATCTCTCCTGCCGGACACACCGCCATGCACCTGTCACATCTGGTCTGTCCTCCGATAGATAGATTCTGCCACATGGACACAGTCTCAGAATCGGTCACTCCTTTACGATAATCTTTCACACTACGGCTCGCAACCAGTTTGCCAACCCAATCGACGAATCCCCCCAGACGTTCTCTATAATTGTGTGTGTAGCATGATACAAAGTCGAAATAGCCGTCAGCGCCGATAGCTCCAACGGGACACACTGACACACAGAGCTTGCACTCAACACAGGGATTGAATTCAAGCGGGGCGTCATACGAAGCAAGTTCGGCATTCGTGAGAATTGTTCCCAGCACTATGTTCGCTCCGAACCTCGGATGGAGAACCAATCGGTTCCAGCCCATTCGTCCTAGCCCTGCCTCTGTTGCGTTGATCTTGTCACTAGAGAGCCACATTTTACCGGGCCATCGGTCTATTTCCATTGGGAATCCCACTGGCACATTCAAGGCTCGAAATCCGAGTTCCTGTAAGCGAAAGACAAGAGTGCGAGCAGTCTGGTTCGCATCCTTCCAAGCCTGTTGAAATTCCAGATTGGTCACTGAATGAGCAACGATTCTCATGTTTTCATGGTTGATACGATGGACAATGCAGATCAATGTTTTGCCAGCTGGAAACACTTCCATGATGTCATTCATCTGATCAGTGATTGCGGATCGTCCTGTTTCCACAAAACCAGCGTCAACTGCCCCGGCCTCGATACAGAGATTCTTTAGCCGCTGCGGATCGAGTTTTGTTGACCCATCAGAGCGAGGCTGGGTTATTTCCTGCTGACGATACCATTGAACCGTGGGATGATCCTCCAGATTCATCGGTCCCTCCTTGAGCTTGGCGTCCCTAGTGAGCCGTCCGATTTCGACAGCGACGAATCTCTACCGATTTTGAACATGTTGAAAATATTGAATCATGCCTCGCTTTTTAATCCAAACGACAATCAGTTGCAATTGAATTTCATGGCGAGTCTCTAGACTCGATGAAGTTACAGAAAGTGATTTGCGCACATCGAGAGATGATTCAAGCCTGATTACGGCAAAATAAAACCCTGACCGCTTGAACGACCAAGGCTGAGTGAATAACTGTCTCCCAGAAAATTACCCACGAATGAAACTAACGGTGTTAACACCGTTTCCAAAGTATCAACCCCAATATTGAAACTCAAGATAATTCAGAGCTGTCCTGTCACATCATTATCAAGAATGGTTTGTATTCTGGCTTGCGATGGATAAATTCTAGAACAGCCTCTGATGCTGTGCTGATGGGTAAAGCTTACGTGATTATTATCGCGTTGCTACAGTCTCAGAGGCTGTTTCATGAGGTTCTAAAGATCATTCCTCATGATTCATCAGCCCCAAAAAAACCCTAGCCGGGGTTATACGCTAGGGCTGAGGACCACACTCTTTTGGAGTGAGATACCCTATGAGCGACGAACTATCAGGAGCGTTGACACATGTCAAAGCAACCTTGAGGAATATTTTTCAAAGCATAAGCTCAGCGACCACCACTTCTCTCCAGCAACCTCACATAATTGACAATCACTTTATCGATTCTTTAAGGGCCTTTGCGGCGCCAAACTTGGGAGCTTTGGTTTCTGGGATGTCAAGTTTTTCCTTGGTCCGGGGATTCAAACCTGTTCGCATTTTTAGTAATTATGGAGAATTTTCCAAAACCAGGGATTGATTTTTCCTCACAGGCGACCAACCTTTCTGCCATGGTATCGAAAATCAAGTCTGTGGCTTCTGTCGCCAGCTTCTTGGTTATCTTGCCCTTCTCAGCAAGTTTGTCCACAAATTCAGCCTTTGTCATGTCTGCGCCTCCCTTGAAATAGTAATTTTTTCCACATCTATTCAATGAATAGCCTATAGCCATATCCAATCAGGTCAGTTCCAGTTATTATCTCAACGGATTAACAAGACTACGTTAAATTGTCCGTGTTCAGGCGCGGACTTGCGAAAAGGTCTAAACAGTAGTATTTTAGAGCCTCAGAGTTTAAACGGGCTAACCTTGTGGAAAGGAAAGGAGTTACAGGAATGAATTTAGGCCATGAATGCGTTGAGAATAACGCCAGCCGTATACCAAACAGACCCGCGGTTATCGATGGGGTTGGGGGTGTCACATATACCTATTCAGGGCTGAACGATAAGGTTAACGCCATGGCTAACGCACTTCAGGCGTTGGGTATCCGGGAAGGGGACCGGGTGGCTCTTTATCTTCGGAACGGCCCTGAATTCATCGTGGCCTTTATGGCCATTGCCAAGATGGGGGCCATTTCCGTACCATTCAATATCATGCTGAAAAAGATGGAGATTGAGTACATTATTAACCACAGTGAAGCTAGAGTCATCATTGGGATGGCGACCGAAACAGAAGAAAATATTTTACCTATTATTGACAAACTCCCGTCAGTTGAGAAAATAGTTTCATTTCAGGGCATTGCAGGGGGAGGGATAAACAGCGACGTGTTGGTCTATGAAGACTTGATCTCTCAAAATAATACTAAATATGAGGCATTAGATGTTCCCGATGAGCATGGGCTGTGCTTACTTTATACTTCCGGTACCACAGGTAGACCTAAAGGCGCTCTGTCAACGCATGGCGGATGGCTTTTCCAAGCAAAGATAAATGCGGGACAAGTGGTTCCTATGACCGATGAAGATCTTGTGGTTACCGGGACGCCTTTCTTCCATGTGTACATGGTAATGACGGTCCTTCCCGCTCTTTATGCCGGGGCTAGCGTAGTCACGTTGCCAAGATTTTTCGCTAAGGACACTCTGGAACTCATTACAAAATACAAGATTACTCATTTTATGGGTACGCCCACAATGTGGACATATCTTATAGAGGAGTACCTTAAAAATAAGGATAGTTATGATATGTCCAGCCTTAGGCTTGGTCAAGCCGCCGGATCTTCCCTGCCTGCGGAATTAGGACGGCAGATCGAAGAAATTTTCAAGACTGGTTTGATAGAATGTTACGGAGCTACTGAAACAGCCACCAGTGTTACACATACACGATTTGGCCACTATACTCCTGGAACCTCCGGTTGGCCAGTCCCGGGTTGGAAGATCAAGATTGTGGGGCTTGATGGAAAAGAACTGGCCAATGGTGAGATAGGGGAACTTTGGTGTAAAGGTCCCGGTATAATCAAATGTTACTGGAAAGACCCTGAAATGACCGCGGAAAAGCTCCAGGATGGGTGGTGGAAGTCAGGGGACCTGGCATACGTAAAGGGTGACAGTTACACCGACTGCCTTCTGTACATAGTCGACCGGAAAGACGACATGCTTGTCTGCGGCGGATACAACATCTATCCTAGTGAGGTTGAAAGCTATTTATCGGAAAATCCAAAGATACTGCAAGCGGTGGTTATCGGTGTTCCTGATAGGGTAAAAGGCGAAATCCCCAAAGCCTTCATAGTGCTGACTCCTGGAGCGTCGGCCACGGAGCAGGAGATTATTACATGGGCCAAGAATAGCATGGCGGCCTACAAAGCGCCTCGACAAATAGAATTCACTACCATTGACGAATTGCCGAAGACAGCCACTGGAAAAATCCTCAAAAGAGAGTTGAAACGCATGGAAGTTGAAAAAATTAAAAAGAACGCCTAACAAGTTTCTTGTCTTATCGACATTTCTTGAGAGACTCTTATCCGCGCCGGTTCTAAAGCCGGCTTATTGTCCCCTTTGGGGAATGGGAGAAAATCCCTCGCCTTTAGGCGAAGACTTCAGTACGCTTGCGGTATTATGCAACACTATCGCAAGACATCGCACGCGGTTTATGGCATCAAGCCGCATCTGGTATGGATCACAAAATACCGCAAGCCGGTGCTCCATGGAGATTTAGCGATACGGCTTCGGGAATTGATCCGAGAGATTTGTAAGTCCATGGATGTTGAGACCATAAAAGGTCATCAGACTGATTGGCAATTGTCGTTCGCCCCCACCTTGAAGGCGTTGGTACCCCTACCCTGGAGGTCAATGCTGTTGAATTAAG
>CAWCTI010000006.1:0-22831 GCA_963798475.1 uncultured delta proteobacterium
GAAAATGAAACAACCCTTTTGTCATTTAATGCTTGACGGGTAAAACAGTCGCTACCTAACTAAAAGGCCATTACAGAACAAAACGTGAACAAAAGCCGGGTTCAGGAAATAACACATGAGGAAATTTAAACCCACTTTTCCCAAACCAGGACCAAGGATTTAATTATCAACTTGCACAAATGTAATTGTCGTCGGGCTATTTCTTCATTACTCTGATTTTGCCATATATTTACACTTTGATAAACATATATTGAGGAATGAAAACTATACTCGTCTTTGATTACCCGATGCTTCGCCGCCACGTTTCGTACCGGGCCATTCTCGTTAAAAGTTTTACACCCCGTTCCAGGCTGGGAACTGTCATTGCCCGGCCCTGTTTTTTTATCTGGGCTTCAACTTCGTCCGCTTGTGGACCGTAAACCCATACTATGACAGGTTTTGGAACCCCCAGCGACAATTCCTGGATCTCTTCCACGGAACTGAAATAGCGCTGATTCTTGCGATCCAAGCCCAAAGCAAGGCAAATAACACCGTCTACATTGGGATCGTTCAGGACATCTCTGAGAGCAATCCTGTATACTTTCTGCATGCCATTTTTCATTAAGGCGGGCCAGATGTCCATGGGATTGCCCACAGGCATCCATGGTGGAGATAGCTCTTGTACGGTTTTCAGTGAATTGTCCGACAATTTGGAGGGCTCCAGTCCCCAAACGTGCATAGTATCCAGGAGCATGATTCCCCCCGCCCCAGTAAGAGTAACCACGGCTATTCTCCGACCCTTCATGGGCGGCAGGCGGAGGAATCCGCTTACAAGATCCAGAATGTCCTGAGTTTCTTCCACTCTTATGATGCCTGCCTTACGTGCAACAGCGCTGACAATACGGTCATGTCCCGCCATCGAACCGCTATGGGTTGCGGCAGCGGAAGCTCCCAAGGGAGAACGGCCGGTCTTCATCGCTATGACAGGGATTCGCAAAGACACCTGTCTGGTGATGTCCAGGAACCGTTTACCTCCTGAGATCCCCTCCATATGTATGACAAGGACCTTGATCCGTTTGTCGAACCCTAACCATTCTATGGCCTCGACAAGGGCTAAATCGCAGCCATTACCAATGTCAACGCCCATTCCCATTCCGCCGGTAAGCTGAGAGGAGGCGACAAAAAATACCCCAGACTGACACACTACACCAATTGGTATTTCTTCCCGGTCCAATGGCATGAAAGAGGAGGTAAAACGATCGAAAGAGTTTGAGACGCCCAGAGTGTTTGGACCCAGGATCCTGGTTCCCCCTGAAAGGGCCGAGTCCACCATTTGCCGCTGGAGTTCTGCTCCCCTGGAATCAGCTTCTGCAAAACCCTGATTCGTTACAATGAGGGCCTTAATGCCTTTTTGTGCACACTCTTTGACGATTGCTGGAATTGTCTCCCTGGGCGTGGCGATGATTCCGAGGTCTACCGGGCTTTTTAATGAGGCGACGTTTGGTACTGTATCCACGCCCCCGATTTGGCTTACATGAGGATGAACAATATGGATTGTTCCCTTGTATCCCCACGATCTGAGATTATCCACCGGATTGAGAGATCCGGGCCCACTCTTACGGGGAACCCCTATGAAAACTACAGACCGTGGGGCGAGAAAAAGCGATTTCTCGGGAGTTTCAATCTGCATAACAACCTCACCTTTTGAGTGACCAGCATGCTCCTACAAAAGGTCTTGTAGAATGCCATTTTTTCTGAATAGTCACATAACTTCGCGCTCCAGGAGATACCGACGCGAGATATTTCAGCTAAGACAGGCTAATATTTATGAACAATTTAAGAAAGATCTGGGAAGTCTTGCTTCGCTCTTTGCTTGATGATGAAATGCAATTTCTTCCCTGCCGGATTGAAAGGAAGCTCCTTGACATCGACGAATTTGTAATATCTTGGTCTTTGGTACCTGGCTAGCCTGGGATGTGTTTTGCAAAATTCATCCAACTCCTTTTGTGTTACGTTGGGGTCTTTAACGGCGACATAAGCGACAATGGTTTCTCCCCATTCCTTGCTCGGAGCGCCGGTGACGAAGGTTTCGATAACGGCGGGATGTTCTCGCAGCGCCTCTTCAACTACCACAGGATGGACATTTTCCGCCCCCGTGATAATCATATCATCTGTACGGCCGGAGATCGTTATGTAGCCATCCTTGTCCCAGACACCAACATCACCCGGAAGCTGCCATCCCTTGTAAGGGAGACCCTTGGCTTCATCTAGAGGCCGGTTAATATATCCATAGCAACCATGCATGGTCCTTAAAGCAATTTCGCCTTCTGTTTTCCCGTCCTTTGGGCAGTCATGAGCCGGGTTGTTGGGATCTCCGCGATGTCCTAAATCAATCCTGACGAGCTTGATAATATCTTCTGTGATGGCAAGACCAATGGTCCCAGCTCTTTCCGGCAATTCCCACGGTTTTAGCATGGTAACCCAGTGCTGGTCCGCAGTGCCGTATCCGTTGTAGACGCCTGGACAGAGGACATCCATACATCGCAGACAGGATTCCTTCTCTAGAGGGGCTCCCATAGACACAAGCGCTCGCAGGCTACTCACGTCGCGCGGCTTAGTCATCTGGGCCTGGCACATCCTCTCGTAAATCACAGGAGCGCTTACCATATGACTCACCTTGTATTTTTCGATGTAGTCGAGCGCCAAATTCTCGTCGAAGGACTTCATGATCACGACGGATCCTCCGGTATGGAGCACGGGGAGCACGCCAGTCGTGTTTCCACCTCGATGGAAGAGAGGATTTGTCGCAAGACTCACACACAGTTCGTCAATCTTATGCAATCCGGTGTTCATCATATTATCAAAGAAAATGATCCCGTGATTCAAGGTAAAGCCCTTAGGGAGTCCGGTTGTGCCGGAAGTGTAAAGGCCTAGGAGAGGGTCCAACCAAACGACATCCTTTTCTGTTACCGGAGCCTCCTTTGATTTTCCTTCAATGAATTTGTCAAAGCTCACATGACCGGCCGGCACGTCACCAGTACCGCACATAATTGCAAGTTTAGGTTTTACCTTGGCCAATTCAATGGCTTTCATAGCCATATCCTTTAACGTTGCGTCGTAGACGAAGACAACAACTTCGCTGTCATCCATGAGTCTACAGACCTGCCCCTCGGGCAGCATGAAATTTTGGGACTGAAATTTGCAGCGGGCCTTTGCGCAGCCCATCAGCAGAATAAACCACTCGTAAGAGTTGAAGAGATCTCCCATAACTGAATCATAGGTCTTTGCACCGGCTTCAAGAAGAGCGTTTGCGAACTGGTTAGATTCTTCATTCCATTGTTTAAACGTTAAAGTTTTGTTTCTGAGAGGATCAATGACCGCTAACTTATCAGGCCATTTACAACAATTTCGATAGAGTTGTCTCGTAATAGTGTATTCTTTCTCCCATACATCCTTAAACAAGGAATAGTCAATCGGCTTACCCATTTTCCTTATTCTCCTTTTATCGGTGAAAAATCCATGGAAACACTTTCAAAATACGTCCAATATCTCAATATCGGTTATCCATCGAAAAGTTCCTCGTTAAACCATTCCAGTCTGTCCTCTTGACCATCATCTCCGCCTTGCCGCTGGAGTTTTGTTCGGGCTTTTCAGGAATGGACCATGGTTAACATTATATGTCATGAATTCCGCTCTACTTAGCCTGCAATATGGATCTTCCCGCTACCAGCCTCATTATCTGGTTGGTTCCCGTGTATATCTGCGTTAGTTTAGCGTCTCTCATCATTCGTTCTACAGGATAGTCCTTCATATAACCGTAACCGCCCATAACTTGAACTGCGTCTGTAGTGACTCGCATTGCTGTGTCAGACGCTGTGCATTTGGCCATAGCGGCAAAAAGGCCTGCCTCTTTTTCATGCTCATCGAACAGGCTAGCCGCTTTACGAGTTAAGAGTCGGGCAGATTCAACACTGGCGGCCATGTCCGCGATCATGAACTGAATTGGACTTAAGGCAGCTATGGGCTTAGAGAACTGTACTCGCTCGCGGGCGTATTTGATCGCTTGAGTAAGGGCTCCATCTGCGATACCTACTGCCTGGGAAGCGCAAAAAAGCCTGCTCATGGAGAGTGTTTTCATAAGATTGGAGAACCCCTGTCCTTCAGCCCCAACAAGATTCTCAGCGGGGACCTCCATATCCTCGAAAAACAACTCTGAGTTGATCGATCCACGCATTCCCATTTTGTTCTCATTTTTCCCATATGCTAAACCCGGAAAACCTTTTTCTACAACAAACGCGCTGATTCCTTGAGCCCCCTTTGATGGGTCCGTATAGGCGTAAAGCACGAAAAAATCGGCGACCGAACCATTTGTTATGAAGCATTTCTGGCCATTGACAATGTACTTGTCGCCTTTGCGCACAGCTTTAGTTCTCATTGATAAAATATCGGAGCCAGCAGATGGTTCCGTCGCGGCAATCGCTGTTAACTGCGTGGAATCGTCAGCCAGTCGATCCAAATATCTGTGTTTGAGATCCTCAGTTCCACCGTGAAGAATCGGCAGCATCCCATCAGCCTGTGCAATCAGCACTAACGCTGATGATGCGCAAACTTTTGCAATCTCCTCTAAGACCATGGCAAAAACTAGTAGACTTAGTTCCACACCACCATATTCTGCAGGTAGAAGAGGAGTCAGTAAACCATTTTGGGCAAATAAGTCCACAGCGTAGCGTGGAAAACTGGCAGTCTCGTCCAATTCGGCGGCCCTAGGCGCGATTTCTTTAGCAGCTATCCGTTGGACTGTTTCAATAATCATTTTCTGTTCATCATCAAGTTTGAACATGTTGGAATCTCCCTAATCAGGTAACATCAAAAATTCGGTAAACAGCTTCAAATTGACAATCCAGCATCTTTAAGGATCTCACGGGCAATGACAATCCTCTGAATCTGATTGGTTCCTTCAAAAATCTGCGTCAATTTGGCGTCTCTAAACATGCGTTCCACATTAAAATCTTTCATGTACCCATATCCACCTAACACCTGAACAGCGTCCGTGGCAATCTTCATTGCGGCGTCACTGGTGAAACACTTGGCCATTGAGGCGATTTTTGTATTGGGTTTACCTTCATCATAGAGAGCCGCGCCTCGGTAAATTAGGCCGCGACTGGCCTCAATTAGCATTGCGCTGTCTGCGATAATGGCTTGAATCATCTGGTGCTCACCGAGGAATTTTCCAAAAGTTTGGCGCTCAGTCGAATATTTGACCATCGCCTCGAACGCCCCTTCGGCGATCCCAAGGGCTTGGGCACCAATCGCTGGTCTGGACATGTCGAAGTCTTTCATGGCCAGAAAAAAACCCTTTCCTTCTTCACCAAGGAGATTGGTTATCGGTACCCTGACCTCATCAAGAAAGACCTCCGTGGTATTGGATCCACGCTGTCCTAGCTTGTTTTCAATCCTGCCTATTTTGACACCAGGCATGTCGCGTTCCACCAGGAAGAAGGACAACCCCCTGTGTCCATCCTGTTTGGAAGTCCTTGCCAAGACCGAGTAAATGGAAGCGACTCCACCGTTTGTCGCAAAACACTTCGTTCCATTGAGAACGTATTCATTGCCGTCCTTTACGGCAGTAGTCTTTAGTCCAGCGACATCAGACCCACCGGAGGGCTCTGTTACAAGATAACCAACAAGCTGGCGTTCTTCTCCTATCCTCGTGAGCACTTTATCTCTAATCTGTTGAGATAGGCCATGGACGATGGGATATGAACCTACAGCCTGAATGATTAGTAACAGGGCTGAGGATGCGCAGTATCGAGCAAGTTCCTCAACTGCTATGCATAGGGCTGTGCCGGTATTTTTTTCAACACCGCCAAATTCCGGCGGCAGAGCTAGGGTCAACAGCCCCAGGTCCCAGCACAATGCTTCAACGTCCCTGTTAAATTCCCCAAGCTCATCAATGGATGGAGCTAGCGGGGCAATCTTTTCCTTGGCGGCCCTATGGACAGCCTCCCTTAAAATGGCAAGCTCTTGTGACGCTTCAATAGTTTTGTGGTCCATTGTGAATTATTCCTTAAGTAGAGTTCATTTCAGACGTCATCTGAAAAGTGTGGGATTTCCGGCATTCCCAAGCCCCCAATTACGGCTTCAGTTAAGTTTCCAGCCAACAGTTCTTCATCGAAGTCCTGGTCAAAAATAGCCGGTCTCATGCATGCTCGTTCTATACTCCCGATGATGATGTCCCTCATACAGGACAAGGGAATATCATTGCGTATTTGTTTGTTTTTTATTCCTTCTTCGATGATTTTGTTGATGAGTCGAGAATATTTTTTGGCGAACACATAAGCTTCACTTTCAAAATAAACAGGATTGTTTCTTACTTCGAGCAAGAGGATCTTGGAGAAAACACTGTTCCTCTTGTGGAATGATATGGTACCCTTGATGAGTGTTTTAAGCTTGTTAATAGCGCTTCTTGCTTCGTCCACGTCATTCTGAATTTGAGCGAGATGAACCTTGAAGTATTCGGCCAGAATCTTGTGAAGCAGTCCTCTTTTGTCTTTGAAATATCGGTAAATCAAAGCTTCATTTACGCCGGCTACCCGGGAAATTTCGGCGGTGGTAATGGATTCGAAATTTCTTCCCTGTAGCAGTTCTCTCATAGCCTGCATGATCTTGATTCCTCCGGGAGGCAACCGGGACCCATCCGAACCTTGAACCTGGAGTAAAATGTCTGTTGAAGCTATTTCAGTTTTATTCATAATATTGGACGTCTCTCGTGTATGTAATACATACTTACAAACTACCCCCTTCTGCGGAACATGTCAACAAAAAAATATGAGGTCAAGAAACGGGGAATTGGAGCGCCGCAAGAGGCACAGGTGCGCCCCCTCTGGAACAAATACAGTCCATGTTTTCTTTATCAGCAATGAAAATGATTTATTACTCGGATAGTGATGATGAGCTTAACGTACGAGCCGCCGCAGCCTGATTTGTGTCTAGAATCATCTCACCAACTTGATGGCTCAGAAGTTACTTGTATTTTGTCCCCTTCCAGCACGTCAGACACCGCTTCCGCAATAGACATCGCCTGCCCGTTGATGATCCAAATCCCTTCGCCGCAATAGCGGGAGGCGGCCACAATTGGAGTGTCCTGGCCAGGTGGGAACCTCCTGCAATATCCGTCTCCATGACGCATTGACAATTGGTCCCAGAAGAGACAATGTTGGCAGTCTATGTTGTGCTCCCTAAGTTTCTCCGGAAAATTCATTTTGTCCCTCATGACCCTAAGGCCCCGGCGCTATTTGTTGATCTTTCCAATCATTTCCAGAAGCCATTTATTAATAGGGGATAGGTCCTTAAATTTGTCAAAACAGTAATTTACAATGTCGTAAGAATAAAATTCAGTAGGGATGGCTGTCTCTGTCCAAGCGGTTAATCCACCGAAAAGCAGAAATTCGGCGTTTTCGTGGGTCTTGTCGAAGCCCCGGGGGACCTGTTTGTACTGTTTCTCTCCTATCTGATAATCACCTTTGCTTTTGACACTCTTCACAGCCTTCGCCAAGGCCTTCCCGGCTTTAGGGTCAACAACCGACTCCCGATAAAGATCCAGGATGGGCTTGGAAAAGCAATGATTACCAGTCGCAATCAGTAGCATCGGTGGTTCCAGGTGAAAATAGTAACCAGGACAGTCCATTTTTGCCAATCGGCCTTCCCAAAAAAAGATCCCCAAGTGTGTCTTGTATGGTTTCTTGTCTTTGCTAAATCGAGTGTCTCTAAACGGTCGAAAAATCGATTTGCTGTAACGAGTGTCGGCTATAATACCCGGGGATATCTTCTTCAGCGTCAGGCCCATTTCCCTGACGAAGTCACGCGCAGGTTCCATTACATATTTCTCGAAGTCTGGTTTGTGTTCGTCAAACCATGTTTTAGTGTTGTTTTTGCGTAACTCATCATAGAATTTTACACATTCTACGGGAAACCCCTTGAAACGGGACTGGACCGTCATTTGGATTGCTCTCCTTTGACTAAATTTTTGGCCAACGCAAACAAGGCCGGAAACTATTACTGTTGCCACATTAATTTCATCATGATGGATAAGTGTGTCAACTTGTAAACTTGGCTTATTGTTGGCAAGGCAGGCCCATGTTGATCGTCTCAATTAAAAAATATCCGGTTTTGGTGGGAAAATTATTTGGTGGTGGCAGTTGACAACAAAATGACGGTCTGTTAATCTCGCTGAAGAAGTTATGGACCGACCCTTAAGGGTTTTAAGGGAAAACGGTGTAAATCCGTTGCGGACCCGCCGCTGTGACCGGGGACGAAAGCCGTATAACCACTGTCCTTTTCGGATGGGAAGGACGGCGATTAGGAAGAACCGGAAGCCAGAAGACCTGCCCATGACTTGAGATGTCGGCTCTTCGCGGACAGAGAGCTTGGCAACTGGGATGAAAAACGGCATCCCCGGGGACTTAGTTTCCGGGGATTTTTTTATGCCCTGCGCCTTCTTTTTGTCCCATGACTTACCTGCTAAGTTAATAGTCCTCGCATCGTTACGACCAACAGCGTAACTCAAAGCCGACCAGCTTAAAATTAAATCACGTTTGATTAATTAAATATTGGAGAAAGGAACTATATAAATGAGCGTCCTTGATGAGACGATAAAGCGAATAATTCCCGCTGACAAGGTTGCTCGCGAGAAAGCGCGAGAGAGACTGGACCAACTTACCATGCCGCATTGGGCGCTCGGTCGCCTGATGGACCTAGCTTTGGATTTGGCCGCTATGACTAGGTCTACCAATCCAGCAGTAGACCAAAGGGTGGTTATAGTGATGGCTGGGGATCATGGAGTAGCTGTGGAAGGCGTCAGCAACTATCCCCAGGAAGTAACTCTCCAAATGGTTTACAATTTTCTCAGAGGCGGAGCAGGGATAAACGCCATATCTCGCGTCAGCGGATCGCATGTAATGGTTGTAGACATGGGGGTCGCGACTAATATGGGAGAGGTTCCAGACCCGACCAGGTTCATTTCCAAGCGCATCAGGCCAGGAACTAGCAACATTGCGACAGGCCCGGCCATGACTCGAGAAGAGGCTGTTCAATCGATAGAAGCGGGGATTGAAGTAGCCCTTAAGTTGGGTGAATCTTACAACCTTTTCGGGACAGGTGACATGGGTATAGGAAACACCACTCCTAGCAGCGCCATTGTGAGCGCGATTACCGGAGAGGATCCAGCCAAAGTTACCGGTCACGGGACAGGAATCGATGACGAAAAGTTTCAAAACAAGGTTAAAATAATAAAGAAAATTCTCAAGGTAAACCAGCCTAACCAGAAGGACGCTTTAGACACACTGGCTAAGGTCGGGGGATTTGAAATCGGCGGGATAGCCGGGCTTATCCTTGGGGCGGCCTCCATGCAAAAACCTATACTCATTGACGGATTTATCTCAACTACTGGAGCGCTGATCGCTCACGGTATTTGCCCCACCGCCGCTGATTACATGATTGCGTCACATCGCAGTGTAGAACAGGGCCATAAGGTCGCTTTGAAGTATCTCAACAAAGAGCCTCTAATGGACCTAAATCTTAGGTTGGGAGAAGGAACAGGAGCGGCGTTATCAATGACGTTAGTCGAAGCGGCCGTCCGCATACTTACCGAAGTGGCTACTTTCGAAGAAGCGGAAGTAACCAAGGCTGAATAGTAGCGCTAATTCAGGAAAGCCTTTGTTTCAAAAGAGTTTCAAAAGGCTGTTTCAGGAACAAGATGGTTTCCTTATCCAGTCGTGGAAATCCTCAAGCCGGATGAAGTGATCGATGTACAACCACCACGAGTGCGAGAAAATGACATGACAAGTTTCAAGCACGGCGGCAATTTAAAACATCTGGCGCATCTTTCCGGCCTTTCGGCTGAGGAGATTCTGGATTTTTCCGCTAATATCAATCCCATGGGATTACCGGAGTGGTTTCGGTCAGTTGTCAGTTCTACACTTGCTTCAGTGGTTCATTATCCCGATCCAGAATGCGCCGATTTGGTTAAAGCCGCGGTCGAAAGATATGGTTGCTCTCTGGATCAAGCGCTTGCCGCCAATGGCTCGTCCGAGATCCTGCATTTGCTCCCAAGGGCGCTACGCAAAAAACGTGCAGTCATTCTGGCTCCCTCATATGTTGATTACGCTATTGCCGCCGAAGTCGCTGGTCTTAAACTGGATTATGTTTTCCTGAAAGAAATCGATCAGTTCTTACCGGATTTAAGACATGTGGAATCTATTTTACGTGGCGATGAACTGGTTTTCGTTTGTACCCCCAACAACCCTACCGGTCTCCTTGTTGACGCGGAACACCTTAGGGAAATCGCGACCAGGAATCCTTCAAGCTTGTTTATAGTGGATGAGGCTTTTGGCGATTTTGTAGAAGGCATGGATTCCTTGACGAGCGACAGGCCCCCAAATGTAATTGTGCTGCTGTCTCTGACGAAAATCTACACTATCCCCGGATTGAGGTTAGGTTTAGCCATATGTGAGCCCAAAATAGTTGAATCTATCAAGAGGATTCAACCGATGTGGTCCGTAAACAGTATTGCTCAGGCGGTAGGATCTGCGGCCTTGAGGGATAGCAATTATGTGGAACAAAGTAGATCATTTGTGCGACAACAGCGCGAAGCCCTGGAAAACGAGTTAAAGTCAATCTCTGGACTCACAGTCTATCCGGGCAAGGCCAATTTCCTATTCGTAAGGATTAATCGAAAAGACTTAGACGCATTTGAGCTTGCCAGCCGAGTTTTGCGTGATGGAATCGCTATCCGAGTTTGCGAAAATTTTCAAGGGTTGGATAAACGATTCTTTAGAGTAGCGGTGAGGACTTACGAACAGAACAATCGGTTGTGTGAATCTCTGCGAAAAGCCATGGGTGTTGCCCACAAGCCTTTCAAAAAATCCAAGCCGTCTGCTTTAATGTTTCAGGGAACAAGCTCGAATGCGGGGAAAAGTGTGTTGACCGCAGCCCTCGGTAGAATTCTGCTTCAGGATGGCTACAGGGTGGCGCCGTTCAAATCCCAGAACATGTCCCTCAATTCATTCGTAACAAGATCAGGTGGAGAAATGGGGCGGGCCCAAGTCGTCCAGGCCCAGGCGTGCAGGCTGGAGCCGGATGTGCGAATGAATCCCATTCTGCTCAAGCCGAATAGCGACACTGGGAGCCAGGTTATAGTATGCGGTAAGCCTGTAGGCAACATGGATGTGATGGAGTATGTTCGCTACAAACCCGAGGTGTTTTCCGCCGCTAAAGCCTCTTACGATTCTCTTTCAGAGGATTTTGATGTGATGGTGCTCGAAGGCGCGGGCAGTCCGGGTGAGGTAAATCTGAAACATCACGATATAGTCAACATGGAAATGGCTCTGTACGCCGCGGCGCAGGTGTTTGTGGTTGGCGACATTGATCGGGGTGGTGTGTTCGCGTCTTTTGTCGGGACGATGGAAGTTCTTGCCGAGTGGGAGCGTTCTATGGTCGCCGGTTTTGTAGTGAACCGTTTCCGAGGCAACAAGGATTTGCTCAACGATGCGCTTGATTACACTTTACGACACACTGGTCGACCGGTATTGGGTGTTGTGCCGTATTTTCAGAACCTGGGTCTGCCTGAAGAGGATTCCGTAAGCTTTAAGAGTGGCTTGTTCGATGATCAGCGAGAATCCCGGGATTCCATCGAGGTGGCTATTATAGATTTGCCTCATATCTCGAATTTTACTGACTTTGACGCTTTCAGAACAGAACCTGACGTAAGATTAAAAATAGCTCGGAATCGAGATGATCTGAATCATCCCGACGCCATCATCATACCAGGTAGTAAGAATACCATCAGTGATCTGGAGTATCTCAAAAACAGGGGAATCGACTCAAAATTGAGAGAACTCGCAGATAATGGGACCGAAGTCATTGGTATATGTGGGGGTTTCCAGATGTTGGGGGGTGGTATATCCGATCCACATGGTCTGGAGTCAGGCGGCAAGCCCTTCGAGGGATTGCGTTTTCTCGATATTACTACGGTCCTTGTCCCTGAAAAGACACTGACACGTGTATCAGGCTTGCATCTTGAGTCCAATTTGGCAGTTAGTGGTTACGAAATCCACCATGGTCAGAGCCTATGTAGCGCCACACGCGCCATAGTGGAACTGGCACGTGGCGGCGTTGACGGAGCAGGATCCTTGGATGGAAGAATATGGGGCACATATTTACACGGGATATTTGATGCGGATGAATTTAGAAGATGGTTTATAGATAAGTTGCGCAAACGTCGTGGCTTAAAGCCAATAGGAAAAGTCTGTTCGGTTTACGATCTTGAACCAGCCCTGGATAGATTAGCTGAATCAGTGCGCAACAGCTTAGATATGAAACGGATTTACAAACTGGTGGGTCTTCGATGATGTTCGAATGTCAGCGGATTGTGTGAGGAGAGGCCGATTTGCCGATTTCCTGTCCCAGAATAGTAATAGCAGGAACAAATAGCGGTGTTGGCAAGACGTCGATTACTCTGGCTCTTGTGAGCGCTCTCCGGAAACGTGGACTCCGAGTGCAAACATTCAAGGTCGGACCTGATTACCTCGACCCCACCTATCTGTCCATGGCATCAGGGAGACCCTGCTACAACCTTGATGGATGGATGACAAACCAAGACTACGTGAAAAGGTTGTTTATCGACAAAGCTTCGCAGGCTGACATTTCAGTAATTGAAGGTGTCATGGGTCTGTTCGACGGCAGTGACTCTGTGGGACCTCAAGGCTCAACCGCAGAAATCGCTTCATGGTTGGATGCGCCGGCAATCCTAGTGGTAAATGTCCATGGATTGGCACGCAGTATCGCCGCGCTCGTTCATGGTTTTACGACTTTTGAACCAAAATTGAGGATTTCTGGCGTAATTGCAAACCACTGTGGTTCCGAGCGACACGGAAAGTATCTCTCTGGTTCTCTAAATGCGTACAGCTTACCCAAATTGCTGGCACCCATTCCGAGGGGTTCATTGCCCGGCCTGCCCAGCCGCCACCTTGGATTGGTGTCGGCTGATGTAAGTATATTGAATCGCCAGGTTTTAGATACATTGGGCGAAACTATGGAACGTTACTGTTCAATGGGAGACATTTTGGAAATTGCCGGAAGCGCCCCACATCTTTCACGAGATTCATCAAGCCGGCAAAAAGAGACTGCGGAAAAGTCTGTGCGGCTAGGCGTCGCGAAGGACTCAGCTTTTCATTTCTATTATCCAGACAACCTCGAAGCTTTGTCCGCGGCAGGGTGCGACTTGGTGGAATTCTCACCACTAAGAGACGATTCTATACCAAGCAGTTTGGACGGAATCTATTTTGGGGGAGGCTATCCGGAAGAACATGCTGACGAACTCTCAAAAAACATGTCAATGGTTAATTCGGTTAGACAATTTGCGAGTACGAACAGACCAATTTATGCCGAATGTGGCGGACTCATGTATTTGTCCAAAGGCATAGAATCCACAGATGGAGAAAAATTCGAACTGGTTGGGTTGCTCCCGAGCTGGACCAGAATGTTACCCAGACTAAAATTCTTGGGCTATGTCGAAGTTACTTTGACGAAAGATTCTCTTTTTGGGCCAGCGGGCCGACAGATCAGAGGACATGAGTTTCATTATTCTGAATTGATCGGAGATCCTCTCGGAGACAATCAGTGGTCCGCCGCATACCGATTAAGACGCCGGCCAACGTCAATTGAGAATTTTGAAGGATTTCAGAGGGGCAACATCTTGGCCAGTTATATTCATGGCCATTTTGCTTCTAGGCCTGACTCAGTTAGCCATTTTGTTTCGGTTTGCAAAACAGTTAAACATTAGGAACAACAATATGAACAAAATTTTAGTTAATTCCGACTTAAGCCGGAAACCCCTTATACGGGAGCTTTATAACAGCCCGATGAGCGCAGAGGATATAGAGCGTCGATCCTTTGAAATTATCGAAATGGAAGCGCCGTCTCACGGGTTCTCACCCGATCAGTGGCAAGTGGTCAGGCGAATGGTTCATACAACAGCCGATTTTGGATTGATTGATTTCATAAAGTTTTCTCCAGAAGCGATTGAATCGTCTATTGATGCGCTAAAATCAGGGGCAAAGATTTTTGTGGACTCAAACATGATACGTTCAGGCTTATCAATTACAAGATTAGGACAAATTTGCTCGAGTTATTCCCCTCAGGACATTGTCTGTCACGTCGCTGACCCTGACGTCGCATCATCCGCCACTGAGAATAGTCTGCCTCGATCACTTTTCGCAGTCAAAAAAGCACAAGCCATATTGAACGGATGCATAGCCGCATTTGGGAACGCTCCAGTGGCGCTAATGGAACTCAATCGTTTGATCATAGAAGAAGGTATCAAACCGGCGGTCGTCATCGCTATGCCTGTTGGGTTTGTGCATGTGACTGAAAGTAAAGATGAAGTTATGTCTTTGGGTGTGCCGTACGTGGCCATTTCAGGTCGACGGGGAGGTAGTCCTCTAGCGGTAAGCGCAATCCATGCTCTTTGCGCCTTGGCGGCGGCGAGATGAAAGAAGACCCAAGCAGTTTCAATGTCTTAAAAAGCCGGTTAGCCGGCAAATATTCGATCGGTGCCGGAAGGAGGGTGTCAAATTGGATGATTCCAATAAAAAAGCGATAATCCTTATGGGGCACGGTAGTCGTGTGCCGGACGCCGGTAAGCACATGGAAAAAGTAGCGTCAGGATTGAGAGCGAAATACGGGTACAACATAGTTGAAATTTGCTATATGTCGCGACTTGGTCCCCATTTTCCTGAGATTTTTGAGAAATGTACAGATCAAGGAGCCACAGAGATAGTTGTTATCCCCTATTTTCTTCATGACGGCCTGCATCTGGTTCTGGATATTCCTGAAATGATGCAGGAAATAGCAGCCAGGCATCCGAATGTGAAGTTGGTGCTGGGCAAAAACCTTGGGTTCGACGATATGCTGATAGATCTCGTACAGAGACGTATATCGGCTTCGCTAAATCACTGTGACGTACGAGAATTGGTCCTGCCCCCGAGGCGCCAGTTTCCTGTTCCTCCGGGTCAACATGAATTTGTCCCGATGACCCCGGAAGACGCCGCAAGATTCCTCAAGCAAAACCATGAACACAGTCATTGAAAAGGAGAAAACAATCATGTTTTATTTGCCTCGAACCGTTGTCGCCTTGCTGGCGGTAACCATTTTGGGGATCATTGCCGAACCCGTTTACGCCATGCACATTTCGGAAGGCATATTGCCTATGGGTTGGGCTGTGCTATGGTTTCTGGCGTCGCTCCCATTTGTTGTTCTCGGATTAAGAAATCTTCGCATTCGGAGTGAAAAGGAGCCTCACTTTAAGGCGCTGGTAGGTCTCGTCGGCGCAGGGGTTTTTGTGATTTCCTGCATGCCTATTCCGGTTCCAATAGCTGGCACATGTTCACACCCCTGCGGGACCGGGCTAGCGGCTATTCTCATCGGTCCATCAATCAGTGTGGTTGTCTCAAGTGTAGCGTTACTTCTACAAGCTCTTTTCCTTGCGCACGGGGGATTGACAACTTTAGGAGCGAATATCTTTTCTATGGGAGTAGCAGGGTCCTTCGCCGGCTATGGTATATTTGTCTTGTCCCGTAGAATGGGCCTTTCCTTTGTTGTGGCCGCATTTTTGGCTGGTGTCCTGTCTGATTGGGCGACCTACACTACCACATCATTCATTCTAACCTGGGCGCTACACGCTGATGCGTCTTTCTGGAAAATGTTTGTGACCATACTTTTGGCTTTTGTGCCAACCCAGGTCCCGTTAGGAATTCTAGAAGGGTTCTTATCGGCTGGAGCTTACTCCTTCGTACATTCACGACGACCTGAATATCTCGGAATATTCGCAAAAGGAGGCGCACTATGAAGAGACTGACGATTGTATTGGCGTTAATAATAGTTTTTGGGATAGGCGCTGCCCTACTTTCAAGCCATAAAGCCGAATGGTCAGGAGTTGATGACTCGGTGGTGAAAAAATTCGCAGAGCAAGCGGGACGGCCTCCCCGTGACCCTTATATCAATATAGCTCAAGGAGACATGGAGCTTTTCTTTTTCCTGTTAGCCGGAATAGTGGGAGGATTCACGGCAGGGTACTATTACCGTGAGCTTTTTCCACCAGATCGGAAATTGGTAGGCCATTCCACCAATGTTTGACCTTTTTTTAGACTTTTTTGCAAATAGAGAAAACCGTCTGACCCGGATGGATTCGCGCACCAAGATGATAGTGGCGTTAAGTTTGATTTTGGCTGTTATTCTTTCGGCCAAGATCATTTTGCCTTTCATTGTGATGGCTGTGTGCGTTTCCATCATTCTGATCACAGGTATTCCTGGCAAACTGGTTTTCCTCAGATTGATCGCTCCCATGAGTATTGTTGTAGCGCTGGTAGTGGTCCAGACATTCAGCGTCAACGGAACCGGTTTTTTTTCGGGTTCATTACTTGGTCTCCATCTAGTCGCCACTCACGAAGGTTTGACCCACGGCATAATGTTAGGTTCCCGTGTTTTAGGCGCAGTTAGTGTAATGATTCTGCTCGGGTCGGTTACCCCGGCCCACAAAATTTTCCACGCTTTAAGATGGTTTAAGGTCCCGGATACCTGGGTGGAGATTGCTCTGTTGATTTACAGATACACGTTCACTCTAGCGGATCAAACGACAGATGTCGCTGAAGCTCAGAAACTTCGTCTCGGTTATTCAAATCTCAGGAGATCACTTTCATCAATTGGGGTATTGGCCGGCACAGTTATTACAAGATCTATGGACCAGGCGATGAGGACATACGAGGCGATGACTCTAAGAGGATATAACGGCACCATGAGATTTGAAGCTTTGCCTAAGATGCCGAAAACCGAGTTCATGGGCCTACTGATCGTGTTGCCACTAATAATCGCCACATATTGTGCAGTAGAATGGTGGCCGAAGTGAACCAGGAATTAGCCATTCAGGCGTTGGGTGTCACATACACGTACCAGGAAGGGACTCGTGCCCTTAATGAGGTGGATTTCTGGGCTCAGTCAGGGGAATTTGTCGCTATGCTCGCGTCCAACGGTTCAGGCAAGACCACGCTGATAAAAGTATTGGTAGGGTTGTTGGTACCTCAAAAAGGGACCGTCAATATTAATGGTCAAAGCATTTGTAAATTTTCCCGTAAGGACCTTTGCAAACATATTGGTCTAGTCCTGCAAAACCCAGTGGATCAACTATTTGCCGCCACTGTGGACGAAGACGTGGCCTACGGTCCGAGAAACCTTGGTTTGACCGAACAAGAAGTTAATCAGCGGGTCGCAGAATCTCTGCAATCCGTGGCTGCGTCGGAACTTCGCCGACGTCCTATTCACCACCTGAGTTTTGGAGAACAGAAGAGAGTGTCAATGGCAGGTGTGTTGGCGATGCATCCTTCGACGCTTATACTTGACGAGCCCACAGCGGGCTTGGATCCTGCTGGAGAGGCATTGATGATGAGGCTCCTTAATCGCCTTAACCGTGAACAGGGGATTACCGTCATATTGGCGACCCATTCTGTAGATCTGTTACCGCTTTTCGCAGATAGAATATATGTGCTAAGGCACGGGAAAGTCCTTAAACAAGGCCTTGCGGATGAAATTTTCTGTGATCACGAAATGATCAACCAGGCGTGCCTCCGGCTTCCTTACATTGCGGACCTGCTTCACAAAATGAAGGAGCACGACGGGGTCCCCATAAACGGTCTGCCTCTCACTCTGGGAGAGGCTCGTATGCGCCTGCTGGAACTCATTCCAGAAGATCTGATTACAAAGCACCCCGAGGTTAAGCTCCAATGAGTTCGAATCGCACAGGTTTCACTACCGGAACATGTGCTGCGGTCGCCACAAAAGCGGCTACCATGGTTCTATGCGGTATGGAGACACCGGAAGAAGTGAACGTTACTTTACCGAATGGCTCAATCGTCACTCTGCCCCTGGCAATGGTTGGCGGGAACACGATTTCTGCCTGGGCTACTGTTAAAAAGGATGCTGGAGATGATCCGGATGTTACGGATGGTTGCTTGGTATCCTCATGTGTAGGGTGGATTGATGGCAATGAGATAACCCTTTTGGCAGGAGAAGGCGTTGGCACAGTCACTAAGCCTGGCCTTTCCGTGTCTCCCGGTGAGCCTGCAATAAATCCTGTGCCCCGGCTCATGATTATGGATGCGGTGAGAGATGTTACCCAGCGTGCCATTCAGGTCACTATTTCAATTCCTGGAGGCAAAGAACTCGCTCAGAAGACCTTCAACCCGAGACTAGGTGTGGAAGGTGGCCTTTCGATCCTGGGGACGTCCGGTATTGTCCGTCCTTTTAGTAGCGCAGCGCTCCAGGACGCGTTAAAGTGCGCCTTAAATGTTGCGGTCGCATGCAATGTTAGGGCTCCGGTGTTTGTCCCTGGACGAATAGGCGAGAAAGCGGTCAGAAAGCTGTTCAGACCTTCGAGCGAACAGGTGGTCGAAGTCAGTAATGAGTGGGGATTTATACTCGATCATGCCATGAAGTGTGATTTCGATCGCCTGTTGATACTTGGACACCCAGGGAAACTAGCAAAACTAACTATAGGCCATTGGGATACCCATTCATCGAGATCTGCTAGCGCAGTGCCTGCCGTAATGGCCCTTGCGGAGAAGATTTTCGGTCAAACGCCACAGGAAAGTTCTACGGTTGAAGGTGTTTTTAGAGAACTTGAAACAACTGATCAAAAAAAATTAGCTGACGAACTTGCGACCGAGATTCTACGGAAAGTTTCCAGCCGTATATTAAATCGATTCGAAGTGGCTGTTGTGCTTGTAAACATGACGGGGGGGCATCTTGGTCAAGATGGAGACACTTCGGCATGGCAGTAGAGAACAAACAACTGTCGTTATAATTGAAAGAAGTTACCATATATGAAAGTAGGCAAACTTTACGGTATAGGAATCGGGCCTGGTGACCCGGACCTGATGACGTTCAAAGGAGTTAAAATCCTTGGCGGTTGCTCCCATGTTTTCGTTCCAAAAGCGCGACAGGAGGGGGAAAGTCTTGCTCTGAATATTGCCCGTAAACATGTCCATCCTGAGGCAACCATCCACGAAATACTCTTTCCTATGACTACGGACAAAAACGAGCTTGAAGAACGGTGGGAAGAATCCGCCCGGCAAATCGCTGAGGTTCTTGAGTCTGGGGCTGATGCTTGCTTTCTGACACTTGGGGACGCTTTCCTGTATTCAACTTACATCTATATGTTGAGGGCACTGCGGAGACGCCTTCCAGACGCTGATGTAGTTACAGTCCCTGGAATCACAGCGTTTAGCGCCGCAGCCGCTGTTTCGGAATTCCCAGTAGGAGAGGCTAAAGAACCTGTAACAATTGTGCCAACGGCGGATGATCTTGACGATGTGAAGCGGGCTATTAGAAGTGGCGGGACCGTCGTCCTTATGAAAATTGGGAAACGTCTGGACCGTGTTCTGGAAGTTCTCGATACCGAAGGGGTAATTGATCGAAGTGTATTCGTTTCTCATGTCGGGTTGGACAATCAGAAAATTGTTAAGGACTTAAGCACGTTGCGAGGAGGAGACGCTGATAGAGGCTACCTGTCAGTCATATTGGTTCGGAGCAGAAACGAGGTAGACTCATGAAAGTTTATTTCGTAGGCGCCGGCCCCGGAGACCCGCAATTACTTACAGTGAAGGCTAATCTTCTGCTAAGGAATTCGCGTATCATCGTCTATGCAGGTTCGCTTGTTAACAATGAAATTCTCAGTTTACTTCCTGAAGGGGCTGAAAAGCACGATTCCGCAAATCTGGACCTTCAAGAAATCAAGGCCCTTTTTCTTGACGCAAAGGAGAGGGATATCGACCTGGTCCGGTTACATTCAGGAGATCCTTCAATTTATGGGGCAATCAGAGAGCAAATGAATGAATTGGACCAGTTGGGAATAGACTATGAGGTGATTCCGGGGGTGAGTTCTTTTCAGGCTGCCGCTGCGGCTTTGTGCACAGAATTGACTGCACCGGAGTTTGCGCAAACAATAATTTTAACACGAACATCAGGTCGTACTCCTATGCCTGAGGAACAGGACCTGAGTGTATTGGCCCAAACCCATTCAACTTTGTGCATATTTTTGTCCACTCACAAATTGAGCGAGGTGTGTGCGACCCTAAACGCTCATTACGGATCAGATTGTCCCGCCGCCTTGGTTTATAAGGCTTCATGGCCGGATCAGATTATTATCGAAGGAACTTTGGCGGACATATCTACGAAAGTAGCTGAATCTGGAATCAAAAAGACAGCCATGATCATTGTCGGGCCGGCCTTATCGAGACACATTCCCGCGTCAAAGCTTTATGATCCAGCGTTTTCGCATGAATATCGTATCGGAAAGAAATAATGTCGGTCGCGGTCATAACATTTTCGGCGGAAGGGGCGACCATCGCGTGTAAACTAGTAGACCAACTTCCGGATTCAAAAATGTTTCTCCATTCAAATATCGCTGGGGCATGGAACGCTGAACGATTCTCAAAAGTTATTGATTTGATCGCTTCGATTTTATACGAATATTCTGGGCTGGTGTTTATTGGGCCTTGCGGAGTGGCGGTTCGCTCTGTAGCTCCCCATCTGACGCATAAGACAAAAGATCCCGCTGTAGTGGTAGTCGATGTTATGGCGAGGTGGGCTGTTAGCCTTGTCAGTGGACACGAAGGAGGAGCTAACGACCTAGCCGTAACGGTGGGAAACATCTTATCCGCTGAACCTGTAATCTCAACCACTACCGAAGCGCTAAAAAATCTCATAGTTGGAATCGGATGCCGTCGGGGAACTCCATCAACGAGTATTGTAAATGCGATTCAGGAAACTGTGGAAAACGCTGATCTTAAATTAACGCAAGTTAGGTTATTGAGTTCCGCTGACATAAAGAGCGATGAACAAGGGCTTTTAACAGCAGCCAAACAACTTGGCATCCCTTTAAGATTTATATCTTCCAAAGAGATACGAGAATGCGGTCTCGAATTCCAACATTCAGATTTTGTTGAAGACAAAGTGAGCTTACCTGCGGTTGCGGAGCCCTGTGCGCTTCTCGCGGGAAGGAGGACACGATTAATAATAAAGAAGAGAATTTGCGACGGAGTAACAATAGCGGTGGCGCAGGAAAGCTGTTTGTAGTTGGAATAGGCCCTGGTGGGCCTCTGGACAGAACACCCCGAGCCGAGTTGGCGCTTGCGCAAAGCGATGTGATTGTCGGTTACAAGCCTTACCTTGACCACATAAGGGACCTCACTGAGGGGAAAGAGCTTATTTCTTCGGGAATGACCAAAGAGACGGAAAGGTGCAGGATAGCTATAAACAGAGCCAATCAAGGAGCGACAGTAGCCCTGGTATCGTCCGGAGACGCTGGAATTTACGGCATGGCCGGACTTGCATTGGAACTTGCGAGCAATGTCGAAACATCATTTCCTATTGAAATAGTATCCGGGGTGACATCAGCTAGCGCTACAGCGGCTCGGCTCGGGGCTCCATTGATGCTGGATTTTGCCTGCATCAGCCTGAGCGACTTATTGGTGCCGTGGCCTATGATTCGACAAAGACTTGAAGCCACGGCAGCGGCTGATTTTGTGGTGGCACTGTATAACCCCAGAAGCAAAGGCCGGACTCAGCAACTGGATGAAGCCGCAAAGATATTTAGGAGACATAGGGACGGTGGTACGCCTGTTGGCATAGGAACAGCGGTTGGCACCGATGAAGAGAGTATCATATTGTCGAATTTGGACCATTTTCTGGATCTTGAAATCAACATGAGGAGCATTGTGATCATAGGTAACAAATCTTCAAAAATAATCGACAGATGGTTCGTAACTCCTCGAGGATACCAGTTCTGATGATTGGCTTTCGCGGAGAACAAACTTAACCTGGACCTTAAACCTTGAGTTAATTGGCCAGAAGTTTTGTACGCTTAGAATTCTATGCCACGTTGAGCTTTAACCCCACTATGGAATGGATGCTTTATATCATTCATCTCCGTAACAAGGTCAGCCAATTCTATAAGACCGGTGGACGCGTCTCGACCAGTTACCACAATATGAACTCCTGAAGGCCGATTTTTCAGACAATTCAGGATATCTTCTTCCGGAACCATGCCGTATTTTATGAGATAGGTTAATTCATCAAGCACAACCATCTTGAATTTTTTGGAGAAAATAACCTGTTTCGCAAAATCCCAAGCGTTCCGCGCTAGTTCAATATCTTCTTCTATATTTTCTGACTTCCATGTAAATCCTTTGCCAAGAGCGTGTATTTCCATAAGGTCCGAGAATCGTTTAGCGGCTTCAAGTTCACCGTATTTCCAGGAACCTTTCAGGAACTGAAGCACACAAACATTGAATCCATGCCCAAGCGCTCTAAAAACCTGCCCTAACGCTGCTGTTGTTTTACCCTTGCCGTGTCCGGTATTTACGATCAAAAGACTTTGAACCATATAGAAACTCCCGTTGATTTAAATTCTCAGGACTTGCCACTAAAGACAATATTCCTCTTTCTGTGGCAATTTTATAAGAGTTCTATCTTGCGAAGCGCCTTTACCTTTTGCAAGAGATTTCCCCGAGAAAGGAGTTTAACGCCTAGACTAACTCAAACTTGTGACATCACGATCGCAAGCTGAACGGTAATTTAGCCTGTTCCCTGCCTAACCATGTCAACCGTAATGATCGGGGCCTCGACAATGGCATAATTCTAATCTTGACTTTCCCTTGGCGCATTGCAAAGATTAACCACATGTTCCAAGGTTACAACTATCCTTGAGTAAAACGATTCTTTCTGAAATTGTTTTCAAAGTAAA
>CAWCTI010000007.1:0-8522 GCA_963798475.1 uncultured delta proteobacterium
GATTAATTAGAAGGATTTAGCGGTGGAAGGGGAGTCCGTTGGAACTTTAACGACCTTGACATGTCTTTTCATACCATGTAAATAGCTTGTTCCCGGCGGGTAAATCTCACTGGAGATTACCTGCCGGTTTTTTTAGGAGGAGATCATGGATATAGTGGCTAATATTCCGGTGCCTGATGAATGTGTGTCAAAAATATTTAATTTCACCGGACAAAAATATGAGCCGGAAATAGCATCTGAGATTTGGATCAAAATTTTACAGCATAAATGGTTTCTGTCGGAGAAATTAGGCAGGGATGCTGGAATTAAGGTGGCATGTCTTGATTATGTCGAGAACGTCGATGTGATCAATGATAAACAGATAGACGAAGACAAAGTTAGCACATTGAGAGAATTGGGCGCTCAGTTGGTCGACAGGTCTATTTGGGACACCATTGCCGACTCTCAGCCGCCAAAGCAAATAGTAAAAAAGAGGGTTATTTTACCTCTCACCAAAGTCGATCTTGCCGAAAAACACGGAGTTATTCCTCCTAAGACGATTATTTTCTTCGGACCTCCCGGAACCGGGAAGACACATTTCGTCAAGGCCATGGCGGGGGTTCTAGACTGGTGGTTTATCGAGGCTAGTCCCAGTGATCTTATGGCTGATGGCCAGGATCGTTTAGGGAAGAACCTTAAACATCTCATGGAAACTGCGGGTCGTCTTGAGGACGCAGTGATTTTCGTCGATGAGTTTGAGGAAATTGCTGGCAACCGCGACCAAGCTTCCAGGATAGACAAATCCATAACAAACGAATTCCTTAAGCAGGTACCTCTTTTCAAAAGGCAGCCAGGTAAGAGATTACTGGTCTGTGCTACCAACTATATACGTCAGCTTGATGCGGCGTTGTTGAGACCCGGCAGGTTCGACCTTATTATACCAGTTGGTGGACTTGACGCCGAGGGACAGAGAACGATTTTTGAACATTATCTCTCTAAAACTAACGCGGGTGAAGTGGATATTGAGAAACTTGTTTCTTTAATGCCTTTGTTCACCCCTGCTGATATCGAGTACCTTTTCCAGAAAGTGACCCAAAAGGCTTTTGAAAGAGAATTGCAGGCTGGAACAGATTACCGCCTCAATACGGAAATCTTTCTGGAGGCGCTCCTTGAGATCAAACCGTCACTGACGGAGGAAATTTCGGCGATGTTTGAAAAGGATTGCAGAAACTTTACCAGATGTTAAGGTTCGAACGTTCAAAACATTCCGTATATCTTGTACTTTTGTCTACCAGTACGCTTTGCCTCATAGAGAGCAATGTCGGCTCGTTCAATGAGTTGCCTGGCACCGTCAGCGTCGTGCGGGAAACAGGCTACTCCTATTGAAACTGTGAGTCCTGCTGTTCCAGATATTTTTGGGATGTCTTTCGCCATTTTCCCTATTTCGTTCATTAAACGATCACACAGAGTGCAAGCCATTTCCTTGGCTGTTTCAGGGAAGATTATGGCAAACTCTTCCCCACCATACCTCGTGACAATGTCGTATCCTCTGCATGTTGATCTAAAGACGGCGCCAAGTTTCGATAGAACTTCATCTCCCATCTGGTGCCCAAAAGTGTCGTTAAACTTCTTGAAGTGATCGACATCTATCATGAGGAGACAGAATGGAGTTTGGCGCCTCGAAGACTTTATTATTTCCAGTTTCAGAGTCTCATCGAAGAATCGTCGATTATAAACCCCTGTCAAAGCGTCTTCATAGGACATTTCCAGATAACGTTCGCGCTCTTTGGCCAATTTCTTGAGTTCAATATGACGAATGGTCTTGATTAAAGCGACCTGGATTTGCTCTACGCTAAAAGGCTTGATCAGATAGTCCACCGCCCCGGCGTTTATGCAGTCCAACGCATTGTCAATGGAGCCATAGCCTGTGATCACGATAACTTCCGTATCGTCGTTCAAGTTCTTGATACGCTTAAGTAAGGTTAACCCGTCCATATCAGGCATTTTCAGGTCGGTTACTACCAGGTCATATTCCTTCTTGGCGATAAGTTCCAGCGCATCATAAGGGTGGCTGCTCCAATCTACATCATGTCCCAGACGCTGAACGCAACCTAGCATAAATTCTCCGACTTCCGGATCGTCATCCACGATCAGCACGGAGTAAACAGTTGTGCTATTTTCTTCTACTACCGGAATTCCCAATTTTGATCTCCAGAAAATGAGGATAAAAATACTTTCTGAGTTTATGAATCGAAATTCCAAGTCAATGTGCTGACAACATTGTTGAAATCGGTCAATTTGGAATATGGTGACGCCGGGAGAAGTCCCATATGAGACTCTCCCGGCGCTAATATCAACAAGAGGCTGGGATTAGAAAGTTTATTTGCTCACGATGATAATTCATATTCCACCTATAAGAAAGCGGAAACGTACCATCAATAATTCACAAACAACCTATGACCGGTCAGGTTCCCATCTGCCAGGAATTTAGATATTGTTCCTGCTCCGGGGTTAGTGTGTCAATCCTGATACCCATGGATTCAAGTTTGAGTTTGGCTATTTCATTATCTACATGGTCCGGCAGTTTGTGGACCTTCTTGGAAAGAGTCGCTCCGTTTTTGACCAGAAACTCTGAAGCCAGCGCCTGGTTGGCAAAACTCATATCCATGACGCTAGAGGGGTGGCCCTCCGCTGCGGCGAGGTTAATAAGGCGTCCTTCTCCAAGCAGAGTGATGCGCCTACCGTCAGACATGGTGAATTCTTCAACAAAATCCCTGATTATTCTTCTGGAAACAGCCATCTTCTCCAGAGAGTCGATGTCAATTTCAACATTGAAGTGGCCAGAATTAGAAACAATAGCGCCGTCTTTCATGATTTCAAAATGCTCTTTTCGGATTACACTCCGGTCTCCGGTAACAGTGCAGAAGAAATCCCCTACCGGCGCAGCCTGTGCCATCGGCATAACTGAGTAGCCATCCATGGCCGCTTCCAGCGCTCTCAATGGATCAACTTCAGTGATGATTACCCGTGCTCCCATCCCGGACGCTCTTGACGCCAGACCTCTACCACACCAACCGTAGCCGCTTACTACAAACCAGGAACCAGCCAACAGACGGTTGGTAGCGCGAAGAATGCCATCGATAGTGCTTTGTCCCGTTCCGTATCGGTTATCGAAAAAATGCTTGGTGTTAGAATCGTTTACGGCTATGACAGGGAACAGCAATACATTGCTATCCGCCATGCTTTTGAGCCGAATAACACCGGTGGTAGTTTCTTCGGTCCCTCCGATTATATTTTTAACGAGGTCTTGTCTCTTCGAATGAATGGAGCTAACGAGATCAGCTCCGTCATCCATTGAGATGTTTGGTTTGACGTCGAGACAAGCGTTAATGTGTTTGTAATAGGTCTCCGTATCTTCACCCTTTATCGAGAACACATTAAAGCCCTCGGAAACCAGCGCCGCAGCTACATCATCCTGTGTTGAAAGAGGATTGGAAGCGCAAAGATATACTTTAGCTCCACCAGAGCTGAGCGTGCGCACAAGAGACGCCGTTTCGGTGGTTACATGCAAACAGGCGGCAAGAACGATCCCAGAGAGAGGTTTTTCCTTACTGAATCGCTCGCGTATCATCCGGAGGACTGGCATACTGCGCTCCGCCCACTCAATTCTGAGTTTTCCGGCGGCAGCGAGTGAGATGTCCTTAATGTCGTGATCCATAAAGACTCCTTGTATTATAAAAATATCGGCAATTTTTTGATGGTCTTACGATCTTTGATCCCATTAAATTCAGGCCATTTTTCGCAATTCTTCAGCTCTATCGGTAGCTTCCCACGTGAAATCCGGGTCATCTCTTCCGAAATGGCCATTAGCCGCGGTCTTGTGATAAATTGGTCTTAAGAGCTTGAGATATTCAATTATGGCTGCAGGTTTAAAGCTAAATGTTTGTGTAACCACGTCCGTCAATTTCCAGTCATCAATTTTCCCCGTGCCGTAGGTGTTAACCATGAGAGAAACCGGTTCAGGGTATCCGATACAATAAGCCACCTGCACAAGACACTTGGTGGCTATCCTGGCGGCCACAATGTTTTTCGCAACGTGTCTCGCCATGTAGGAGGCTGATCTATCTACTTTGGAGGGATCTTTGCCTGAGAATGCGCCACCACCATGGGCACCATAACCACCGTAGGTATCAACGATAATTTTCCGGCCCGTTAATCCACAGTCACCCATCGGGCCTCCAACAACAAAACGACCAGTCGCATTTATGAGGTACTTTGTTTCGTTTGTTAGCATTTCAGCGGGGATCACTTTTTTAATTACTTCTTCGATAATCCCATCCCTGATGGTGTCATATAAAACATCAGAGGAGTGCTGGGAGGCAATTACCACGGTTTCTACCCTGACTGGCCTGTCTCCTTCATATCGAACAGTGACCTGAGATTTTCCATCAGGCCTGAGGAAGCTTAATGTGCCTGATTTTCTTACTTCCGTGAGTTTAGCTGTCAATTTGTGAGCGTAACTAATTGCCATCGGCATCAATTCGGGTGTTTCATCGCAGGCGTAACCGAACATGAGCCCCTGGTCGCCGGCCCCTTGCTCCTTAAATAGGCCCTCACCAGCGGTTACACCCATCGAGATATCCGGAGATTGTTTGTCAAGAGTTACCATGACTGCGCAAGTATTACTGTCGAAACCCATTTCCGCGTCGTCATAACCGATGGAAGAAATCGTTTTACGGACAACGTGAGGAATATCGACAATAGCCTTGGTTGTGATTTCGCCCGCTACCAAAGCAACGCCTGTAGTAACTAGAGTTTCGCACGCGACTCGAGAGCGAGGATCCTGCTCTATCATGGAATCGAGAATCGCGTCAGAGATTTTATCTGCGATTTTATCCGGATGACCTTCGGTGACGGATTCTGAAGAAAATGAATAGCCTTGGACCCCCATTGCGAGCCCTCCTTTCGGAACGGAGTAAATAATGTGACTAAACGAAATATTTAAACATATATGAACAAACCGGTCAACATTTAATTGAAAAAAGTAACACTAAAGAAATATTAGCGTATAGGCGGCTATGCAAACCATTTCACAAAATTATCACGCTCAACGCTACTAATAGTATGATCCCCAAAGCGCAAAAATCTCTATATGAAAACGCCGGTGGACTGTATTCCGTTCTCTCTTCTCCAGGCCTGAATCCCCTTGTGGTCATTGCTGTGGAAAGCTCCTCCGATTTTCGAAAAGCGAGAAGCATAGCTGGAACTATTAACGACATCAGCCTGCGAATTCGAATTGAAAGCGCTCCTGACACCAAGTCTATTCCTCTAGATTCCTGAGCTTCAATTAGCCTCAGCCACTCTTCCTGGAGCAGCGGGACAAAACGTAAGGCTAGAAAGAGCACTAAAGACGCGTCCGCAACCGGCGCTCCAATTATCTTTAAGGGGCTCATGAAAAATTGAAGTCCCCTGACTATCTTCAAAGGCAAAGTCGTAAAAGTCAACGACAGGGAAAATATCACCGCGAGAACAATCCTTACCGTCAAAAAAACGGCGCTAGTCAGTCCGTCGTAACTGAACGGTGTCACGAAACCGTGAAATTGTATTGGCAAGCCATCCCTGTTTAGCGCAAAATTAAGAATCAGGGTGATCAAGAGCATCAGCCGGAATTTTCGTAAACCGTCAATCCAGACGCGCCATCCGAGTCCGGATAACAAGAGCGCCAGAACAGCAGCCAAAACAGGGAACAAAACCTTATATGAGCAAGGAATCAGAAAGACAGTCGTGAACAAAACCGTTACACCAAAAAGTTTTGTGCGCGGGTCCAGCCTGTGGAGAATAGAAGGTCCTGGTAAATATCCTCCAATACTAATTTCTTTGCTTCGCATAAGATGGCCTGCTATTGTATAAGTGAGAACTTGTATCAATCTCAGACACAAGTTTCAACCGGAATGGACGGATCGGTACAGACCGTTTTGAAACAGTTGTTAAAGTGGTCAACACGTTCCCAAGGAATTCTCGCATGGCTTTAAATGAATTCAATGATCTCACCATACTTGGATCAAGCAAACAGTCATATCCCTCAAGTCCTGATCATGCAAGGCTGGAAACGTTTCAAAATCGGTATCCACTCCGTAATTACGTCATTAGGTTTGACTGTCCCGAGTTTACGAGTGTATGCCCTATCACCGGGCAGCCCGATTTTGCTCAAATCACGATTATCTATGTGCCCAATGCCAAGTGCATTGAGTCCAAGTCGCTCAAACTGTATCTTTTTAGTTACAGGAACACAGGAATGTTTCACGAAGAGATAACCAACAGGGTGCTTGACGACATAGTTGAAGCCTGTTCTCCGCGTTGGGCCAGGATCCTTGGAATAATGAATCCCCGAGGTGGTATAGGAATCAAGGTCGCCGCGGAATTCTCAGAAGCGGGATTCGAAAAACCCTCTTTTGAATGGATCAGTTAGCAATATTTACCTGCCGGCCGCACAAGATTGTCAGTATTCATGTTCCCTATTTCCAATTCAAACTTCTGCTCGACAATCACGGTACCCCACTGAGCTACTTCCTTTTCCTCCACCAACTCAAAACCGACTCGCTCATAGAGGTTCCTAGCTGCGTCAAGCCCGCGAAAAGTCCATAAAAATACTTTGCTGTGTCCAACATCCGCACAGAATTTAACCGCAATGTTCAACAACCGTTTTCCAATACCTTTGTCCCTGCAGTGAGGTCCCACTATAAACCATCTTAATCTGGCTCCTTCGGTAATTGAGTTTTCTCCGTCTATGGCAATGGAACCAGCAAAAAGTTTTCGGTCCTGAGCTGTCCAGAAACCATGAATCTTTGGATTAAAACGGCTCATAAATTCACCCATCTCCATAGCTACCTGGCTCTCAAAAGAAACGTCAAATCCCCAATTTTCGCTGTAATATAAAGCATGAGCTTCTACGATCTGTCCGATCGATCCAGGATAATACCCGCCCAGTGTGAAACTGTCACAAATCATAGCAATATTCTCCAACAAATAATTGAGGCGCCTATTTTGCCCTACACCGTTCAGAAGCTTTTTGTTCCATTCTCACTCTCTTTCTTTCAATTGCTTCGCAGTTTCTTCTTCTATCATCTTCTGTTTCGAGTATTAGCGGTGGAACTCCGACAGGTTTGCCTTCCTTGTCCAACGCTACGAAAGTCAGGTATGCGGAAGCCGTGTGCCGGACTTCCCCTGTCAGGATATTTTCAGCTTCGACCCTGACCCCAACCTCCATGGAACTTCTGCCTACCATATTCAGTCCGGCTTTTAGGATTAACAAGTCTCCGACAAAAACGGGATGATGGAAGTCTAGTCTATCGATTGAAGCTGTCACGGCAAGCTTCCGGGCATGTCTTATTGAGACGACCCCCGCAGCGGTGTCAACATACTTCATGATGACCCCACCATGAACATTCCCTGCTGGATTGGCGTCTTCGGGATTCATTTGAATCGCCATTATTATTCGGCTGTATTTGACGGTTTTCCCTTCCATTGGCGAACCTCGATTCTATCGATTAACCTAGTCAACTATATTTTGGTGACTATTTGCCAAGATGTCAAAATTAATAGGCTCTCCTTAAGCCATCTCTACACAGAGCGAAATGTTTTGAAGGGCTTATCACAATTGAAACCGTGGGTCTATTCTGTTAACCTCTATTCCTGAGTAAATGAGCCATAACCAGGAGCCTACGCATGTTAAAGGATTATCCCAAGGCCATAGTGACCAAAGACGGTGACTCGGTATTTTTCAGGCCGGTGACCATTGAAGACGAAGAGGCCCTAAACGAGTTCTTCTCCGAGGTGCCTGATCATGAGCAATGGTTCTTGAGAGAGAAACTAAACGACCCCAAGATATTGCATGAGTCCTTAAAAAGGCTAAATTATAAACGGACTCTTCCAATTATTGCAGTCAGAGAAAAAGACGGAAAGATTCTCGCTAACTTAAGACTCCATTTGTCCCTGGCCCCAAGTATCAGGCATGTGGCGCACCTGAGGGTAATGGTTCATCCTGGTTTTCGCTCGCTTAAGATTGGAAGCTGGATGATTCTGGACTGTGTGAAAACCGCCATGGATATGGGGCTCGAAAAGCTGTTCGCAGAATTTGTTGCCGGGGTTGAGGACTCAGGTATCGGAGCTGCTTTGAAATTGGACTTTCGACACGAAGGGTCTCTCAAAGAATATATTAAGGACAAACGAGGAGGTTACAGGGACCTTGTAATCATGTCTCGTGACATCCAGAGCAAGTGGAGTGATTTTTGACGTTCAGGGCGGCTCTTATGACAAATCCGGAACTTGTCAATCGCACAGCGTTCTACGAAACTCATTGTGGTCAGGTTGCAATTTGCGGGCTATGCGAACCAGGCTTGTTCACGAGCCTGAAACTGGACGATGGACTTGGTCATTTTTCACACTATTCTTCAATTATTCAAAAACTGGATGCATTTGCGACTATAGCTACTCAGAAAGACGGTAGGGTTACCCTTGCGATTGCGGACTCCAATATTGTGGCG
>CAWCTI010000008.1:0-28893 GCA_963798475.1 uncultured delta proteobacterium
GAGCGGTATGGCTTGATTTCAGATCAGGAACTCATCAAGTCCGTAGACCTGATGACCTTCGATCATGGCGAAACAGAGATTCTTGTAGCGACCGGCTAGACAGGCCATCTATGAACAGATGTGATAAAGAAGTGATAAAAAGTCTTTCACAAAAAAAATCAGGATGTAGTTTGAAGACGCAACATCCTGACTTTATAAGATTTAATTGGTAGGCGGGAGAGGTTTTGAACCTCCGACCCCTGCCGTGTGAAGGCAGTGCTCTCCCACTGAGCTACCCGCCCGTATTTAATTAGCCTAGCACAATATTAACTGTACAGTCAAACAGAGTTCCGAAAAAATACATCTAGGAGTCTCCCATGGCCTAACGATAATCGTGTGCCGGCTAGATAACTTGACACATCCGCCAAATCTAGAATATATCTTTAGTAGAGGACGCCCGCCCATGCCTGCAAGTATTTTAAAAGGCAAGAGCATACTGGCCGTGGATGACGAGGAAGACATTCTCGAGATTCTAGCGGAAGAACTGGAAGATTATAAAGTAGATTACGATTCTGCATCCTCATACGAAGAAGCGCTCGATAAAATCGCATCCTACACATATGACCTTGTGATACTCGATATCATGGGTGTCAGGGGTTTTGACCTCTTGCAGAGCGCTGTTTCCAGGAAAATGCCGGTGGTAATGCTCACGGCGCACGCCTTGAGCCCGGAAGCTCTGAAGAAATCCATTGAGCTTGGAGCCAGGGCTTATCTTCCAAAAGATCAAATAGTAAAAATGGTTCCTTTCCTTGAAGATCTGCTGATGCTAAGTTACCAGTCCACCTGGAAATCCGCTCTATCGAGATTGGGTGGTGTTTTTGGATCCCAGTTCGGACAAGAGTGGCGCAAAACAGAAAAGGAATTTTGGGAAAAGTTCGAAAAAGACCTTGAAATCAAAGAATCAACGATCATCGAATCATGATTGTTGAAGCTTCACCGTCAATAACGCGAGGGGGTTATTGCGTGAGTATCCAAAACATCAAAACAGCTCACCTGGTTCATGATCTTAAGAATCCAATAAACATCATTGAATCTGGAGCTCAATCATTACTGGAGAAACAGGATCGCTACGGAAACCTTAACCCGAAACAGGAAAAGGTTATTCGACGAATGCTGCGAAACACGATGAAGCTGCGGAACCTGGCGAACAATATGCTCGAAGTCGACATGGCCTCCCTCGGAGTGCTCCATATTGAGGACTGCAATTTGGCCCAAATATTGCGGATCGCTCTCGTAGAGGTCTTCGACCTTATTGACCCTGTTGTTTCTGATGCCCTTGAACAGGCCACCGCGTTTGACAAATTTGTCAGCATTCTAAAAGCTAACGATGTTTTGTTAGAGGCCGATCCGCTCCATCTTCAAAAGCAGATCTTTATTGATGAGACAAAGATGAGCCTTATAGTAACAAATCTTCTTACCAACGCTTTCAAATATAAGAATAAATCGATTCGTGTTAGGGTTTCGATGGACGATGACACCATCGAACTGGCCATTAGGGATGACGGCCCAGGTATCCCGGAAAGCTATCATCAACAGATTTTCGATAGCTATTTCCAGTGCGAAAAAATAGAAGACTTCCCGGTAAGGGGGCATGGGCTCGGATTAGCCGGAGCCCTAGCCTTGGCAGGCGCGCTGGGTGGGTCACTCAGCATCTGTAAATGCCCTCAAGGCACTGAGTTCGTCGTTCATGTCAAATCATGCCCCAAGCCCTGATACGAACCTCGGAGGCAACTGTCATTATCTTTCACTTCTCAACTTCATCAGAAGACGTAAAATCTCTATGTAAAGCCATACCAGTGTCACCATTAGGCCGAAAGCCCCGTACCATTCCATGTATCTCGGCGCTCCACTTCTGGACAGTTGCTGTATGACATCAAAATCAAGCACAAGATTTAGGGCGGCTATAGCAACTACAACAAGACTAAAACCAATGCCGATCCACGAATTGTCATTTATGAACGGTACCTGAATCCCGAATAGACTTAGAATAATTGAGATGAAATAGAAAATTGCTACTCCGCCTGTTGCAGCAACCACACCAATCCTGAATTTGTCGGTAACCTTTATGATACCCGATGAATAAACTGCAAGCATAACCAAACATACTGCGAAGGTAAGTCCTACCGACTGAATACCTATCCCCGGATACTGGGATTCCGCTACAGCAGAAATACCGCCTAAGAAGAGTCCTTCAAGCGCAGCGTAAACGGGAGCAGTAATAGGGGACCAGGAATCTTTGAATACGGTGACCATTGCAACTACAAAACCCCCTATGGCCCCGATCATCATGAGAGCTGATACATTGGCGACATTAGGCTCAGGGGCGGAAAAAAATGTCTTCCACACGTAGCCTGCGGTAAGCATGGTAATTAGGAGCAGAATCCCCGTCTTGTTTACCGCCCCTTGCATTGTCATCACATCCCCGGAAACTCCCAAACCACGGTACTGGGCAAACCTGCTCTCGGACAGGGTTGGATTGCCTGAGCGAGCCACACTAATGGCCATCTTTTGTCTCCTTAAAGTTTTTCATGAGATTGAACTTATTCACTGTGCTAATCATCATTTGATCGCGGTATGTCATTATTCATTTAATGGCTTTTATTAAGATCCGCAAGAGCAGTTTTTGAATGTCTTAACAATTTTCTGTCAGGTCTTAAAAGTTTACGAAACAATGATCACGAATTATATTTGTATAGAAGCCAAATGGCTGCAAGTGTGATTAAGTAAATTTGTGAGGAAAACAGATGGACAGATTCGAATATGAGCTTACCCGATACCCGGCAGAAACTTTCAGCCGGGTTGTGTATTTTTGCACAGACAAGGGAGACTGTGGGATCAACGAAATTCCAGTTGAAGAACCCCAAGCGTTGGTGGAATTACTTAATGAAAGGGGGACAGACGGCTGGGAGTTGGTTCAACTTCTATTTGGAAACGATGGAGTAATGGCTTGCTGGAAACGTAAGATGACTGACGTCTTATAACGTCTAATCTACTATACCTGCTGCTGAATCCTCGTGTTTTAAGAATCTCTCACACCTATTACATAGGTGAACCATTAGATCTAAGGAGGAAGCATTAAGATGAATTCGGTAATCAAAGTTAAGGGCATGTCATGCCAACATTGTGTAATGGCCGTTAAAAAAGCTTTATCATCCCTGGATGGAGTCAAGGAAGTGGATGTTAACTTGGAAAAGGGTGAGACAACCCTGATTCATGATGAGCCTGTTGACACGAACGAGGCGCGTCAGCGGATCGTGAAGGCCGGGTACGAAATTGGATAAGGCTACGATCAAAATCAGGGGAATGTCCTGCGCCTCGTGTGTTCGACGTGTTGAAACTGGTCTTAGGGCTTTGCCTGGAGTCGAGGAGGCTACAGTAAACTTTGCCACCGAGAGCGCAAATGTAACCTATGACCCTTCGGTAACAAACCGGCCGACGATAGAGGAAGAGATTACTGATCTCGGCTATGAACCGGTTATCATGGATTCGGGCCCCGCTGTAAAAACAATCATATCTGTAGGGGGAATGACTTGCGCCTCGTGCGTTAGAAGAGTCGAAAATGTACTCAAAGCCCAACCTGGCATAGATGACGCGACAGTCAATCTGGCAACTTCAAAGGCAATTCTGTATCATGCTTCGTCAAGCCCGGACTTAAGAATGATAGCAGACGCCCTCGAGGACGCGGGTTATCACTTCTTCGGCGTAATTCGGGACAGCGGTGAGGACCCTGCCGAGAAAGCTGGAATTATTGAAATACGCGATCTAAAAATAAAACTACTTGTCGGCGCCATAATCAGCCTGGTCGTCCACGGATTGGCTATGGGCCATTTGTTTCCGTTTCTGCGTAATTCTGGCTCATCAACCATCAACTTCGTTCAACTTGTCCTTACAACTCCCGTAATCTTTTGGGTCGGGGACCGCTTCCTGATTGGCGCGTGCAAGGCTATTCGACAAAAGACTTCCGACATGAACACGCTAGTGTCCCTTGGAGCCCTATCCGCCTATCTTTATTCGTTAACTGTGACCATATTCCCCGGTTTCTTTTCTCAAGCCGGTCACCCAGCATATGTCTATTTCGACGGTGCCTCCATGATTGTGACATTGATCCTGCTCGGACGTTTTCTTGAGGCCCGGGTCAAAGGTAAAACTTCCGAGGCCATAAAAAAACTTGTCGCTCTCAAGCCCAGTATGGCCAGACTAGTCAAGGGTGATGAAATTGTAGAAATACCTGTGGAACTTCTAAGAGTTGGGGATATTTTCCAGGTGCGTCCAGGAGAAAAGGTCCCAACCGACGGGCAAGTTTTGTCCGGATCATCTTCTATCGAAGAAGCAATGTTGACCGGCGAAAGTATGCCGGTCAGCAAAAGCCCAGGAACCTTGGTTTTCGGGGCTACCATCAATCAAACCGGGGCGCTGAATGTTAGGGCCACCAGAGTCGGCGCTGAGACTGCTCTTGCTCAAATAATAAGGCTGGTCGAAGAAGCTCAGGGTTCCAAAGCTCCAATACAGCGGATAGCCGATAAAGTAGCCGCTGTGTTTACCCCTGTTGTCCTTGGGATTGCGGTGGTTACTTTTTTCTTATGGATTCTCCTTCCCGCTGATCCTTCATTCTCCCGAGCCATGCTCAATTTTGTCTCTGTCCTCATCATAGCCTGCCCTTGCGCTATGGGACTGGCGACTCCGACTGCCATAATGGTTGGCACCGGCGCAGCGGCTGAAAAGGGAATTCTGATCAAGGGCGGAGAAATCCTCGAGAAGGTTTGCAAAGTAAATACAGTTGTATTCGACAAGACAGGAACGTTAACTCAAGGAAAGCCTCAAGTCGTAGATCTGGTTACATTCGGTGAAGTATCCAAAGAAGAACTGCTTCTAGTAGCAGCCTCTCTCGAATCCCTCTCCGCACATCCACTAGCTAAATCGATTTGTGACATGGCGCATGAGCTTGGATTGAAATTGTATCCTGTTGAAACTTTCTATTCTTTGCCCGGTGGGGGTGTACGCGGTAATGTCGACGGGGAGTTCACTCTGGTAGGCAGTTTGAGGTTGTTTCAGACCGAAAATGTGGATGTCTCCGATGTAGCTATAAAATTCCAATCCCTCGAGGACTTGGGAAGAACAGTAGTCACTGTGTCAAGAGCCGGAAAAGTTATCGGCCTTTTAGGCATATCCGACACGTTGCGAAGTTCAGCAGCTCCTGCGGTGCAAAGGCTGAAACAGATGGGTATCAAGGTGGCCATGATCACAGGGGATAATAAACGCGTTGCCGAGGCCACCGGGAAAGCCCTCGAAATAGACCAAGTATTGTCGGAAGTCCTGCCGGCTGATAAATCTGGAGAAATTGGCCGACTGCAACAGGAAGGGCGAATTGTCGCCATGGTCGGCGATGGGATAAACGATGCTCCTGCCCTTAGCGCAGCCGACATCGGGATAGCGGTGGGGGCCGGGTCCGACATAGCTATTGAAGCCGGGTCCATTACGCTAATGACAAGTGATTTAAACCTGGTTCCTACCTCAATATATCTGTCCGCTCAAACTATGAAAATTATCAGACAGAACCTTTTCTGGGCTTTCTTTTACAACAGTCTGGGAATACCCGTGGCAGCAGGCGTGCTTTATCCGTTCTTCGGGATTCTCCTAACACCCGTCATTGCAGCTTTGGCCATGGCGATGAGTTCGGTGTCCGTAGTTTCTAATTCCTTGCGTTTGAGGAATTATTTGGCCAAAATGTGAGATGACTTTCGGTAACCCATGCGGGACCTACGCCGAATTTTGTCGGAATTTTGTTCTGGAGAGAAAAATGTCATCGTCGCTTCTTGTTTTGGCAAGGAAGAGGCATCGCGATTTTCAGGGATCGTTTTGCACGCGAATATTCGTGGTAGCCACGTTATTGGCCCTAATCTCGTCATTTAGTTCTGGTCTTTACGCATCTGGGAACACCACGTCTCAACTAGGCCAAGGCTCAAAAGATTTGCAGCTACCGGAACGCAAACAGGTGGTAATCGTGGGAGCCGGAATGGCAGGCCTTACAGCCGCCTATTTCCTTAAAGACAGGGACATGGCTCTTCTTGAAAAGAGTAACCACTACGGTGGAATAGTAGATAGCGGGAGCTTCGGAGGGTTTAACTACCCTAAGGGACCCGCCTATATTGGAACTCCGCAAGGGCCTGTTGAGACCATGATCATTGAGATGGCCCTTGAGCCGCTCGAAATACCAGAGCCATCCCAAGGTTTCTATTATGAGGGCAGGTTCTATTTTGGGGCCAAAGAAATGGCTAAACTTTTCGTCGAGAAAAGTAGCGCTGACGAATACGGACGTTTTGTAAACACTGTCAAGAAACTCTCCAAGATGTACGAAACTTCCGCTTATTCAGCTCTACCAGATGAATTGCGAGAATTGGAAAAGATTTCAGCTCAGGACTGGTTTGAAAAGGAAAAGTTTCCACCTATATTCAAAGAGATTTATAATTCTCAGGCATGCGCTGTTTTCGGGGCTGGACTTGACCAAATTTCAGCATTGAGTTTTATCCCGGAAATTGGTTTTCAATTTGAATCGCCTGAGTCTGGCAAGGACCGAAATAGAGCGGAATCGAATGAAGAAAGTGCGACTTCAGGAAAAGGATCAGGGGCTTACACTTTTAGTAACGGCCTTTCGGAACTTCCTGAGTCCATCGTTAAAAAACTCGGGGACAAGACGAGGCTCGAGTGCAATGTTACAAACGTGAGTCCTAAGGACAAACTTTTTGAAGTCCGCTATGTTGACAAAGCTGGCAAGGAACACATCATAGAGTCTGAGGCCGTTATAATTGCGACCCCTGCCCCTGTATCGCTAGAAATTGCAAATGATTTGCTTAATGAAGAGCAAAAAGAATTATTGGGGGCTATCAAATATTGCAGCTATATTTCGGCGGCGTTGTTCTGTTCCGCTCCAATATTTGACAGATCATTCGATCTTGGTGTTGGGGATGGATTCGTGTTTTCAGACATTTGTGATGGATCGTGGGTACAGAGAGCATATGACAAAAGCCTCAGCGAGCTCCCGGAAAGGGTTCTTTGCGCCCATATTCCGGTATGTAGCAGCGACAGGAACCAAATTAGGGGACTGTCGAACGATGACTTGATAAAAAAAGTTGTAATTGATTTGGGGAGGATCTTCCCCAACGCCGGTTCAAAGATCGTCGGGCAGGATCTTAAAAGGATTGATCAGGCTTATCCTGTTATGAGGCCAGGAGCCTACGAAACTATTGCCAGACTCAATGATCTCAACCAGGGGAAGGCGCTTCTGGCAGGGCAATACATGAATTACCCCACAATTGAGGCCGCCGCCGAATCCGGTTATCTGGCTGCGATCAAACTCGACGCGACTTTAGGCTCACCTGATCCAACAGGCGCCGAGCCTAAGCCATGATAAGTGGCGAACAATCCTTGTTTTCTTTGAAGACTACCGAGGAATCAGTAAGGTTCTGGCTCTGTTCCGGGACTACTGTATTTGTAGATGTATTTTTTCCTTAGCCTGTCTATTATTTCAGGATCAGGTTGAAAAGGGTTCTCGACTGGCGCCGGAAGCGGCAATTCATGCTCCGTAACAAAGGGGGTATCTAAAAGTTTCTCGTTGTAAGCCTTTACCATTAAGTATTCAAGGTTTGCAGCATCCAGTATGTTATAAGCCAACAAAGTCTCAAGGGCTTTTACATTCGTTCGCCTATGATATTCATTCCATAGCAGGACTGCAAAGTAGCCATTCACATCGGTGAGTTCCCCCCTGTCCAGCCCCATCATTTTCTCGCAACCTTTTAGTCCGCCCTTGTAACCGAGGCTGCTCAAGATAAATCTCAAATCTATGTGGGCCTGGTTAAATTTAACGCCGAGATGCCTCTCGATAGCTGGAAGATCGAAACATTTCCCATTATATGTAACAAGGAGTTTGTAATTTTGTACATCATCTCTAAATTGATCCAAATTGTAATCACGTATGTAATAGTTCACGGACACCCCGTCGAACATGGATATTGTCGTGATAAACTCTTCGGAACCGGCTAAACCATTTGTTTCAATATCCAGATAAGCTACAGAGTCCCGGAATTCGGTAAATATTCTCCACACTTCATTTGAGTGCAAAGATTCCGTAAAGAAATTTGGATTTCCAAGTTCGAGTTGTCCTAGTGACTGACGGATCCCATTCCTGAGAATTTCTAGGTTTCTAACTCCCAAACCATTGCTTCGGACATCTAGGGCGTCATCCCAACTGAGAATACCGAGGTCCCATAGTTTCTTTTCGCTTTTTTCGCCTATGCCGTTGATGTGACAGAATGTGTTTTTTAGCATTTTTTGCCGCAACTGGACGGAAAGGACCCAGGAAAGGAGACCTTTCGCGCCAACACCCCAACAAAGAAGCGGAAAAAGTAGTAGATAGAATCTTGCGGTTCGAGATTAACTTCTTTCATCAAGGAGTGCAATTCGCTTCTATAGAATGTTGAGCCAATCCAGGTTCCAATTGATGATTCCGGCAAGAGTTTCTGAAAGCCAAGTGGTCCGTAGACGTTGGGTACTCCGACGAACACGTTTCCGCCGGCTGTTGTTACTCTAGTCATTTCTAAAAGGGCGCGGTTAGGTGTGAGAAGGTGTTCCAATGTGCTACTATTCCAGACCAACCCAATACAGTCACTCCGGAACGGCAAATTTTCCAGGTCGGCTACAACCACATTCAGACACTTATCCCTGAGTCTAGCCTCCTTCAAGGCTTCTATGTCAATGTCAATCGCCACAGCTAGGCCAACGCGTTCATCGCACGATAAAATCGAAGTCGCAAACGCCGGCCCCGACCCCGCTTCCAGAACCACGCAAGCGCTTTCAGGAATTCCCGCTGTGAGCAGGTAACTGACTAGCTTGTGATTGAGACGCCGCCTGAGCAAATCATAAAAGCTGTAAAGAGATCCGCCAGGGTTCCCTAGTTGCCACGCTTTATATCCCAAAATTAGTCCGCCTTCCTGGCCAGGGCAAGAATCGAGCTTCCAAACGGCAAGTCAAATCTTTTCAAGAGACGTCTTTCAACATTCGAAACATTGAACAGCGCCTCGTTTATAATTTTTGGCAAAGGTTTGACATCAGACTTCGGAACGTCCGACACCCTCCGTTTCCAATACGGCTGAAGGACCCTATATGCTGCCACAAGCGGAAACACGGACGCGAACAGATGGGTAATACGGATCAGTTCTACCGGCTTCGTATTCATCAGATCAAGTAATCGTCTCTTTGAATAACGTCTTTTAGCGCCCACTGCCTTATGGTGTTCCTCGGAGAGCAACCATTCGTAAGCAGGAACGACAAGGGCAATTAGTCCGCCGGGTTTTAATACTCTCCACATCTCGGAATATGCCGCCATCTCATCGACGGCTTCACATTCAAGCACATCAACAGATACGACTGCGTCGAAACACCTTTTCCTGAAAGGGACCTCATTAACAGACGAAACACAGACTCTTTCCAAACAGCGTTGTGGCCAGAACGAAGCTGCATGACTCGATATGTCGAAGCCGTACGTGACGCAGCCACTATGCTCGCTTAGACTAATCAGATTTTGGCCTGTTCCGCAACCGGCGTCCAATATGGATGACCCAGACGTCAGACCGGCGTCCTGCAGAGTTTCGCGCAATATCGCATGCAGCCCTTTGAACCACCAATATGATGTTTCAAATTCAAAGAGAGTCTTGTATTCGTAAGGTTCCAATTCGCCTAGTCTACAATCTATCAAACAGGATAGTGAACAATGTCCGGATCCGCAGGATCAAAGCGTAATGATTTTAGCATCAAAACCTCAGATTCAACCACAAAAGTTATTATATGAGATTCGAAAGGATGGAAGAAAACCCCCTGCCCTCCACGCAGTTCAAATTCGTCTCTCAAGCCGTTGTTAACATTGACGGTCCTTACGTTAGCTGACCCATTAACGAGATAAAAGAACATCACAGTCTTTTTATGATAATGGTTTCCAAGCGTTGCGCCAGGACTCATCTTCGCCCAGTTTATCGCCCTCCATTCACCGGAATTTATTATCTCGCGGAATAAGCCTCTATCATCATTTCTCTCGAAGCCGGGGAGAATAATTTCATGAGCCATTAGTCTGTCTTTCTTAAACGAGCCCTAAAGATACGGACTACATATTGCAATCCTGTTCGTAAAAATTTTACGATGCTCGGAGCGGACTTTGAAATCCCTTTAGCTCTGTCCCTGAACACATATGGGATTTCGTAGACACTGAGTCCCTTCTTTCTGCACGTGTAGAGAAATTCCATGAAGTACGCTCCATAACCTGTTGGAATAATGGATACCTTATCAAATACTGTTCTTTTCAGGATTACAAACCCACTGTCGTAATCCTTGATGTTGAACCCAAGGACCATTGTAGCAAGGCCATTAATGAGTCGGCTCGAGGCCACACGCAGAAAGGCCCTATCATCTATTCCCCCGGGCGCATACCTCGATCCCACTACTATGTCATACTCGTCGAGTTTGGCTATCATCGCTGGGAGCAGGGATGGAGGCATGCACATATCAGCATCCATCCAGCCCACAATTGACCCTCTGGATTCAATGATGCCCCTGTTAAACGCCGACGCAAGTCCTCGGGTATCTACTCTACGAATTAGCTTTACCCTGGGATCGTTCTGATCTTCTACAAGTTTCCACGTCATGTCTGAAGAGTCGTCATCTACGACGATCACTTCCGCTGGGTCCTTAACATGCTCAAAGATACTCGATATTGTGTCGAGAATATTTTCTCGTTCGTTGTAGGTCGCCAATACTATTGAGACCCTAGGATCTCCTTCCACTATTTACCTCCAAAAAAAACGGCGCGGTTTCTACCGGCCGTTAAGAAAGAAACGTGGGCCAGCGAATCTAGTGCTGTTTACATTCCATGACTTTTTCAACTACGGTTTCGATTTGCTGTCTCGTTAGAGGTAGCCCGGAAGGCAGATAGAGTCCACGGTTCCAGAGATCCACAGACACCGGGTAGTCTCCTGATATGTCGGGAAATCTACTATCTGAACCCATAAATAGAGGCTGTAGAGACATTGGGCAAAAGAAGGCCCTTGTATCAACACCTTTTTCCCGCAACATAGACATTAACAGGTCTTTTGTCAGTCCAAGGCTGTCGTTAATTACAACACCATACATCCAGTACACATTTTTTGCCCAGGTTTCCTCAACCGGCAGTGTCAAATGAGGCCAATCCTTAAGAAGTTCATTGTAAGTCGTCCCGATCCAGCGTTTCTTCTCAACTTTCTGTTCGACCATTTCTGTTTGGGCAAGCCCTATCGCGGCCTGAACATTAGTAAGACGATAATTGTATCCCATCACGCTGTGAACGAACCTCGGCTCCTGGAAACCTTGATTGCAGAATAGCCTCAAACGCTTGGCAATCTCGTCATCGTTGCAGACGACCATACCACCCTCGCCTGTCGTCAATATTTTATTCCCGTAGAAACTGAAGCATGAGACGTCTCCTATTCCACCAACCTTGCGGCCGTGAACTTCGGCCCCATGAGCTTCGGCGCAGTCTTCAATGACATAAAGCTTATGCTTTCGGGCAATTGCCATAATGCTTTCCATGTCACATGGATGCCCGTACATGTGCACTGCCATGATGGCTTTAGTTCTTGGCGTGATTTTAGCTTCAATCAACTTTGGGTCGAGGCACCAGGTCCTCTTGTCTACATCGACGAGAACCGGCCGAGCTCCGGCAAGTATGACCATATTGGCGGAAACTATAAGTGTAAAATCTGGTATTATGACCTCGTCTCCAAAGCCAATTCCTAATGCCGTCATGGCAAGATGAATTGCCGTTGTTCCGCTACTACAAGCTACGCCATGACGCGCCCCGCAGTAGGCTGAGAATTTTTCTTCGAACATGCTGATATATTTTCCAGCCGAAGAAATCCAGTTCGTTTCTAAGCAGTCGTGGACGTATTGTGCTTCACGACCGTTAAGGGCCGGCTCGCAAACAGGTATCATCTTAAAGGGTTCTCCAAGGCGAATACGATTTCGTCGGATATCATTAGGCTGGTTATTTCAAATAAACGCTTTCAGCCTAAACTTATATTGCATAACTTATTGAAAACTCCGGGTCAAGAAAATCTTCTAAATCAGCGTGAGTGTCTGGAATTATCGACCAGGGAAATTCGAATAAGTTTCACGCAGGATGGATATTTTCACGGGTCACTATTTCAATTTCAGCCAGAGGAGTTTGGCTGGGCCAGGACCTGAATTAACCCACTGATTAGGCATCTCGGTGGTAAGATATACGACATCGCCGGCTTTCAGTTTGTGGGCCGCCTTTTCAACGGTCATTTGCAAACGACCGGAGAGTACGTAACCGACCTCTTCCCCCTTGTGAACAAAAAAGTGACATGGAAGCTTCGTATCCGGGGCCAACTCAATCATATACGGCTCCGCCTGTCCTTCGAAATCAATCGGTGTCAGCAGCTTGGCGACTGCAATTCCTTCGGGAATGTCATGAAGTTTGATTTCAAGGGCTTCAGAAGCTGAAAATACGATTCGCCTTGCCAAATCGACGCGATCCTGAAAGAAATAGCTTACGTCGACCGACAGGACTTCGGCCATTTTCATCAGGGCGGGCAACGAAGGGTAAATAAGATTGCTCTCAACCTGAGATATGGTACTCGGAGTAACACCCACAAGTCTTGCCAGTTCAGTCTGGGACAATCCTCTTTTAGTCCGCACGTCTTTCAGCCGAAGCCCTAACTCAATACGGCTGGACGTCCTGCGTTCCTCTTCGAACCTTACATTCAGGTCTTTTGTCCAATACGAATAGGGGCGATGGAGATTTTCGAAACTGCGTTCCTCGGCTTTGAGTATGGTCATTGAAGTAGACCCACGCTTTATCGAAAGTTCTATGGCCACCTGCGCAATCTGGTTGATCTGGGCTCGAAGCTTTGGAGAATGGGCGTTTTTCTCCATGATCCAATAGGCCACCGTATTAAGCTCATAGAGTCTGGGACACGAATGAGTATAAAAATTCAGAATTTTGTCCTCACCACCCCAAAGCTCCTGCATTCCGGTCAAACTTTCAAAAACCAGCCTGACATCGCCTTCTAGGGCCGCATGCATTCCATAAACGGTATCCATGACATGCTGAGGCTGACGGGGCTCATCTACACAAATTATTCGGCATGGCCATTCCGTCTTTCCGTCATAATAAAACCTCAAGAATACATCGGAGCCCGCGCCTTTACCCCAGGTGAAACAGTCAAGGATTGTCAACAGCGGATTCTCTGCGAGTGGTCCCAATTTTTCCACGAGATTACGGGGAGATCGATCAAAACTCACATATATGATTGCCTTCCCTTGCGATTGAGAAGCCTGGATGAGGTTAAGGCAGAATACCGACGCCAGACTGCCGGAGTCGTCATGCCAAATCACGTTATCTCCTATATATAGCCCCCCCATCAGGCGATCCAATTGACTGACACCTGAGGATACTCGTTGCTTCAGGCCAAGGGACATAACATTCACCTATAAAAAAGAATTTCAATCACTTTTCGATGAAACTATTCAAAAGCCCCACCCATGTCAAGCAAAGTCGGCGGAACGCCCGAAAATGGAGTGTGTAATGATCTAGACCGCTTTTCCTGACACACGTCAAAAAGAGAGCCAGCAAAGCTGTTTAATCAGCCCAGCAGCCTGTACGGGGCCGCCCTGTCGGCCCATTCGCTGTCGGGATGACGGCTGGTCAATTGTTCATATGCGTCTTTCAGATGTGACGCCTGACCAGTGCTTTTGTAAAGGGAGACGCCCCGAAGATAGACTGCCTCCGGCGCAGCTTTGCTGGATTCGTGATTGGACATGATGTCTTCAAAATTACGAATCGCCTGTTCAAAGCCGCCAGTCTCGAAATCGACCTTTCCTATAGCCAATAAAAATTCAGCGACAAATTCTTCCGGTTTCAGAAACCCAACGGATCTGTGATGTTCTTCGCCGTTTTCGTCAAGCGCTACAAGAGTAGGCGTCCATTTTACCTTGAATTGTCCCGCTAACCTATCGTCAGATGGTATTCTTAAGGGGATCAATCTGTCAATCACAAAACTTGCTACACCGGCATCTGGATACGTAACCGCATCCATCTGTTTACAGCCGATTCAAGCAGGATTAAAGAAATCCAGCAACACTGGTTTCTTTTCAGTCCTGGAACGGGCAAGGGCCTTTTCAAGATTAGTCTCCCACGTGATTCTTGTTGGCATTCTCGTCTCCTTTCTACATCTCTGTTCCAAAAAATTGCTGCACATATTATGTTAGAGAATAATCACACATAACTTGACGTCAACCTGTCTCGGTCCTAACAGGGCCACGCGTAGATTTACGTCGCCATGAATCGAGAACAGGTCAGCGGATAGTTCGATTTAGGAGGCGACAAGTTGGCAGAGAAACAATTCAAATATTTTCGACAGGATTTTCATCCTCTAACAGTCAAACTGCGCCATATGGAACTGTATATCAATTTTCTCGATTCCTGTGTTGAGGTCCAAAACATCCTGGATATCTCAGCGCTAACCGACCTCGACAAAATTGAACTGGACGCTCGAGACCTCGAAATAGTTAGCGTCTCATGGGAACAGGGGCCTTCAGATCTGACCGGAAGTCACGCATTTAAATACCTGCGGGACATAAACAAATTAGTGGTGATCCCGGATCGGATCATTCGATCAGGGGAAGAATTTAAACTTAGAACCGTTACGAGGTGTGTTCCCTCCGACAATATTCTGGAAGGAATTTATAAAGACGCTACTCCAGCGGGAGCGCCCCAACAATATATGTCCCAATGTCAACAGTGGGGATTTCAGCGCATAGCTCCAGTTTTTGACGACTGTCGCGCCAAGTGTAGAATGTTGACTACCATAGAAGCAGACGCGAGATACACCAATCTCATTTCCAACGGCCTTATAGATCCTGACAGGAACCCGGATGGAATTTCCGTTCTAAAGCCTGGAGACCCTTCCCGAAAGCTCATCACATACAGAAACGACATCCCAATGGCCCCCTATTTGTTCATCGTAAGTGTTGGCACATGGGACTGGCTCATAGATCATGTGACATATGACTCAGGGAAGACAGTCCGCCTGGAATATCTTGTGCCTATTGGCAGGTCTTCCAGCGCTATGATCCCCATGGAAATACTCAAGGAGTCCATATTGTGGGTTAAAGCAACTCAGGATTACGAATACAAGTCAGATGTCTATCGTACCATTTGTATGACCAAGTCGAATTTTGGGGGCATGGAAAATGTCGGTAACACTACCATAGTCACCGACGCGGCGCTTATAGATGAGCACACAACCGACATGTCCCTGTTGTATGCGCATTCCGTTATTGTTCACGAATTTGAGCACAACCAGTGTGGCAGCGAGACCACCATGGAGACTCCTTTCGACGTGTGGCTAAACGAGGCTTACACTGTCGATGTAGAAAGGAATTTCATGGAAGACACTTTTGATCCAACATTCATTCGTCTCAACCAGGTTGACTCAATAAGAAGTCCTTTGCTGGGTCCGCTCGCGATCGAAGACACTGGGAACGCTGGAATTATTGTCAGGCAGGGGTTTAACGACCCGGATGAGCTCATAGATAGCGTCACATATGTTAAGGCCGCTGAAGTCATAAGAATGTTGCGGATGCTTCTCGGGGCCGCAACCTTCAAGAAGGGGAAAGAACTTTACTTTTCAAGATACAGGGACTCAAACGCGAACACAGACCAATTTTTTGAATGTTTTGAGGAGATTTCTGGAAAAGATCTAAAGCAATTTAAAGAATGTTGGCTTTATCGAATTGGATATCCAAACGTTACTGTTGATACCCATTACGATTCTAAGGCAAGGACATACTCGATAGGCTTTTCTCAACAAAAATCAGACCCTGGCGCCTTACCTTTTCACATGCCGGTAGAATTGGCATTGATAGATTACGATGGAAATATTGTTGAAGGTACCAACCGGGTTTTCGAGTTCAGCAGCCTCAATGCGGAGTTGATATTCCAGAATATAACACTTGAACCGGCATTTGCTTCAGTTAATCGCGATTACTCTTTTTACGGGACTTGTCATAGAGACAAGGAAGACCAGGAGGACCTGATCCTTCAGATCAGACTGGAGGACAATCTCTTCAACCGCATAGAGGCGTTCCGTAGGTTTACAGATTTACAGAGAGTTAGGCTCCTCAATCAACCGGACGCGCAAATTGACCAGGGCTGGATCGACCTTTTCGGCGAACTCCTGACTAATCGAAAAATAGCTTCGTCGGCAAAATCTTTCTTTTTAAGAATAGATGAACAGCCGCTGGATAGATCTTATTCGAGTTGGCATACCGAACTGGTTGATGTTCGCGAAAAACTAATGAGAGCGATCAACAGGACCTACAAACCGGAGATTGTCAGGGAGTTCGAATCACTGGACACGTACAAAGAGAAATCCTCCCCTAAAGATGGCATTGAAGACCGAATACTCAAACAGACACTGTTGGAAATCATTGTCATTGACGACGCCCCAGACAGTCATGATTTGATTAGAACGCATTACAAGCGGGCCAATTCTGCGACAGACAAGATTGGCGCATTGCTTGCTCTAAATCGTTCATCTATGAATGAACGAATTGACGTTCTCGAGAGGACTTACCACGACTGGAAAGGAAACCTCAGCGCATACGCCAATTATTTAAGAGTAATTTCGAGTGGGTGTAAAAGTGATCTCTTCGAAATGATTGAGAAAGAACGAGGCAGGTCTACTTTCGATATTGCAAATCCGACATGGGCGCGTGCTCTTTTCCTTACCATGGCAGGGAACACAAAGAAAATCTGGACCCCTGAAGGGATGAACTGGGCAACGCGCGTCATAATAGAACTGGCACCTATGAACACTTATGTGGCTTCAAAACTTCTCAATGTTTTTCAGGATTTCAAAAGAATGAGGCCGAACCTCAAACCACTTGTGGGCAGCGCCCTAAAAACCATAAGGAACGAGGTTTCTGAAGAAATGAGCCCTGCAGTAAACAGACAAGCTCTTTCTTATCTTGAATAACTGAAAGAACTGACTTGACAGAAGGCCGAAACATGTCGTTTAAATGGCTCGAACCGGAGAAATCAACCCGAGGACGTTTTACCTCGGGAAGGTTTTCCGGTGAATATTTTAGCTAAGATCTTCGTAAGCTTTGCGCCGCTAATCGGTTTTGTAAGATAGCCGTCCATCCCGGATTCACGACATAGTTGCTCGGCCTCCTTGTAAGCATGAGCAGTCATTGCGAAGATAGGGATATGTTTACCATAACGCTCTTCATTTCGCCGTATCAGTTTTGTGGCTGTAAGCCCATCGATCTCCGGCATTTGAATATCCATCAGGACAAGGTCAAAGGCGCCTTCCGACACAGCATGGACCGCCATTCGGCCGTTATTGACTACGGTAACTTCATAACCGCCTTTTTCGAGCACCTTTTTAATTAGATTCTGGTTTACAGGATTATCTTCAGCCAAGAGAACCTTTAACGCATGAATTGATACGTCGGTCGGTATTCCCTGACGGTCATCCGTTTTTTGTTCCTGATCAGACTCCCTCGCCATACCCAGGGCCACAAACACATTTTGTTTGAGGTCGGCCTGTTTTATTGGTTTCATAAGAAACCCGGACACACCAAGTTTTTCGGACTCCTGTTTATCCTGAATGTTCGCGGATGATGAAAGAAGGATTGTTTTTGTATTGGTCGCCTCGCCTATGTGTTGGAGTAACTCCAATCCTGACATACCAGGCAGGCGCTGATCGAGCAGAATCAACTGGTAAGGCCGTTGCTCAGTTTGCGCATGGAATAATCTCTGGAGCGCTGTTTCGGCGTCCGGCGCTTCATCCGAGCAAAATCCCCAGCGAGCCATATTCTCCACGAGGATTCGGCGGTTTGTTGGGTTGTCATCAACAACAAGCACCCGGACATCATTTGGATCTGTGCAATATTCTTCTTCCAAAGGTTGGAGATCATCGATAATTTTTAGAGGTATAGAAAAATGAAAAGAACTTCCTTGACCCGGAACACTGTCGGCCCAGATTTCTCCTCCCATGATGTTCACCAAGGTGCTCGAAATGGCGAGGCCGAGACCAGTGCCACCGAAAGTTCTAGATATGAAGCCCTCGGCCTGAGCGAACGGATCAAAAATAGTTTTCAGCTTGTCAGGATTGACTCCTATTCCTGTATCGGAGACAACAAATTCGAGCCAAAGTTGGTCCCGTAAACGCTGCTTCCGAAAAACGCTTATGACAATTTCTCCCTGATCAGTAAATTTTACAGCGTTACCTACCAGGTTGAGCAAGATTTGCCGCAGTCTAAAAGGGTCACCAATCATAGCGGCAGGTATTTCAGGCTTTACGTCTGAAACTAACTCCAATCCCTTTTCCCGGGCCTTTACAGCTAATGTGTCAAATACCGACTCTACAACAGTGAGCGGAGAAAATATTTTCTCTTCCAAATCAATCTTACGGGCTTCAATCTTTGAGAAATCCAGAATATCGTTCAGAATTCCCTGAAGAGCCTCCGCAGAAAACTTAGCGGTAAGCAGGAGGTCTTTTTGTTCGGCTTTCAATTCCCCGTCAAGCGCCAGTTCCAAAGTTCCCAGGATACCATACATCGGAGTCCGAATTTCGTGACTCATTCGAGCCAAGAAATCACTTTTGGCCTTACTTGCCGCTTCAGCGTGTTCTTTTGCTCGATTGAGGGCTATCTCGCTCTCCTTTTGCGCCGAATAATCGGTGCTCAGCACAATCGCTCCCAACAGGCGCCCTTGATCATCGCAATATGGAAATGCCGTATTGTAGACCCACAATTCTCTCCCACCCTTGTCACGCCATATTGTTACTTTTTTATATGGCTTTTCTTCTGAAATCATGAGATCAAGCAGGCAATCGTCGCAAATGTCCCCGACGTCTCTCAACATCTCGTGACAATCTCTACCGACAAGGGACTGTTCCGAGCCATCTCCGAAAAGTTCACATGCGGTGGCGTTTGCATAAATGATCTTTCTGTCCGTAGAAATAATAAGAATGGTGTCAGTAATTGAGGCAAGTATCTGGACTTGCTGATAAGTTTTCTCCTGCGATTGCTTGCGTTCCCTGATTGCAGAGGCAAGTTCGTCGTTTTCGGCTTCCAGTTCAGATGTTCGCTCATGGATTCTTGTCTCAAAAAGCTCTTTGGCTTCGTGAAGCTCACTGTTCATCCTATTTTGGACCTGGAAACTCCTAAACACATAGGCCAACATTAGTCCGAGTCCACTCAATAGAGAAAAAACGAGAAGACCCCATAAACTAACCGAAGGATATTTCGCATACATCACTTCCGGGGAGATTTCCAGAATGGACAGACCACCAATTCCCAAGCTACGTGTCAGACCAAGCACAGTCCCATGAATGAGGCCAGTGAAGTTTTTCCGTGGGGTCAAAGCTCTTACTTTGTTTAGGTCCTCCAAAGAGACACCGAAGATATCTTCTACACTGGAACCGATGGTCAACTCAGGCCCTGCTATTATTGTTCCGTGTCTATCCAGTATCCATTCAGGTTCTTTAGGTTTTCGAGTCTCAAACGATCTCACTCTTTCTAGAAGCGCCTGCGCAGACAATTCCGTCATCAGAACACCTCTGCGACTACCCTCATGTGAAACCAAGCCAATCAGATAGACCTTACAGTGACTTCCCGAGCACTTAACAAGGAATTTCGGTTTTCCTGATAGATCGAGGTCGAGCCCTCCTAAAAGAGACTTGTCTAAGGAGTTAAGTTCCTTGGAGGATTGCGTATCGGCAAGCACTTTTTCTCGCTCAAAATCATAATAGGTTATACGAAGGAAAACTGGCAGTTCAGATTCTTTGATTAAATCCAATCTCCTATTGAAATCTGATTCAATTTCAGAGATCTGATCTTTCGAACCATGTTGTGAAAGGGCTTTGTCCGCCTGGCTGGATAGGAAAACACTTAATGCCCGAGACTTGGCAATAGATTCGAAATCGTGCGCCCTATGTTGAAAGAGTTCCTCCAGTAGCCCTCTTTTGAAATCAGTCTCCTGAACGAATGACCGCGACTTGAAGTCGACCAGCATTGAGGTGGTCATATAAAGCCTAGCAATAAGATACGCCGACAACCCTCCCAAGATTACGAACAGGATCAGGAGGACCCATAAGTTTCTCGATGATTTTTCACGGTCGTTGAAAAGATGTCCCAAAGTTGATACCATCAAGATTTATAAGACTAAATCCGGAATAGTGTCTTGAATGCCTTGCCATCCGTGGCCCTTTTAAATGCCGCCCCGTAATCATCAAGACTGAAAGAGTCAGAGATCATGGATGTTGGTTCTACCAGCCCTCTTTCCAGTAATCGTAAAGCAGGCTCGAACCTTCCACATCGTGACCCAACAACCGAAATTTCATTTATTACCAATATGGCGGCGTTGAATTGCAAGTCGCCGTGGTAAGTACTCTTAAGCGCGATGACCCCTCTTGGCTTGACCAAGGCAGCCGCCAGTTCCCAACCGGATGGACTACCTGAGGCTTCAACAACAAAATCAAATTTAGTGGTTTCCGTTGCAATATCATCAACGAGGATCACTCTAGCTCCGATTTCCTCAAATAACCTCTTCCTTGTCGCATGCTTGGAAATTACCGTGATTGAAGCCCCGGTTAGCCGTAAAACAAGAAAGATCAAAAAAGAGAGTCTACCATCTCCTACAATTAGAATACGGCTATCCGGGAGGATGTGAATCTGCTCGAGAATTTCAATCGCGGCCGCAATCGGTTCCACAAATACTGCGCTTTCATTAGACAAGGAATCAGGAACCAGACATAAATTTGAAGTCGGTAATGTCAGGTATTCGGCAAAGGCCCCGTTGAGCCCTGCAATACCCAAGACTTTGCGATTATCACAGTGTCTGTTCAATCCCATTCTGCAAAAATCACAATGGCCGCAACCAGCGTTTATTTCGCCGACAACTCTTTTTCCTATAATGGATTTGTCAGAAGACTCTACAACCTCGCCAACAAACTCATGACCAGGCACCCCGACAAAATTCATGTATCCTTTCAATATCTCCATGTCGGTTCGGCATATGCCGGCCATCAGGACCTTTATAAGAGAACCATCCTGTCCAGCCTCAGGTATAGGGGTCTCTCGCAATTCTAAACTTGATCCATTGAAATACAGTGCTTTCATAATGATTTCTCTCCGGCTGGAATTTAACAATCTTTGTGGCCGCTGGAAAGTTTACGACATTCTCTTTTGTCATAATCAAAAGATATCAAGATCTTTACATTTTGTAAAAAAATTGACACAGCGCAATCGAAAATTACGAGTTATATTATGTCTGAAAACATACCAATTCACGAGTAAAATTCGAGTGAGGCTTCAACGCGACGATTTTGTCCCCAACACCTAAACGACGTCAAGCATCTTGTTTTTAGACCGCTTTTTTGTTAGACATAAAAGATATCTTCCTGCTTCTGCAATCCATACATGGCCATTTTTTTTTGAGGAGGTTCTACCTGATGAAAGATAAGCGAGTTTTTTTCAATCCTATTAGAATGATAAGTCCTAAACTTGACGCTGAGACTTTAAAACTCGAGAATCTTCATGAGCATCCAGTCTCGGAGAACCTTACGCTAGAAGAAGGTCTTTTGGTGATGCTGAGCAAACTGATCGAAATGTCCAGATTGGTCAGGCTTGGCTTCCTTCGTGACTGTCCGGACGAAATTCTGGCTTGCGAAGCGCTCGGAAAACAAGTTCACGAGCAGGAGAAGCTGCTCACGAGCAACCTGGCGTGCGCCTTAACCGACCCAATAGACATGTGTAGAACCATAATTCTCTTCCCAGGCCATTTGGAAAGAATTGGAGACTTTCTGGAAGGGATTTTGAATTGTTGTAGGGTTAAAACACGAGACAGTGTTACTTTTAGCGAAAAGGCCCTCTTCGAGATAGACGATCTGCTCAAGTTTGTTTTGAAAATGATGAGAAATCTACGCGATTCTATAGTTGCCCCCAACATTTATTTGTTGACTCATATAATCTCTGAAGAAAAACGGCTGGATCAATTATGTCAGGACTTGCAGATGGCCCACGTTGACCGACTCCTCCAAGGTGTTTGCAGCCCTCGCGGCTCATCCTTGTATCTTGACATTTTGGAATCCATCCAATCTCTTATGAGACACGTTAGGACAATGGCGGAGGATATTCTAAGTATCCAGCCTGAAAAAGCCTGAAGTTCGATTCAACTCAACTACTGAGTATTCATTGCCAGCCGTTTCCGTGATTTGATTTTCGCGGAAACAGCCAGGATCTTCCGAAATCGTCTTCATCGAAATCAACCCCGATTTGAACTCTCATAAATACTGAACTGGGTTTTTGATCCTGTGCTGTTCACCCTTACAGGAATATCTATTGGTTGACCCGCTCTCATCAATATTTCTTCATTTGGAAAAGCCTCACAGAATGGCCGTTGTTTTGGAGCGCGCTAGCCACTGTTTTTACCAGAACCACTGGTGTGTTTCTTGTGAAAACTGACATTACCCGAATCTCCGTGGAAAATCATTACTTGTCGAAAGGTTATGCGATCCGAGCCAAATGCCGATATGGTGTAATGTTCACTATAGTGAACCCATGAAATTCCCTGTCTATTTTATACGGATAATCATATCTAAAAAAATGGTCTTTTATTGAAGAGTTTATTTGACAAAGAGGAAACAATTTTAGTATAGCGATCATAAGCGTTGTTCATTATAATGGCGCAAATATATGCGATCATTTTCTTTTTACTTTCAAATAACCCAGAACCCAATCGTAGATGTTTTGTTCACAGATCAACATCCAACTCATCCGTTAATTTAGAAACCTCCCGGAGGTCCTGCTTCGTGAACTTCAATGAAAGGGGCGAAGGAATTTGGACCAAATGAATTTTATTGAATTGCTTAAATTTTGATGGTCACTTGGTTTCCTTGATCTACTTTGGAACTACGCCCGAAATACAGCTAAGGTCTGGACGGGCTTAAACACAAGTTCTTTTCAGGAACTGGAGTCATGTGGAGCGGCTTGGTCGTATGCGCTGTTTTAGACAAAACTAGCCTGACCGATGTGGCTTCGTGCTCTTGTGGTGGCATGAAGTGATGTCAAGAATATCGTTGGCAAGACACGGTGGGACGATTCAAATATCGAAGGAAAGGAGTAAGAAGGGTGGAACAAAACACGGCTGATTGGTCGGAAATTGCCAGGAATCCTAAGTTCAAGGAACTGCGTCGCAGGAAAGAAAAGTTCCTTTTCGGATGGTGGATAGTGTCCGCTGTCATTTTCGTCATCTTTCTTGTCGTGGCAAGTCTCGGGCGGAAGGTTTATGGATGGTCTGTCATAGGCGATATCAATTTGGGATATTTGCTTGTTCTGGCGCTGTTTGTTTACTGTTGGTTCATAGCGGGCTATTATGCCTCTTGGGCAAACAGATTCTCGGACAAGATGACGGCCGATCTGGTTGAGGAGTTAAAGCAAGGAGGAATCAAGAGATGAAGGGACGTGTTGCCATTTTTGCGCTGATTTTTGCTCTGCTCACCCCGTCCATAATGGCCTTGATGCCGGCACAGGCCCTGGCCAGTCCCGACTCCTATATTGCACAGGCTGTGGTCGCACAAGCTGAGAAATCCCCTGCACCAGCAGCTCCTCCAAAGGTTGGAGCGGACAAGAGAATAACAATAACGATGTTTTGTATTTTCATCGCTATCACCCTGGGAATTGTCTATTGGGCCTCAAAACGAACCACGACGTCAGGAGCTTACTATGCGGCGTCAAGCTCAATAACTGGGGTTCAAAATGGATGGGCAATGGCGGGCGACTTTATGTCAGCGGCATCATTTCTTGGAGTTTCGGGTCTCATATCGCTCTTTGGATGGGACGGGATGATGTACTGCATAGGCACAAGTTTCGCCTATGTGACTTTGCTTCTCATTATGGCCGAGCCGTGCCGTAACGTGGGGAAATACACCGTAGGCGATATTCTTTCATTCAGGGCGTCCCCTTCGCCAGTTCGAGCCACAATGGCATTGGCGGCTGTTCTCCTATCAATTATGTACCTAATTGTGCAAATGGTAGGCGGTGGCAAGCTTATGGAGTTGTTGCTAGGTATTCCGTACACTTGGGCCGTCATTTCTGTTGGCGTACTCATGTTGATCTATGCCGTGGCCGGTGGCATGCTTGCCACAACGTGGGTGCAGATCATTAAAGCTGGTCTTCTCATGGGTGGCGGTTTCCTGCTGTTCTTACTGATGGCCGCACATTTTGGTTTTAATCCACTCCGATTCTTCTCGGAAGTTGTCTCTAGTCCAAAGATCCAATCATGGGTTCAAATAGCCCTTTTGAAGCAACCGGTTGCCCAGCCTGGATTTGAATATGGTCGGAGGTTCCTGGAGCCGGGTCTGCTGCAAACAAATGTGTGGGATCAAGTATCTCTGGGCATAGGATCGTTCTTATTGGGTGTAGCGGGCATGCCACACATCCTCATGAGATTTTTCACTGTGCCTGACGCAAAGGCCGCAAGGAAATCAATAGTTGTCGCGATGATTCTCATTGGCCTGTTCTTTGTCATGGTAACCTTGTTTGGTCTTGGAGCAGCAGTTATCGTCTCTCCGCAAGCGATTGTCGCAGTAGACAAAGGGGGCAATATGGCGAACCTGCTCATGGCGGAACTGCTGGGCGCCAACGTTTCAACTTTGTTTGGAGACATGTTTTTTGCCTTTTTGTGCTCCGTTGCCTTCGCTACAATACTTGCAGTAGTGGCTGGATTGGTTCTTGCGGCTGCAGGCGCTATTGGACATGATATTTGGATAAGTATCATAAGAAAGGGAAAAGCCACACAGCGTGAGCAAGTAATAGCGGCCCGAATTGCGGCGCTTATTGTGGGAATTGTGGCTATATTGATATCGCTGATGTCTCAAAACATAAACGTGGCTCACCTGGCTACATTGGCTTTTGCGATTGCGGCTTCCGGTGTTGTTCCGGCCGTCGTGTTCTCCCTTTTCTGGAGAAAAATGACCACGGCTGGTATCTGTGCCACTCTGTTGGTAGGTACGGCTGTTTCTTTAGTGTTGGTTTTGGTTTCGCCTAACATGACATATCCGAAGATTATCGCTCAAGGCGCCCAAACCCAAATCACCAGTCTTGAGACAAAGCAAGCGGCTGGCCAGTCACTGACCGAAAAAGAAAAGGGTGACCTGGTAAAAGCGAAGCAAGTTTATGATGCAAACAAGGACGGAAAATCCATAATGGGTCTTGACCGCCCGTGGTTTCCGCTCAGGAATCCGGGTATTGTCTCAGCGCCAATTGGCTGGTTGGTCGCAATCATTTTCTCTTTGCTTTTCCCGAATAAACGCGAAGAGGAGAAATTTGACGAAATGTACGTGCGTCAAACTACGGGTATGGGAATTGACGAGTTGATCAAGACCTAATGCCAACCAGTAGTTCATACGGTTAACAGACGCAGGGAAACCTTTCACGAAAACTTGTTCTGACAGCTCTCCCCCCTTCCCTAATAAATAGTGAGGGAAAGGGGGAGATTACTTGTCTGTGACTAAGCTTCTGAGTGTGCTTGTGGCGGTTCCCTGAACGCAGGGAAGAGTGAGATGGGGGCCGTTGTTGACGCTATCAAAGTTTTTCCACACGTTTCAGTTACATTAGGGGGATGAGATCAGCTCAAAATACGGGGGCTATAACCAGGAACGCGGCGGTCGACCGGCACGGCAGAATTGCTCTAGAGTTTCCATCTTCTCTCCCCGCAGATTAGTCACAAGGAAAATGAATAGATATGCGGTTTGCAACGCATCCTGAAGCGCGTCATGCTGCGGGAAGATCGGCAGACGGTATGATTTAGACAACGCAGCGAGACTATAGGCGCGATCAGAGCGAGCATCCAGAATATCTTGATATCCCGGCGCCACTTTGCGGTTGTTACGATGGCACATAGCCAGTTGCATGGAATCGATCACTGGATTCTTTATTGCCCCACCAATGGTTTTGGTCATTGCTTTCCAGAGAAAGGATATGTCAATATAAACGTGATGGCCTACCATAATTGAGTTCCCGCAAAAATCGACGAATGCCTCGAGCGCCGCGCTAGGGCTAGGAGCTTTCTTCAATTCATCTGGCGTGATTCGATGTAAAAAAGTGGCGGTCGTGTGTTTTTCTATTTTGGGCCGTACATAAGAGTAAAAGCAGTCATGAAGGATTATTTTCATACCTCGGATACGCACACCTGCGATGGAGACAATTTCATCGCGGCCTGGGTCTAGGCCTGTCAATTCCGTGTCAAACGCTACGAAATCGTAGCTCTCCGCAGGGTGCCTTAGATCGAATTCTGAGAAAATTTGTTCATTACGTATGAGTAAGGGATGTTTATCCTTTTTCCTCAACCAGTTAAGAGGGAACCTTAGTTTCACTTGCAGATGTCCTCTCTATCTTAACTACGCTGGGTTTGATTTTGGCGGCGTAACCTTGAGTCCGTTTGATGACCGCGAAGGATTCCTTAAGAGTAATTTTTTCAAGATCCGATAAATCAGCCGGGTTTATAAAGTTGTGAGGTTCAACACCTTTTTCAATTAGTCTTAATTGTCCGACCAGTCTCAAATGCTTGACAAAATTGTACGCTTCAAGTAAATCTGTGCAGATTTCCTTATCGATGAAATTATCCTGGAGGAGTCCAGTAAGTCTATCAATTGTGTTGGTTGATGTTTTTCCATGTTTCAAAGCCATTACTCGGGCAAAATCAACTACAGGCGTTAATCCTCTCAATTTGAGATCCAACCGGTTTTTGTGCTCCCCATCCCGTTCGACGATGAAATTTCTAAAAAAAGACAAAGGCGGTTCTATCGTGAGACAATCATTGACAATGTGTTTCAAAAACGCCTCGCTCTTTCGAGCCTGCTCGGTGATGTGGTCCCTCAATTTCGCTCCCAGGTCCATGGTGCCAAAAATCGGTCTGAAATCAAAAAAAATCTTGGCGTTCAGTGTTTCCAATGGATCTGTAGCCCCCATCCATTGATCAAAATAATTCAACCATACGGAATAAGATTTTCTCCATCTACTGACAGACGCCATCATGTCGCCTTTACAAAGAGGATAGCCACAAGCTGTAAGGTGTTTTATGGCCTGATTCCCAAACCTTCGAAAATACAGTTTGGTCTTCTTGATCGCTTCCCAGTCGTCTGGAGGGTCTTCATAAACGATCGCGTTGTCCTGATCGGTCCTGAATGTCTGCTCTTTCCGACCTTCACTGCCCATTACTATCCAGCAGAATGGAACAGGAGGCGGACCGAACTCGTCTACCATCAACGTCAACAATCTATGAATTATTCGATCATTTAAAACTGAAATCACCCGGGCCACGTTGTCCGCCTTGGCCCCTTCCTCGATGAGTCCCCTAATTACCGAAACGGTTTTCCCGGAAAGTGAATACAGGCCTACTATTTCAGTTTGCGAATCGATTTCCCGCAAGAGGAAAATTGGTGAACTTCCCTGAGCTATCAAAATATCGTGAGCTGTAATAATGCCGGAGATTTTTCCGCCAGTCTCCACCGCCAGATGATGCACACCCTGGCTCATCATTTCCAGTACAGCGTCAAAGCAAAGCGCGGAATCCTGGATAGTCTTTATCGGACCGGTCATGATTGTTTCCACTGGTTCATCATAACTGAGTCTTCTTGCCACTACCTTGGATGTGAGATCCTTGTCGGTGATTATTCCAGCAATATCACCTGCGCCATTCTTGACCAGCAATGATCCTATCCCGAGTTCAGCCATTTGTGCGGCCGCCTTATGGATAGAATCGCCTATCGTTACCGACTTAGGCTCTCTGTGCGCTATGTCTGAAATCTTTGAGGCGAAAAGGTAGATGTTATCTTCAGATCTTTGAACCGGGTTTCGGGACCGTAGTTCCGAATAGGCCGACCCCACGAGCTTCTGGGAAAGGCTTTTCAGATAATGTGTCGCTAAGCCCGGATTTTTATCGATCAGATTCAGAAACTCATGTTTGGGGAAAAGATAACAAAAAGTATCCTCCACCGTTTGAACGTTCAAATTGGCCTCAGAATCTCGTATGAGAGATAAAGCGCCAAAAGTGGCGCCTTCCCCTCGATAGTCCACAAGGGTTTCAGAGCCGTCATCGCCTCTCAGGAAAACGCGCACCCCGCCTTTTTGAATCAGGTATAAATCTGAGACTTCGGTCTTGTCCTGTTCCAGGACTAGTGTCCCTTTGGGGTAAAATCCGATCACTGCGGTTTGAGCGAGGCTTTCCAGGTGCGGAAGAGCAAGTTCGTTGAATGGTAAAGTCCTCTGAAGGAAAGAGAGGACGACTTCTTTGGCCGCTCCAAAGTACTTGTCTTGCATTGACATGGCCCCCCTACTTGGGTTTCATTCCAAAACGGAGATGCCTGAATTTCATTTGGTCCTCAGGAGTAACCCGGGCCCCAACCCTAATCATCATTATGTTCTCGGCCCTTAGAGTAATGTTTGGTTCATTTGTGTAGACTTCGCGAAAACCGAATTTGCTGTATAGCTGTTTCATCATCGATCTGTACTGCGCTGCGCTCAATCCCTTTCCTTCGAGGTCCCAATGCCAGGAATAACCACACATGTATGCTATCTTGTCTTCGAAAAAGTCATCTTCCATCGTCATCCTTAAGAGCTTTTCTCCCAGCCGGCAACCGCGATAGTTTCGGCTCACCTCTATGGCCGCAAGTTCATACATTAGCTCCCCAAGGGCCGCCCACCTGTCACTCTTGTCCGGGTAGAAGCCAACGCAATAAC
>CAWCTI010000009.1:0-455294 GCA_963798475.1 uncultured delta proteobacterium
TACGAGGCGACTCGATCATAGAATGTATAAGACTTCTCAAACTGGGCCAAATAGTTGCTATCAAGGGGGTAGGGCGGATTCCACCTTGCGGTAGACGCCCGAAATAATGACGCTGTCCAGAGGTTGCGTGCTCTAAAAGGGAGGCCCGAAAAGCCTTTCGCTGTGATGAGCCGTGACATCGAAGAGGCAAGAAAGTACTCTGAGATTAACTTCATCGAATCAGAACTCCTGCAGTCAAGCATTGCGCCAATAGTTTTACTCAGGGCCCGTGGTAATAAAGTCCGCCCAACTGATCGCTCCTTTCGTGGGCACGTTGGGTGTGATGCTTCCTTATGCCCCGGTTCACCATCTGCTGTTCAGACACCCCCATTTTGACGGCAAGGATGGCCTTTCCACTTTGGTAATGACTTCCGGAAATAGTTTCCATGAACCGATCGCAGCAGACAATGACGAGGCTTTAGAACGACTTGGATTTATTGCTGACGCTTTTCTGCTTCACAACCGCCAGATTGTATTGAGGGCTGATGATTCGATTGTTCGGATAATCAGGGAAGACCCCACGGTATTTCGACGCTCGCGGGGTTATGTTCCGTTGAGCTTTCCATTTGGAGCGGCGTTTTCTTCAGATTCCGCAGGTCCGGGAAAATCCGCCTCGCCTGACTCACTCTCGATTCATCTAGTGAAAGGACCTGCAGTGTTGGGTGTGGGGGCTGATTTGAAGAATGCTCCCGCTATACTGGATGGAGAATTGCTCACACCCGGCCCTCATGTTGGGGACCTTGAATCACCGGAGGCACAGGATTATTTTTCTAAATCAATTGACATACTTAAAGACTATCTGAATGTTGATCCGTCGGTAATAGCCTATGATCCGTACCCGGCTTACTTCAGTTCGAAGCTGGCCGAACAAAATGACAAATTTCTGTTTCAGTCTATCATTACGATGCGCATGTGGTCAGTCTGCTCCTCGAGAATGGTTTGAGCGGCTCATTCCTTCGCGTAGTCTTTGATGGAACCGGCGATGGTGATGATGGAACCATATGGGGTGGAAGAGTTTCTGCTGACGGATAGGACTGGTTTGAAATGGTTCGCCCGATTGAGGCGATTCCCGCTGACAGGGTCTGAGGCCGCTATTCGGGAGCCTTTGAGGATAGCTGCTGGTCTGCTTGCGATAGCCAACGGATGTTCGATTCCGGAGGACGCGCTTCTGCTTTTTGGTCAGGCCGCCTGCAGATCCACCGATGGCTGGAGGCATGGAAGAAACACATGAACCCGCCTTTGACATCATCAGCGGGTATATTATTTGATGCCGCGGCCGCCATTGCAGGCCTTTAATGACCTGCTCCTTTTGAAGGCCAGGCAGCGACGTGGCTCGAATCAATAGCGGATAGATACGAGACGGCGCATATCCTGTTGTTTTTGATGACGAAGGCATATTAGAGGCTGATGTCGCGCCATTGTTGTCTTCGATGGCAAATGACGCCCTTGCCGGCACAAAACCGGAAAAACTGGCTGCCCGTTTTCACAATTCTGTTGCGGACATAATTGTGAAAACCGTGGAAAAGCTCGCCGTTTTTAATCCTTCCGGAATAGTAGGGTTAACGGGGGGCTGTTTTCAGAATAAAAGGCTGACTGAAACTGCTGCGGATCGCCTAGGACGTGTTGGATTCAGGGTTCTACGAGATAAAACGGTACCGGTGAATGATGGTGGCATAGCAGTGGGTCAGGCCGTTGTGGGTAGGGAAATTTGGCTAAGATCAAATGACAGATTCAATACCTCTTTTTAAAGGCGATTGCCGATTAATTTTATCTTGCTTATCCAAAATGAAAATTTGGGAAAAGGATTGATCAATGTGTTTGGCTGTTCCAATGAAACTTGTTGAAATTAGCGGGTCTGGGGTAGGAAAAGTAGACGCCGGAGGAGTAAAGGCGGACGTGAGTCTTGCCATGGCGCCTGACGCCAAGATGGGTGATTATCTGATTGTTCACGCCGGCTTCGCAATAGAGATCCTCGACCATGAAGAAGCCATGATACGACTCGATTTGTTTAGGGAACTGGCTGAAGCCACCGCAACCGAGGCATAGATTGAAAATCGAAATCGAAAAACAGGCTGCAAAGAAATTAGCCCGGGATATAGATTCCATGCTGTCGGGGTATGGAGCGTCCATGAAATTCATGGAAGTCTGCGGCACACACACCATGGCAATTCATTCTTCGGGAATCAAGAGTCTTTTTACCAGTAAACTCATGCTGGTTTCAGGACCTGGTTGTCCTGTTTGTGTGACTGAGAAGCTGTTTATCGATCAGGCGATATTTCTGGGGAAGAAAATTGGAGCGTGCCTCGTGACTTTCGGAGACCTGATTAGAGGACCGGGCACGGAAGGTTCGCTCGCCGACTTGAGGTCTCAGGGCGGGTCAGTCAAGGTGGTTTACTCTCCGATGGACGTTATAGGAATTGCCGCTCATGTCGCTCCTCAACCTGTGGTTTTCCTTGGCGTTGGGTTTGAGACAACGATCCCAACTATTGCCGTGACCATTAAAACAGCCTTTTCCCAGAATGTCGGGAACCTGTTTGTATTGCCTGCGTTCAAGACTATTCACAAGCCATTAAAGATACTGGCGTCTCAGAAAGACTTGTCGGGTTTTCTATTGCCTGGCCATGTTTCTGCGATTATCGGCGCTGATTCTTACGATTATCTTGCGCTGGATTACAAAAAACCAGGAGTCATAGCGGGCTTCGATGGTTTGGACATATTATTGGCCATTCGGAGTCTTGTAAAAATGACTTTAAATGGTGAGGCTAGGATTGAGAACAATTACAGAACGGTGGTCAAGCCAGAGGGTAACGTTGTCGCAAGGGCTTTGATAGATGAGGTTTTCGAACCGGCGGACGCTTCCTGGCGCGGCTTGGGGATAATTCCGGGAAGTGGTTTGAAATTCAGGACGCCGTACGACGCCTTCGACGCTTTAAAGCGTTTTCCGATAGAAGTTCCGGCTGCTCCGGATGACCCCCGCTGCAAGTGCGCCCGAATATTGACGGGAGAACTTACTCCAAACCAGTGCGGACTGTTTGGGAGAGAATGTGTGCCTGAAGCTCCAGTAGGTCCATGTATGGTATCATCTGAAGGCACTTGCGCCGCATATTACAAATATGGAGGAGGTTCCATTGAAGCCTAGCTTTCAGGTGAGTTCTATTTCGCTGGCGCATGGCGGCGGCGGGAAGATGAGCGGACAGCTTATACGTGATATGATTGTGCCTCGACTTAATCGGGGAAAGCTCGGGACGCTCCCTGATTCGGTGGTACTGTCGGATCTTGGCGACAAAATTGCTTTTACTACTGACTCGTTCGTAGTTTCACCGATTTTTTTTCCTGGTGGAAATATTGGATCATTGTCTGTGCATGGAACATGCAACGACTTGGCGTGTTCGGGCGCCCAGCCTGTTTTTCTGTCCGTGGGACTAATCCTGGAGGAAGGGTTCCCTATGGAAGACCTCTCCAGATTACTGGATTCCATGTCCGAAGCCGCAGACATTTGCGGGGTAGAAATTGTGACAGGAGATACAAAAGTTACTCCTAAGGGCGCCACAGATCGAATCTTCATTAATACCGCCGGCATTGGTAAGGTCCGATCTGCCGTTGATTTGACCCCAACTCGCATTGTTCCCGGTGACGCCGTAATTGTTAGTGGCCCTGTAGGCAATCATGGAATGGCGGTAATGTTGAGTCGTGCGGAATTTTCCTTCGACTTTGATGTAAAATCTGACTCTGCGGGTATCTGGCCTATTGTTGAAAGATTGTTGGCGCTGGGAAGTGATCTCAAATTTTTGAGGGACCCCACCAGGGGCGGACTGAGCGCTACTCTAAACGAGATCGCCGCGCTTACAGGTTTTACGGTTTCAGTTGATGAGTCTATGATACCGGTTTCCCGAGAGGTTTCAGCAGCTGCGGAGTTACTCGGAATTAATCCATTGGAGGCCGCCAATGAAGGAAAGGTAGTCGCTGTCATCGACAGAGACAGTGTAAACAGGGCCTTTGATTTGTTGAAAGATTGTCCACAAACGGTCGGCGCTTCTCTTATCGGCGCAGTTATTGGAGAAAACAAACCCCGGGTAATCATGAAAACACGTATCGGAGGATCAAGAGTACTTTCAGAGCCTATGGGAGAGTTACTTCCTAGAATTTGCTGAATATTCACAAAAATGTGTTCGGGATGTATTCGAATCACTAAATTGTTTTTTCAGTATTAGACCTTGTCTGACAAGAGGAACCCAAAATGGATGACGGGGTAAAACCGAAAACATCGGAAAATCCAGGATCACCATGCGCAATAAGCAAGGCTGGTGGGTCATCAAAGGGACGGAGCGAAGACAACCCTTATGCAAACGCTCTAACACAATTTGATAAGGCCGTGTCCCACTTGAACCTTAAGCGTGGTGTTATAGATATGCTTCGATGCCCCAAGCGGGAATTATCAGTAAACTTTCCCGTGATGATGGATAATGGCGACATAAAAATTTTCAGGGGCTATCGTGTCCATCATTCTGCCGTGAAGGGGCCGACTAAAGGTGGAATCAGGTATTCACCAAACGTTACCCTGGACGAAGTTCGCGCTCTTGCGATGTGGATGAGTTGGAAGTGCGCTCTTATGAACCTCCCCTACGGTGGAGCTAAAGGAGGGGTCATTGTAAACCCCAAGATTTTGTCCACACGTGAGCTTGAGCGTCTTACTCGAAGGTACGCTACTGAAATCAGTGTCCTGATGGGACCTGAAAGCGATATACCAGCTCCGGATGTCGGTACCAATCCTCAGGTGATGGCCTGGATCATGGATACATATTCCATGCACCGCGGATTTTCGGTCCCGGCCGTGGTGACGGGCAAGCCTGTCGAAATAGGAGGATCGCTGGGGAGGACTGAAGCAACTGGACGAGGCGTGGGCTTTTGTATACTCGAAGCCTTAAAGCTCAGGAGCATAGATCCGACAAACGCTACAGTCGCTGTTCAGGGATTCGGAAATGTCGGCTCAGTGGCCGCCAGGATGGTCCATGAATTGGGTATGAAGCTGGTAGCGGTCAGTTGTTCCAAAGGAGGGCTTTATAGTAGTAACGGCATTGATCCGTCAAGAGTTACTCGACATCTTGAACAGGGAGGTTGTGTAACTAATTTTGTCGGCACGGATTCAATTTCCAATGACGAATTATTGGCGTTGGAATGTGACGTGTTGATCGCCGCGGCTGTTGAGAACCAAATCACTTCACAGAATGCCGACAAGGTTAAGGCAAAGATCGTCGCCGAAGGCGCCAATGGTCCCACCACCCCTGAAGCCGATGAAATCCTGAACCAAAAACATATATTCATCATCCCTGATATCTTATGCAACGCCGGCGGAGTCACCGTTAGCTATCTGGAGTGGGTTCAGGACCTTCAGGCTTTTTTCTGGCCAGTAGAAGAGATCAACCGAAAACTGCAATACTTGATGGCCAAGGCTTTTGAAAATGTTATAGGCGCGGCCAAACAATTCAGGGTGTCAAACAGAGAAGCGGCTCAAATTCTTGCGATTCAGCGGATATCGGACGCAATACTTATTCGCGGCATCTATCCCTGACAATGGGAGGGTTTCAACATGATTCTCGGGGGATTGGTCGCCAATTTTCGAGGTCTTCAATGATACGCTTACCCGTGGCGTACTTGTTAAAGTTCCGCGATGGAGCCCTTGAACCTGTTTCAAGAAATTTTATTATCTTGGCGCCAAAGTCGGTTTCAAGCATCTCATCTTCATTGAAAACAACCATGTTATGCGCTTGGCTGCTTCTGGCCCGTTGTTCCTGTTCACCTGAGCCATGGCTCTCCGGAATGATGATTGCCTTCACCCCTGTCAAAAGAATTTCATTCATCGTATTGTAACCTGCACGGGATATAACCAAATCAGCATGGTTGAACAGATCAACGAGGTCCATAGTAAAGCTTAAGAAACGCACTCCTTTCCCTTGAGGGTGCGACATCAATGCCTCACTGGACTTTGGATCAAGATAAGTATCTAGGACCATTACAACCTGATACCTGGATTGCAACTCATATCTGTTTACAAAATCCAAAATTCGTAACGACAGATCTAGCACCCGGCAATTACGACCCAGAGACACTACTATGAGTGGTCTGTCCTGGAGTCCGCATCGTTCCAGTGCCCGAGTCCTGTCAGGAAGCTCATCAAGCGTTCTGTTGGTTATCTTACCAAGATAATGGATTTTTTTCTCAAGCTCAGGGTCGTTTCCCAAAAACTCTTTATTGATATCAATTACATCCCTATCTTCAAGCACATACATAAAATCGTACATCGAACCTATATTTATTGATTCCGAACGATGTCGAGGGTTCTGATACGGTATTCTGAGCAAAGGGATCCATTTCATGATACCTCGACATATGTGCACGACCGCAAAATCTACAGGCCCACCTTTCCTCATCCATTTTTTCATGAGTAGCGGGATGAGTTCACTCATCTGGCCGGTCATATTGTGTTCAATTATTAGAGCGTCTGGTTGCAGAAAATCAAAACTGGCGAGAATGAGGCGTTGACGAAAGTCAAAGATATTTTCCAGCTCAAATCCGGAAAGGTAGCGAGAGCGGAGTGGGTTGTTCTTGGAATCGATATCAAGCTTTACTGACGGTAATTTGATTACCTCAATCCCTTCTCTGAAAAAGACCTGGGGTACGGAGGTCCCTGACACTACGAGGAAATCAATATCGGGTCGCCATTTTCTTATACCGGTTATAACGGCTGAAGTCCTGAACGCATGTCCTACCCCTATTGAATTGTGAGTATAAACGAGGATTCGTCTGATGTGATGGTTCATTGTTTCAATAGAGTCCTGTTCAGGTCGCGTTCAAAACTACGGAATCATATCGCAACCAACCAACAATGTCCTTAAAATTCTGATGACTCGGTCTCGATTAGATCACACAACCCAATGCGTCGCAACCCCGCAGATCAAGAGATTCCGCAAAATGGCACGCGACAAAATGGCTGGGGCTAATCTCTCGAAGCGCCGGATTTTCCGATGAGCAAACCGTTTTTGAATAGACACATCTGGGGTGAAATGCGCATCCAGGAGGAGGATTGATAGGGTCAGCAGGGTCACCTTTTAGTATTATCCTACGACCGAGGAATTCCGGATGAGTAGTTGGAACATTTGACATTAGAGCTTCAGTGTATGGGTGTCTGGGGCGTTGAAACAGGATATCGGCAGGGGCGTATTCTACAACTCTACCAACGTACATCAGGAGTATTTTCTTGCTGATATGTCTAATCAACCCGAGGTCATGTGAAATGAACAGGTAGGCGATACCCATTTTTTTCTGAATTTCCATCGCAAGGTTTACAATCTGGGCCTGAACTGAGACATCAAGAGCTGACGTGGGTTCGTCAGCTACCAGTAAACGCGGATATAAAGCCAGGGCCCTGGCCAGGCTTATCCTCTGCCTTTGCCCACCAGAGAAAGCATGTGGATATCTCTTCAGATACTGAACCTTCAAGCCCACCATCTCAATAAGTTCACGCACACGTCCTTCAAGCTCTGTTCCTCTGGCAATTTTGTTTACAACCAGCGGCTCAGCCAGGATTTCACGAACAGTCATTCTGGGGTTCAGCGAAGCAAAGGGGTCCTGAAAAACCATTTGGACATAACGGCGGTAAGGTTTCATCTCCGTTGAGGTCAACGCCGCAAGGTTGATTCTGGCAGAGCGGTCAGGCGGCTGAAACCAAATTTCTCCTGCTGTAGGACGATAAGCTCCCATTATCATGCGTCCAACAGTTGTTTTTCCGCATCCCGATTCTCCGGCCAGACCCACCGTCTCTCCGTGGTTAATTTCAAAACTTATTCCATCTACCGCTTTGACGTGTCCTACAACCCTTCGGAACACGCCCCGTTGGATAGGAAAATGTTGCTTCAGATCTTTAATTTCGAGTAAGGGTCCTGATTCGGACAAAAAATCACCTCACATGGTTACGCATACTCTTGGACAGGCCACATAATGTCTATCTTCGATCTGACTCAATTCATATGGATTGTCGCGACACACTGTCGCGCCTCCACATTCGGTGCATCGACCCCAAAAAGGACAACCCTTAATATGGGTCAACGGGTCTGGAAGTGTTCCCTCAATAGTCGCCAATTCAGTTCCGACCGGAGTATCGATCCCCGGCACGGACCTGAGCAGTGCCCTTGTGTACGGATGGACAGGGTTTCTAAAAATGATCTCGACAGGCGCTTGCTCCATCACCCTGCCAAAATAGACAACCAGCACGTCATCACTTATATCGGATATAATTCCCAGGTTGTGTGAAACAAACAAAATGGCCATGCCGAATTCTTCCTGCAAATCTTTTAGCAAGGCTAGAATCTGGGCCTGTATTGTCACATCCAGGGCTGTGGTCGGCTCATCCGCTATAAGGATGCGGGGATTGCAAATTAAGGCCATTGCAATCATGGCGCGTTGCCGCATTCCGCCGGACAACTGATGAGGATACGAACCAATTCTTTTTTCCGGCTGGGGAATCCCTACTCTTTTCAACATTTCTATGGCCCGGTTATGCGCTTCATGGCTTGAAACATCGGCATGAATCTTAAGGGCCTCTATAATCTGTGACCCGATTGTATGCACTGGGCTGAACGAATTCATTGGTTCCTGAAAAATCATAGAGATGTCTTTACCGCGTATGCCTCGAGCCGCTGAGCTTTTTGGGTTAAGCGTAACCAGATCAAGGCGATTGTCCGCCTCAGTGTGGTCTTTCTCCTCCATCGCCAGCCAGATTTTCCCATCTACTATGCGACCGGGAGACGGGACAATCCTTAGAATTGAAAGGCCTATGACGCTTTTCCCGCTACCGGACTCACCAACTATCCCGAGGGTCTTTCCGGGCTGCACTGAAAAACTGACACCGTCAACAGCGCGAGACACTCCCTCTTCGAGATAAAAATGAACTTTCAAGTTTTCTACTTCTAGAATAGGCCTCATCAAAAATCACCTGGAGTATGGATCAACAGCGTCACGCAGACCATCGCCAACAAAATTGAACGAGAGCACAATAATTATTACGAAGAATACCGGGATAAGAAGCCAGGGATAAAGGGCTACAGTGGTAATATTCTGGGCCTCCTTTAAAAGGACTCCCAGACTTGTTATGGGTGGGCGCAACCCGATACCGAGAAACGACAGCGCCGTTTCGGCGAGTATCATTCCAGGTATGGCCAACGTTACAGAAACTATAATATGGCTCATAAAAGACGGGAGAAGATGTTTGAAGATTATGCGAGCGTCGGAAGCCCCAATGAATTTCGCGGCCAGGACAAATTCCTCTTCCCGTAAGGACATGAGCTTTCCACGAACCATTCTGGCCAAGTCCGTCCAACCAACAAGTGATAGTATAATTGTAATGGCAAAATACACTTTTAATGCGGGCCAGTGAGGCGGCATGGCGGCGGAAAGCCCCATCCAGAGCGGTATACTCGGAAAACAGCGGATCGTTTCGATAACCCTCTGAATTATCCCATCAGGCCATCCGCCGAAATATCCTGAAATACCTCCCAGTGTCACTCCCAGCAAAAGGCTCATCAATACCCCTATCATTCCGATAGATAATGATATCCGGGTCCCATACAGGCAGCGTGAAAAAACGTCACGCCCCATACGGTCGGCTCCGAACAGGAACAGTGTTCCGGGCTTTTCAACCCCGAACAGATGTCTGTCCCACTGCCATTTCCCCCAGAAACGGTAGGAATCACCTTTGACTAGAAATTTTATTGGAAAATGTGTTCCAGGTATCTCAATGACGGAAGCCTTATAGTGTTCCAGATCCAGTTCGAGACGGCATTGTCGCACAAAAGGCCAACAAAGTTTATTGTCCTTTTCGAATAGATAAACCTTGCTAATCGGCGAGTAAATGGCGTCAAGATGTATCGTGTCCTTGTTATAAGGCGCTAGAAACTCACAAAACAATGCGTTGAAATACATTCCGCAGATCGAAACGAGACCTATCATCGCCAGAGTGTGTTTACGATATCGCCACCAGATTAGGCGCCTGGTAGAAGCATTTAAATATTTGAGCTGCCTTTCGCTCGTATGATCTTCTTTCATAGTCCCTCGCGTGCGCCAAACCTGATTCGAGGGTCCACCCACGCTAACAGTATGTCAGAAATTAAGGTACCTATTACCGTAAGGCAGCTCAAAAACATTATGAACGTTCCGGCCAACTGCATGTCCTGACTCATTAAGGCGCCCAGGAGTAACGGACCGGTGGTTGGCAAATTCAATACCACGGCGGTAATTGCAATTCCGGAAATCAGTTCGGGTAGTGTCCAGCCTATGGTGCTAACTAAGGGATTGATGGCTACTCTGACCGGGTATTTCAAAATCAGCCAAGTTTCAGAAAGCCCCTTGGCGCGAGCCGTAACGACATAAGGCTTGCGCAATTCATCCAATAAATTGCCTCTGATGATTCTTATGAATTTTGCCGTGTGCGCCAGTCCCACAATAATCACCGGGACCCAAAGATGCTCCAACAGATCGACAACTTTTGCGAAACTCCAAGGAGCTTCAGCAAAGTGGGGAGAAAAAAGCCCTCCAATACTCAAACCGAAGTACGCGTAAGACACCCAGAGGAGGACCAGGGCTAGGAGGAAATTGGGTGTGGCCAAACCGATAAAACCCAAGACAGTAAGAATATAATCAAGCCAGGAGTATTGACGCACAGCCGAATAGATCCCGATTGGAATAGAAACGGCCCAGGTAAAAAGCAGTGTGCTCACTGAAATCACAACCGTAAGGCTTAGTCGTTCGCCAATTAATTCCGAAACAGGTTTATTCCATTCAAATGAATGGCCAAAATCGCCATGTATAAAGTTCCAGGCCCATTTTAGATACTGTATGTACATAGGCTGGTCGAGACCAAAACGTGTGCGTAAAGATTCGAGTTCAGCCTGGTCCACCGTCTCACCACTCGCAGTTAATTGCGCCACATAGGTGGTCAGGAAATCGCCTGGGGGAAGCTGAATTATAGTAAAGGAAATTATTGAAATAGCTATCAGGGTAGGAATCATTATCATGATGCGACGAATTAGGTATGCAAGCACGATGGTTCCCCTTTATAGACGAAATAAGGAGCAAAAGAGACTGGTTCTTAAAAACTTAAACCACTCTATCAATTCATGTCATCATTTTACGCCGGATCTTTTTGGTTCAAAAGAAAACTGTTCTGGGTGAGTAGGCCCAGGGTTCGGGTATATCCAGCTTTGAATATCTCTCTTGGGTACATTAAACATTCTTTTCGAAACAACATAGTAGTCCGGAGGATCCTGAACAAGACCGATGACCCACAAATTTCTTTCGTCAGACTCAATAATTTTTTTAAACAGTTCGCTTTGTTTCTCGTTGGAAACCGTCTTGAGAATGTCGTCGTAGGTCTTCATCTGGTCTTTAATTTCGGCAGGAGGTCCTTCACCCCTGGATCCCTTGCTTTGAAACCATAAACCAAACAGAGGCGCATTTAAACTTTCGGAGCTGTATGGAAAGTACCATCGCGGGTCGAGCAAACACTCCAATCCTCCATCTCCAGGCCATAAAGCGATATCATGCGTCGCATTCTGTGTCCGCTGTCTGAATAGTTCCATCGTTTCGGACTTGACTTCAGTGTCTATGCCAACTTTCTTCAAGTTCGAAGCCACAATTTCCGCTGTATCAACCCAACCCGACATGGACGCGACAACATCCAACGAAATTTGCAACGGAACGCCGTCCGGCCGTAGCCTCTTCCCATCTGCAGACACCTTCAGTCCCATTTCGTCAAGCAGAGCATTAGCTTTTGCGGGATCAAATTCCGTATATGCCTTTTCATAAGAAGCGCTGTAGAACTCTGAGTCTTTAAGAGGCGCCGCCTGTCTTGGAGTTCCTCTGTCCCGACACGCAATTTTATTGATTTCAGTTCTGTTGATTGCATAAGACAGGGCAATCCTAAAACGTTTATCAGAAAACATTGCTCTCATAACCAGGTCTTTATGATTAATATTCGGAGCAAGCAGAATCCCGACTGACGCTGACAACATCTTTGGAACAAGTCGGAACTTGCCATTCCCCACACTAGCCAATAAAAGCACTGTGTTCTGCATACTCCCTAGGTGCCGGCCCTGCATGTCTATTTCACCAGCGATCGCCTTGAGCACAATCGTCTTCGGATCGGTGACTAATTCGTGGACAATGGTTTCGATATACGGGAGCTGGTTTCCTTCCTGATCAACCTTCCAGTAATAAGGGTTACGCTCCAACACGAATCGCGTTGCAGGAGCAGGAATCCTGGTTATCCAGGCGCAAAGGGATGGATATTTTGGACTAACGAACATAGCGTGTCTAAGGCCGGAAACATCTTGAAAAAGCTTAACCCAGGATGTGGCGTGGCGTTTCTTAACAAGCTGTTCGAGTTGCGCTGGATCAGCGTATTTTTTGTGAAACTTTTTGAGGTAATGTTTTGGTTTGGTCACCAACTCCATACCATAAGGGCACGCCAGTTCCTGTAGAAAAATAGCATATGGCCTCAAGAATTCAACTCGAAAGGAGTAGTCGTCAATCTTGACGACCTTTGGAGGATTACCGTCAGGAGATAACCAGTTTGGAATCGATGTTGTGAGCTCTTTGTTGAAGAGAATGTCTTCAAAATAGAACATTATGTCGTCAGCGGTGAACGGTTCTCCGTCCGACCATCTTATTCCCTTGACGAGGTGGAAAGTGTAGATTTGTCCTGATTCGTCCATTTCCCAACTCTCTGCAAGGTTGGGAACAACCTTAAATTGAGGGCTCCAGCGGACCAATGGCTCGTACAAAATCCTTCGGACTCCGACCATATCCGAAAGTCCTGTATAAGCACGCCGCCAAACTCCTCCGTAATGACCGGGTTTGTCAAAAGGGGTGAGTACAACGGGCTTGGGAGGCAGGCGATTTTCTACAGACGGAAGGGTCCCCTCCTTAACCGCCTTGGATAAACTGGGCGCTTCGTTAAAAGCATTGGCGCAAGTCAAGCAAACCAGCAAAATGAAGAACATCGTGAATGGAATATATCCAGTCAACTCTTTTCGGTTTAACCAACGGGGCATGGGACAGCCTCTTGCTTTTCAGTCGGGACCAGGACGAATCACAATATCATAATACCTAGAAAGGAATATCATCATCCGGCGGTGGTGGGTAAAATGCTCCCTTGTCATCCGACCGAGGTTTCGCAGCCGCAGGGCTCTGAGTTGGCGCAGGAGCGTTTCTCTTGATTCCTTCGTCCTGGCCCCGACTTGATGAACCGACGTTTCCGAGTAATATGATGTCATTTGCCACTATTTCGACTGTTAGTCTTTTGTTACCGTCCTGGTCCTCCCATTCTCTTGATTGGATACGGCCTTCTACGTATGCCTGCTTACCCTTGCTAAGGAACTCCCCACAGATTTCTCCAAGGCGGCCCCAAGCCACTATGCGATGCCATTCGGTTTTTTCTTGATCTTTCCCCTCTTGGTCCTTCCATCTTTGTGACGTAGCAAGAGAAAATGTAGCAACCGCTCTCCCTGAAGCTGTGTAGCGCACTTCGGGGTCCTTACCAACGTTTCCCAGAAGAAGCACCTTGTTTAAAGACCTCTGGGCCATAATCGCCTCCCTCCTTGTAGAAAAAACACAGGAAAAAATTTGCCGTAGGCTTACCAGAAAGGTTATCCTCTACGAAATGAAGCACGCTTGTCAAGCTCAAAGGGTTAATATGTCCTGATAAGGAGGATTACCCTGACAATAAGACGCCGAATGGTTAGATTACTTCAAGAAAGCCCATTTACAGCTCGAGATTTGTCACGAGCTGTTGGTATTCCAGAGAAAGATGTATATTACCATCTCATCCATATCGAGAAATCTTTGCGATTACCATGTGGAGTAATCCAGGTGCCTGCGCGTTGTCTGAACTGCGGCTTCAATTTCAGGAAGCGACATCGACTTACATCTCCAGGCCGATGCCCTATTTGTCATTCCGAGGCAATAACGCCTCCAGTGTATTATTTGTCAAAAAAGACCCTCCACAAACCGGTTTCGCGTGTTGAAGCGCAGAATGAATTTTCATTGAGACCAAATTCCGGTTTAGAAAGGCGTAATGATATGAATCGCTCCACTGTCCATGATAACAATTCTCCGGATTTCTGTGAATTCAAAGAGGATCAACTGATACCTTCCCAGGAACGTAGGGTACGTGAAGTGATCTCCGCAATGGTCCAGTCATGCAATGACGACAGAACCATCGACCATGTCGGCGCAACTCTGATCCCCTCAAAAGATGAGATCATAAAAATATTAGGGATGTTGCAGGATATTTTATTCCCAGGCTTTTTCGGCCGACAGGAGTTAAGTCCTTCAACGCTGGAATATCATCTTGGCAATGAATTGATAAATTTGTACGAATCGCTTTCAGTGCAACTGTCCAGGAGTATAAGGCACGAATGCCGAAGAATGGATAGCTTGTGCGTGAAATGCGTCCAAAAGGGGCGCGAGGAAGCGATCCTGTTCATGGAGAAGTTGCCTGCATTAAGACTTGCTTTAGCCCTGGATGTAAAGGCCCACTATGACGGTGACCCTGCGGCAAAAAGTCTGGATGAAATTGTTTTTTCATATCCTGGTTTGTACGCTATTTTCGTTTATAGAGTTGCGCATGAGCTGTTTGTAAAGAATATAGCTTTGATGCCTAGAATAATGACCGAACATGCTCACTCACTGACCGGAATCGATATAAATCCGGGAGCTTCAATAGGTAAGGAATTCTTTATTGATCACGGAACCGGCGTAGTCATAGGAGAAACTACAAGTATCGGAGACCGTGTCAGAATATATCAGGGCGTAACCTTGGGCGCATTATCAGTACCCCGTGAGTCTGAAGGTGGAAACTATTTGCGAGGCCGAAAGAGACATCCGACTATAGAGGATGATGTCACAATATATGCGCAGGCGACAATTTTAGGGGGTGAAACTATAATCGGCGCTCGGTCGGTGATAGGTGGAAATGTCTGGCTTACATCTTCTGTTCCTGCGGACACAACTGTCATGATAGAGCCACCCGGCCATGTTTTCAAGGATGACAGCGGCAAATAAAAAACCATCTTTACTAAAATATTCAGCCTCGACATGGAAATTGCTTCATAGTATGCTTCATAGTATTGATTATATGGGGCGTTTTTGTTAAAATCGTTCAGTTAAGTCATTGTTGATACTTTTTCACTAACTTGGAGAAACATTTTGCCAAAAATTTATTATGATCACGATGCTGATCCATCGTTCTTGCAGGGTAAAACGGTCGCCATTATTGGTTATGGCAGTCAGGGGCACGCTCATGCGCTCAATCTGTCAGATTCAGGCGTTAAGGTAATTGTCGGTTTGCAGAAATCGAGTCGACGGTGGGACAAGGTCATGCACGATGGCCTGGAAGTTATGGAAGTGGACGCAGCCACAAAACAGGCTGATATAGTAATGATTCTAGTGCCTGACGAAATTCAGGGGAACCTCTATCGCGAAAAAATTTGTCCACATCTGGGCAAGGGTAAAGCCTTGGCTTTCGCTCATGGTTTCAATATTCATTTTAGTCAGATACAGCCACCTGAGGATATCGATGTTTTTATGATAGCTCCCAAGGGTCCAGGTCATTTAGTACGACGCATGTACAAGACCGGGTTTGGTGTGCCGGCTCTCTTGGCAGTATATCAAAACCCAGGTGGAAATTGCAGAGAGATTGGTATGGCATATGCCAGGGCGCTTGGAGCCACCAGGGCGGGGCTTATAGAGACCACGTTTGCAGAAGAAACTGAAACGGACCTTTTTGGTGAACAGGCTGTGCTGTGTGGTGGAGTTACCGCATTGGTACAGGCTGGGTTCGAAACACTTGTGGAAGAGGGATATCAACCTGAAATCGCCTATTTCGAGTGTCTTCATGAATTGAAGCTGATTGTGGATTTGATCTATGAGGGCGGAATTGGAAGAATGCGCTATTCAGTAAGTAATACCGCTGAATATGGTGATTTAACTCGAGGCCCAAGAATTATAACTGATCAAACACGACAAGAAATGAAAAAGATCTTGAATGAGATTCGTTCGGGAGAATTTGCTAAGGAATGGATACTTGAAAACACGGCAGGCAGACCGGTGTTCCTGGCTAAGGAGAGAATGGGCGCCGAACACCCGATCGAAAAAGTGGGTCAAGATTTAAGATCAATGATGAGTTGGATTTCTTCCGGTCTGGAAGAGAAGTAATTCAATATCTGATCCAGTCGTTTGCTTCAGTTACTTTGCTCGGGGCAAGCGTAAGCCTGCCCTTGCCTAACCCAGTGTTGGAGAAATGTATTACCAAAAAACCAAAGTACCAGCGAACGGTGGAACCTTATGATTTCCGGGGATCAGGAAACTGCCAAGTAAGGCGCGTTATTGACAGTCCTGCTCAATATGAAAAGCAGCCATGTTAATCTCGCATACAATGATTTTGCGCTCTGAAATTTTCGAGTTCAACCAAGGGACTGGACAATTGTCCTCGAAAGGCTTTTTCTGGTAATGATCAAGAGTGTTCGTATCAAGAATTTTAAGAATTTCAAAGAAGCCGATTTTGACGTCAAGCCTCTAAATATTTTTATAGGGCCAAATGGAACGGGGAAGTCAAATTTGGGCAATTTCCTCCTTATGATGAGTTTCCTTGCATCCGGACCATTCAACAGCGCTTTCGGTCCTGGCCCGTTTACGTTTCGTCAGACGCTGAGTCGCAAATCCCGAGAGCAATCGGATAGTCAAGATTTTGATTTGCATTTTGAAATAACATTGGAAGTAGAACAAACAAATTACTTATACCGTCTCATTTTCACGGAAATAAGGAGAAATGAGTACCTTATTAAGGAAGAAACCCTCCAGGAGGTCCAGGGTGAAATCCTTTTCACTATAAATGATGTGAAGGCTCGTGAATCAAAGATGTCTCAAATGAGGAAAGGCCACGCGTGGAACGATTCTGAGAAAAGAATCCGATCGGTCGCTCAGTACCTGTCGAAAATTAAACGGTATCGCTTTCTTCCTGATTTGATCAAGAAGCCCACTCCAATTCAGGATTCTTACTTGCTCGACCACACAGGGGAAAACCTCGCGGCAGTGATCCATTTTCTTGAACGAAACTACCCGGAAAATTATTTCAAGACTGTTCAAGAAGTAAAACGGGCAATTCCAGAAATTAAGAGAATTTTTACGCCACACCTTGGTGATCCTGGACAAGTCGGCATCGGAGTGGAAGAAAAGCACAAGACTGGATATTTTGTAGGTCCACAGTTATCAGAAGGGTTTCTTGTGTTTTTGGCGGTCTGTACCTTGTTCAACTTGCCCGATCAACCCCAAATATTTTTTATTGAGGAGCCTGAAACCTATCTGAACCCAAATCGGTTGAGAGTGGTCTATGGTCTTGTGCATCGCTACGCATCCGTAAATCCTGACAAACAAATACTCATGAGTTCCCATTCTTCATATTTTATTGACTGGTCGGATAGCGCGCCGGAAGAACTTACCCTCCTGCAGGAAAAAGACGGTTGGGTCGAATTGCGCAATCTTAGGGGAGTTGGCGACTTGCGATGTTTTCTGGAAGAAGATCCATGGGGACGTTCCTGGGTATCGCAGTTTTTCAGGGCTGATTTTGCTGATGACCCTGTTCCAGAATTCGACATTGGCGCCACAGTTGATCAAGGAGACGATTTTGCTAATTTGGCTGTTGAAGTTGCCGATCTCAACACAAGCGAGTCGCATTAGAGATTTTTGACTACGAAATTTATCGAGTTTCAGGTCTAATTGTTGTTTTAACTGTTTCAGCTTCAAATCGAAAGATCCGCGTCTGTTTAAAAATTTGACTTAAAATGGCCAGGTGGAAAATTCACCACAAAAACTGTACGGCTTATTATGAAACATCTAGCAGAATAATAGAGAACGTGTTAATTGTTAAGATTGATATTTTTCAAAACTGTCACTCGGCAAAGATTAAATTATCATCATAAAAAGGAGCGCTGAGATGGTCTTTTTGCAGATCTTGACTTATTTAGGTGGCCTGGTTTTCGTGATCGCATTTGGCGCAAAAATGTTGAAGTATGCGACGATGCCGATGCACGTGCGGTGGGAACTTTATCCAATACCTCATGAAGGCAAGGATTGGGGTGGTTCCTTTTATGAGGAAATCGACCATTGGAAGAAGGTTCGTCATAAAGATCACATGGCTCAGTACAGATTCATGGTGCCAGAAATACTGTTTATCAGGGCTTTACGTGAAGATAACAAACCCTTATGGTACTGGTCATTTCCTTTTCACATGGGCCTTTACCTCTGCATTGGCGGGTTGGTTTTCTTGGGACTTGGAGCGTTTGTGCAAATCTTTGGGATGGCTCCAGAAAATTCAGCGCTGGCGAGTCTCCTTCAATCATTGACAACCGTTTTCGCGGTGCCAGGTTATCTTCTAGGAACAATAGGGGCACTTGGTCTCATAGTGAAACGAATGACCGACTCAAACCTGATCGATGTCACAGCGGGAATTGATTTTATGAACCTGATATGGCTCGGTCTTCTTTTCCTTACTGGCTTCATTGTGTGGCTGGAGGACCCCGGTTTCAATGTTTCCAGAGCCTATTTCCAGAGCCTTTTGACCTTTGGCCCGATGAAAGAACCGATGAACGCAATACACGTTGTTAATCTACTTATCTTCATCGGTTTCTGGGCTTACTTCCCTTTTACTCCAATGACACACATGGTTTCAAAATATTTCATGTGGGATAAAGTAAAATGGGACGACGACCCCAACAGAGGGGACGCAGGCATGGATTCCAAAATTAAAAAATATCTCGCATACCCGGTTACTTGGGCAGCGGTCCACATCGACTCTCAAGGAGGTAAAAAAACGTGGGCCGATATCGCCACTACTAATCCTTGGGAAAACAAAGACCAGAAATAATTGGAGGATCCAATATGAGACCCGAAGAAATATCCAAGAAAACAGAACAGCTTGTAACAATAAAAACCGAGGATTTAGCCCCTTTGCCTTTCCCTTACGACACGTATGAAGAAACTCCCATAACTCCTCTAAAGGAAGAACAAAAGAAGAAATGGGAACATTCACTGGACGGAGTAAGCGCTCTTACACTACCGAAACCCGAGACCCCTGAAGAGGAGGAGCGCCTGGTCAAGGCGTTTCTAAGCGGTTTAGAAAAATTGATGACCAAGGAAAACAACTGGACCTTTCTGCAGCCTCTTATGTTGTCCTTGGAATATTGCGCAAAATGTCAGACTTGCGCGGACGCGTGCCCGGCCTTTGAGATGAGTGGCCGTAAAGATATATATAGACCAACTTTCAGGGCAGACGTTTTACGAAAAATAGCCAAGAAGTATTTGAGCAAAGGCGGAAAGATCCTCGCCGGCTTCCGTGGACACGACATTGATCTGAACTGGGATACGATAGCCAGATTGGCTGAACTAGCTTACAGGTGCACACTATGTCGACGCTGCGCTTCAGTATGCCCTGTAGGAGTCGACAATGGCTTGATAACACATGAATTACGAAAGCTGTTCAGCCAGGAAATGGGTATCGCTGGTCCGGAGATCCACGAAAAGGGATCTGTAAAGCACCTCAAGTTTGGTTCCAGCACCGGTATGACTAAAGCGGCTATCGCCGATATTATTGAGTACTTAGAAGACGATATTGAAGAAAAGACCGGCAAGAGAATTAAGATTCCTTTGAATAAGAAGGGCGCTGAAATTCTTCTGATTCATAATGCCGGTGAGTTCATGGCCTGGCCCGAAAACCCTATTGCCTTCGCCATTCTTTTTGACGCAGCCGGGATAGATTATACCTTGTCTACCGATTTGGTCGGTTATGACGCGGTAAATTATGGCCTCTGGTATGACGATGTGCAGTTCGCCCGTGTTGCGTTAAAACATCTCGAAATTGCTCGTGATTTGGGAGTCAAGAAAATCGTAATCGGTGAGTGCGGCCACGCTCATAAAGCCCTCTCGGTTATCGCTGACAGACTTCTGCCGGGCACCCAGATGATTCCCCGTGAAAGCTCTTATACTTTGCTCAATGATATTGTAAAATCCGGGAAGATAAAATTTGACCCGTCCAAGAATGACTTCCCTGTGACTTTGCATGACCCCTGTAACGCAGTACGATTAATGGGTATCGTAAAACCTCAGAGAGAAGTTCTCAATGCGATATTCCCTCCTGGTAGGTTCCGGGAAATGGAACCACATGGCGTCGAAAACTATTGCTGTGGCGGTGGTTCGGGTTTCGCGATCATGAGTTCCGGAAACTTCCCGGACTGGAAACGTCTCGTTTCCGGTAGGAAAAAATTGGCTCAAATCCTCAACGCCTTTCAGGGAGAAATGGACCCGTCGATCAAGAAGATGGTTTGCGCTCCGTGCTCCAATTGTAAAGGACAAATTCGGGATATGTTTGAAAGCTATGAAGTTTATGAAAAGACAGGGATATGGTACACAGGCATGGTGGAACTCATGGTAAACGCAATGGTCGACCAGGAGAAACCATTCCTGGAATGGCCGGGCGAAGGTGATGACGACGACATGTAGATAATGTCCTGAAAACAAAAAAAGGTCGGTTCATTTCCGAACCGACCTTAATCTCAGCTATTTAAAAATTGATTCTTACCTTCCTATTCGCAAAGCTTAAGTAGTTTGTTCCATCGTGCAGTGACCTTATCCTGAATTTCCGAAGTGAATTTCTCATCTAGGTGCCGATAACGGCCTTGGCCTTTGAAATATTCGGATATGGGTTTTAGCTCCTTCGGTTTCCTGTTGAGCTTCCACACTCCTTTTTCGACTTCATACAATGGAAATACGCCGGTATCAACAGCGAGTTGCCCATATTCTATGGCCTTGTTTGGTGGAATTCTCCAGCCAGTGGGGCAAACTGATAAAATATGAATGTATGAAGGTCCATCAACTTCTTTTGCCTTCTGGATCTTTTTCTGCAAATCCGTGAAAAAAGTCGGGCATCCCGTAGCTGTATAAGGTATAGCATGAGCAGCCGCTATGGCTACCATGTCCTTTTTCCATGTCATTTGACCTGCCGGTTTTATCCTTCCAGCCGGAGATGTCGTTGTCGTGGCCCCGAACGGGGTCGACGAAGACCGCTGAATGCCTGTATTCATGTAGGCTTCATTGTCGACACACACATATATAACCTTGTGACCACGTTCCATCATTCCCGAAAGGGCCTGGAACCCAATATCCGTAGTTCCTCCATCACCTCCCATAGCCACTATTGTCACGTCCTTGTCCGGGACCCGCCCCTTCCGTCGCAGGGCCTTGAGCCCGGATTCGACACCGGAAGCTACCGCTGCGGCGTTTTCGAACGCGACATGGATCCATGGCACATTCCATGATGTCAGTGGGTAGGGGGAAGAAATTATCTCCATACATCCGGTGGCCATTGCCAATATCATATCGGGGCCAATCGCCTTCAACACATGTCGAACAGCTAAAACCTCCGCACATCCCTGGCAAGCGCGATGACCGGAGCTTATATATTCTTCCAGCGAGAAATTCTTTATAGGTTTGATGACCTTGTTTTTTTCAGTCTCAGCCATATTGATCTCCAATCAGGCGGCGCTTAATTTCGCACACCAAAAATGTTGTACCCATGGGTTTTATCCGCCAGGGCCATTTCCAACATCTCTATAATATGGTCCGGCGTAACATCTCTACCGCCTAGTCCGGCAATAACATTGTGTATGTTGGGCCTGTTTGATTCATGATACATGATAGCCCTGATTTCAGACGTCACCGGAGCATTTGCAGCGCCAAAGGAGACGGCCCGATCCAGCACTAAAACGTCCTTTGCCCCGGAAAGCGCCTTCTTTATGTCGTCCACAGGCAATGGCCTCCAGAGTCGCAATTTCACGAGACCTACTTTTTTGCCCTGGTCTCTCATTCGATCGACCGCAAGAGAAGCAGTCTCACAGATCGTACCCATTCCCAGGATTACAGTTTCAGCGTCTTCAGTCTTATACAGTTCTACGGGAGAGTATTTTCTTCCTGTCAGGTCCGCCAATTCATCCCAACCCTGCTTAATCATTGGGAATGATTTCAACAGGGCGTCATTTTGAGCCATTTTGGCCTCTGCATAAATCTCCGGCATTCCAAACGAGCCCATAGTCACGACCTTGTCAGGGTGCAGTCTGTGAATGGGCTTAAATTCAGGAAGATATTTCTGCGTCATATCCTTGGTCCAGAACTCGATAGGTTCTATAACATGGGTCAGGTTAAAACCGTCTACGTTAATCATTACCGGCAGGAGATACCCTCGCATCCTCGGCGACTCTAAACGCGTGAAAAATAGCGTCATAGACTTCCTGTCCATTTTCACAGAAGACTTGAATCCATCCTGAGTCCCTCACCATCATGGTATCGGAATGATCGTTCCAGATTGACAATGGAGAGCTTAGCGCCCTATTGGCCAAAAACATTACTATTGGGAGTCTCATGGAGGAGGCTATAAAAACTATCTCAGCCATAAGAGCCAATCCCTGGGATGATGTCGCAGTGAAGGTCCTTGCTCCTGCGGCTGCAGAACCGCAACAAACGCTCATCGCCGAATGTTCGGACTCCACGGGCACAAATTCCGCGTCAAGACTTCCGGAAGCGCACAATTCTGAAAGATGCTCAACCACATGAGTTTGAGGCGTTATGGGATAGGCCGCAACAACATCAACATCACAAAGGCCTACTGCGTCAGCCGCCGCGATTGAAACTTCTATACCTACTTTCCGGCCCATCTTTAATCCTCCTCCATGGTTATGGCATCGACAGGGCATTCATGAGCACAAATGCCACAACCCTTACAATAGTCGTAATTCCACGAAAAAACATTTTTTTCAAAATTCGGGGAAATAGCAGCGTCTGGACACATCACAAAACATCTCCAACAACGTATGCAAACCGCGCTATCGTATTTGGGTCTTTGTGAACGCCATGTTCCGGTATGATAACAGGAAGCGTTTCCCGGTTCGGTAATGACAGCGCCAGTGTCTATTTCTAACCAGCCTATTTGATCCATGGGTTTAGTCACAATTGCCTCCCTTAAAAGTCACATAGATACTATTTATATTTAATCGTTAAGATCACGATCGATTACTTCTCGAAAATCTTAGTTTCCTGAAAGGCTCTTTTCATAGCTTCAATATTTCTAGCCGCGATTTTGCCGAAACGTTTATTAAAGGGCTCTATCAAGGAATCTAGCGTGACGACTTCTGCGGCCTTGACTAGAGCGCCTACCATAGTAGTGTTCGTTATGGGCAAGCCTATTACTTCCTTTGCAATTCTGGTCGCATCTGTCAACGCCAACCGCCCCTCGAAAGAAATCTGTTTTCGAATGTTTTCGGGACTCTCTGAAGAGTTAATAATTAGAATCCCTTCTTTACCCAAGCCTTCCGTAGGATTTGCGATTTCAAGCAGTGACGGATCAAGAACAATTACCACGTCGGGATTGTAGACCTTGGACCTCAGCTTAATAGGTTTGTCATCCGTACGGGCAAAAGCTACAACCGGCGCTCCTCGACGTTCCGGACCGAAACTTGGGAAAGCTGTTGCGAATTTTCCAGTGCTAATAGCAGCCTGGGCGACCAATTCTGCACATGTTACCGCGCCTTGCCCCCCTCTGCCATGAAATCTCATCTCGATCATGCTGTCTCCTTCTTAGTCAAACTCCGGATCTTCACGTAGTCGGCCATCTCTAACATCAGAGTATTTGAACTGCTCATTGAGTATTTCGATACAACTCATGATATTAAGTTTAGCCTGTGAAAGTTCCAGGATCTCAGAGCTTAATAACTCCTTCTTTTGAAGGTGAGCTTCAATCCGCTCGTTTAGTAAATTTAAATGCCTTATATCGATTTTAAAAAAGTCTTCTTCGCCAGCGTCGACGCTCGTTTGTTCGGTTATGGTTTGAATCAATTTTAGATCCCATTCATCAGCCTTCTTCCAACGGGCTATAGTAGCAGGATGGACCCCCAGTTTTCGGGCCATTTCCTTGTTTGTAATTCTTCCGCGATCTTTTAGAAACGCTTTCTCAGCATTTTTTCGGTCCTGGTTCTTTTTCATATTGGTCCCAAAGACATTTTTTCAGACCTGATATCATATGCCAAATTTTAATTAATATCAGAAAATGACATCTGGCATCAATTTAATAATTTTTTGATCAGCGCGCCACCGTGTTTCCTATTTCTTAAGGTTTCACAATCTTATTGTTTGATTTTTCCGGTTTTAGGGTTATTCAAAATTGTTGTGGCCTATCAATATTTTTTGGATGACCCTCCAAAGAAACCCGCTAATGATTTGTTTGGGCCATTCAAATCAAAATTACGCGCACTATGGTTCAAACCGTATGCCGATAAACGAAACATTTCTTAAAAATCTTCCCACCAGCCCCGGCGTGTACCTGATGGAAGACCGTGACGGTAAAGTTATTTACGTGGGAAAGGCGGCCAACATCAGGAACAGGGTCAGAAATTATTTTTCAAAGAGTGGGGATGAACGCCCGAAGATAAGGTTCCTCGTCCAGTACGTCTCAGAAATTCGGACAATTCTTACCGAAACAGAAAAAGAAGCTCTCCTTCTCGAGAATAATCTTATCAAGGAGCATCGTCCTAAATACAATGTCAATTTGCGCGACGACAAATCCTTTTTTTCTCTGAGGCTAAATATTGCACATCCTTATCCGCGCTTGACCTTGGTCAGGACTCAGAAAATCAAACCAGACGGAGCCAAATATTTTGGTCCGTACTCGTCGGCTCGTGACGCAAAGATAACCCTCAATCTAATCCGCAAGATCTTCCCTTTAAGACAATGTTCCGACCGGCACATTTCCACAACAAAAAGACCCTGCATTAACTGTCAGATGAATCGATGTCTATGTCCATGTACTGGTAATTTGGACCAAAATGAATACCGTAGAATGGTTGAAAATGTTTCACTATTTCTCGAAGGGAAAAACGAAGAGTTGACAAACGCCGTCAGAAAGGAAATGGAACTTGCATCGGAAAACCTCAGATTCGAAGAAGCTGCTCGAATAAGAGACAGGCTTTATGCGATTGATCGTACCCTGCAAAAACAGAATGTTTCATTTTTCCATTTTAAAGATCAGGATGTTTTCGTGGTTCTCGAAGAGCCTGACGACACATACGTTGTCGAGATATTATCTCTTAGAAAAGGAAATCTCCTAGCCGAGGAATCCTTCATCGTTAGAAATTCAACAATTGATGAACAGGAGGTCCTGAATTCATCAATCAAGCAATTCTATTACAATGCCAAGTTGGTGCCTGCGGAAATTGTAGTTCCCAAGAATTTGGAGCGGCAAGAAATAATAGAATCATGGCTATCCGATCTGAGAGGGTCTAAGGTGCGTATCAGAGTGGGCATGCGCGGCCCCAGAGCAAGGCTTGTTCAACTAGCGTTAAAAAATGCCCGTGTATCTTTGGAGCGAGAAAAACAGAAAAAATCAACGGAAAACGCTTTGGATCGCCTGGCGGCTAAACTTAGACTGGAAACTCCTATTAACTTATTGGAATGTTATGATATCTCAAACATTAACGGAGCAGAGCCTGTTGGGGTGAAAGTGGCTTTTTTAAACGGCAGGCCATTGAAGTCAGCGTATAGAAAATTCAATATACGTGACTTTAAGGACCAAGATGACCCGGGTATGATTAACCAGGTCATTTTAAGACGAGTCAGCCATTTGAAAGAAGACATCTTAGGAGATTTGCTGATTATCGATGGTGGAAAATCTCAACTCAACGCCGCTGTAGCGGCTTTGAAAGATCTAGCTCCGGAAAACCGTCCTCCGGTGATCTCTATCGCCAAAGGTCGGGCCCCCGGTGAAAGTGACAAAATATATGCATACAATAGAAAAAATGCCCTGTCTTTACCTAATGGTGATGTTAGCCTTTTGGCGATCATGAAGATCCGAGACGAATCTCACAGATATGCCCATTCTTTCCACACCAGCCGCAGGGGAAAATCATTAATACATTCAAGTCTCGATGATGTTCCCGGGATTGGCCCAAAGAAACGAACTCTACTGCTAAATACTTTTGGAAGTTTAAAAGGGGTCTTGCTTGCCACTGATAGGCAACTCAAAGATGTTTCAGGAATTTCTTCAAGGGATGTAGTTAAAATCAGGGAATACTTTAGTCAGAAAGATAAGAGGGAATCATTGTCTCCCTGATTCTTTTCAAAATCTTCCCAATTTTCCATTAATGTTTTATATTTGCCACGCTTTGGAACTTCAAAGGTTTTCGAAAGAAGGAATCAAACAAGTTGAGAATTTTATTGGCTGAAGACGACGCTATAACTCGTCGCCTCCTTGAGGCTCAACTCAAGAACTGGGGTCATGAACTCGTAGTCTGCTCCGATGGCCAGCAGGCTTGGGAACAAATTATCAAGGATGGCTCCCCGAAACTGGTAGTGCTCGATTGGATGATGCCTGGCATGGACGGGCTTACCTTGAGCCGTGAAATACGTAAACTGGAAACTAAATCTTACACCTACATAATATTGTTAACCGCGAGAAGTAGTAAAGAAGACATTATTGATGGCCTGGAAGCGGGAGCGGATGACTATATTACCAAACCTTTCGAGCCACAGGAACTTCGCGTCAGGATTCGGGCTGCAACAAGAATTGTTCAATTGCAGGAAGACCTGTTATACGCATTAGAAAAGTCTGAATTTCAAGCTAGTCATGACGCTCTTACCGGTCTATGGAACAGGGCGGCGATTCTGGAGATCCTCCAAAGGGAGTTGGCGAGAAGCCATCGAGAAATGAATTCAGTCGGGGTTATCATGACGGACATAGATCACTTCAAAAAAATTAACGATACATATGGGCACTTGGCTGGTGACGAAGTCTTGAGGCAAACAGCATCTAGGTTGACCATATCACTAAGACCTTACGATGCAGTGGGGAGATATGGCGGTGAAGAATTTCTTCTGGTTCTGCCAAATTGTTCGACTCCGGAAGCGTTAAATATCGCTGAACGCTTGAGAGGATCATTTCAGGAAAATCCGATCAGCAATGTTGAAGGGTCTTTCAACGTTTCCCTTAGTTTTGGGGTTGCCATTATAATTGGAAAAGATTACCAAGACACGGACGCAATAATTGGCTTGGCGGATGAGGCCCTTTATAAAGCTAAAAACCTGGGTAGAAACAGGGTTGAATTTGGAGGGGAACTTCATTCTTGAATTCAGTCCCGGCATATTTTCTTTGAATACTAAAAAGTTTACTAAATCCGAACCATTCACAGACTGTTCACAAATTTTTGTACCGCTGAGTTAAAATCATCGGGCCGCTCCATCATGACGAGGTGGCCAGCGTTTGGAATTATGACCAAACTTGATCTTTTGATCTTGTCAGTCAAAAATTTGGAATATTTTACCGGCGTAAGCACATCTTCTTGCCCAACCACTACAAGAGTAGGAACAGAAATTTCATGGATACTGTTCATTACATCAAAGTGGTCACACGCACTTAAGTCTCCGTGGATGATCAGGGGGTCCGATTTGCTATATTTTTCTCTCATTGATTGGCGTAACAAATCTGAGCAGGAAGTTGAAAGACAACTGTCGGCTAACGCTTTCAATGCCGTGGCCGGTTCTTTGATGAGTCCTTCGAGCAGGGATGGCTGCACCCGTAATCTGGCCCCTGAACCTATCAACCCTATGGCGACCAGCCACGGCTGCGGATGTAGCGCCATCCACTGAGTGATGGCGCTACCTAGAGAGCATCCCATAAGCACAACGCTCTTGATGCCTAAGTTTTTAACAAACATCTCCACCCAACGGGCATACATGGAAACTGAATCCTCACCAGGGGGGGCTGACTTGCCATGCCCTGGAAGATCTAAAGCCATAACAGCTCCTGGCATTTTTAGTCCCTCGAGCTGGGCCCGCCAATCTTCTCTGTCTCCACCTGAACCATGTATAAAAAGCAAAGATGTCTTGGAAGCGTCAAAGTAAGCGGGACTGCTTTCGTATCCAATTGGTCGATCTTGAATGATTAATTCAGGCATATCAAACCCTTATAAATCCTTTGACTATTTTACTATAATTCGATCTTGGAGCAGACTATTCGTGAGCCTATAACACGTGAGATCAGTCAAGACTCATGCCTTTTGGCACCACCACTACACCACCCGGTGAAATAGTAAAACGCTGTCGGTCCAGTTCATGATCATAGCCAATAATAGCGCTGTCCGGAATATAAACCTCATGATCAATGATGGCCTTCTTCACCTTGGCGTCTTTGCCTATCCGGCATTTATCCAACAGAACTGAATCTTCTACCATGCTGCGTTCCTCAACAACTACACCATGAGAAAGCGCCGATCGGACAATTCTTGCTCCCGAAACTATGCAACCGCCAGATATTATGCAGTTTATTGTCTCCACCCCTCCCTGAACGGAAGAGCTAGTTACATGAGACGCTACTATCTTAGCCGGGGGAACCTGTTCCTGGTAGGTCCTTATTGGCCAATCCTGATCATAAAGGTTGCATAATGGGGATTCCGAACAGAGATCCATGTTTGCCAGCCAATATGCGTCCAATGTTCCTATATCTCTCCAATAAGCTCCAGATTCATTGTTTGCTTCTCTAAAACTATAAACATACACCTTGTTTGATTTTATCATTTTGTGAACTATGTCTTTACCAAAATCGTGAGAAGACTTGGGATCCTTGACATCCCCTATGACATTTTTTACCAGAGCTTCAGTATTAAAAATGTAGACTCCCATAGACACAAAAGACTTATCAGGTTTTCCCGGAACAGCTTTTGGGTTTTCAGGCTTCTCCTCCCAATCCATAATACGAAAATCATCGTCACAGCCGATGACACCGAAGGATCTGGCTTCATCTCGCGAGGCTTCAACTCCTGCCACAGTAAGGTCAGCGCCCTTTTCTATGTGAAATGCTAACATGTCATTATAATTCATTTTGTAAACGTGGTCACCGGAGAGAATTAATACGCGCTTGGGACGTTCTCTCTGAAGTATATAGATATTCTGATAAACGCTATCTGCTGTCCCCCTGTACCAACGATCTACGTTTCTTTGTTGAGGAGGAACACACTCAATAAACTCTCCCAGTTCGTGGTTGAAAATATTCCATCCCAATCGGATGTGACGGTCCAATGAAACGGAGCGGTATTGGGTGAGGACATAAATTCTTCTTATGTCGGAATTCAGGCAGTTCGAAAGAGTAAAATCCACTATCCTGTATATGCCTCCGAATCTGACTGAGGGTTTGGCCCTAGCCTTGGTCAAAGGATAAAGACGCTCTCCCTTCCCGCCAGCCATGAGTATACACAGGGTGCTTTTCATTTCATTTTTCAGATTCATTTGTTTAGCAACCTTTTAATTTCCGCTTTTAGTTTGGACGTGTCAGATGATTTCACTACGTACGCGTCAGCTCCCCATGTCGTAAAATCGTCCTTGTAATGACTGTAAGCAGTATTGAGTATAATGGGGATACCCTTGTCTTTACCCAGGAGCTTTTCCAGTGTTTCAATCCCGTCCATTCCGGGCATCTGAATATCCAGGACAATTAAATCAGGCGGGGCTCCATCCACCTGTTTCAGGGCATCCTTGCCTGAGTGAGCAAGAGTAACCGAATAACCCTCATCTTCGAGTTCCATTTTATAAAGCTCACAGATATGCTTTTCGTCGTCAACAACGAGGATACGTTTCATTTCTCGCCTCACGCTCAAATTTGTATTACGGAACTGAGCATCTCGCATGAAACAATTTATTAATCACTGCGAATCTTGCGTTACGGATTTTCTCAAATCATTCCTAATTTTTTCAGACAATTCATTGGCACCTTGTTCTAGGGCTTTAACCAAGGACTCCGGACTTGTGTCCGCGCTTCGAATCTCTATAACGTAATCTTTTTTCATCAATTGATTCTGTCCGACCGATTTAGGTTCAAAATCTATTAACTTAACCTCCACCTCGATTAAACCCGAACCTTTGGCCTTATTAACGACTCCCTCGAATTTCTTGATGGATCCCTCTAAAGCATATTTGTAGGGAACGTTACTCGTTTGATCAACAGCCTTTTCAAAAACCCCTGAAGACTCCAAGTCCCTGATCGCCAAATCGGTCAGCATTACAGATGGATCTTGAGCCCAAGCGTGGCTGCTAACAACCTTAGTTTTGGAATCCTGATCAGAAATTAGAAGATAATGTGTGTCAACAGAAGAATCCATTAAAAAACGATACACCATTATTGTCTCAGGAATGGTCGATTCCCTGATCCCTCTGGGGGCTGGATAATTTATGGTGTGAAATATGACAGCGTCCTTGCCCCACAATGCGCAACCATAAAACGCGATTATAACCGCAAACTGTATAATAACGGACCATTTCCTGTTAGTGCGGAAATTTGAAAAATATTGTTTCAGCCCAAGTTTTTGTTCCGACCAAGATTTGACCATGCATACAGGCTAGCCGAGCAAGAAAAAAAAGTCATCTGCTAAAAAGGTTTGAACCGTCGCCGTTTTTGAAACTCAACGCGTTACGAGGAATTTATTTTATTATGGGTTTATTGAAGTCACAATTGATGGGGAATCAAAACGCGGTCTTGCTATCTTCCCTCGCCTGCTTTTTCTCCGGGACCAAAGATTATGCTCGATGGTTTGTTCTTGATCATTCTAGTGAAGTCAATCAGATTGTCCGCGCTTCTATCTAATTTTTGAGTCAATAGACTAATATTATTGTCGGTTCTCCGAATCATCCTGTCTACGTTTCGAAACGTTTCCATTCCAGCTTGTAAGAATTCATTCGTTTTTTCAATTGTTTTGGCCAAAGATTTGCCTAATTGAGCTTTTGACAAATCATCGTTGAGTTTCCTTGCTGAGTCTTTGATTTCTCGTATCGCGTCTGCCGCGTCAGCGCCGATATTATCGACTTTAGAATCTGACAGAATTTTGTCCAGTTTAGATGAAACTCGTAAGAAATGGTTTGAGATCCTTTCAATGTCGAGCGCTTTGAGTTTTTGGAAAACGTTTTCCAAAGCGGCGCCTATTTCTTTAATGTCGGAAGAATAAGTGGGGATGACTCTATAGTGAGGCTTGAAATCCAATTCAATTGGTTCCTTATATTGATCCTTGTTGAAAGAATCCATTTCCAGATACTTTAAACCGGTCAACCCAAGTAAATTCATTTTCACACCAAGGTCATCCGTAACCTTAAAATTACGGTCAAGTCCCATCACAACTTCAATCAGCCTACCATCAGGAGCCATGCGTATTTTTTTTACCCTACCGACAGGAACGCCCCTGAATTTGACAAGACTGTCCGATTCCAGTCCCTGGACACTCTCAGAAAAATACGCCACCACTGTCTGGGAATCTTCAAAATATCTTGAAGCTCCCAACCAGATCAGAATGGCTACAGTCAACAAAAAAATTGAAATCAGAAACAGGCCAATTTTAAACTTTGTTGACTGCTTGTGCATTTTATTCTCCCGCTGTTTACCATGACTGCAAATCTTGTGGAGCGCGTTGCATAAAACAATTATGAGCGTCAATTAGCACACTATGAAAATTGTTTCAGCTTCCTATTTATATGAAATTTTAAGAAATCAGTAACCTAGACGGTCCTTTTAGTCTCAATGTTTATCGACATTCTTGAAACGTTTTTTGTTTTAATCGGCGTGTCCTCGAAAAAAATCTCTTATTCGTGGTTCTGAAACGCTGTCTTTAAGCTCCCTAGGAGACCCTTCTGCAATTACTGTCTTTTCGATGGGATCCAACAGAATCGCCCGGTCGGCTATTGCAAACGCGCTTCTGAGCTCGTGGGTTATTACTACAATTGTAGTCCCGATAGATGAATTGATACCAAGGATAGTGTTATCAAGTTCGGCGCTCGTAAGAGGATCAAGTCCAGCTGATGGCTCATCAAAAAAGAGGATTTCGGGATCCAGCGCCATCGCTCTAGCTAAAGCCGCTCTCTTTTGCATGCCCCCGCTCAATTCTTCAGGCAATTTTCTCGCAGAATCGGACAATCCAACCAGTTCCAGTTTCAAGTAAACCAGTTCTCCTATGACGTTTTGGGGCAAAGAAGTGAATTGGCGGAGAGGTAAAGCCACATTATCAGCAACAGTCATAGAGCTGAACAAGGCGCCCGACTGAAAAAGGACACCCAGTTTTCTCAATATATGTAACTGCGGCTGTTCCGATATTGGTTCCATTCTTTCGGTGCCATAATAGATTTCTCCTGTCAGTGGTTTTAACAAACCTACCATTGCCCTGAATAGTGTAGTTTTTCCACAACCGGAACGACCCATTACAGCAAAAACTTCTCCCTTGGAAACATCAAACGAAACTTTTTGAATTATTACCTGTTCAGCATAGCCCGCTGAAACATTCCTTACAGAAATGGCTGAAATAGGGTGATCGTTGGTCAACATGGTTTCTTTATGCTATAGATTTTTATTCATGAGGTAATGTGTTTAAAAAATCTAAAACGACCAGATTCGTGGGAAATAATAAAATAGAACCGCAAACAAAGCGTTGGTTACTGTCAGGACAAAGATGCACGTCACAACTGCTGAGGTAGTCGCAGAACCCACACTTTCAGCTCCACCCTTGACCTGGAAACCTCTGAAACAGCCAATACCTGCAATTTGAATCCCAAAAATCAGACTCTTAAACAATCCCTTAAGCACATCGCTTATTTCCAGGACCTTCCTGACCTGGCTGAAATAGGTAGTCGGTGTCACATCCAGTGAAAAGCCGGCCACCAGGCAACCGCCTATCACACCCATGACATCGGCCAGTATAGTAAGACACGGCGCAGCAAGCGCTACTGCAAGAATTCTCGGGGTAACAAGGTACAATAAGGGGTCTATACCTAGAACCCTCAAGGCGTCTATCTCTTCAGAAACTTGCATAGCGCCCACGTGGGCGGCATATCCCGCGCCGGAACGTCCGGATATTATCAAAGCTGTCAGCAGAGGCCCCATTTCAAGACAAATTGAAAGGCTTACAAGGTCCGCTACAAAAATGTTTGCCCCGAATTTACGCAATTGTATGGCAGCTTGAAACGCAAGGATAGCTCCCATAAGCAGACTTAGAATGACTACAATCGGGACAGCGTCAACCCCTGCCTTTTCAAACAATTTTATGAATCCTTCCCATTTGATTGACACCGGGCGGCGTAATCCTGATGAAAACGCGTCAAGAATACCCCCCAAGAAACTTATGATGTCATAAGTATTTTGCTTAAGATTGACCATTCCATCGCCAATCTGTTCAACGAAGTTTGGCTCCTCAACCCCTTCGAGAATGCCATTATCATCATAGATTGGACATTGATCTCGATCCAAGAAGCGTTTTGCCCCATCGGGTACATTTAACAGCGTAATAATATTCCGGAGTTTGTCACAGTTGCGGGCGAAGTTACGAATTACCGCCATCCCCGCCCCGTCCAGATAACTCAAGCCACCAAGGTCGAGTTGAACATTTTTCAAGGGCTGGGATTCCAATATTTCCAACAACTCGCTATTTACCGAAACAGCGTCCTCCACTGAAACACTACCAGTAATGTGTATCAGGAGTTCATCAAAAGACTTCTGTTTATATCGAATTTGAAACATAGAAAGATCGAAACTCACAAAATTCAGATTGCCGGGTTTGCTGAAAAGTTGCGCACATTCAAAAAGGGTTATGAATTCACTGTTTCAAAAAATGCTTTCACAGCTTTTAGCGATCGAGTTAAAGGACTTTTGTTAAGACTTTCGAAAAAGATCTTGCCATAGCTCTTGGTCACAATTCTGGTATCCATAACGCACAAGGCACCGTGATCGGTCCTGTTTCTAATCAATCTCCCAAGGCCCTGTTTCAATGCTATTGCAGCCATTGGAACCTGCAACAGGAAAAACGGATTTTTTCCTTCGGACTTTAACAGCTCAACCCTCTTGGACAGGATTGGGTCATCCGGGGGAGCAAAAGGTAACCTATCTATAATGACGCATGATAGCGCCTCTCCCTGAACATCCACCCCTTCCCAGAAAGAAGATGTTCCAAAAAGTACTGCGCCGTTGTTACACTTGAACTCTTCAATGAGTTTTGTCTTGGGTTTTGTGCCCTGCAACAGGAGCGGAAAAGGTAAGGTTCCCCTCAAGTTCTGGAAAACCATTTCCATGTTCCTGTTCGAAGTAAACAGCACAAAGGCCCGACCTTTGGTTACTAAAAGAATATCTCTTATCTTTTCGGTCAAAACCGGGACAAATTCCTTGGAATTAGGTTCAGGAACGGATCCGGGAATGTAAAAAAGCGTCTGTCTTTTATAGTCAAAGGGGCTATCCAGGATTTGCTCCCTGGAAGATAAGCTTCCGTTTAATCCAACGCTGGACTTAAAATAATTGAAAGATCCACTGGTAGCGAGAGTAGCAGAGGTAAAAACCAACCCGGGAACTTTCTCGTACAGCCTGGATCGCAGTAAATGACCGATCTTAATCGGACAAGCGTGGCCCGCGACCATCCTGTCTTTTTTTTCAACCCACGTCGCATAATCATTACCGGAAAGAGAGCCAAAGATAGTATCTATTTCAACACGAAGATCCTGAGCGCGTTGAGCCACATTCTTGAGTTCTTCACTATGCTTTGAGAGCGCTTCCAACATCGAAAAAACGCTGCTCAGAGTCTGGGACAGGTTTGACCTGGCCTCCATGACGCGCCTGTCGGTGGGGTCTATTTTGATTCTTTGAGCTGGGTTCTCTTCAAAAATCCCAAATAGATTCTTTGCGTGTTCTTCGGACCTTCGCAACTCTTTCTCAAACTTTTCTTCATTCGTTTCGGCCTGGTTAAGTTGAAATCTACAGTCCTTGACGAATTTTCTGATTTTGTAAACGCCGGAATGGAACCCAAAATGTTGAGTCACGGCTTCTTCGAAGGCATGGGCCTCATCTATGATCAACGCGTCAAAACGAGGAATCACCTCCCCACGGCCACTAGCGCGAATAACCATATCCGAAGCCAGAAGACTATGGTTAACAACCATTAGCGAGACATCCGAAGCTTTAGACCTCATTTTCTGGATAAAACATCGCTCAAAATCATAACAGTTTCGCCCCAAACAAGTCTCGGCAGTTGAACATATTTCAGACCAGAGCAGACTTTCATCAGGAAGGTTATCTATCTCGGTTCTATCTCCCTCTCCCCGAATAGATGTGGCCTGATACCATTGAACGATTTTTTCGAGAAGCTTTTCTTCCCATTGTTCATAGAAACTGGGTTGACGAAGGTAATTTTTAAATCGCTGATGACAAATGAAGTTACCGCGCCCCTTCAGAAGGGCTGATTTTAGGCCAGGGAATATAGATTCTCTAACAAAAGGAATATCCTTAAAAAAAAGTTGTTCCTGCAGGTTCTTTGTGCCGGTTGATATGGCGATTTTCTTGTCACTGAGGACCGCTGCCACGAGGTAGGCCAAAGTTTTTCCAGTCCCGGTAGGAGCTTCAATTATCAACGTATCTTCCGCTAGCAGAGCCTCCAGGACGGACTCAGCCATGATGATTTGCTGTTCCCGGAATTCGTACCCCGGAATAGTCCGCGCCACTATTCCGTGAGGTCCTAAAATGGCTTCAATTTTGTCTCTCGAAGATTGTTTAGAATTATTCAAATTATGGTTCCGATCGGTCAGGTTGGATGACTGTTTTTTAGATCCCCGTCTCTATTGCTTGCTGGTCGGATCCGACATTTGAGTTCTATGATATTGAGCCGCCCGTTTTAATATATGGCCAGCCCATTCCTGCGCGCCCAATGCGTGCAGATGCAGATATGTCCCTAACGCATTGTTTCGGAAAATACCATCATAAGCGCCATTGATTCCATGCCCGCGAATCACCTTGAACGCATATGAACTTGCACTGACCTTTTCGGATTGTATATACGAATAGTGAAACTCGTGTCCTCTGAAAACAGACCCAACGGGGAAGAACGGATTCGGAGCCACCACTTCCACTGTCATATAACCGTGGCCCTGCGGTGTCCTTTCCAGAACGGTCCCAACATCAAAAACCCCAACCATTGGATAGGTAGTATCATCTACTGTCAGCTCTCTGGCCAGATACATTAATCCACCACATTCAGCATAAACGGGGAGACCGCATTCAACCGCTTCAAATAAAGATTTCTTGAAAATCGTGTTTTTTGCTAAACATTCCGCGTGAGTCTCAGGAAAGCCACCACCAATATAAAGAAAATCCACATTCGGAATCGGTTTGGCGTCAAGGGCCGTAATTTCCACCAATTTCGCTCCGGTCGCGGATAGAGCGGACAAGTTTTCCGGGTAGTAAAACTGAAAAGCCGAATCTCTCAACACACCAATCTTTAGGCCAGTGTGAGTCCGGTCAACTTCAAATGAGGGCCCGGTTGTATAGGCGCAATTAAAAAGGTCAGCAGTATTTGCTATTGCGATTAGTCGATCGAGGTCCAGTGAGCGCTCAATTATCTGTGAGGCCTGAACCACTAATTCGCTAGCCCCGGAGTGCTCGAAAAGCGGTAAAAGGCCAAGATGCCTCTGGGGAAAGTTTTCAAGCGAAAGCTTGTTGACGCATCCAATGACTGGTATGGAACAATAGTCTTCAATGGACTCACGAAGCGTCTTTTCATGCCTGGAACCCGCCACCCGGTTTAGAATTACGGCTTTGATAGAAACTGCAGGATCCAACAATTTACATCCAAGGACCAAAGCCGCTGCAGTACGAGTCATCTTTGACGCGTCCACGACGAGAGTTACGGGGCAATTCAGAAGTTTTGCCAATTCAGCCGAACTATATTCGCCAGATGCGCTGACACCGTCAAACAACCCCCGGTTTCCCTCTATTACGGCAATGTCACAGCCTATCGCTCCACCGCAGAATGAAGCCCTGAGAGTATCGTTGTCAAAGAGGTATGAATCGAGATTACGACACTGACATCCAGCAGCCTTACCAAGCCATCCAGCATCAATGTAATCAGGACCTTTCTTGAAAGTGACTACTGATAACCCACGATTTTTTAGAGCTGCTGTTATCCCTATAGTAAGTAGAGTTTTACCAGCTCCGCCTCTCAGGGCGGCAACCATGAGTCTCGGGATTTTTTGCATTTCTCAGGTTTTCGTTTTGCAGCATTTTATTTAGTTTAAATTCCTGCGCTTTTCGAATTAGCGCTTCAGCCCATGAGGGTTCCCCCAATGCATGAATATGCGCGTACAATCCTAGCGCGTTCTTTACGCAAAGGCCATCATGAGAACCATCCACTCCATGACCTCTCAACACATCAAATGGTCGATGATAGGAATCAACGTTGTCCAATACCATTGTGGAATAATGAAATTCATGACCTCGAAGCGTTTCCCCAGCCTGGAAAAACGGGTTTCCGTCGCGGGCCCTGAGTTCAACATATCCTAATCCTTGCGGCCTTGTGCGCAGGATGGACCTGGCAGAAAAAACTCCGACCATCGGAAATGTTTTATGATCTACAACCAACTCCTGGGCCAAAAACATGAAACCACCGCATTCAGCATAAACAGGACCACCCGATTCAACGAACAACTTGACGGAAGCTTTAAAAAGCCAGGCGTCGGCAAGTCGATCGGCATTGGTTTCCGGAAATCCACCGCCAATATATAGGGCGTCTATCTCTGGTAAGCTATTGTTGGGCTTCAAGGCGCTTATTTCAATAATCTCAGCTCCTCTGACACGCAATGCTTCAATGTTTTCGGGGTAGTAAAACTGAAAAGCAGAATCACGAACTACCCCTATTGTCACACATTGACCCAAACGGCGGCTTTGCGGATTTTGTCCAACACGCCAAACAACCGGAAGGTCTCCAGCAAGTTGTGACACTTTTTCAATCTTATTCAAATCAAGACTATTCTCCGCAATTATCCTTGCTTCCTCTACAAAATCCATCAACGCTGGATGTTCTTGAATAGGTATCAACCCGAGATGCCTTTGTGGAAAATTTTTTAACCTCATGCCGGGCACAACTCCCAACACGGGAATATCGCTAATTCGCTGAATAGATTGCCTCACGACCTTCTCGTGTCTGTCTCCCTTAATTCTGTTTAGAATTATACCCGCAATATGAAGTTCCGGATCAAATTCCAGACAACCTTTTACCAGAGCTGCCGCCGTTCCGGTCATTTTCACACAATCAATTATCAGTATTGTCGGACTCTTCAGCAATTTCGCCAGTTCAGCGCTGCTAAACGAGCCTTGATCGTCAACTCCGTCGAAAAGACCCCTATTCCCTTCAACTATCGAAATGCCGGAATTTGCAGACCGATGTGTAAACGAACGGAGAATAATCTCAGGGAGGAAAAGATATTGGTCAAGATTATAACACGGGCGGTTCGCAGCAATACCCAACCACCCAGAATCTATGTAATCCGGTCCCTTTTTAAAAACACTCGGGCACAAACCTCTTTTTCGCAGCGCCGCCGTCAGCCCCACTGTTATCAGAGTCTTACCGGAACCACCTTTGAGAGCGGTTATGAGAAGTCGGGGAAGGTTCATTTCTAAGAATTTACGCTCATCATATTGTATGGATTTTATTTTCTATCCTCAAGTTTTGACAGGTCTGGTATACATCAAAAACGTGATCGACCAAATTTTCTTTGATTATTTCAAAGTCAGGGGCGCTTTGATCGTAAGATTCAATTGTTTGAATAAAAAGTTGGGACCAATGTTCGATTGTACGCGTCTCAAGAGTTTTAATAATTTTTTTAAGAAACTCATAGCTTCTGCATTTCTCCTGCTCTTTCGTCACCATAGACTTCAGGAATCCAGTAACTATTGATTTGACGAATTGTCCCGGAAGCCAAATAAACTCTCCTATTCCATCTATCCTGTCAATCCTAGCGCGAATGGTCAGATTGGCCAAAAATATCAATAATGCGTCCTCAAGATTTTTATGTGAGTCATCTAGAAATGAAACTCGGCTTCCATATTGTCTAACTGTTATCAACTTCACATCTGGAGATGGCGTCAACTTGGCTATAAAATCACCCGCGGCGAGATGCCAAGGATATATCTCCTGAAACGTGCCCAGATTGAAAAAGTAGCCCAAGATATAAGAAACTCTCTCGATTAATTGAAGCGCAACAGGCTCGGGAAACTCGCTATATCCATTGTCAGTATCCCACAAACTGAATACGGATTGATTTTTATTTACTGAATTGGCGACATGGAATTCGTGATATCCTCTGAACCATTCGCCTAAGAACATCAGGATGGGGGAGCCGGCCATTGATGTGCTAGTATATTGAAGTGTATTAATGAAGAAGACTTCAGGCAAGAACTTGTTTTCGCTTTTGGATCCCAGGGATTTTAGTAGATCATAATCCTGCCTGATTCTGGAAAAGCCTCTCTCCGTCAGTGCCACATTTGCGACGAACCAGATTTCATCCTTCCCTGTCCGGACCCTCACAGAGGCTGGGAAATAGTCGGCTCCCCGTTTCTCAGCGACCAAATCTATTGATCTTGTTTCTACAGCGCCCTGACTCCTCTCTAAAACCAGGTCATGAAATTTTTCTAGATGTTCCAACAGAAAGTTTCTTATAGATTCCATATAGTTTTTATAAGTTATTTGGTTTACTTCCGATGAAAGTGATTCGTCCCTCGTGATGGGAACAGTATTTTGAAGTTCTATTGAATCAAGAATTCTGGAATTTCCATCCGGAGTGGAATACATGAAACGAAATTCAGGTATCAGATTCTGCATTGGAAGCTCCTAATTGGGAAAAGTTATTCTTTCAAACAAAATGTCACAAAATTCAAGTCCGGCATAATTGGGGCAGATGTTATTTACTAAAACTGTTGGGATTTTTTTCTTGACTTGGACTACTCATTTGAATTAAATTTTTAAGAATCTTCAATTCGGTGGCCTTTTTCATTCATGCTCAATAAATTCGCCGGTTTGACTAAATTCTAATCAGCTCAAAAAGCTTGAACAGTCGGGTATGCCGGCGTTTTTTGTTTCTGGTCACTTGAATAGATCACGATCGCTCGAATCGCAGAAGACCTAAGTAGAGAGGAGGAACCTTTAATGGGAAAACACAATACCCCTATGCTTGATGAATTGGAAAAGGGGCCGTGGCCTAGCTTTGTATCTGATATCAAGCAGCAGGTGGAAAACGGAAAACACATTCTCAAAGACGCTCCTGACGATTTATTGGGAGTGATGGAATTATCGTACGTGGACAAGGTCACTCACTGGAAGCATGGTGGTATCGTGGGCGTATTTGGGTACGGCGGTGGCATCATAGGACGATATTGTGACCAACCAAAGATGTTCCCCGGTGTGGCTCATTTTCATACTGTCCGGGTCAATCAACCATCAAGTAAATTTTATACCGCAAAATATCTGAGAAGCCTATGTGATCTCTGGGAACACCATGGTAGCGGTCTTACGAACATGCATGGATCCACCGGAGACATCGTATTCCTAGGCACAACCACGGACCATCTTGAGCCTCTGTTCTTCGAGATGACTCATGAATTACATCAGGATCTCGGTGGCTCAGGATCTAACCTGAGAACACCCGAGTGTTGTTTGGGACAGTCCCGATGCGAATTCGCATGCTACGACACCCAGGAAGCCTGTGATAACCTGACTCATGAATATCAGGACGAACTTCATCGCCCGGCGTTTCCATACAAGTTCAAATTCAAGTTTGACGGTTGTCCTAATGGTTGCGTGGCGTCCATCGCCCGCTCCGACATGTCTTTTATTGGGACATGGAGAGATGACATCCGCATAGACCAGGCTGCTGTAAAAGCGTATGTGGGCGGCGAATTCGTTCCAAACGCCGGTGCCTATGCAGGCAGAGACTGGGGAAAATTCGACATTCAAAAAGAGGTTATTAACCTTTGCCCAACCGGCTGTATGCGATGGGACGGATCAAAGCTCGAGATCAACAATAAAGAATGTGTGCGCTGCATGCATTGCTTAAATGTAATGCCTCGAGCCCTAAGAAGAGGCCTGGATACTGGCGCGTCCATTCTGTTCGGCGCAAAAGCCCCTATCCTCGAAGGCGCCCAAATGTCCACATTGACAGTTCCTTTCATGAAAATGGAATCCCCCTTTGATGAAGCAAAAGAGCTTGTTGAGAAAGTTTGGGATTGGTGGATGGAAGAAGGCAAAAACAGGGAGCGTCTTGGTGAATTGATTCAAAGGAAATCCTTCCAGGAGTTCCTGAGAGTCTGCGAACTTGATCCTGATCCAAGGATGGTTGATGAGCCGAGATCCAATCCATACATTTTCTGGAAAGAGGAAGAAGTTGAGGGCGGATGGACCCGAGACATCGAAGCTTTCCGAGCGAAACATCAGAGGTAAAGGGAGGTCAACAAGATGCCTTACGATCCCAGCGAACCGTTGAAAGATAGAATTACTGATATTGGCCCCAGACACTATGGGGAATTCCTACCACCTGTTATCCAAAAGAACAAAGGTAAATGGCTTTATCACGAGATCCCACAACCAGGCGTGTTGGTTCATGTGGCCGAATCTGGAGACAAAGTCTTTTCCGTCCGTGTAGGCGGCTGCCGTTTGATGAGCATCGAGCACCTTAGAGAAATCTGTGACATAGCGGACAAATATTGCGGCGGGTATCTCAGATTCACCACAAGAAACAATATTGAGTTTTTAGTTTCTGACGAATCTAAACTTCAGCCACTAATTGACGATCTTAAAAGCCGTAAGTTCGCGGCTGGTTCAAACAAGTTCCCGATTGGTGGGACCGGTGCCGGTGTGACCAACATAGTCCATACCCAGGGTTGGGCCCATTGTCACACCCCGGCTATTGATGCTTCAGGTGTTGTAAAGGCAGTCATGGACGGAATTTATGAGGAATTCGGTCATATGAGACTGCCCGCTCCCGTGCGCGTGTCTCTAGCCTGCTGCCTCAATATGTGTGGCGCTGTCCATTGTTCTGATATCGCCATCCTTGGGATCCATCGAAAACCACCTATGGTTGATGGTGAGTGGATCGATAAACTCTGTGAATTGCCGCTTGCCATAGCCGCATGCCCCACCGGAGCAATTAAGCCCGCAAAGACAGCGGATGGCAAAAAATCCCTTGAAGTCAACGGCGAACGATGCATGTTCTGTGGAAACTGCTACACCATGTGCGCCGCAATGCCTTTGGCCGACGAAGTGGGAAGTGGAATAGCGATTCTGGTTGGTGGAAAATTATCCAACCGTATCAGTAAGCCTAAATTCTCAAAGGTAGTGATACCGTTTATTCCCAACGAGCCGCCGAGATGGCCTTCAACCGTGGCAGCGGTCAAGAACATTCTTGATGTTTACTCCAAGGACGCCAACAAGTATGAGAGGCTTGGGGACTGGGCCGAAAGAATTGGTTGGGAAAGGTTCTTTGAGAAAACCAATATCCCATTCACCCATCACCTGATTGATGATTACCGTTTTGCTTATACCACGTGGCGGCAGTCGACTCAGTTTAAGTTTTAATCGGTGGAAAGGAGCTTTCCATGACCGAGGAAGAAGTAAAGAAATTAATTCTTGAGACATTGCAAGGCAAATCAAAGGCCAAGTCTAAATTTTATCTCAAAGATTTCTACGCTATGATTCCTGATATGAAGAATCGGGAAGTAAAAAACATTGTGAACAGGATGGTCTCCGAGGGGCTACTGGAATATTGGTCCAGCGGAAGCACAACTTTAATCGGTTTGAAAGGAATGGGCAAACAGCACGGTGAGGAAGACGAAGCCTAATCCTTATAAACTTGCTAAAGAAATTTGAATAGCCGCCAATTGAGGGAGATGGCAACAAGTTGTCTCCCTCTTCATTTGCCATCCTACCCGCATGTTTTAAAGATAAAACCATTCCATTCATTCAGGCGAATTATCTGTTCGATATGGGTATCCGAAATCGAAAAACTCTTTTCGGTCACATCAAACATAGAATCCGGAATTCCTGACAGGATTAGATAAGATCCTGCACGAGAGATGAGTGCTTTCTTTGCGCGTAGCAGCACTGGGGCAGCCAGGTTGGCGACGACTACATCAAAGCATGATTGAACTACATCGACAGGTCCTACATAAAAGTCTATGTTTTTTTGCCGCTGTTCTAACCACAGGCTTGAGTTGAGAACAGCATTTCTCTGGGCTAGGTGAATGGCACAAGGGTCTAGATCGCATGCAACGACAAAGTGACATCCCAAAGCCTGGGCGGCTAGGGACAACACACCTGTCCCGGTCCCCACGTCCAAAAATGAAATTGGCCCATCATGAACGAGCAAGTCGCTTAATGTCTTTTCCAGCAGTTCCAGCGCTATGATTGTTGTCGGATGATTACCCGCCCCGAATGAGGCTCCCGGATCAATTATCACATTGTGCCTATCAGTGCGTGGACGCCAACTCTCCCAGTATGGCACTATTCTTAAAGATCGCCCAACATCAATAGGAACTATGCCGCTTGTCCATCCTTTTTCGGCGGATCTCCATTTGTTGGTTTTTTTCAACGGACATTTCCTAGTTGAAAACTGAAACTGATTTAAGAGGGGAATGATTAGCCCAAATCTCAGCCATTTGCTATCTCGTACTGTTCCTGGTTGAGGTTTGGGTCAGGGTTGAGTTGTACGGTAGCTCTATGTTTCTTTTGGATCTCCTCCAATTTTTCACTCTCTTGCTCGAATAGCAATTTTACGACCTCAGGATGAGCCGTCACTTTTATATTCGGGGGACATCCATCTGCAATCTGTCGAGTAATGGCTCTCAATATTTCGTAGCAAACCGTGGTCTGGGATTTCAAAAATCCTTTGCCCTCGCAGTAGGGGCAGTGCTCGCACAGAGTGCGGGTTAAACTCTCTCTAGTCCTTTTTCGAGTCATTTGAACCAACCCTAACTCGGAAATTTTTAGTATGTTGGTCTTCTGTTTGTCTTTCTTCAGTGCCTCCTGTAAAGCATTGGTCACTTTCTCGCGGTCTGCCGGTCTATCCATATCTATGAAATCAACGATAATAATTCCACCTATATTTCTTAAACGAAGCTGATAGGCTATCTCCTTCGCCGCTTCAAGGTTGGTCTTGAGTATTGTCTCCTGCAAATTACGTTTTCCTACGAATCTACCTGTATTTACATCAATAGCCACTAGCGCTTCCGTAAAATCTATGTTTATGTATCCACCTGATTTCAACCAGACCTTTCTCCCCAAGGCTTTGTTCAGTTCCATTTCTATGCCGAAATGATCAAATATTGGTTCTTCACCATTGTACAATTCTACGCATGGTTTGAGCGAAGGCATGAAAGTATCCATAAAATCAAGGATCCTTTCGCATGTTTCCGCCGAATCGACAAGTAATCTTGTCACATTTTCCGTGAAAAGATCTCGAATCCCTCTTAAGGACAGATCAAGATCCTCATATATCAGAGACGGGGCTGGAGCCTGCTTTTCCCTTTCATTGATCCGCTGCCAAGTCCCTTCAAGAAAGCTAAGATCAGCCTTTAGCTTTTCTTCGTTTTCGTGTTCACTGACCGTTCTGACTATCAGTCCGCACGCGGGAGGTTTAATATTCAATATAATTTCTTTGAGTCTTTGTCTTTCGACTTCGTTTTCGATTCTGCGGGAAATCCCGATATGATCAACCGTCGGCATAAAAACTAGGTGCCTACCAGGAACAGATATGTGTGAAGTTATTCGGGCGCCCTTACTTCCAAGAGGTTCTTTGGAGATTTGAACAAGAATGTCTTCTCCTTCAGTAATAAGCTCCTCTATTGGGGTAGTAAACTCCAACCCTTCTTCAATACCTTCCTGCAATGATATGTCTTCCGGCTTTTCATGGTCTTCCTCGGTTTCTTCGTGAACCACCAGACCAAGATTATGGGGATGATGAACATCACCGACATATAGGAAAGCCGCCCTGGGCAATCCAATGTCAACAAAGGCCGCCTGCATTCCGGGCAGCACTTTTATTACTCTTCCTTTATAGATATTACCAACAATCCCTCTTTCGCCCCGTCGCTCAAGATGGATTTCCGCAACCTGACCATCTTCTATAAGCGCCAGCCGAGTCTCCCGATCTGTAATGTTCATTACTATTTCGTTACCCATGCCGGTTCCCTTCACCTAAAATGGATCACGACTCAAATTGAACTATTTTCTTGGTAATTCTCAATGATTTAGCCTCTGCATCAGACAAACCCAGAACTGATCCAATAGCTTCATAGGGATTGACAGAGCCAGAAGGAGTCATCTTGATTTTTACTGTGAGAGTTTGACTCGAGAGACTAATCGAGGAAACGTACTGCTTGAGGTCCCGAACCTTTCTTTTTCGCTCAGGACCAAATGATATTATCAAACTTTCTTGTTCAAGAAATTGACTCAGCCTGTCCCGAACACGATCTTTATTAAACTCATTGTTTAGAACTATTTCGTAGACTACCGTTTGAATTCTAGCAGACAAAGGGGCTTCATTCAATGAAGTTTCGTGCGCTTCTATAGGTTTTAGTCCTTTGGGCAGGGCATTTTCAATTGTTTTGAAAATGTTATCCACATTTGCGACGCAATTTTTTAAATCAAAGTCCAAATATTCGGCGAGACTTTCTATTCCTACAGCGGTCGGTGGTGAATATCTAAGTTTTGGGTGTGGATGGAACCCTCCGGAATAGTCCAACTCCAAATTAGCTCGGCGGAACATCCTTTCAAAACATCTCACAACATCATGGTGCCCTAGAAATTTCATAGTCCCGGATTTTGAGTACCTAAGCCTGAATCTTCTAACCTTTGGCTCAGCACTCTGCTCCTCTTTGATTTCCGCATAGGGGACATCCTTACCGATCAACATATTGTGGACAACAGGAGCTACTTTATCAAAATCGCACACACCACAGCCAACACAATCCCCTGATCGACAGTCAGGGGTCAACTCACGACCCATCGCCTTGTTCAACTCACTTATTAGATACGATTTCCTCACACCTGTTTCGATCGATTCCCACGGCAATGACCCGGTTATCGGCCTTTCATCGAGGTATGAATTCGGGTTAAAACGCTCTTCATCAAAAGAATCCATCCACAATTGAAAATCCAATCGCTCGTCCCAACCATCAAATCTGGCACCTTTTCTGAACGCCGTTTCAATAACTCTACCCAAGTCCTTGTCGCCTCTGGCGAAAACCCCCTCAAGAAAACTGATTTTAGGATTATGAAATTTCAGGGATGCTGATTTCCTCCGCATGAGGTCTTTTATAAACATCTGGCATCTAAATGTTTCTTCCAGGGAAATTTGAGGGACCCACTGAAATGGAGTATGGGATTTTGGCACGAAGGTAGAAATTGAAGCCCTTATCTGTCCGGTCTTCCCCCATCTGGCAGCTTTGAAAATCAAGTCTACGATTCCTTCCAAATCCTCCTCTGTTTCGGTTGGTAAACCTATCATGAAATATAATTTGACCGCTTTCCAGCCCTCTCTGAAGGCTGATACGATGGCATTTTTTAGATCCTCCTCCGAGTTGCCCTTATTGATGACTCTCCTGAGTCGCTCTGTGCCGGCTTCCGGAGCCAGAGTAAAGCCGGTTTTTCTTACTTTTCGAATTTCGGAAGCCAATTCAGAGTCAAAGGTGTCTGTTCTAAGAGACGGTAGCGAGATGGCGATTTTTTCATCCGAGAATTCTCGAGTTAGGGCTTTTACTAAAGGGCCGATACAAGAATAGTCTCCAGACGACAAAGACAGCAATCCAATCTGGTCCCATCCTGTCGATTGCAGCAAATCCCTGCTTAGATCCAATAAACCTTCATATTGGCGCTCGCGAACGGGCCTATAAATCATCCCGGCCTGACAAAAGCGACAGCCTCGAGTACAGCCTCGCGCTATCTCCAAACCTATTCTGTCATGAGTTATGTCGCAGAAAGGCACGACAAAATTTCGAGGGAACCCCACTTTGTCCAGATCAGCCACAATTCTCCTGGTAACGGTTTCTCCGAAGCTGTGAAGCGAAGGAACAAAAACTCCCTGTATCTCCTTAAGCTTGGCTAGAAGATCCAGCCGGTCCTTACCTTTGTTTTTCCACGATCTTAGCTTATCGCATATTTCAAGTACAGCCTCTTCACCATCCCCAATTAGAAACGCGTCAAAGAAATCCGACATGGGCATTGGATTAAAACATACAGGGCCGCCCGCCAATACCAAGGGGTCCTTTTCTGTCCTATCCAATGAGCGAAGGGGAATACCTGCCAAGTCCAGCATTTGCAATACGGTGGTAGCACACAACTCGTATTGCAATGAAAAACCGACCATGTCCATCTTCCGGACTTCATGGGCTGTTTCCAATGTCAAAAGAGGAATTCCCCTTTCCCGCATCTGTTGTTCCATATCGGGCCATGGAGCAAAAACTCGTTCAGCGTAAATATTCTCTTGAGAGTTGAGAATGTTGTAAAGAATCTTGAGCCCCAAGTGAGACATTCCAACTTCGTACACATCTGGGAAAGCCAAAGCTATCAGGACTTGTGTTTTATCAGGGTCTTTGTATACCGAGTTAAATTCTCCACCAATGTAGCGCGCTGGCTTCTTGACTACTGAAAGAACATCGTAATTGACTCTGTAATCAACCATATTATCCTACTCATCATATTGATATGATTGTTCTTTGCCGTATACTTAACTGCAATCTGATTTCAAAACATGTTACTTTCCAACAGAAAAATGTTAACATACTATTTATGAGAAATGATCTTTCGGTTCCCACATTGATTGTCGCTGTCGTAGCCCTAGGATCATTTATCACTACGATGTCAAGCCTCCTAAATGACAGTTTTCCCGAGAACGGTTACCAGATCGTCTGGGCGTTTCTAATTCTTGGGCCAATCGCGATGGCCTCCTGCATGCTCGGTTATGCGGCATGGTGGTTCAGCAAATTCATATCGGCCCTCGTCTCAAAACCAGATGATAGGGGATCAGACAGAGTTGATCGTCCTCAGGACCAATAAGATTCAAATAGGCAGCCATACCTCTTAACGGTCCGAAATACTAATTAGAGGAGATTTGGTTTCTCTAAGGAGCAATTGATGAACGATTTCGAGAGCAACCCCTTATACAAGATAATGCATCCAAAGAACATTGCGTTTTGGGGCGCATCCAGTAATTCCATGTCCATGGGGAGCATTCAGTTGGCAAGTCTACTGATGCTGGGATTTGAAGGCGCTGTATATCCCATCCATCCAAAAGATAGGGAGATCAAGGGATTAAAGGCTTATTCTAGAATCTCCGACGTCCCGGAAAAGGTGGACCTTGCAATACTTGTAATCCCCACGGCAATCGTGGCGCAGGTTTTGGACGAATGTGGAAAAGCAGGCGTTAAGATAGCAATAGTTGTTTCAGCGGGCTTTTCTGAAAAGGAAGGGAAGGAAGGAAAAGAGCTCCAAAAAAGGATAGTCGATGTAGCAAATTCTTATGGGATCAAATTCCTGGGGCCAAATTGCATTGGTGTAGTCAATTCGTATCTCAAGCTCAATACTACATTCAATCCTTATGACGCTGCCCCTGGTTTTATAGGAATGGCCTCTCAGAGCGGCAGCTTTATAACCCAGATGTTTGGCCATCTGTCAAAGTTTGGCCTAGGATTCAGTCAAGCGTTAAGCCTTGGAAATGAAGCCATGATTGACCTTAGCGATTGTCTCGAATATCTTGCGCATTGTCCAAAAACCAAAGTTATAGCTCTTTACATTGAAGGCATCAGAAGAGGGCGACATTTTGTTGAAGTCGCCAAAAAGGTGTCTAAAATTAAGCCTATTGTTTCCTATTATATCGGGGGTTCAGAAGCCGGTAGACGCGCAGGGCTGTCACACACGGGCGCAATGGCTGGTCCAGATCTCCTTTATGATGGGATCTTTCGTCAATGCGGGATAATCAGAGCTCACTCCATTGAGGAACTCTTCGATTTTTGCTACGTGCTCGGAACTCAACCGCTACCAAAAGGAAACCGTTTGGCCATCCTGACACACTCGGGAGGGCCCGGAGCAGCGGCGGCGGATAGCGCGGAAAGGGCCGGTCTGGAATTGACTGAACTGTCCCCCTCCACATTAAAGGATTTAGCCCCCTTGCTTCCCTATACGGCGAGCGTCAAAAACCCTGTAGATTTGACATTCGCCAAGAACTTGAATGACTATATGGCGACCCTACCGAAAATACTCCTAAAAGATCAGCGGGTAGATTCATTATTCCTCTATTGCCTCATGCCCCAGCAACGAGTTATGTTGGGTGTTTTGGGTACTGGGCAAAATCTGGAAGAGGCTCAACAAATTGTCTCGGAATATGTCAAAGGACAAAGCGCAATTGGGGCCACTTTATCTTCTGAATCCGGCAAACCGGTTGTTGGAGGCACGTTTTGTGACAGGTCGGAATTGTTCGTTCGGGAATTACAGGATCGCGGCATGACGGTGTTACCAAGTCCCGAACGCGGGGTCGCGGGCCTTGGCGCTTTATACCGTTACTCGAAATGGAGAAAGATCTTTTCCTAGCATAAATTCATGAAAAAAATGACTTTGGGCCCTCTTTATCCATCCTGTCAGTCTCGGGGAAGTCCGTAGCCATCAGGACATCCTTTGATATGCCATGACCAAAGGGCATTGCACACTTTCGATCTCTCCCGTATCCTTTCCAATAGCCCCAAGGTTACGAGATTCATCAGATTATAAATTGTCACATTTATTCCAAGATTTATCATCACAACCATTTTAAGAATACTCTTAGACATCGATCCATAAAATTTTTCAAAGAATGTGTAACGAGATCGATAAAATTCTATCCTTGTAGCTGCACGGTGAGATTTTGCTGAACCTCCCTGAAGATGAAAGGCCTTTGCTCCGGGATCATGAACTACTTTCCAACCAGCCTGACGTAACCTGACAGCCAAATCAGTCTCTTCAAAAAAGAAAAAATAACTCGGATCAAATCCACCAACCTCGTCAAACGCCTTTTTCCTGATCAGCATCACCGCCCCAATTATAGTCTCAACATCCTTCGGTTCAACGAGACGTTCATTTTTTCCAGGATACCGTTTTGGAAATAGACGCTTGAGCAAGCTTCTGTTAGTAGTCTCGGTCAACAACGTCGGGGTGGCCTCATATGATGTCTGATGGGTACCGTCATCGTTGAGCAATTGTGGTCCAATAAGAGCGATACGTTGATCTGATTCGGCCAATTTTAGCATCCGCGTCAAACATTCCTTGTCGAGAAGAGCGTCTGTATTAAGTAATAATACAAATTCACCGGCGCTCATCAAAAAACCGAGGTTGTTCGCCGCTGCGAAGCCCAAATTCTTGCCAGCTTCAAATACCAGAATTTCAGGATATAACCTCTTGATAAGCCTCACGGAATCATCGGTGGAACCATTATCCACAACAATTACTTGAGGCATTGCATCAATATCTGATTCTAACACCTTGGATATACATATTTTTAGTAAATCAGATGTGTTTCTGTTGACAATGATTACCGACAGTTTAGGGTTGACTATTGTTTCAGGCATCAGGGATGTGTTTAATGAAATTTTTGAAAATGTTGGATTAACCACCAATTGCATTCATACTACCGCTGATTTTGTCAACATTTGGAAACCTGCTTGCGGGTTTCGCCAAGACTGCAGCTTTTATATAGGCTTCAATTTCTCTATCGCTCGGCGCAGCTTTCAAGAATGATTTCATGTCAATTTCTTTGGAGCTCAACAAACATGGTCTCAAAGAGCCACGTGCAGTCAATCGTATACGATTGCAAGCCCCACAAAAATGACCTGATATGGGATCAATAATACCAATCTTTCCGAGCGCGCCGTTAATTTTGAACATCGTGGCTGGGCCGGCCATTTCAGATCGTTTCATGGGCTCCAGCTCTCCAAAAACCGTTTTAATAATTTTCAGCGTTTGCAATGCGCTGAAAGAAGCCGGAGAATTGGGAGGAGGGACCTCGGCGCCGAACGGCATCCTTTCAATGAATCTTATGTCAATAGGTTTATCTATGGTCATTCCTGCAAAATCAGCTATGTCCACCTCGTTTATCCCCTTGAGTAAAACAACGTTGATCTTGATTGGGTCAAAACCAACCTCAAGGCATTCATCAATGCCTTTCAGGACCCTGTCTAACTCGTCAGCGCCGGTTATTGAATGAAAACATTCTCTTCTAAGGGTATCCAGGCTGATGTTGACCCTCTTCACCCCAGCTTGATAAAGACTTTTGGCCATTTCGGGGAGCTTTGATCCATTAGTAGTCAAAGCCACATCTTCAAGGTCGATTTCAGAGTTTAACCTGTAGATAAAATCGACTACTCCCCGTCTGACCAATGGTTCACCGCCTGTGACGCGAACCTTACGAATTCCCAATTTTTTCGCCGCAATCACGATCCTTAATATCTCTTCATATCTCAGGATATCTGAATGTGAAACTAGTGGCACACCCTCAGGGGGCCTGCAATAAATACATCTGAAATTACAGAGATCTGTGATTGATACGCGTAAATAATCAATTGTCCTGCCGTGAAGATCAATGAGTTTAGGCGCCATATTTTAAACCGTATGGGTAAGGGGTCGAAAGCTGTGATAGGCAATCGCCGTGCTTTTAAAATTAAGTCGTTTTATTTTTATAAGCAATAAACAAAAGGTATATATAATTAAGCTAATTTTACAATTTTGCGACTAAGTCGACTATTGAAGACGGGTCCCGGCCAAATAGCCTGATTAATGGAACTTTGCCGAAAGCTCCTTTGTCGAAGATTCCATCAGGCACCCTACCGAGTTCTTCCATGACATCCTGAACTCCCCAAGCAAGAGTACTACCTTCTTCGCGTTGAAGGTCCGGCGGGGTCCTATTTCTGTCAAACTCCGCCACTTGATACCCCAAAGAGCGGACCCTTTTCACCAATGTGTCCGAATAGGCGATGCTCATTGCTGCCCGGCGATCGGGATCATACTCCATTGCCGCCAACACTAGATGATGAATCTGACGGGAAGCTCCAAACCTTGCGCCTTTCAAGGTGTCGATCGTATTTACGAACCGGACAATCCTTCCAGGAAAAGAGGCGACGTCATTTACCGTCTCTGCGTATGGGATCGCGTAAGCCAGATTTGATTGGACCTCAGGCACAAGGTAGCCAATGTTGAGACGTTTGAGTCTTTCAAGGGCCTTGTCCAGTTCCTCTATGACCTTAGTTCTGGCGATCTCCCTGGCTATCGACGCGTAATGATTCAATGGGCCAATACCCTTGCCGATATCCAAAGAAAACCGCAGTGCACGGTAAAGATGCCTTTTGGCTTTGTCAATACACTCCATTACCGGCATTCCACCTGCAAGTAACGTCGATATTGCAGCTGACAACGTGCAGCCTGTCCCATGCGTGTGACGGGTCCGAACTCGAAGAGTCTGAAATTCATAGTCCTGCTGACCGTCATGAAGAACATCCACAGGGGCGTCCTTCAAATGCCCCCCTTTGATCAAAACGTACTTTGGACCCATTTTTTGCAATTTCTTAGCAGCCTTTTTCATATCTGAAACATTTTTTATCTCTTTTCCAAAAAAGGTTTCCGCCTCAGGGATGTTCGGTGTGAGCAAATAACAAATCGGAAAAAGTCTTCTGACCAAGGCCTTTTGGCCAGGTTCATCAAGAAGGATTGAGTTTGTTTTGGACAATATTACTGGGTCAACTACCAATTTCTTGATCCCATGCTTTGTCAACTGGTCCGCTACAGAGTTTACTATGGCCTCATTTCCCAGCATACCTGTCTTTACACAGTCCGCTCCAATATCGCTCAAAACGACGTCAATTTGCTTGGCTACAAACTCGGGATCCATGAGCGTAATCGCATGCGCGCCCAAAGTGTTCTGAGCAGTCAGCGCAGTGATCGCGCTCATGCCATAACCGCCAAGAGACAAAATGGTTTTGAGGTCGGCTTGTATGCCCGCCCCTCCTCCGGAATCCGATCCTGCTATTGAAAGGACCTTGTTCATTTCATTCCCCGAACTTTTTAGCCTGTCGATATTTTATTACTAACTCGATGTTTGACATTGTATCAACTACCAGACTATTTTCCAAACAGTACAGCGGTAAATTTCAGTTCCCTCTTGGAAAATTCGGTTCAAACAATTATTGTAAGGTGCTTTGATTCTTAAAAAAGACATCCGCGGAGGATGAAGAGTTGAATGAAAACTTGATCAACAAAATGCAACCGGCGTCAATTCTTGTCGCTGGGGATGTAATGGTGGATGAATATGTTGTAGGTGAAGTTGAGAGAATTTCACCTGAATCACCAGTACCTGTTTTGTTAGCCAGAGACAGGCATAGGCGACTTGGAGGCGCAGGAAACGTCGTTAGAAATGTTGTTTCGATGGGAGGGACTGTAGCTCTGTTTGCCACAGTAGGTTCGGACGCGGCGGGAGAGTGGTTCAGAAAACACTGTGCCGAAATTGGGGTGGACACGTTCTGGCTAAAATCCGAAAGATCCCGGCCGACGACAATTAAGACCCGGGTAGTTGCCAGAAATCAGCAGATAGTAAGGATCGATGAGGAATATGCCGGATTAATGCCTGCAGAACTCGAGAAGCATGTGCTTGACGACATCAGGTCTGTTATTCCACAGGTCAAGGCCGTAATAGTCTCCGATTACGGTAAGGGTTTTCTTTCGAACATCATTCTGCAGAACCTGTTTCTGACTGCACGATCGGAAGGCGTTCCATCTCTCGTCGATCCCAAAGGGCTAGACTTTAGTCGATATCGAGGCGCCACTTATATAACCCCAAATATTCGGGAAGCGTCTCTGGCTTCCGGCGTCGAAATAAAAAATTCCCAAACACTTGAGAAAGCCGGTGCCATATTACTCGAACAAACTCAGGCTGAAGGCATATTCGTAACTCGTGGGAAAGATGGTATTACTCTGGTAACAAGAAACAAAGTTCAGGATTTTCCTGTAAAGCCTGTCGAAATAGTTGATGTTACTGGCGCGGGCGACACGGTCATCGCCACACTGGCGCTTGCCGTAGCAAGTGGGCTTTCTGTAGAAGAAGCCGCCCAACTAGCCAACCTAGCAGCGTCGCTCGTTGTCGCTCGTTTCGGAGCAGCCTCTGTGACTCTCGATGAAATGCTCAATTCCCTCAGAAACTGGCCCCAGGGAAGAAAGATTATTTCTAGGAATGAAGTGGAAAGAGTTATCAGGAACCATAGACTCCAGGGTCAGACCATAGTATTCACTAATGGTTGTTTTGACCTATTCCACATTGGACACCTGGAACTTCTGCGCAAGGCGTCAACCTTCGGCGACGTATTGATAGTTGCCGTTAATTCGGATAAATCCGTCCAGAAAATCAAGGGGATTCAAAGACCCATAGTCAAGGAAAACGATAGGCTGGAACTGGTATCCGCTTTGAATTTTGTGGATCATGTAGTCCCTTTCGATGAAGACACCCCTTATAACCTTATAAAAGAAATAAAGCCGGACATTCTGGTCAAAGGAGAGGACTGGAAGGGTAAAAAGGTAATAGGACAGGACATCGTAAATGAACGTGGAGGTAAAGTCCAATTCGTCAAACTCGTCAGCGGAGTTTCTACTAGTTCACTAATAGAAAAAATCCTTACGAGAATTCACAATTAGACCAAGACTACACCCGGGTTGTTTGACTATAGTATTACCGTCTGTCCCTGCGCTGTCTAGGGCTTCTTCGCTCCCTTTGGTTGTCTTGTTGAGGAGCTCGGGCAGGGCGCGGAGGACGCTTAATATCTTCAAGGGCCACGCCTAGTGGTCCACCGGGTACGACCGTCGTCGTCAGTTCATTATTGTTCATCACGCTTAATGTAATTTGCGGAGTTCGGGTGTATTCCTCTACCAATTTCTTCAGACTCGCCACTCTCAGTCCTGTCTCGCCAGCGTATTCGACGAGAACATCACCAGGGACTATACCGATTCGGTCAGCGATGCTACCTTTCTGGACTTCTACCACTTTGACGCCCGGTGATGTTTCAAGTTCATTTAAGCGGGCCAGGATGATCTTTGCGTTTATGGTGTCGCCCATCTTTCTAAACTCTGATAAAGCCTGAGTGTAAAGTTCCTTGCTTTTAAACGTCCGATTTCGTTCAGCGTAAATTCCTGCGAGGGTGGCCTTCACCCTGGCTATCCATTTGGGATCTTCACGTTTTTGATAAAGCTTCAAAGCCTTTTCCAGGTCTTCTATCGCATTGTCCCACTGCTGCTGTTGCGCTGCAAACATAGCCTGACGGAAAAGCCTGACCCCATCTTCCTCGCTAGGGGGCATCCCGGATGATAAAGAAGACTCATGAGATTCGCTCGTTTTGTAAGGGGTATTATTCGCCGTTTTGAGAATGTCTGAAGTAGAAGCGCTTTCCATCACCACGCGAAAACCAAGGTTAAAAAAACTCATAGTATCACCCGAAAAGCCCCTGAAGGCGCACCTGCAATCAGCCGGGCTGGCAAACCAATTACCCCCTTTGTTCACTCTACCTGATCCAGTCGCTGGTCCCTGCGGATCGTTGATAGGTGACGTCTCATAATAATTTCGGTCGTAATAATCCTGGACCCATTCCATAACATTGCCATCCATGTCGTAAAGTCCGAAACCGTTAGGGGGATAACTTCCAACCGGAGCTACATATTTATAACCGTCGTTGACAGTGGTTAAACTTTCTGGGAGCCTTGGGTTACCGTCTCCAAAATTTGTGTCCCTGTCACCGGGGAGCTTGTTCCCCCATGGATATCGAACCCACACTGCCCCCCCTCTACACGCCATTTCCCACTCAGCTTCCGTAGGTAACCTGTAATGCCGCTTCTCTTTTCGGCTCAACCATTTGCAGAAAGCCTGCGCGTCGTTCCAGGAAACAAATACGACCGGCTGATTGTCCGCTATTTTCCATGGGACTGAATCCCACTTCATGTCTTTCTGTGGAACCCACCTGTTCTCCTTGTTGCTAAAAATCATACCGCCGTCACCCTTTTCAGCGTCGGTTTTATATTTTGTGTCATCTACAAAATCCCTGAATTCTTTCACCGTCACTTCATACGCGCCTAAATAAAATGGTTTAGTTATACGGACGGGATGCAACGGGGTTTCATCCTGGAACCATTGTTTATGCCCTTCTCGCCAGGTCCGTCGAAAAGTAAGCCTGAGCCAGTCCAGTTCCTGCTTTGGGCTCCCCATCATATACTCGCCTGCGGGTATCCTGACCAACTTCATACCAATCGAATTACTGGCGGAAATCAGTTTCTTCGGGGTTTCCAGCATCATATTAAGTCCCTGTAAAGACCGAAGCCAGTTGGAACAATCGCGACTTTCTCCGTCGGTGCCCTGACATTCCTTTAGAGCCTGCCTCAATATCTCCGTTGCTCGAACAGTATCGCCAGCTAGAGCAAGTTCACCCGCTTGTCGAATTTGCTGGGATATCGAATCCGAATGCTGGGCCGACATGTCAGACTGAAGATTCTGAGTGACCTCACCTCCTACGGCACCGGGAAACAATGATGTTAAGATGCAGATTATACCGAGGATCCTGGACGAGAAGCAACATTTTGCGGGTTTCCTGTTGTTCGTTTTATTGGAGCGAGAAGCAGAAATCTCTTTCAAGACTGCAATATGCTTCAATCCTATAATGTAATATTTCTTAAGCCATTGCTGGGTTCTTGACAAAAAAGAATACAGATATTGTTCAATTATAGGATTAACTAATACCATTAGCGCATTAATTTTCAATTTTAAACTTGTCATATGAAAATTTCCTTGACAAAAATTTCAATCAGGGGAATTGTATCAGAGAAAAGGTGTGAGTCAAGTGAGGACTGTGACAAGTGACCCACGCTGCATCGGTATCGCGGACGATCGGCTAGAAAAAGATTGACAACACTGATTAAACGTGATAGCGATTAACAAAAGTTTTTGGGACTTTCTAAAGGGAGCAACTGTTTTCGATTAGAGAACAGCGAATTTATTCTCGTTCAATGAGGAGGTAACGATTTCAATGAGAAGATTTGCAGTGACGCTCGCGGTTGTAGGTATGGTTATGTTGTTTGCTTCATACGGCTTTGGATTCTATGCTTGGGCCCCCTATTCTTCTTGGGGCAATGCGTCATCCAGCAGTAGCAGCAGCAGCGGAAACTATACAGCTAGTTCATCAAGCAGTGGCTATTATTGGCCCGCCAGCTCCTCAAGCAGCAGCGGAACAGTAGCTTATTGCTGCACCCCGGCTTCTAGCTCAAGCAGTGGCTATTATTGGCCCGCCAGCTCCTCAAGCAGCAGCGGAACAGTAGCTTATTGCTGCACCCCGGCTTCTAGCTCAAGCAGTGGCTATTATTGGCCCGCCAGCTCCTCAAGCAGCGGTTATTATCCTGCGAGTAGCTCTTCAAGCGGCTGGTTCTAAGATCAATTTGTGAAAAGAACTTATTCTAGCTTTTTAACATAAAAAGCTTAGTGGAAAAAAGCGATCTTTTGTTCGAGGATCGCTTTTTTTATTTTCATTAGGTCTGTTTCTACAATGATGAAAAATCTCAGTATCCTCGTCATCTACATATTGTGCTTCTTTTGTGCGGCTCTGATGATTTCCTGCCAGGAACAAAGAGCTCAATTTTCATCAGAGATTCATCCCGAGTTACTGGGGACATGGGTCCTGACCACCCGGACCATCGAAGGTCAGGAAACTCCGGCGAAGGACCGTATGGTAAAACTGACCTTTAAAAAAGATGGGACGTTTAGGACAAGCTATAAAGGCGATGCAGACCAGGAATGGGTCCATGCCGGCCAAGGCGCATATTCTTATAATGCTCCAATTCTGTCATTGCACTGGGATTCAGGTAGGGTGGTCCCGCTACTACTCACCAATTTAACATCTGAAAGTTTTAGGGCCCATCACGGGCGGGATCTTGCGCCTTTGAAGGATCAGGAGCCTGATGAACTTTTCAAGAAGGTCAAAAATGAAAAGGGCCCGTCCCGGAACGCTTCACAGCCCTAGTATTTCAGACCCACCCGCAACAATTTGAAATCACTTCAGCAGGTTGAGCGTTACTTCTATTTGTGATATTTTGCGTAATCACGTGCAACAATGCCTCGGGACGGGTTGTACAAACGTAGATTTGACGACTTTGCGTCACTTGTATCGGATCTTTACCCTTTTGAAGGTAAATAACAAGGTTTAGCTGACCGATATAATGACGCAAAGCGCAAGATCAGAAGTTTTCATGGTATACATGTAACAGAGTCACAATAATCTAGACAAGTAGGTAGACTGTGATATATCGGTCTACATGCACGTCGATATAGTCCCAAACAGAAATTCCCGACCTTGCGCCCTGATCCGTGAGTCTTTCCGTGAAAAAGGCAAGGTAAGGCACCGCACTCTTTTAAACATATCCGATTTACCTGCTTCTAGAATATTGGCTGTAAAGCGCGCTTTTCTGGGTGATTTTGACCAGATTGGTCTGAGTGGCGCTGAGAAGGCTCGAACAGAGCAGGGCCCACAATTCGGCGGACTGTATGTCGCATATCAAATTGCAAAAGAGATAGGCCTTGCCGATGTTCTTGGAAACCACAGAAAAGGCAAGCTGGCCTTATTCATGGTTATTGGCCAGTTGTTATGCGGTGTCAGCCGTAGAGCGCTGATTCAGTGGGCCGCAAGCCAGGCGGTTTATGAGGTCCTTGGTATAGGCGCCCAGGATGAGATAGATTTTAATGAGAATGATCTTTACGATGTTCTCGATGATTTGGCTGACAGAAGGTTCGAGATTGAGTTGAAGCTTTTTCGAAAAAGGCGTAAAGCATGTAGCCGGTTGTTTCTCTATGATGTGACATCGAGTTATCTTGAAGGTGAATGCAACGAACTTGGAGCCTGGGGTTATAACCGGGATGGTAAAAAGGGCAAGAGACAAATAGTCATAGGATTGCTTACCGATGACAGTGGTGATCCGGTGGCGGTTGATGTGTTTCCTGGAAACACGTCAGACCCCAAGACCGTGATGGATCAGATCGATCGTCTTTCAAAGCGGTTTGGCGTACGCGATGTGATCTTTGTGGGCGATCGGGGCATGCTGAAGAGAATTCCACTGGAATCGATTGAGAAGGCTGATTATCAATATATTACCGCCATCACCAAACCCCAGGTCGAGAATTTGATCAAGCAAGGTATACTGCAACTTGGCTTGTTCAATGAAGTGTTGGGCGAGATTGAAAACCAAGGTGTTCGTTACGTTTTCAGGCGTAACCCTATAAGGGCGGCGGAGATAGCGGACTCTCGCAAGCAAAGATTGGAAAGGGTCAGGAAGTTAGCGCTCAAACTATCCGATGGATTGCGTTTGTCCAACCGCAAACGTACCGACGTGGTTCTTAGAAATGTCACCCAGGCCATCGAAAAGTTTGAGATAGACAACTTTGCCAAAGCCATTTTGGATGATCGGACCGTCTTTGTGGAAGTCGATGAACCAGCTTTAGAGCAAAAGTCCAGATTGGACGGGGTATATGTTCTCAAGACTGATGTGCCTTCCAATGGTCTTGATAAGGAAATAGTCCATAAGGCATACAAGAGTCTTTATCAGGTGGAACAGGACTTCCGGAACATATGGACTGGTCTTGAGGTTCGGCCGGTTTTTGTTCGAAAGGCGAGTCGTACCCGCGGACATGTGTTGATAGTCATGTTAGCCCTCATTCTCAGAAGAGAACTCGACAAGAGACTCAAGCCTGTACAAATAGAAGTGAATCACGCTCTCAGACACATGACGGGATGGACTATTCTGAGAGAATTCCTGGGGCCTATCAAATTCAGTCGGCTTCCGGTGGCCAACCAACGTCAGTTGGCAATCTTAGATTCGCTCGGGCTACGACAACCTACCTCGTTGGTTGTGCCCAGTAAAAATATCAGAATAAACAAAGATTAACTTAGGAATATCAGTTAATTAGTCTCCATATAAGCTTCTGCCTTTCTGGAACGTCCGTTGTATGACGGGTCTCCGTTGTATTTTGCTTTCCTCAAATTACTTATTCGATCGCGAAATAGTATTAGCAACACTCGGCCAGATTGATCAAGCCTCCGGCTAACAAGATTTTGCGGTCTCTTGGTGTTATTTCAAGTCGCACAGGAATTGTCCTACCCGACCCCAGTTCTGTAACCGTTAAGAACTCCGCTCCTTCTTCCAGAGATTTCCTTATCCCAGAAATCCTCAACGTGTCACCAGGTTTTATCAGGTTGTAATCTTCGGGATCTTGAAATCTTAAGGGCAGTATTCCGAAGTTTATCAGATTGGCTTTGTGTATACGTGCGAAACTTTTAACCAGTTTAGCTCTTACCCCTAAAAACCGTGGAGCAATCGCGGCGTGTTCACGGGAAGAACCCTGTCCATAGTTTTCTCCACCGACAACGAACACAGACCCCGCAGCTTTAGCAAGGGCAGGAAAGTCCGAGTCGACAATGTTAAAAACAAACTCGCTTATGGCGGGAATATTGCTTCTTAATGGCAGTACCTTACTGCCGGCGGGCATAATGTGATCAGTCGTAATGTTATCTTCGACCTTCAGCGCTACGAGGCCTTCGAGATCATTTTCCAGTGGCTCAAACTCGGGAAAAGGCTTGATGTTTGGTCCCATCTCTATCTCGATGGATTCTCTAGATTCAGGAGGGTAAATAAGATTCTCGTCATTAATGAGATAATTGTGAGGATTTGAAACATCAGGATATTTTCCCAGTTTTCGCGGATCAGTAATTTTCCCGTATATGGCAGACGCCACCGCTGTCTCGGGAGAACAAAGATAGACACTATCCGGGAAGCTTCCGCTGCGGCCCGGAAAGTTTCTGGGAAAGGTCCTAAGCGAGACATTTCCTGTGCCTGGGGCCTGCCCCATGCCAATGCAACCCAAACAGCCCGACTGGTGTATCCGAGCGCCGGCTTGAATTAAATTGGTAAGTCCTCCAAACGAGGCGACATTCAAGAGCGCTTGATTACTACCGGGATTGATCTCAAAACTTACATCAGGGTGACAGTGTCTGCCTTTCATGGCCATGGCCACAATCATGAGATCACGATATGATGAATTGGCTGATGACCCAACTATCACCTGATTGACTGAAATACCTTCGATTTCAGAGACTTTTGTAACATTGTCAGGAGAACTTGGGGATGCAATCATTGGCTCCAGCTCGGACAGGTCGATTTCGATTATTTCGCAGTAACCAGCGTCCGGATCAGCCGTTATCTCTGTCCACGAATCTCCTCTACCCTGGCTCTCAAGGAATTCCAAGGTCCTTTGATCCGAAGGGAAAATACTCGTGGTAGCTCCCAACTCTGCTCCCATGTTTCCTATTACGGATCTGTCTGTAACAGATAAAGTCTCTACCCCTGGACCAAAATACTCGAAAATCTTTCCTACGCCTCCCTTTACAGATTGACGGCGCAGAAGCTCCAAAATGACGTCTTTTGCTGAAACCCATGCCTGCAAACGACCTATAAGCCTTACACCCACAATTCTGGGCATGTTGAAGTAAAATGGCGCTCCACCCATGGCCATGGCTATATCCAGCCCACCGGCCCCTATAGCCAGCATGCTCATTCCTCCATTTGTAGGAGTATGGCTGTCCGACCCCAAGAGCGTCTTTCCTGGAACACTAAAGCGCTCCAAATGCACCTGATGGGACACACCATTGCCAGGACGGCTGAATATGACGCCAAATTTGGCCGCTGCCGTCCTAAGAAACCGGTGGTCATCAGCGTTCTTGAAATCTGTTTGAAGGAGATTATGATCCACATAGCTTACAGAAACTTCCGTCTTGACTCGAGGAACTTTCATTGCCATGAATTCCAGATAAACCATGGTTCCAGTGGCGTCCTGAGTAAGAGTGTGATCGATCTTTATGGCTATTTCCGACCCCGCTTCCATTTTACCTTTGACGAGGTGCGCCCCAATGATCTTTTCAGCAACCGTTTTACCCATGTTCAAATTCCTATAACCTTCCAGGCAATATCTAATAGCGCCCGTTTTTGTAAACCCAATGTTAGTTCAGCATGGGGAGCCAATGTTGAACTGTATTCTTGATCATTTGATCAGCGCCACCTTTTACGATGCGATTGTGACACGGTAAAAGAGTGTTTATATTTAGATCTGCTATGATCTGAAGTGATTCTTTCAATTTATCCGGATCGGCAGAAAACAGGTCATATCTACCTATGGCACCGTCAGCATATATAGTGTCTCCAGAAATAAAAATTTTCCGTGCTTCATCATATAATCCTATGCTGCCGACGCTGTGTCCTGGAACATGAATCACCTTAAATTCGTGTCCGCCAAGTTCCAGTAATTCTCCGCCTGCCAGTTTCCGATCCACCTTGAATTTAAAAAAGCCTTCCGGAATGGAGTATTGAGACCTAATCATGGATTCAAACATTTTGTTGCCAAACACAACTCTGTCATCACCCTGTTCCAGATACTTAGCTTCATCCTTATGGACCCAGACCTGAATGTGGGGGCCTTTTTCCAGGAATTCCCGGAGACAGCCTATGTGGTCAAGATGGGTGTGAGTCATGATTATTCTCTTAACCTGTTCCAGAGAGATCCCATGAGCTTCCAATTCACCCAGTTTATAGTCCCCCATCTCCACAATTCCACAATCTATTATGGTCAGATCATTGGAACCAACATCTCCTAACACATAGATGTGTGAATCCGGCATAAATCTGTCGCGGCCTGCTACCCACAATATTCCGTCAGTAACTTTATCCACCACTTTTAGCTCCATTCGACCTAAATGGTCCTTTTCAAAAAATTCAACTACATAAAAATCCATTCCCAATCGTTATCCGGAATCAGATTCCTTTTTATTTGATCGGTATATTGTTGCATGATGATCCATTCACCCCTACCAAACGCCACTGGATCTGAGCCTGAACCATTTACAGCAAATATTGTTCCCTGAGCCGTGAAAAATCGGGGAGCAGCCGGGTTACCCCTTATCCCTGTGGGTTCCGCGACGAACAATAGTTTTTCGTGCTTTTTTACAGGCCTAAGAAGCGAAAATTCTAGTCTTACTGAAAGGCCGGCTGCTTTGGTCAACATAAATCCCGCCCACGCTGTATTTTCGTCGAATATCGATATTAACGCTGCAGGATGCAACTCGTCTTCTGAAATAAGGAAAGACTCTGCTCGGTCGAAATCGTCGGAATCGAATCCCCATGGAACTGTGATTTGAAGGATTGAGTTGTCTTGATGAACCCGAAATCGCCGCCTAAAACCCGGCTCGCTTCTAAAGTGCCCGCAGACAAAACAGTTCCTGTAATAGGGCAACGCTCGAAATTTATCATAATTGCCCAACCACCTCGGCACAGAAACCCCTGTAGATTTGATCGGCACGATTCCAGCACGAAGATAGGGCCTTCTGTCTCCATCTTTAGTGATCCTTAGGTCCAAGCCGTTTTGGGATAAGTCTTGACCATTTATTTCAAAGACCGCTTGGTCCCCAATACAAATACCTGATCCACCAAACTTGAAATTCACCGTCACTGGGTAGCCCGGTTCTCCCAAATTTCGCCATGCGTCGAGACACAATCCCATCCCTACGCCTCCATGAGGTATTCCTAAAAGACCTTCATGTTTAAGTTCAAACTGGATTCTTGATACATGATTGTGGTCAGATCGCGTCTGGAACTCCGTCGGCATGAACGGGTCTCTTCCCGTTAGGAATGAGTAAGGATTATTTTTCAACAGCATTTTCAAACCCTATCGAGAACAAATTATTCAAAACGGGTCAGGGGCCGACAATTCAAGTTCAATTCAGCCCATAACAATCTGTTGCGGCGCCACGTCAATCAGCGATCTATAAAAAGTGAAACAGCCTCCCCACCACCCAAACACAGTGAAGCCATTCCTGTTTTAGCGTCACGGGCCTTCATGGCATATATAAGCGTCGTCAAAACACGCGCTCCACTGGCACCGATAGGGTGTCCCAAGGCTACGGAGCCACCATTGACGTTGCATTTTTGGACGTCTAATCCCAACTCTCGTATAACTCCTACAGTTGAGCCCGCAAAAGCCTCGTTGATTTCCATCAGATCGATCGCTCTAGGATCTATACCCTCTTTAGCGGCCACCTTTGGAATAGAAAGCATGGGTGCCATCAGAACATATTTCATATCCAAGCCTGCGCTACCTTGAGCCCCAATTCTCGCAAGAATTTCCAAACTCTTTCTTTGGGCCACTTCTTCGGCCATAATGCACAATGCGCTAGCCCCATCTGATATTACCGACGCGTTACCGGCTGTTGCGAAACCGTTCTTTTGAAAGGCCGGCTTCATCTTGCTCAAAATTTCGTATGAAGTTCCCCTCGGACATTCGTCAGTTTCAAACATCTTGGGGTCACCCTTCTTTTGAGGGATAACTACCGGAGTTATTTCTTCCTTAAATCTTCCCGCCTTGATTGATTTCAGCGAGCGCTCATAACTCAAAGCCGCATACCTGTCCTGATCTTCACGTGACACGTTATATTTCTCACTACATAGGTCATTGCTTATGCCCATGTGGAAATCATTGACTATATCCCAAAGGCCGTCATGCACCATGTGATCCAACAAAACGCCATTATTCATCCTGTATCCGAACCTGGCCTTCTCAAGATAGTATGGAGCCGAACTCATGTTCTCCATACCGCCTGCCACTACAATATCCGCATCGCCGAGTTGAATCGCCTGCGCCGCAAGCATTACAGCCTTGAGACCTGACCCGCATACCTTATTTATTGTAAAGCACTGGGTCTCATAAGGAAGACCCCCTTGAAGGGCCGCCTGCCTAGCTGGATTTTGACCATATCCACAAGGTAAAACCTGCCCCATGATCGCTTCGTCAACTTCAGCCTTGTCAATTCCGGCCCGTTTTACAGTTTCTTCAATAACAAGGCCCCCAAGTTTGGTTGCGCCTATGCCGCCTAAAGCACCGTTGAAAGCCCCTAAAGGTGTGCGGGTAGCACTTACGATGACTGCTTCACGTAGCGATTTCATAAACATTTCCTTTCCGCTATGGATTAGAGATACTTGCTAATCAGGATTTCGGCAATTTGGACCGCGTTCAGGGCTGCCCCCTTTAGAATATTGTCAGACACAACCCATATGTTGAGGCCCTTGTCTATAGACTCATCTTCCCGAATTCGGCCCACCAGTGTAAAATCCTCGCCTGCGGCCAATGCGGTTAACGGGTATTCATTCCTGGACGGGTCATCAAGGACCTTTACGCCCGGCGCCTTTCGTAACAGCTCCCTGGCTTCATGAGCGCCTAGCTTTTTTTCTGTTTCAATGTTGATGGACTCAGAGTGACCGAAGAATGTCGGCACACGCACTGTGGTCGCTGTGACTTTTATCGTTGGGTCCAGGATTTTCCCAGTCTCCCAGACCATCTTCATTTCCTCTTTTGTATAGTTGTTAGGCATGAATACATCGATATGCGGCAAACATTCGAACGCAATTCGGTGTGGATAAACATTAGTGTCTACTTTCCGAAAAGGCTTGAGTCCTGTCCACAGTTTGCTTAAACCATCTTCTTTAGTCCAATCAATCTTATTGGCCATTTCACGCGATTGTAGCAACATCTCCTCCAGAGCGTCCTTACCCGTACCGGAAACGGACTGATAGGTCGAAACAACGATGCGTTTGATCCTTGCAGCATCGTGAATAGGTTTTAACGCCACAAGCATTTGGATTGTAGAGCAATTCGGGTTAGCTATAATGTTCTTGACAGTATAGTTGGCAATCTGTTCAGGGTTGACTTCAGGGACCACTAAAGGAACTTCCGGGTCCATCCTGAATTGTGCAGTGTTGTCTACCACTACACATCCAGCCTGCGCCGCACATGGGGCGAATTTGCCGCTTATTGCTCCGCCGGCTGAAAAAAGGCCTATATCCACGCCCTCAAAGGACGATTCTTTCAGTTCCAGGACCGGATATTCCTCGCCATTGAACTCAAGCGTTCTCCCGGAAGACCTACCGGAAGCCAGTAACGCTATATCTTTAACTGGAAATGACCTTCGTTCCAGGACCTTGATCATCATGTTGCCCACAGCGCCAGTCGCTCCTACAACCGCTATTTTGTAACCATCTTTTTTCATCATGTACCTCGGCTATAGATAAATTTCACTTTTCTCCCAAACGGACTCTTTGAAAAGCCTAATTTTTAGGACGAACAGCCCCGTGGGCCTGATTTTCTTTAAGCTGGTCCACTGGGATCCTTTGTAATGATATGTCCCCAGAGGAATTGTCCTTCTTAAAGATCCAGATCCTACCGGTTTCAGTATCAAGCATAAATGTATGTCCTTTAACGTTGGGCGAAACAAAGACCTGAAAACGCCCGGACCCTGTCAAGTAACCCGAATTCTCCCCGCTTTTTGTTATTGTAGGGGAAATCTCTCTTCCTAAAGGCCATTGAGCAAACGCAGTCAAATCGAAAAATATCAGCAGACAGCCATATACGCTCATAGCGAAGAACAAGCGCCTTATCATTTTTCACCCTCGTAAGCCACTATTTCTTATTAGTTATACCTATCACGGGGCAAACCGTCAAAGGTGAATTGACGCCACCCATTGATCGGCGCCCTTTAGCATTATGGTTCTTGTGTCCAAATTGGCCAACTACATGAAAGGCCTGAAGGCAAATCGGTTAAAATCCAGGACAGGACACTCTTGACCAAACAGGTCTTTTTATGCTATCCTTGTTTCAATAATTTAGCATCTTTATATTTGGAATCATAACAAGTTACTTTATTTTTAGAGATGTAGCTTTAATCTGTCTGGAGTGACGCCTTTAGGTAGCCAATGAAGATTATGAAACACAACTCATTTCTTTTAATCATTGTGATTCTATTGTCCACATGTTTCCTGTCAACCGTTTTTTGCGACATGACAGCGGAAGAGATACTTAAAAAAGTCGCGGAACGGGGGTTCAAGGAAAGTTTTAGAGCAGCCCTTACCATTAAAACATTCAAGGGCAAAAAGCCTCCAACTACTCAAGCTCTTTGGGTTTGCGGCAAACTGAAAGGTGACCAGGCTGATTTCTTTTTCGATTTTGATGAACCCAAGGAATCCAGGGGGTTGCGTTTATTACTACAGACCAGACCAGATCAGGCGCCCAAAATATTTATGTATTTGCCGGCGACTCAAAAAACCATACCTGTAGTCACGGACGATCCATCGTCTGACATAGGCGGAACAGGGTTAAATACCGATGATATTCTTGGCTTTGTTCCAAATCCCAAGGAAAAATACTCTATTGCGGGGGAAGAAAAGGTTGGTGGCCAGGATTGCTGGATTATCAGGATTATCAGACCCGGCGATGATGGTGAACGTCTCGCCTGGGTTAGCAAACAGGACTTTACCATTGTAAAATCTCAGGAAATGGATTCCAGCAAGAAAATCAACAGGACGTACAGGGTAGTAGAGTTTTTTAAGACCGAGGACGGACGGGAATTTCCTCGTGAAGAAGAGATCACAATGCCTAAAAAGAATGTTCGTATTCTTGTTAGACAGGAAAACGCCGTTTTTGGCGTTGAGCTCGCCAATGCTCTTTTTGATCCGGAAAAGTTTGGTACACTCAAGTGGAAAAACTAGTTAATTCAGAACGATCAAGATATTCGAGAGGTATTGGGTCCAGCCCGACAGAGATGAAATTTAATATCTTGAGATTGTTTAAGATCTTTCTTTATATGGTTATTTCGACCGCTTTGCTCTCAGGATGCACATCTATAAGTAGAATGCAGAGCAATATGGATCAGATGACCTATTACATGGGGGTTGTAGCCTCTGCGATGCCACAGATGGCATTCAGCACAAAGCGTATGGCGGATACGGCTGAAGGTCTCCAGCAAAAATCTGAAGGGATGATGTCCGAATTTCATAAGAAAGGAGTTTCCACGGAAAGGGCTGTTCAGAATTACGCTCAAACTTTCATAGATAGCGATAGAGCCATTATTAAGAATTTGCAGGGCATCAAAGAAGAATTGGCCCAGCTAAAACAACCCTATGCCGAGACGAAATCCTCAGAAACGATTTCTAAAAGCCAGGAACGGTTTAACACCACCGTAATAGAACGAATAGGTAAGCTCGAAAACCAAATTCAGTCGCTTGCCGCCAAGATCGACACGTCAGCAACTATTCCCAGACGGTAATTTTGAAGATTCAACTATGTAAAAATGTTTTAATGAATTTCAAAAATTACTTCTTTACCCATAGATTGCAACATCGATGCTATAGACCGAACACTTCTACTCTTAAAACCCATTTCCTGGGGCAAATTAGGATTGAGGTGAGCTGGGTTTATTGCCTGGCCAAGAAAAATATAAACACAGTCAGCGAATAGAAATTCCTTTGCAAGCAAGCTTGATCCATCACGGAGTCCTGATAACGCGTCAACGTCTTTAACCTTCTTAAGAATTTCAAGCGCATGATTTACGGTGTGAACACCTTCCGTTACAAGATCAATGCCTTCCATCTTTCCAATCGGTGGAATCTTGTTCGTCATTGTTGACAAATCCACAGTCACGTCTTTTCCTAATACCTTGGCAAGTATGCCCGCTGTAGTTCCTCCGCTGACAATTTTTCGTCCGGGTAGCTCAAGGAAATGTTTTGCGACTTCATTGTCGTCCTCACGCCTGACAGGAGGACCTATCATAAAGGCCCCAAATCTTTTGGGTCTGATTTTTAGAACACCTACGGTTGTATCGTCTCCAGGACGGTCCTCGTAAAGTTGCCGCGCCTGATCAACCAATATTTGGGCCACTTTCTGAGCTGACACATCTTCGTAAACCTGAGTTTCAAGAAACTTTGCTATTTTGTCCCAATCCCACCCAAGGTTTAACAAACCACCGATACCCGCATGTATTTCTCCATCACTCACCGTAATAAGCCAATCACCAGCCTCTGCGTGAACATGGGCTTCTCGTATTTTTCGTGAGCCTATAATTCTGTCCTTGTAATTTAAGCTGCTTACATATCCCCTCTTTAGAAAAAATGTGGGAGGATTATCAAATTCGGCCAGGTAGACCCGTCCGTCATCCTTTACTTTTAGCAATGTGAAAGTACTGTAGGCGATTTTCCTGACCTTGCATTCAGGCAATGTATCAGTAAGTGTCTCGACCACTTCTTCGAGAGGAAGACCCCTCTCGAGAAGTCGAGTAGCTATCTTTGTAGTCAAGGTCGCGAGGATATTCGCCTTGACCCCACTTCCCAAACCGTCAGACAAAACCATCAATTTCCCGTCTCCTATTGAAGATACGGAAAGGGAATCTCCACATAGGATCTCACCAAATTTGCAAACAGACGCGCCACCTGATTCAATGTAAAGAGGCTGACTCATCTGATTGCTCCTCCTTCTCCTGCAAGTTTTATCAGTTCAAATAAAGCCGCCTTGGTTTCAGCCGTGGTTTCCCCCAACAACCCCGCAATTTCCTGGGCTACACGCATCTGTTCATGAATAACCTGATGGGCTTTGTTGATTGTTTCGGTTTTGAAAACATCCGCCTGTTGATCTTTGATTACCGTTTCCGTGATGTCCAGAAGCATTAGGACCCTTAAATCCTCTTCTGGGAGACTAAAATTGTAAAGATTAGCAGTCCTCCCCACTTTTTCTAGTTTAAGCCACTGAGATCCTCCGGAGTCTTCAGCGTTATCTAAAGGATCTGTGCCAAATAGGTCTTTGAAGCTTTTCCCCTGAACTTCTTCCTGCGATTCCATTGAAGCAAGTTCAAGAAAAGCTCGGTTGTTGTAAACTACCCTGTGAGAATCATCGAGCAGAGCTATGGCTACGGGTAATTGCTGGAAAATGGTTTCCGCCCTTTGATCAGCTTGTTCGTGTCTTGTTTTCGCTAAAATTAACTTCGTTTGTAGGGCGGTATAGACCATAAGGAGTATTTGGTGTGGGCCGAATGGTTTGGGTATGTAGTCATAGGCCCCTAACTTGACAGTTTCAACCGCTTCCTCAGTGGCCTTGAACGAGGCGGTTAAAATGACAAGAATGTCAGGTTGCCTAATTTTTATTTCTTTAAGAAGTTCCTTGCCACCCAATCCCGGCATCTCTATATCGGTGATGATTACATCGTAGAGTTCCCGTTCCAGTTCAGCAAGCGCTTCCGGAACTGATTGAACGGTTTTCACTACGAATCCGTCGTTCTGAAGTACACGCTCACATATTTCCAAAACGTTACCATCAGGATCAGCCATTAGGATCCTTGAATTTGTTAGCGTTGCCGTTTCCCCTGTTGGAAGGTCTATTAAAGGATCGGATATATGGGCCATGATGTGAGCCATCCCATCAGCCATCTTTTCTAACGAAGCTAGTTTTTTGACACGCTCAACTTGTTCCCGGGCTTGATCAAGTTGACCGGTCTGGTCAGCAACTTTTGAGGCAAGTTGAGTTCCCCATTCTTCCAATTTCTTTCTTGATTCCGCCAAATTCCTTATCATTAAGTTAAAAGTAGCCGCAAGTTCTCCAATTTCGTCTCTCGAAACGACTGGGACTTCTTGGGTAAGATCGCCTTCAGCGGCCCTTTTGGCCGCGTTGAGCATTTGTTCAAGGGGTCGGTTGATCCAATTAACCAGGAAATAAGAGATTGCGCCCATCAAAATGACTCCACAAAGAGCAATGATCAAAAAGGCGCCTACAAGACGATCAACAATTGACAGGAAGGGTCTTTCGAGTATAGCTACCTGAATGGCCCCAACGACTTTCGAGTCGTAATCCTTAATCGGCTCAGTCGCTGTCAAATAGCGGTCCTTGAACTCTGTCTCCGTTGTGACTACTATTTCTCCAGTTTTCAGAACCCTATCGCTGATATTTTGGTTCAATGGAAAACCGGTAACAGGAAGCTTGTCACTCCCTCGAAGTGAAGAAGTTATGGCTGTATCCCCTTGAAAAATAGCCACAAACCCCTTTTCATTGTCAACATAGGCCTTGCCATTAAACAAACGTTGAGAAAATAAACGTTGCGAGATCCGCTCCACAATAAAATGATTATTATTTATTAAAATGCCACCATAAATTACCGCTATTATTTTCGAATCTTTAAAAACAGGATACGCTGCCTCTAGCGTAAGGGCTTCTTTTGGAAGAGATGATCCGAACCGCTGGGCTAAAGTTGGGGTGTCTTCGATTAGTTTTTCTGCTTTGGTGATTCTAAAACCTGACGCGCCGGTTCCTGCCAAAGCGGCTCTAACAACGGGAATGTCCGCCAGGTTCTCTCTCTCGGACTCTAACTGGAAAGCATGAGCGACTAAATTACCCTCCGGATTCACTAAAGTCAGAAAGTCAAGGTCGTTTTCCACATTCATCATCGCTATGCGGTTTAGAATTTCTGAGAAGTCGTCATGTTCGAGATAATCTGTTATCTGGTTTGATTTCCCCATCATGCTGACTTTAAGTTCAATGTTTTCTTTATAACTGTTAACAATAAATGCAGCAGTGGCCAGATCACTGGAAACCTTTTTCTGTGCTTCTTCAATGAAAGTGTGGTGGGCAAGCCGGCTGCCTAAAATTAAAGTAAGCAACCCCACAAACACCGCAACGCCCAAAAAAGCCCCTAAAACTTTCTGCTTTAATGAAAAATCCTGGGCCCATCGAGTAAAGTCATCCCAGCTTTTCCATGGTACGCGAATGGTCTTTTTCTGGTCCATATCCCGCCCGCCTTCTTAAATTTTTTCGAGTATCTCCCTTTGAAAGATCGCTCTAGCTTCATCTACCGAGTTGGCATGAAATAACTCATCGTCTATCAATAAATTAGCCCCGTCAGTGCATTTATCCATACAAAATGAGCCTTTTAGCTCAACTTTGTTTTCCAGTCCGGCGCTTTTAATCGCATCTTTAAAATAATTGATGATTTCATGGGAGCCTTTGAGGTGACAGGCGCTTCCCACACAAATAGTGATCACACGCATACGTTCAACTCCTTTCGTGAGCTGGATCAAACAGGAAATTTGGTGACCTGAAAATCACAAAGCTCTCAAGAATTCGGGCCGAAGCATTCGGGAATCTCTAGAGTTGAGAACTGAGTCTATCGCGGATAAAATTTTTTCCTTGTCCCTGGGTAGCGTCGCACGCACAGGAAGATAATTCGAGGCGTGATTAGACCTGAAAACACCTTTTGTGAACGAGGACTCGGCTATTATAATTCTAAGCTCCTCGATAAGTCCGAATGGGTCAGGAAGTTTAAAGGCGCCCCGAGAGAATTCTTCATGCAAGGGCGTGCCTGGAACTAATATAACACTTAGCGCTCCTACATAATCAGGGTCCATATCGGTTAATATCTTTGCAGTTCCTCGCGCGTGGTCGATGCTACCCTCAACCCCGCCAATCCCAAGGAGAACCGTCACAGAAAGGTCTATCCCGGATTCTTTAACCCTGTGAGCCGCCTCCACAAGCTGCTTATAGTCAGAGCCCTTACAAATTTTTTTCAATAGTTTCTCATCGCCGGTTTCAACACCCAGGTATATGATGCCCAGTTTCAATTCTTTGAGTTTTTTCAACTCATCCACTGATTTCCGAAGTATGTCTTTCGCGTTGGCGTAAACCCCGATTCGTTCCGCTTCAGGATGAAACCTGTTTACGAGTTCCATGACTTCAGTCAACCGGTTTTGAGGGATGCATAAAGCGTCGCCATCTGCCAGGAATATGCGTCGCACGTGTCCCATTTCCGTTGATTCAGCAAGGTCCCTGGTAATATCTTTAATGTTCCTCACCGAAAAGGGCTTATCTCTGTAACTCCCGCAAAACGAGCACTTGTTGTGACTGCACCCTAATGTAACCTGAATTATGAGGCTCTCAGCTTCACTGGGCGGCCTATAGACATTTCCTATATATCTCAAGAACGATTTCCTCCGACTTTTTCGTACTACTTATAGTTGATGCCTTGTTTGACAAATTTATCAAAGTTCTTTATAGCATCCTCATGATCTTTTCCATCCAGGGTAAGTAATATATAATATACACTTTCTGAACCTGGCGCCAGATACAGTATTTTTCTCTCCGGGATTATCGGGCCAATCATAATCGGAATCTTTTTGCCGGAGATAGGATCTTCGAATGTAGATTCAGTCCACCCGGGAGGGATATCATCGACGATCTTACCGTTTTTGGTTTGCAATCGTTTACGTTTGCGTATGTACTTTGGTACTGAAGACTACTTTATATGCGGTTTTGGCACCAACAGGAACATATTCCTCACGATCACCTGGCCTAATCGTTTCACCGTCAGGGAAAAGCGCCTGATAATGAATAGCCAGATTTTCTATTGGCTTGGAAACTGGGGCTTTTCTGATTTCAATCGAGACATCGTTAGAAGTGTCTGAGAGTTTTGCCAGGCTACTATTTTGATTTATTACCGGGAGGGGCCTGTATTTTATCTCGGACATTCCTCCAGGACCGAAACAGTTCTGAACAAGGACCGCGCCGATCCCCAACGAAATAACCTTAAGAATAATCCTCAAAAAGGGTGGCATTCGTTGTCATGGCCTAAAGTTCATTGAGTCGAGTTACTAACACCCAAGCAGCGCTGCGACTAATCCTAATTGTTTACTATATCAGCTACCGCCAAAAAAAGATCGGATTCTCTTAATACCCCTATCAGATCTCCGTTATCATAGACAGACAATACTGAAATCTTGTTCGCATACATGAGTTTGAGGGCTGCCAAAAGGTCATCTTGAGCCTGAATCACGCCTCTGATTTTTAGCATTACATGTTTAACCTTTGTATCAGCGTTTCTAATTACCCGCGATTGAAAGCTCAACCGGGATTCATCAAGTTCCGAACTGTCGGCTTGGGCAAACGCTACTGATACGCCTATGGATTCGAGCCTTTCGGTTAACCCAGCTGCTATTTCAGGAATAAGGACTTTTAAAATGGTCCTAAAATCCAGGATCCCCACTAAACGTTGTTTTGAATCCTGAACCAGTATATTACGGTGTCCAGCTTCAGTGCATTTGCCTGCTTCTACCTGACAATACACTTTTCTCAAAGCCAAAATCGCTTCTGCCAGGGAGCTGTCTTCATCTGTCACCGCATAGTCCCTGAGTGGCACTAGCAAATCTGTAACTTTTCTAGTTAATGGCATCGTAAATCCGTCATCACAAATCTAAGGATGTGACAAAAAGTAATTGAATTGGGTTCTTATAGGGTTTTATGCCGAATTCAGTGTCCGCCGAATCCCAAAATACCACTCGCCGCCAGACCTAGAATTACGACTTCCAGTAATGAAAAAGCAGCGTACAATTTATCATTGTTCTTCCAAAGAACTGGGACGATTACCAAAAAGCAGACTATAGTCACACCAGCCAGGAAAGCAATCCCTATAAAATTGATGAAATCACCGTATCTCAACATGCCGACCCACCACCAACCTTGATGAATTTTGGCGGTTTGCAAGTATTGATCGACACTCATCGACCAATATTTGGATATTTCCGTAACTGGAATGTATGGTTTGATTATCCCGAGAACATAAAGCGCAAAAGTTCCTAGAATAAGCAACAGCCCCAGGTACATGCCCTTTTCTAATATTCCGGCATACACGACCTGTTCCGGAGACGCCTGCAACGATTTGTGGGGATCGCCTTTCATGTGGATCACTCCTATATTGATTCTTGAACAATCATGTTAGACATTTTTTATTAGATACTGAAACTGGTTTAAAATCCCAAGCCCTTGCTTAAAGCTTTGAGGCCGGCGAAAGCGAGCATGCCTATAACGATCCATCTGACAAGACCGGGCTTAGCAACCCTTAGCAGACGCACGCCCACGAAAGAACCTCCCATGATTCCAATTAAAGACGGGACCACGATCATTGGAATGACACATCCCTTGTTTAGGTATATCCAGGCTGCGGAAGTGTCGGTAATGGACAACAGAAATTTACTGGTCGCGACACTGATCTTGAGAGGCGCTCCCATGAGCAAATTGAGCACCGGCACATTCGCCCAACCCGCCCCTAATCCGAACATGCCCGCCATGATTCCTATGGCCACAAACAATATTAATCCCTGCCAGGTCCGATGAATCTTCCAGTCTATTATTTCGCCTGTGCTGGCCTCCTGATAAACTCCATAGATCCTCAACACCGAAGATATCGGGTCCGCCTTTGGCACATTCGGAACTGTGGATTTTTTGGCTATCAACATCAAGATGCAAATGCCGATAATTGTAACTCCCAAAGCGATCTGCACAATTTGAGTAGGCAGCGCCAAGCCTATCATAGCTCCCAGGATAGCGAAGGAACTGGCTATCAGGGCCACAGGCATAGCTAGTCTCAAGCTTGCAAGGTTCATTTTTAGCAAACCGGGCCCAGCCGCTAAGGCCCCGGCCAAGGCCACAAGCAACCCAGCGCCACGAACAAAATCCAAATGGAACGGGAAAAATCCACTGATTATAGGCACAAATAAAACTCCTCCACCTACCCCGCCAAGTACGGCAGCAATCCCCATGATGAAAGTGACCACTAGGAGAAGTAACGGCCAAACCCACCAGGAAATTGATGAAGTGTTGTCCACAGCCATCATGCCTTCATTGGCAAATCCACTGCCGGCCAAAAGAGTAACCGACAATAGGAGCGCTAAACCTAATGCGCCCACTTTACCGGTCCTTATCATATTTCACCTCTTGATAACCCATAATGTTAAAAAACGACCTCCCTCTCAACAAAGCCGACCCCGATTGGTTATTGACCAACTATTCGGAATTTTCACTTGAAAAAGGGGCGTTAAATATTAATTCGAATGCTATTTAAACACTACCATCCTTTGGTTTCTATTATCTTGTCGATTTCAGTCTGACGGACCCGCTCTTCTTGCTCAGACTTCCTTTGGCAGGCGTTCCTGATTTTCTCAGAAAGCTCTTCAGTGGCCGAAGGCTTTAGCAGGTAATCATACGCCCCCAGCTTCATCCCTTCTATAGCTGTCTCAACCGTCCCATGCCCTGTGAGCATGATAACTTCAGTGAGCGGCCAGGAAGTCTTGATCTCCTTAAGTGTGACCACACCACTCTTGCCGGGCATCATAACATCCAGCAACACAACATCGGCTATTTCTTCTTTCATTCTCAAAACAGCTTCGTCTCCGTTCAGGGCTACCCTTGTTTTGAACCCCCGAGCTTCCAGACGCTCTGAGAGCAATTCGGCAAATTCCTGCTCATCGTCTACAACAAGGACTTTAATCGCCATGGGCCCATTCCTTTTACTTGTTTTTATTGCCTCGCTTCATGATCTCTCTTGCAGAATCAAAATCTCCTTCTTCTGCGAAAGACGCGGCCACCATGCTTTGTTCAATCTTTTTCTTATATGCCGCTTTCAATATTTTCATTAGCTGGTCTAACGCCACAGGTTTTCTAAGATAATCGAATACACCCAACCGGCGCGCCTCAGCTTCATCGGCCTCAGACCCGTGACCGGTAAGCATTACAACCTCAACACCAGGGTAAGCTTCTCTAGCCCGTCTTAAAACTTCCATTCCATCCATGCCCGGCATTTTTAAATCAACCAGCAACACATCCGGTGGGTCTTCTTCCAGTTTTTTCATCGCTTCTTCGCCACTCAGGGCTACTGAAGTTTCAAGGTTTCGCATCTGCATACGTTCATCCAGAGTACGGACAAATTCTTCTTCGTCATCTACCATCAAAACTTTGAACTCTTTCATTATGTTCCTCCAGCCATCCAAAAAAGGTTATTTTCAGTATTCAAGCTCCAGTGTTAACCGGCCATACCAATTTTCCGTCAGCCAATACCAAAAGGTGCCTTAGGGGTTTAATTCATCGGGAAAAGCGGACAAGGAGAGACTCTTTTCCTGCGGATGGTCCTATCGAGGCGCCATTATCCCTGAACTCGTTTTCGAGGGCATTCCACTCTGGGTCTTCTAATATTTTCTCCAGTAAAAACAAATTTGAAACTGGAGCAATTATAGTAAGGGAAAACCCTTCATGGCCCGTTGTGTGATCTACCGCCTTTAGCCTTATTTCCGAACCTTTGCCTACCAGTGGCGCAAGGAACTCCAGGGTCCTATAGATCAGCATTCGTGTCGTCAACGGGTTAGAATCTAAAGTTATTGGCCGATCCGTCTGCTCTACGAAAAACTCCACGGCATTTAAGCGACCCAATTTCTTAGATAAAAATAGTACTTGATTCAAAACAAGGTTTAAGTCCTCATGTCGGCGCTCAACTTCTGGCATGTGGCTGAATTGATTTAATTCGGCCATAATTTCAGCCCCTCTTATAACCTGATTCTCAATCTTGCCCATTATTTTTTGGAATTTGTCTTTGTAAGGAAACGCTGATTCATCGGACATGGCGAGCAGGTCCTCAGCTAAACCTGCCGATTCCCTTATGATCGCAAGGACATTTTTCATCTCATGGGTCATCGCAGCCGTTATCTTCCCAATGAAAAGAGTATCTTTCATTAATTTCCCCGATCTGCTTCGACTGAAGACCTTCTTTTGACAGCTAAACCAATTTTCTCGATCAATTCTTCAATTTGGAGAGGCTTTATCAAAAAGTCGAAAGCGCCTTGATTTATGCCGGAGACACCTTCCGCGGTAGAACTTAGGCCAGTCAGCAGAATAACCGCCAGATTCGGATAAAGGCTTTTTACCCGCCCCAGGACGGTCGAACCACTCATACCTGGCATCATGAGGTCTAAAACCATCACATCAGGTTGGCAGGTTTGAAGGAGGTTAAGCGCCTCTTCTCCGCTGAAAGCAGTATTTACCTGAATTCCTCTCATGCCTAATCGTTCAGCGAGTGTAAGAGCAAAATCCCTTTCATCGTCAACCAGGAGGACTTTCCAACCATTCATTTCACATCCCCGCATGTTCCCGGGTTTCTATCGGTATATAAACCGTAAACCTCGTTCCTTCGCCTAGCCGGCTTTGGACGTCTATATCGCCACCGAGTCTCTTTATTATGCCGTAGGTTATTGACAGCCCCAATCCGGTCCCCTGTCCGGCCTTCTTTGTTGTAAAAAAAGGTTCAAATATGTGTTTCAATGTTTCTTCAGACATGCCTTGACCGGTATCTTCAACTGTCACCCCTAGCATTTGGTGATCCCGAGTAAAACTGGAGATCGAAATCGCGCCGCCTTTCTCCATGGCGGCCAAGGCGTTGTTTAGAAGGTTCAGAAAAACCTGCTGCAGCTGACTGCGGTCCGAGGGGACCCTGGGCAGAGTCTCATCCAGGTTGAGATTTATCGTGACTCCCTTGTAGAGGGCTTCCTTCTCCAAAAATCCCAGGGTTTCCTTTATCACATTATTAATATCCAGGACCTGGATTTCGACATCCATCCTCCTGGCGAACCCCAGTAATCGGTGAGTAATTGTCCGGCATCTCTCGACAGATTGAATTATGGCGCCCACCAGGTTGAGAAATTTCTCCTTATCAGGGAAATTGGTGGCGTATTCGATCAAATCTTTAATCAGACCGGCCTTCTCATTTATTATAGCCAATGGGTTGTTAACTTCATGCGCGACTCCAGCGGCCAGTCTACCAATGGATGAAAGCTTGTGGGTATGTTCCATTTCGCTCATGGCTAAAAGTCTCTTGTCGTCGCTTTCTTTCATCCGCTTCATCATGATGTCCGTAAGCCGGAGCACCACTACAATTATGGCTACCAAACCAATCAGGAAGACAATCAGAAGGTCGGCCCGCAGAGTATACCAAGCTTTCATAACCTCGGAACGGGGTTTAATGAGTACAAAAATAAAATCCGTACGGTTGAAATAGGAATACGCCAGGAAAACGTCCCGCCCAAGAGTATCCTTTTTCTCAATTACAGTAGGATCAAAGCTCTTAGGTAGAACTAACGAAGATTGATCTAATACTTCTCCGTAGAATTTTGATTTGGTTTGAAACACGCCCGGTCGGTTAATTAGAAAAGCGTCGCTTTCCGGGTCCAGATTCATTGACGAGATAAGATCATCAAATTTTTCAGTATTTATTGTGGCTCTAACAATCCATTCCCTCCCGTCATCGGTGATATGCTGGACAGCTATGGCTACATGAGGGAACCTTCTGTACCCTAAAAAGACATCACTTATATAATGGCCATTAACTTTGACCTGCTCGAACCATTCTTGCCCGGCGTAATTCTTCCCAAGGAGATCATAGGGCCCTGCGTAACTGACCTGTGTTCCGTGTGAGTCGATAAGACCCAGGTCCACAAAACCCTCAAACTCCTTTTTTAGGACCCTAAAAATCCTGTTCAGGTTTTTTTCATCAGCCAGTTCTTCGTAGGTGTAGGCCGAGGCGATAAAATTGACCGTCGAAAGCCGACCGGCTAAAAACAGTTCAAATGAATATTTGGCCTTGTTCACCAACGTCCTCATCGGAGCCAATATTTCATTTCGGAGGGCCTTCTGATATTCGATGTAATTAATCACCGTCATCAACGCGAGAGGGACCAGGGTAATTATCAGCATCAAAATCGCTATGTTGCGTTTGACAATATGATATCTTTCAGGAGTAGTCCTCTCATCCGGAATATCAAGAAGTTGAGATAAAATGTCTTTCAAAGACTTCATGAACATACTCACGGCCCAAGAGCGCATGACTCCGGGAAGATTAGGTCATATTAGTGTTGAAAACTATCAAACAGTCTTTGGTAGTAGAATGTCTGTTGAGACTCCAAGTGGTTCTTGATGACCACATACACAGACAACGTTTCAAATTTATCATAGTTGTGGTGAAAGTTGAAGCTAGAAGCGCAGCATTTGTAAAAAAATTGAATCCCGTAATTACGATTTCGGACTGATTCCAATTACAGTTTGAAAGTAGCCGTGAATCAAGATATAATTAAATATTGTGTCTTGACTCTAAGAGAAAAATACCTGTGAAATTACCTAAAATAGCATATTTGACACTTTGGTTTCCTAAACCCTCGGAGACATTCATTTTCAGGGAAGTCTTAAATTTATGGGCAATGGATTTGCCTCTGAAGGTCTTTACGCTTTACGGAGAGCTTCAAAAAGGACTTTCCCCGGAAATGTCTTCAGTTGGGAATGAAAAAGTCGAACATTTAGGCATTTCCATTTTGAAACATTTCCCGGGCGATATTGCTTTCTGGTTAAAAAGAGATCCAAAGACGACAAAAAAACTGTTCAAGACAATTCCAATCCGTAGATGGAAATCCGTCGAATTTGGCGCAGAAAATATCTTCGGTTTCCTGTGCGGTTTTTCTTTAGCCAAACGGTTCCTCGAACACTCATTTGATCACATCCACGCCGCATGGGCTATGGGGCCGGCGACGGCAGCCTGGGTGACTTCTGAATTGACGGGCATTCCCTTCAGTTTTACGGGCCGCGCTGGCGATATTTACCCGCCTGATGGGGCATTGTCCGAAAAAATCATGGCTGCAAAATTTGTTATTTCCGACAACATGACAAACGTTCCCTATCTAGAAAACATGGTTCCTGACTCAAAAGGTAAAATATTCGGTATCTACAACGGTATCCCCCTTGAAAAAATGGCCGAGGCCCCTGTATTAATGGCCCCCCCTTACAAGCTCCTTGCGCTGGGCCGTTTTGATCGAATTAAGGCTTTCCATATACTGCTTCAGGCCGCCAGGATCTTACATGATTCAGGTCTTAATTTCCGGTTGACACTTGCCGGGGATGGCCCCAGAAAATTTCAATTGAAATGTTTGACTCGCAAATTTGGATTGACTGACAGAGTAAATTTCCCCGGATTTGTTCCTTACAATTTTGTATCTGATCTGTTCTGTTCGGCTGACGTGTTTGTTTTGTCAAGCGCTGTTCACCACACAGGTGACAGAGACGGCCTGCCGACTGTGATCATGGAAGCCTTGACACATAGACTGCCGGTCGTATCTACCGACGTTTGTGGGGTTCCCGAGGTGATTCATGATGGAACGACGGGTTTGCTGGTTCCCCAAAACGATCCGGATTCCCTGGCCAAAGCGATACTGACGATGATTCAGGATCGCAATTCGGCCTTAAATATGGCTAGAAATGGAAGAGATCTCGTTCTTCGGGAATTCAATCAGGAAAAAAACCACAGAAAGATTTTCGATCTTTTTTTGAACAAAATTGATGCAACCCAAAATTAGCCCGCCATACCTAACCGTTATTACCCTCCAGGATCTGGAATTCGGTGGGACACAAAGATACGCTGTCCATTTGCTGAAACACTTGAATCGGGAACTCTTCAAGTTGGAGCTCTGGGTCTTGAGGGGTGGCGAAGACATGCTGCCAATGGCTGAGTCTTCCGGTGTTCCGGTTAAATACCTGTCGAGAGATTCCTGGGTGACCCCTCGGGCGCTCTGGAATTTTTTCTGGAGACTCAAGGACGAAAAGCCCGACGTGTTGTACACCATGACAGCAGTGCCCAATATCTGGGGACGGATTTTCGCGGCAATCACCACTAATTCCGTCGTAATCGCAAGCTGGCGTGGAAGACAGGAACAACAGTTTGAATCGCTTTTATGGAGATTTACGGACCGCTTGATATGTAACGCTAACGCGTTAAAGGCACATGTTATTAGAAGGCACCGCGTTGATCCGAAAAGAGTGGCGGTTGCGCCCAACGGCGTGGACGTCAATTTCTTCACTCCGGATTCATCTTGCCGGGACCCTTTTCCCACTGTTGTTTTTGTTGGACGCATGGTCAAGGAAAAAGACCCTTTTACTTTAATCGAGGCGTTTGGTCATCTTCGGGGCCTTGTGGACAAGGTTCGTTTGATTCTGATAGGCCAGGGGTACTTGAGTTCCAGGGTCCAGCAGAAAGTGACCGCAAGCGGATTGTCTGAGCATATAGAACTCATTCCAGGCGCAAATGATGTACGGCCGTTTTTGAGGCGCGGATGGTTGTTTACGCTGTCATCAGTTTCTGAAGGTTTCCCTCAAGTTATAATCGAAGCAATGTCCTGCGGTTTGCCTGTTGTGGCCACATCTGTGGGGGGGATTCCGGAAATCGTCGAACACGGCGTGACTGGTCTGCTTGTTGAACCGCGATCCCCTGAATCTTTGGCGCAATCTATGGCAAAGCTTTTGTTGGACGGCGATACTAGAAATTCTATGGGTCAAAAGGCGCGCGAAATAGCAATCGAGCAATTTTCACTGGAACACGTCGTTAAACTTACTGAAGAGATCATCCTCGACGCGATAAGGGGGAAATGCTAGGCTTTGTACCAATGTCCGTTCTCGAGAAGAAAAATCAATACGACTATTTTTTCACTCTCTTTTCCCGATTCGTCCTGTAATCGCTCCTTGACGACTACAGAAGCTACTTTACTTACATTTGGTAAATTTTGTCTATCCTGGTTTTCTATAATTTCAGGGGGAAATTTCAACTCGTAACCAATAATTCGAACCGGATTCAAGCGGGCCGATTCAAGGTAATTTTCGTAAGAATAAAATCTTTTGACAATTGATGAAGGAGCCAACAGGTTCCATATCCGGTCTGAATTTCGTGACATCTCGGCTTCGAAATAGTCTTTTATGACCGCCTGCAGATCTTCAGGTTCCCCCGCCCAAAGGAAAGACTGCCAGTTAAGAAACAATGAAACGAATACAGCTGAAACTTCGAGAATTTTAAAGACTCGAGCCTTATTGATTTTACAGGGTTGATATAGGTAATCCACGACTGATATCAGGCAAATTATGGAGAATTCTTTCAACATGATCGAAACAACCGGATCTTCATAAATATAGTGGAAAAGCGCCACCACCTCGTAAGGTCTATTTTGACCGGATGGAATTCAAGGTTTCCGTCAGTTTCACAGCAGCGGGAGAAAGTTTTCCCTGCTTGTGAAAAAATATATCAATAATTGAAACATCTGAACCATAATAGGCTTCGTTGGCGTCCCAATCAGCCTGTAAAACAGCTCCTTGCACAGTTAAGCCCGCATAGAGACCTCTAGCTCGAGAATAGGATAAAATCCCTGAGGAAAACGAAATATCAGTATCCGCTGAGGCTTCCCGTCCTATCGGACCTGCGGCGACTGAAGCGTCGACCCCGATCGTAAACTTGTTCTTAAACAAATTTCTAAGGTCAACATCACTCATGACCAAAAGAGTCAAGTCCGTAGATTGGACACCGATTTGCCAGCCGAAACTACCTCCGATGAGAGTGACAAACGCAGGAGGGCCCCATTTCCTGTCCGAGGGATCACGACGCAAGGCGACACCTTTACCGTACTGTCCACCAATTCCCATGCCCGCTTTGATGACTGAAGGGAATACAATTATGGCCTTGCTGCGATTGATCAAATCACGAGGGACCCTGCCGTCAGGCGCCAGAAGCAATTCAGTCACTACTTTTCGGGCCTCATTCAAGCTATTTTCAAGCTCTGGATTCTCTGCATATACTGGGCCGTGCCAGATATTTTCCATCAAAAACAACAGAAGCAGAATTGGCATGGACCTTTTTTTATTCATTTGATAATCCCCGTTAGAAATTGTTTCAATGTTTACATGCTTCGACAAGATTTCGCAATGTGTCCTGAGAGAACCGATTTCCCTGCAATTTCCTTGACAATTTAAGTCCATCTCGTTATTTCAATAACGAGCTTTTTCTTCCCTGCATTCCATTTAGAAACCTAAGGAGTCGAAAATGAGAATCAGTGCGTTCGGGCTGTTAGCCGTTATTTCGTCTTTAGTAATCGGTATTGGGTTAGGGTGGGCCGCTGATGGACCCATCAAGGTCGGGGTGGTTTTACCCCTCACCGGTGAACAGGCCAAATTTGGAGAAATCGAAAAGAACTCCCTTCTTATGGGGTTGGAAGAAATCAACAAAGCTGGTGGAGTTAATGGCCGGCAAATCGAATTGTTGATAGAGGATGACACTGGAAAGCCCGATGTGGGAAGGTCCGCTGTAGAGAAACTGATTTCCCAGGATAAAGTCGTGGCGCTCACGGGTGGATATTCGTCATCTGTCACTTATGCTGTTTGCGCAGTAGCCCAACAACATAAGACACCATTTTTGGTGAGCACGGGCTCAGCGGACAAGATAACGGAGCAGGGATGGAATTTTGTTTTCAGGATTGCTCCTCCTGTAAGTGAATATCCGAAGGCGCTTAATTCATTTCTCACAGAAGTGGTCAAGCCGCAAAGTGTAGCGATACTTCATGAGAATACCCTTTTTGGGCAGTCAGGCGCGAAGGAATTTGCGGAGCAATGCGAAAAAGCTGGTATCAAGGTCCTTGTTAAGGAAGGATATGAAGCCGGGGCGGTTGATTTTAAACCGCTATTGATAAAAGTCAAAGCCGCTAAGCCTGATTTTGTCTACATGGTTTCGTACGTCATGGACGCGGCGCTCCTTATGCGACAATCAAAAGAATTAAATTTCAATCCCAAATTGTTTGTGGGCGGTGGGGCTGGTTTTACACTTCCGGAGTTCGCCAAAAACGCTGGCGCCGCTGCGGAGTACGTCTTTTCGGCCGACCTCTGGTCCCCACAATTACCTTACCCTGGGGCCTCGGACTACTTCGAGAATTACAAAAAGCGCTACGGAGGGCCTACTGAATATCATGGGGCTGAAGCCTATGGTTGTATCTATGTTGTAGCCGATTCCTTGAAACGAGCAAAAGAACTTACGCCGGCCGCGGTGCGGGACGCAATGGCCGCTACTGATATGATGACGGCCTTCGGCCCGGTGAAATTCGTTTCATATGGCAAGAAAAAACAGCAAAACGCTTTGCCGACCTATCTTGTCCAATGGCAAAAGGGAGTTCTGGAGACTGTCTGGCCAAAGAACGTGGCCACAAAATCCTATGTGTATCCTGTTCCCGAATGGTCCAGCAGACAAAAGTGATTTAGCGTTTTGAGTTTGTTTAATAATTTAAGAACCAAATAATGGAAGTATTCCTTCAAACACTTGTCGCAGGCGTACTAAAGGGGGGGCTTTACGCCCTTATCGGTCTCGGCATGACATTGATCATGGGGGTCATGGGCATCATCAATCTTGCGCACGGACAGTTCATGATGGTGGCCATGTATATTACGTATGCGCTATTTCACTTTCTCGGCCTTGACCCATATACTACCCTAATCATCAGCATGCCTTCCCTTTTCCTCTTAGGTATTTTGATACAAAAATATTTACTTAACCCTTTGATGAAGGTTGACAGTATCCTTCCTGAAAACCAGGTCTTAATGACTGTCGGAATAGCAATGGTCCTTACTGAAATCGCCAGATTCATCTTCAGTTCAAACTACCTTTCGGTAAGGACCTCATATTCTTCTTCAGCTTTCTACCTGGGTGGCATATCTTTTTCTGTCGCTCTAACAGTCGCTTTCGGTTTTGCCTGTTTCCTGACCATCGCTTTGTTCTGGTTTCTTATAAAAACAGATCTTGGAAAATCCATCAGGGCCGTATCTCAGGATGGTGAGGCAGCGGAGTTGATGGGAATCGATTCCGGCAGGATAAAAGTCATCACAATGGGAATCGGGGCTGGTCTGGTGGCCGCTGCCGGAACACTTTTGCTTCCGATTTACTACCTTTTCCCAGACATTGGGGGACCGTTTACCAGAAAAGCCTTTATTATAACAATATTGGGTGGTCTCGGATCCACCGTCGGAGCGATATTCGGAGGCTTGACCCTCGGCTTGGCGGAATCTTTTGGAGCCACCTATATCGGAATGGATTTTGAGGACCTTGTAGGGCTTATAATATTTTTGTTGGTCTTATTATTTATTCCCGGCGGATTTAAACGTTTTACCAAGGTTTAGAAATTTATGAAAAGACCTTCCGGCCCATTTCTACTGCTGGTTTTGCTGTTGATATTGCCTCTCATTCTTAGAGACGCCTATTACCAGCATTTGATGATACTTGTATTGATGTGGGTAGCGATTGGGTCGGGATGGAATCTCATTTCCGGCTACACAGGGCAAGTCCTCTTCGGGGCCGCGGCGTTCTTCGGCTTTGGGGCGTACACTGCGGCTTTGTTGAGCAGCAAGTTAGGTATGTCGGCATGGTGGGGATTACCTCTTGGCGGAATACTTTCCGTCGCGATAGCTTTCCCGTTTGGCTGGATTTGTTTTCGGCTTCGAGGACCCTATTTTGCCCTTGCTACTTTGGCTTTGAACGAAATTTTTCGCCATGTTGCAACTATTTGGGAATCACTAACCGATGGAATGATCGGAATCCTCGTCATGCAAACGTTTATTTCAAAGCTCCCATATTATTATGTGGCGCTTGTAATTGCGATTTTCTCGATCTTGACTGTCGACCTTGTCATGCAATCACGTTGGGGATATTATTTCGTTTCGATCCGGGAAGACCAGGACGCTGCTGAAAGCATGGGTATCGATACACTTTACTACAAAATGCTTTCTCTTTGTATTTCAGCGTTTCTCATCGGCATAGCCGGTGCCCTTTATACAAATTATATGGGATTTATTGACCCAAAGGTGGTTTTTTCTCTTCACGAAATATCAATCATGGCAATATTGGTGGGAATTGTCGGCGGAGTAGGAACTATTTACGGTCCCTTGGTCGGGGCTTTCATAATGGTCGCAGTTCAGGAGATTTTCCGTACCGGTGGATTTGGCAGCCTTCATTTTATCGGCCAATCGACCGGGTGGCCATTTATGTCAAGTGTCATCAAGTACGTCAGTGAAGCTCATGTATTGAGTTTTGGTATACTTGTCATAGTAGTAATTCTTTTTTTACCAAATGGAATCGTGGGAGATTGGTCGCTTATCAAAAAATCTTTGGTCAGGTCTAAAAAACCGGCGGCTTGAGGAACATTATGGCTTTTTTCGAAGTCCAGGGAATAGTTAAGTTTTTTGGAGGACTTGCCGCAGTTAATGGAGTCAGTTTTGAGGTGAAAGAAGGAGAAATTTGCGGTCTGATTGGCCCTAATGGCTCTGGGAAAACTACCATTTTTAATCTGATTAATGGTTACTTTCCGCTCAATAAAGGGGAGATCCAGTTTCAAGGAGAGAAAATCTCCGGGCTCAAAACCCATCAAATATGCCAACGAGGAGTTGGTCGAACTTTCCAGGTAGTCAAGCCATTGAAACGAATGACGGTCCTGGACAACGTAATCGCTTCGGCGTTTCTTCGACATCATCCCCGTTCCGATGCCGTGAAATTGGCTGAAGAAACCATCGAATTTTGTGGATTGACTCACTACAAGGACAAAATTGCGAAAAGCCTGCCTATCGCTTCGCGCAAACGTCTCGAAATTACTCGAGCTTTGGCTACCCAACCCAAATTGATCCTTCTCGATGAAACGGCAGCGGGTCTCAATCCTCATGAGCTCGAAGAAGCCATCACGTTAATAAAAAAAATTAGGGACTCCGGCATTACTATCATCATTGTCGAACATATCATGAAAGTAATGATGACTATTTCAGACCATATTGTCGCTATTAACCACGGGATGGTAATCGCCAAGGGGGCCCCTGCTGAAATCGCCGCTAACCCGGCAGTAATTAAAGCCTATTTTGGAGAGGATTATCGTGCTTAAGGTAGAGGGCTTGAACGTCTCTTACGGTGATCTCCAGGTCCTCTGGGATGTATCCTTCGAGGTTAAAGAGGGGGAAATAGTTGTTCTTTTAGGCGCAAATGGAGCGGGCAAGTCAACTACATTGAAAACCGTTTCGTCGCTTGTCAAACCGACAGCCGGCTCGGTCGAATTCCTGGGCGCCAGACTCGACCGGATCCCGTCGCATCAGATCATAAACCATGGATTGGCGCATGTTCCAGAGGGAAGGCGACTATTCCCCGATATGACAGTAGAAGAGAACTTGATTGTAGGTTCTTTAACTCGTGAAGCAAAGGCCAAACGAAATAAGACACTAGAATGGCTTTACGACATCTTTCCGCGACTCAGGGAGCGAATCAAGCAACCTACCGGCACGCTTTCCGGAGGCGAGCAGCAGATGGTCGCAATCGCCAGGGGTTTGATGTCATTGCCAAAGCTGATTATGTTTGATGAGCCTTCATTAGGTTTAGCCCCAATAATGGTTACTGAGATATTCAAAGTAGTGGAAATGGTAAATCGCGAAGGGGTGACCGTGCTATTGGTAGAACAAAATGTTCATCATACTCTCGCCATGTGCGATCGCGCATATGTGCTGGAAAATGGGAGGATTACCCTTTCAGGGACGGGTGAAGAATTTCTGAACAATGATCATATCAAGGAAGCGTATCTAGGTATTTGATTTGCGCCGTTTTGATGGTAATGGACCGTGGCAGAACAGTAAACCGGCGTGTAACAATCCCAGACCAGGATGTTCACGCCGGTTTTGTTTATTCCGCCGCTACTACCCCACGGGAACTATGGAAACAAGCTTGCGGTGTTTGTCTTTTGCCCTAAATTCAACCACTCCGTCGATCTTGGCAAAAAGAGTGTAGTCTTTGCCGACACCAACATTGAGGCCGGGATGAATCTTGGTACCCTTTTGACGTACCAGAATATTTCCGGCACGCACAACCTGGCCTGCAAATCGCTTCACACCGAGGCGTTGACCAGGGCTATCCCGCCCATTACGTGAACTTCCTCCAGCTTTCTTGTGAGCCATGGTCTATCCTCCGCTTTTACGATTGTTGAGACGATTCAGCCTGGATTGGGCTGTCACTCAATTGATCGGATGTATTTCCCAATTGATTAATTTCTTCTACTTTTAAGAGAGAATACCATTGACGGTGTCCCTGTTTTTTATGGTAACCCTGTCGTCTTTTTTTCTTAAAGACAATGATTTTTCGGTCGCGAGCGGTCCTAAGCAATCTTGCTTTTACCGTCACATTTTCAAGTAATGGGGTACCCCAGATCGGTCCCTCTTCACCCACAACTGCGAGTACTTGTGATAGTTCTACCATTTCGCCGGGCTCGCCGGGGACCTTCTCGATTTTCACCTGGTCACCAGGGGCCACCTTATATTGCTTCCCGCCGGTTTGAACGATGGCGTACATGAAAACCCTCCTTAACAATAACGTTTTAATAAACCATTATGACGAACAAAAGTCAAGATCAAACGGTTTAGACCAAAAATGCCTGATATAAAGCCTCTACGCTTTAAAAACCAACGGCCCATGGGAATACCCATGCGAACAGCTTCAGAAAAATTATCGCATAAACTGATGCAAACAAATCATCCAGCAGAATTCCCCATCCTCCCGGCGCGTCTTGGATAGCATTTGATGGAAAAGGTTTAATAATATCAAAAAACCGGGTTGCCAGAAATGCCCAAAAAATTGTAAGCACGGCGCTAGGTGTGGAAAAGAAAAGCACTGTAAGGAAAAAACCCGCAATTTCATCCAATACAAAAATCCCGGGGTCCTTTTTTCCGCTTCGTTTCTCGGCCCACTGTCCCAACGCCACACATCCGAGACACGAAAGAGCGAGGAAAACCAACACTGCTACTCTTTGAAATTCAGGAGCGACCAAAACCCGTATGACCGCGTATATAAGAATGGCCGGCAGGGTCCCCACGGTCCCTGACGCGACTGGCGAATACCCCAGCCAAAATCCGGTGCAAATGGCTTCTTTTGTTTTCTCTGAGTATCGGTTCATTTTCTGTTAAAATCCATCCTACTTTCGAGTAATCTGAATGTATATTTTTATACTTTTATGGAAACTTTATTCAAACAAGTTTTTACGGGTGGCCTGAACAAATTGTCTCTTATGATCATATTAGCTCGCCACGGACAGACACGCTTTAACCAGGCGGGGGTGATTCAGGGCCGATCAGATTCGCCTCTGACACCAACAGGGATTGCCGAAACTCGAAAAATGCCGGATCTCGTGTCCAGATTTCGACCCCAGTCCATTTATTCCAGCTCCCTGGGAAGAGCAGCTTTTAGTTCTTCAATTTATTCTCAGATGTTAGGCATACCAGTTCATTTTAGGGAAAGTCTTGCGGAGCTTTCCTGCGGGGTCTGGGAAGGATCCAGACGAAGTGATGTCGTTGGTAATCGGAGTTCTATAAGGTCTGGCTGGTTTGACCAACCGCCATGTGGAGAAAGTCATCAAGATGGTGAAACAAGACTGCGCCCCATTGTCAACGAACTTTGTTCCTGTCCAAATGATTCATGCAAAATTGTGCTCGCTCATGCCGGTGTTAATAGAGCGCTCATGAAACTGATCTTGGGGCTTACTGTGGAAGACAGCCTGTTTATACGTTTTCCTCATGACACCGTATATTTGATTTATAGTGACAGGACTGTAAATTGGCTGGGATTGACCACAGGGTCAGGAAATGGATTCCTTAGTGAGATTCAGTGACTCTCTGTTTACAGATACAGGCACCGCTGGAAAAGGAGCGTGAATCACTGATTCAAAATGGACCTTGCTTTTAACGAGCCGCGACGCCCGCGCCCTTACGATAATGTTCCACCCCAAACGGTTGTAGGGGAATACTCCCCCGAGAGCACGATCTATCCAACTCAACGCGTCAATCCTGTAGAATTTCTTTTCACTACTGCCTGGTTTTGGAATTTTGTATGGCACTATATAAACTGATCGCCAAGCTTCGCACTCAAGCCCTGCAGCTCTCAATTTTCTGGTTAACCGGATTGGAGTATAAAATCTCAAATGGGTTTCATCCCAGCCAAACCACAGTTTATTGTGACATAGAACGCGGTGGTAAGTCCCCTGAATCGCATAGTTGAGCGATAGTGAATTCTGAGTGCTTATAACCAGAATACCTCCAGGGTTCAGAACTCTGGACGCGGCAGCCAGCAGGTTGTCATCATCAGGGGTATGCTCTATGACGTCTTTCATAAGAATTACGTCAAAGCCACTACGTGCGTCAAACATAGGGAAAGTGTCGTTCCGAACAAATGAGCAATAGTTGGAGACTCCCTCAATTCTTGCGAAATGTCGGGCAGTGGCCAGAACAGACTCTTCAGCGTCCACACCAATTACTTCTATAGCGCCTGATTTTGCAGCATGGACGGAAAACAAACCCGCGCCGCAGCCGTAATCAATTACGCTTTTACCCTTGAGGTCCCCCAGTAACTCCCGAACAAACTCATTCTTTACTTTGCTGTAAATTTTGGACTGTTGATCCAGATACGAACTGAGGGCCTTTTCTGGATCGAAAGACCGTAGCCAATGGTCATCGGGATATCTTTTTGGTTGCGCCGTCATTTTTTCCGTGAAACGATTCGTGACTCAATTTTCGATATTATATCAGATTATTCATTGTGAAATAGCCTGAGAAATTTTTATGTCGAAAAATCTCCGATAAACTTTTTCCCAATCATCCTGTTCTTTTTGCGCCGAGAATCCTCTCATTCTTTCTCTCGCCGATCCTGACAGACTACACGCCAGATTGAAATTTTTCAGAAGCTGTTCTATTGCGTTGGCAAGCGCCGTTGAATTCCCCGCCGGTACTAGTAAACCGGAAACTCCATCCTCAATCAGGTCGCTAACAGCCCCAACATCGGTAGCTACAGTAGGGACCCCGACTGCCAGAGCCTCCATTAAAATGTTTGGACAACCCTCTGTCACAGAGGGAAGAACAAATATGTCAAGTGTCCTCAACCATTCAAAGATTGATTCATGCGGAACTGGTTCAAATAGTGTTACTTTCTGTTCGGTTTGAGTTCTTGCGAGGATCTCAGTAAATACCTCTTTTTCTGAGTCCCTCAGTAATCCTCGTAGTTCCAGATCAACATTCCATGATTTGGATAGAATGGCCAGCGCTTTTAAAAGATAAGGCAAACCCTTTGCATACTTGAAAATCCCTGCACATCCAATTTTAATATTTCTGGTTGGTTTCAACTTTTTCGCCCAAGGCTGTTCCGGAACTTCTACTGAATTGTAAATCAGGCAGGATTTTTGCCTGACAGGTGATAATGCATTAGCCAGTTCGATCAGGTCCTGACTCAAAGCGACAACAAAATCTGAATTTTCAAGAGCGCTCTTACAGACTGCCACCTTCTCAGGACTAAAAAAATACTTGTTTACGTCGTTTCCAACAACACAGGAGATCATTGGTTTATCGTATTTTGCAGCCAGCAGGCCAGTGACATACCCTACAGGGTAAAGAAAAAATGATTGATAAATATCGTATTTCTCTTTTTTCTCAAGAAATTCCAATGACTGAAACATCATCTGGAGTGACAGGTTGTGAAGACAGTCCCAGATATCCCGCCGCGTTTCATGGTAATTTTCTTTCCCCACCATTATGTTGAAAATCTTTATACCGTTGAAAACACTTGCCTTGACGTTTTCGTCTAAAAGGACAACCTTGTCGGATCCCACAGTAAGACAAGCCACATGAGTTTCAAATCCCATATTCAAGGAATGAACAGCCACTTTAGAAACTGTTCGGGCCAATCCACCCCATTGTTCGGGAGGAAATTCCGGGGTGACTATCAGCAGTTTTGGGTGGTAGTTTTGCATAACCTAAAAAGATGCTTGTGAGGATCAATTTAATATTGATCGTATGATGACAATCTTTTATCACCTCATTGCCAAAACTGGAATAGAACCGTTGAACTTGTGATCAACCAAAATCAAATTGTGGTTAGTTGACAATCATGTTTTGTGATAGACATTTTGGGTTACGTACGGATCCAGTTTATTAAAATGCGTATAGCCATCATTTTCCATAAAGATCCCTTTGCTCCTCCAACCAGCATAGATCTGGTCAGACTTCGCGCAATTTCTTTCGGGTTGTTGGAACGCGGTATGCGCACGGAGATTATTGCGCCAATAATTAGCCCGACAATGCTGGAAGGTAGAATACCTGTCTACGGCCTGGATCGACTTGAAAACCCGGTCCCTTACGACATAGTTAAAACCTGTTACCATGATTCAATACGACTGGTTCCCAAAGGAACAGGCAACATAGTTTCCCGAATTGTAAGGGTGGTTGATCATGATCTCCCCAAAAGAGACGAGCGTTTTAGAGCTAATCTTCTGGAATGTCAGGAACAGATTCTCAGCAAGGCCCACACCGTAATCTTCAACAATGAGGAGAATAGATCCAGATGGCTGAGGATGTACGGCGAATCTGTCAAAACAACCATTGTCCCCACCGGATGCCCTTCGGTAATTCCTTCTCCTGGTGAAACTCCGTATGAGACTGATAAGAAAGTTATTTTATTTTTAGGCAGCATAGCATCCCCCAGAATACTCACCATGCTAAATGAGTTTGCCAGGAAGATTGTTGGAATGGCTGAAGTTCACCTCGTAGGGCTCAACAAAAGTCGGATGTACGGAGGTGGAACTGACTCCAAATTAGACCCATTAATTGTGACTCATGGAGCCAAACCCGAGATTGAAACATGGGATTATATCTATCGCGCCGACATGGGGTTGGCTTTGGCTACCGGGCTTCATCCTTTTGACAACGATATGTCTAAAATCTATAGTTACCTGCGCGGAGGCTTGCCTACTCTTTCTGAAGAACCAATTTTAAATAATGAATTGGTGGTAGGCCTTGGATATGGCGATGTTTTCAGCTACGGAGATATGGACGCGCTTGTATCACGTTGTGAGGCAATTCTGAACAACCCACCGCTGGAAAGAAGGGGCCGGGTAATGCGATTTATGGTTAAAGAACACTCCTGGGATGAACGGGTTGGACGCTACATAAATCTGTTTGAGAAAATTGTCGGAAGTAAATAAATAAGAAAGGTCCTCCAAGGCTGATCAAATGAAACTGGCCCTTGTTCGTCCTCCTTTTTACTCGTTGTTTGGGGTCACTACCCCTAAAATGAAGACTTATCCGCTCAACCTCCTCTATCTCGGGTCTTATGTCCAAAAGAATACCAATTGGGAAGTATCCATAATTGATGGAGAGAATGTTGCTAGTAAAGAGGGGGCGCCACGTTCTTCCTTAACATCAGACCCTGAACTGGTTATGAACTCTCAAATTCCAAGGATGGAATCCCTGCTTAATGACAGTGGAAACGAGTTTTGGGATTTGATCGAATCCAACATCATTTCCCATAAGCCTGATCTCGTTGGGATTACATGTAATTCCGGATCGATGGACACAGTCAGGATACTTGCGAAGCGTCTAAGAAATCTCGATGTTCCGGTCGTCCTTGGTGGGAGTCATCCTACAGTATTACCTGAACAGAGCCTGATCTATACATCTGCCGACATGGCGGTGACCGGAGAAGGAGAAATTGCCCTTGTAGATCTGCTTCATGCGTTTGAGGGAAGCGCCAATTTTTCAGAAGTCAGGTCCCTAGCATGGAAAAACAACAACAAAATTGTCATAAACTCAAGAGCGAATTTGATACCAGAACTGGATGCGTTGCCGGTGCCTGACAGATCGTTGATCGACAGAAGCCTCTATTATGGTGACGTTATAATGACCAGTCGGGGTTGTCCTTTTGATTGCGCATATTGTGCGTCGCGGAACATCTGGGGGAAAAAAGCGCGTCTGCGATCGGTAGATTCGATCGTGGAAGAACTCAAAGATATAAGGCGCAGGGCTGAAGAATCGCTGGTCGAACCTGAAGGCAATGTAAATGATGCCGATAGCATTCCCGGGCGCTGGGTAGTAAAAATCCTGGATGATACTTTCGCTGTTATTAAATCCCGAACCATGGACCTCCTTGACGCCATTATTGACAATGGGCTGAATTGCTTCGAATTTACCGGTGGAGTAAGAGCTGACTCCCTCGATAAAACTTTGGTTCGCAAGATGAGGGAAGCGAATTTCAAACGTGTGACTCTGGGAGTTGAAAGCGGGAGTCCGAAAATTTTGAAGCTTGCCAGAAAGGGAGAGACCAACGATCATGTTATAAAAGCTGTGAGGATGCTCAGGAAAGAAGGCATAAAATCCCACACGTTCTTCATGATAGGCTTTCCTGAAGAAACTCAAGAAGATATAGAACTGAGCAAGAAATTAATTCTTAAGGCGCAACCGGATTACGTTGAGATAAATATGGTAACACCGTACCCTGGGACTGACATCTTTTTGAAAATAATCAAGGATGATCCAAAAACTATTGACCGATGGTATCGTTGGTTCCATCAGGGGCTTGCCACACATTCCGAAACTTTGGGGTATGACCTGGACGAGGCTTACAGGAATTTCCTTGAATTTGCCAGGGAGTATCACGCTTCAAGACAGATTAGTTTACCTGCCGTGGATGAGATTATAAACTAAGGAGCCAACTCGGTTTGTTGTTAGCAAGAGCCAACAAGTTTTTGTCAGTCGAGGGATTTTCCTTAGAGAGGCCTTGAAAAATATGAGCGATATAAAAGTCTTTCCAGTCGAGACATCGCAGGACATGAGAAAATTTGTCAATTTGCCCTGGTCCATATATCCACCTAATTCGAATTGGGTCCCACCGCTCAAGAGTGATTTCAAGAAGCTTTTGAACACTAGAAAACATCCTTTTTGGGAATTTTCGAAACGAGAGTTGTTCATCGCAGAGAGGGGCGGGCGTCCGGTAGGAAGAATCGCAGCTATAATCGACAACCACTACAATGATCACCACAAAGAAAAAATGGGAGCCTGGGGTTTTTTTGAGTGTTTTAACGACCCCGATGCCTCTACTGCCCTTTTTGCTTCTGCTGAAGAATGGGTCCGGTCAAGGGGCATGGAGTTCATTAGAGGACCTCTGAATCCTTCTACAAACTACGAGGTGGGGTTACTGGTCGAAGGGTTTGAACACCTTCCCACAATCATGATGCCGTGGAATTATCCCTATTACTCTGTGTTGGTTCAAAATTCAGAGTATGTCAAAGAGAAAGATCTGTTCACATTCAGAGTCTACCAGACGGACCCCGCTGGGCCACGGATCGAGCGTCTCGGGAAAAGGGTCCTGAGTAAAGGACATGTAACCATTCGAAACATTTCACGCAAGAATTATGACTCGGACATAAAACTCCTCGCTAGGCTATACAATCAGGCATGGTCGGAAAACTGGGGTTTCGTGCCTATGAGTGATGGCGAAATAGAAGATTTGGCCATTAACCTGAAAAGGGTCTTAGAGCAAGATCTGGTGTTTTTTACTCTATATGACGGCGAACCGGTCGGGGTTGTCATGGTTTTGCCTGATATGAATCCATTACTGAAACAGGCCAATGGAATGATGGGCCTCATCACTGGGATTAAATTGTTGCTGAGACGAAAGTTTGCGGTGGGATTTCGAGCCGCCATGGGTGGCGTTAAAAAGGAATTTAAAAGATTGGGGGTTCCTCTTGTTGTGTTTCACCATCTAGATACACTCCTACGTGGTCATGAACAAATTCAGTTCTTGGAAAGTGGGTGGCACCTCGAAGATAACAGAGATATTAATGAACTGGTAATTGAGATGGGCGCAAAGAAATACAGTACTTACAGAATATACAGGAAAACCTTTTCCTAATTAATATCGAGGGCTACCGATTGAAAATATTATTAATTAATCCTGAATTCCCGGCTTCATATTGGAGTTTCCCTGAACAACTCAAATTCCTTGGAGCAAAAACCATGAATCCCCCGCTGGGCTTGCTGACTCTCGCGGCCCTTTTGCCTAAGGATTGGGAAATACGGCTCGTGGACCTCGCTGCTCAGCCAAAATCGGACCTGGATTGGAATTGGCCTGACATGGTGATGATTTCAGGAATGTTGATTCAAAAAGATAATCTGGTTGAATTGATCAAAGAAGCTAAAAGTAGAGGTAAAACCGTTGTCGTCGGTGGGCCTTATCCGACTTCAGTTCCGGAAGAACCGCTTGCAGCCGGATGCGATTTTCTGGTTCGCGGTGAAGGCGAAAACACAGTACCATTGCTTTTGGAAAGCATTAAACAGGGAAAATTAAGATGTGTCATAGAAAATCCTGAAAAACCTGACTTGGCCCTTTCACCTGTTCCAAGGTTCGACCTTCTCAATCTTCGAAATTATGCGGCTATGGGTATACAGACATCTCGTGGATGCCCTTTTGGATGCGAGTTTTGTGACATTATAAATTTGTATGGATCAAAGCCTAGATATAAAACGCCGGCGCAAGTTGTAAAGGAGCTTGACACTGTCTATAAGATTGGTTGGCGAGGCATGATATTTGTCTGTGACGATAATTTTATTGGCAGCAAAAAACACGCTGTGGCCCTGTTGAAGGACATGGACGTATGGATGAAGGCAAACTCAAGCCCATTTAGCTTTATCACTCAGGCCTCCATTAATTTGGGTCAAGATATTGGGTTGATAGATCTCATGACTCAACCTAATTTTGCTACTGTTTTTGTAGGATTAGAATCTCCGGACGAAGATGTTTTAGTGGGAGCTAATAAATTTCAGAATGTCAGGAATCCTCTTCTGGAGTCGGTAAATAATATAACCAGGAATGGCCTCACTGTATTAGGGAGCTTCATAATAGGATTCGACGGAGAAAAACCGGGTATGGGGAAAAGAATTGCCGCCTTTGTAAATGAAACGAATATCCCGATAATAATGTTCAACAAGCTTCAACCTATTCCAAACACAAAACTGTGGGATAGATTAAAAGCTCAAGGGCGGCTGTTGGAAGGCAAGGATGGCGGAAATTTCATTACATCGGACTTGAATTACATTCCATCCAGACCTGAATCGGAAATTGATCAGGAATTCAGAGAGGTGTGGGATGAACTTTACAATCGATCAAATTTCTTGACACGCGCCTACAAATATTATCTTTCCATGCGTCCTACGAGAAAGGCCAGTGCGAAGAAACAAGGGATCAAAGTCCCTGAGGACCCGAAGGAAAGCCTCGGTTTGCGTACGATGCTGCTGGATGTGAGCCAAATTGTTCGTTTGAGTTGGAGACTGGGTATAGTGTCAAGCGCCAGATTCCAATATTGGAGACAATTATTTGGTATACATCAGAAAAACCCCAGTCGGCTAGTCCCTTATCTGACTTCATTGGTAATGTCGGAAGACTTGTTCAAGCTGAGAAAAGAAATCCTGTCTGATAAGAATCTTCCAAAACGGGCTTGACATAGGAACTCAGTTTGTTAAACTATAAGGATGCCGCGGGGTGGAGCAGCCAGGTAGCTCGTTGGGCTCATAACCCAAAGGTCAGAGGTTCAAATCCTCTCCCCGCTACCAACGATTTCAAGAGGTTACAGGATTTTTCCTGTAGCCTTTTTTTGCTTGGTGTCCATATAGGTGTCCATCCGCCTCCGTTGTAATTGATCGCCTTTCCCAGACAATCGTGCCGAGTTCTTCTTCTGTCACTAGATTGTACTTTTGAAAACTGCAACCGTCTTATGTCCAGACACTGCCATTATTTTAAAGTAGTCATTCCCCGCAAGCCTCAAGTTGTTGATCGCACAATGTCTTAGGTCATGGAAAGTAAAATCTTCCAGCCCACTTTCCCGGCAGGCCGAACGAAAGGACTTTTTAAAGTCTTGGAATGGTTTCCCATCTTTAAGAAAGACTCTATTAGTGTGGAGCGCTCTCGGGATGCTCGATACAGCATGCTTTACATTAGGGTGTAACGGAATTGACCGAGCCACTTTGGTCTTAGTCCTGTCTGCCCGCAGACGGATGAAACCTTTGCTTAAATCAACTTCATCCCACGTCAAGAACACGATTTCCGACTTCCTCATGCCCGTATAGAATGCCAGTATCACTAGAGGTCTCAAATACTCAGGACATGCTGCGACAAGCCGTTCAAACTCTTCGTCAGCAAGTACGTGTGTCCTCACATTATTTTCCGTGAGTTTTCTCATGTCTCGGATTGGATTTTGATCTATCTTCCCATGCCTTACGGCCCGATTCAGAATTGTTTTCAGGCAAACAGTTTCCTTGTTCACGGTTGCAGGTTTAGTTTTTAGACCAATCCTACGTGACGAAGATTCTTCTAAGCGCTGTTGCCTATAGCTTTCAACCTTTCCTACCGTAAGTTCGCTGACCTTCGTGCGTTCGCCCAATAATCTAACTAGGTTCTTGATTGAGCAGGTATCACGTATAAAGGATGCTTTTGCTTTCACTTCAGGCAAGTTTAAATACCACTTGCTGAGTTCCCCTAGAGAGACTCGCACGGAAAGATCCTTGTCAATATGCCTTTCTTCTGTGCGAGCCTTTAGGATCGCCCTAAGTCTTTGTTCCGCAGCACTTTTTGATGGTCCTATGCGTTCCCGCCTTCTTTTACCGGTATCTTCATAGTACTCTATCCAATAACTTTTGTTGCCTAGCTTTTTTAAAGGAACGCCGCAGTTACATTTATCTGACTTAGGACTGTTCCGTGTTTTACACTTCGGACATTCGACCAAAAGACCCATTTCATGGTACCTTTCTTTCTTTTGCTTCAATCCTTGTCTTCTGTTGTTCTAATAAATCCTATTTTTCTACCTTTAAACCGAGGAGACTTCCTCCCGTCGGCTTGTAATTCCTCAATCACTTCTCCAGATTGTTTAAGAGATTTGTTCTTGATTTTGCTGTATTTTATTCTGCTGGCTTTCTTGGTAGCACAGCGACTTGAACAGAAAAGCTTTCCCCGTGAGCTTGTCCTACAAAACCATTTCCCGCATTCCTGGCAACTATTCAGTGAATTACTAGGCAGGCCTTTCAGCGCCTGCAAGAAATGATACATCATTAGACTTTCGACGCTCTGGCTTGAAGCTTTAATATCTAAGAAGCTATTTGAAAAGGAATCAGGGTTCCAATGCACACGAGAGGATGTTTTGCTTTGAGCAACCTTTGAAACTAACTCTGGTGGCTTCGTAGGCTCGATGCACAAAGTGAGTTCAATTTTTAAGGGCATCGTTTCTAGTCGTGTGTTTTTCAAATAATCCTCTGGAGACATATAGCCTGTTTTTATGGCATCCTGCTCGGATCGAATGCCATCCAACTTCATTACCAACTCTGCAAGGATTTTTCTGAATTTTATCTGAAGACTCTTCAATGTGGAGAGTTCAGCTACAAGCAATAAGGAAGTCCACTCAGGGTTAACTGGAGTTGAAAAAGCTTGGAGGTCTATGGGCACACCAAAAGCGTCTGCCATTTCGACCTGAAGCTTCATGCGGTCACTCGCTGTCAAACGTTCGAGATCCGTATTTATAAAAGATAGAAACCACTCGATTGGCGAATTGTTGTCCTCTTGAACCACTTTGCACATCCTTTCCTATACTGGTGAGAATATTGACTCCAGTGTACATTATTTGTTACGAGCTGTCTAGTTATTTCCAGCTTGCATTGTTTATCAAGATATGATAGAAGGGACCCGACTAGAATTTAATAATAAAGAAAGGCTGGAAAAACATGGAGTTACTTACAATTTCCGAGGCGGCTAAAATGACCAGGATGTCTGCTTCCTGGTGGAGACAGAGAGTATTCCGAAAAGAAATCGATTATCTCAAGATTGGTCGAAGCGTGAGAATCCCCCGATCTACCGTAGACGAAGTTCTAAGGAGTTCTCGTGTTGATGCACGTAATGAGGAAAGGAGGTGAGAATACAATTGTGGCTATAAAGCAGATCGGTTTCCGCTGGTCGTGAAATCTTTTCCAACAAGGATAGAAAGGAGAAAAGCGAGATTGGACTATGAAAAGCCGAAGCGTGTGTCAAAAACGGTTTTGAAGTTACTCACGGCAAGATTCCTTGCTGCAATAAACGCAAACCCCCAGTCTGGTACACTGAGGGCTTGGAAAGGATAGAATAATGGTAAAACCTGTTAATAATTTAAACAAAGATGCTGATAATGTCAATAATTCTCTGTCCAATTCTCTGTCCAGTGTTGGAGAGATTGATTCCATAGTCGCTACGGGGGACTGTTCAAGGTCAAGTAATAGAAATGAACTAGAGCTACCCATAGCCCCGAGCTATTTCGACAATCCGCCAACTGTCTTTCGTCCAGATGCGGTAGAGATCTATATTGATGTCACAAGAGAAAATGCTAATTATCTTAGTCAGCACTTTATTCCAGATTTTGTAGAAGCTATACGAAGAGGCCAGGGAGGTTACGTAGATCCTGATCTTAAGACTGGTTTCTCAATAAGGCCTACAAAGTATTGGCAGTGGAGATACCGGATGACAGGCGGATCCGCTAAAGTCGAGATATTCGGACCTGACATCCTCTTGGGGCAACTCAAGCCGATGCCAAGACACAAGCCTCCAAAGAAAATGCAGGGCCTTCTTTTTCCTTCTTATAGTGACATTTTCGAATACCAATATCCTAGGAACTACCTTGGAGTGATCCGAATCACAAACACCCTTAAGTTGAATTACACCTTTTACCAGGAACAGCTTGAGGAGATTGTCCGAGAAATAGAAATGAGGATAGATATTATACCTAAGAAGGTGGAGGTCTGTCTTGATACCCTCGATCGGGAAAAGGGCCACTTGTTGATTCGTCAGTGCCTACCAAGTTATTTCAAACCCAGTATGCTTTATCATTTTGACAATACGGGGAAAAAAGTTAACGGCCCGTCTCCTACTGGTGAGCACGAATATGTTAACTACAGACCGAAGGGCATTCGGGACCACAGACCCATTTCTGTGAGGCCAAGAGGCGGACGCCGAGTATGTCATCCTCACATCCATGAAGAAAAGATCAAAAACTACGGCATAAGGGTTCAGATTTTCAGAGTCGAGTTCCAGTTGTTCACAACCTACTTGCGTGAACTGATGAAACAATACTTTATGGACAGTTTTAGCCAGCTTATGACAATGTTTTCGGTTCTTTTACCAAGAATCTTTCGCTTCCGAACTCTTGACCTTGACCGCCTTTATAGAAATCACCCAGAAACTCGATGCTTAGGCTTGGAACCGCTTAGTATTCGTGGCCAGTGTTATGTGCTCGCTCAAAACAACTTCGAACCACGAGAGATCAATCGGTATCTTCAAAAGATGCCATTTCCAGAAATAATTATTTACAATAATTATGATCCAGAGGAACCGTCCGATTGGTTTGATTTCTATTTTGACAACCTGGTGGATTTTCGAGATCTTGAATCCAATATGTCACTGGATTCCCCAAATGTTGATCTCGAGGGACCATCGGATTTCTCCATCCGAACCTTTTACAGGCTCAATCCCCAAAACAAAACGTTTATTCCATGCCCGGACGACCATTTTTTACATAGAGCTCTTTGGTTTGATTGCGGTAAAAAAGATAGGCATTAACTAACGTAGGATGTTGAAGAGGAGAGAGAAGAGTGGAGGCCCACAGCTAGCAACAACAAGTAGAGAAAGATACAGATAGCTTCAGGTATAACTAGTTGGAATCCTAAAGAAAGGTGAAGAACATTAATTGTAGCGAGTCTTCGAGCTACCCTGTCTCCTGGACTCCTACTCCCAACAGGATCCGGCCAGCTTCAATAATTAGTAAAAGGATTCCCATCGTTGATTATGACGTTGGTCATGTTTTGCATTGTTTATTTTTTGCTGGCCGCTCCCCTTAAATTAAACCACTATAGCCGCCACATAAGAAGCGGCCTTTCCTTTTATAGGCTATTAAATATGCGCATAGGATCTAGCTTCTATTCTCCGCAGGAGGAGAATAATGATCAATTGGTCCCGCAAAGGGCTGATATCAGCTTGATTGCTTTCTGGTCTAATTGTTATGGCGCAATCCATCAAAAACTTTCTATTTTATCATGCTCCAGCATAGCAACCGATCCCAGATTCTTTTGGATTTAGAGATAGGCGCTGGTATGTATTTGTTCCTTGAGACGGGATATGGTTCCAGGATCACCATTTGTATTACCCCTAGCGCCGATCAATAATAAGATAAAATGGAAATACGAAATAGACTTGCTGGAAAAATGAGATTTCTTTCACCCGGGTACAATCTGGCCGTGAAAATGTCAGTATATCAATATCATCTATCAATAAGTAAAGTTTTCAGAGAATTTACAGTTTGAATATATTGAAAGCTGAGAATCATTTTACCACATATGGCAATTAGCAAATAAAAGAGGCAGGATGACAACTCATTATGAATTTTGACATTATGATTCGGAGACTTTTTGTGGGTCCCACTAAATCATTTTCAAGGGGGATTCTATGGGCGACGGTAGGTTAAACTTTGACTTCTTGTTGCTTTTCGAGAATAGAATAGTAGATCTAGCTTTTCCGATTGCTGTGTCGACAGTTATCAATTTTAGAGGTCGCTAAAGTGTTTGTCATTGGTCATAATGTCTGGCCGCAATAGCTCAAATTAAACAGAGGCTCCAAGCAAACCGAAATAGAATTAGACGATTATAGTCGGGGCGCAGTGAAGAAAAAGCGGTGCATACCTAATTAGAATGTCTAAGCCGGCCAGTGAATGCATACCCCTCTACCCCGTCATTTTATTTTTTATAAGCCCCCCTGTCTTCCAGAGTCGTGGCTATATGCTTCCGGTATAGGAGTCAATTTTTAGATATTGACAGTTATTCCCCTTAGGATAAGATGATATTTGACATCTTTGACAAGGAGAATGACAAGATTAAGGGCTCAAAATTGATAAAATCTCACAATTTTTTAGCATATATGCATGGCCTACTGCGCTACAAGCGTTAATTAAGTGACAATTGACAGGCATAAAGGAGCGAAATTAGTAAAAATGAATGCTGAACATGAAATTATTGTGAATCAGATCAGAGCACTGGCAAGAAGTTCCAGGGGACAATCCCAGAATATCTTAGCTCTAAGCGATGACGCCATTTATCAAATCTACCATCAATTACAAAGTGGAGCTGGAAATAGGTCCACTGCCAGATTCCTTCGAGAGAGATATAAAGTATGCGGCAGCGAGAACTCACTTCAACAGTCTATTGGGAAGCTTAAGAAGAAGATTGAACCTCTACTCAGGGTAGCCCCCATAGCTGCGCCTAAGACCTCTCTGGAGGCCAAAGTCAAAGAGATTGAACATTTTACCCCAAGACAAGAAACTAGCCAGCCTTGAACAGATTGAACGAGATTACAGAGAATTGATCAATAACGCCCTGAACGATTCAAGGGAAGCTGGAATCCTTTCCTCTGATCTTCATAAGCACATTGCTGCCCTAGCTACCATCAGTAAAACAAGGGCGCAACTGGAAAAGGATTCAATTGCGAATCCAGGCCAACCTGGATCGTATTACGAAAGTGAGGAGGCGCAGCAAATCATGAAGCGGAGATCTGATCTAGTGCTGGACTATATTGGCGAGGATGCTGACAAAATGATTAAGTGGGCCTGGGCCTTCCTTGCAGAAGCTGAAAAACACGTAATTAAGGCAAACCGCAATCCAGTAACTGGGGAATATGAACTGGTTGAACCTCGCAAGAAGTCTGAATAGATCGTTCTAAATTTCTTGAGGGCGGTGAAACTTTTTTCGAGGCAAATATGGAGCCAGTAGAATGACACGCCACGTTTTTATTCTGGCTGAAAAATGATCACGGCAAAATTTATTAGTAATACCATTACTGAGAAATATTCTTAGTTCGTTGTATAGAGAGTTTGTATCCTTTCGGCTATTTTACTCTTCCCAATAAGTCTACCTCATAGGAAGAATCAAACACCTGAAAGAGGATGTTATGCGATGATTACTGATAAACTGGTGAAGAAAATAGTTGAATCCGCTAGAAAATCGATATCCCCAATCTACAAGTCGGTCGTCATAATAGTTGGGGCCTCTCTCTTTCTCATAATAATTCCTCTTCTTCTGTTAATGGCCAGTTATGGAATTGAAGAATACATTTTGTCCCATAGGTTTAGGATTTTACAGATCATAGTTGCGTTGTTAAGTATTGCGTTTGGATTTTTCCAGTTGGTGTGGTCTTTTTGGTCACTGGCCAAAACTGGAAAAGGTACCCCGGTTCCTGTATCTCCTACTCAAAAACTAATTATTGATGGTCCTTACAAAAGATGCCGAAATCCAATGCTACTTGGAGTAGTAATTTATTGTTTGGGTGTGGGGACGATTTTGGATTCCATAACCATCGGATTGATAATGTCTTTTCTAATTCTCATTCTTGGAACTTGCTACAGTAAGTTTATTGAAGAAAAAGAATTGCAGATGCGATTTGGACAGGAATATGAAGAATATAAAGAGAAAACACCATTTCTGATTTCTATATTTTGAAAAATTAGTGTAGCAGATTGAACTTACAAGTTTTGGTCAATTGTTTCAAGACCATTGGTGGCCCGGAAAGGTCAGTGTATCGGTGTCCACTATTGACAACCTATACCAAAGAGAAGCCTTGTAGGTTCCAATGGAGGTGCGGGAGGTGAGAGCATGCCTTTAACTATTGGGGAGCCAAAACAGCCAAGCAGGCAAAGTCTGCTCGCTCTCGATTATCTTAATTTCTTTCTTGCCGATGTTCGGACGGGCGTCGGACCATTTATGGCGACTTATCTCATGGCCAGTCTCCACTGGAACCCCGCTGATATTGGGGTAGCCATGGCCATAATGGGAATTGCTACCCTGCTCGCGGAAACCCCATGCGGAGCATTGGCCGATTCCGTTAAAGAAAAACGTCTGTTAATCGTCATCGCCTCGACTTTGGTGGCCCTTAGCTGTATTGGAATAACGATTTTGCCGAGCTACTTCATCAATACATCTCAGGTCATCATAGGTGTCTGCGCCGCTATTTTTCCTCTTGCCGTTACGGCCATTACATTAGGTATTGTGGGGCAGCAAAAGTTCGCTATTCGAATCGGTCGCAACGAGATGTTCAATCATGCGGGAAACGTTGCTGCTGCCGTATTCGCCGGTGCACTCGCACATTTTATGGGACGAGAATGGATTTTCTATATAGTCGCGATTTTTGCTGTAGCCACCATTGTAACGACGCTGTTGATTAAAAAGGATGACATTGATTACTTTCAAGCGCGGGCTGCGATACCAAAAATAACACCGGACAGGGTGATTGCTTCGAGTATCAGCGCCGTGCTTACTGATCGGAACATTCTGGTTTTTGCCCTGGCTGTTACTCTGTTTCATTTCGCCAATGCGGCAATGCTCCCCTTGGCAGGACAATTGCTTGCACAGAGCGACCAATCCTTTGCTTCTGTCGATATGGCAGCTTGCATTGTCGCCGCTCAGATGGTTATGGTCCCTGTGGCTTTCTTCTCTGGCAAATTAGCAATCAGATGGGGCAGAAAGCCGGTATTTTTAATAGGGTTTGCCGTTCTAACTATCCGCGGTTTTCTTTATATACTAAGTGACAATCCATTCTTCATCGTTTCTGTACAATTACTTGACGGGTTCGGGGCAGGGATTTTTGGAGTTTTATGGGTCACCGTGGTTGCGGATCTGACGCAGGGGACTGGGCGATACAATCTCGTATTGGGAGCAATCTCCACTGCTCAAAGCATAGGAGCTTCCCTCAGCAACGTGATATCAGGGTATATTGTGAATGCTTGGGGATTCAATACAGGATTTCTTGTCCTATCCTTTATTGCGGCGTTGGCATTCATGGTCTATTGCTTGTTTGTGCCTGAGACAAAGGGACTTCAGCAGTTTTCAACAATACCAACAAGCACCCAAGTTTGCCTGTAAGCAGAAATCGGCATGCCATAGCTTAAAAGGATTGTAGTGAATGAGTCCTGACATCGTAGCGGCGCTCATCTTTTTTGTGACTTACACCGGCATTGCTTTGGGGGCCATCCCGTGGCTGACTTTAGACAGAACAGGAATTGCGGTGCTGGGGGCAATCGCCATGCTGATAACAGGGACTTTAAACGAGCATGAAGCTATCAAAGCGATAAATGGCCCCACAATATTATTGCTGTACTCGCTAATGGTTTTGTCCGCCCAATTCACCGTAGGTGGATTCTATACGAAGGTTGCCATGGGCATCACAAGATTTGCCCCAAGGCCAGCGGTGTTCCTTTTCGCTCTTATTTTCACGTCGGCTCTCCTTTCCGCTGTGCTTGCAAATGATATCGTGTGCCTCGCCTTCGTCCCTGTCATTTGCGTGGCGGCGACTACGGCTTTCTTAAATCCTGTTCCTTTTGTTCTCGCCCTTTGTTGCGCCAGCAATATTGGATCTGCGGCGACTATTATGGGAAACCCTCAAAACATGTTGATAGGACAAATAGGGGGACTTGAATTTGGTAAGTTTGTGTTGTGGTGTCTACCACCAACGATCGTTTCCCTTTTTTTGACTTATTTCATAATATTGGGAATGTACCGTGATAAATGGAGGGACGAGTCAATTGTCGTGAGTAAGAAAGCCGCTGGGTGGCCCAAATATGATGTCCATGAATCGGTCAAGGCGCTATTACTAACGGCGGTGTTAATTGTCCTGTTTCTTACCAGTATTCCGAGAGAATTGACCGCTGTAACAATAGCTGCAGTAATCCTTTGCAGCAGGAAGATAACGACCCGGTCAATTTTGGGTCTCGTGGACTGGCATCTTATAACTTTATTCTGCGCCTTGTTCATTGTCGTTGAAGGCGTGATCAAGTATGGAATTCCTCAGTCAGGGGTTCATTTACTTGGAAATTGGGGATATGATATCAATGAACCATTGGTTCTGTCCTTTGTAACTCTGATTCTCAGCAATGTGGTAAGCAATGTCCCGGCTGTTATGCTATTGCTCAAGAACATCGACCTGGGACAAACGAAGAACCTCTATATCCTAGCGCTTGTGAGCTCCTATGCTGGCAACCTCTTTATTGTAGGCAGCATTGCAAACCTTATCACCATTGAGCAGGCCAAGCTCTATAACGTCCCTATCAGCTTCCGGTCACATGCGAAGATAGGAATCCCAGTCACTGTGGCCTCTGTTACTGTAGCCCTAGTTTGGGCTTTCATACTGGGTAAGTTATAGACTTCATTCCATCTGAGTGTAGTTGCTCAGTCGATTTCCATCCCTTTTTTACATACGTTCCTAATATTGTGGCGTGGTTATTACAGAATCCATGATTGGAGCAAGAAAAGCAGAAACTAATTGAAGATCTTCAGACAGCTCTTTCCAAAGTCTGGCAACTGAAGTCTATAGGGGTTGCCAACTTCGCCTACTGTGCTGATTGCAGCCCTTCTCGTCCATGTTTACCAGATCGCCCTGTTCCTCCTGAAACCATAGGTTGTTTGAGTCTCCCGTTTGATATCCCCATTTGGCCCACCTTGATAAAGACTGAATTTCATATCTTGCCGTGGATTAGCCTGAACAAAGTTTCCGTCTGCTTGCCTGGAAGTTGCAAAGCAACGGAGTTTAGGGTTCCGTGTCCGTCGTTAAAACCTATTCCGGTATGGTTCCCGTGGTTAAGGCCGCTGGATGCGGAATGTAAAAACTCGGAAGCCTGTAACACTCCGTAGTGTAGGATTTGTAATCCCCGCTTAAATCTCCGCCTCCCCTGGCTGACCTAATGCAATTGTCGGCATAAGCAACTAATAATACTGACTAATTGCATGTTGCAGGACAGGAAGATGCAGGCGGAGTGATTGGCAATAATTCCAACTTGGTTGGCTGATAATGAGCAAAGAAGTGAAGATAGTTCACAAGAACGTTTGCCCTTGCAACAATTAATAACTACAATCGGAAATCAAGGTGACTAGGAACTGGTCCGGGTAATTCTTAAAAATGAGGTCGGTCATGAAGTGCCCAAGTTGTGGTTTAGAAAATCCAGGAACGGCGGCCACATGTGATTGTGGTGCCAATTTGTCAAAGTCAGAGCCGTCACGACTTTCTGACAAACCAGATGTTTATTCTCCCAGGAAGCCTATTGTCGCTGCCTTGCTCTCATTAGTGACCCCTGGTTTGGGACAACTGTACAATGGACAACTAATGAAGGCGGTAATATTCTTTCTTGTCTGCACTACATTCCAGTATACTTTATGGTTTTTGCTCTCGACCTCTGGATTGCTGGGGTCGTTTTACGTAAACTTCGTTTTTGCAGTTTTGTTAGTATTGCTGTATTTTTTTATCGTAGTTGATGCCGCTCGCTCAGCAAAGAGGCTAGGAGAGATAAAACTTCACGTCTACAACAGGTGGTATGTATACATACTTGTAATTATCTTGGTTGTTCCTTTAGCAGAGTTCAACAAGGACTATAAACGGTTTAGGACTAATATAATGTCTGCAGGGTCCATGGAACCTATTCTTCAAAAAGGAGATTGGTTCATGGTGGACACCAAGTGCTACAACAGCAGAAAGCCTGAACGTGGTGAAGTAATAGTATTTGTGTCCGCCGAAGATCGGACGAAAAATTTCATAAAAAGAGTCATTGGAATAGGCGGGGATACCGTTGAGATAAAAAATAAACAAGTTCTTGTTAACGGTAAGGAATATATAACTCCTGAAGCCAGATTCAATAGTAACTTGATCATGCCGGGGGATTTAAACTCTAGAGACAACATGCCGGGCGTGAAAGTCCCTGATGGCTTCCTTTTCGTAATGGGAGACAACAGGGATTTCAGCTACGATAGCAGGTTCTTTGGGTGTGTACCGATTGAAGATATCAAGGGAAAAGGTCGTTACATTTACTGGGCAGACGACAAGAGCAGAATTGGAAAGTCGCTTTAGCTACTGGTTAGGCCGAGTATCAACAAGCAGCTTGCAGTTAAAAGTCACTTTAGACTGTCTCAAAGCATTAGGCCATTGCTAATTCTCTGCGTCCAATGATGTTTAGCGACGACCCTCGACCCGAGCATAATAGAAAGTACTTGGTCTGGGCGACCCGATGATAAGTTGGTTCATATTAATCTGACTGGGAGCGTCCAGAAAGATCAGATGGAGAGTACACGTACAATTATCTCTACGTGTTTGCAAATGGATGCAGCCATGCTGCAGTGAGCTGAAATAGTGTTTGGGATCGTCCCGACTCCGAAAGTTGAGAGGCAGGACGGATTAAAATTCAAGGTATGAGGTATTCTTGTTTTCAGATAGAAAACAGGCTTTGTAAAAAGGGAATTGTGGTGTGTAGTTAATTGGTCTTAGAGGGAGTAAAACTTTTTGGCACTGCAGCAAGGGAGCAGCACAGCTTCGAGGTGCAGCGGGCTACACTCACAACGCCCTGATCCGATTCGCTTATAATGGCATGCGGCTTGAGAAGCCGACTGATACCTAGTTAGTCGCTCTATCTTAGACGGCTTCACTGAACTCTATATATTACTTAGTCCCATTGTAACATTGCGATGTTATTAAGTTATGCGGCTCGTAAAACATCTGACACTCTGCAGAAATTGCATTGATTTCCTCAGGCCGCCGACCGAGATATTTTACGAGCGGAATTTCAACTGATTGCTCTTTGAATAAGATAGTTGGCATAATTCAGTAATTGGCTAACTACTTTTTGGTGTCCATATAGGTGTCCACCGTTGTCTATATTGGTGGCTAACGACGCTGCCATTTAATGCCAAGACATAACAATCTATACAACGCAACCAATTGGTATGATTATCAATTATGTAAAACCGTGTTAGCTGGTAACATCAGGAGAAAGAGGCTTTTCTTGCACTCATAACCCAAAGGTCAGAGGTTCAAATCCTCTCCCCGCTACCATAAGAATACTCAAGGTCACAGGCTTTTAGCCGTGGCCTTTTTTATTTGACGTTGAAACTAGAGTCGAGTTGGTTCTATCGGCCAAGAAGTTCCATAGAAAAAGCAATGTTTCAATCAAATTTCTATCAAACCATTGCTGTCTGACTTCTTGAAGCATTTTGGAATGATGTTGGTCGCAAGTGTGGAGTTCCGACAATTGACTGTACTATTTATGAATGGAAACGCTGTATTATTTGAAGCTAACAATGTCCATCCAAATTGAGAAACGCCACAACAGCGCTTGCATTGAAGGCGTATAAAAACCCCTTCAATATGACCAACGTAGTGGGTCCGATACTTGTGCCGTAATTAGGGTAGACTATGCTACCACAAACACCCAATTTTCTCGTTACCCATATCTCCCTCCCCACAATAATTATGAGCCTAACAATTCACTTTACTACAAGAATAAAATATAAATAGATATTTTGTCAAGCCCAATGTGTGCGAAATAGAACATTACTTGTAATTATATCCATGAATACCCATCTTAACCATCTGACGCATTAGCGCAAAGCGAGATATGCCCAACAACTTTGCTGCTGGCTGAATCTTGCCTCTTGTCTTACGTAGAGCGTTCTCGATGTAGTTCATCTCAAGGTTTTTAGAGATATCCTGAAGTGTGCGTGATCCTACATCTGGGCTTACGTTCCGTAACATCTCGGAATGCATATTTATCAAATCTCTAAGCGATTGAAATAATGCGTGATATCTATTTTCGCTTTCTCTTAGCGCATCTTCAGCCTGTTTTGGCTCTGTGATATCCTTGAATATTCCCAGGCTAATAACGTTTAGACGACTTGCGTCCTTGATGGCTGAAATAGATATGTCGATCCATATGGTGCCGCCATCCTTTTTTATATAACGCTTTTCAAACCTGTAGGAGTTTACGATGCCGTCCCTTAGGTTTTTAAAACTATCCTTAGATGTCTGGATGTCCTCCAGTGCAGTAATATCGAAGACCGACTTACCTTTAAGTTCTTCCTCTGTATAGCCAATCATCTCTTGAAAGGCTTTGTTGGTGGCAACCATCTTTCCATCAAAATCCACAATGTTAATACCCACAGAAGCGTTGTCGAAAACGGCTCGATACCGCTCTTCGCTGATTCGGATTGCCTCTTGTAGCCGTTTTTGCTCAGTAACATCTCTCATAATGTTGACTAAATAATCTTCACCATCAAGTTCAAAAACAGACGACGAGACCAACCCGTCAATAATGGTGCCACCCTTGGTGTGAAATTGCGCCTCAAAGTTTCTAGTTGACCCATTCTGCTTCACCAGTTTTATGAGTTTTTTCCTGTCGTCAAGATTAACCCATAGCTTAAAGGTGTTCATGTCTCTTCCTATAATCTCTGATTTATCATAGCCAGTAATCCTACAAAAGCCTTGATTCACAGAAATTACCTTCCCATCAATTAGTCGTGATATAGAAATAGAGTCAGGACTCAACATGAATGATTTTGAGAAGCGTTCTTCACTTTTCCTTAACTCGGTCGCGGTCTGTTTCCGTTCCGTGATGTCTCGGCAAAGGGCCACTATCTGGTTGGACTCCCCCATTCCCAAAACAGTGCCATTTATTTCTACAGGGGTTATCCGTCCTTCATTATCAACATAATCAATCTCGAGGCCTCGGATATAACCCTGTTGTAGACACTTTGTGACTTCAGCGGCATTACGCTCCCTGTCATGTTCGGCTGTCCATTCGACCACGCTTCTGTCGATTATCTCACCTAATGTCCTGTGACCTGAAAGTCTCAAATATTCAGTGTTTGCATCGATTACCTTGCCTTGGGAGTCAAGAATTAGATAGCCAGTATCGGTTGTTTCTACGAGCGCCTTATACTTTTCTTCACTCTCCACCAGCGTTTTTCCTGTGCGCTGGGATCTAACCTCAGCTTCCAATTCTGCTACCCTACTGCGCATCTTGTTCAATTCATTAATGAGCTGGTCCTGGGTCTTATCATGATCTTGCATGGGATGCTCCTACTTACAGAAAGCTACACTTGTTAGCTAGCGATTGTAATCAATTACAAGAAATTAATGGTCTTGTATCCGTCATCGTATCGGTTGTCATCTCGACCGTAACCGTATCCCCAGTTGGTAAGAATTCCAATTATCGTGCAGATAATTACTACAGTCTAGAAGATACCTATTTTTCTGAGTCCCTATGCTTGAGTCTGTAACAGGTTGTTGGTTGTTTATCTCTTGGCGACAGCGCTCTTCTCAGAATTTACGGATAGACGACAAATGATTGTTACGCTGAACCAAGAACGTTGGAATATTCATCATATTGACAGTTGCATTTGGACCCGTGGTATACTCGCAATAGAGACTTATCAGTTTTTTGCAGGAGAAAAGGAGTTATAAATGCGAAAGTATCTCATGGAATACTTTAATAAACAGCCTAGGTTGGGGACACTAAGCACGGCTGACACTAAAGGAAATGTTGATTGCGCATATTTTGGGTCACCTCGCATGGTCGATGAAAAGACCATCGTAATGGGCATTGGGAAAAATCGTACCTATTCAAATTTGCTTGAAAATCCTCATGCGGTATTTTTAATTATGGAACCCGGTAAAACCCTCAAAGATTGGAAAGGTGTTCGTATTTATGTGGAACTGAAAGAACATGAAACTTTCGGGCAAGAACTCGATCAAATGCGAGCAGCTATTGCCGAAAAAGCCGGATCGGAAGCAGCCAACAAAATGATACACGCGGCGTTAACTTTTGAAATCACGGATATCAGACCGCTTGCAGACTTTGGGCAAGGTTGGGAAAAATCTATTTAGATTTCTGAATGACTGAGTTTTCAACAATCACCTGGGGAGGTAGGCTTGAACGTTAAGAAACATATTAGTCAGTCGCACTTTGGGCCGTGAGAGACGTGGCCCGAAATGTTGCGCATAGACCTCGCCCGGAGTTTTATGATTGTTGGGAGCGAGCGTAATTAATGGATCTCTATAAATCACTTTTCCAGTCTTTAAAAATAAGATCCTACAAGCGAGCGTCAAGGAAAAGTTCGAAGCCAAGGATCGGGTCGATTGTCCTGTTAGGATTGATTCCATAATTATTGTCGGATGATGGATTGGTCAGATTGTACCAGTTGGGAACCGATTTGTCTACGCAAGCATAGTTGAACCACTTTCCTGGCTGCCAGTATGCGCCCCGCATGTAAAGACGCCAGTTTTCCAGTAACTTCCACACGATTCCGACATCCATCTCCCACCCCAGATCTCTCTCAACAATATTAGGGGTCGGAATGTCGAAATTACCCGCATTTTTAAAAGCCACATAACCGAATTTATTGGGGTCAGGCATGACATAACCCCAGCCATATCCATCAGATGACCGTCTAACCACCATGACAGAAGATATAATATCGAGATTGCTTGCCACCATGTAATTGGATCGCAAACCCACGACATTTGAGGCGGACATGTCACGATAAGAATTTACACCGGCTCTGTAATATTTCCCCATTAATATGTTGTATGGATAAAATACCTGGAAACCGCTCTCTTCCACCGCCTGAACATAGGGCTGTCTATCTATGAGGACCCCATGCCTTCTGTCAGGCCCCGGCATATGGGCCAGGAGCAAACTGACTTTCGCAGGCCCTGCATACACTCCAAATTCAACCATGTAACGCCACGATTCGATATAAGGTGGCTGATAGTTACCCGGCTTAGAACTGCCCGGACGATATCCGGTCCCATTCATGTCGTAGCCGGGTCCGGGTATGAACCCGTCCATAGCCGGCTGATATTTTATTGTCCGGTAGTACCAGTCAGCTTCAGCGTTCAGGACAATCCTTCCGTTATTGTATTTGAGATATAACCACCCCTCTGTCGCCGCTGTGTCGGAAGGAGGGACTTTCTTTCGGGTCTCAACGGTTTTCAAAGCTTCTGGTCCTTGGTGGAATGCAAAATAGAAACCTCCGACCCCAATATCAACTTTGCCGGCAGCATAACTTGCGTATCCAAGAACATCTATCGTCCGTGCTGAATTCTGATCGTCAGGGTTCCAATAACTAACGCTGCCGCGTCTTCTCGGGTAAAAACCAGCGCCGAAAGTAAAAGGACCATAAAAGGTTTCTAACTGTAATAGCTCCACTGTTCTGCGGTCCGCCTCGAAGATTTCATCCGCGGTCTCCGCACTCCCAAACTGTAACCCCAATCCCTTCTGGAAACCTCTTTTCCCATAGTAGATCCTCCCCATGGGGGTATCCACGGTCATCCATAACCTGGTCCATCTGCCATCCGAGAAGGTTGTTTCAATGTCCGGGTTTTCATACACCTGATTTGGTGATGTCGCATCCTGTCCAATCCTGTACGTGCCACGGACGGCCACAGCCTGATTCAGTTTTAAGACCGGAAAGATAGCCATACGCGTTGATGACAACATTGCGGTCGTGCCGGTAAGCATCCTTGTTTGAAACCAGCCATTGAGCGGAGCCAGATCTCCCCTTTTTGAACTCATATCAATGTTGAATGGGCCAAAGAACCCTTTAGATCCGGCTTGCGAAGCATAGATGTATCTAAAATTCAGGAGAGATGATTCAATGTTAAATTCCCAGGCAAGAGAAAGGGAGGGCGTTCCAAGACACAGTAGAATGATTACAACCGCTCGTATGACGCGGTAACATTTCACTATGACACCACATTGCCACGTTGGCGGGCACACGATTTCATCAGGACACACAAGACCCTGAGAGTTTTTGAGGTCGAATGTTCAATGAGTCCTTCAAGCTTCAAACCAAACAAGCTTCTTTTAGATGGAACTTAGCGATTAAGAATTGTAAATTTACTATACACAAAAATATATAGTATTTCAAGTATGTGGATCAATAAAGTGACATTATTGTTAATATAAGATTTTGGAGCTCTTTTTGCGAGACTTGGCTGACATTGGATCTAAGTGGTATACAACTAATATGTTTCCCTTGCTCAGCTAGAGATGAACTCAACTGAAACGGTTTGCGACTCAGTAAAATTTACATCAACCCCAGGAGATGGGTCGGAACGTCTTAAACCATAATTGGCCCTTCCAGGTTTGAGAGGCCACATGTCAAAAGCACCTAGCCAAAACATACCGCCGGAACTTTTAGAAGCCTTGTTGAATAACCCGCACGAATCCCAAATTGTAGTGGATGCTGAAGGCATAGTCCGTTATATCAGCGGATCGGATGAGGCCTTCTATCAGGTATCCCGTAAGATGGCGATTGGAAGACATATATCGGAACTCAACCCGGACAGTGAGCTTACCCGTGTTCTTGAGACGGGTCGCGCCGAGATTGGCCAGCTATTTCGATTAGGTGGCAAAGACCGTATCATCGCGCGCATACCTTTACGCGACCGGATGGGAAATATCGTTGGAGCAGTTGGCAAGCTTATGTTTTGGAACCCTGAGAAAGTCAAAGAACTGGTTCGGCAGGTGGAGGTTCTGCAGGATCGCCTGGATTATTATGAAAAAGAACTGCAGGCGGCTTATCGCAACCGCTGTTCCCTGGAGGGGGTGGTAGGTGAGTCCGCTCCAATGCAGGAAGCAAAAAAGGTAGCGATTGAGGCTGCGGCGTCGGACCTCCCTGTGTTGATAGTAGGAGAGACTGGAACCGGGAAGGGTGTCTTCGCCCACACCATTCACCAGCTCAGCAACCGTCGGAATCAACCATTTGTCAGGGTAAACTGCGCCGCTATTCCCAACGAACTTTTTGAATCCGAACTGTTCGGCTATGAAGCTGGGGCTTTCACTGGGGCCAGCCCCAAAGGTAAACCTGGTAAATTTGAACTTGCCGACAGAGGCACAATATTTCTGGACGAACTGGGAGAACTGCCTACTGCGATGCAGGCCAAGCTCTTGCAGGTTATTCAGGACAAAGAAGTGGAACGGGTAGGCGGTTCCACCACACTTAAACTTGACTTCAGAGTAATCGCCGCTACAAATCGAGATCTCAAGGCTATGCTGTCCAGCGGAGAATTCAGACAGGACCTGTATTACCGATTGAACATCTTTCTCCTGAAAACTCCTGCCCTCCGGCATGTTCAGGAAGATATCCCCAGGCTGGCATACCATCTCCTATCCCTGATGCACGACCCGTACCGATCCACGCGTCGTATAGAAACAGAGGCCATGCTCAGGTTCATGGCATATAATTGGCCTGGAAATGTCCGTGAATTGCAAAACGTATTGGAACGCGCGTCGGTCGCAGCAGGAGACGGTCCGATCCGGGAAGAAAACCTGCCTCTGGAAATTCGTAATAATCAGAGATTGAACTGTCTCTTCCACGAACAAATTCTCCCGCTAAAAGATGAACTGACCTCTGCAGAGAAAAACGCCATTCAGCGCGCTTTGAATTCTTCAGGTGGAAATCGGTACTGAGGCGGCTCGTTTGCTCGGGATTCATCGAACAGGGTTGTATCAGAAGATGAAGCGTCATAGTTTAGATTCCGGGTAATAGTTGTGACACTTATTACCGAGCCACAAATCAGCCGATGTTGATAAGTTTATACATGTTTACAATTCTATACATTACTTCATTCCACATCTTTGTAAGACTTTTAACAGTATGCTAATATTCATTTCTCAGGCTTGTATAGGATCCTCTACAATCTGCAAAAACAAACTTCTGGCCCACCGTAAACGCTATCTTGTAAAGGCATAGCGCTCGAACGCTTTATACCCGATTATCCGCGTATTGGCATGATAGTTGCGTTGTCATGATATTTTTATGGAAGAACATGCAACCTTTTGCTGGAGTAAATTTAATGGACTTTGAAATACCGGAAAATTTGCGGATGATGGTAGATACCGTCGGGCGTTTCGTAAAACAAGATCTGGAACCGATTAGTCGCCAGGTGGAGGAAGAGGATCGCATCCCGGAGGATGTGGTCCAAAAGATGCGGGAGTTGGGTATCTTTGGTCTGGGAATACCCGAAGAATACGGTGGGCTGGAAGTGGGGTGTCTGGGCGAGTGCCTGGTTTACGAAGAGATGGGCAAGGTGAACGCCTGCTTTCGTACGATCATTGGCACCAACAATGGAATTGGATCTCAGGGCATCGTCCTGGATGGCACACCAGAACAGAAACAGCGATACTTACCTAAGCTTGCTTCTGGGCTATGGATCGCATGCTTCGCTTTGACCGAACCAGAGGCTGGTTCGGATGCGGCAAATCTGAAAACTACCGCGGAGCTAAATGGTGACCACTGGGTCCTGAACGGTCGAAAGCATTTTATCACTAATGGTAACATAGCCGACATAGCTACTGTCTTCGCTCTGACTGACCGTGCCAAAAAAGCGAAAGGTGGAATCACGGCTTTCATCGTAGAAAAGACATTTCCTGGGTTCTACGTCGGTACTATTGAACGTAAGATGGGCATGAGGGGTTCCCACACGTGTGAACTCATTTTTGACAATTGCCTGGTACCAAGAGGAAACGTAGTCGGTGGGGAGGAAAACGTAGGCAAGGGTTTTAGGACCGCCATGAAAACTTTGGATAGAGGCCGGCTCACCATGGGGGCCTCGACTATGGGGTCCGCTCAGAAATTATTGGATCTATCCATTGATTATGCCAAGCAGCGCGTGCAATTCGGCAAAGCCATCGCTCAATTTCAAGCCATCCAATTAATGCTCGCTGACATGGCGACAAATATCTACGCTGCTCGGCAGATGGTTTACCATGCGGCATGGTTGAAAGACACGACCGAATCATCAGTTATAAAGGAAGCCTCCATGGTTAAGCTCTTTTGCTCTGAGATGGCCAACAGGGTAGCGGACATGGCTGTTCAGATACATGGGGGAATGGGTTATATGAAGGACTATCCCGTCGAACGCTACTACCGTGATCTCCGGTTGACACGCATTTATGAAGGCACCAGCGAGATCCAACGCTTGGTAATTGCCCGTGAACTTCTTGGGAGTTAGGGGGAAATGAGAATGACAAAAGTGTTTGTTGTCGGGGCCGGCCTAATGGGGTCCGGAATTGCCCAGGTCTGCGCCAGCGCAAGTCTGGAAGTGATCCTGTGCGATGTTAATCTGAAAGTTGTGGAAAAGGGTATTAAGAATATTTCATGGTCTGCCGGCAAGCTTGTGGAAAAGCAAAAGGTCAAGGGGCCTGTGGAAGCCATAATGGCCCGCATTACCGCCACTGATAATTTGGCAGCCGCATCGGAAGCGGACCTATGCATTGAGGCGGTATTTGAGAAATTGTCTCTTAAACAGGATGTTTTCCGGGACCTTGCCTCTGTGGTGGGACCTGAGACATTGCTGGCCAGCAACACCAGCGCTATCCCCATTAGCTCCCTTGCGGCTGGAATCCAACATCCTGAAAGGGTTTTGGGCCTTCATTTCTTTAGCCCTGTTCCAATGATGGAGGCAGTGGAGGTAGTCCGCAGCCAATTCACAAGTGACGAAGTTTTCGCTCAGGGCAAAACCTTTGTTGAAGCCATTGGTAAAGAACCAATTCTTGTCCAGAAGGACGTGCCTGGGTTCCTCATTAACCGCATTAACTTCCCGGCGACTGTTGAGGCTATGCGGCTGGTAGAAGCGGGGGTGGGGACTGTTGAAGATATTGACAAGGGCCTCCGCCTTGCCACCGGACGCAGGATGGGAATATTTGAAACAGGCGACATGGTAGGATTGGACGTTACCTGCGGAGCTCTTACTGCAATCTATGAAGAAACAAAGGACCCTCGTTGGTTTCCGCCCGCCATACTTCGAAGAAAGGTAGCTGCCGAGCAGCTTGGTAAAAAAACCGGTAAGGGATGGTACAAGTACAATTCAGACGGGACCAGAAAAGAAATAAAAAAGTAGCCCCAATGAATTACATTAGCCTTTGTTGAAGGACAATTTCTTTCTCCCGTTTGGCTCACGACAGTGTTTAAGATTGAGGATGGAGAATCAAATGAATGAAGTAGTAATTGTCAGCGGAGTTAGAACACCTGTTGGCAGATATATGGGCGTGCTCAAGGATATTCAGCCTTATGATCTTGCGGCCATTGTAATCGGCGAGGTTGTCAGACGAGCGGGAATCCAGCCCGAACTCGTGGATCAGGTTGTCATGGGACAGTCTTATCAGAATGGTGAGTATGTAAATATCGCTCGAATGGGTCTGCTCACGGCAGGTTGGCCGGAAAATATCCCCGGCCTGACTCTTGACAGCCGTTGCTGCACTGGTCTGGATGTCCTACGTTACGCAGTCGCGATGATTATGTCGGAACAGGCGGAGATAATTGTCGCAGGCGGAGCGGAGAGTATGAGTAACGCTGAGTTTTACCTGCCGGGGCGTATTAAATGGGGACTCGGAGGTAATAAAGGGGCGCCTAAAGGTCACGGTGATCTCTCAATCTGGGGGACACCGCTTTATGACCGCATACAAAGAGCAAGAGTCATGTCACAACCTGAGGAACGATATGGTGTCCTGCCGACTATGATGTCCTGGGCTGAGACAGCGGCTGAAGAACATTCAATAACCCGAGAGCAATGTGATCAGTGGTCTGTCGAAAGTCATCGCAAGGCTTGCGCGGCAGCCGACTCGGGTAAATTCCTCGAAGAAATTGTTCCGATAAAGGTTTCCCAAACGAAGGGCGAACCTATATTCCTAGATCGTGACGAAAATCCCCGTCCTGACACAACATTGGAGGCGCTAAGGCGTCTCAGGCCGGTGATTGGAGGCGTCTGCACGGCAGGTAATTCATCGACCGAGAATGACGGCGCTGCAGCGGTATTGGTGACTTCCGCGTCTAAGGCGGCTGAGCTGGACTTGGAACCTCTGGCGGTTGTAAAATCGTGCGTTTCAGTTGGAGATGATCCACGAAAGGCTTACAAAACCGTGCCTTGCGCAGTCGGCAAAGCGCTACAAGTGACCAAACTAACTCTGGAACAGATTGATCTGATAGAGATACAGGAAGCTTTTGCTGCGCAAGTTTTGGCCGATCTCAGAGAAATGGGGGTCGGACCCGAGACATATGAAAAAGTGAATGTAAACGGCTCTGGAATTTCTCTTGGCCACCCGATCGCTTGTACCGGAACCCGTGTCTTGGTAACCCTGTTACACGAGATGAAAAGGCGAGGAGTGAGCTACGGCCTCGAGAGCATATGTGGAGGCGGCGGTCTGGGAATCGCCGCAGTACTAAAAAGAGATTGCAGCGAGGAGTAAGAAACAATGTGCGCTGATTTACGCGAGGTTTTTGTTATAGACGCTGTGAGGACCGCATTTGGCCGTGCCGGTGAAAAGGGAATTTTCTGGAAGACGAGGGCGGAAGATCTTTGTGTTCCTTTGATTAAGTCCCTTATCAATCGTAATCCCTCCGTTAATCCGCAGATCATTGAAGACAGTATTTGGGGTGTCACAAACCAGATGAAAGAGCAAGGGGGCACCCTAGGAAGAATGGTTCCAATACTTGCTGATATGGGTTGGGAGATTCCCGGATGCTCCATCGACCGTATGTGCGCAAGCGGTTTGACCGGAATAGGTTTTGGAGTTACTTACATTGCAAGTGGAATGGCAGATTGTCTTATAGCGGGGGGAGTCGAACATATGGGCCATTTACCCATGGGTTTTATGCGAGATCCTCATCCCAGAGCAGAGGAAGTTATGGGTGATTCGTCCGCTTTCAACATGGGAATGACAGCCGAAAATATTCACGACAGGTTTCCTGAATTCACTAAGGAAATGGCCGACTCTTATGCAATTGAGTCGCAGCGGAAAGCTGATCAGGCGATCAAAGCGGGTAAGATGAAAGATATGCTAGTACCTATTGAGGTGGAAGTGGAAGACGGGAGTAAACTGCAGGCTCAGAAAGACCAGCAACCCAGGCCGGAAACCAGCATGGAAGCTTTAGCGAAATTAAGGACCCCGTTCAAAGAAAATGGAAGAGTTACAGCGGGAAATTCCGCGGGGCTCAATGATGGAGCGTCGGCGGTCCTTTTGATGTCGCGTGAAAAAACCGAGGAACTCGGACTTGCGCCAAAAATGAGATGGGTCGCTTCAGCGGTGGCGTCCGTGGATCCGAGAATCATGGGCACTGCGCCGGTTCCCGCCACTCAAAAGGCGCTGGCTAAAGCAGCGCTGAGGATCGAGGATATAGATATCATTGAGATGAACGAGGCGTTTTCTGTCCAGGCCCTGTATTGTCTGGACAGATTGGGGCTGAAATTCGACGACCCTAGAGTGAACATATGGGGTGGGTCATTAGCGTACGGCCATCCTCTTGCGGCTTCTGGACCTCGGCTCGTGGCCTTTCTGGCGGGGCTTTTTAAAGAAAATCCCCATGCCCGTTATGGATTGACTACCATGTGTGTAGGGCGGGGACAAGGTTACTCGATCATTTGGGAAAACAGAATGACCGATTAGCTGCTCCGAGCCTAAAGAATTTCCTGGATATGACAGGACAGCGCGGTATACCTTGTCTGAAAAAAACAAGGAAAGCGGAGTCATTTATGGACTTGACACATACCAAATTTGAGGTTCGTGAGGGGATTGCGGTCGCTACACTTAATCGCCCTGAACAAATGAACGCCTTCACTCATGTTATGGCCTCGGAGTTGGAGACGATTTTCTCTGAGGTGGACCAGGATGACGCAATTCGCGCAGTTATAGTTACCGGATCGGGTAAGGCTTTTTGCGCCGGTGCCGACCTCACTGCCGGCGGGGCCACCCTCGGCTCGGCCATGACCGAAGGCAGAAGCGTTCCTATCGCCGAACACAGAGATCGGGGAGGAAAAGTTGCCCTGGCAATCTTCAATTGCCTCAAGCCGGTCATTGGGGCTATTAACGGTCATGCGGTAGGCGTTGGAATTACCATGACTCTTCCCATGGACATCCGTATTGTAGCAGCGGATGCTAAAATTGGATTTGTTTTTGCTCGTCGGGGTGTAGTCCCTGAAGCATGCTCATCCTGGTTCTTGCCGCGTATCGTGGGTATTGCCCGAGCAGCCGAGCTAATATACACCGGTCGGGTATTTAAGCCGCAGGAAGAAGCTGCGTCAGGGCTCTTCAATTACGTGCTTCCTAAAGAAGACGTGCTGCCAAAAGCAATGGCGATCGCCAGGGAGATTGCAGGCCAAACATCCGCTGTTTCAGTGGCGCTCAGCAAAGCTCTTCTGTGGCATGGGCTCACAGAGCAAGATCCTCAATCCGTACACCTTATTGACTCCCGATGCTTCTATTGGTGCGGCCACCAGAAAGATGCTCAGGAAGGGGTCTTGAGCTTTCTTGAAAAACGGTCTCCCGATTTCAAATTGAGTCCAACCAGAGATATGCCTGACTTCTATCCATGGTGGAAGGAGCCGAAAGTTTAGTCGTATACACAAAATTTAGACGACAGGGAAGCGTCAAACTTTTTGAAAAACTGTGGGCCAACGATGAAACCAAAGTGGTAGGTTATTGAGAATACAATTTTTTCTCTCATGGCTTGAAATTACTTATTTTAGCTAACAAGGAGAGCCTCATGGAAAAAATCTGGTTGAAGGCTTACAGGAAAGATGTGCCTGGAGAGATTGAGTTTGACAAGATTACTCTTTCCGAAGCCCTTGCAAGAAGCGCCTCACAGTTTCCCAACAATCCAGCCCTGTTATTTCAGAGTAATACAGTGACTTTTAAACAGCTGGACCAAATGGTGTCGCGGTTCGCGAATTCACTCATCTCGCTTGGCCTCCAGTCGGGTGACCGTGTGGCAACGTTACTTCCCAACCTCGTGCAGATGGTGGTAGCAATCTACGGAACATTAAGGGCCGGCGGGATAGTTGTCACGAACAACCCATTGTACACTGATCGGGAGCTGGAACACCAGTTCAACGATTCCGGATCGAAGTTTCTGGTTTCCCTGGATTTATTTGTGCCTAGAATGATTGCTTTGCGAAAGAAAACTGGCATCACCAAAATCATTTCGTGCCACATCCGTGATTATCTGCCTTCCCCGTTCAATCATCTGCCTACTTTAATAGAGAGGGGCCTGCATCTCGAAACTCCTGCGTCGGATAACGTTTTCGAGTTCACAGACCTTGTTAAGGAAGATATTTCAACAATCTATACTCACAAGTGTCAATGGAGTGACACAGCATGCCTTCTTTACACGGGTGGAACCACGGGTCTTTCCAAGGGCGTTCAATTGACTCACCAGAATTTATCATCCAACGTTCAGCAAACTAACGCATGGTTCCCCGATTTTGTGCCAGGAAATGAAACAGTGATTGGGTGTCTTCCGTTTTTTCATTCCTTCGGGATGACCTCGTCCATGAATTGTGCGATTTTCTATGGCTGGGGAGACGTGCTGATCCCAAAACCTGAACCACAAATTATCCTTGAGGCTATTCAAAAATACAAGATTACCTTTATCTCTGCGGTTCCAACACTATACAACGGTATGATCAATTTCCCTGAACTGAAGAATTATGATCTAACATCACTCAAAGGATGTTTCTCTGGTGGAGCGCCTCTTCCCATGGAGACTATCAAGAAATTTGAGCAGTTAACTGGTCAGCAGATTTGTGAGGGTTACGGTCTTACGGAGTCTTCACCGACAACACATGTGAATCCATATGGTGCCAAGACTAAACCTGGAACCATAGGTCTGCCCTTTTGTAATACGGACGTGAAACTTGTAGACGTGAACGACTATGACAAAGAGATCACAACATCCATGACCCCTGGTGAGCTTTGCGTCAAAGGCCCACAGGTAATGGTTGGATATATCAATAGGCCGGAAGAAACAGCTCTAACTCTCAAGGATGGTTGGCTGTTGACTGGCGACATCGCCGTCTTTGACGAAGAAGGTTATTTCACCATTGTGGATAGAAAGAAAGACATGATTATCTCAGGCGGCTTCAACATTTATCCAAGAGATGTGGATGAAGTGCTTTTCTCGCACCCCAAGGTCCTGGAGGCCTGCGCTATCGGGGTCCCTGACGCCTATTCCGGAGAAAGAGTTAAGGCCTTCGTGGTGTTGAAGTCGGGAGAAAATGCGTCTGATTCTGAAATCATTGATTACTGCAAACAGAACCTTGCGAAGTACAAGGTTCCAAAGTATGTGGAATTTGTCGATAGTCTTCCCAAGAGCGCAATAGGTAAAATTCTCAGGAAAGAACTCAGACGCTTTGAGGTGGAAAGATTGCAGAAAAAATAGCGATGCGAGAACCAATAGGATGAAAATCATTAGAGCGCTATTTAGCGCTCTTTTTGCCTTGTGACAATTATTCCGTTTTGTTTGCAAGTTTAAAATCTTGTTTACTGGCATAAAATTAAAGTCTATCATTTGTCAAAAGTTGATTTTCAAAGGGATTTTGGTTCAGTTTTGGGGTCTATGGAACAGGAGGTAACTAATGCTAGTTAAAGATTGGATGAGCGCAAAAGTCGTTACTGTAAATGCTAATGATTCAATGCAGCACGCTATAAATCTTTTGATGGAAAATGATATCAGCATGATGCCTGTTCTCGAGGACGGGCAATTGGTCGGCGTGGTGACGGACAGGGACTTGAAAAGGGCTTCTCCATCGGACGCTGTCATGCTGGATATTCAGAGGATTCTTTACCTGTTGTCAAAACTTGAAGTCGGGGCCATTATGAGTAGGTACCCCATAACATTGTCTATGGACCTGACTGTAGAAGAGGCCGCAGAGATACTACTCAAAAACAAGATATCCGGGGCGCCTGTGGTTGACGCCTCGGGTAGGATTACCGGGATTATTACAAAAAGTGATCTTTTTAAGGCTATGATGTCATTGAGTGGTCTATCGCATCGAGGGGTTCAATTTGGTTTTGTACTGGAAGACCGTCCGGGTTCAATCAAGGAAGTTACAGATGTGATTCGGAGTTATGGCGCTCGTCTGGTAAGCATACTAAGCTCGTATGAGCTGGCCCCTGAAGGTCATAGAAATGTCTATATAAGGGCCTTTAATATAGATCGTGAGAAACTGGTGAACTTGAAAAATGAACTTAAAAAACAGGCCAAGATGTTGTATGTAGTCGACCACCGAGAGAACTTAAGAGAAATCTATTACTGAACCATACAATTCGGTGAAATCCGGAGGAACCCATGAAGGAGCGAATCCATCTGGCGCAAGGTGATCTAACCAAGTTTCCCGTGGACGCTATTGTTAATGCGGCAAATAACAGTCTTCTTGGTGGTGGTGGAGTGGATGGGGCTATTCATAGAGCCGCTGGTCCTGAATTGTTGGTAGAATGTCGAGGTTTAGGCGGCTGTGAAACCGGAGACGCGAAAATAACAAAAGGATATTCTTTACCCGCTCTTCATGTCATACATACTGTAGGTCCGGTATATCGAGGAGGCCACTCTGGAGAAGCGGAAAAACTCATTGGCTGTTACCGGCGATGTTTCGAGGTCGCCGCTGCAAACCGCATTAAATCCCTGGCTTTTCCGTCTATCAGTACTGGAGCTTATGGTTATCCGATTGATGACGCGTGCGAGATAGCCTTACGAACATCGTTGGCGAAATTAAAACTTTTCCCCCAAATAGAGAGGGCCATTTTTGTAACATTTTCCGGTCGGGATCTGCTGGTTTACGCCAAACAGCTCGCCAATTTACAATAATGATGTGAGGAAAACTGGCGTACGGAGCCTTTATAACGGCTAATGAGGCCAAATTTGCACACTGACAAAAATCATTACTCCAAATGCAGCTATCAGCGCTCCCGATATTTTATTAAGGACCATGATACCACCGGAATCCAGTTTCCCGTGAAAAAAACTTACCGCGCCGCTTAATATTAACCACCAGAGAGATGATCCGCTAAATACCCCTAAAACAAGCATAGCCGTCCCATAATATTCTCCTGGAACCACCACGACTCCAGATGCGGCAAATATGGCGGCAAAAGACAAAATGGTTAGAGGGTTTGTCAATGTTAAAAATAGAGCTGAAATATAATCCCTTAATAAACCATCTTCAGATCCTTTTGTAGTTTTTTCCCTAGGTTTTGAGAGAAAGATTCTGACTCCCAAGTGACAAAGGAACGCCCCACCCATTAACCTGAGAACAACAGAATGCTTAAAAAGAAAATTCGATAAAAGGGTCAACCCAAAACCGGCTACTGCCCCATACAGGCCATCAGCCGTAGCGGCCCCAATCCCAGAAACCAAACCAGATATTCTTCCTCGAGTTAGAGTACGCCTTATGAGAAGCAGCCCAATCGGGCCAACAGGGATTGCCAGAGAAAAGCCTATTATCAATCCCTTAATGAAATAGTCTATGGCCATAAACTCATGGATTCAAATCCCCGCGTTCGCAGCAAATCCTATTTTTCGTAAAAGGCAAAAAAATCCTTGGCGTATCCCTGATCATATCGTTTCATGGTGTATTGCAACTGTTCTGGAGAAAGTCTATCTCGTTTTATTATTTTGTTGTTTTCGTCTCGGAAATAAAAATTGCATACTATATTGTGAATATTGGCGTCGCCATGAATCGCCCGCTTGCACCCAGCAAGAGCCAAAGCTCTAGCCAAATCTTTGGTGCTTATATGATGCCCCATGGCAAAAACCAGGTTTCCATCATCCCTAATTCCAAACGAGGTCCTGTTGGCAAGGTACCAGAATTCTTTGTTCATTGTGCTACTACCGTCATTATCAATTAGAAAACCACCGAGGCCTATCTCTGCGTCAGTTACTTTTCCATTTTTTATTACCTGATTTACTACTTTCCCATCCTTCAAAATTAGATGGCGCAACTGACGAGCGTCTTTAACTTTAGAAACCGGGATATCATTGCTCCATTCAAGGACATCAACCGAATCATCATTATATAGTACCAGCGTTGCCATTCCCGGTACCATCGGGTAGATGACCTTGCCTCTAAATATTGCCCCAGCCCCTCGGGCATGTTGTTGCATCCACATGGCGTTCGTAATAGCCACAATTCTTGAGAGAGACTCGTGCGACGTCGTGTCTGAAATCTGATATATACCCGGTTCAGTTTGACCAATAAAAAGCCGCGTCTTCAGCCTGCTCATGTCGAAAACAGCCATATATACCACCGAGTTCGGGAACTCGACACTTGGACGATAAACCGTTTTGTAGATTAACGGATTACCATCAGAGCCAGCGGGAGTGTCCGCATTAACCCAAACACCCTCCCCTTCGATTTTGGGTGAAGTATATAGAGGAGGGATGTTCTTGAGAGACACTGTGCCCGTGACCGCCGCTGGGGGATCCTGCTTCCTCGGGCTTGTAAAACTCTGTTCAATCTCTTTGTTGAGATCTTCATCTTCTAGTCTTGCGTTTAAATCTTTCCCCGTTTCAGATGGAAACCAGTTGAGAACCGCTTCCAACCAGTCAGGTATCGGTTTGTAATCAAACAAAGCTTTTTCCAAGTCCTTGTCGCTTTGTTGGGTTTGGACATCGCCTCTGATGTCGGGCTCAGATTTAAGGTCTTCGGCCTGGACCGACATTGATATGAATATGAAGAATAAGCATAGCATTAGAAGGAATGTTGGTTTTCTAGAAATTAACAACAGTTTTCCCACCATCTCACTCCCTTCAAATTAATGAAGAATTTCAATTCAATTATCTGTAACCTGCTGATTGCGCTATTGTATTATAGCACAATGGTTTAAATAACTCAATCCGCAAGCCCAGAGCATGGAATCAAGAATATGACTAAAATAAACTGTGTCAAGTGTTTTTCTACAAAATATACCAAAGATTACTATTAAGTTTCTTGATCTCCAGAACATCCCTTGACTCAATATTGAAAATTAACTCTTATCATGTTAGAGCGTTGACGGGCCAACTAAAGAGAACTGACTATTTGTTCTCCGAAAAAGGTGAGAAAAAAGTGTCGCAATCATCAAATAGGGGAAAAGTTGAAACTTCAATCACGTCAAATTGCGTCAACTCAAACCTTGTCGAAAATCCCGGCATCGAGAATATGAATTTCATGAACTTGGATCGGATCATCGAAATCATTGAGCCAATTAGAGTGAAGGGCCCCCAATCAGGCGCTGTTTCCGGTATATCGATCGACACACGCAAACCGATGGGGGATAATCACGTTTTTTGGGCCATTAGAGGACCACATTTTAATGGTGCCGACTTTGCCTTAGACGCTCTAAGAGCAGGCGTTAGGGCCGCCGTTGTAAGTCGGGCCGATGTTTTTGAAAAGGAGCTACCTCCAAACAGAACGCTCATTCAGGTTGGGAACACTCTGGAAGCCCTACAAAGGCTGGCCGCTTTCCATAGAAGTCAATTTGATATTCCTGTGATCGGAATATCCGGCAGCAACGGTAAAACATTAGTTAAAGAGATGCTAGCCGCCATATTGTGCCTTGACCGTAAAACCTACAGGTCTCCCCTGTCCTACAACACGCAGGTAGGCGCAGCGCTTGCGCTACTGGGCATTCGGCCTGAACATGAAATCGCCATAATAGAAGCGGGCATAAGTCTACCGGGAGAAATGGAGAAACTTGAACACATGATCAGACCGGATCACGGGATCCTGACCGTGATCAGCAAAGCTCATATTGGAGGCCTGAGAAGCCTAGAGAACACCCTGGAACAGAAGATAGAATTGTTTAAAAACATGAGGCGTGATTCGTTCCTGGTGTTAAACGCTGATGATCCTTTGAGTATGAGTTACGCTCCTCGTGCCACGGCGAGAGTGGTGACATTCGGATTTTCCGAAGACGCTGATGTTAGAGCGGAGGTGCCCCGCCCATTACCTGAAAAAGGTCACTCCTTCCGGATGAAAATATTTAACGAGCACTTAGACATATCTCTGCCGTTACCGGGACATTTTAACATAGTCAACGCCCTGGCGGCAGCCTCAGCCGCTAAAATGCTGGGAGCTCCCCTAGAAAACATAAAAAAGGGGCTGGAAGAATTTCGACCTTCGCCCATGAGGCTGGAAATCCACACTACGGTGACCGGCATTACACTTATCAACGATACATACAATTCCGATCCTGCTTCGGTAAAAGGCGCAATTGACGCTCTGACGAAGGTAGGAGAAGGTAGAAGAAAAATTGCGATGCTTAGTGAAATGTTGGACCTGGGGCTCCACAGTAGAGAGGAACACATCGCAGCAGGAAAAGATGTAGCAAAGGCAGGCATAGATTACCTGATAACAGTTGGGGACAACGCCCAGCTCATTGGCACGGCCGCTTCCAACGAGGGGATGAACCCTAAAAACATCGTGCACACTCGAACTTACAGCGAAGCTGCTCGAGAACTTGAAAAAATCATGAATCGGGGAGATGTGGTCCTTTTTAAGGGATCACGTTGGTTTCGCCTGGAACGACTTGCTCGTGATCTGGTCGGATCGATAGGGCCTACAAGACTACTTGTAAACCTGGACGCGATTGCGACAAATATCAAGAAGATAAGAACTATCGTTGGTGACTCTGTTGAAATAATGTCGGTCGTAAAAAGTTTTGGCTATGGAAACGATTCAATTCGAACATCCAAAGTGGCGATTGAAAATGGAGTAACATATCTGGCCGTAGCCTATCCGGATGAGGGAGCGACGCTGAGGGAAAACAGGATAGATACTCCCATCCTTGTGTTCAACGTATTGCCTGAAGAAGCGGACAAAATAATCAGATACAGGTTGAATAGCGCAATTCCATCCCTGGACCTTGCTGAGGCGTTAAATGTGGCGGCCAAGGGGCACCCTAAAATTCCTGTTCATTTAAAAATTGACACAGGAATGGGTCGATCTGGAGTTTGGCACGAAGAAGCGATTCCTTTTATAGAGCGGGTTTTTAAAATGGAAAACCTGTGTGTCGAAGGCATAATGACCCATTTCTCAAGCGCGGATGATCCTGAATCCGACAATTACACCCTGGCTCAGATAGCTGCGTTCAATCAGGTGCTGGATAGGGCCGCCAAGCTTGGACGCTCTTTTCGTTATGTCCATGCCGCCAACACTTCGGCTCTTGTCCGGTTCCCGGAAACCCGTTACAGCATGGTAAGACCAGGTCTGGCGATTTACGGAATGTACCCTTCAGCCTCAGTGAGCAATCTCATTGATCTTGACCGTGTCATAACCTTTTCGACGAAAATAGCCCAGATTAAATCGCACCCGGCAGGTCGTTGCATATCCTACAACCGGCGCTTTATCACGTGTCGAGATTCCCTGATCGCAACTCTGCATGTTGGATACAATGATGGTTACCCGAGGTTTCAATCCAACAAGGGACAGGCCCTCGTGAGAGGTAAAAGGGCCCAGGTTGTCGGTACCGTCTGCATGGACACTCTCATGATCGACGTTACCGATATACCTGAAGCCTCTGTAGGTGATGAAGTCGTGCTAATAGGCAGGCAAGGCGCTGAAGAGATCCTTCCTGATGAAATTGCCTCAAATGGAGGGACCATAAATTACGAGATAGTTTGCAAGATTTCACCCCGAGTTACTCGTATTTTTGTGCAAAGTTAGCCGTGTCCTTAAATGCCGTTTGTCCAGGAAGTCAAAATCAGAGACTTTAAGGTAATGTAATGGGCCGCATCCTTTACGGAGTCATGGGAGACGCTCGAGGGCACGTTACTCGGGCGCTCACCGTAGCGCAGGAAATGCCAGCGCATGAATTTCTCTTTCTGGGTGGGGGAAAAGCTCACTATCTTCGATCCGAGGGCTACAATGTTGAAGACATTCCCATGCTCTCTACCTATTACAAAGACAATAAGGTCGATCTACCCGGGACAGCGGTAAATGCCATGCGGGTACTTTGGCGCCGTTCAAAAATTCATAAACGGGTTGTTGATATTATAAAAAACTTTGATCCAGATCAAATATTGACTGATTACGAACATTTCACCCCCTTAGCGGCACGTAAGTTAGGCCGGGATTGCATCAGCCTGGACCACCAGCACATACTCACGCATTGCGACTACCAATCACCCCCATCTGAAAGATTAAGCCGCTTCCTGACTTGCTCTGCCGTTAAATATTTGTACAGTAACTGTTCCAGATTCCTGATTGTTTCATTCTTCAATCTCCCACCAAAGGACCCCAAAAACACAGTTGTCTTACCACCATTGATCCGGGAAGCAGTCAGGAGAACCAAACCTGGAAAGGGTGATCATGTCCTTGTATATCAGACATCGCCAACGTTTCACCGTCTATTCCCCGTGTTGAAAAAGGTAAATTCCAAATTCATCATTTACGGATTCGGGGAAAGGTCTGCCGAAAAAAACCTCATTTTTAAGGCCCCTTCTACACATGGTTTTCTCGAAGACCTCGCCTCGTCACGATACGCTATCACCAACGGGGGCCACAATGTCCTATGCGAAGCGATTTACTTGGGGAAACCCGTACTGGCTTTCCCTATCGCAAAAGCTTATGAGCAATTCATAAACTCCTATTTTCTAAGTGTATGCGGATATGGAAGCTATTCTGGTTCTCTTAACCCTTCTGAACAGCTTTTTGTCAATTTTGAAAAGCGTCTTGACGAATTTCAGGGAAATATCACAAAAGGAGACTTTGTGGGAAATCAGGAATTGTCGCATTTACTGGAAAACCTTATTTCCAGCCAAGAACAGGGTAGTATTAAACGATATTTGCGGGATTGGATTTGAGCCACAGCTGTAGGACAAGTAATGTCCACAACTCTTTTCTGTAATCTACCTTGCCTTCATTATGCTTTGAAATCATCTCCTCAACAACTTTAGGCTTGAAAAGCCCTTGTTTTTGCAAATTGGAGGCCCCGAGTATTTCTTCAACCAACGGTTGGAGATTTTGTTTCAGCCATAGAGCTGTAGGAATAAGAAATCCTCTTTTTTTTCGATTCACGATGGATGAAGGAAGATGATGTTGAAGGGCTCTCTTCAAAAGATACTTACGGTTAAATTTCTTGATCTTCATTCTCGACGGGAGACTGAATACAAACTCGGCCACATCTTTGTCCAAGAAAGGCGCCCTGACTTCCAAAGCGTGCATCATTGAGCACCTGTCAACCTTAACGAGTATATAGTCTAGAAGATATTGCCTTGCAAACAGGTAGAAGACCTTATCCAGGGAATTTGCAGCTTTAAAATTTTCGAACAGCTCCTTAGTCTCTTTATAGAGACCTTCCGAATCAGACGCTGAGAAGGGAAAATCCCTCCATAATTCTCTTTCAAATTCTTGAGAGAAAGCGCCTACCCAAATCTGACTACGGAGCCATTCAGGAGCGTCTACGCCACGAATGAATTTCTCGGCGACATGTCTCGGGCTAATATATCCTGTTGATAGGGGCAATAACGAGCAAAAAGGTTTCAGGACGCCGTCCCGCAGGACTTTGGGCAATTTTAGATAGTAGTCAGCTAAAATCGAGCCAGTGTAGTATTCGTAACCTGCAAATAGCTCGTCTCCACCATCTCCTCCAAGGGCTACCGTAACTTTTTTACGGGTAATTTGGGATAACAGAAAAGTCGGGACCATTGACGGATCTGACATGGGCTCATCCTGCCGGGAAACTATTTCCGGCAACAGGCTGCCCGCGTCAATTGCGCTCAAAGTCTCTTCATAATGGTCCGTGCCGAAGTGGGTCGCTACCAACCTCGAATAAGGGGATTCGTCATAACTCGATTCAGTGAAACCAATACTGAATGTTTTTATTGCCGGACCAGTTACGTGTTCACTCATCAAAGCGACGACAGCGGAAGAATCAATCCCGCCACTCAAGAAAACCCCAAGCGGAACATCGCTAACAAGACGTCTCTTTATGGCGCGGCTAAGCAGATGTCTTATCCTCTCGCAACACTCTTCTTCCGACAGGATGGTTTTCTTACTTGGAACAGGAAGGTCCCAATAACAATTTGTACCTATTGAACCATTTCGGAATGTCAGAAAATGGCCCGGCCTAAGCTTTGAAACATTTTTATAAATGGTATTGGGTGTTGGAACATATTCGTACGTCAGATACTGAGCTATAGACCGTTTATCAACCTCTAGCTTAACAAAAGGAAGGTCCTTGAACGATGACAATTCTGAAGCAAAGACGAATACACCATTCTGAAGCGTGTAGTAAAAAGGCTTTTTTCCAAAACGGTCCCGTGCTGCAAAAAGGGTTTGAGTTGTAGTGTCCCAAATTACAAAGGCGAACATCCCCTCAAAGATTGCGAGACAATCCGATCCATAACAAAGATAAGCTTTTAGAAGAACTTCCGTGTCGGATTTAGTCCTGAAAGAGAAGCTTCTTTTTTCCAAATCACTGCGTATTTCGCGAAAATTATATATCTCTCCATTGAACACTATCGCGCTGCCGGTCGAATCATCGATCATCGGTTGCCAACCAGCTTCTAGATCTATAATGCTGAGCCTGCGATGCCCCAGAACCACCGGCGGTTTTACATACGACCCTCCCCCATCGGGACCACGATGTCGAATCGCTTCCATCATCCGGTTGATCCAGAGCGTTTGTAGTTCTTCAGTTCCTCCCGCGTTTATGAATCCCGCTATGCCGCACATGAAATTTTATCTCCCGTACAGCCTTGAAATTTTCAGGTTTTTGTCAGAAATAAGATGAAGCAAATAGTTTTCCATAAAAAAGGTTTTTCTGACTAATTTGAATATTTATTGGTCTGCTTTCTTTGATGCCAGGAATTCCCGAAGGGTGTTTCTCGCCAGTTGGTCCGCCTGTTCGTTTTCTGGGTGCCCAAAATGACCTTGCACCCAAATCCACTCAACGTTGTGCCTTGAGTTTAATTCATCCAGCTTTCGCCACAAATCCTCGTTCTTTACCGGTTTATGTTGGGACGTTTTCCAGTTTCTGGCTTTCCAGCTCTTCAGCCACTCGGTAATTCCCAGCATGAGGTATTTTGAATCCGTGGCTATGCGTATGGAACAACTTCTTTTTAAGGCTTCAAGGGCTTTGATCGCAGCCGTTATCTCCATCCTGTTGTTAGTGGTGGCTGCTTCGGCGCCGGATAAAGTTTTTTCATGCGCGCCAAACCGTAAAATCGCGGCCCAAGCCCCCGGTCCTGGATTTCCTTTGCAAGCTCCATCAGTGAAGATTTCTACCATAGAATTTGTAGGCGACACTGTTTGGCTGACTCTTTACTCTATTTCAATCTGATATCGTCTTGACAAGAGTTTTTCTTGTTCTTGGCCCATCAAACTCACAGAAAAAAATCCCTTGCCACTCACCAAGAACCAGCTTTCCCCCACTAACTATGACATGTATAGACGACCCCATTAGGGAAGCTTTTATGTGAGCGTCAGAGTTTCCTTCAGTGTGTCGATATGATTCCTCAACTGGAATCAGTTCTGACAGTTTACGATTGATATCTGAAACAACTGAAGGATCCGCAGCCTCGTTTATTGTTATTCCCGCCGTGGTATGCGGAACATAGACCAAGGTTGTCCCTTCCTTCAGACCACTTTCGGCGATGGCCCGCCTAATCTCGGATGTAATGTCCAAAGATTGTATCCTTGAAGAAGTCTTAAGCGTAATAGTAAACATCTTTAGTCACTTTCCATCGATTCATCCGTGCTAAATAACGCGTCTGCAAACTGACGGGCGTTAAAATCCCGCAAATCATCCATTTTCTCACCTATTCCCACATACCGAATAGGTATTTTTAATTCTTTTGAAATCCCGACAATCACTCCACCTTTAGAGGTGCCGTCCAACTTTGTCAGAGCGACGCCAGTGACCGGAACTGCTTCATTGAAGGTCCTGGCTTGTAATATGGCGTTTTGTCCCATTGAAGCGTCTATAACAATCAAAGTCTCATGCGGGGAGTTGGAAATTTTCTTGCCAAGGGTTCTGTGCACCTTTTTCAGTTCATCCATTAACGGAACTCGAGTGTGAAGGCGCCCGGCTGTATCGACCAGAACAAGCTCGAAGTCCTCTTTCGCTGCTCTTTCCATAGCTTCAAAAGCCACAGATGAAGGATCAGCCTTAGGCTTTCCCTTCACCACCTCACAGCCTATCCTGTCTCCCCATATCTGCAACTGCTCTACTGCAGCGGCTCGAAACGTGTCACCAGCTACAAGCATTACCTTTCGGTTTGCTGCTTTGTGCCTAGCGGCAATTTTGGCGATAGTCGTCGTCTTGCCGGAACCATTGACTCCCACCACCATGACTACAAACGGCTCCATACCATAGCCAACCCTCAAAGGAGATTCAACTTTTTCGAGAGATTCCCCTATCATCTCCTTAATGTGTCTTATGACCGCTTGCGGATTTTCGATTTCACGTCTCTTGACCCTTTCTGTCACTTGCTCCAGTAGTTCATACGATGTTTGAACCCCTATATCAGCCCTGACAAGGGCCTCCTCAAGTCTGTTTAACACTTGTTCATCAAGTTCTTTTCTTCCGAGAAAAACTTCATCGAGGTTTTTAAAAAAACCCTTTCGAGTCCTGGTCAAACCCGTTTTTAGTCGGAAAAGCTCTTTTGGGTTTTGATTTTCCTGGGATGAGTCTTCCAATTCCGGCTGTTCAACCTCAAGCCCCAAATCATGTTCGTCAGGCTCCTCCGGCTCAATTTCCCCAGTTGGGGTAGCATCTAAGACTATTTCTTCTGAAGTTTCTTCTTCCAAACGATTGCGTTTAAATAAACGTCCGAAAAACCCTGTCTTTTTTTCCTCAGACATGTCAGATCTCTTTCTACGATAATCAGGCGGTTCCACCAATAGTCAACCAGGTCTCAGGCTTATCAGGGATTCCTATCCTCAAGGTCGGCTGAGCGTCGGAAACTGGAGCGCCTTGTCCGTCTTTTCCGCACGTTCCTATTGAAAATCCTAAATCATTTCCAACGATATCTATATTCATAAGAACTTTTGGACCATTGCCTACAAGCGTAGCCCCGCGGACAGGCTCTCCCTGACGACCATTTTCAATCAGGTAGCCTTCAGCCACTTCAAAAACAAAATCTCCATTTACCGTGTTCACTTCACCCCCTCCCATTTTCCTGACCAGAAAACCAAAAGGGGTTGAACTCAAGATTTCACTGGGGCTTGAGTTGGAAGGGGCTATGTACGTATTTGACATCCTAGGGATAGGCTTGTGTCTGTAGGACTCCCTTCGACCATTTCCGGTTATGCCGGTGCCCTGTTTTAAAGCGCTAAGCCTATCATACATAAATCCTTTGAGGTATCCATTCTCAATCAAGACGTTTCGTCTCGACGGAACTCCTTCGTCATCAAAAGGATACGAACCCCGTCTGTTGGGCATCGTAGGATCATCAACTACACTCACCGTTTCAGCGGCTATCATTTTTCCCAACTGCCCTGCGTAAACACTCATGTTTTCGCCAACAATATCCGCTTCCAAACCATGACCTACAGCCTCGTGAATCATAGTTCCCCCGGCTTTACTTTCGAGTACAACCGGCATCCGTCCTGAAGGCGCTTCCTTGGCGCGTAACATCATAAGAGCCCTGGATGTTGATACTTTCGCCACGTTGTCAACCAGGTCTCCATCAAATAATTCCATCCCGACTTGACCGCCGACTGACTCATATCCGGTCTGAAGGATGTCTCCGAAACGACCCGTCACGTGAACAATGAACACAAGCCCTTTTCTCTCAAAATCCAGGATCGCTCCTTCGGAGTTTACCTGTAATACATGACGGTTCTCGTCGAAGAAAATACTTCGCGCCTGTATCACCTCCGGTCCATGTGATCTAACAACACCGTCCGCCTGTTTCAAAAGAGCTATCTTTTGCGAAATCTCCACTTTTGCCGGATCAACACGAATACCTGAAATAGGCGGCCTTTCGTTGAAAGAGAAGATTACATCACGATCAAGGGGGCTCATCGCAGAGGCATTCTCGATTGCGCTTGCGAGTTTTTTTACGACGTCCATGTCCGTTTGAGTTGAATACCCATAATAGGTGCGGCGGTCCTTGATTACTCTAATCCCCAAACCGCAATCAATGCCGCTTCTCAAACGATCTACTTTGCCATTTTCCAAAGTTATCGTGGAACCTGTCTTCTCTTCGAAGAAAATATCAACAAAATCTACTCCTTTGTTACACATGAGCTTTTTTACAAGTCGCTTCAGATCGTCAATCTCAGGGTACATGTCTTTCGAACCTTTCTCAACAATCCGTAATTCTCAACGTGTTAAACACTGGAGCTCTGACAAGGTCCATTAGTTCCCGGACAAATGGTTTGTCCCAGGAAGATTCCAGGAAATATCCGTAGTGATGTTAGCATTAGATCCAAATAAAATATATAGGGCACAGCCACATTAGACATAATGTAAATTCTCTAAAATAGATTGAACTCTTTAATATGATTTTATATAATCACTTTCATAAAATGATGGAGGTTATAATGCTCAGAAAATTGCCTAAACCCAGTTTCCTCATCTCGGCGGAACTTCACTCCCGAATAGTAAATAATTGCAAGCCGATAACCCTTATTGACAGCCGGATTCTCGACGTCAGGCCGGTTAAAGCGGGATTAAAAAAAGAACATCAATCGCAAAGCGTCAAGAATGATTTTGCGTGTTGCTTTGCCAGCCATTGATTTTCTTATAAATAGCCTGACTCATCTGTCCCATGGGAAACAGAATTACGAACCATAAACTAGAGACCAAACGATTTTCAAGCGCGTTTAAAAGAAAATCTGGCGTTTTCCTATTCTCTATTCGCGTTCTTTCAGCATTGATCCTGATGGGAATGCTGTGCCCGAGTGTCTTGTCAGCATTCCAAACAAAGGATCGTGCTCGAACCTACCAAACAGCGTGCAGGGAATTTCTACGCTTGATTAAGAAGGGCGCTCCCCCCTCCGAGCAAGCCCTGAACCATGCGGCCTCGGCGTTTGTCAATTTGCAGCAGACGGAAAAGAACGCCAACAGGGCTTATTGCCGATTTTTCGCAGGAAAGGCCTATCTTAACCTTTATAAGCTATCGTCAAATCCGGACCATCTCGACATCTGCATAAAGAACTTGAATGATTTTAAGAAATCGCTCCACAACCACAAATATTACAAGGAAGCCCTTTTTGACCTTAAAGAGGCCTATTTACTAAAAAGAAAAATAAAAAAATCTAAAACTCCTAAAACGCTCATAACTTTGGCTGACAGAAAAGCCAATCCGGCCCCGACAAATAGTGAGACTGGATCTCCCACGAACAAACTCCAGATAGGGGCCGTCATGGAGGCCAACGCATGTCAGTCCTTTGCCAAATCTGAATCAGGACCACAGGACCAATCCCCTCAATTTTCATATCGCGCTCCATTAAACCCTATAGGTAATCCCTTTTTTCAATCTGATTTGGGATGTGTCGAGCCTCAGCAGAGACAAATCAAGCTGAAAAGCGCGTCCTTGGCGCCACAGGTCATTACCGACCTGAAACCAGCCAAAAATATTCCTGAAGTAATTCATCAAAAAAAAAGCCCTGTAATTGTAATTGATCCGGGTCATGGGGGAAAAGACCCTGGGGCGGTATCCTCAAACGGCAAGGTTACAGAAAAGGAAATTGTTTTAGAGATTGCCAAACTACTCAAGAAACGTTTGGAGGATATTTATCCGCGCGCTAAGGTATTCCTGACGCGAAACGATGACTCATTCCTGAGTTTAAAAGAACGCGCAAAGATCGCTAATTCTCTGGACGCAGAAGTCTTCATTTCTGTTCATTGTAACGGATCTGCTTTCCAATCAGCCACCGGTCCTGAAATATTTTACCTTAGCAAATCAAGTTCCAGAGGAGCTATGAGAGCGGCGGCCCGAGAGAACGGTGTTTCGCTAAGCAAGATGACGGACCTGGAAGCCACACTGGTCGATCTTTTAACCACCTCAAAAAATAGTGAATCAACCAAACTAGCCGAAGTTGTACACGACGCTCTCGCTGTCACAGATTCGGGGTCAGGTATAAAATTTAGGGATCGGGGCGTTAAACAGGCGCCTTTCTATGTTCTGATCGGAGCCACAATGCCGGCTATTCTAGTAGAATGTGGCTTTGTGAATAACCTCGCCCAGAAGAATGATGTTTCTCGAGAGAAATTTATTAAATCCGTAGCCTACAAGTTGGCGTCAGGGACCGTTAATTATCTGAAAAAGCTTCCTGCGGTTGTGCCCTAATCCGATTCTTTTTGATCAACATGCCCGAAACCACTCCCCAATGGAAACTCTTAGACCATCCTGCCGACATAAAAATTGAGGTGTCCGGAGAAAACCTGGAAAAACTTTTTTTGAACGCCGGGCTGGCTCTCACATTCCTTTTAGTGGGTCCAACAAAACAAACCACGCCAAAACTTAAGAAGACTATAACACTGACATCGGATTCTTCGGATTTGGATATTCTTCTTGCAGACTGGTTAAGAGAAATTTTGTTCTATTTTAATGTTGAGAAATTTATTTTGTATGACGCTATTATCAACATCAAAAAAATGGGGAATTCTCGATTACTAAGTGCAAGTTTATCGGGTTTTATATTGCGACATGGTGATGAATTGCATGACGGCGTGGAAATAAAGGGAGTCACATACCACGATTTGTCTCTGGATAAAAATCCTGAAGGTTTTGTGGCTCATGTTATTTTCGATGTTTGATGTTTTATCTTAAAGAAATGACTATTGGACGGAAAGCCGAAATTGCCTAGAGATAAACCTTACAGAATTAGACGTGTTGATGACGTTCGATGGGAAATACCCAAAGTAGGATCCATGAGAGTGCCTGGCCTGATTTATTCCGATTCAAAGCTTTTTCCGGACATCGAAAAGGATAACAGTTGTGATCAGGTTTATAATGTGGCGCATCTCCCTGGTATCGTTAAAAGGTCTATTGCTTTACCAGACATACACTGGGGATATGGTTTTCCAATAGGCGGAGTAGCCGCGTTTGATCTTAATGAGGGCATCGTATCACCGGGAGGTGTGGGATATGACATTAATTGCGGGGTTCGCCTCGCCACAACCGGACTCTCAAGGGATGATGTCACACCTCGGATAAAGGAGTTGGTTGACTCGCTCTATTCCAATATTCCATGCGGATTGGGATCAAAAGGTGAAATTAGGTTAAATAGAAAGACTATGACCGAAGTTACCAAATTGGGGGCAAGGTGGGCAATCAGGCAGGGGATGGGAGACGAGTTAGATCTTGAACGTATCGAAGATCACGGAGTTATCGAAGCGGGAGAGTCAGCGCCAATCAGCGATCGTTCGTTTGAAAGAGGCAAAGATCAGTTAGGCACTCTTGGTTCAGGGAACCACTTTGTCGAAATAGGTTTCGTCTCAGAGATATTCGACGAAAAGGTGGCGGAATCGTGGGGTATTTCCGTCGATCAGACAACCTTGATGATCCACACGGGCTCCAGGGGTTTCGGCCATCAGATATGTGATGAATTCCTCGCCAGAATGATAAAAAGTTTAAGCAGGGAAAAAATAGATCTACCCGACAGGCAGCTCGCGTGTACCAGACTCAATACTCCGTTGGCCCGAGAATATCTGTCGGCAATGGCCGCGGCGGCAAATTTCGCGTTCACCAATCGACAGATTTTAATGAATCTGGCTCAAGACACATGGGAAAGATCCATGAGACTTTCTCCTCATGAATTGAAACTTCAATTGCTATATGACGTGTCACACAATATGGCCAAAATCGAAACACATATTGTTGACGGTCGCTCGGTTAAACTCTGTGTACACCGTAAAGGTGCCACTAGGGCGCTGCCTCCGGGGCATCCGCTTTTACCTTCATTTTTCACGCATACAGGACAACCTGTATTGATCCCTGGGGACATGGGCCGGTCCTCGTTTATTCTCGTTGGGACCAAAGGGGCCATGGAACAAACTTTTGGTTCGACCTGCCATGGGGCAGGTCGAGTGTTATCGAGAAATGAAGCGCTAAGGAAAACGAAAGGGCGTTCCGTTGAACAGGAACTTCTGGACCGTAACGTGTATGGGCGTTCGGCCGGACGGAAGACGATGCGGGAAGAGTTTCCCGAGGCGTACAAAGATGTGAGCGCAGTTGTCGATGTCGTTCAGAAAGCCGACCTGGCTCGAAAAGTGGCAAAAATATCCCCATTGGGGGTTATTAAGGGCTGATAGCACTTTCATAAAATTTTGCGCCGACGCTCAAATATGGGGCTTTCAGGCACAAAACAATAAAGCGTAGCCGCCACTGCCAGCAAAGATGCGCCGATAAGCCATATGAACCCGAAATCCTGAACGTTCTGCAATTCAGTTATTTTTCCTCCCGCGAACAGTCCTAGAATTTGAGTGATTAGGGCCGCCCCTAATATGTTGAAAAGGTTCATCGCTGTCATGGCTTGCGCGGTTATGTCAGGCCTGACGAGTTCTTTAATATGCGCGTATGAAATCTGGCCAGGAGCGGCAAGCATTCCCATCCCGAAGAACGTCGAAAGGATTACCCAGGATTCGACTTTTTGAGACCAGAAACATACCGAAAACGTTACTGCCACCGACAATAAAAACGTGGCGACAACCACCTTTTTGCGTGATTTAAGGACCTTATCACTGAGGTACCCAAAAAACGGCAACCCGAACATGTAGCCAAATCCCAGAAAAAGCAACGCGTCCGCAGCCGCACGTTCATTAAGCCGCAATCCATAAATTAGAAACGGCGTGGCCCATAAACCCTGCAGGGCCACAAAATAGCCGTATCTAACAAAATTCCCGAAACTGATCGCCCAGTAGCCATACATGCGAAACAGCTTCCACAACCCTCCCAGCAATTTCGTTCCATGAACAGCAGGCCTTGTATAGTTCGGAGGAAAATCCCTCATCACTGCGACAAAGGACACCACTATAACACCACCTAACAGTGTGAAAACAAGAAAGCAGGCGCGCCATCCTATAAGTTCGTTCATCAGCGCCAGCGGCGTGGCGGCGAACAAGTTCCCAACAACACCTATGGCCACAACAGAGGCGCCAAGAGAGGCGAAACGGTCGGGTGGAAACCACACTGCTAACAGGACCAGCGTGATCATCAAATTTCCGCCCAGCCCTACTCCCAGCAGAAATCGGCCTAAAAGCAGATATTCGTAAGATGGGCCCAGAGCGAAAATAATTCCACCTGTTACAGCGACGCAGCCCAGACAAATGACACTAATACGAGTCCCTATCCTATCTATGGCCAGCCCCAGGGGCAACTGGCATATGGCAAAACCATAAAAAAAAGAAGAGGAGAGGTTCCCCAAGTGAAATGTGTCCAGGTTCAAATCTCTAATGAGAGAAGGAGAAATAACTGCGACTGAAACCCTGTAGAACATTGAGACAATAAAATTTAGAGTACCGAAAATAAAAATAGCCCACCTCCTACGACTGAAGGGGGCCGGGTCATGAAAATGGGGCATTCTCTAACTCCGTAAATACGTCAATGGCCGCCTTCAGATTAAACCGTGGCAGCGGCGAATTTCAAAAAAAGCCGAATCAGTGGCAAATTTTGTATTTAAAAAAAAATTTGATAAACTAAAAACAATAATTTTAAGGAATCTGTACCTATTTTGTTGAGCCTGTATTAAAATATTTTAAAATATTCTGATTTGGATAAGCTGTTGAACCTTCGCGCGAAAACCCAAAAACTTCTTGACAAAACATCACTTTTGTTATACGCATTGTATATTCCGTAAATTTTGCCGTTAATGTTAAAAGTTCTTTTTAACTTTTTAGTCTGGCGATAGGAGTGTTCTTTCGCCGCTTTAGGATTAGGAGGATATGGCTATGAGACGTGGATTCATCTTTTTCGTCGGCATTCTGGCATTAGCTCTGGTTCCGGCGATGGCTTGCGCTCAGTACTCTGGGGCTTTTGGATTGTCCGGATTGCCTAGCATGCCGTCACTTTTTGGCGGATCCGGTAATTGTGGTGGTGGCGCCAAGTGTCCCGCCTTCGTGCCGGAACTTTATGTCGGTTGGGGTATTCCTCAAAATCGTAATACAAGTGTGTCGCTATCCGCTGACACTGGCGCTGCAACCGTTAGAAACATAAGTTTGCAATTACCCACCGACGGTTTGTGGCTGGGCACAGCTCTTCCACTTTCGTTGACTGAAAACCTTTCCTTTGTGGCAACTGGTTGGTACCTATTCGGTGGCGCAAATAAGCTTAACTCGAGGGAAGATAACGGCATTATAGCCGGAGGAACCCTGGGAAATAACTGGAATGTGACACCCACTTGGTGGTTCGCTGATGGCGCGCTTGCATACACATTTGGTGGACCTTGTTGCGGTGGAATCACCGGAGGAGGGTTTTCTCTCCTGCTTGGATTAAGATACGACTATTACGAAGTGCAAATAACCAGCCCGGACAATGTGAATGTTTTGTTGGTCAATGGGGGCCAAGGTGATGTCTATGCTAAATCATGGATCCCGTTCGTGGGATTTCAGTGCGCTTACAAAGATACTGTTCAAAACCTTAATGTTAGGTTATTAGGTATCCCTACCAATACGGGAACTTGTTATACTGGAATGACTACGGCCCTTGGAAGGTTTGAGTTTGGCGAAAATAACTATAGTAAAGGCGGTTATTTCTACGAGATCTTTGGTGAATACACCAGACAATTTTTCGGAGCCTCCCAGGCTGGTGTGTTCCTGAGATGGAATACAACCAATGCAAAAAGTTCTGGCTCAGGCCGGATTGCAGCTGCTAATACAAGCGATACTTACAATTTGTCGCTGTATCGGAGTTCGTGGACGCTTGGTGGTGTGGTTACTCTGGACTTCAACACACCATTTTGTAATTAATCCATAAGTGTGATCCGGATCAAACTATCTGTCCGGATCTAAATAGCCTTTCCGTAAAAAGACTCTCCGTAAAAGAGGGTCTTTTTTATTTTACCGCATCCCACTGCCCTTTTCATGACGCATGCAATATCTATTTTATATAGGGTGGCCTTTTTATAGATTGGCGACTCAGATAGGGGTACGCGACAATGACAGGTCCTGATGAATATAGTGTCTGGATTACGCGTGAAAAGGTGGGTAAAAACGCTGACGCGGTTGGAGAATTCTATGACGAATTGATTCATAAGGTGCAGAGAATTGATCCTATCACAATTGCCGAGACTGCGGACGCTCATTATCGAGGTGGAGATGGGATTCCTCGCTTGATCATTCCGTTTCTGACCAGTTGGTTCACTCTTGATCTCCTTCCCTATCGCTTACGGGCTGAACATCAGGAATTTGACACGCTTACCATGAAGGTTTTGGTCCTCCAGTACCTCATTACCGCTGCTGAGAACCAAGGATCGGCCGTAAGGGTAATGAACCAGTGGATCGACCCGAGATCGCTTCAATTTGGAGCAATTTTGGGCGCTCACTTTGCAAAATCAACGATGGAACTTTTAGACGCTTTTTTTGGCGCAGGTCGTGATTCCGTAATCGCTCGAGCTTTGAAGTGGGGAGGTAGACCGAATGATTTTGGAGACGCCGGGTTTACTTTCTATTTGTTTCCACGTTTACCTGTTGCTCTGATACACTGGAATCAGGACGAAGAATTTGCGGCATATAGCAAGATACTGTACGATGTTTCAGCCAGTAATTATATGCCGACACATGGGTTGACCGCGCTCACGGACTTCCTGATTCATAGACTGGCTGAAGACCAAGCAGGTAATTGACTCTTAAAACATTGGAATTGTCATTTCGAGCGAAGCGAGAAATCTGTCACACCTCACAAAAGATCTCTACTCGCTATGCTTCGTCGAGATGATACGATTAAAAGTATCATTATTCGGACGTACAAAGTCTTGCCCGAAGCCGTCATAACATTTCCGATTCCGCCGGGACTTTCTTTTCGCGTTCAACAGCGTTATTGATATTATTGGGATTTATTTTCAGTGGGATTGTTATCCTTTGAGCCCAGCTTTTCTTCGAGCTGCTTTACCCACGGCCTTATCATTACAGCGTGAGGGCTATCAGGGGTTTTTTCCAGAAACGTCTTCCAGACTTTCAATGCGCCTGGCAGGTCTTTCTTGTCGTCTCTCAAAACTATCCCAAGATTAAACATGGCCAGTGTCTGGTTGGGATCCATTTCCAAGGCTTTACGAAACATTTTAATTGATTCGTCCGTCTTGCCTAATCGCCGATAGGCTACGGCCATGTCCGTGGTTATCTCGGCATCCTTAGGATCAATCTTTAGAGCCTTATCATATGTTTCAATGGACTTGTCATATTGCCCGATATCAAAATAGTCGCTGCCCAATTGGATTAGCGCCTGTAAATTGTTAGGGCTGGACGCCAGCGTACGCTCTATTTCGGAGATACGAGCTTTGATTTCTTCTTTGGGGCTGTTTTCTTGACCTTTTTGAGCCTGATGGGCGCCTGTGGAGCCTAAATCCAGTTTCCAAGCCGAAATTCCTATGCCTGTGAGGACACCAGCGATAAAAACTAGCGACATTCCAATCAATGAACCTGACTTCTTCATTTAATCGCTCCATTAATCAGATCTTTTAATTATAATGAATGGAGTGTCTGAATTGATGTCGACACTCGATAATCTTGGATAATCTCCGTTGATTAGTGATAGAATATGGGCAATATGTCAAGTGACTACATAAATATGGGCAGAATTGGCTTGGCGCTTCCTGGAACGCGAACGGAGACCAGCCATATTCGGGAATATCCCGAGCTTAAAGCCAAACGCGGAAAGGATGATCATGGAAGATTTGAAACAACAATATAAAAGGGTTATGGACGATCATTTTCCCGACGAAATGACAATATCTTTTGGGCCTCAAACTCTTCGATACAAAAAGAAATCCTGGAAGATACCGGATTCAAGCGGGGCATTGGTAGAAAAGGGGCTTAGATACGGAGAGAACCCGGGACAGGAGGCCGCTCTATATGAACTGTGCAGCGGCAATCTTGAACTGGGAGGCTGCAAGTTTATACAACCCGGACACAGTCTTGTCAGTGGGATCTCGGAAGAAAACATGATTCAGTCTGGAAAACATCCAGGCAAAATCAACCTGACCGATGTGGATAACGCTCTTAACATAGTCAAATTTCTGATGAACAAACCAACGTGCGCAATAATGAAACATAATAATCCGTCAGGCGTTGCCACCGCGGCTACAATCTCGGACGCTTATCATCGGGCCGACATGGCTGACAGAATCGCCGCATTCGGTGGGGCCGCAGTTTTTAACCGATCTATAGATATACAGACTGCGGAATTGATTTCAGAAAACTATCTGGAAGTCATAGCGGCTCCGGATTTCGAACCAGAGGTTGTTGACATCCTCGCAAGACGAAAAAATCTTAGAATTCTGTCAATACCCAGGATTGACAAACTGGAACAATACTGCGAACTCAAGTTTGTAGATTTTAAATCACTCATCGATGGGGGCATAATAGCTCAGCAATCCCCGGTCAACTCGGTGAAGTCAGCCTCTGATTTGAAGCTCGCGGAGACTAATTATAAAGGGACCCGATATTTTATAGAGCGCTATCCCACCCCACAAGAAATTGAAGACATGATCTTCGGGTGGGCCGTGGAGCAAGGGGTTACATCCAACTCAGTGCTATACGTCAAAGACGGTTGTACCGTGGGTATTGGCACCGGTGAGCAGGATCGTGTCGGTGTGGCTGAGCTTGCTGTAATTAAAGCTCACGTAAAATACAGGGATAGAATATGCTTCGAACACTACAAAAAATCGTACAATGAAATAGCGGACCTGGGAATCAAGTCTGAACTTGAGCAGGAAACCAGGAAAGCAGGCGCTGGATTATTTAACTCGATAATGGTATCTGACGCGTTTTTCCCTTTTAGAGATGGCGTCGATGTAGGAATCAAGGCCGGTGTTTCCGCCATAGTTCATCCCGGCGGATCTGACCGTGATTACGAGAGCATCCAGGCCTGTAACAAAGCAAAACCGCAGGTTACGATGATGTTTACCGGTCAAAGGGCCTTTAGGCATTAAGATCTGTATTTGATCTGACGAATTGGTGGAAAATTCATGAAGCTTGGCCTTCAACTAGTGACGCTATTTGTAGTGATGGTTTTTTCTTCAGCCTATGGGGCCGATTCCGCGTTTGTCGACGCTGATAATGAAATTGCTCTCTGCGACAAGCTTTTAAAAGACATCTCGGCTATGCCTGATAAACATGTTCCCAAAGAATTGTTTCAAAAAGCACGCGGCCTGGCTATATTTCCAGGCGTCTTAAACATTGGGGCCTTGGTGGGAATAGAATTGGGAAAAGGCATAATATTGAGAAGAGACCAGGAAACCCTTAAATGGTCAAACCCCGCTTTCTTTATTTTTCGGAGTGGGAGCATCGGTCTACAGTTGGGCGCTCAGTCGATAGATTTGATTCTGTTGTTCATGGATGAGGCAGGGCTCCAAAGATTGTTAGAAGAAAAACTTATACTTGGGATTGACGCGTCCGTCAGCGCTGGACCACTTGGCAGAGATACTTCAATGGATACAAATTTTAGACTTAAGTCTCAGATTCTATCCTATTCAAAGACAAAAGGGCTGTTTGCAGGTTTGTCGCTTAACAGTGGAATTATTCAACCAGACAGGAATACTAACGAAGCTTTTTATGGAACCGATGTTTCGGTCCAGGATGTTTTGTACGAAAACAAGGGAACCCCAACAGACAATATTCGAAATCTTCTCGAAACTATTGACTCCATAGCCAGATAGTTTTCATTTCTCTATCTACATTTTCCACTAAAAGTTATTTGCTCTCGGGCTCCTGCTTCGAACCAGCCTTCTGCAGATCACTTTCGTTTAATTTCAGATAATTCTCTGCCTGCTGGATCAAGTTTTTGAGATCAGGAGCGGACATGGTGTGAAGGTAGTCAATTTCACCTTGAATTTCCTTCAGAATATTTGCGAGCTTAACCTGGCGTTCCTCAATCGTTATTAGGGTTTCAGCAAGTTCCTGGGATCCGTCTGATGATTTAAAGTAGCTACTTCTGTTCAATAACCATATGGCCAGTGGAAACCCTAGGGCAATCAGCACCAGCAAAAGGACCATCAGCTTCAAATACTTTATTACTTCTGTGCTCGCCATTTTGTTGAAATAGCTTCGGTCCTCAGCCTTCTCACCGGTGACTTTAATTGATTCAAGGGTCTTCTCAATACGTTCAAATCTGTTCTCAATAGACTCCGGGGAGAGATTCTCAGCCGCAATGCTTTTGTCAGTTGCCTGACTTGACGCATTTTCATCTACAGCAAATAATGGAGAGACACTGAAAGCTGTCAGCGCCGAGAAAGCTGTCAACGACAAAAGTAAAATACGCCAATGGGAGCCCACTACTCCTGTACATTTTTTATATAATTCCCAAGCGTTTTGTTTCAGAAGCATTCGACTTCCTCCCTTAATTAATCAAACCTATTTGACGCCCTACGCGTCCACAAATTTCAACTACCTTTTCCAGGTCTTCCAGCGAATGAGTGGCCATGAGACACATCCGGATCCTTTGGCCTCCTGGTGGAACGGCCGGGGAAACCACACAGTTGGTAAAAATCCCTTCATCGAACAGAAGGCGCCAAAAGAATGCCGCACGGGCGTCATCTCCCACTATCATAGGTACTATCGGCGTCTCGGTAGGCCCTGTTTCAAATCCCAAATCAACTATTCGTTTTAGAAGAAATTTGGTATTTACCCAGAGCCGCTCACGAATTTCAGGCTCTGTTTTTATCACATCGAGCGCCGCTTGAGCGGCAGCGATTGAAGAAGGAGGCATTGACGCTGAGAATATTAGGGCCCTGGAATTGTGTCTGATATAATTTATTACAGCAGTGTCACCGGCGATAAATCCTCCCAGTGACGCTAAGGACTTGCTAAAAGTCCCCATAACAAGGTCTACTTGACCTGTTAAATTGAAATGTTCAAGAGTTCCCCTCCCTGTTTTGCCCAGAACCCCTATGCCATGGGCGTCGTCAAGCATTATACGGGCCCCGTACTCTTTGGCTACTGAAACAATTTCCGGTAAAGGAGCAATATCTCCTTCCATACTATAGACCCCGTCGACAACAACCAGCACCCCATTCGAATCAACGCTGGCATCAAGATTCCGCTTTAGAGACTCAGGGTCATTGTGGCGAAATCGTCTTACTTTTCCGAATGACAGCCTGACTCCCTCAATAATGCTAGCATGTACGAGCCTATCAACTATGACTGTGTCATTTCGACCCAACAGCGGCGCTATCGCGCCCTGGTTAGTCAGAAAACCCGTAGTAAAAACCTGGGCGGATTGCTTACCTACAAATTCGGCAAGAGAAGCTTCCAACTGTTCGTGCATCTCCAGTGTGCCATTCAAGAATCTAGAACCGGAACAACTTGTCCCATGTATCTCGAGGGCCTTCATTGCCGCTTCTTTAACTCTAGGGTGCGTTGTCAATCCCAGGTAGTTGTTTGATCCAACCATAATCATGTCTCGGCCGTTTACCGTAACATGCGGCCCATTTAAAGTGGAAATTGCCTTGAAGTAAGGATAGAACCCCAACTCAATCGCTTCTTTTTCTCGTTTGAAGGAATAACACTTTTCAAAAAGATCTTTCATGTCCTAGAGCTTTCAAGAAAGGTGGCAAACCTGCTGGAGACTTTTATCTCGAGCATTGTGTCTCAGATATTAAATAATTTGCTTTAGACAAAGACATTGTAAGCGTCAACATGTTGTTACGTCAAGAATCTGGCTTCGGACCTTCGTATGACAACCCCAGCCCAAAAAAAACCGATCACCGACGTAAAGCCGGTGATCGGGCATCGGTTCAACATTTATTATGTTGAGTATTATTTCTTGACGTCGCCTGTAGCCGCTCCGTGCAACTTAACCTCGACCTTTTCTTCCAGACCCTGGTAATACTTTTGCAGGATGGCCACAACTTCCGGCCTTGAAAATTCAGGTGGCAACTGTCCTCCCTCGGATAGGGTCTTTCGCACCATCGTTCCGGAAAGCAGTAAACGATCAGCCTTTCCATGAGGACATGTCCTCATGGAAGCCATACCTCCGCATTTAAAGCAATGGAATGTCCAATCGATGTTAAGAGGCTGAAGTTCGAGTGATCCTTCAGGAATTTCATCAAAAATCTTTTGTGCGTCAAACGGTCCGTAATAATCGCCCACACCAGCATGGTCTCTTCCTACGATAAGATGGCTGCAACCATAGTTTTGTCTGAAGACACCGTGCAACAGAGCTTCCCTGGGACCGGCGTATCTCATTTCCATGGGATAGCCCTTGGTTACGACCGTACCTTTAACAAAATAGTTGTCGACAAGGGCGTTAATGGCGGCTACACGAACATCCGCCGGAATGTCACCGGCTTTCAACTTGCCCAGCAACTGGTGGATAATCACTCCATCCATAACTTCAACGGCGATTTTGGCCAGAAATTCGTGGGACCTGTGCATAGGGTTCCGTAACTGAAGGGCAGCAATTCGCTTCCAACCATTTTTTTCAAATATGGCCCTTGTTTCAGCGGGCGTACCATAGAGATCCCCGAATTCTTCAGGGAACCCACCTTCGGTTAGCACCTTCACAGGACCGGCAAGATTATATTTCCCTTGGGCCATAACTTTCTGCACGCCAGGGTGTTCCATGTCATCCGTGGTGAATACCTTCTTGCATTCATAAGCTTTGTCGATGGTGTATTTCTCTGTCACCTTCATGGTGGCCACGGTTTCACCGCTATCAGAGTCGACCAGAGCTATTTCGTCACCTTGTTTAACAGCTTCATCATCAGTAGAAACCGTGATCGGAATAGGCCAAAAAAGGCCATTGGCCATCTTGAATTCGTCGCATACGCCCTTCCAATCAGCTTTCGTCATGAAACCTTCAAGTGGTGTGAAGGCGCCACAACCCATCATAAGGAGATCGCCTGTTTCTCTAGATGAAATATTAATTTTCTTGAGAGTTTCGGCCTTTTTTTTCTCTCCTTCCAACGCTGCGCCTGATAGCATCAAAGGTTTTAATTCCCCACCACCGTGAGGTTTCACCAACTTGCTTTTCGACATTTGTAGTCCTCCTTGAACATTGTGTCCTGTTTAAAGCACGCCCCGGGTACGAGTCGGAAAGTCTTTAAAACTTCCATTCTCACGTGTGGGGGTGTCTTTTCGAAGTCGTGGTAAAAACTGAAATGATAGATTAGTTTAGTTGCGATAAGGCTGCTTGTCAAGGGAAAAGCATGAGATTTAAAACTGTTACGCGTCTGATAGCCCTGGTTTTTTCAGTGCGAAAAACTTCCCTACTTTACCCTTTGGGGGTTTGAATAGACCTTCAGCCTTTTTTAAGGTAGATTCGCCGAAACGAGATCAGGAATTTTCCAGTGAGCCAACACTGGGCCCATCGGAGAATTGGTAAATCGCTTTGCTACCCTCATCCCAGCCATGTCTTTGGCTGCAAAATATCCCAACGGATTATACATTTGGTTAAAGACCCTCACCTCTAAATGGAGATGTGGCCCGGTAGATCTACCCGTGTTGCCTACCAAAGCTATTTTTTGCCCTTTACGGACAACCTGTCCAGCTTTCACAAGGACCTTGGCCAAATGGGCGTAATAAGTGTAGGCGCCTTTTCCGTGATCTACTAAAACGGTGTTCCCATATCTCCTAAATCGTTTCTGGCTACCTGTAAAAACGACTCTCCCATCCGCGCAAGCCAAAACGGGGCTACCAATAGGCGCTGCTATGTCTAACCCCTTATGAAAACTTCCCCAACGGAACCCAAAAGGCGAAGTCAGGACCCCATGAGGCACTGGGAACTTGAGTTCAGGCACGTTTGGGTGCCTCAAACCGCGAATTGCGCTTGCAGCAAAATACCTGGACTTAGAATCAGCGCCAGCTAGCATGAGCCCAGTTTGATTTGCAGATTTTTTAAGGTCTGTATCTGACAATAACGCGGAAGCAGGCAGAAACAGGGTTTCACCACCAGACAGCTTGTAGGGAGGCGACAACTTGTTGACGAGAGCTACAGATTTCAGGTCCAACCCGTAAACATCACATATGTGACCAAGCGAATCACCTTTGTTTACTACGTGAAAAGCCCCTTCTTCATCGGTCGGGACGTTGCTCTTCTCGGATTTTTGAGCAGTTGTCTTGTTGTATGAGTCATGAGCTATCGAGGATTTTATTGCGGCCAAGTTCGCGGAACAACCCGTTAGAACTATTAATGATAGAATAATTGAAGAGCAGAGATTGAAATTTGTCATATTTTAATTGGGCCGCTCAACGTTTAAACATGCCGATTATTTTATCTGTTTAGCCTTAAAAGTCAACTAAAATAATTCATTATATTAATAAGTTGATTCGATTAATAAATATGTTACATCATTTATGTAAAACTTATAACTGATATATAATGATCTTTGTTGTTTATATTTCTGTAGATGATTGTGACAGGGCATCAGTGTTGTTGCCAGATGACAAACAAAGGCCGATACAAATTGTTTTGTATCGGCCTTGAAAGAAAGGACTGCCTATTTGACAATTTCAAAAATTTATTACTTCTGGACTGCTGGTCCAGGAGCAGTCGCTGGTTTGGGCGCCGGAGCTACAGTATTCTGGTTTTGCTGATGCTTTGCGTCTTCTTCCTTCATTTTCTGCGCTTCTTCAGCCCACTTCTTGGCATTGAGAGAAGAAATCTGTGACTTTAGAAGGACCAATTCCTGATCATAACTTTTGACCTGCCTGGCAAGGTTGCTTTTTGCGGAATTCTTTATCTCATCAATTTGAGAATCAATCTTGGATATCTGAGAATCCAACTGTACTCTCTGTTTGATCAAATTGTCGGCTTGACCCATTAGAGACTTGATCTGCTGGTCCATAGTTCCGTCACTCTGCTGTCTGGCCTGGTTTATCTGGGTTTCAACACGCTCAGCTTTTTGCTGTAGCGCGGCGATTTGAGATGCCAGATCCTCAGCAAATACGCTCGATCCAAAACTAATTAGAAGAACTGAGGCGGCGAGTAAGAATATTGCGGCTTTTTTCATTGGGCAACTCCTCGAAAAGATGTACAAGAATAGGCTACAGCCTTATTCGAGAGACGTAATACCATATTTTATAAAAAAATCAAGGTAAAAGATTATTTTATTAAAGTTATATCAGTTTGTATTTTATAATAGCTTGTTTCTACTTATTTAATTAAATAATGTTTTAACTTCGAGTTAATTTGCGTTCTTCTTACGATAGACAAACTTAAAAATTTTTTTCGCTGCTTCTAAATAATCTCTAATTTTTCGTTTACTTTCCATGAATCAGATGATAGAGCACGCAAACAAAGTATTGTTGCAAAGCGTCGGCGATTCTAGTAAAAGGTCGGACTTGATATCAGGAGACTTGGTCCGTTGTCACTGAAGCGCCCCTGTAAATATTGTTTCGGACAATTAGGATTTCGGTCGGACACGTTTCTACCGAGTTTTTCCAAATTGTTTATGAGAGCCTCCGTCGTCTGCTTAGCGGCCGTTTTGCAGCACAGTGTATTGTGTTCCGTGTGTTTTCCAGCGAATTCTCCTATGCCGGGAGAAGAGAGATCCGGCGTTTTTTACGCCATCACCCATTTTTCGTGGTTCGCTTATGGCATACTCTTTCTGGTTTTCTGTCTCTCGTTTATAAATTTGCTGCTTCAACTAAGAATTTCTCGTGGCTGGAACTGGCCGGCCCGTATATTTGGTCCCATTTATCCGCAGGGATTGATGATAAGACATGGAGCGCATACTTCAGGAAAGCTTGGGCGTCGTCACACTTCGAATGATCCGGACATACACAAGGTAAATGCCAATCCATTGGATGATGGAATCGTCGCTATCCGGACTTTGAGTAAAGATGGCGGGCAAACGGTCCTCTTTCCTCCAACTCCTCTGGACGGCACAAATCATCGTCTGCCGAACTTCGAGCCAATTTCGGATCAAAGGCCTGATGATTCCAAATTGGCTGAAAAGGACAATTCCAAAATATCGGTCGCTAAAGAATTCAGGTTCTCGTCAGCGGTAGACGTTCCATCGCAAGAGGAACTCGAGCGTAGGGAAAAGGAACGACTCGTTGTTTCAGGTTCTGTGATCGGTCCTGACGGCGCGCCGGTGGAATCAGCCGTAGTTTATCTCACTGACGTTGATGGGAATAAGATTGGGCAATCTTGCAGGAGTAGTGCGGAGAATGGTTTTTTCAAAGTTCTTGTTCAAGAAGCTGGATCTTATTTACTCCACGGCTATAAGCGCGGTTTCGTGATGATTGGCGATAGACCCATACCCATTCCGGTTGAGTCGGGCAAGATTGACGGACTCGTGATTAATTTGGAGCCACAGGGACGTTTGATCCAGGGTCGAGCTATTCTTGAAGATGGCGCAGTGCCTTTACCGAATATTCAAGTAAAATGTCTTTGTAAAAACGAAGGATTTGTAGGGGCTTCCTCCACCGATGAAGTAGGGTATTTCAGATTGTCAAATGTTCCAATTAATTCTGAATGTTATTTAGAAGCCGTTGACTCGAGCGGGAATATTCTAGCTAAAACTGAAGTATTTGAAACAGTTCAGAAAAAGCAACTTTACAAGGACATAAAGATTCCCATGGTTCAAGCAGATCCCGGTATTGGCTCTTCTGAAGTTTTCAACCCCTTTATAGAATCCAAAGAAGATGACGGACGAAACGACGCTGCTATCACCGCCTCGGGCATTTAACATCAATTACGATTAAACCGCATAAATTGTCCCCTCTTGGATTCCAAACTTCCGCTCGAGATACTCCTTAAACGGGGATTGATTATCTTCGTCAGTATCCGCCTAGCCAAATCATACAAAATGTCAAAGTTTCCAAGTTTGTCAAATTTATTAAAAAACACAGCGACTTGGGCCTTTTTCGGGACATTTCGTAATGCTCCTTCAGCGTGCTTGAACAATTTAACAATTTCTTGAGCAGTTATTGTTTCACCGTGAGCTAAACCAGTTATCCGTAAGAATTCATCTAAACGGAATACGTTTTCCTGATTTGCCAATGAAAACATGGAATCCAAACCCATGACTGGAATCACAAGGTTTGCAAAGTCAGGAATTACGGGTTCGTATTCCATCGGGGCCTTGATTGGCCGTCCTGATGCGCCGTCAGCTTCAAATATGACGTAATCCGCCCATGACAACATGGAATATATCTGTTCACCCGAAACTCCGAGGACTTTGCCAGTATTCCGGTCAATCTTAAGCCCAACCGTTACATGTCTGAGGAGCTGTATCCAGGGGATTATATTATCATCCACCGGACATCTATCTTCAGACAAAAATAGAAGCGGGGATTGATCTGGTTTTGGTGGAAAAATCTTGGTGGATGTGGTCGAAATTACTGTCTTCCCCGCTCCAACGAGATTCTCGGCCAAAGCGTACATCAGAGATGTCTTTCCACCAGCCCCAATTAAAGCAATGCATCGAGAACTCGAATCAATTCCCAAAGCGGAAACCAAATCTGAAAATGTGCGAATCTCTATTTCCATAGATCGGTTTTACAATAGGAAGAACCGGTTAAATACATGGCTTACATTCATACGTCTTAGGAACATGACCTAAACCGGCTTGGATTTGTTTTCTATTCCGGAATTTTGCACATCCCGGGATTTAAACGATTATAAAGCTCAATCTGTTCATTGAATGAAAGTTTTACTTTTTTATTTGGGTGTTTTAAGTTATGGCAAAGTCGGCAGCGGGATTCACAGCAATTTTGGCACATTTTGCAGTCATGGCAAGGGCCCTTTGTTAAAGTTTCTTTTCCCTCTAAACTTGATTGCATGATCCAACCTCCGGTGATAATTTACAACCGCTTTCATTCAAGTCAATTTTATTACACAAAAAGCCAGGTATAAGAGAGGAAAATACCAATGGGCGCAGAAACCATGACCAAAACCGATTTCACGGACCTGTCTCTTGTCGGACGTGGAAAGGTCAGAGACATTTATAAAATTGAAGGTAAGTTGGTGATTGTTTCAACTGACCGACTGTCGGCTTTTGACGTTGTTCTACCTGACCCAATTCCCCACAAAGGAGAGGTCCTCAGTCAATTAAGTGTATTCTGGATGAAAAAAACCAACCATATAGCGCAAAACCATTTGATCACCGATAACATTAATCAGTATCCCGCTGAGCTCGCCAAGTATTCAAAACAACTCAAAGGCAGAAGCATGCTCGTCAAAAAGGCATCCGTCTTCCCTGTGGAATGCATTGCAAGGGGCTATATTATTGGGAGTGGGTGGACTGAGTACAATCGTACCGGCTCAATTAGTGGGATCCGTCTACCAAAAGGTTTGAAACAGGCTGAAAAACTTCCTGAGCCTTTATTCACTCCGTCGACAAAAGCGGACATCGGGAAACATGATCAAAATATATCTTTCAACAAAGTGGTGAACATTCTGGGATTAGAGACCGCAAAATGGTTACGAGAGAAAACGCTGGAAATCTACAGATTCGGGGCGTCTTGGGCTGAGAAACGAGGAATCATCATTGCTGATACCAAATTTGAATTTGGAGTTATAGATGGCGATCTTGCGATAGTGGATGAAATTTTAACTCCGGACTCCTCACGCTTTTGGCCCATGGACCAATATCGGGTCGGCATGTCACCGCCTTCACTGGACAAACAATACGTCAGGGACTATCTGGAGAGCCTGAACTGGGATAAGAAGCCACCAGCGCCTGGACTTCCAACGGATGTAATCAATAACACTTCGGATAAATATTTAAATATTTATAAAATACTCACAGGCGCTGACCTGTGATACAAGCGTTATACGACAGTTTTAGGCGCCCCAGATCTGGGGATATGTGGAGTAAGTAATTACTAACACAAATTTAGGGCTTTCCCCCGGTTTGTTTGGAGGACACATGTATAAAAGCACCAAATTTATATTTGTTACCGGTGGAGTTTTGTCTTCGTTAGGAAAGGGTCTGTCTGCGGCCTGCATCGGCGCTTTGATGGAGTGTCGTGGACTCACCGTGACCCTGCTCAAAATGGACCCTTACATCAACGTAGATCCCGGCACCATGAATCCTTTTCAGCACGGCGAGGTTTTTGTTACTGACGACGGCGCTGAAACAGACCTTGATCTTGGTCATTATGAACGATTCACCCACGCTATTTTACGTCAAAAAAATAATTTTACTACCGGACAGATTTATGATGCGGTGATACAGAAAGAAAGGAGAGGTGAGTACCTGGGTGAAACGGTTCAAGTGATTCCTCACATAACGGATGAAATTAAAACAAAAATCAGAAGCCTGGGTAACGGCGTAGATGTAGCTATTGTAGAGGTAGGCGGAACAGTTGGAGATATTGAAAGTCTCCCGTTCTTGGAGGCGATACGTCAGTTAAGAGCGGATCTGGGACCACAGAATGTTTTGTACGTGCATCTCACGCTCCTTCCTTTTGTCAAAGCTTCCGGGGAAGTTAAGACTAAACCGACCCAGCACAGTGTTAAGGCGTTAAGGGAAGTGGGGATTCAACCGGATATTCTGATCTGCAGAACCGAAAAAAAGATAACTCGAGATATCAAAGAAAAAATAGCTTTGTTTTGCAATGTCAGGCCAGAAGAAGTTATAGCGGCTGAAGATGTTACGTGCATTTATGAGCTGCCTCTCAAGTTTCATGACGAAGGGCTGGATCAAAAGGTAGTTGAGCTTCTAAACATTTGGACCAGGGCTCCTAGACTAGATGGGTGGAGTTCCTTTATCGACGCTGTAAATTCTCTTAATAATTCTATAACCATTGGAATTGTAGGTAAGTATGTCAACCTTCAGGAATCCTACAAGAGCCTTAATGAAGCTCTATTTGCCGGTGGAGTTAAGAATGGAGCTAAAGTGACCCTTAAATTCATTGACTCTGAACTTCTTTCAGAACAAACCCTGAGTTCAGAATTTTCCGATGTAGAAGGAATACTGGTACCAGGGGGGTTCGGGTCGAGGGGAATTGAAGGAAAGATCAAGGCTGTGGGATTTGCGAGAAAAAATAAAATTCCATACTTTGGAATATGTCTAGGGATGCAGATAGCCGTTGTTGAATTCTCCAGGAACGTTTGTGGCCTTGCAGGTGCCAATTCGACGGAATTTAATCCCGATACACTGTATCCCATAATCCACCTGATGGATGAACAGCGCTCGGTTACGGATAAAGGCGGGACCATGCGTCTTGGCGCATATGAATGCGTCATCCCCGAAGGCACTGAGTGTCACAAGATCTATGGCGCTACTCTGATTGAGGAACGACATAGGCATCGTTACGAATTTAATCCTGAATTCCGTTCAATCCTTGAGGAAAAAGGCCTTAAGGTCGGCGGACTCTCTCCAGATGGTAAACTTGTTGAGATGGTTGAATATTCAGACCATCCATGGTTCATAGGATGTCAGTTTCACCCTGAATTCAAGTCCAAGCCAATGGAGTCCCATCCTCTGTTTGCTTCATACATAAAGGCTTGTGTCAATTTTAAACTTGAGAAAGATCAAAAAGCCAAAGGTCTTGGCTAATATTAGCTAACTGGCAATTTCGTCAAAACTTAATAATTAGGTGAACAGTTTGTTTGGAGAGAGTCAGCCAATTTTTAAAAATTTAAGTTCATTCATATGGTTTCAGTTTCTGATTTGACGGAGTTTGAAAACTATGGCGTTTTCCGATAATTCGCGTGAAATACTTTTAGGCCAATTCAACATCTCTGATAAAAATTCTCTATTTTTCATCGTTGGTCCTTGTGTCATTGAAAATAGGGAACTCACTCTGGAAGTAGCCCACGAGGTCGCGCGCATTAGTAGAACCCACAATGTATCGATGCTATTTAAGTCTTCTTTTGATAAGGCGAATCGGACTTCTGTAGAATCATTTAGAGGACCCGGCCTGGAACAGGGCCTGGAAATACTGTCTGACGTGAGATCACTTACAGGGCTACCGATAGTCTCGGACATCCATTCTCCTGACCAGGCGCAAGAGGCGGGTCTTGTCTTGGATGTCATACAGATCCCAGCTTTTTTGAGTCGACAGACCGATTTGTTGATAGCGGCGGGCCTCACAGGCAAGACCATAAATATCAAAAAAGGTCAGTTCCAGGCGCCTCAAGACATGGAGCATGCTATAAAAAAGGTTATATCCACTGGAAACACCAGAATTCTTCTCACAGAACGCGGTGTAAGTTTTGGATATCAGGATCTGGTTGCGGACATGCGATCGATAGTTAGAATGAAGCCATTCGGATTTCCAGTTGTATTTGACGCGACTCATTCATCCCAATTTCCTGGGGCAGGCTTGGGAAAATCAAGTGGTGACCGGAACCTTGTTCCACCATTGGCTCGTGCTGCTATCGCCGCCGGAGCCAATGGGATTTTCCTGGAGACTCACCCTGATCCTGACCGGGCGTTATGTGACGGACCAAACTCGGTGCCATTGAAAGACTTGGAACCTTTGGTGTTAAATCTAATTCAAATTCATAAACTAATTCCCCATGACCACCGCGGATCCAGAAGCCTCGAATTGACAAAAACTGATGTGGCTACTCCATCCGTCACGCTAAATGATCGCTTGAAATCGATCAGACTGATCATTTTTGATGTCGATGGCGTGCTGACTGACGGGAGGATTATTTTTGGTGGAGCTGATTTGGAGATAAAATCTTTTGATGTAAGAGACGGGCACGGAATCAAACTTGCTATTCGAAGTGGCTTAGAAATCGCTTTAGTGACCGGAAGAGAATCGGACGTTGTGACGAGACGAGCTGCAGACCTCGGAATTTCAAGACTATTCCAAGGGATTTGGGACAAGAAACCTATTTTTGAAAAACTTGCCAAAGAGTTAAATGTTCAACACTATGAAATTGCCGTAATAGGGGATGATGTGGTGGACATCCCAATGCTGCGACTGGCGGGTTTGGCGGCTACAACTCTGGAGGCCCCTCTGGAGGTTCGAAAAGAAGCCCATTATGTTACTAAACATCCTGGTGGTCGGGGGGCAGCGCGTGAATTGATTGAAATGGTTCTAAAGGCCCAGGATAAGTGGCGTCTGGTAATGGAACGATATTACCAATAGTTGTACACCTAGTTGAATTGACGATTATTTGATATAATATGTTCAGACAAACGGCGAAAGGCTATCTCGAATTCATATCGAGGTTTAGTTTGTTTTCTTTTAAAGGGACTATGAACAGGCCCAACTTTGCTTTGGAAAATTTCTTGAGAACAATAAATTCCCTATTCGGTTTCATGAAATCGCAACTAGTTGGTTCAGGTTTATTACATGGACCACGGACATATTGAAAGACATTACCGTTTAAAGAACCTAAAACGGGCGTCCCAAATTCTCGTTTTAGGAGTTTTGCTGATGCTCGTTTCGGGTTTGGCGGCCTCTCGTCTGCTTTTAAATAAAATTGACGACTTTGGGGCTTCTCGGGTTTCCGGTAATGGAAGTAGAATTGACAATTTTACATTTTCAGCGCCAGGATTTCCTCGTTGGGACCTTCAGGCTACCAGCGCGCAAATAGCGGACACCATGGATAATGTAAAGTTAACATTACCCAAAATCGTCTACTATGGGGGGCTTGGTGGCGCAATTTATCTAGCGGCCAAATCCGGCAATCTCGATAAAAAGACTGGATTTGTGTCTGTCAAAGGTGGAGTGAAAATTCGATACAAAGATTTCGAGTTTATTTCGCAGGACATGGATTATTCTGAAGGTTCTCTGCAAGCCGCTACATCCTCTCCAGTATCACTCAACGGACGCGACCTAAAACTGACAGGGAAAGGTTTAAAGCTATCAGTCGAAAAAGAAGAAATACTGATTGAGCATGAGGTCAGGGCTAGCCTGTTCAATGTCAAATGGGTAGGTCCAGGCCGAAAGCTTCCGATGTGAGTCAAAAGGATTTATAAATGGTCCGTATTTTGCTAATAGCAATATTTGTTATGGCATTTCTGTTATCGCCATGCCTTTGCCTTTGCCAAAAGGACTATTTGGCCATCAGCCCTTCTTCTGATCAACCAATCAACATTACTTCAAAAAGATTTTCCGCAAAAAATATTCCTGGCGGCAAGGAAGTTACCTTTGAAGGGTCCGTAAAGGTCCAGCAGGGTGATCTGGTACTTACGTGTGATCGATTGGTCATAATGTACGATGAAAAAATGGCCGGAGCCATTCAGTCCAGCTCCCCAAAGAATCAGGCAACTAAAGAACTGCAAACACCCAGTGGGATAAAATCAATAACCGCGCTGGGCAACGTCAAAATAACTCAGAACGATCGCATGGCAGTTGCAGGAAAAGCCGTCTTTGACAATGCGAAACGAACGATAACCTTGAATGAAGGACCTCCACGACTCTGGCAGGGACCCGATGTCCTGGCCGCTCAAACTATTATTATATATCTTGATGAAAATCGGTCAGAATTGCTAGGTGGGGATGAGTCTCTAATAACTGCGATCATCAATCCGCCAAAGCCTAAGAAAGAAAAGGAGAAATAGTCACGTCCGGAAGAGAGCTTAAAGCTCGAGATTTGATTAAAAAGTATGGGGACCGTTTGGTAGTCGATCATGTCAGTCTTCGTATCGCCTCCGGCCAGGTGGTGGGTCTTCTTGGACCTAACGGTGCCGGCAAGACTACAACTTTTTACATGATTACAGGTCTGATCAGGCCCGATCAAGGCTCCGTCTTCCTGGATGAACAAGACATTTCAGAACTGCCTGTTTATTTACGGGCAAGGTTTGGTATCAGTTATCTGCCTCAAGAAACTTCAGTCTTTCGTAAACTTACCGTGAGCCAGAACGTTATGGCTGTTCTAGAAACCGTTGAAACGAACAAACAACGAAGAATGGAGAGACTTGAAGAATTACTGGCGGAACTGGACATCTCCAGTTTGAGGAACCAAAAGGCGGAGAGTCTTTCCGGCGGTCAGAAGAGACGGCTGGAAATCACAAGGGCGTTAGTCATAAAACCTAGCTTCATGCTCCTGGATGAGCCATTTGCTGGTTTAGATCCAATTGTAATCTTGGAGATACAGAAGATAATTGTCAAACTGAAAAAGAGCGGTATTGGCATAGTCTTAACTGATCATAATGCTAGAGAAATTCTAGGGGTCTGTGATAGAGTGTATCTTTTGGATAAAGGTCACATCCTTGAAGAAGGCCCCCCTGAATTGATCGCAGGGAGTGAACGCGCAAAAGCGGTCTATTTGGGCAAAAAGTTCAGCATGTAACGTATCTGCATATAAAAATGGTCCTTCAAATCAGACAACAACTGCGTCAGATCCAGCAACTAGTCATGACGCCTCAGTTACAACAGGCGATAAAACTCCTTCAGTACAACCATCTCGAAATGCTCAATGCTGTAGAGCAGGAACTTAAGGAGAATCCTGCTTTGGAATCAGCCAGCTTTGATGATCCTTTCAGTGATCAGGACGCCCCTGTAAGAGATGACCTGAAATCGCTTGAGGACCTTACAACTGAATCGGTCAATCCTGTCGCCGAAGCCTTGGCGGCTGATTGGGACAATTACCTGGAGAATTATGGAGGAGATTACTCACCCCCTACTCGCGACTATTCGGATCGCCCTACTTTTGAAAACCTGGTTTCCTATAAAAACAATCTCTTCCGGTACCTGGTCGAACAACTCAGACTCAGCAGAATCGAGGATGAAGATCGTGGCATAGCCTTGGAGATAGTTGGCAATCTTAACGATGATGGTTACCTGGATATTTCATTGCAAGACCTTTCTGCAAGCATGAACATGCCCGCCGAAAGAATTGAGTCGGTTTTGAAAAGGGTCCAGGAGTTTGAGCCCTCAGGTGTAGCCGCCAGAGATTTACGTGAATGTCTACTCATTCAGGCAAGATCTCTAGAAAAGCCCAATCAGTTGGCCATTCGAATTCTGGAAGAAAACTTTGACTTGCTGCAATCCCGGAAAATTGAAATCCTGGCCAGAAAAATTAAGGCAACCTTGGACGACACACAAATCGCAGTCCATTTAATTTCAACCTTGAACCCCAGGCCAGGGCAAATCTTCGGTGGCTCTGATACTGTCTACATAGTGCCCGACATCTTCATTTTCAAGGTTGGGAACGACTACTCCATAGTTTTGAATGACGACGGATTGCCCAGGCTTAGAATAAATTCGCTTTTCCAAAAAGAACTTCACAATGGGTCTTCTTCTTCATCTACAAAGGATTACCTTCAAGAAAAGATGCGTGGCGCGATGTGGTTGATTAAAAGCATTCATCAGCGTCAGCGAACAATTTACAAGACAACCCAGTCTATATTGAAATTTCAGAGAGAATTCTTTGACAAAGGAATTGATTACCTAAAGCCACTGGTTTTGAAAGATGTCGCTGATGATATAGAAATGCACGAATCTACCATCAGTAGAGTCACTTCCAATAAATATGTTCATACACCACGAGGTATTTTTGAATTAAAATTCTTCTTCAACTCAGGAATAAAACACGGAACTGAAGAAGTCGCTTCCGAATCCGTAAAAAACCAGATTCTAAGAATCGTAAGATCGGAGGACCCAAAAACGCCGGTTAGTGATAAACAGATCGTGGAGAAATTGGCTAAGTTGGATATTACAATAGCCAGAAGAACCGTTGCGAAGTACAGGGAAATGTTGGGTATTGCTCCATCAAGTAAAAGAAAGAAGAAATTTTGATAAACAGATGCGCCAAGTGGATTTGTTTAAGGAGGTCATGAAATGCAACTTTCCGTAACTTTCCGACATATGGAGCCTTCAGATGCGCTCAAAAACTATGTCCAGGACAGAACAACCAAATTGACGAAGTACATAGACCGACCATTGGACAGTCAAGTTACTCTGTCGGTACAAAAATTTCGCCAAATGGCTGATGTCGTCATCAATGCAGATGGTCTTCGAATAACCGGTCAGGAAACACACGAAGACATGTATGCGGCTATTGATCTAGTCATGGATAAGATGGAAAGGCAAGTTAAGAAATACAGGGAAAAAATTAGAAAACATAAGCCTTCACAGGGTAAAGAACTTAGATGGCGAAGGGAGATTTACGAGCCCGAGAGTTTTGAGGATGATAAGGAACCAGTTATAGTAAGAACAGAAAACTACTTCATAAAACCAATGTCCGTGGATGAAGCCGCCATGCAAATGGACCTTTCACATCAAGATTTTCTTGTCTTCAATAACGCTTCAACCCAGACAATCAACGTGGTTTACAGAAGAAAAGATGGAAATTATGGATTGATAGTTCCTCAAAGCGCTTGATATAAAATGTTATTTGTGTTCTTAAGATGTATGAATACCAAACTTGACATTTTAGAGTAGCTAGAAACCCAACTCTTTTGGCGGAACCCGCCAGTTGGCTAAAACCAAGTGTTTAACAAGGGTGTAGGTTACCTACACCCTTTAAATTGTCATCTAGGTTCCTGGAAAGGAACGAAAGAGTTTCATATGAGGATATTGGACTTCCTCCGCAGCGATTGCATAATAGAATCTATGCAGGCTTCTTCCAAGGATGAAGCCCTATCGGAACTTTTGGCCCCCATTCTTGCAGCCAACCCCCATCTTGATAAAAAACAGATACTTCAGACTATTCTAGATCGAGAGAAACTTGGTAGTACTGGATTGGGAGGCGGAGTGGCCATACCACATGGCAAGTTTGAAGGCCTGGACAGGTTGGCGGCAAGTTTTGGTCGGAGTCAAAAAGGGATTGATTTCTCATCAATGGACAACAAACCGGCTTACCTTTTCTTCATGCTAATCGCCCCTAAGGATTGCGCTGGAGACCATTTAAAGGCGTTGGCCAGAATTTCAAGGATCTTTAAAGACCCTCTTTTGACTAACAATCTGAAACAGGCTGAGGATTCAAATCAAATTTTCAGGCTTCTTGAAGAAAGTGATCTAAAATTCCCTTAAAACCGGCGCACCACGAATCCCCCCACTTTAGCTTTTTTTGTGCGCTGACGCTTATTCAGGAGAATCAGCTTTATAAGCACAGAGATCTCCGCACATCGTACAGGTTTCATGGTCTTCTGAGCACGTTTTGGATCTTATATCGCGGGCCAGTTCGGGAGAAAGCGCCATCCGCAATTGTTCCGGCCAATTCCTGTCTTTTCTGGCAACGCTCATTAGCCTGTCCCAATCCCACGCGCCCTTTATTCCACGAGTCAGGTCCGCAGCGTGTCCTGCGATCCTAGCAGCTAAAACCCCAGTCCTGACATCTTCTACATTTGGCAACCCAAGATGCTCGGACGGCGTGACATAACATAGGAAATCGGCTCCATGCGCAGCGGCGATAGCTCCACCGATAGCTGAAGTTACATGGTCCATGCCTGGCGCTATATCTGTTACCAGAGGACCAAGAACATAAAATGGGGCGTTGTCGCATAATTTTTTTTGTAACATCATTTGCGCGGGAATTTGATCCAGTGGAACATGTCCGGGACCCTCTATTATGGCCTGCACACCCTTTTCTTTAGCGAGGCGATTCAAATGGCCCAACGTGATCAACTCCTCTACCTGGGCGCCATCCATTGAATCCGCAATCGCTCCAGGTCTCAAGCCATCACCTAAACTCAACACCATTTGATATTGTTTGCAAATTTCCAGGACTTCGTCATAACGCTCATATAGAGGGTTTTCTTTTTTGTTAGCTCTCATCCAGCGTGCGATGAAACTTCCGCCTCTACTAACTATTCCACAAACTCGAGGCTTTTTCTCCAAGTTGCTTATGGCGTTCCAGTTAACTCCGCAATGAACTGTGACAAAGCTTATACCGTCCTCGCCATGCAGTCTGATTGCGTCAAGCATTTGGTCACCGGTCATTTTCTCTGCAGAGCCCAAGGTTCGAACAGATTTGACTATAGCCTCATAAATAGGGACTGATCCCACCGGGATAGCAGATTCATTTACTATCTTTTTTCTTATTGACCGGAGATCTCCCCCAGTAGATAGGTCCATGACAGCGTCAGCGCCAGCTTTTACAGCGGCGTCCAATTTTTGAAGTTCGAGATCTTCGTCCACCAGATCGGGTGAGGTCCCTATATTGGCGTTAACTTTGACCCGTAAACCTTCTCCAACAGCCACGGCCTTGCCAGATGGGGACGCCTTGAATATGATAGCCCTGCTGGAACCCAATTTATTTTCAAGCGCTTGAGAAGTGATACCTTCCTCAGAAGCGATTTTTTCCACCAATTTGTTCAATCCAGCTTCTCCAATTTTTTAGGTTTGAGGAGTAGTATATGGGCTAAACATTTAATTGTCCACATTCGTTTCAACAAGCAAGTTTCGATTAAATCATAGGAAGCCCGAAAGTAATCCTTGGTTTTTTATGTCTTTTTCGCATCAGGAGGATCGAAATGTCCAATCGCCGTAGAGGTCTTTACGCGCTAATCGGAAGCTCTGTGGCGATTTTTTGGCCAGGGGCTTTTATCTTCGGGTTCCCAGGAGTAATGGCCCCGTATTGGAGTCACTCTTTTGGAGTGGGTCGCGGGGCTATAGGCGCCATCATGTTTTTTGTTCTAGCCGCAGTCGGACTACTGATGTTCTTCGTTGGTAGATTGCAAAACAGATTTGGTATTAAAACGTTGGTCACAATAGGCGTCTTGTTATGCGGGGCGGATGTTTTCTTCCTTCTTGTGGCTGACAATATTTTATGGATTTATTTATGGGCTTTTATAAATGGAGCTTCGTCATGTTTTGTGTTGCTGCCGACGCTAATATCGGTTCAGAGGTGGTTTCCCTCAAAACGAGGTTTGGTTTCTGGAATTGTTAATCTAATGTTCGGTTTGTCCGCTGGCATAATGGCTCCACTGTTTGGAATTATCGTACAATATTTCGGCTATGTGGGAATAGTGAAGATTTTGGGGCCTATTTCATTATTGACTGGACTAATAGCGGCACGGTTCACCGATCCACCCCAAGATTCAGCCGCAACAGGATCCACCGCTCCCGAAACGCCATCCAAGACCGCTGAATCAAAAGTAATGACGGCTCGACAGGTCATGAGACTCCGCAGCTTTCGCTCTCTTTGGCTGGTTTGGGCATTGCAAGGAGCAGCCGGTATATCCATGATAACCCTGTCTACCAGTTATGGCAGGGTTAAAGGTTACACCCTGGAGTTGGCTGTAATCATACTTACCGCTTTCAATCTGGCTAGTGGTCTCAGCCGACTGATTAGTGGCTACCTCTCAGACCGGATTGGGCGAAATCTTACCATGAGTTTGTCTTTCGGTTTCGCGGCAGTAGCCTATTTTCTCCTGCCGATGACGGGCTCATTGCAGAATTTGGCTTTATTGGCTGTAGTAATTGGTTTTGCATTCGGGACTCTTTTTGCAGTTTCTGCTCCTTTGGTTACTGACTGCTTCGGCATAAACAACTTTGGAGAGGTCTTCGGGCTGGTTTTTACGGCTTATGGGTTCCTGGCTGGGCCGTTGGGAGCTATCCTAAGCGGCTATATGCTGGATCGCACAGCTGGAAATTTTTCCCTGGTTTTTGTATATCTCGGTTGCTGCTGCTTGATTTCGTCAGCCTTGATCTGGTTAGTCCGGCCCGCAAACGCGCAATAGCATCACCCCGTTCCAGTAAGTAGGATGGCAGTTTTGAACAGTTCTAACGTCTAACAAGATTTCATATTCGTTTTCACTGGATGATATAAAATCATAGGTGGCTTCTCTTGGCTCTGTCCAATTCGTGTCATCCACGAGCAGGATACAGTTCTTTGAAAAGAAAGGCTCGGCTAGACGGAGTCCCAGTAACTGATTTTCGTAGTCATGAGGCCCATCGTAAATATAAAAACCTATTGGCCCGGAATGGATTTTATTTAAATAATCCGCGTAATCCATGTCATGAAAGTGATGTCGAGGGCCGGACAATTTGTCAAAGTATTCCAGAAACTGGCGCTTCGGTCCACCAAATTGAGAGAAATTATCTATGCCCACGCAGGTTCTACCTTCATTCCCGACAATTCCCGAGAAAAAGGTAAAACCAAACCAGACCCCAACATTTACAAAAGTTTCGTCGGGTTTCATTTCTGAAACGCTTCGATTAATAATTGCGCCGATTGCGGAAGTGGACATGCGAGGCACAGAGATCAATTTCTTCATGTTGGATCTTATTTCCGCATTTGTCTCCGGATGTTTCGTGTTGATTAGATCAAATAACGCTCCTACTCTTTCTGGAATTCCCATTTCTCCGGAATCCAGTATACTAGCCAGACGGGATTGAAAATATGAATCCGAGATAGGCAGTCTTGTTTGCGGGTCCACGAACCGAAAAGAAAAACCTTTGACATACTCAGAGTAATCCATTCCTAAGATTCCTGTCGGTTGATTAGTTCCTCCAAAAAATTTGTGTCATTCCACATGAATGTTTATTGAAAAAGCTTCCTGATGTGGTGTCACAGCGACGATTGAATGTGCGCCACGACTAGGAGTCCAGAAAAATTCGTAGGGGGTAGACGTTCGAGCGACCTCTTTCGAGTCAACGAGCCAAATCACGTTTTCAATCATTTCACGTGGTTGAGCCCGAAATGGTATTCTCAAAGATGAATCTGTAAGCACAAACCTGTCTCCGTCGTGAGGACTTATTATTTCGATTGCAGATTCATTCCTTTTATCAGTATTTGGGAATTTGACAACCCGCCCGTTAAGAATCAGATCATTAGGCCTAAGATTTTTCAATGGTCCCTGAAGTCGAAATCTGCTCAATCCTTGTTCTTTCTCCCGTCTATATATCCATCTTGCATACGCAGGCCCCAAGTAGACATGTTCATTTTTGACATCAGACATCATATTGGCGACTTGGCGCGATGACCTCCCAAAGCTACGAGCCTCGCCTTTTGTTTCATCATCGGGCTCCGTGCCTGCATTTATCGAAAACCTGGCCGGGAAATTCGACATGGATCCCGAATAAATAGCGTTAACGATTTCTCCAATTATTGGGCCACACGAAGAAGCTCCCAGGGCGTCTGCGGTCGCGGAACCATCGAAATTTCCAGCCCATATACCGATAACATGCTTTGATGTATAGGCCAACGCCCACGCGTCTCTATATTTGCTGCTTGTACCGGTCTTAACGGCCACTGGAAATCCAAAATCAAAAAATACCGGGTTTCCAAAGGTTAAGATCCTGGCGAGAGGATCTTCTAAAATATCTGTAATTTGAGAGGTGATAATTTCTGGAAATATTCGCTCGGAGCGTCCTTTTTGGGAGGGTTTCACTCTCAACGACTGAAACACGCCTCCACCAGCCAAACAGGCATATGCCTGAACTAAATCATAAAGGCGGACATCAATGGCTCCTATAGACAGACCAAGTCCATATTTCTCAACAGGTCCATGAATTTCCGAAATTAATTCAAGACGCTGCAAGGTCGCATAAAAGTCATCCAAGCTGATTCTTTGAATCATTTTGATAGCTGGAATATTTAGGGAGTTTCCCAAAGCAGAACGCAAACTAACAGGGCCATAGGAGATTCTGTTGGCGTTAAACGGCGTATAATCTCCATTGACACCTTTGTAGCTTCTTAAAGTATCAGGAATCTCAGAGGAATCTGAATAACCTTTCGAAAGAGCAAGGGCGTACAAAAAAGGTTTAAGGGTCGAGCCTGCGGATCTATAGGCAATTGCCCCATTGTTGAAACCAAGTGATTCCCCTGTATAGTTCAAGGAACCTATCATAGCCAGGACCTCTCTGCCTTCAGTTCCAACAAGGACTACCGCTGACTGGCCAACACCGAGATTCCGTAGTCTGGTGGCCTTAGATTTGAGGATCTTTTCTATTGAGTGTTGTAATTTCAGATCAAGGGTTGTCCTGATTTCAGGATAATTTTGGGGACCGGTTATAACGTAATCCACAAAATGGGCCGCCTCATTTGGAAGAATCCTACGGTAAAAAGAAACCAGGCATTTCGTGTTCTTCTCGCCAGTTAAACTAGACCGAACAATAGCCGTTCGGTCTATTTCATGAACCAGCATGCGAGCGGCGTTTATTAAATTCATCCTGCCAATTGGACGATTCGGGTCCAACCTTGTCGGGGCCCGTGGAATTATCGCCAGGCATGCGGCTTCGCAACCACTAATTAACTTGAGATCCTTGTGGAAATAGACCTTTGACGCTATACCAACCCCTTGAAGTCGTCCTCCCATAGGAACAAGATTTAAATAAAGCTCTAGGATTTCTTTCTTCGAGAGTTGCCACTCCAGCTTCATACTTTCAAGAAGTTCGATAAACTTGGAACTATAGGTTCTAGGTCGAGGGTATAATAATCGGACCACCTGTTGGGAAATAGTTGAACCGCCGGAGACCTTCCTTCCGTACTTCAGGTTAGTGTAGATTGCCCTGCAAATAGCTAGTGGATCAAATCCGGGATGCTCAAAAAAATGGCTGTCTTCGGCTGTTATGACCGATTGGGTCAAAATATCAGGCATATCCCGCATGTTTTTCCAAACACCGAAACGGCCTTTTTCGTCCGGAAGATATCGCAAAACTACACCGTTTCGGTCGGTTACAAACCGTGCAGGTTTGTTTTTTTCGCTGATAAAAGCATTTCTATAGTCTGGCGCTTTCAATTCGACCAGCAGCGCCAAACTGAAGCCAAAAATTAATATAAAAGCAAAGGAAATTAATATGGGATTCTTGTTTTTCAATTGGACAAACATAATCTGATGATGAGTTTCCTTTACTCAAATTCTGAAAAAGTAATTTGCATCAATTCTGCTTCTGTTTCAAGGGGTTAATTGTCCGATATGGAATTCATATAGTTTTGTGATCAAAGAAAAGAAACGATTGAGAAGATATGAATAAGTTGTTCTTCAGATGTAGTCCTTAGTGAAAAAAATATGGACAAAGTAGGGAATGAGGATTAATGTCTTTCCGTGCCACATTGTTGATCAGTGTTCCAGATAATGGAACAAAACTCTAAGTAGCCGCTTTGCTGAGAAAAGATGACCAAGCTCACATCCTTGGAAAAAGCTTTTAAGCTCATTGATGCCGTAGCTAAAGCCAAAAATGTGGGCCTGCGTGATCTTGCAGCGGAACTGGGATTCCCTCCTTCAACGACTCATCGACTTCTTGGCGTTCTGACCAATTCCCGTTACCTCAAACAGGACCATGAAACCAAGAAATATCAACTTTCGTTGAAGTTTTTGGAAATGGCCGCCGCAGTTAGGGAAAATCTTGATGTCATTACCGTAGCGCGACCCCACATGATCTCTCTGACGCACGCTACCTCGGAGACTGTGAACTTGGCTTTTTTCGAAGGAGCGGAGATTGTTTATGTCGATCAAATAGCAAATTCCGATTCCCTGTTACGTATGTTCACACGTGTCGGCACAAGGGCGCCGCTTTACTGTACTGGAGTTGGAAAGGCGTATCTGGCTGGTCAGTCAATACAGTTTGTTTCTGAATATTGGCGCGGTACGAGCAAAAAAAAATATACCGAAAAAACAATTTTGGATGAAGCAGCCTTAAGCCGTGACCTAGATAAGGTTCGCCAATTTGGATACGCTGTGGACAACGAGGAAATGGAGATTGGGGTCCGCTGTGTGGCTTCACCTATTCGTCAGCATATCGGAAGCATCATCGCAGCGGTAAGTATTTCCGGGCCAAGTTCGCGGTTGACCTCTGACAGGACATCGCAGGTTGGAGAGTTGGTGCGTCGTGCGGCTGACGAGATCTCGGCGGATCTTGGTTATACAAATATTGGAACTGTTTGATGGCAACCCTGGATTTCGAGTTTGGACAGATCGTTACGGTGTAAGCGACTTTTGAGGAATCAAATAGGGCCTTCAGAGTTCAGAATCATAAAAATGATTACAAGGAGTATTTTAGCATGCCTAAAATGACTGCAATGGACGCGGCGGTTTCTATACTCTATGATGAAGGAATCCGTCACATCTTTGGAATTCCCGGAGCCGGGATTCTACCTTTCTACCAATCGTTAAAAAACCATGGGCAAATTAAGCACATGGTCTGTCGACATGAAGAGGGCGCTATTCATATGGCTGATGGTTATGCGCGCGCCATCGGGACGGTAGGTGTTTGCGCCGCTACTTCCGGTCCAGGAGCGTCAAACTTTATAACGGGTCTTTATACGGCTCAAGTTGATTCCATCCCGCTGTTGGCGTTGACCGGACAAAACGTTCGTGCACAACTGGGGCGGGAGGCGTTTCAGGCTGTGGACATCGCTGAAATTGCCAAACCTGTCACAAAGAAATCTTATTGCGTCAAGGAACCGGCCATGATTCCATGGGTATTTCGTGAGGCATTCAAGCTGATGCGTGAAGGCCGGCCGGGTCCTGTGTTGATTGACCTTCCGCTGGATGTCCAAAAGGGAGAGATAGTTTACGACCTCGAATCGGACGGACCTCTGACAATATCAAAACTTAGACCTAACTCAAGGCAGATAAAAAAGACTATAGACATGCTGATGTCCGCTGAACGACCAGTTATGCTGCTTGGCGGAGGGGTCATTCTCGCAGACGCCTGTGAGGAATTTGTAGCCCTAGCCGAACATTTGCAGATTCCGGTGGTAACCTCATACATGGGCAAATCAGGGATCCCTCATTGCCATCCTCTGATGGCTGGACATGTGGGGATCCAGTGCAACACACCATCAGGCAATCGGACATTCCTAGAATCCGATTTGGTGCTTGCCGTGGGGGCGCGGTTTAACGACCGCCATACCGGTGATATCAAAGTCTACACAGCGAACCGGAAGTTCATACACATCGACGTAGATCCAGGACAAATCGGAAAGAACCTTACACCTGAACTGGGTGTATGCTCGGACGCCAAGGAAGCCCTGGTTGCAATTCTTGATGAAGTCCGAAATCGCACCGCAGTTCGGTCCGCAGACGCTTGGGCCAAAAAAGTTCCGGACCTGTGCGAGCAACTAGCTCGTAAAGTAGACTATGATGATGTACCGATAAAGGCTCAAAGGGTTTTCAAGGAACTAAATGAGTTTTTTGACGAAGAAACTGTCTTTGTGACTTGTATCGGTCTGAATCAAATCTGGTCGGGCCAACTGCAAAAGATCTCGAAACCGAGGCATTATCTTGATTGCGGTGGCGCTGGTCCATTAGGTTGGGACCTGCCTGCGGCCATAGGCGCAAAAGTCGCGCGTCCCGACAAGCAGATTGTGCAGGTTGTCGGTGATTTTGGTTTTCAGTTTTGCATGGAAGAACTTCCTGTCGCCGTCATGTATGGTGTACCGTTTGTGATAGTGGTGCTTAACAACGGATATCTTGGGCTCATCCGTCAGGCTGAAAAATATGTCTACGACATGAATTTCGAAGTCCAGATCTGGTACGACGCAATAAACAATGGAAGAGGTTTTGATTTCGTCAAGTTCGCTGAAGCTTGTGGCGCAACAGGGGAAAGGGTGGAACATCCCGATCAGATAAAAGAAGCCCTAAGGAGAGGTGTAGCTGCCAAGACCCCATACGTTATTGACATAATATTGGAACGTGAGACTGACTGCTCTATGGGTGTCTCTATTGACGCTGTCAGAGAATTTGTCTAGCGATCATTTCATAAATAGAACGGAGGATATCAAGATGGCTGACGCAGTTTCACGGGCTCAGGCTATCCTAAGACAGTTTAAGGGAGACGCGTATGCGTTTGGATTTGATGTGCTGGACCAGATCGGGCCCTTTGCCTCCGCGTTAGCGGACCGACCAGGCTCAGGAAGGAAGGTCATGTTTGTTGGACCAGTGCAATTTGACTGGTTCAAGGAGTACAGGCACCGTGTTATTGGTTTCCTAAACGATGCTGGTCTCGAAGTAGTGGATGTAGTTAACGGAGCGGGCCCAAACGCCCCGTTTGTAGATGTTTACCGAATTCACTCCCACATAATGCACAAGCGACCAGATGTAATGGTGGTGATGGACAGTGGATCTAGTATCGACGCTGTAAAGGCCGCAGCGGTTTTGGCCACCTTGGGTGACATTACACCAGAGCTTGACCCGTACTTTGGAGTGGGCAAGGTTACAGAAGTATGTCAGTTGACCGGACGTAAAATCATGCCTGTCCTGGCTGTAATGACCGCCGCCAGTTCCGGAGCCCATTTAACGAAGTATTCAAACATTACTGACCCTGTTAAAGGCCAGAAGAAGCTTATTGTAGACGATGCGATAATTCCGCCCAAGGCCGTTTTTGATTACAATGTCACTGTAAGCCAGCCTATCTCCCTGACTCAGGATGGGGCGCTAGACGGATGCGCTCATTGCCTGGAAATTTACTATGGGGCCAAGGGAGACGTCGAGGCAAAAACTCGCGAAGTCGCCGAGGTAGGAATAGATCTTCTGGTTTCTGGTTTGGGCGAATTAATTAAAGACCCTAAAAGTCTCGACGCCCGAATGAAGCTTGGACTCGGAACCGACCTGGGCGGTTATGCCATAATGATCGGCGGCACCAGTGGCGCTCACCTAAACAGTTTCTCCCTTGTGGACGTCCTTTCCCATGGTCGAGCATGTGCGCTGATGAATCCGTATTACACTGTCTTTTTCGCTCCAGCGATTGAAGAAAAACTCAGGGTCGTAGGTGAGGTCTACAAAAGACACGGTTATATAGAGGCAAATCTTGATAACCTGCACGGACGTGATCTTGGTGTAGCGGTCGCGGAGGGGATGGTTAAATTGAGCAAGGCCATAGGATTTCCTACGAAACTGACCGACGTTTCGGGAATTACCAAGTCTCACATAACCCGTTGTCTCACAGCTGCGAAAGATCCTCAACTTGAGATGAAACTTTTAAACATGCCTGTCCCACTGAATGCCGCTCAGGTAGATGATTATATGGGACCAATCCTTCAGGCTGCATGGGAAGGACGCTTTGAATTAATAAAAAATCTCGGTTAGAGTTATGACTAATGGCGCTAATCCACCACTCATTGGCAGGAAGCGCGAGTTTGAGCTTCTGATCGCATGCCTGGAAGCAGGGCGAAACCTTCTCATAGAAGGATTGGTCGGCGTAGGCAAGACGCGTTTGGCCCAACAGGCCGCCGGGGCCATGAATCGTCCAATAGTTCGCGTAGATGGTGATGAACGCTACTCAGAAGAAAAACTCGCCGGATGGTTTGACCCGCCCGCGGTAATTACACATGGGTACGTCATTGAATCTTTTCGTCCTGGTCCTCTGTGCCTTGCGATGAGTCAGGGAGCGCTGCTGTTCATAAACGAACTAAATCGCATGCCCGATGGGGTCCAGAACATTCTCTTGCCAGCTTTAGATGAGAACGTTCTTCAAATACCAAAAATTGGAAGTATAACGGCCGCAAAAGGCTTTCAGGTTGTGGCGACTCAGAATCCAAAGGAATTTGTAGGCGTTTCGCTCATCAGTGAAGCCCTGAGAGACCGTTTTGAGTTGCTCAGCCTAGATTACCAGACCTTTGAAGAAGAGGAAGCCATTGTAGCCCAACTCACCGGACTGTCTAACACCCGGTTGATTCGTGAGGCGGTATTTCTTACACGCAGCACCCGCAATCATCCGCTTGTGCGCCGGGGAGCGAGTGTAAGGGCAGCGGCCGCTTTAGCGCTGATTGCTTCTAAATTGGGTGGAAACGAGGCATTGGAAAGGGCGGCGGAATTGGCTTTACCGACACGAATAGAGTTCAAGGAAGACATGGGAGAGAACCCAAGATCACTTGTAATTCAAATTATCGAGGATACACTCAAAAAAAAAGAGCCGAAACTGAACCGAAACTCGTGCTAAAATTTATGAACGATAGCCCTGATGAGGAAAGACGGTCAACGGCGTTTCCGTCTGCGCCTGAGGATGGCCAATATCCTTCAGGAGCGTTGTTCTTTTGCCCCGATTGGAAGGCGACCCAAAAACGACCTCGGACACATTCGGCTACAGATGTTTTGAGACGAATTGTGTTACCCCGTCTGTTAACGAGGCCCGGGGGGTTTACCGGGAGTTCTTTAAACAAGACCAGTATTCGTAAAATTCCTTACGACGTTAGAGAAAGTTTTCTTACGACTCTGGATCTCGAGGTCACACTGGAAAGAATCATGCCGGCGCTCGACCAACATGGTCAATCCGGAAAGGCCATCGTATCGGACAGGAGGACATCGTACTCCAATACAGGCCTGAACCAGCGGTAAGACTACTGGTTTTGTTGGATACAAGCCTGTCCATGGGCACCCCCCAGAGAGTGCCCGCAGCGATTATAGCCTCTGTCGTCGCCAGACATAGTCCGAGCGGTGGATTGGCCATGGTGGTGTTTGATTCTTGGTCGAAATTGGTTATTCGATTTGGGGAACATTTGAAACCATTGGAAGCCGCCTATCGTGTGCTAATGACTCCTGTGGGTGGTGTAACAGATATCGCGGCGGCGCTTGATTATGGATTGACTGTAATCGCAGGATCGAGCGGCAAACCAACTCAATCGATCCTGATTACTGATGGGGAACGGACAGCGGGCTCGGATCCTTGCGATTTAGCAAAAAAATTCAGTAGATTGCATGTGGCTCTCGTTGGCAATCGCAATGTGAATTTGGGTAAAGACATGGCCCGCATAGGAAATGGGCTCTTTCGTCAGGTTGAGAGTATGGAGGCGGTACCGCAAACCTTGCTTGGGATTATGAGGCGCCTTTGCAGGAACTGAATTCCAAACGTTTTGAGATTCGCTCAGAAGACCGAACTACCCGGTCTCTATGGAGGTGAGGAGATGGAAATTGATGCTCTAAGACAGCGCCTGAAGGAAATTGTCGGCGAAGATTATGTATTGAGTTCAAATGTTGACCTGATGCTCTACGGATACGACGCTTACTTGGAAATGAGCAGACCGGACGTAGTCGTCATCCCGGAAAATACGGAACAAGTCAGTCAAGTTGTCAGACTGGCTCAAGAGGAGGGGATCCCGGTTACTGCCCGCGGCTCCGCAACAAGTCTTAGTGGAGGACCTGTGCCTCTGAAGGGCGGAATAGTAATCCACTTTTCCAGGATGAACCGTATTCTGGAAATCGATACCGCCAACAAGCGGGCAAAGGTCCAACCAGGTGTAATAACGCTGGATTTGCAGACCGCGGTGTCCAAAAAAGGCCTACAATATGCTCCGGATCCAGCCAGCCAGAAAACTTCCACCATGGGAGGAAACGTTGGTGAAAATTCCGGAGGCCCTCACTGTTTGAAGTACGGGGTTACCACTAATCATATTATGGGCCTGAAAGTGGTACTCTATGATGGTGAAGTAGTCGAAACTGGAGGCAAAGCCCCTGACAGACCAGGCTATGATTTGACTGGTCTTTTAGTCGGCTCAGAGGGCACGCTCGGTATCGTTACTGAAATAACGGTTCGACTGATTGAACAACCCGAAGCGATCAAGACACTTTTGGGAATTTTCGAGACCATCGAAGACGCAAGTAACACGGTATCGGCTATAATTGCAGAAGGTATTGTCCCGGCTACGCTGGAGATGATGGACAGGCTGGTCATTAAGGCCGTAGAGGAATCCGTCCACGCTGGTTACCCTCAGGATGCCGAGGCGGTACTTATCATCGAATTGGATGGCCTCAAGGATGGCATGGAAACGATTGCGGACAGGATAATTAAAATATGTCTTGCCAATAAGGTTCGGGAAGTAAAGGTCGCAAAAGACGAAGTCGAAAGAAATACCCTTTGGACCGGGCGACGAGGAGCCTTTGGGGCAGTGTCCAGACTGCGACCCAACTATATGGTATGTGATGGCACAGTACCTAGAACTAAGCTCCCTGAGGTACTGAGAAAAGTCACAGAAATCGGTCGAGAGTATAATCTTCCAATCGGAAATGTGTTTCACGCTGGTGACGGAAATTTACATCCACTGATCTTGTTCGATTGCCGTGACGAAGAGGAAACCGCTCGGGTCAGAGAAGCGGGAACGAAAATTTTACGGCTTTGTGTGGACGCAGGAGGCACCATCAGCGGAGAACATGGCATCGGTTTGGAAAAGCTGCATGAGATGTCGTTCATTTTCTCTCAGGATGACATAGCCGCCATGTGGAAGTTGAAAAACGCGTTTGATCCGGTGGGTGGGTTTAACCCTGGAAAAGTGCTGCCTCCACTCGCTTCGTGAGAGCAAGAAGGAAAATGCAAAATGGACATAAAGCTGCTGCATGGTATTCTGAATCCTCAAATGGTGGCGCATGACACGGCCACTCTGACCCGTTTCTCCGTGGATGGACTTGTCCCTGAGGCTGTTGTTTATCCAGCTAATTTGAGTCAGGTCTCTGAAGTGATCAAACTTGCCAACACGGAGAAATGGGCTGTCACACCGTGGGGTAGCGGTACCAAGATGGGGATTGGACAGGTTCCCAAGCGTTTGGATCTGGTATTGTGCACTAGCCGACTGGACAAGATCATCGACATTGATGTGGCCAATCTCACAGTTACTGCGCAGGCAGGGGTAAAGCTGGGTGACCTTCAGGACCTTCTCGGAGGTGCCGAGAACAGGTGCTTCTTCCCGCTGGAAGGTGACCTTAAAGCACAGGCCGATTACATGTGTTCCGGTAGAGATTACAAAGGTGTGTTCTTGCCACTGGACCCTCCGTTTCCTAATAAGGCAACGTTGGGAGGTATAATCGCCACGAATTCCACCGGTCCGAGAAGATTGCTTTACGGTCTGCCCCGTGACCTTATTCTTGGTGTGCGGTATGTGTCTCCTACAGGCGAAATAATTGGGATGGGTGGCAAAACCGTTAAAAACGTTAGTGGATATGACGTTTCCAAAATCATGATTGGATCATTGGGCACATTGGGTATTATTGGAGATATTACCCTTCGACTCCTGCCGCTACCGGAGCGGATCTCCACAATCATCGTTTCTTTCAATGAACTTGCTACTGCTGCCGAATTCGCCAAACGCGTACTAAATTCCAAGCTTCTGCCGACCTCACTCGAAGTACTTAACCAAGATGGCTATAGCCTTTGCGCATTTGCAGATTTGAAGGCCCCAACGGGTGGATGGTATGTCGCCGCAGGTATAGAAGGATTTAGCGAAGAGGTTAAAAGAGAGATCACCGACCTCAAACATATGGCTCATCTCGAAAAGGCCATAGAGGTGGCTGAACTTGATAGGGACAGGACAATAGTTTTCTGGAAAGGCCTTGCAAATTGCATGTTCACTTTGCCAAAAGATGGCGCAACAGTGGTGAAGTTCAAGGCTAGTTTCCTGATTTCGAATTTTCCCGAAGTTCTTGAAGCATGGACCAATGTCCTGTCTGATGACTTCTGCGCGTTGACCGCTTCCGCAGGTTTGGGATTGGCGTGCGCATATCTTGTGATCAAAACCGACTCAGACATTGAACAAGCCGCCAGGATGGGAAAGGCCTTTCGAGAAACAGCGGAAATTTACGGGGGAAGCATGGTAGTGGAGTTTGCTCCGGTGACCCTCAAACAAAAACTGGATCAGTGGGGCAATCCCCACGCGGATTTTGTCCTTATGAGAAGGATTAAGGATAGTGTCGATCCACTTAACGTATTAAATCCCGGTCGATTCCTCGGAGGGATATAAGCTATGAACATCGTCCAACTAAAGAAACTCCAATATGAAGAGGTGGCCAAGTGTACCCGATGTGGGTTCTGTTTGCCAAATTGTCCTACTTACGCCGTGCGACGGACCGAAGCTTCTACACCCAGAGGACGGAACGCTATTACTCGCGCTGTCATAGAAGGACGCTTGGAACTTTCAGCTGATTTGGCCGAGGCAATATTTACGTGCCTCGGCTGCGGAGCGTGCACCAAGGCATGCTTCCCTGCAGTAAATACTAAAGACTCGGTTTTTTCAGATAGGGCCTGTCTTACTGAAGTTCACGCGAATCCCAAAATTTTCGAAAAACTTTCTGAAGCTCTGAACGAATACCACAACATATCGGAAGATGATAACGAAGATCGGGCAGAATGGCAGGAATATCTTAAAGATGTGCCTGGTGAATTCCTTGAGAAAGATCACGCTGAAATTGTTTACTTTGTAGGATGTGTGGCTTCATTTTTCCCCATGGCTCAAAAGATCCCGGCGGACTTTGCCACAATCATGTATCACGCTGGTCTTGATTTCACGATTCTCGGAGGAGAGGAATGGTGTTGCGGTTTTCCTCTTATAGGGGCCGGAATGCCGGAAAAGATGGTTGAACTGAAGAACCACAACATTGAAAAACTCAAGAGTGTCGGGGCAAAAAAGGCTGTATTCTCTTGCCCATCCTGCCTTCACACGTGGAAGCATTCATACGAAACCGACATTGAACTTTTACACGCCAGTCAGCTACTGAGAGATTTGGTCGGTCAAAACAAACTGGACCTTAAACCTCTAGAACTCAAGGTCACTTACCATGATCCTTGTGACTTGGGCAGGAATACGGGCGTTTTTGAGGAACCTAGAGAAGTAATAAAATCAATCCCTGGCATAGAATTTGTTGAACTCCCCAACAATAGAAATATGAGCGTTTGCTGTGGTGGAGGTGGAAACGTGGAAATGGTGGCCCCAGACCTTTCCGCTGCTGTAGCCCACCGAAAAATTGAAGAAATTCTTTCCACAGGGGCCAATACCGTAATTTCGTCATGCCAGCAATGTCTTCGTACAATTGTGACCAACGCTCGTCGGCAAAACATCGAGCTTAACGCTATGGATCTGACACAATTGGTCATGAAGTCATTGTTGCAGAAATAATCTGGGAGAAACGTCAAATGATAGCTAGTTTTTCAGTATATCCCATTGGTGAAGGAACAAGCCTAAGTCGTTTCGTGAAGAAGGGCATAGCTGTTGTCAAGGAATCAGGTTATCCCTACGAGGTTGGCGCAATGTCAACTTCTGTAGAAACGCCAGGACTGGATGCCCTTTTCGATCTTGTGAAGAAAGTGCACGCGGCTCACGTGGCTGAGGGCACCAAACGGATTGTCATTGACCTTAAGGTTGATGATCGACGTGATAAAGAAGCTACCATGGCCTCCAAGAAATCAGCGGTGATTTGACAACCGTAATGCCGACAAAGTTGTGTCTTTGCCTGTCCTAGGAGCCTAACATGGAATACCTCATGAATTACGGACGCCTCGGATTAAAACTCGAATTACCCGACCATTGGAATGTTACCGTTATCCGTAAGAAAAAAATGCCTGTTCTGCCGGACCCAAACGCTGCCATTGGGATTGCATTGAAACAGCCACTGGGATCAAAAACCCTTTTCGATGAAGCTAAAGGACGTCGCTCAGCGTGCATTCTTATGTGTGACGTAACCCGACCGGTTCCCAACGGGTTAATTCTTCCTGTGGTCATCAGAGAGTTGATGGAAGCAGGAATCAAATCGGAGCAGATCACCGTCCTGGTAGCCACTGGTTTACATCGTCCCAACGAAGGCTCTGAACTTCGCGACGTTGTTGGTGACGACTGGGTCCTAGACACAGTAAGAGTAGTCAATCATTTTGCCCGTAATGATGAGGATCACGTAGACCTTGGGGTAACTTCAAGAGGGACTCCTATCAAACTGGATCGCCGATTTGTAGAAGCGAACTTACGTATTGTAACGGGACTTGTAGAGCCCCATTTCATGGCTGGCTATTCAGGGGGAAGAAAGGTAATTGTTCCTGGGGTGGCCCATCATGACACAATCACCCGGCTTCATACCGCCACTTTTCTTGAATCCCCTTATTCAGCGAACTGCATATTGGATTCGAATCCCTTACATGAAGAACAAATAGAAATCGTGAAACTCATCGGAGGAGCGTTAGCCGTAAACGTTGTGATCGATGAATTCCGTCGCCCTTGTTTTCTAAATTTTGGTGAAATTGTCTCCAGCCATATGGACGCAGTAGATTTTATGAGTCAGTTCGCCGTTATCAACGTGCCACGCCGGTTTTGGACAGTGATTACGAGTTCTGCGGGATATCCTCTTGACAAGACGTATTATCAGACCGTCAAAGGTATGGTCGGCGGCATGGAATTGCTTGAACCCGGAGGCGAACTCTTTATCGTGTCTGACTGCTCTGAAGGAATGGGCTCTTCGGAATACCTGGAAGCCCAGAAAAAACTCAGAGAGCTAGGACCCGCCAAATTTCTAGACGAATTATGGCCTAAAAGGCAAGCGGCTATAGACGAATGGCAAACCGAAATGCAGCTCAAACCCATGAGGATCGGTGCCATTTCACTGTATACCCAAGGTTTGAATAAACAGGATCTGGATTTAACAGGAGTCAAGACCTTTGTGGATCAAGACCTTTTTGTTGAAGCGATTCGACACAGTGTCGAACGATCAACAGACAAGTGTGTAGCCATTATCCCTGAAGGACCTTATGTTTCGCCCTTTTCTGTAATAAATTAGCGACTGTTTTGACGGTCAAGCATAAAGTTCACAAAATGCCTGTTTCTTTTTCAGCATAGCGTTCAGAATTACGATCAGCTTCCGAATGCAAGCGACTAGCGCCACCTTTCCTGTTTTGCCAGACTTACGAAGTCTGGAATAAAATTCCCTGATTATTTTGTTGTGACGAGAAGCAACCAAAGCAGCCATGTATAATAGATTAAGAACACTTGTACGGCCCCCGAATACCATTCGTCTTCCTCTCATTTTTCCGCTGTCTCGGTTAAAGGGCGCAACTCCTACCAGACTTGCTATTTGCTTGCCACTGAGTTTTCCCAACTCAGGCAGAGCGGCCAAAAGCATTCGAGAGGTATTAGGCCCGATCCCTGGAACACTTTGGAGCAGTTGGTCCTTTTCATGCAAAACAGGGTTACCCTTAATTTCGTCATCCAACTGGTTTTCGATTTCCAGAATCTGTTGATTAACAGTATGGATAATGAGTTGGATGCTCCTTTTGACTTGCGGAGAAACAGCCTTATGAAGCCGGTTTTTCTCGGCCGTACGGACATCGATTAACTGCAGACGTCTGCTGACAAGCTCTTTGATAAATCGTTCTTTTTCGTTAGGTAGAGAACGGATCTCGGGTTTCATCTCCTGAGCGAAACGAGCTAGGACATGGGCGTCAATCGAATCGGTTTTTGCTAACCTGCCCATGGCGCGGGCAAAGTCTCTTACACGCTTGGGATTCACAATCGCCGCAGGCAAGCCCTTTGACAAGAGTGCGGCGGCTATTGGCACATCATAGCCTCCAGTGGCTTCCATGACGATTACCGGAGAAACCTCGGCACTTAGACGCTCTGTTAATTGATCTAGCCCATTAGCGTCATTGGCGAAGGTCAGGCACTGGTCTCCGGGCATAAGACACAAATCTAGATGGTCTTTAGAAATGTCAATTCCGATAAAAACTTGTGGTATAATCTCTTTAGACATGTGCAGTTCCCTCTCTTGCGGATGCGGGCTCACCTTCAGGCCCTGACGACTGTTCGGGTTATCTACAGCATGGCAACCGGCGATCAAGCTAACTGACGGTTTCCTCGAACCAAGACTTCTTACGGTCTACCGGCTGCCCCGATCTGGGCTGCGCATCAATCCAGATCGGTATCCAGATGAGTTACCTATTTAGCACCTGTTGACGCTCGTGCCAATGTACGGATTACTTATAAGTAATATACAAGACTCCTTTTGATTTTCCTGGGCCCTATTTTGAAGCTGTTTCTCCGAATATTTCATTGAATTCTCTAACGGCCACGGCGTCTAAGAGTGTTCATCGCAGGCCGGATATGCGCTCTTCCACAAAATGGATTTGTTTATTTCTCGGCGCTATGATTGGCGTGCTGACGCCGGTCTTGGCCATTGCCCAACCTCAACATTCAGGAGCATGGTTTATAGACCCTTTAAAATATCATGTCTCAGTGCACGGACGACTTTCCTGCCAGGATTGCCATGCGGACGTAGCGGCGAGGAAAGTCCATCCAAACCCTTCCCATGTTACCCGAAGATTGGGAAATTTCTTTCATCCCTATGTGTGTTTCAATTGTCATGACGAGGACAACATTAAGGAAAATCTTTTAAAAGGCCTGCATGGTGGAAAACCCATTGAGAAAGAAAAAGATTATAGCAAATGCCTTAGTTGTCACGATCCTCACTATCAGCCTGGGCTCGGCAAGAAATTGCTTTCAGGCGTAGAACCGACCTCGTTGAATATAGAACTCTGCGCCTCCTGTCATAAGAAAATGGAATCTCTTCCTCATGTTAAAAGTGATGATGTCAGGTGCATGGAATGTCACGAAGCTTTTGGTCCTCAAGATAAGAATTCTCGTCGACACATTGTCCAATTTTGCCTGGGGTGTCATGCTCGAAATGTTGTTTTTAGCGAGTCATCGGTATCCGTTCCCCGGATTGACAAGGCTAAACACACCTCCCAAGGACATAAGAGTTTAGATTGTCTGGCCTGCCATTCAGGCTCCGCCTCATTTGAACATAACCTTCAGAGACCTGTGGCATGCAATCAGTGTCACACTCCCCATGACGACGCGACTCTTCATGACGCTCATTCCAAGGTGTCATGCCAGGACTGCCATCTAACCGGAATTGAATTATCCATGGATCCTCAGACAAAAAGAATTGTCTGGAAAAGACTTGGAAAGTCTTTGGACATTGGTTCACTCAACATTATTATACCCAGTCGCGGAATAGCGTCGTGCCAGGGGTGCCACAAAAAGGGAAATCACCTCGGAGCAGTAGCTATGGTTCTTCCTGCCAAAAGCGTGATTTGCATTCCGTGCCACGCAGGCACATTCACCATCGGAGATCCGATTACCATAGTAGCTATTCTTGGGTTTGTTCTGGGGATGCTAGCTGTTATCTCAGTGTGGTTTACCGGAAAAACCCAAACAAAAAAAGGCAAGGCTGAGTTGTTTGACGGCTCAGTTAAGCCGACATTCCATATACGACTGTTTGTCGGGTTAAAGGCCCTATTCGTAGACGGATTACTCCAGCGAAGACTCTTTAATCATTCTCATTATCGATGGTTTATTCATGCGTTAATCTTCTGGCCGTTTGTGATTCGCTTTACTTTTGGTCTGGTAGCTTTGATCGGTTCTTTAATATGGCCCAGTAATCCCTGGGTCTGGCAAATGCTTGACAAGAATAATCCAGTGACCGCCGTGTTGTTTGACCTTACGGGTGTGTTGGTTCTTTTAGGAATAACATTGGCGATTTTTCGCAGTCGCATGACTGGAGATGACAAAACTGTTAAGGGGGGCCTTCCCGAGCGTGATTGGTTAGCTGTGACCCTTTTGGCGGCGATTATCATTGTCGGGTTTATTCTGGAAGGAGCGCGCATTGCCTTGACCGGCGAAGCCGATGTCAACCATTTTGCGTTTGTTGGCTGGCCTCTGAGTTTTCTGTGGATTGCCGTTAATGGACTGAGCGAACTCTACGGGTACATCTGGTACCTGCATGCTTTGCTGACGGGAGTTTTCGTAATATATCTGCCATTCAGCGGGATGTTACATCTTATAATCGCGCCGTTGGTAATGGCGTTGAATTCCACTGACGCTCATCACTCTAGTCATTCTTAGCAATGCCGCACGGCTAGGAACCGATGGAACAAAAGGTCAAGGATTATCATACAAAAGCGCACTGATCGTTGTAACGGTATTTGGAGTGATACATGTGGTCGAAATGATGATGAAATAAAACATTCATAAACAACAGGTCTGCTAAAGATACGGGTTACGGAGGATAAAGAATGGAAATTCAAGGCTACAACTTACCGGATGAACTCTATTACGAGAAGAATCAATTCTGGGTACGCCCCGAGGACGACATCATAGTAATGGGGATGGATGATTTCGCTCAACAGATGGCCGGCCAAATTGTGTTTGTGCAACTCCCGGAACCAGGAAAGATTTTAACCGCAGGCAAAAAATTCGCTAAGATGGAGTCAGGAAAGTGGGTAGGCAAAGTTTTTGCTCCTGTCAGTGGAACACTGGTGGCGTCAAACCAGGCTTTGGAAAATAATCCGGGCCTTATAAATCAAGACTGCTACGGCTCCGGCTGGATGTACAAGATCAAACCGGACAACGCTTCAGATATTGAGCAACTGATACATGGAGGTGAGGCTGTAACAGAGTGGATGCTGGCCAGTATTGAGACTTACAAGAGGTAGACTTTGTCAAACCGTGATTACAGTATCCGGAGAATTCTCGAAATGGAGGCCTGTACCAATTGTCGGGTCTGCGCAGAGGTGTGTCCGGCAGTACAGGCCTCAGGAGACGGAAATCTTTCCGGAGTTTACCGGTTAGGCCGATTGAGGAAAATACTTAGGTCCCGAACGGGTTTGTGGCACCAACTTTTCGGTTCCAAGGACCTTACTGAGGCTGGGTGGAAAGATTTCAGCCAAACCGTTTTTCGATGCACTTTGTGCGGGGCCTGCCAGGAGGCCTGTCCTTCAGGGATTCATCTGAAGGAACTATGGCTGGAGGCACGACAAGACCTTAACCATTCTTTGTACTATCCTGAAAAGATTGACACGATCCGGGAAAATCTTGATGAACATCACAATGTTTTTGGAGAGGATAACGAAGAACGGGGGGACTGGGTTGAAGAATGTCAAGATCCGCCAGATAGTGGATTTTGCGAAGATACGGCCGATGTCGTTTATTTTACTGGTTGTGTGTCATCATTTTATCCCTTGGCGCAACAAATTCCCGTGGCGTTGACCGAGATTTTCCAGATAGCGGACGTGAATTTTACCCTTTTGGGTCAGGACGAGTGGTGCTGCGGATTTCCCCTTTTGGGGGCTGGCCTTGAGGAATTAACACAGGATTTTGTCAACCACAATATGGATATGATAGGTCGTAAGGGAGCGAATGCTGTAGTCTTTTCATGCCCCTCATGTTATCGGATGTGGCAAGAGCGATATCCCTATCGAGGTAAATTTTCTATAGCCCATTCTACCGAATTCCTTTTGCGGCTTGTAAATGAAAACCGGTTTAAATTTAAGGGCTCCCCAATGAAAGTCACTTATCATGATCCCTGTGATCTTGGGAGGGGCGCGAGGGAATTTGAGAAAGCCAGATTGCTCATTCAGAGTGTGCCGGAAGTAGAACTCGTCGAGTTGGAAAACAACCGCGAAAACTGTTGTTGCTGCGGTGGTGGTGGAAACCTTGAGATGATAGACGCGGCGCTATCCGCTAAAATTACAGAGCGTAAGATTAAAGAAATTCTCGCTACAGGGGCCCAAGCAGTGATAACATCTTGCCAGCAGTGCGTCAGGACAATAACCACCTGGGTCCGCCGTAACGAAGTTCCTATTCAGGTTTTCGACATAACCAGGTTCATTAGACGGGCGATTCAAAGGTGAGCCCTTGTTGAACGCCATGAACAAAAGACAAAACGAGATTCTTGCCTGAAGCCGTTTAGCAAAATTACCTGCGTTGATTTTTACTTCAAAAGCTACAAATCTTTTCGATTAACACTCGAAAAGCCGTGAAGGCTGGACAAGTTCATTTAATTATCGAAATGAGGTAGATATCACTGTGGATCTGTATCTGTTGGGTAATGTTCCATGGGAGGACTCACAACTCGCTTATCATGCTCTGGCGCAACTAGGCCGGGAAGGTTTAATACTGGTCTCGCCTGCGACTCACTATGTTTGCGTGGGCTATCATCAGGATGCGCGGCAAGAGGTTGATCTCGACTTTTGCAAGAGACACGGCATCCCTGTGTTTCGGCGACAAGTTGGCGGAGGGGCAGTCTATCTGGACGGTGACCAACTCTTTTTTCAAATTGTTCTTAGACTAAACTCCGAGTTGGTTCCTATGAAAAAAGAAACCTTTTATCGAAAGTTCCTTCAACCGGTGATCGATGTATATCGACGAATCGGAATACCTGCGCACTTCAAGTCCATAAACGACGTTGTGGCTGGCTCCGCAAAAATATCCGGCACCGGAGCTGGAGAAATTGGCGATTGCGTCGTATTCGTGGGGAACCTCATTGTCGATTTCAACTACAAGATTATGTCACGGGTTTTAAAGGTCCCCGACGAAAAGTTTCGCGACACGGTCCACAGGACAATTGAAGCCAACTTGACGACTATACATAGGGAGCTTGGAGAAGAAAAAGCTTCCCGATTCAGTCATACCGCTCTCAACAGTCTCATGGTGGAAGAATTCCAAAAGGTTTTGGGGCCATTTAGAAGCAGGCCTCTCGATGACGAGTTGAGATCAAAAATGGAAGACATGGGTAAAGTTATGAAGTCAGATTCATGGCTTTATAGACGTGGGCGCGTCCTGGATAGCAGGCAAATGCGAATCCGATCAGGAGTGAACTTGGTCCACAGGATCCACAAGGCCCATGGAGGCATTATCCGAGCTGATTTTGAAATAATGGAAGGAAGTTATAGACAGGTTTGCCTTTCCGGTGATTGGTTTTGCTACCCACAACACGCTGTTTCCGTCCTGGAATCGGAAATTGAAGGGGTAGAGCCTGGTGGATTGAGGCCCACTATTGAAAGATTTTATGCTGAAAATCGATTTGAGACTCCCGGGATAACCGTTGAGGACTGGATGGCGGTCCTTAAGACATAGACCGTTTTTAATATAACTGGTTTGTCAACAAACCAAAATTCACCGGGTGTTTTTCATACGGTTAATTTGGGAGGTTTTTGGACCCCAAATGTTGCAAAAATGTTGTCTCCCCTCCATGTGAACAGATCTTGGTAACTCGTCCAGCCTCTTGGTAGGCTCATTTTCCGACTTAGAGCCCTTTTTTAAACGTACTTCCCCCTGGGCTTATGTCAGACACCTTAGCTGTTGCGTCAAGATGTGACGTGACTAACCTGATTCGCAAAGTTTTAAAATCCTCCTCCGCATCTCAAAGAGTATCCCGTTGGATGGATGCCCCCCTATCAGTCTAACAATCAGGGATCTAGCATGATTAAGCACTCGACCAGGAAGGTTTATCAACCCAAACCGTGTGGCCTTGAGCCACTTGCTCACCCAGCTCTTCCCCAAAACCAGACGCTTCATGGCCGAGTTAAGGTTAAGCGACAGTATCATGATATGCCACCAGGCGGCGTTTGCCCCGAATAGACCCGAAGGGAGTTTTCCACCGGCTAAATCTTCTTTCATCACGCAATGAGCCTCTTCAGACTTCCCGCAGCATTTCCTATACCACCAGATTAACTCATCGCCGGCAATCTCACGGTTGGTGACTACCCCTGTCACCTTGTATTTCACAGTACCAAAATTCATGGTATGGAAAGGAAGGTTGAGCTGATCTTCCTTCCCTGTGAGGGACGGTTGCTTCAAAGCCTCTCTAATAGCCAAAAACCTGCAATCAGGACCATATTTCTTCCTGGCCATCTCCTGGGGAACAAAACATACCTCTGCATACTCCTGATCTGTCTCAACCAATTTTCCTTTTACCTCTCGACATAAAGGTCGCCACTCCTGTACAGCAGCTACCGCCTTAGACGCATCGGTAACTTTCACCCCGATGGCGAATTCTATTACCCCAAACCGCTCATTCTTACCCTCCGCGCAATACCGCAGAAGATCGTGTTGATACCCTGCGCTATCCGAACGCAAAAACACCTTCTCAACACTCTGAGGCAATAGATCCAACGACTCCTTGAACACTCTAAGTTGCTCAAAACCAGCCCATACGTTACCATCACGAAATTCCGAGTGTAAAATAAGATCCTGTTCCGCCCAATACGTGTTCAACGGTTGATACGCCTTATAATGCTTGTAACAATAAAGCGCCCTGTTCTTGTCCGTCTCCACCAGGGTGGCGTCCATATCCAGCGTGGCTATATTTTGGGGGCGGCGCCTTTGCACAGAAGCTACAAAATCCCCTATTACTTGCGCCAATGCTCCAAGATATGCGTTGGGAGCAGAAATAAAGGACTTCTCCGGCTCTCTGAGCTTCTTCTGCTCAGAATCATGAAACCGATTCAAATACCGAAAAACAGCAGACACTGAAGGAAAAGCGCTCCTTCCCTCTTTGCGTAAACGGCGCTCAAGGTCTCTACGCCGCTTGCGTAAAAGTCCGTTGCCCTCAATACCCTTCAAAACCCGACAAAAACCATCATCACCGGCCAAAACCTGTAAATCGCTGGCGCAATCTCCATCGGCCAGATTAAGCAATATCAGCGCCAACGCAACCTGCTCGTCCAACCAACCCTGATCGCTTCCTCGTATCCTTAAACGATTCGCAATTGCCTCTGCCAAACTCATAATACCACCTCGCGTTCGCACGCGTAATGTGATAGAGGTTCCCCCATCTATTTGGAGGGAACCATGGGAAGGCTAACAAAGGCGATTGGACATCTTTCGGAAGACGAGATTAGAGAGAGAATACGGGTGGCAAAGACACCGTGGATCTCTCAGAAATGGCTGGTCATATTGCATGCGACGGTTGATCCGAAACCAGCCAGGGAAATTGCTCTTCATGTTGGGGTTGGAAAGGGAACCGTTCATAATCTGATCTCCAATTACAATCGGTTTGGTCCTTCAGTCGTGGAGGGTGTTGGACGTGGGGGCCGACGAAACTCTCATTTGACTCGTGAGGAGGAGGCCGAATTCATAGCTCCTTTTATTGATTTGGCTCGGAAAGGTCAGATCGTTGTAGGAGCTCAAATTGGGAAGGGTCTAGAAGAACGAGTCGGGCGTCCACTGCATCACTCAATCATCTATCGGCTCTTGAACCGCAACGGATGGCGTAAAGTGGTTCCTCGGCCTTTTCATGTAGATTCCAGGAAAGAGGCCCAAGAGGATTTTAAAAAAACTCCCTGAGAGGATAGAGGAGATCTTAGCAGATCGTGATCCGAGGGATAAGCGGCCCGTGGCATATGTTCCCCAGGATGAGGGCCGATTTGGTCGAATAAGTGAACTACTGAGTTGCTGGGCTCCGAAAGGGATGCGACCTGAGGTCGCCCAACAAATAATTCGGGAATATCTCTATGTTTACGCTGCAGTGTGTCCTGCTCTGGCGAAAATGACCGCTCTTATACTTCCCTGGGCCAATACTGAGATGATGAATATCTTCCTGGAAGAAGTGTCCCAGGATTTAAAAGAGTTCTTTGTCATCATGCAGGTGGATCAAGCAGGCTGGCACAATTCCAAGAATCTTAACATCCCTGAGAATATACGCCTGCTACCTCAGCCAGCTCACAGTCCCGAACTCAATCCGGTGGAACATGTATGGGACGAACTCAGGGAGAAGGCGTTTCCTAACTTGGCGTTCAAATCTATCGAGGAAGTTGAGCAGGCTCTATGCAACGAGATTGTTCGTCTTCAAAACGATCCAAACCGGCTCCGGTCCCTAACAAATTGCCCCTATCTGAGAATTCCTTGTTAGACTGCACAGTGGTATAACATATCCAAATTCAAGATACGGCGGCAACCCAGCCAAACCCGTCATCCCACCACTTCTCTTCTCAACTTCATACTGGAAATCAAATACTCCCTGTGCCATTATGTCTTCACCTCGTTGGTGATAAATTCATTATATCAAATCAATTCTATCATCTTGATTTATCAATAACCACGAGGTTTTTTTACTTTCTTTGATGCGCGATTAAGGCAAAATAATCAAATTGATTTAGTAGATTGACGATGGCATTATTAATGTTTGTCCTAAAAAGAAGAAAAGCTGAAAAATTGCGCGTGAATTGAGGAAAACCCAAAATGAGCCTTTTCCAAATTGATGAAACCAAATGCAAACGCGATGGTTTTTGTGTGTCCGATTGTCCTATGGGAATCATAGAGATGAAAACCAGGGAGTCATTCCCTGCTCCTGTCCGTGGGGCTGATGAGCTATGCATTAAATGCGGTCATTGTGTGTCTGTTTGTCCGCATGAAGCCATATCACTCAATTTTTTACGCCCAAGGGATTGCGCTCCGATGTCGAGAAAACTCTCCCCTTCCTCTGAACAAGTCTCATATCTTATGAAATCAAGACGGTCTATTAGGAGATACAAAGATAAACCGGTTGAACGTTCCGTGTTGAATGAGTTAATCGAAGTGGCAACTCACGCTCCGACTGGACACAACTCGCAACCTGTCCATTGGCTTGTAGTTGAGAATCGATCGGATGTCAGGGCCTTGGCATCTATTGTCGTCGATTGGATGAAATCTATGGTCCAGACGCAACCAGCTTTCGCTAAACTAATGCACTTCGATCGTGTCATATCAGCCTGGGAAATGGGACAGGATAGGGTTTTGCGAGACGCCCCTCATCTCATCGTGGCTCATGCCCCGTCAAATTTGCCACCATCGCAGGCGGCATGCATCATAGCTCTTACGTACCTTGAGCTTCATGCTCCGACCAAAGGTCTCGGGACATGCTGGGCTGGTTATTTCAACGCAGCCGCAAATCTCTTTGATCCTATGAAGGAGGCTCTGTCATTGCCTGCTGGTCATCAAACCTTTGGAGCGTTAATGATCGGTTATCCACAGTATCCGTACCACCGGATTCCGACCAGAAATGTCCCCAGGATCACTTGGCGTTAAATATCGGAAGGAAAACTACTTATGGACCACAAGACACCCTCAGTTGATAGCAAACACCGCATCAGCGTCTCACAGCTTGATCTTCCTCCCCGCTTGTTGCTGGGCCCAGGACCTTCCAATTACGATAGTCGCGTACGTCACGCTCTTTCCACTAATGAAATTGGTCATCTTGATCCCAGATTTATAGAACTGATGAACGAGACTCAGGAGCTTCTCAGGTATGTTTGGCAGACGGACAATCCTTTCACTATCCCTGTGAGCGGGACAGGCAGCGCTGCCATGGAAGCCGCCTTAGCAAACTGCGTCGAGCCTGGTGATGTGGTTTTAGTCGGAGTTAACGGTTATTTTGGAGAACGTCTCTGCGATATGGCGTCCAGATATGGCGCGGATGTGCGTCGCATAGACAGGTCTTGGGGAGATGTATTTACACAGGATGAAATTGGAGAAGCCCTGGAGGAACATCGTCCAGCGCTTCTTGGCCTTATTCACGCTGAAACGGCCACTGGCGCCATGCAGCCCATGGACGGAATTGGAAAGCTCTGCCGTGAATTCAAGAGTCTTTTGTTACTCGATACAGTTACTAGTCTTGGGGGCGTTCCTGTTTTCCTTGACCGTTGGCATGTAGACATCGCATACAGCGGAAGTCAGAAGTGTTTGAGCTGCCCACCTGGGATAGCTCCGTTAACACTTGGACCTCGAGCAATTGAGAAACTCGATAGTCGTAAAACCAAAGTAGCAAATTGGTATTTAGATATGAGCCTCGTTGGAAAATACTGGGGAGCTGAACGCACCTACCATCATACGGCACCGGTGAACATGAATTTTGCTCTCAGAGAGGCGTTGCGAATAATAGCTGAAGAAGGCTTGGGAAATCGATGGGAACGTCATCTTACAAACGCTAAGGCCTTATGGGAAGGACTTGAGGAAATTGGCATCGGACTCCATGTAGATGAAGACTGGCGCTTGCCCACACTTACAACAGCGCTGGTCCCCGATGGTGTGGATGCAAAAGCTGTTATTGGCTATTTGTTAAACAACTTTAACATAGAGATCTCCGGCGCGTTTGGTCCATTAGCCGGTAAGGTTTGGCGAATAGGGCTAATGGGGCATAATAGCAGGCACGAAAATGTGCTGTTGTTGGTCGCCGCTCTGAAAGAAGCGCTGGAAGCGGCTTGATTTCCGTTTGCCATAGTGAAGGAGCGCCGACATCTAAACTTTGTTCAGGACAAAAACATAGAAAAAGTTTCATGGTATTGGAAGATGAGCAGGTTGACGGGTCCGACTCTTATAGTATCGGCCGCTGGTTTCATTTTATCCTTTGGGATCAGCGCATACTTCATCCGAGTTTTGAATTGCTGCGGATATAGCGTCTACATATGGTTTTAAACGTTTTGAATCCACGAGTATTCGGCGCGCCTCTTTGTGCTGATATACTGTTCCCATTATTATCATGTCGGTTATTGCATCTTTCTCTTCATAGTAGGCTTGACGGCTAATAGCGATTTCCGCGCCGATTTCGTTGTAAACCTTTTTTAGGGATTTAGCGTCGGCCCCGGAGGCCTGTCGTATTATGAGGTTGATATGAATGGCTCTGGAAGCCATCAATTCGCTATTGTTAGATCCTAGAGAATCTATTGCCTTACTTGCGCTTTTCACTGAATCGAATTGAATTTTTTCAGCAATCATCAGACTCCCCTGTTATAAACTGATTTAGAAGTTCCTATATTATACGAACTATGCGAATACCCGTGTTTGCCAAAATCTAACGAAACATTTGTCAAAGATAATTTTAGAAAACAATTCACTAGTGTCCCAACGTTTAGTTAAATAGATCCAATTGGTTATCTATTTCAGCCTTTTCGCTTTTGTAGTCGGATTGTGCAAGTAGTTGAAAAAGCGGCGTTCTCTCGAAGGCAGAGACGCTGAGCACCTGTAAAATTGTGTAGAGACTGGCCCGAATATTTAGCTGTTTTTTCATGATGGCCACAAGCACATAGACCGACACAGCAATCCATATCTGAGTCTTGACGGCATTCTCCGATGTGCCGTAAAAGGTCTTTATTCGGAGATTTTGTTTGATCCATTTGAAAAATAGCTCTACCTGCCAACGACACCGGTATAGCATACAGATGGTCAAAGACGGTAAAGTGAAGTTGTTCGTTAGAAAGACCGGGGTCTTTTTGGTATCTGAGTCGTAGTATTTCACCCAACGCAGCTTGCCTGGATAGTCCACGGAGGACTTTGGAACAGTGAGCAGGACTGATTGATCGCATATCAGGCCCGTGCTCCTATCGACTGGATGAGAGTATACACGTCGGCATTTTAGGTTGGACTTGGCCCTGGTTACAAAGAAGGCCGCAGATTGTGAAAGACAATGGAGACTGGCATAGTCCAGGTAGCCCCTGTCCATGATATAGAAAGCGCCTGCCTCGATGGGAATGATATCCAGAGTGTTGACCTCGTGGAGTTTTCCATCTGAGATGTGGATGAAGGACGGGATATTGTCGCGCAGATCCAACAGGGTATGGAGCTTGATAGCTCCTTTCGTCCTCCGGAAATGCGCCCAAGGGAACAAGGACAGGCATAAATCGATGGTTGTGGCGTCCAGAGCGTAAACGGTCTCGTTCAGGTCGTCGAGAAACGCTTCTTTGCTGTAGAGCCTGCGGGCCGTGGCAATCAGCGAGAGCGCAAGGTCCGCATAGATGCGCCAGTCCCTGACCTTGTTCGCGTTTGCCAGGGTATTTCGGGAAACCGGCCCCCTGACTCCCATGTGGTAGAGCTTGCCATGCTGTGCCCGAAGGCACGCTTCTATATCGCGTAGACTCTCCCGATACGTGATCTGGGCAAAGGCCATGGAGCAATACTGATCGAGACAGGTGACTCCTTGACTTTGTAGTTGCCGTTGTAGCGATCCACGCACTGACGAAAGACATGGAGAGGAAGAAATTCCATCACTTGAGAGAAGATGACTTTTCCGAAATACACCACTAAGCCCCCAAGGAATTTTTCTCCAAGGGTGGCTTTTTGACCGGAAAGATTTCAAGTCGATTAATGACATAAGGTAGTTTTTATAGCATTTAATCAATAAGTTAAGGACTTATCTTGTTTAAACGTTGGGACACTAGTGAAAACAATTGAAAAATCTCTCACAATGTTTCTTGATAAGAATAATCGAACTAATTAGAGTTACAAGTTTAGATTCTTATATTTTTACGAAGCGCCCAGGAGGTTCACAATGGGTGAATTTAAGATTAACAAGACCTTCGGTGAAATCAACAAAAAGATTCAAGACGGCTCTGTTGTAGTACTAACTGCCGAAGAAATGATAGGGGCAACCAAAGAGCTTGGTCCTATAGAAGCGGCCAGGAAGGTTGATGTGGTTACAACCGGCACCTTTGGAATTATGTGTTCTTCAGGCGCATTCTTAAATTTCGGACATTCCAAACCTCGCATCAAGGCCAACAAAGTCTTCATAAATCGAGTCGAAGCCTATGCTGGAATAGCTGCTGTCGATTGTTATTTAGGAGCAGCTCAAACGCGTGAAGATGATCCCCTGAACAAAGTTTTTCCAGGCAGGTTTCGTTACGGTGGCGGTCATGTAATTGAAGATTTAGTCTCTGGAAAACAGGTCAGGCTTGAGGCTTTGGCTTATGGCACTGATTGTTACCCAAACCTGCGCCATGAAACGGACATGACATTAAAAGATTTTCCTGACGCCTGGCTTCTCAACCCTAGAAATGGTTATCAAAATTATAACTGCGCTATTAATCTATCAAAAAAGACGATTTACACCTATATGGGAATATTAAGGCCTGATTGCACCAATGCAAACTATTCAACGTCCGGTCAATTAAGTCCTCTACTTAACGATCCTTTTTATAGGACAATCGGCCTGGGGACTCGGATATTTCTTGGCGGAGGTGTGGGGTATGTCATTGGGAATGGAACCCAACATAATCCGAACGTAAAAAGGTCTGCGAATGGGATAGTTATGGGTGGCGCAGGTACCCTTTCCGTTAGAGGAGACTTGAAACATATGTCTCCCAAATATCTAAGAGGAGCTTCTCTGACTGGCTATGGGTGTTCCCTAAATGTTGGCATAGGTGTTCCCATTCCTATTTTGAACGAAGAAATGGCCATGTTCACTTCGGTCTCCGACGATGACATATTAGCCCCCATTGTTGATTATGGTCTTGATTACCCACAAGGAACTGGGGCTCCTTTGGGGTACGTATCTTACGCTCAACTCAAAACCGGGGAAATCGATTTCAATGGACAAAAAGTAACCACCTCTTCACTCGCCAGTTATTCCACAGCATTGGAGATTGCCGTAATCCTGAAAGATTGGATTAAATCCAGACGATTCTTATTGGGAGAGCCTCAGGACACTTTGCCATCAGCGCCTTTTGGCGGGTTTCAAATGTTAAAATGAACCGTTCATCTAACATTGTAGTTGCCGAACCAAGGACATATAGGTCATTCACAAATGGCGACATCTTTACAACCTTCAGGGTTGTGGTGGATACTTCAGACCTTTATATCAAAGCGCTTAGCAACCTTGAGGATCAAGCTAAAGTCTTTATCCTAGAATGTAGGGCCCAGATTGAAGACTCTATCGCCAGAAGGCTGCAATTCTTAAGAAGTTTTGATCCTGTTGAAGCGGACCCCCTGGATTCTCCAACGTCTACGCGTATGATCGAGGCCGCAAAAAAGGCTGGTGTTGGGCCCATGGCCGCAGTCGCTGGAGCGATCGCGGAATTTGTGGGCAGAAATTTGTTACAATTATCGCCAGAAATTATTGTCGAAAATGGAGGAGACATCTTCGTTCATGTCAAAAGGCCTGTAGTGATCGGAATCCATGCCGGCACGTCACCTATAAGTGGTAAGATTGGGATCAAAATTGGGCCGACCGCGATGCCCCTGGGGATTTGCACATCTTCGGCCAATGTTGGTCCGTCTACCAGTCTAGGAAAAGCTGACGCAGCGACTGTAGTCTCATATGATGTTTGTTTGGCCGATGCTGTCGCCACGGGCTTGGGGAATAGAATTAAGTCCGCACGAGACATGAAGTCCGCAGTTGAATGGGCTATGGGTGTTGACGGAGTGCTGGCGGCTCTGACCGTCTTTGATGACAAATTGGCCGTTTCAGGCGCTATCGAACTCACGCCTGTGGAGTGGCATGCGGACGGCCTTCAATCTGACGTCTAGTGCAAAAATGAAAGGATTTCAAATGACTTCAAAAAATGTCCTGTTAATATTCAGATCCAATATCATGTACAAACCGGTGATATACCGACTTGCCCGGGATTTTGAACTGGTGTTCAACATTCTGGAAGCTAAAATACTCCCTCGCAAGGAGGGAAGAATATTGCTGGAACTTAGGGGTTCCGAAGATATCATAGCCAAAGGGATTAGATTTCTCGAACAAAACCGTGTGGTGGTAGAACCTTTATCTGATAAGGTTTGGAGGGAAGAGGACAAATGTGTCAATTGCGGGGCATGTACTGGCTTGTGCCCTACGGACGCTTTGAGCATGAAACGTCCTGAAATGACAGTATCATTTGATGTCGAGAAATGTGTAGCGTGCGGAATGTGCGGACTCGTTTGTCCTTTTGGAGCAATGCGGGACATAACCCTCTTTGATCCGTTCGCGGAGGGTCGGTTGAACAGCAAGTGATTCTTTACTTGCACCGTCTAGATCACTCCCGGCAAACTATTTTTTGATTTGACTATACAGTATTGGGTAAACATTATTTTTAAAAGAACAAGGAGCTATAGAAAATGGTAAACGACGCTAAACTCGAGAAAATTTTCGAATATGCTTTGAATCAGGAAAAAACCGGTATGAGTTTTTTCCAGAATTCGATCGAACGTATGGGCGTCGGAGCAGCGGTTACGGCACTAAAGCGCCTGGTTGAGGAAGAGAGGAAACATATTGCGTTTGTTCAAAGCATAATTAATGACTTGAAACTAGGCAACAAAATTGACTTGAGTATGGCCCAGGACCCTGGACTAATACCTACCGACTATTTTGATCAAAGGGCCAGAAGTGAATTTCTTGAACAATGCGTACAGGGTTCCATGGTTCCCGACGTTACAATATTTAATACCGCGTGGTTAATTGAAAAGGACCTCAGTGAGTTTTACGCTTCTATGGCGGAAAAGACTGGAGGTCCAGCGTCCGAGGCTCTTACAATGCTATCCAAATGGGAAAAGGAACACGAGAGGTTTTTCAGGGAATACCGGGATAAGTTATCTGAAGTTTACGCTCAAATGCCATGGGGTGGATGATTTTTGAACTCAACCTGAAATGTTGAGGGCTTCAACTGGAAGAGAAAGTCGCTTTGGGACACGCGAATTATTGGGAGAGATTTCCGTGCTGTTGACCGCCGCAGGTTATCATGATCTCACAAGCTATGATCGCTATAAAATGAGTGGTCACGGGCTCGACTGGTTGAATCAACCGAACACTTTCAAAACCTACCAAGATTTAAAAGAATTTGAACTTGAACAGAACACGGAGTTTTATCAAGGATCCCTCTCAGAACTTTTTGGGCTCCTTAAACCTCCAGCTTCTAAAGAAATTTGTTTTCGTGATCTTAGCCGTGTGCTGAAACTCAGCCACTGCTTGACTCGCAAAGAGAAGTCCGGGCCCGGTTACTTCTATTTTAGGGACGTCGCGTCCGCCGGCGCCTTGTACCCTTTCGAAACTTATCTGGCTACTTTTAACGTTCATGATCTTGAACCAGGGCTGTATCATCATTCAGTGGCGGATCAATCAGTCGCTCAACTGAGAAAAGGCGACTTTTATGAAACAGTAACTTCAGCGGTTGATTTTCAATGTAAGGACCAACTAGCGGTGGTCTTCTTCTTTACCGCTATCTTCTTTCGCAGCTCATGGAAATATCGTGATAGGGCCTTTCGCTATCATTTACTCGACACCGGTCACCTGTGTGAAAATCTGTCTCTTGCCCTTAAATCAGAAAAGTTGAAGTTTGAAATATCTTATGACTTTGACGACTCGGTTACAAACGAGCTCCTCATGATTGATAGTAACAAAGAAGTGAGTCTAGCTATTGTTGGAGTGTTCGGGGACAAAATCCCAATTGACGATAGGCGAAATTCAATCAAATCTCCTCCTATTGATCTCAAGAAATTCAGTATATGCGCTCAGGAAGAGAAACGTTATCCAGCCATCAACGAGATATATTCTATTACTTCCATTAAAAGGCACAGAAAGAAAAGGGATTTAATTCGACCGGAAAGTTTGGTCTCCACAAGTCCAGGTAAGCCTGTGCGGTTGGCGATTTTCCAGCACACGCCTGAACTCATTAACTACCATCAGGCTTTGCTACAAAGGCGTTCAAGGCGCAACTTCATCCGTAAACCTATTCTGGCTAATACCTTCTCTTGGTTACTGAGTCTTTTTCGGAAAGGAATTACGTCTTGTCACGAAAATATGTCATGCCAACAATTCTTATCAATCGGCGTTTTAATCGCAGACGTTGAGGGTATTGTCCCTGGGTTTTATCTAATCGAACCCTATAATGGCGCTCTGCGCCTTGTACGGTCGGGTCTGTTAACTGAGGAGATGGCGCACATTTGTCTAGATCAGATGTGGTTATCAAACTGCTCTTGCCATTTTCTCTTTCTAGCCGACCTGTCAGCGTTGGAAGAACAGTTCGGTCCTCGCTCGTACCGTTACGTTATGCTCGAAGCCGGGCGTCAGGGCCAACTATTGTATTTGGCCGCTGAATCAATAAAGTTTGGGTGCTGTGGGATCGGCGCATTTTATGACGTGGAAGCTCGCCAATTTCTTAATCTGCGTTCCAGTGTTCGGGTTCTTTATCTTGTCGGGCTAGGCCCTCTGACCAAAACTTTCGCCTAGGCGCTGATCGATAGCACAGGAGTCATTTCCAATGTTTGAAACCTTGAAAAATATTTTTACTCCGGTTGAATCAATGACGGCCGACGAAGCCCGCTCTTTCATCGCATCACATTCGGAAGGATCTTACACGCTCCTTGACGTCAGGCAACCAGGTGAATATGAACGCTCCCATATACCTGGAGCTACTCTCATACCAGTCGCATCTCTAGCAGATCTCTATAAAGAGCTGTCCCCTAATAAGCCAACTATTGTCTATTGAGCCATGGGAGGACGCAGCCGTGTCGCTGCACAATTACTCTCAGGTTTTGGATTCAAGCAGGTATACAACCTTACAGGCGGAATCAAGGCATGGAACGGCATGGTAGCTGAAGGACCAGTTGAAATAAACCTTGACTTGATTTCAGGACTAGAAACCCCAACAGATGTCCTTAAACTCGCATACGGGATGGAGCAGAACTTGGCGGCCTTTTACAGAGAGGTTCAGAGGAAGTCCTCTGATGGTGATTTGATAAAACTGTTAAATACCCTTGCGTCGGTTGAAGATCGGCACAAGGAATTCGTCTACCGTTTATATTCATCTGAAGAGACTGATCCACTGAGCTTGACGGATTTCGAAGCGTCAGTCAAAGCTGAAGTAATGGAAAGTGGAATGAAATTGCAGGACTTTCTGACTCGCAACCAGGAATTCCTTAATTCGCCTTCAGATCTGCTAGACCTTTCTATGATGCTTGAAACTCAAGCCCTTGATCTTTACCTGCGTCTAGCGCATAAATCCATCAAAGAGAAGACTAAAGCGGCATTTAATGGGATCGCTGATGAAGAAAAAAGTCATCTCACGGCCCTAAGCAAATTGAGAGATCAAAGAATTTGAGGAGTCTGAATTAGATATTATTTTTGTAGAACCGGCAAATAAGCATTACAACCAAGTTCATTTGCTCTTCAGTCAAACCGGGGAAGATCGGTATCGCGAGAGTTTCATCAGCTGCCATTTCACTCTCTGGAAGGTCCCCTTTCTTCAAACCGGCGTCTTTGAAACACTCCTGGAGATGCAAAGGCAGCGGATAATATATTGCAGCGCCGACTCCATTGTTGCTCAGATAGCTTTTTAGAGCGTCTCGTTTAAACGCCCTTATTACAAACTGATTATAAGCATGTAAATTGTCCTGAAGTTCAACAGGGAGTTTTATGAAACCATTACTTTCCAAATCTTTTAACGACTCTTTATAGTAGTTGGCGTTTTCACGTCTCGCGTTTGACCATTCATGGAGTCGTGTTAGTTTGATTCGTAACGCGGCGGCTTGAATCGCGTCCAATCTAAAATTTCCACCAATAATGGTGTGGAAGTATCTCTGAGTAGCTCCATGCTGTCGTAAGCTGACCAACAAATCGTAGATGGCGTCGTCATTTGTCATGACCAGACCACCATCGCCTATACCTCCGAGATTCTTGGACGGAAAGAACGACAGACACCCAGTAGTCCCCATTACTCCTGCCATCTTGCTCTTGTATTTCGCGCCTATAGCCTGGGCAGCGTCTTCTATCACGTCTAGGCCTTGCTTTTCGGCAATCGCCATGATCTCAGCCATCGGTGCGCACTGACCAAATAAATGTACTGGTATGATCGCTCGCGTCTTTGGAGATATGAGGTTTTCTAGTTTATTAACATCAATATTGAATGTTATTGGGTCGATATCGCAGAAAATTGGTTTGGCGCCTACGCGACTCACTGATCCGGCTGTTGAAAAGAAAGTATAGGCCGGGACTATGACTTCGGCTCCGGGACCGACATTAAGGGCCATCAGCGATATCAATAGGGCGTCGGTTCCTGAAGATACCCCTACTGCGTGTCTTGCCCCGCAGTACGAGGCAATTTCACTTTCGAAATTGTCAATTTCAGGCCCCCCTATAAACTGATTACTATCGAGAACCCTAAGGACAGCTTGGTGAAGGTCTTCTCTAATAACTTTGTGTATCGGTTCAAGGTCTAACAATGGCGTTTTCATGACTGGCCCTTACAAAAGAAAAACCCCTCCATAAAAGGAAGGGCTATCTTCACAGCTATCAAAAATACAGTTACGCGCAGTTTGCCTGCGCCCCAACTGATTTATTCCGTTTTATCTTTACTTCTTGATAGGCGCATGTCGATGATGACGAGCGCGAACAACCTTAGCAGACGCGGCAGAAGCAGGGCACTTCAAAACTGTCATCCAGCTACCAGCCCACTTAATTGTCGGTGCGCACGGACCGCACATTTTTTCGACGCCTGCGGCTTTCCCTTTGCACAGAACTTCGTCTTTGCAGGGAGCCGGTTTGCAGGTCGGAGCAGAATAGCAATCACCACAGCCCGCAACTGGACCCTTGGCCATTCCACCAGCAAACACGGAACCGACCAGAGCAAGCGACCCCACCAGAACAACCATAATAACCAACGACTTCTTCATCCTAAACCCTCCTTAAATGAGCATACTCTAATTCAAGAGCTAATATACCATAGATTTAACGCACCGTATCACGCGTTCAAGCCCGTTGTCAAGAAAAATCCGGGCTTTTGTCCAGCTCAAACCCGGGTTACAAATCATAAATTTTCATTGAGTCCGGGTTTCATTCCAACTAATGTCATCATTTAAGCTAACATCTTCTAAAATGCAAGAAAAATGTTACTCTTTTCCGCCAAAGCGCGTTTTCATACCTCCAATATTATCGTCTGAACCACTGGCTTGCGCCCCAAAAGTTTATTGACAAACCTACGTGTAATAAGACGGATGTCGTCGCGAATTTTGTCCCAGTCCGATGAAACGGACGGACGTAAATTCGAGATCCGCTCCACTATTGCCGACTTTATGCCTTCCATAAGCTCAGGTTCGATCTCCTCATATGTTACTCCAATAGACCTGAGTTCAGGACCGCTCAATATACGGCCGTCGTGGGTTGAAACAACGAAGACCACTGTGATTAACCCTACTTCAGATATCGTCCTTCGATCTCTCAAAACATCTGGTCCTATATCGCCGACACCTTTACCGTGAACGAAGACTCGACCAACATCGATCTGCTCCGTGACACCGATTCCATCCTCCGATATCTCGATCACATCTCCATTGGTAGCCACAACAACATTTTCTCGTAAAACCCCCTCCCCGATAGCAAGTTGAGAGTGGCGTACAAGATGTCGGTACTCGCCATGAATCGGAACAAAATATCGCGGTCGGACAAGTTTCAGCAATGTACGTAGTTCTCCCTCTCTAGCGTGTCCTGAAACATGAACATCCGCTATCTTTTCGTACATCACATTGGCCCCGCGTTTGGCCAGATCATTTATCATGCCGTTAATGGCCTTTTCATTGCCTGGAATAAACCGTGACGAGAATATTACCGTATCGCCCTCTTTCACCTTTAGGTATTTATGGCGTTCCGAAGCCATTAGAGCCAGGGCGGACATTGGCTCACCTTGTGATCCAGTTGATAAAACCGTCACCTGGTTGTCAGGAATCATCTCAAGTTCATTAATGTCCACAAGTATATTTTCCGGGATTTTCAGATAACCACGCTCAGCCGCAATTCGAGCGTTTGCAGCCATTGATCGCCCAACAAGCGCCGCCTTACGGTTGAACTGCTCTGAAACTGTGAGCACTTGTTGTAAACGGTGGATATTAGAAGCAAATGTCGCTATTAGGATCCTACCGTTCGCATTTGCAAAAATTTTTTCAAACGACGGCCTTAGATCACTCTCCGACCTTGTGCGTCCCGGAAATTCCACATTTGTACTGTCGGAAAAAAGCGCAAGCACGCCTGACCTGGCATATTTCTTTAATTTTTTAAGATCACAGGGCCTTCCATCTATCGGTTTTGGATCAATCTTGAAGTCACCGGAAAAGACAAGCCTTCCTATCGGAGTCTGCACAATTACTCCCACAGCATCCGGGACCGAATGGCACATCGCGAAAAAATCCAAAACAAAGGGACCGAGCTGAATGGGTGAATCCGTTGAAATTACTATCCTGTCAGTATTTGTCAGCAGGTCGAATTCATCAAACTTGTTCTCAATAAATCCCATTGTCAGGGAGGTGGCATAAATCGGGACGTTTATCTTCTTGAGCAGATAAGGCAGAGCGCCTATATGGTCTTCGTGAGCGTGGGTGATTACTATCCCTAAAATGTTTTGGTGGAGTCTTGTCAGGACACTTAGATCCGGAATCACATAATCGACTCCGGGCATTGATTCATCCGGAAACATTAGACCCGCGTCCAAAATGAACGCACAGTCGTCCCAGATGACGAGCGTCATGTTTAGACCAATTTCTCCAAGTCCCCCAAGAGGCAGAATCTTAAGAATTGATGTTTCGCTGTTCCCCATAGATTTCCCGGTAAGCATTCGAGCCGATAGAAAAACGTGAAAAACCTGTTGTCCAATCGTTGCAGACCCAGCCGTTCAAACCCTTACCGACCATAATTTCAGGAAAGATATCCCTCCACCAAGTCTCCAACCTCTGAAGTGGAATATCCCATCCTTCCAGCCTCCAGACTCTTGATGTTTTTAGTAAGAGCTTTTATCACAGCGTCTTCAATTGACTTGGCGGCGACTTTCTCGCCCAGCGTCTCAAGCATTAGAGATCCAGCCAGGATTCCAGCAAGCGGATTGATGACGTTCTGTCCTGTGTATTTAGGAGCCGACCCGCCTATCGGTTCGAACATAGACACGCCTTGCGGATTAATGTTCCCTCCTGCGGCGATGCCCATTCCTCCCTGAATCATTGCCCCAAGGTCTGTAATTATGTCTCCGAACATGTTGTCTGTGGCGATTACGTCAAACCATTCGGGGTTTTTGACAAACCACATGCAAATTGCGTCAACATGCGCGTAGTCTGTTTGGACATCCGGATATTCCTTGGCCATCTCCTCGAAAGTTCGTGTCCATAGTCCCCAAGCATAGGTCAAGACATTCGTCTTGCCACATAGAGTAAGTTTTTTTCTCTTTCCGCGTGCCTTTGTGGTTTCAAATGCGTACCTCAAAAGACGCTCAATTCCTTTGCGAGTATTTATCGATTCTTGAATAGCGATTTCGTCCGCTGTTCCCTTTTTAAAATAGCCACCGGACCCTACGTAAAAACCCTCCGTGTTTTCTCTACACACTACAAAATCTATCTCTTTCGGCCCCTTATTCTTTATTGGTGTCTCGACATTTGGATACAGTTTTACCGGACGCAAGTTTACATACTGGTCCAGCTCAAAACGTAATTTGAGCAGAATACCTTTTTCAAGCGTGCCCGGTGAGACATCGGGATGTCCTATCGCTCCAAGATAAATAGCATCGGAGCGTCTAAGCTCATCCAGCACGGAGTCTGGTAAAGTCTCGCCTGTTTTGAGATAACGGTTCCCACCGAGATCATAATTGACATAATTCATTGAAAAACCATATATAGACGCAGCGGCGCTGAGCACTTTGATCCCTTCGCGTATTACTTCAGGACCTGTTCCATCACCTGCAATTACCGCAATATTGTAACAATTGGACATCTAAACATCTCTCCCCTCTTAATTACATTACAAAGGATCAATCTAACGCATTCATTACATTTGATCAAATATTGCCTCTTATGAAAAGGAATCGGTCGCCAAACCCGTCATGGACGTCTCATCCCAGGAACTCAACAATTGATCTTACTATTTTTCCCGAAACATCATTTCCCAAGCTTTTCGTATACTCGGTCGACTTTGGAAAATCGCCCATCAGGGCCTCCTTAACCGAATCCTTTATCAGCGGCAAATCTCGGCCAACTAAACGGCATGAACCCTGTTCGCAGTAAATGGGGCGTTCGGTGTTTTCTCGACAGACCAAACAAGGGACATCGAAAAAACTCGCTTCCGCCTGCACTGATCCGGAATCTGATAAAATTATCGAACACCCTTCTAATAGTGAAAGAAAATCAATGTATGATTGAGGCTCTACCAAAAGAAGATTTTTTATACGGCTTACTCTTTGGCTTAGGCCAAATTCATCCAGACGTTTTCTAGTGCGTGGATGCATGGGGAAAATGACACTTTGAGGCAATGATTCAAGGATTTCTATTATCTGTTCGAGAGCTGCCGGCTCATCTACATTTGACGGCCTGTGAATTGTCACCAAAATGTAGTTCTTTGGATTTAGACCAAAATCAATCCAGCGTTTCCGTTTTTGTATCCCTGACAGAAAAAGTCCAAGAGTCTCAAGCATAATATCGCCGACGAGAAAAACTCGACCCCTGTCCACGCCTTCGCGTTCCAGGTTCTTCAGGCCAGCTGGTTCTGATACATATAACAGGTTGGATAAACAGTCAGTCAGCCGACGATTCCACTCTTCCGGCATGGTTTCGTCAAAGGACCTAAGTCCGGCTTCAACGTGAGCGACCGGTATGAACAGTTTCCTTGCCACTAGAGCGGCCGCTACTGTGCTGTTGACATCTCCGACAACAACAACAAGGTTCGGCTTGATGTCAAGACACACTTTTTCAAATTCGATCATGATCTTTCCGGTCATTTCTCCATGTCGTCCCGAACCAACTCCCAAATGTCGCGCAGGAGCTGACAATCCAAGATCATCGAAGAACACACCACTCATAAGGTCATCATAATGCTGGCCGGTATGCACAATCATATGATTAATATCATCGTGCGTCTTCAATTGCCGTTCTATTGGTCCGACCTTCATGAAATTAGGACGTGCGCCAACAACGCTGATTATTGTCTTGGTCACTTTGCCTCCATGATCATGAGATACCAGATCCTGACGATGTTCCATTATTTCCACAACAAGAGTCGTACAAGATTGGCGGACGAAAACTCCCCATTTGTAATGGTATCAAATAGGTTTTCCCCACCGAACATTCGATTGACTATTTCTGGTATGTCCAGACCTTTGGCTGCCATCTCACACGCTCTCTCTCTCAACTCTTCGCAGCGAGCTACAAAATCCAGCAGGGTTTTTCGGCCATCGCGGCGGACAGTACGTAGGGACGTGAACAGAATAAATCCATCGTCCATGAATTCAATAAGACGCCTCATGGACCCGAGCATGTCGGAGATATTCATCTCCGGGCCTGCAACGGTCATTTGATTTCCTATGAAAAGGTCCCCTGAAAACACCCAACCCTGATTTCTCTCCACAAAAGATATGTGGTCAGCGCTATGGCCAGGTGTATCAAGAACTTCAAAGCGAAAATTAGACGTTTCCAGACACGGTAAGATTGGTTTAGGGTCACTTGCTTGGGCTGAACCCCAAGCCTGCTCACGATACCAAGCTACCTTTGGAGGATCCTGAATTTTCGGAATCGCTAACTTGCTAGCATAAATCGGCAATCCAAATTCTTCCTGAATTAATCTATTGGCGCCAATATGATCCTCATGACTATGTGTGTTAACAACAACCTGAATTTCTTCACTCCGGAGAAAATTTGAAAACTCCGGTAGGGTTTTTGCGCTTCCAGTATCAATCAAGAGACCATCAACCAGATACGAGGAAACCCAATAATAAGGTTCTCCGTTCAGTTCTGCAGCCAATTTGATCTGTTTAACTTTTCCAAAATCACTTATTTCAATCATTTCTTGATTCAGGCTGTTCCCTCAAAAATTACGATCATATCGTTTAAACATATATTATAAGAAGATAATAGGCAATCGCTGTCGATCTTAATATGGAGGTAATAACATGACTCAGTTGAAGGTGGGAGACAAAGCGCCTAACTTTTCTTTAACTGATCAAAACGGCAAGGCTGTAAAATCGTCCGAATTTAAAGGAAAGAGGCTACTGGTTTATTTTTATCCCAAGGCGGATACATCTGGCTGCACGAAGCAGGCATGTAACGTTCGTGACGCAGCTCCGAACTTTACCAGATTCAATGTAAAGGCTATCGGGATAAGCCCGGACAAACCGGATAAGCAGAAAAAGTTCGATGAAAAATATTCGCTTGGTTTCCCTTTGCTATCAGATACCGACAATGCGGTAGCTAAGACTTATGGCTCATGGGGTGAAAAAAAGGTGTACGGTAAAACCTATGAAGGTATAATTCGTTCCGCTTTTTTGATTGATGAAGACGGAAAAATAGCTCAGACGTGGTATAAGGTTAGTCTAGGAGATACTGCGCCAAATGTTATGAAGGCGCTTTCAGCGTAATTTAATCGTCAGATCGGAAAGTGACACTTGAAATTTGTTGATCAGGCTAGAATCAAAGTGATATCGGGAAAGGGAGGGAATGGCTGCATAAGTTTTCGCAGAGAAGCTTTCGTTCCCAGGGGTGGGCCAGACGGTGGTGACGGCGGTAAAGGCGCTGACGTAATCATACGGGCCGATGAATCGCTGAATACCCTCCTCGACTGCCAGTACCAGCAGCTTTATCGCGGGCGTAAAGGTCAGGACGGAAGAGGCAAAAACCAAACTGGCAAATCCGCTGAAAATTTGAACATTCCCGTTCCACCTGGCACTCAGATTTTTGATGTGGACACCGGAGAATTTATAGCAGACCTCGATGAGGCCGGCTCTTTTGTAGTTGTGGCCAAAGGTGGGCGAGGTGGACAAGGCAACACAAGGTTCGCTACCGCCAGGAATCAAGCACCCAGAAGAGCTCAGCCCGGAGGACCAACGCAAGAACGTGAATTGAGGCTTGAACTGAAACTTATTGCTGACGTAGGCCTTGTTGGTTTACCCAATAGCGGTAAATCGACATTGATTTCCAGGGTTAGCAACGCCAGACCAAAGATCGCGGATTACCCTTTTACAACTAAAGTTCCCGGATTAGGCGTCGTCCGCGCGCCTGACGGCCAGGACTTTGTCGTGGCAGACATCCCGGGATTGATAGAAGGCGCTCATGAAGGGGCAGGAATGGGCGATCGTTTTCTGAGACACATCGAACGCACCAGAATTCTTTTGCATCTCATTGATCCTTCTCCAATGCTTGAGCCACCCGCTGTTGAACGGTTCAGGACGATAATGTTGGAGCTTTCGTCCTATGGCGCTGATCTGACCCTGCGGACGATGATTGTAGTCATCACCAAAATGGATATCCCCGAAAATAGAACTGCTTCGGACGAACTGGGTAAGTTTATTGAGGAACAGGGGCTGCGTGTCAAAAAGATTTCCGCTGTATCGGGTGAAGGATTGAGAGACCTCCTTTTTGAGATTTCTAAAGCGCTTAAAGATTTAAGGTCCCGGAAATGAATTCTGTAGAAATAAGAAAAAACATCCTTTCAAATGTCCGGCGAATAGTCGTAAAGCTCGGTTCGAGCGTAGTAACGACTGATAAGGGATTGGACCGTAAAATTATCAGAGGACTCTCCGACGAAATCTGCGCATATAACAAACTGGGTAAGGAATTTATCATCGTTTCCTCGGGGGCTGTGGCGGCTGGCGTTCGAAGGATGACTCTAAGGGAAGGAGCCCGCACCATACCTCAGAAACAGGCTGCCGCTTCAGTTGGTCAGTGCCGCCTAATGGCCGCTTATGACGAAGCTTTCTCCCGACATGGCTCCCGGGTTGGTCAGATGTTGCTGACACGAGATGATCTGACAAACCGGCGTCGTTATCTCAACGCTAGAAACACACTAATGACACTTTTGTCTTGGGGCGTGACACCAATCATCAATGAAAATGACACAGTCGTCGTGGATGAGATCAAGCTGGGCGACAACGACAATCTCTCAGCGCTTGTCGCCGTGCTTGCTTCCGCTGACCTGTTACTGACATTGACTGACATGGATGGTTTGATGGACTGTGACCCGCGGGCCAATCCCAACGCTTGCCTGATCCCTGTTGTGGAAGACCTTACACCCGAGATTATGGGCTACGCGGGCGGCTCCTCTTCCAGCATAGGTAGAGGTGGCATGACATCTAAACTGGAAGCTGCGAAAAAAGTGCGAATGTCCGGGGTCCCCATGATAATAGCTAAGGGCAAAACAGCGCGTTTAATTAGTCGTGTGCTTGAAGGTGAAATGATCGGGACGTTGGTTTTGCCGGCCAAGGAAAAAATATCGGCACGTAAGCACTGGATACGTTATAACCTTCAACCAGAAGGTGATCTGTATGTGGATGCCGGGGCTGCAAAAGCAATCACTCAAAAAGGTAAAAGCCTCTTACCGATTGGCGTGACCAAAGTTGAGGGGGAATTCGAAGACGGTTCCGCCGTCAGGATATTAAGCCCTGAAGGGGTACCTCTTGCCGTAGGACTCATAAACTATTCGTCGGACGAAATGATTAAAATCATCGGGCGGCAAACTCCCGAAATAGATTGGGTCCTAGGTTATCGCAGCAATGATGAAGCTGTTCATGCTGATAATCTTGTCTTTTTGTAAACGGGCAAATCGAAACATCACGGGAAACAGAACCATTAGCGGAAGCCCTTCTTGTGACCGCCCCCTCCCGTCTCTGTGAATGACCAAGAGGTAGGTTCGGTAGAGTGCACCTTCTGCCACTGCTCTATCATTACGTGCTGCGCATTAGCCTGGACCTGGAGTATCGCGAATTGCCCGGCCATACGTTGCTGAAGTTTTACCTCCTCCTGGGCCCGCGCCGCTTCCCTTTGTTCCAGGATCACCGCTTCAGGATTACCTTGGGCAGCCGGGGACAAGGGCAGAGCAAGATACCCAAGAGACAAGAACAGTGCGAGCGTCAATGATCGACTAACGAATTTCTTTGCTATTGATCCCATACCCTCTCTCCCTTCTATACCGCATCTGAGAATTCAACTTCGTGCGGTTTACCGACCTAACTCCCTTGAACAAACCGTGGCAGTAGCCTATCGCAACTTTTTCCAGAGGCGCAATTCGTTTCTGTGCGCCTCTTTCTATCAATAAGATTAGGCTGAGTAACCTTCGTAAGCACCTCGCCTCCCTGATGATACTTTTGGAGATGGCCACAGCAAATGCGCTTGGTCCGAAGGACTCAAAAAACGTTTCAAATTATGCTAACGGAGATAGTATAACCCTTGCCAAAGATGAAGCACATTTCGTGCCAACCATGCCAGGCAGAACCATTTTCTTGAAAAACCTCGGCTAATTAACTGGTTAGACATAGTGACAGGGGTTTGGTGAGAGTTACTAAGATTTGACAATAGAGGCCGGACGACGGAAATGTGCCTGACAAACGGACCATAAAATTCCTGATGCGTGACTTATCAAGGGGTTAAGAATTCACCCGGTGTCTTAATGCCGGTCAATCGTCTTGATCCGAAGTCTGGTTTTCGCTCATGATCCCAAAACGCTTCATGTACCGATAGAGAGAGTTACGGGCTATACCAAGCGTATGTGCGGCGCATCTTCTGTTGCCTGCGCACCGCCGAAGGGCCTCTAGACAAAGGGATTTGATCACCTCATCGGTCACATCATGAAGCGTGCGTCCTTGCAACGGAAAACTGGACACGTGAGACCAATCCTCAGGAACTTGCTTCACCAGAAGGGAGCGTCAAGCTTAAGCTATGCCCGTCGGATAGCATCAACGCGCGCTCGAGAGCGCTCCGCAACTCCCTGACGTTGCCGGGCCAATCATACCTCGTAAGCACAATAGCAAAGGCCGGATCGACATGCCGGAGATGACTTAGATGCAAATCCTCTGCAAGTCTTCGCATGACCTCTTTCGGTTTTCATGTTAGCAACAAATAGATTTATCCGCTTTTTGAACTATGGGAGAGTAGCGGAGGACGTAGCCCGGAGCGCTTTCTCATAGTAATAGACGAACGCCACAATCTAAGGCTCCTTCCCGGATTTTAGTTCCCTGTGTCTGCCTTGATCATCATAGTCAGCCAATTTACGAGGACCATGAAAAACAGCGAGCGATCCGTCAGTATACTTATGCGCCCGTACGGCCACTTAACTTTCTCCAGGGTTTTTGGCAAGTTTGTTAATAGCAATCTTGGCGAGAGTCTTGCAGGACATTTGAGGCAGCGCCTCTTTTTGCACTTCTTAACCATGTGATTCCTTATCACAATTGCGGAAGCGTAGGCCAGTAACGCAATGCGAAGGCCAGAACATCTCTTAAACGTGCTCTGAAAGGGTACGTGAGCGTCGAAAGGTCCGGTGACTCAACGCGTGGTTCATGAGGTGGATCGTATGACGATAAGCAATAGAGGACACGCTTTATGGAATTTCTTAGAGCATCAAGATGATAACCACCTTCGAGTACCAGGATTAAACGATCTGCGCATGTTTGCCAGGCTGAACGCATAAGGATCTTCACCATAGATTCATATCCATCTTCGGTTAGATTCATTTCGCCTAACGGGTCTTTTTGGTGCGCGTCAAATCCAGCTGACACTAGGATCAACTGGGGCTGATAGGCTTCCAACAAAGGACAGATGAGGTAATTGAAAACAGTCACATATTCCGCGTCTCCCGCCCCAGACACTAAGGGGAAATTAATCGTGTAGCCTTCTCCCAATCCGTGTCCCACTTCGCGTGTTCCACCCGTCCCAGGATAGTGGGGATATTGATGGGTAGAAATGAACAGAACACGCGGATCTTCATAAAAGGCGTTCTGAGTTCCATTACCGTGATGAATGTCCCAATCAACTATCGCGATTCTTTCGAGATGGTATTTTTCCAAAGCATAGTGGGCGGCCACCGCCACATTGTTGAAAAAGCAAAAACCCATAGCCTGACGACTTTCTGCATGATGTCCAGGGGGCCGTACAAGCGCAAAACCATTTCTGATGTTTCCGTTGAGCACTTCGTCGACGAGCTGCAGCGTACCACCGACGGCATAAATCGCAGCCTCCCACGAATAGCGACAAGACGTCACACCCGGATCTATCAAAACATTCTCAATCCCAGCGGTTCCCATGATACGGTCAACATATAGAGGATCATGGTTGGCGCAGAGTTCTTCCACAGTTGCCTTTCTAGCCTTAATAGAAGCGATGTTCAGGGTAGTTCCCAACTCATCGAGCATCCGGTAGAGGACTTTGAGTCTCTCCGGACTCTCCGGATGATCCATGCCCATATGATGTTTCAGATAGATTTGGTCGCGAATCAGACCCGTGACTTTCATAATGAATACCCACCGATCGTCCATTTCTAAAATAGTAACATTCTGAAGATAAAGTGATTAATTGTCTCGTCCTTCCGATAAGTTATGGTCATCAAGAGGGAGACGCCGCAATTTGCTGTCCTTTATGGCTTGTAATACATGAGCGAACGGGCGAAAGGACGCACCCTTTCCGTCAGGCTATTTAACTCCTCCGAAGTCATTGGTCGAAATCTCGAGGCGAGCGCAATGTTTTCTTCGAGTTGGCTCAAGTTGTCACAACCAATCACCACGGTGCTAATTGGTTGTGAAAGCGCGTAGTAAAGAAAAGGCTCCACAGATTCATACCAGGGAAGTTGGGTTGCCATACCCCTAAAATAGACCTTCATTCCGATAATTCCTATACCTTTGCTCTGCGCCGCTGGAATGACACCTTGGATAAAGCTGTTGTAACTGGGTTCGGCCGGATTTACCGGCAGCAGGACAGTGTCAAAGTCAAAAAGTTCTAGGCACTTTTTAAGTATGGTGGGGTCGTGATGGCCAGTTACTCCGATGAACCGGACCAGTCCCTTCACCTTTGCTTCATAGAATGCCTCAATAGATCCGCCAGGACCGAATATGGCAGCCACATCGTCTTGCGTGCGTACGTCGTGAATCTGCCACAAATCTAAGTAGTCGGCACCCATGTTTGAAAGAGTCTCGGCAAGGTGTATTAGTGCGCCCCGCTTGTCTCGGGCATGTGACTTGCTTGTTAGGAAAATCTCTTTACGGCGATCTCGGAGCGCTTTCCCGTAATAGATCTCGCTCCCAGAGTAGGCCCTGGCCGATTCAAAGTAGTTGACTCCTAGGTCTATCGCATGATTGATCAATTGGATAGCGTCTCTGTCATGGCCGAAAGTCCTGAGTAATCCTTCCCCACCCAGCCCGATAAGTGTAACCTGTTGTCTTGTAGATCCTAGCTTCCTTTTCTCTAGAGCCATCGTTTTATCCCCGCAGTTAAATAATCAAAGTATTGGCCAAAAATGCAGTGAGAGCAATTGACTGTCAACAGTTTTTCACGATTCTACACCCCCTTGATGCCTCCCGCTCTGAGATATATAGCATTTGCCTAAAGTTTTGTCTTAATGGCGCATGTTTTTTGGTTTTGATCTTTCCGGTTCACTACCCAGTTAAGGGCGAGGCATATACGATCGATCAACTGATCTTTGGATTTTGCGAAAAAATCTGAGAACCATTCAGATTTCATCACAAGCCATAATCTTTCTATGGGATTGAGATCCGGAGAATAAGCTGGAAGAAAGACCGGCTCGAATCGGCCCCAGTTTATCTTGTCACCGCGATGCCAGCTTGCATTGTCCAAAATGAGGATGTTCTTCGGGCGTTCAAAGGAGATGTCTGAGTTAGCGTGATCCAGAAAAGTTTGGAATACTTGAGTGTCTGAGTGACTGAATATCAAAGCGTAAAACTCTCCTGTCCGAGGGCATACTGTTCCAGCCGCACTCATTCTTATATGAGCGCCCAGGTAAGGTTGACGGATTTTTTGACCCTTGAGGGCCCAGCGACGTTTGGGCCGAGGATCTCCCTCGATCCCTGTCTCGTCAAGAAACCACAGGTCGATTTCCGGGTCGCCAAGAAGAATTCTCAGCAAATCCACAAAGTCCTTTCTCTTTTCTTCGTCCTGTCCGTTTGGCCAAGAGCGTGGTACTTTTAGTCGAAAGCCCTGTTCATGCAACCATCTAACTACAGTCCGATACCCGATCTCCTCATCAAGTTGTTTGGTCAAGTATCCGTGAAACTTCTTTCCTGTCCAATGAGTCTCATTGGCCCGATCCGGGCGCTGAACAAGTTCAATATATTTTGTGCGCTTATCAGAAGTGATCTTTCTTGGACGACCCGATCGGGCCTTTTGTACGAGTCCGTCGATCCCTCTGGTGTTAAACCTATCGATCCACCGGCAAAGGTTGCGCCGAGTCGTGTCATAAAGCTTGGCTACCTGGTCATGGCTTATACCCATGAGCAAAGCCTTGATCGCCATCATCCGAACGTGACTCCTGAGAGAGACAGCGGCCCCCGCAGCGATATCCAGCTCTTCCAACGAGCAATTCTCAGTATTGGGCATGTTCGGCTGACGCGACATACCTTGGGTAAAGCATATTCTTTACCCAAACGCGAGAAAAATCGTCTGTTCAATCGGACATTATTTTTGGCAAATGCTATAAATCTGAGATGATTGACGCTTTTGCGAAAATTTAGGCGGGTAACAACTTTTGAGATTTTTCTAAAAACTGGGTCGCGGTTCCAAGAATAAACTTGCTGAGAATCGTAACCCACTGAAAGCTTTGGTAGTCCCAACCGGTCTCGAACCGGTGTCTCCGCCGTGAGAGAATACCGACACAGTTTGACTCCAATAACCCAGAGCCCGTTTAGGCAGATCTTTTGACGCTTTGCCGTATTTCTCATGGGGTACTTTTGGGGACCTTTTTGCTGAAATTGTCGCATTTTGCAATTAAAAGGTCCCCACGCGGGTCCCCCAAAAAAAGAGGTTCGTTTAACAATTAATTAAGCCACCATAAGCACTGTCAAATTTTGGCACAGTCCCCCCCCTACCCCTGCATACAGAATACATAGTTTTTGAATTCATAAAACGATTACGCCACGAATAACAAAACCAAACCAGAGCAAAGCGCTTCAACGACCTGTCGCGTTCCTCACAAGGCTCGTCACGTACTAAGCAGCTGCTAATAACCAGCAGCAATAGACCCTGTACTAAATTTGTTAGTGACATTTTCTCAAGCTTTTCGGTGCTATAATGAACTTAAGTTCATTCGACTCCAGTGATATCAAAAAAAATATCTTGCGTCACAACCATACTATTAATCCTTTTCAGGTTATGGGACCAAATCCCAAAATCAATATAGTCCCACCTCGGGACGCACCCTGAACATATTTCCTGAAAAACTCTGCCCGTGACGATAACCCATCGCAGCATCTATTATCGGGCCGCTCTCCTATAAACCGTTTCGATCACCAATTTGGCTCGGGCCGCCCACAAAGCGATATATCATAGACCTCTAGCTCCCCGCGACGGTCCCACTATTCAGAACTAGCTCTAGGCGTGCAGCCTATCAATATATGATAGCCCGCGATTACTAAATCGCCTCATGAAGTAATCAAGCACTCGGGCCGAATCTCGCCTACCTTTAACTCTAATCGTTGTTCCTCTCCGCGTGCCCACTCTCGATGATCTTGCAAATCACGCCTATTGCAAAGGCTCCGTCACGTTCCATGCAAAGCGATAATCGTGTAGCATGTACCGTGCCGGGCAATACGCGTGCCCGCAGATGCGTTCTCTTGTTCCCTCGACCGTATCGCGCGGGAGTAAAATTCTGTTTCCCAATGGATTTACTCTTGTTTGTCGTCGCGTTCCAGTGTCTTGCTTGGTATCGAGTGGGCGTTCTTACATAACATCGAGTTATACCGTCCGCAAGCGGTTCAGTCGCTAGCGCTCCCCCGGTAACAGACGTTATCTAATCACTCTTAGCCTGTCTTTAAAATGGGTTTGGTTTAAGGACAATTTCTGATGGCGTCGCCAATATAACCCACCCACCCCCATGATAGTCCCATTTCGATTTTTGTTATTTGGAACTCAAGTTAAATTTTCTTGGTTCCGGGAACTCTCGTTTAAATTATCGCATTTTATCTCTATAATTACAGGAGCTTTAGACTATGTCTACATACCTTGCCTCTAAACCAAGAACGCGAATTTGGGACCTATAATCAAATCTACGGGGCGCTCGCGGTTTTGCCTTAATTTTCCGGGTGACGCTTTTCTAAAATCGCGTAAAATGGATCTAATTTGAACGGTAAGCGATGTATTTTTTTGTCCGTCTCCTACAACCCTGTCGTTTCGAATGCTTACCCCTGAACACAACTCAAACCAATTTTAAGACGTTTTCCGCCAGACTATTTACGTTTTTTGTTGACATAACAATTGGTCTAGTACTAAAAATAGTGTCAATATTAATAATGTAATTTACTTAAGAAGTTAGATGAGCTTCAAACTCAAAGAGTTTGAAGGCCCTGCTTCGTTGATTTGAATGGTTCGGGAGGATCGTGTCATGCGCTTGGGTCGTTTGATACTATCAAGGGCTGTTGTCGTTGTATTGTTACTGGTTCCTATTTATGCGTCACCTTTGTTTGCACAAGACATCGCGTCTCTTGAACTTGTTCCAAATAATATCGCGTCGTCCATAGAGCTATTCAGGGCACGCCAGTTAGGCGACACATTTGAAAAGGCTCTTAATGTAACGGCTAGAGCTGGGGTAGCTTCGATTTGGGGTAGTGGTGGTCCAGCGCCCCTTCAGTTTTGCCTAACAGATGAAATGGGTTTGAAACCGAGCTTTTATTGGGGGTTGCAAGCAGCATACACCTTAGCGCCATCCCGAAATTATTCCATTACTTTCTCTGGCGAGATATTGCAATTTCAATTTAGCGGAGAAGGAAGCGCAGAGGCAGATCAAGTTAATACAGTATTGTTAAGAAAAGGGGACCAACTTTCAGGCGTAAACAATCTCTCTATAGCATCGGCAAACGGCGATCTCGATTTGGGAGTCGTTGGAGCACCGTTTTTCAAAGCCTTAAGGATCCAGTGGGTAAACTTTAGTTCAAGTTCGTCGGTAACCAATAAAACGAGGAACTGGGACATATCTGATAATGATAGTTTGAGTATGATGGGCATTGGCGGGAAAATACAGTTCGGTTTGCCTATTAACAGGTTAATAGGGCAGAGCAATATCGATTCATTTATTTCGCCCAAACTAAAATTAGAGGGCGTTTATGGAAGAGGAAAAATAGGCCCCTATTATAATTGGGAAGCAGTTTTGAGCTTCGCTCGATACTCAATGCAAACAGAATACACTAAAATGTTTTTTAGCCGTGGAATGGTATTCAATGCCGAAGCTGGTATTGCTATGTGGCAATTCCCTCTAGATCCCCCAGTAGGCTCCGTCGTAGGTCGTACTGACTTGTTGCTTTTTTCTATTCTGGCAAGCGCCTTTTTTTAGTTTGTGGGTTAAAAACTGACGAAAAAATGGGCCATCACCTTAGTTTTTAAAGAATTTGCCTGCACAGGGCCAGCCGCTTTTGGTGGCTTGCCTGTCGACATAACTAGCTTCAAGGTCATCCGTACTAATGCCCGGTGCCTAATGCATATATTTTAACCAGTGAGGTTCATAAGCTGCCTTAAATTCCATGGAAGGCAACAGAGAAAATTATGGCGACGCCTTGAAGGACTAAACTTGTTTTAAATGACATTAGAATCTAAGATAATTGTTTAGAAAAGTGATCTCGGGAGTGGACTGATAACCGAGAGTCCCCAGAACAATACCGCTACCATATATCGTCTCATAACAATGTATCCCTCAACAGACCTCCTATTTGTTGGGGGTATTTTTTTGTAGAGGAGTTGATGCGTTTGGGTATCTACGACTTTTCATCTTGCGCCAGCCACATGCAACTCAAGCTAAGGAAACATCAACCCATATTTTCAATATTTTGAAAAAATGATTAATATCCCTAGAAACAGCCTATGTTGTTCATGAGCACAGGCGACAACCTTGGAAAAATTTTGTGTAGTTAGAGCGCAGGTTCAGCGATATTTGTCATGTGATTTTTTCGCAAAATGTAAACCACGGGGCCGAGTTCCCTTTTACCCACCTCCATTTTCGAGAACGTGACACCAGTAAAATCTTTCAAACTCAGAGAGCATTTTTATATATGCTGTTAAGTAAGCAGCAAGAGTGCGACCAGCGTAATCTTTCATCGGGAAGGATCCATAGTTCTAAGAAAAATGAACGCATGTTCATTTTCTAGTGTGGCGTTCCTTAAGTTAGGTTTATATTTAAAAAGGTCTATCTTGTTAACATGACAAGGTATGTCCACTCAGAAAAGGCAACCTTATTTCGAGAACGTGACACTAGGAGTGCTATTTAGACACTATTTTTTTGTTTGATATTGAGAAACTCATTATTCCCGACATGGAAAAAATGTACAAAAGGATCGAGAATGATGGGAGCAAGTATGTGACAAAGCGTAAGTGCTTGGAATCATGAGAGTCTCAGACTCGTCAAGCACATTTTGAATACCTAACACTAGAAAAATTCGACCACTTATGTGAGTCCATTTTTATCAACTGCATCTATCAGATAGGCTTAACGCTTCGGGAGCGGACACTGATTGTTCCCACTGCTTTTTTTGGTTCGTATTACTTGCTCAAATGTAATTGTCGTTGACAATCGACTGTAATCTACATTTCTCGACAAACGTCGCTCTATTCGCTGATAGGTGATCAATCATGATCGCCAGATTTTACGCATATCAGGTTTCCACTCCCGTCACGGACCTGCTTGTATGCAGGGTCACTGATGGAACAAACAAGATTGCTACAATTACCGCAACCAATAAGGTTTTCATTTTGATTTGTCCCCGGCTCACCAAAATAGTTATGGGCCAGTTGAGTTAAGTTTCAAAATTGTATAGAGTTTCTTATCCTGGAAACTAGAGGAAATAAATGGAACGGGTATTTATTATTATTGGAGCGCTTTCCGCATTTGTTGCAGTCGCCGCTGGAGCCTATGGTTCCCACGGTTTGAAAGGAAAACTTTCGGCAGATATGCTTGCCGTCTTCGAGATCGGTGTTCGATATCAAATGTATCACGCTCTGGCCCTCATCGCATCAGGCTTCGCAACCATGCAGTGGCCTGGAAGGTTCGTTACAGCCTCTGGATTGCTTTTTCTGGCCGGAACGCTTTTCTTTTCCGGAAGTATTTACCTGCTTTGTCTGACTGGATCAAAGTTGTATGGTCCTATAACTCCCATTGGAGGTGGAATGTTGATGATTGGCTGGCTGTGTTTAGCAGTTGGCGTCGCCTCGTAGAAAAAAAGAACCGAATCAATGGTATTGGATTAGTTAAGAGATATTAGATAGATAATGATGATTGCGGCACCAAAAATTGTTTGATCCTTTCCATTGCTTCTTCACTTACTTCAAACATATGGAACTCCTTTCAGTAGATTTACCATTCCGTTTCCGCCAATCGATCATCGAGATCCGTTACTCGCTGAGCAAGTATGAAATGGGGCAGAATTACGGATCAAAAAAACAACACCTTTTATGTCTAGGTTTGTCTGATACAGCATTCATAGGATACAGATTAGTTTTGTCTATTCTCTCTTTTTTTACTCCTTTCCCTTTGGATGATTAGGCTCTTGACAGCCATAGGGGTCATGGCGTTTTTCATCCCGCATGATGACCAGTCTTTGGCCCAAAGCTTCGCAGTCTTTGTCAAATTCATTCTAACCGAGCGAACAATTTGCTTTGAGATTCCAATGTCATTTTGCGTTAAATCCGCCGGGCGGCAACGTGGGGGAAACAGCGTAGCCTACAGGCAGTTTACCGGTCACGGTATCAAGAAAATCAACCATAGAGTCAACCCGCCGGTCACTCAATGTATTGGCGCTTCATTGACAGTTTTAGACGTAAACTGTAAAATAGGCTAAGTTAGGGAGGGAAATCCTCGATCTTGAAGGGATTTTCATCTCTATGCTTTTGACACGGCAAAGTTACATTGCTCATCCCCCATTGATGAGGTTAATTGGAAACCCTTTTAGCCGTTGTCTTAAAGCGCTCTGCCTGATTATAATAATTGCGCCTCTGCTTTCATGTTCAATTGTATCCTACTCGATGACCGTACGCGGCTATATGGACATACCGAAGCTCCGAGACCGGGCCTTGTTGGTAAACCAAAAAGGAGAAATACCGTATCAGCGTTACCGGGTGGGCCCGTGGGATGATGAATTCAGATACGTCTGGATTGTAGGAGACTACGACTTCCGTAAATTCGACAACGTAGAGCTGATATTATATTTCCACGGAATGAGCTCTAAAGACTATTATAGAGACTTTCGAAAACAGATTGAAACTCTGGCTGCAAAAAGACCCAACCGTCCGTTCCTATTCGTTGGTTTCGTCGATACTCCGTACGTCTCAATGGCTAACCGATCAAAAGCCCGATGGAGTTCTTTCACGCTCAAGGATGGTGATTACCCGGAACTTCTTTTCAAATCGGTAAATAGCCTTTTCAAATCATTGAAAAGGACTTTCCCGAATATTGACAAAAACAGGACTGCTATTACACTCGCCGGTTTTTCCGGCGGTGGTCGAGTTCTTGATTCAGTTGGAAATTGGCTGGCTAAGAGCCCCAAAAATGACCCTTACGCTGAAGTGTTTCGGACCAGACTTTCAAAAATCGTATATTTTGACTGCTGGTTTGACAATGACGTGGTCAACACCATTCCCGCTCTTCTAAAAGGGAATCCCGATATCAAGATCGTCGGGACTGTACACATGAAAAAACCTACCGAATTGGCCTCAATTTTGGCAGGCAAGTTCAAAATGAAACCAGACAAAAAAAAGCAAGAGCTTGTAGGTGCCAATGGAAGGATTGTCATCTATCGAGGCGATTCTCATTGGGACGCCATGATATCAAGGCTCGCCCAAGCGCTTTAACGGAACTAGCTGGCAGAGTTTATCAATTAATACAATATATTAGCATCATAGTCACCTTGACGCTCCTTCAACTCTGTGATATTAACTTCGCATAAGATTAGACGCAATCGCCGGAGGAGATTCAATGCTACAGGCAAAGGAGTTCCCTGTCGATGTAGACCGGGAATATTCCAAAACTATTGACTTTCTGTACAGTTTTGATCGTTTCGGCATTCTTTTGGGGCTGGAGAATATTTCCTTACTGCTCGCGGCGATTGGAAACCCTCAGGACAAATTCAAATCTGTCCATGTCGCTGGTAGCAATGGAAAGGGGTCTACCTCTTCCTTCATCAACGCTATAGTGGCTCTTGCCGGGTATAGCACAGCTCTTTACACATCGCCTCATTTGAATGATTTTCGAGAGCGTATTCGTATACGTGGCAAATTTATCTCTAAAGACGAAATGATAAAAGCCACTGAAAAAATAAGGCCATTTTATGACCGTGAGCGTACAACCTTTTTTGAATACACCACAGCAATCGCATTTGATCGTATCGCGGCGGCCAAGCCTGATCTGGCGGTAATCGAGGTCGGACTGGGCGGTAGACTTGACGCCACCAATACCATTAGCCCTCTAGTCAGTGTCATAACCGACATATCCAGAGAACATGAAGATTACCTGGGAACTGGCGTTAGAGCTGTCGCCACCGAAAAGTCGGGAATAATCAAGGCTAGCGTTCCTGTTGTTGCTGGAGCGAGCCGGCGCCAAGCTAGAGATGTAATTCTGGCCACTGCCCGAACATTGCATGCCCCTGTTTTTGAATTTGGCCGCGACTTCAAAAGTATCAGGACTTCTATAGACTCATTTGATTACAAATCCCGGGGAATGTCTATTTCAGGACTGCGACTTGCCATGACCGGGGCACATCAAATGAAGAACGCTTCTTTGGCCATACGGGTTGTTGAAGAGCTCTTGAAACAAGGTTACAACATTTCTGAAGCCGCAATACGGGAAGCTATATCACGCACGCAATTTCCTGGCAGATTTGAGTTGTTACGACGCGAGCCTGACGTCATTATAGATGGAGCACACACTCCAGAGGGCATGAGATTACTGAAAAGCGCTTTGGTTAAACTTTACCCTGCCCAAAAGCCACTGTTCCTTCTCGGAATATTGAAAGACAAAAATATCGAGAAGCTTGTTCGCACAATAACCCCTATCGCTCAACAAGTTATTTGCGTCGCGCCTCACAGCGACCGAAGTCTTGAACCCGAAGTCCTCAGCGATCTGGTACGTGGCTTGGGCACACCTGCCAATCCTATGGATTCTATAGAAGCTGGTTTTTTGACCCTGCTTGAACAAGCCAGCAAAAACGATGTGATTGTCGCTGCCGGTTCTCTGTACATGATAGGCCCTGTCCGGAGAGCCTGTGGGAAAAACGACGAGTGACACCTCGCAACGGACCAATTTGTGATGTTCTTGGCATCTTAGCGGTTCTCGTAATTTTTGTAATTACAGAGACCCAGCCCTGCTTTGCAGTAGGGTTGGAACCAGGTCCCACCGAGAGGACTATCCCTTCTTCCATTCTTCCCCACGATTTACCGGTACAAATGTCCGCGGAACGCCTCTCATACAACTATAAAACCAATACCTATACGGCACGCGGTAATGTGACCTTGAGCCAAGGCAACACCAGGCTTCGTGCTGACAGTATTGTTTATGAAGCGAAGACAGGAGAACTAACTGCGGCCGGTGGCGTAATAGTTCGAGCCGGTTCCGATGTAATTGAAGCTGAAAAGGTTACGATAAACCTTAAAGATTCAACCGGCGTCATTTTTAACGGAAAACTTCTCCTGACACGCCAGCATATCTATCTTGAAGGTAAAGAACTTGAAAAGAAGGGATCCTCGGATTACATCGTTAAGGAAGGCAGTTTCACCACCTGTGACGGGGCCACTCCGGATTGGAAAATCACGGGAAAAGATCTGGATGTGACTCTTGAAGGGTACGGAACCCTAAAACATGGTTTCTTCTACATCAAGGACATCCCGGTATTTTATCTGCCGTGGCTTATATACCCTGCTAAGCGCGAACGTCAGACAGGTTTCCTAATGCCTTCTACCGCAAGCAGTTCTTTGAGGGGCCTTGATTTTAGGTTACCATTTTTCCTGAACATTTCTCCAAGCGTAGACGCCACGATTTCTCCGAGATTCTGTTCCAGACGTGCTTTTCAGACTGGATTGGAATTTCGATACAATCCTAGTGACGATCTCAAAGGACGCTTTTACGGTGAGTACACTTATGATTGGAAGTACGGTCCATCTTCCGACCCGGTCAAGAACCTGTTTTATGCTTTATGGCGCCATGATCAGGACTTATCAGGCGCAGCCCGTCTCAAGACAAATGTCCAATGGGTATCCGACAGAAATTATTTTGACATCTGGGGCGGTCGATTCGACAAACGGCTTCGTGTGCGTTATATGGAATCCAACGCTGTGCTGTACCGCCAGACAAACAGCTTTCTCCTGCAGGCTGAAGCTCGATACTTTGACAACCTTGATCTGCCGGACAATGCGAGAACCGTTCAGAATTTTCCAATACTTACGGCAACTCTTTTCGACAGGCAAATCCCTTATACGCCATTTTATCTAAGTTCCAATCTGACTTACAATTATTTTCACGCCCCGTTAATGAATGAGGCTTGGTCAGGGTCACGACTACAGTGGGATACCCGGCTGACACTACCGATTTCGTTTGGACGATTCCTGAAGTTTGATCCATCCATGACATATTTTGCCCGAGGCTACGCGGGTGATTATTATGAACACGACAAAAGCGTGAGTTCGGTCAATTCGTTCAGGGCTGATCTTTATCAGATCAATAGCGACGCATTCACCGATATTGACAAGATTTACGAAGGCTCATTGTTTGGTTTTCAGAAAATAAAGCATACTATACGGCCTAGGGTAGCATGGACATACAGGCCTCTTCGGAGCCGCCAGACATACCCGCATTTTGACGAGAGTGATCGTATGGATGAAGTTAGCCTGCTTACCGCTGAATTACGGCAGTCACTGGTGGGACGTGTTTCCCAGGGTCAGTATTTGGATTTCATGTCTTTAAGCCTATCCCAAGGGTACGACTTCCACAACACCAGGACAGCGGAAGACTCTTTAGGAGAGAGGTCTCCACTTAAATCACACTGGACCAATACTCAGGCTGAACTCGCAATAAGACCCCATTCTCTACTCGATCTTAGGGCACAGGCGGAATACGACCCAGTCATGAATCGAGCCAGAAGTTATTCAATAAATCTTGGAGTAATGGACCATCGAGGCGATACCTTTCAAATTCTTCACCAGTTCGCTGAAGACGAACTCCGCGAAGACCTAAACCGCCAGACCAACCTTAATTTGCAGGTAAAGGTTACATCAGCCATAGATTTTTTTCTTGAAAATCAGTATACGCACCAATTCAACTTCGCGTATTTTACGAGCCTCGGTCTAAATTACCACCCTCAGTGCTGGAATGTTCTACTTAGATATTCTGAATCCCGTGAACAGGATCCGATTACACACCGGATTAGAGATGCCGACCAGACTGTTTTCTTAACTCTTTCATTGTATGGACTTGGCCAGGTTTACAGATATTCACGTGACTGGACCGACATGTTCGGGGCTGAGTCGGATTCAACCACAAGTTGGTTCTAGTGTAGCTAGTAACCAATAGCCAAGCTGCACGCGGCGGAATGTAATTCAGGAGAAATTTAGTCGCTCGGGAGGAGCGCTAACCAAAAAAGAGGGCGTTTCCGTAAAAAAACGCCCTCTTCTTTTTAGGTTGGGCCCTAATTGACCCATTGGACTATTTGACGATAAACGGAACCAGTAGCAGGGCCACCATGTTGACAACCTTGATGACTGGGTTCAGGGCTGGACCGGCTGTATCTTTGTAGGGATCTCCTACGGTATCACCGGTAACCGCTGCCTTGTGAGCTTCGCCACCCTTGCCGCCAAAATATCCATCTTCAATGTACTTTTTGGCGTTATCCCAGGTAGCTCCACCGGTCGTCATAGCGATGGCAAGGAACAGACCTACGACGATGCTACCGATGAGCATACCACCGAGGGCTTCCTTACCAAGAAGAAATGCTACAACCAAAGGTATCAAAACCGGTAGCAGAGATGGGATGACCATCTCTTTCTGCGCTGCGGCTGTAACGATGTCTACGCATTTGCCGTATTCGGCTTTGACACCGGGAAGACCTTCTCTGAGGCCTTTAATTTCACGAAATTGTCTGCGAACTTCTTCTACGATTGACCCGGCGGCCTTACCAACTGCGAGCATACAAAGAGCCGCAAAGAAATAGGGAATAATCCCACCAACAAGCAAACCAACGAGGATTTTCGGATCAGACAGGTCGAACGGTACCGCCTTTCCTGACAAACCTTCTATGGCTCGTGTGTACTCAGCGAAAAGGACTAGAGCCGCCAGAGCAGCGGAACCGATCGCATATCCTTTTGTAACGGCCTTTGTAGTGTTACCAACAGCGTCAAGCGGATCTGTTCTGTTACGAACTTCTTCCGACAATTCGGCCATTTCAGCAATACCACCGGCGTTGTCCGTAATTGGCCCGTATGAGTCAATTGCAACGACTATACCAGTCATTGACAGCATAGAGACAACGACAACGGCGATTCCGTAAAGTCCCGTTCCGGTGCTTCCGGTGAATCCACCGCCAATCGCGTATCCAATCATGATTGACGCAGCAAGGACTAGGACCGGTAGCACTGTTGAGATCATGCTGATGGCAAGACCAGCGATGATGTTGGTCCCATGACCTGTCGTTGAAGCCTTCGCAACATATTTAACCGGACCATACATACCGGTGAAGTATTCTGTGATGACAACGATCAGGCCGGTCAGAACCAGACCTATCACGGCCAAAAAGAATATACTTGTTGGATGAATAATGTACGCTGTGGCAAGAGGTTTACCCAATGGGAGATATCCCGCTACAAAGTAGAATGCAACTGCCGCGAGAATGCCGGCAACAGCCATACCTTTGTAAAGAGCGCCCATTATGTAGACATCCTTTTCGTTTTGGGACCTGTTAATCTTAACAAAGAATGTCCCGATAATCGATGCGATAATGGCTACGCCACCAATGAGTAACGGCATAAAGAACGCTGGGGTCGCCATGCCGTAGATTGTGCTGCCAAGCAACATCGCCGCCACGATCGTAACGGTGTAAGTTTCATAAAGGTCAGCGGCCATACCGGCGCAGTCACCAACGTTGTCACCAACGTTGTCCGCGATAACGCCCGCGTTACGCGGATCGTCTTCCGGAAGGTCAGCTTCCACTTTACCAATAAGGTCGGCGCCAACGTCCGCCGCTTTGGTATAAATACCACCACCTACACGGGCGAACACACTCATGAGTGAACTTCCAAAGCCCAGGCCGACTAGCGCTGTAAAGATTTTGTGGGCATCTGGATCATGTCCCCTCGCGACCATGTAGAAACCTGCAACGCCGAGGAGAGCCAGACCGGTCACGACGATACCAGTCACTGATCCACCTTTGAACGCAACATCCATGGCGTCGGCCAGACTCTTACTGGCAGCGGCGGCAACGCGCACGTTCGCGTTCACTGAAACTTTCATCCCGAGGAAACCAGCAAGACCTGAACCAATCAAACCGACCAGGAATCCGATTGCCGGCATCATCCCGAGGGCAACCCAGAGGATAACAAACAAAATAGCCGCGATAATAGCCACAACCTTATACTGACGAGTTAGGTACGCCATAGCGCCTTCAGCTACATAGCTGGAGATTTCCTTCATTCGCTCATTGCCAGCGTCCTGTTTAAAAACCCAACCCGCTGTTATCAGGCTATAGGCCACTCCCGCGCCCCCACACAATAGGGCGACATAAACAACCCAGTCCATCCACCTACCTCCTTAGAATGATTAGCGATCACTTTAGAATGGAAAATACTGTTGTAGTATTGAACATTATATAGATTTGAGCTTATGTCAAGGACAAAGAGCACTTCTAAGAGGCGCGAATTCACAGCTTTGCCTATCAAGAGTTCACTAATCGGAATAGTTTTGGCGATGCCTATTTACCGATGGCGACGATGAGCAAAGGGGTAATCCCGGATGGGATTTTCATGGCGGCGGACACTTGCGCTTCGTTAAAGGCCCCCACTGTGCCAACTCTAAGGCCAAGAGCCTCTGCCTGAAGATAAAGGTTTTGGTTTGATGCTCCTGATTCCATAAAAACATATTGTATTCCGCGGTTCCCGTATTTTGCAGTTGTTTTGCCAAAAGCCGCTGCAATGACAACAACAGCCGGAGCGCTGGCCAGCCATAATTGCGATAGGGCGGCATTCGCTAGAGCCATTCTGGCGTCTTCTCCCGAAATAGGGACCAAACTGTTACTTGTAGAATTATAATTGTAGACCCCTGCTGGTAACCCCTTCACGGTCCCGCCGCCTGTTAGTAGAAATATTTCGAGTGGGTATATTCCACCAGCCGACGGCAAGGTCTTCAACGTAGCTCCGCTGATTGCGTCAACAGGCAAAGCGCCGTTAGCCGCCCATAGTAGTTGGGAAACCTGTTCGACGGTTAGAGACTCCCCAGCAAAATGTCGTACAGATTTTTTGTTGAGCATGCCGGCTTCGACAGACATTTTCCCTTTTAGAATAGGTTTCGGGAGTTTGATATCATTTGACGAAAGAGCAGGTTCCTGGGATAGCACACCCCACGCCACGGTAATAAAGCAAAATATTAGAGATTTAAACAATTTCATGGATTTTGATTATCTCACATTGTTTGTCAGGTACTCCAACAATTATCCTATTCAATCTGGAAACACAACATGTGCTGTGTTAGATTTAGTTTTTCAATAAAAATTTTACTTGGAAAAGGAATCATAAATGCAACAAACCCTCTCGATAATCAAACCTGACGGAGTAGCTAAGAAATTGATCGGCGAAGTGGTATCGGTATTCGAGTCCGCTGGTTTCCGTGTAGCGGCCATGAAGATGAAATGGCTTAGCAGGTCTGAAGCTGAAGGATTCTATTATGTTCACAAGGAAAGGCCGTTTTTCCCAGAACTGATCGAATTCATGACGTCTGGGCCTTTAGTCTTAATGGTGTTGGAGGGCGAAGAGGCCATAAAGCGAAATCGCGGACTGATGGGAGCGACAGACCCAGCGGAAGCTGCTGCGGGTACAATACGGGCCCGATGGGCTGAGAGTAAACAAAACAATATTGTCCACGGCTCTGATTCCGAAGAAAGCGCGAAATTCGAGATTGGGCATTTCTTCAGCGGTATAGAGATATTTTGACTGAAATGACCCATATTACAGGAATAGAAAACCGTGTGGACCTGGCGGGGCTAACCCTAGAAGAAACACAGTCATTCTTTCATTCCCTGGGTCAGGAGAAATACAGGGCGGCCCAGGCCATGAGATGGATCTATCAGGGGCTCTCGGTTTCTTTCGACCCCATGACCAACTTTTCTAAAAAGCTTCGGGAACAACTGTCGGCTACGGCACAAATAGGAAGGCTCAATACGCTTCAGATCTTCAGGTCAGAAGATGGTGTCAAGAAATTCCTGTTTGGGCTAGATGATGGATCCAGGATTGAATCTGTTTACATTCCAACTGAAGATCATGACACTCTATGTGTTTCGACTCAAGTTGGCTGCGCTATGGGCTGCAGGATCTGCCGTACCGGTAAAATGGGTTTCACACGTAACCTGACCTCTGGAGAAATAGTAGGGCAACTGCTGGAGGTTCGGCGCCAGATCCCTGATTCAGCGGTCACAAATGTTGTCCTTATGGGGATGGGAGAACCCCTCGCAAACTTTAGCAATACGGTTCGAGCCATAAAGATAATGACTAATCCAAACGGACCACAGATTTCGTGGAGACATCTCACTGTTTCAACTTCGGGTCTAGTCCCCCAAATGTTTGAACTGGGCCAAAGTGTTCGTGTAAAATTGGCTGTCAGCCTCAACGCTGTCAGTGATGAGGTCCGCAGTCTTATCATGCCAATAAATCAAAAATATCCGCTGTATGAATTGATTTCGGCTATGAGAGATTTCCCACTGCCTAAACGTGACCGACTAACTATAGAATATGTGATGATTAGGGGACTTAACGATTCAGACTCTGACGCAAGGATGCTTGTAAAACTCTTGAACCCGATTCGGGCCAAAGTAAATCTTATACCTTTTAATGACGAATCATTTACAGAATTCAAGACTCCAGCACCGGGAAGAGTAGCAGCCTTTCAAGACGTACTGATGTCAAAGTCCTTGATTGCGATAATCAGGAAATCGAGGGGCCGTGATATCCTTGCCGCATGCGGCCAACTGGCGTCGGAAGACTGGAGAGATTGTTGAATGAATACATTGAGCGTCTGATACGCGCTCTGTCTAATCCATCGGTCTACCCTCATCATCCGGACTCTGTTCAGGTAGTCCAAACCCATATTTCCATTGTTTTTCTATCCGGCATTTACGTTTACAAAGTCAAAAAGCCCTTGTCACTTGGGTTTCTGGATTTTACAACTCTTGAAAAGCGAAAGTTCTTCTGTCATCAGGAGGTGACCCTCAATTCACGCTTTTCCAGAGATATTTATATCGGAGTGACCACGATCTATGAATCCGCCTCAGGGGTCATCAATCTCCGTGGAGATGGTCAAGAGATTGAATACGCCGTGTTAATGAAAATCATCCCCGAAGACAAAATTTTAAGGAATGCGCTTGCTCTCAATCTTGTTAATGAGCCGATTATAGATAAAGTCGCCGCTGCAATACGCGCCTACCATTCAAAGGCTCCCAGCGGACCCCAAATTGCGGTCTTTGGGACCCCTGAAGTAATAACCCAAAACGTCAGGGAGAATTTTTATCAGACTGAAGACTTTATCGGGAAAACCATTTCGTCCGAAACATTTGAATTTATAAAAACTCAATCATTCAGTTTCATGGAAAAAAATAGGGAGATCCTGGAAGAAAGGATTAAAGGTCAAAACATTCGGGATTGTCATGGAGATCTGCATTTGGACCATGTAGTCCTTTTCGATCAGATTATGCTGGTTGATTGCATCGAGTTTAATGACAGGTTCAGATATTCGGATTGTCTCGCGGACATTGCCTTCCTACTCATGGACTTGGATTTTTCGGGATACCCGGCGTTTTCAAATCGTGTGCTCTCACAATATCTGTTAGGATGCTCAGATGATAAGGCCCATAATCTGTTACGTTTTTACAAGGTTTATCGAGCCTATGTCCGGGGCAAGGTCCAGAGCTTCACATTGAATGAACCCGAGATTGACACAAAGGAAAAAATGAGGGCAGTTTCAATTGCATCCAACTACTTTAAACTTGCTCGCGCCTATTTCGAGCCACCCCCTGAACCAACGTTAGTGATCATGTGTGGCCTAATGGGCTCGGGCAAGAGCTTTTTAGCTTCAAAACTTGCAATGAGACTCGGGGTTCAGATAATACGCTCCGATGTTGTAAGAAAAGAATCTTTCGGTTTGGCCCATTTGGAACATCGACTTGACAGTTATGGAGAGGGAATCTATACACGCGAATCATCTGAGAAAATTTATCAGACGATGCTTGACGAAGCTATCCTGCGATTAACTAGGCGTGAGAACGTGATAATCGACGCGTCTTTTGGGAAGCATGTAAATCGAATGGGTGCCATGAATTTGGCTAAAGAGCATGGGGCGCGGTTCCTTCTTATTCTTTGTGACGCGCCGGATGATATTATTCATTCAAGGCTTGAAGTAAGAATAAAGCAGACTAAAGACCCGTCGGATGGGCGATGGGAGATCTTTGAACAGCAGAAAACTGATTTTGAGATCCTTGATTTGGAAGAAAAATGCAAGTATGTCAAATACGTTCCAGATATTGACATTAGTGAATTCCTAACCAGAATAACCAGGCAAATTTCGTTCGATATCGAGATTGACCAAATTTAGCTGTCTTTACATCACAGCTCCTTAATAATTTTATGTTCAACAGAATTCTTAAATTGCAGGGGTTTTGCGTCATTGATCCGGTTAGGCGAACTGTTGCAATCGCTCCTCTCTTGGTCGCATTGACATGTTTCACCGGTTGTGTGCCTCAGAAATCCGAATCTCCAGGGAAGGTCCAGAAGACTGTTGAGCTCCATTACCAGTTGGGCGTCAATTATTTGAACGAGGGCAAGACCCCTCAGGCAATAAAGGAACTTTTAGCGGCTCAAATACTTGCTCCTGGGAACGCCGATGTTGAACACGCCATTGGACTGTCTTATCAACGTAAAGGCATGTATGACCAGGCAATTGAGCAATATAAAAAAGCATTGGAGAAGGACCCAAAGTTAACTGAAGCCAAAAACAACCTTGGGACAGCGTACCTGGCGAAAGGAGAGGTTGATGAAGCAATTCCAAGATTTGAAGAATGCTTGAAAGACCCTGCCTATTTAACCCCTGAAAAGGCAGCCTACAATCTTGGAGTAGCCTACAATCAAAAAAAGGACATCGATAGGGCTATAGTTAACTATGAACGATCAACCCTGCTAAAAGAAGATAATATTAACGCATTATTTAACCTGGGGTTCTGCTATGAAGAAAAGAAAGATTTTGCAAAAGCCCTGGAGAATTACAAGAAGGCTCTTAAAGTAGATCCTTCTTTTAAAGAAGCTTGGTACAGAATGGGGTTGATTTACCAGGAACGAAAAGAATACCCGGCCGCTAATGAGGCATTTGGCAAAGTCATAGAGATTGATCCCGAATATATGGCGGCACATTTGAAATTGGGAGAATTGCTGCTAATCGAGGGGAAACAGGCCGAGGGGGTTAAAGAGCTGGAATTTGTCTCAAAAAGTGACCCGGACGGACAGATCGGACAGGAAGCGAAACGGCTTATGGAAAAAGATTCCAAACCCTAACAGGGAAATAGGTATTTTGTGATTTTAGAAATTCCGTGGTGAAAAACATGACGATGTTCGCCTTTCGATAAGCGAGCGGATCATATAAATAGGAGTGGAGTATGCCCAGGATTTATAGAGCTTTGATTAGTGTTACGGACAAAAGCGGGGTTGAAATCTTTGCAAAAAACTTGCGCGAATTTGGAGTGGAGATTCTTTCCACTGGTGGCACCGCAAAGGCTATTGCCGCCTCAGGCGTAAGCATAAAAGAAGTTTCTGAATTTACAGGTTTCCCGGAAATGCTTGATGGTAGAGTCAAGACTCTGCATCCCAAAGTTCATGGTGGAATACTCGGTATTAGGTCTAATTCTGATCATGTCCAAGCCATGAAACAACATGGGATCGAACCGATTGATATGGTTGTCGTCAACCTATACGCATTTGAGAAAACCATAGCTAACCCATTGTGTTCAATTGCCGACGCAATTGAGAACATAGATATCGGTGGGCCTACCTTGTTGCGAGCGGCAGCCAAGAATTATCTCTTTGTCACAGTAATTACTGATCCAGCAGATTACGTTACCGTGATAGATGAGATGAAAACGAATGGAGGATCGGTTTCCGAGGCCACCAATTTCAAACTGGCAAAAAAGGTTTTCAAGCTTACCAACCAATATGACGGAGCAATTACAGAGTATCTGGAATCAATAAGGTCCCTAAAATCCTCCAACGGCGCATTATATGATTCCAAGGATTAATTTGACGGTAGATCTCCAGTGTAGGTGAAACATTCTATGGACAATGTGCAGGTGGGAATACTCATGGGGAGTGATTCAGACCTCCCTAAAATGAAAAAAGCGGCAGAGGTTCTGGATTCGTTCGGCGTGCGTTACTTTATGACTGTGGCGTCTGCGCATCGCACACCGGAGCGGGTAATCGAGATTGCAAAACAAGCGGAGAGTGACGGCTGGAAAGTCCTCATAGCCGGGGCTGGGATGGCTGCCCATCTTGCCGGGTTCCTTGCGGCCCATACTGTTATCCCTATTGTTGGTGTCCCTATGGACGCCTCTTCTCTGGGAGGAATCGACGCGTTACTTTCGACTGTCCAAATGCCTGGAGGAGTTCCCGTAGCCTGCATGGGCCTGGGGTCGAGCGGGGCCAAAAACGCGGGGTTGTTCGCCGTTGAGATGCTGGCGTGTTTTGATGCGGGCTTGCGGCAAAAGTTAAATGAATACAGAAAAGAGCAGAGAGCCTTAATTGAGAAAAAAGCCAAAGAGGTAGAGAATCAGGCTGATTTCTGACAGATTCCGAGTTTTATCCACGAACCTGTAAAGAATTTTGTGTAAATGGAATGTGGGGTTTCAAAAGTTTGGCAACCTCTCTTCAAACATGATACTGAACTGATTCAGAGCCGATTTCCAGTCTTTGATCGGCATAGTCCATTTCTTCGAGATGTTAGTCAAGGCCAAGTAGAGAAGTTTGAACATGGCCTCGTCATTGGGAAATGATCCACGGTTTTTAGTAACCTTCCTAAGTGACATATTCAACGATTCTATAGCGCTTCTCTAAAGTTCTGTCGGAACGTCGCAAGTTTTAGTGTTTTCATCTTGTCTGGTCATAAGCCATCTGAGAGCGTCGGTGAGTCTCTCGATTAGTTGATCTTTGGTTTTAGCGTAGAATCCAGAAAACCATTCGTCCTTCATAACGAGCCATAGGCGTTCAATGGGGTTAAGATCTGGAGAATAAGGTGGAAGAAAAATCGGCTCAAATTCCCCCCAGTCCAGTGATTTACTCTTGTGCCAAGACGCATTGTCCAGGATGAGTAGATTGCGAGGACGCTCGAACTTGATGTCCCTATTGGCGTGATTCAGGAAGATCTGGAAGATCTCCGTATCGGAATGGCTAAATTCTAGCGCATAGAATTCACCTTTTCTTGGCAAGACCATGCCCGTGACATTCATTCGGAGATGCGCCCCGCCGTATGCTTGACGGATTTTGTCTCCTTTTTTAGCAAAACGCCTTTTCGGACGAGGATCTCCTTCGACACCACACTCGTCAAGAAACCAAAGATCCACGCATTGATCACCAAGAAACTTCCTGATCAGTTCAATGAAGGCCTTTCTCTTTTCTTCATCCTGGCCATCCGGCCAGGGGCGAGGGACCTTCAGCCGAAAATCCTCATCGTGAAGCCACCGCATAAGTGTGCTGTAGCCTGCGTCCATCTGGCAATGCCTGGTGAGATATCCGTGAAACTTACGTCCGGTCCAGTGGGTCTCATTGACCAGTTCTGGATGTAAGACCAACTTGGAATATTCATAGGCCTGCTCCCCGCTGATTTTGGGAGGACGCCCAGAGCGGGGACCTTCTGTAAGCCCATCGATACCCCGTTGATTAAAACGTCTCACCCAACGGGAAACCGAGTCCTCATTTACACCGAACAAGGCAGCCACCTGCTTATGGGGCAGCCCCATTATCAAGGCCTTGATAGCCATCAGACGAACATACGACCGCTGGACCGACGAGGCCTTCGCTGCGGTCTCTAATTCAGCTAAAGCGCAGTTTTCCGGGTTAGGCATGTTTCGTTGACGACACATACCGACAGATAACCACATCTCGATAAAAAAGTCGCGTTCTTTTCGCGATTATTTTCGAGACTCGCTATATGGCGTTGGTCGTGTAGATAGCGTTCCGGATTTGCGGCGGGTAGGCAAAGTATGGGATGATCCGCTGCCAATTGTTTCGCCAGGATTGACTCACCTTGGTATGCGTGGCATCCCATTTGTCGCTTAAAGAATCAAGGTTCGCACGCGCCTGGTCTTCAGTAGAAGCGCCGTAAATATCTTTGAGATCCTTTGCCATATCCTTACGTTGTTTCCAGGAGACAAAATTAAGGCTATGGCGAACCAAATGCACGATACACAGTTGTACCTGAGTCTGGGGGTAAACCGCCTCTATGGCTTCGGGGAAACCCTTCAAACCATCCACGCAGGCGATCAGAATATCTTTGACGCCCCGGTTCTTAAGTTCGTTGAGTATGGACAGCCAGAACTTCGCTCCCTCGGATTCGGCTGTCCACATGCCGAGCACATCCTTTACCCCTTCCATAGTGACGGCTATGGCAAGATAGACGGCTTTAGAGACGATCTGTCCGTTGTGTTTTACCTTGATCCTAACGGCATCCAGGTAGACTATGGGATATATGTCATCCAGAGAGCGGTTTTGCCAGAGCCGAACTTCTTCAGTCACCGCCTCAGTTTCCTGCGAGATGAGGGTGGGTGATACCTCGACCCCGTACATCTCTTCCAAATGCGACCGGATGTCTCTGGTAGTCATCCCCTTAGCATACATAGAGATGATTTTGTCGTCGAAACCCTTGAAGCGGCTTTCACCCTTGGGGATAATGACCGGATCGAAGGTTGAATTGCGATCCCTGGGAACACTGAGGTCCATCTGACCAAAATCACCTTTGAGCTTTTTGTTGTAGCTGCCGTTTCTGGAATTCCCAGAGTTGTTGCCGGAAGATGCATTCTTGACATAACCGAGGTGCTCGGTCATCTCCGACTGCATCGCTCGCTCGAGCAATCGCTTTGTCAGTTGTTTTAATAGGCCGTTCTCTCCTATTAGATCTTCTGGTTTTTTGTAATCCTTGATCAGTTGGTCAAGCAGTTCCTCTGTTATGGCCATGGTTTTGCTCCCTTGAGTTGGATTTAAACCGAAATCGGCCATTTACACAAAAGATTTTACAAACCACTCATACGATATGTGAGTTCCTTCAGTCGCTTCGACCATTTTCATAACCCGGAATTTTATACTTTGTCATGGTAGAACCGGCGCAGGATCTTTTGCCATGCGCCGGGAAACCATTTTTAACAATCCCTGTTAGTCGTCAAAGTTACCTTTTGCGCCTTTGTCAGTGTCTAGTTTGGCCCCTTTTTCAAGTATTTTTTCCCGGGTCCAATCCGCTGGGTTTTCTATTCTTGGAGTTTTTGGCCCCAAGTCATACGAGCCAGCACGCAAGATTTCTTCTGTCGCCAGTGCGGCTGTGTCCTGACCATTGAAGACTTCCGAAATGAGCAGATACACGAAGTCTTCGACCCCTTTGATCATTCTCTCTCTTTCCACCTCTGTAAGTCCGAGAAGCTTATTTTCAAAGGGCAGGTTCAATTTCTTGTAATCGCCGCCCTTCAAGCCTTTTTCTTTTGCAAAGGCCACCATTTGTTCCCACATGCTATCGAATGGGCCAGACTCAGGCATCTTGATGAAATTACCTTCCACATCCTGAATGGCATTTCCGTATTCGTTGACTTTAAGGCCCCAGGAAACCATTTGAAGGGCCGTAGCTACGTTTGCCTTAGTCGTGTGTGTTTTCTGGGCAATTGCGCGGAGTCTGTCAAAGTTGTTCCCTGACGTTCCGTGTTGCGCGCCAGAGACATGATACGGCTCAAGGGCCTTGTGGATTTTAGCGGTCAGGTCAACCTGTATACCCGCATCAGAAGCTTCTAGTCCATGAGTGGTTCCATTATTTAAGGCGATCCAATCCGGAAAAATATTGTTCGCGTTCAATCCCTCGATTAGAAACAACGCTTCCTCTACGGTTGAAAGGCCTGTTTTCCCCTTGATTTCACCGACTTCTGTTTCATAGCCCGACCAGGCCGGCACAAATTTTGACAATTCGATGTTGGCTAGCAGATTGTCTGTATCCGGCAAATGTGACGCATCGATGGCTATTGACGTCATCCCGGCGTCAAAAAGGCTCGGGATCTCTATTTTCGCAGCGACCAGGTCCTTGTCGCTTTTGATCCCGTAATGATCAGCATGTATGGCTACAGGCACAGTGATTCCAAGCTCGTTACAAATGGAATCAACTAACCTGGCCATATTCCATAGACTCACAGCGCAGTATGCGTTAGCGCCGCCTTCTGACTTGGCGATTTCTATAATTATTGCGGCGTTCGCTTTTTGGGCAGCCCTCAAAGCGCCATATGCTACGAAAGAATTACGGACACTAGCGGCGATTGCTATTGCCTTGCCCTTCCTAATCATGGCCCGGTCGATAACTTTCCCACTGACCAGCAGGGCTTTTGAATTGGGAAACAGCTTTACAACATTGGGTGGACGACCTACACTTAGAGCCTTTTCATAATCTGCGGTTGAAACACCGTGAGTTGACATGAAACCCTCCATTATTGTTTGTTTATTGAAAGTTTGAACGAATCCGTTACAGTCGCGGAACAAATGTTGATGGTTTCATCGCGACGCGCCTAATCCTAAAGACATCATTATAGTGTTAAAAACGAGCGGTAACAACGTGAAGGTTTTTAAAATGACAAGTTTTCATGATCGCAGCATAAATTATCGCTTCATTCAATAGTTTTTTGATTTCGAAGTCCTCTGAACATCAGTCACTTTACTCATGCCGCGCTCCCATTGAAGCTCCGCTGGTGGATACCCGGAAGCTCTAATGATCTGTAGATCGGTACTCCGTTGAACTCTTGCGTTGAGGCGCATCTTTAAGATCCAATCTGACCGCGCCAAAATGGAGTGGCTTAAAAGCGTTGGAATCACTCAAGGTGTAAACTTTCCCGGCAAACGTGAATTCTATGGACTTTATCCACCACAGGGTACCATTGTGCAGTTCAACTTTTAGATATGGGCTCCCATCTTCTTCGCGGAATCTAAGATACCCTGTCACAAACACACGTTTCAGGTCGGAAGATCTCAAGGTTTCATATGGTTGAGCCACCAGGGAATCACGCAGCAAGAACGCGACTACAACCATAGCGCTAAAAAACACTGCGGCGATTATGACTGTAACAATATAAGTTTCATTGCGTTTTAAGGCTCTGACGAAACTTCGTTTCATTCCAAATCTTCCTGTGATCGTGGAATTGTGGTTATCTTACCAGTTTCCGAGTCATATTTGTGGACTATTTTACTCCCCTTGTAATAGGCGTTCCCTGTAAAAGCCTTTTTCTCGAACCCTTTTGTTTTAATGCTCAACTCCACGCCGGAAGGAGCGACAACTTGTGTTTTAATTCCATTTGGAGTTGTAAGGGTCGAATTTAGTCCATTGCCAGAAATCCTGGCGTCAAAGTATCTATGTTCCCTTGCAAAAAAATCTTCCTGGGCCTTGGCTGCAAGCATAAGCGTTTTTGCCGCCATTTCACTCATACGTCTTTCCCTATAAGAGTCAATCTCTAAAAAGTAGATCACCGCCAACACCGCTATGATTAAGATGACCGTAGTCATCTCCAAAAGTGAAAAGCCGGCGTTACTTCTGTGGGGTTTCATTTCTTGTACGCTCCATTGAAGGAATAGGTTTAGCAATTAGTATTTACCTTGAGGGCCTTCAAACGTGCCATCAACAAAATATTCCCAGCTTCCAACACATCGGAAATTATTCCAGCTAGCAGATTGTGTCAAGATATTAATGTCATAAAATTAAATTGTTATATTACCAATATAAACTGCGTCCACACCGCCAGTCATAACGACTGAATCATTATTATCTTTCCAACTTACATCAAGAACTCCCCCGGGAAGTTCTATTGAAACTGTGTTGTCAGTGAGTCCTTTCAATATTGTGACCACTGCTGAAGCGCAAGCGCCGGTACCACAGGCCAGGGTTTCTCCACTCCCTCTTTCCCAAACTCTCATAAGGGCCCAGGACCGATCCACCAATTTTACAAATTCAACATTTGTTTTCGCAGGAAATATTGAATGACACTCGATAAGTTTCCCATAGCGTGCCGGGGCTTCCTCAAAATCATCTTTGTCATATATTATTACGCAATGGGGATTCCCCATCGACACAAAGGAACAGAGAAAGGTTTTTCCTTCAATATCAAGAGGATAATCCAACACAGGCGATGATGGACTCGTAACATTGACCGGTATTTGAGTCGGATCAAAAATGGGCCACCCCATATTTACCCTGGCTCTCGTAACTTCGCCTAGCCCGTTGAAAAGCAATTCAACGTTTTTTATGCCGGCCCGCGTTTCAATTCTGATACTGGTGTTTTTGGTAAGTCCCTTGTCATAAACGTATTTTGCAAGACACCGGATTCCGTTTCCACACATTTCCGCTGGTGATCCATCTGAATTTATGTAATCCATGAAGAAATCGGCGTCATTGGATTGTCTGACGACGATTATACCATCAGCGCCAATACCAACACGCCTGTCACAAAGATGGGATACCTGCGATGGTGATAACAAGACGGCGTTTTCTATGTCGTGGAATATTATGAAATCGTTTTTTGCCCCGTGCATTTTTTGAAATGTTATTTTCATATTAATACCCTTGGGATTAGACATAGCATGTCGAACGTAAAAAGTTCATTATATACAATACATATATAGAGAAACCCTATGAAATATTTAAGCACATTTTTAACTATAATTCTCGCATGGCTTCTGTTGGATGAGTTCGTACTCAAACATAACGAAGTGGGGAAGAAATATTCAATAGTTGATAGATGGAAGGAACTTGGGAAAAGAATTCACGCTGTTATAGGGACAATGGCGGTAGCTATTCTAGTTGCTTACATGATAAGGCTGATTATCCATTTCTTCTTGTAGGGCTTTCTTTGGGCGCAGCAGAGTATCAAGCCCTTGTGCGCCCAAGAAGTTAGATCATTTCAATTGCGCACGCCATCGAAACACCGCCACCACCACAAAGAGTAGCCAACCCAAGGGTGTTGTTACGTTTTTTCATCGCATGCATGAGAGTGACGATCAATCTTGCGCCAGTACTTCCAACAGGATGACCCAGCCCAATACCGGAACCGTTTAAATTCGTAATATCCCGATTTAGTTTAAGTTCCTTTTCACAACCAAGATATTGAGCTGCAAAGGCCTCGTTGAGTTCGATCAATTCGAAGTCACTTAACGCCATACCAGTGCGCTTCAGCAGGTTCTTTACCGCGGGCACTGGGCTCAAGCCCATTATGCTTGGATCACACGCCCCCATTCCCGCTGCTTTTATCCTGGCAATAGGTTTCAATCCAAGCGACTTTGCCTTTTCCATGGACATTATGACAAGGGCTGTCGAGCCATCATTGATGCCGCTTGCGTTACCCGCCGTGACCGTCCCGGTTTTGGGGATAAATGCTGGCTGAAGCCGCGCCAAAGCTTCCATTGTCAAGCCCGGTCTGAAATGTTCATCTTTATCGAAGATTTTAGGCTCGCCTTTTTTCTGAGGAATGCTCAAGGGAATGATTTCTTCGACAAAAGAGCCGTCTTTGGTAGCCCGTTCCACATTGTTGTGGCTTCTTAGAGCTATTTCATCCTGTTCCTGCCGTGATATGCCCAACTTTAGCGCCACGAATTCGGCGGTGTGGCCCATAATGTAGGGCTTACCTCTGAAAAACTCTACGGGACCATCCTGGGAATAAGGGAGTATGTGCGAGCCGCAATGAAGCCCTGTGGTCATTGCGTCGGTTATAACGTCGTTACCCATACGGACACCCCATCTCGCCTTTTCAACCGTGTAAGGAACACCCGACATGTGTTCTACTCCACCAGCCAGAATAATGTCCGCTTCTCCTGCCTTAATCATGGCTGCGCCCGATAACACAGCCTCCATCCCCGAAATACAGACCCTGTTGATTGTGACGGCCGGCACGGTATCCGGAATACCGGCGATTAACGCCCCAATGCGCGTTACATTCATGGCGTCCGTTGGATTCAGACAACAGCCAAAACGGACGTCCTCTATAATATCGGGCTCAATGCCTGCCCGTTGTACCGCAGCTTTCATTGGAGCGGCCATAATACTTGACGCGTGCATATCGCGTAACGTGCCGCCAAAAGTCCCTATGGCGGTCCTACAACCCGAAACAATAACTACTTCTTTCATAAAATATCTCCTGGTTAAACCCGCAAATTATCCATTAAACAAAACCCTAAATTGACTTACGTGTCAAACAACTTTTCAATATAAGGGTAACAGTCAGTCCTTGTCTCCGCCTTCACATGACAAACACGCAATGGACACCTCCGAGAAGGTTGTCCCATGCCCCAAAAAATGGATTTACAGAATAGATTAAAAAGGCGGAAGCTCATATTTCCAACGTTGACTTCAGAACAGCGCCAGCGAAAAACTTTACAAAAATAAGTTAAAATTAATTTATACTTGAATAAACGCGCTATATTACTCCATCCATATGAATTATCAGGATTTGACATTCCTTGGGTGACTTTAGCGCAAATCAAGACTTGTTCATTTTATTATTGCAGCCTCATCCACTGTAGTTTTCTTTTCAAAATCGTCCCAAAACTCGTGTTCAGACTTCCTCCAATCGGAGCCAAATTTCTTGTTAAAGAGGTGACCCACCTGATCCAGAGCTTTCTTCCAGGCTGACGTGTAGTTCAATTTCAATACGTCTTCCAAAAATGGCACGAGAGAACCAAGTTTTTCCTTTGGCAAATAAGCGCGCGCCCCTAATTCGATAGACTTTTTAAGAGCTTCGGGAGTAAACGCGTGCGCTGTCAACATTACTGTCGGGAAACCGGCATTGGTAGCAATCTGCAGAAGATCAAATCCTCTTACTCCCATGATGTCAAGAATAACAAGGTCATACGTGTAAGAGACAAGATATTGTTGGGCCTTTTCAAAACTTGTAGCCCGATGCAATGTAACATTCGCTGATTCGGATAGTTCTTCTTCGATAATGTCGAGGACGTCTTCTTCGTCATCGACTGCAAGAATCAGTTTGTCTTGAAGGATTTCAGAACCGGCCATTTTGATAGTCCTCTTTTTCTGGAATATTATTCACTTAGATCCCTGAGTTTTGTAACCTTTCAAAGAAATGCCGCTGGAATTTAGTTAATAGTTATCGTTGACAAAGACTGATGATCTACGTGCTACAATTTTGAGCGGATTTTATCGCGCTCCAGAAATTTTTATTCCCTTGATTGCTATGCTTACTCATAGAGAGCTTTTCAGTCAACTTTTTTGCGATATTTACTTTTGGAAAGTATTCAAGAAGTTTCCTGGAACTCAGCGTTTATAGGCCATACAGATCGTTTTTCAATCTTGTATGGTCCGGGTTAGGTTTTGGTATTTGGATTCACTCTTCATCGTGTTATCTTTTGCGTCGTTTACTGAAGACCCCGTAAATTGGCGGCGCTGAAATTGGTATTCGGTTTACAGCATTAATCTGCACAACCCAATTAACTACGAGGACATCGAATGAACTTACGAAAGTACGTTGTCGTACCCCCAATGGAAGGGGATCTGGAGAACCTGCGGGAAATGGCCAACAATTTGTGGTTCTCCTGGAACCTGGACGCAGTTGAACTCTTTGACCATCTCGATGAGGGATTATGGCGCGAAGGTGGTCACAATCCGCTGTGGTCGTTGATACGTTTGTCCAGACAGCGATTACAAGAGATCCGTGAAGACGAAGGCTATTTGGCCCATGCTGAAAAGGTTTGTCAACGATTTCGCTCATACATTAAGCGCGCCAAAAAATACGCATATCGGTTGGCTCGTCCTATTGATTTTGTGATTGCCTATTTTTCTCTAGAATTTGGAATCACTGAATCTCTGCCAATCTATTCCGGAGGTCTTGGGTTGTTGGCCGGCGATCACCTCAAGTCTTCTAGCGACCTGAATCTACCTCTTATAGGTGTGGGGCTCATGTATCAGGAGGGGTATTTCAAACAGCGCCTCTCGCCCGATGGCTGGCAGCAAGAAGTTTATCCAAAAACCCAGTTCGATACACTGCCCCTCGAAAAACAGTTAGGTTCTTCTGGTAATCCATTAATTCTCAAGGTGAATCTGGCCGGTGACGCGCTTTACTTCAGAATTCTTAAAGTGAACGTGGGGCGAGTGCCATTATACCTTCTAGATGCTGATATACCTGAAAATCCTCCGGTCTTTAGGGCCATAACATCAAGATTGTATGGCGGTGATACTGAAATGCGTATACGACAGGAGATCCTTCTCGGTATAGGGGGAGCCAGGGCATTACAAGCGCTTGGGATTAAGCCCTCTGCATTCCATCTAAATGAAGGACATGCAGCCTTTACTCTCCTGGAACGGGTCCGTTATTTCGTGGAAGAAGAAGGGTTGACTCTTGAGGAAGCCCAACAAATCGTTATCAGTCAGAGCATCCTGACGGTGCATACGCCGGTACCCGCAGGCAATGACATTTTTGACCGAAGTTTGATGGAGAGGTACTTTCGCAACTCGGTCGAAAAAGCCGGAGTGGATTTCGAGAACCTCCTGGCAGTGGGTAGAAAACATCCCGAAGATCGAAATGAAGGATTTTGGATGCCAGTGTTGGGATTGAGGCACACATCTAAAGCCAACGGAGTCAGTCGATTGCATGGTCGGGTGGCACGTGACATGTGGAAAGATGTCTGGCCCAATTTGGACAAACAAGATGTTCCGATAGGTTATATAACCAATGGGGTTCATATACCTTCTTACATCTCCAGGGATCTCTTAAGGCTTTACGATAGGTATTTGGGGCCAGGGTGGACGGAAGACCCCGACAACGAAAAAATCTGGCAACGAATAGATTACATACCTGACACTGAGCTGTGGAGGACTCATGAAAGATGCAGGAACCGCTTGATCTATTTCGCCCGTAGACGATTGATTGAACAGTTAAAATTTCGTGGCGCCTCCACAGCGGAAATCGAGGAAGCCTACAGCATACTTAACACGGATGCTTTAACCATATGTTTTGCAAGACGTTTTGCCACGTATAAGCGCGCTACCCTAATTTTTCGCGACATGAAAAGGCTGGCTGGTTTACTCAACCAAAACGGGAAACCCGTTCAATTGATTTTTGCAGGCAAGGCTCATCCGGCTGATAACGGTGGGAAGAAGTTGATTCAGTCCATAGTACAAATCATAAAGTCCGAGCCGTTCAGAGGCAGGATTATTTTTATTGAAGATTATGACATAAACGTGGCGCGCTACATGGTCCAGGGCGCAGATGTATGGCTAAATAATCCAAGACGCCCTCTCGAAGCTTGTGGAACATCCGGGATGAAGGCTGCTACAAACGGGGCTTTGACCTTGAGTGTTCTTGACGGTTGGTGGGACGAGGGATACCTGGGGGACAACGGGTGGGCAATAGGATCAGGCGAAGAATATGAAAACCTTGATTATCAGGATGATATTGAAGGCAAAGAACTATATGATCTCCTAGAACAGAGCGTCATACCGTTATTTTATGAACGGGGCACAGACGACATTCCCCGTGAATGGATAAGAGCTGTCAAAAGGTCTCTAAGCACGATATGTCCGGTTTTCAATTCACATCGGATGGTCACCGACTACGTGGAATCTTCCTATGTTCCATGCGCCACGAATTTTAAGAAATTGTCGGAGTCAAATTACGCTTTGTTAAAGGAACTGGTTGCCTGGAAAAAAGGAATTGCCAACGACTGGGACAAACTTTCAGTAAAGGATGTCCATGTTTCCAATGACACCGAGCGCCTGAAAGGTAAAAATGTAGAGTTTAAGGTCATAATTGAAACGGCTGGACATCAGCCTGAAGAGTTGAATGTAGAATTGCTGCACGGACCGATTGATTTGTGGGAGAATTTTAAGGTTAGGAACATCACAAGACTGTACCCGGCAAAAGAGGCGGAGTCTTCCAGTAGCGTATTCGTATTCAAAGGTGAAATCCCTTTGACTGAAACAGGCTTGTACGGCTACGGAGTTAGAGTGACGCCTCAATTTCCCGGATTGCCCTCATTGGAAGATCTTGATCTTATAATTCGAGGTTAACTTGTTGGACAATTCAAAGAAAATGATTTTCCTTTTTCTCTTGACAACAGTTGGCGCGGCTACTGTTTTTTGCGCTGGAAATTTCGATATTTTCTCTAACCGTTATCTTATCAATGACGACGTGCGGCAGCAGATTTTTTGGATGGAACGTTGGTGTGACCCGCAATTGTTTCAGAATGATTTCCTGACCAATTATGCCGAGACCTATGTCCCTGTTGGCGTAAAATTGATTTACCGGACGGCTTCCCTGTGGTTTGACCCTCTAGTTTTTTCAAATATTTTAACAGCAATACTTTTTGCGCTTACAGCAGGTCTCTGGTTTGTATGGGGGCGTGTGTTCGGGGACGATTTGACAGCTTTTCTCCTGGTTGTTGTCTATTTCCTGTTCACCGGTTTTCAGTATCAAATGAATGGGGGCATATCTCGTAGTTTTGTCTTCCCTTTAATGATTTTGTATCTACTGTTTATTTCTCAGGGGAAATTGTTTCTCTCCGTGTTGGTCCTTTTTGTCCAACCATTTTTCAACCCATATGTTTTTCTCTTGTGTCTATTCACTCACGGTTTAATAATGCTGGTTAAGTTCGGTCCTGTCTTGGCGTCAAGAGCTTTCCCCACTTTTAGTAACCTCTTGGGGGTTACAAATCCTGAAGAGTTACAGGAACAGACAGCGCTTCAAATTCTTAAAAACCTCTTGGTTTTGAATGCGCCGGTATTTCTCGCAATAGCATTTACCATCGCCAGTGTAGCCTGGTACCAATCTGGCACAGGACATCTCATTAGCTGGCGGGAAATGGTTGGAAAGAGCGAGTATTCAGAATTGGGTCGCTATCAGTTATATCCTATTCCGTCATTTTTCCACGAACTAATTAGGCCCTGGATATTTAATCTCTCATTTCCCTATTGGGGTCCAATTGCCGGTTGGATCATGGCCTTTTGTGTGGTTGGCGTATTTTTTTACGCTGCGTTGAATTATGAACCCTTAATTAAATGGAGAGAATTGAATGGGCTGTTGCTCCTTATAGCTGCCTCATTCCTACTTTATATTTTCGCGAGACTTTTGTTAGTGAAATTATTCGTTCCACGAAGATATATTACCTATACCCTGAATCTTGTTTACTGCATCGGTTTTGCTGTTGCGATAAGGATTATTTTGGAAAAGATGAAGTTAAGCAAATTGAAGCTATATGCACTCCTTATTGCTCTATTGGCATTTGCTTGCATTAAGGGGAGACATATTGAAATTTTCGATTATTCAGGTGACTCCAATTTATACAAATTCATTCAGAATACTCCTAAAAACGCTTTAATTGCGGGATGGCCTGAACTCATGGATAACGTGATGACTTTTGGAGAGAGGCCCGCCTATGTCACATACAAACTTTCTCATACTTGGGTCGAGCCTTACTGGAACGAGATAAAGAGAAGAACTTTCGATCTTCTTAGAGCTTATTATTCATCCGACCCTGAAGAAATCCGAAGTTTCTGCAAAATAAATCATATTGGTTACCTAATTGTGCGGTCAGAAGATTTCGAAATGGAACGATTGAAGAAATTCCCTACCTATTTTGAACCATTCAATGGATTTATTTGGTACTTAACAAATTCCAGAAATTATTTTGCAGCCGTCGACAAATCAGTTTTCCCCCCAATCTTCGAAGAAAACGGAATTCGGGTTTTACGCTTCGAATAGTTTTTGAGTCGGGCTTTCAAACTTGACTCTTGTTAATACAACAAAGTTCCCAACAATCCTGCTCCGAGTATCACAAAGGTGGGATCCAGTTTTGTGAAAGCTATTGCGCCAAAGCTGATGATCGCTATTGCGCCGGTTGGAAGATCTATGACGGATTCTCTGCCTAATGTAATAGTGACAGCGGCAAGAAGACCTATAACGGCAGGCTGTATTCCACTAAAGCTTGAATTGATAATCCACCAATTCTTAAATCTCAGATAATAGCGGCAAACAATTGTTACAACTAGAATTGAGGGTAAGTATGTGCTTACAACTGTGCCAATAGCTCTTACGAATCCACAAATTTTGTACCCGATGAAACTGTTCATTATGGTAAGAAGCCCTGGAGTGAGTTGCCCTACAGCGATACTGTCTGTGAATTCCTTGTTTGTTAACCATTGATAATGATCAACAATTTCAATTTGAAGGAGCGGCAGCATCACGAATCCTCCCCCTATCGTGAAAAGATTTATATAGAACAGCGTCCAGAGAAACGTGACTATTGCCATTCCGGCGCACCTCCGCGATAGACTATTAGACCTCCAACACCGGCGGCAATAATCAAAGGTATTGGATTTAGTTTGAAAACCGCAAGGCAAATGAACGCGACAATAGCAAAACAAACGCTCTTGTAGTCCTTTAAAGACCGCTTGCCCATACGGAAAACAACCGATACGACAAGCCCCACTACAGCGCCGCCTACCCCCTTGAGCATAGACCGCATTATTGGAATATCACTATAAGTCATGTAGACGTAGGCGAGCATTAAGATCATTAAAAAGGATGGTAGCACCTGTCCTGCAACTGTGGCTAAGGCCTCTCTAATTCCCCTCAGCAAATAACCTATAAATATGCCTGAGTTGATTATGGGTGGGCCTGGCGTCAACTGACCTACGACAACACTTTCAGCAAACTCGTCATGACTGAGCCACTTTCGTATAAGCACAAGTTCCCTTTCGATGAAGGCTATCATGGAATAAACTCCTCCAAAAGCGAACGTCCCCATCTTGAGAAAGGCGAAAAAAATATTTTTGACGCTAGCTTCCACCTTTTGCATTTCACCTCCATAAAAAGTTTTAGCCAAGAGCAACTAACATGTTTATAATTACAAACGTGTTAGATATATTAAGACGATCGATAGGCTCAGTCAAGGGTATTCTTTTTGTCTTTTCAGGGAGTCATCGTCGAACTTCTGGCGGATCAAAATGATTGGATTAAGACCGGGCAGTTGTTGGCACGGCTCGATGATTCCGACCTAATCAGGGAAGTTACTACCCAGGAGGCGGTGCTAAAAGCCGGCGAGGCGAGCGTTGAGCGGGCAAAGGCTGATGAGGCCAAGTCCTAGGCCATTCTGGACCAGGCTAAGGTCGATTACCAAAGATATGCTGGGTTGGTCTCTTCAAAGAGTGTTTCCCAGGAGATCATGGACAAATATGCTCAGAATCTGGCTGTCGCCCAGGCAGACCTCGGGTGGGCTTCCGCCGCTGTAAGTGAAGCTGATCGTCAATTCGTTGCAGCTAGGGAGAGGCTTCATTTTCAGCAGGCCAGGCTAGCTGATACACGCATATGCGCTCCTTTTGATGGACTGATCACCCCCCGGGACAGAGATGTCGGACCCATGTTCCAGTCGAAAAACGGCACTCCAGATTGGTTATCTATAAGGAATGTTTATCGTATCTCTTCAAGCTCCGCCCCTTGGCGCCTGCCTACATCTGGCCATCGAACAGCGAAGCTGGAACACGACTCAGCTATCAAAAAGGGGTGATTGTTGTCAAACATAAATTCGTGTTATCGACTGCTGGAAGAAGATTTACATGTCGACATTATCAGGTTATAAATCGCTCTTTATCCTCTATTAGAAATGGTTTGCGCTGTTTTTGGGCTGGAACATAAGTCGGAGACATTGTAGTCCCAGGAGCGTCAATTTTTAAGTTGGTGTCTACAAAAGAAATGTTGGTTTCCGCATGGGTCGATGAAACCTCTATGGCTGGACTCATCAAGGGCCAACCGGCCCGGGTCGTTTTCAGGTCCCAACCCAAAAAAACTATGAGGGAAAGGTTTCCCGGCTTGGGACTGAAGTCGATCGTGAGACCGGGGAATTCCTTGTGGACGTGGGAGTTGAAACATTGCTGGAGAACCGGGCGGTAGGACAGCGGGCGGAAGTTTACATCGAGACAGGAAAAAAGAACGATGTAGCCCAGATCCCTCTTCGGGCCATTGTCTGGAAAAAAGGTAAATCGGGTGTTTTCCTGGAACGAAACGGACGGGCAAAATTTCAGGAAGTTTAGATCGGATTGAGAGGAATCGAAAATGTGGAAGTAACAGGTGGCCTGGCTAAAGGCACCATCATCATTACCGGTCCCGACCTTTCACGATTAAAGGACGGCCTACGGGTCTACAGCGAATGAATCTGCTATAAGGGATATCCATCATAATCTTTCACGATTCTCTCTGACAGCCCTCGGGATCGGAATGTTACTGATGATCGTTATGGGAATGGGAGGGCATTTACCGAGGTTTAATAGAGGAAGCCACTCTACTGGTCGATAAAATCGGGGCAGATCTGTAGGTTGTGCAGCGTGAAACCAGAGGGCCGTTTGCTGAAATTTCCCGAATCCCCAGAAATCTGGAAGACAGATTTAAGTCCATGCCAGGAGTCGCTTCCGCGAGAGCGTTTGTAACATTCCCCGTGCAAAGAGAATTCAGCGAAAAACCGCTCCGGATGCAGATACAGGGATTGTCATGGCTGGGGATGGCCTAGCTTTTTTCACATTGCTTGACGCTCTGGAAATTCATTACGATTATTCCGGAGAAGCGATTCGTATAGAACGGGAGGCAAGGGCCGGGAGAGTTGCCAGGCAAGACCTTGGAGCTACTCAGCCCTCTTTGATTGAAAGAGCGCAACTGCCGTCATCAAACCTTGTGGCCAGTCCAATACTTTATGTGAGCGCTGTGCTTGTCACCTTAATTCCCGGAACCAATGTGGATACAATTATAGACAAAATTTCAGGTTGGACGGATGTTACAGTCTTTACAGATCAGCAACAGAACGGATTGTTACTCCGGGGTGTCGTCGATCGCGCCCGTCGACAGCTTGGCTTGTTCCGCTCCCTTCTCATAGTCATCTCCACTATAATAATGGCCTTGATAATCTATACGCTTACACTCGAAAAGGTCCGTGACATTGCGATGCCAAAGCTTATCGGGGTTAGAAATTCTGTGATCCTGGGGCTTATCCTTCAACAGACCCTGTTGTTAGGATTTATCGGTCATATTTTTGCCTTCTACGTTGGAAAGTGGGTTTCCCCAATGTTTCCACGCCGAGTGGTAATAAATACTGATGATTTGATTTATTTCTCCTTTATCGTACTGGCAATTTCGGTTTTATCCACTGGTTTGGGAATTTGGAAGGCCCTTAGCATTTACCCTAACGAGGTTGTTTCATGACGGGTCCGGCTTTAGCGATTCAAGGTCAATCTCTCACAAAGATTTATGGAAGTGGAAACGTGCAAGTGACAGCTATGGAGGATGTGTCATTCTCTTTATTAAGCGGAGAAGTTGTAGCTCTATTGGGACCCAGTGGATCAGGCAAAACGACCTTGCTCACAATTATGGGCCTCATAATGGGCCAACTTCGGGTAAACTTCTCAAAGGAGAAGCACTCGTTACAGACGGACCTATCGCCAAAGTCAATCTGCGAGCATATCGTCGGAAATTTATTGGTTTTGTTTTGCAAAAGACAAGTTTAATACCCTTCCTAACAGCGATAGAGAATGTGCAGTTAGCGCTGGAAATTAACGATGTTTCAGGTCGAGCGGCCCATAACAGAGCCATGGAGTTATTAGAGAGTCTGGATGTAGTCTATCGAAGCAGCAATTTACCTTATGTGCTCTCCGGAGGGGAACAGAAAAGAGTGGCTATAGCTCGCTCTCTTGCTAATAAACCTATGCTTGTGCTCGCGGATTAACCAACAGCAGCGCTGGATAGCGTCGGAGGTCGACAGGTGATGGAGCTCTTCCGGACTGTGGCTCGAGAATATGGCACCACGGTTATGGTGGCTACACACGACCATCGCAGCCTGTATATATTTGACCGCATTCTCGAAATGGAAGACGATAAGTTACTTTCCCAGGAACAGGCCAATAAAGCCTCCCAAACAGGCAAGATTAAGTAAAAACCTTTTCAACAACAGGGGGCTTTAATATGGACCATTGAGTTTGGAGAGGGATATGAATGAGCGCCTAAATTGCAATTATGTTGGCAATTATTGGTCACTCCAGTTGGATGTGGTAATGTAAATTGTTATCTGATCTTTCAGCAGGATGCCGAGGAAGACAACGTCACATATGGATACTCCCCAAAGTTCCAAATCGTCTGGCCCCAGGTCCGATCGTTTCAATTCAAGAAAGCTGAACTCCGCAAGGATTTACACAGTTGAGGACGAGGCCAGATTCCTCGATCCAAATCAACTAGCCAAATTGGAACAATCTTTCCGCTCATGGTCTGATGTTTCAACGCTCTCTCACATACGTTCTTCTAGAAAACGAATCGTGCTGATTTTTCTTTTGATTCGTTACACCGGTGCCAGACTTAATGAAGTATTGTCTCTCGAGCTCAGGAAATGTCTTGATGTTTCAAGACGCTCTATTAGTTATGGCAGAATCAAAGATGCGGATAGTTCATCTCAACGTGAGGTTCAGATTTCTTTTGAGTTAATGTCCGAGATTCAAACTATCCTAAATGAACCGGCTTTTAGCGAGTACAAAAGCTTACCCTTAAAGGTCGATGAGGGGCATGTTCGCCGCAAGTTTTATGAACGATGCCTAGCCTGCGGTTTTCCAAAAGATCTCGGTTCGCCAAATGGTATTCGCAGGGCTAGAGCCATTGAATTGATGCGGGACAATGTGCCATTGCCAGTGGTCCAACATATTCTTGGTCATTTGACACCTAATCCCACAGCATCCCTGGTGACTTTTTCTAATCAAGATATCCATGAGGTGGAGAGGCATTTTATTGAACGAGAGAGTCGACGGAAAACAAGCGCTCGCAATACGTTCTTCGGCAAAATCTCAGCAATCTTAAAGGGACATATTCAATCCCAGGTAGAGTTGGTCACCGTAAGTGGAGCTACCGTGACCACAGTAATTACCAACAACAGTCTGGAGAGGTTGGGGCTAAAAATAGGTTCATTGATAACAGCAGAGATAAAGGCTCCGTGGGTCATATTGCAAAAAACGCATGTCCAGCCCATGTGCTCGGCTGAAAACATGTTTAGCGGTACAGTGGCTCAAATCTTACGTGGTAAACTTACGACGGAATTTATTGTTCGCATACAGGACGGAACGGAAGTATGCTCCCTTGTGACTGAAAAGAGCCGACAGAAACTTAATATCCACGAAAAAGACGATGTCTGGGTAATGTTCAACAGTTTTGCTGTAATCCTGCATGTAGACTAGCGCAAATTTGATTTCAGGCGGTTTCTCAAATTAGAAATCAACATGTTATAATTTTCCGTACGCTATCAGAAAGGAGTCCGACATGAAAAATTTTTCCAGATTTGTTTGTGTTCTTATTATGCTGTTTGCATTTTCGTCAGCAGGCTTGTGCGAAACACGCCTCAGGATGAGCACCACTACCAGCACAGAGAACTCAGGGCTGCTAAAAGTCCTCTTGCCGCCTTTTGAAAAGCAGAACAATCTCAAAGTAGATGTCATCTCTGTTGGAACCGGAAAGGCCCTTAAACTCGGAGAAAACGGTGATGTAGATGTCGTCCTTGTTCACTCCAGACCAGCGGAAGATAAATTTGTTTCCGAAGGCTTTGGTGTGGATAGACGTGATGTAATGTATAATGATTTTATCATAATAGGCCCCAAGAATGATCCGGCTAAGATTAAGGACCTTAAATCCGCTGCTGAAGCTTTTAAGAAAATTGCGGAGGCCAAAGCGCCTTTTGTATCAAGAGGCGATGACTCCGGGACTAACATGAAAGAAAAAGCTATTTGGAAATTCGCTAATATAATGCCTAAGGGCCCTTGGTACATAGAAGCCGGGAAAGGCATGGGCGCAGTTTTGCAGATGGCGAATGAGAAAGACGCATACACGCTTACTGACAGAGGCACATTTATTTCATATGAAAACAAAGTAGGTTTGGTGATACTTGTTCAGGGGGATAAGAGTTTGTTCAATCCGTATGGAGTAATTGCGGTTAATCCCAAAAAGCGCCCAAATATCCAGTATGCGTTGGCAAAGAAATTTATAGATTTCATTACTGGTTCGGAAGGTCAGAAAATAATTGCTGATTACAAACTTAACGGTAAACAGTTATTCTTCCCTGACGCAAAGAAATAATTCATCGGAACACTTCAAGGACTCTCTCGGTTCTTGAGTTCAAGATCATGCCAAAAAGGTGGAAAATGGTTTTCCATGATAAGAACAAGGGAAGCTGTTCCCTTGTTCTTCATTTGCAAGACGCCGAGATTTACTTGGCCATCAAGTAGTCTACCATTCGATTTAGCATAGCAGATCATCCTTTGACCTCTGTTTCAAACAGGGGAACAATAGCCCTGATCCTATCGTTAAAGATTTCCCAGATCTCCTGCATGTGTTCATCCTGCATCATAACTCGATTTTTTACGAACTCTACCGAATCTGCCGACAGTTGTTCCTTGGGAATCAGACCATTAACAATTACGCCTCCCACAGGGATTCCAAACTCGTAAAACCAGTTTATGAATCTATAGCGATTCTCGAAAATAATCGCGAAAAGAACGCGACTTTTTTATCGAGATGTGGTTATCTGTCGGTATGTGTCGTCAACGAAACATGCCTAACCCGGAAAACTGCGCTTTAGCTGAATTAGAGACCGCAGCGAAGGCCTCGTCGGTCCAGCGGTCGTATGTTCGTCTGATGGCTATCAAGGCCTTGATAATGGGGCTGCCCCATAAGCAGGTGGCTGCCTTGTTCGGTGTAAATGAGGACTCGGTTTCCCGTTGGGTGAGACGTTTTAATCAACGGGGTATCGATGGGCTTACAGAAGGTCCCCGCTCTGGGCGTCCTCCCAAAATCAGCGGGGAGCAGGCCTATGAATATTCCAAGTTGGTCTTACATCCAGAACTGGTCAATGAGACCCACTGGACCGGACGTAAGTTTCACGGATATCTCACCAGGCATTGCCAGATGGACGCAGGCTACAGCACACTTATGCGGTGGCTTCACGATGAGGATTTTCGGCTGAAGGTCCCTCGCCCCTGGCCGGATGGCCAGGATGAAGAAAAGAGAAAGGCCTTCATTGAACTGATCAGGAAGTTTCTTGGTGATCAATGCGTGGATCTTTGGTTTCTTGACGAGTGTGGTGTCGAAGGAGATCCTCGTCCGAAAAGGCGTTTTGCTAAAAAAGGAGACAAAATCCGTCAAGCATACGGCGGGGCGCATCTCCGAATGAATGTCACGGGCATGGTCTTGCCAAGAAAAGGTGAATTCTATGCGCTAGAATTTAGCCATTCCGATACGGAGATCTTCCAGATCTTCCTGAATCACGCCAATCGGGACATCAAGTTCGAGCGTCCTCGCAATCTACTCATCCTGGACAATGCGTCTTGGCACAAGAGTAAATCACTGGACTGGGGGGAATTTGAGCCGATTTTTCTTCCACCTTATTCTCCAGATCTTAACCCCATTGAACGCCTCTGGCTCGTTATGAAGGGCGAATGGTTTTCTGGATTCTACGCTAAAACCAAAGATCAACTAATCGAGAGACTCACCGACGCTCTCAGATGGCTTATGACCAGACAAGATGAAAACACTAAAACTTGCGACGTTCCGACAGAACTTTAGAGAAGCGCTATAGTTATTACCGCAATAGGTAAGCTGTCGGGAAGAGTAACAAAGAAAAATGCTGTGAGAGCTTCATCAGTAAGAAGCTCCTTTTTTTGGATATCCGACATTAAATATCCTGACTTATGTTCCAGCCCAAAAACAGCGCAAACCATTTCTAATAGAGGATAAAGAGCGATTTATAACCTGATAATGTCGGCATGTAAATCTTCTTCCAGCAGTCGATAACACGAATTTATGTTTGACAACAATCACCCCTTTTTGATAGCTGAGTCGTGTTCCAGCTTCGCTGTTCGATGGCCAGATGTAGGCAGGTGCTAAGGGGCGGAGCTTGAAGAGATACGATAAACATTCCTTATAGATAACCAATCTGGAGTGCCGTTTTTCGACTGGAACATGGGCCTGACTCAGGATATCTCAATGTTTACCATGCAGGACGTACTTTTCAACCATGTGGTCAGGATAATAAGATTCTTTGGCCTTTCTCAAGCCTGTAAGGCCCAAATCCTGCTCCCGATTAATAAATTTTGATTCAGACCAAACATTCATAGCAAACATCTGATTTATAGCCGTGTACAACTCCGGTATCTCTGGGTTTGCTTTTTCAATATGAATCACTGCTGTTTCCGGGTTCAACATTTCTCCAAATGAAAAAGCTTGAACTTTTCCGTCTATTAAAATCGCGCCCCCTTTGAATTCTAGAACTCGATAATTCTTCAAGGCCTCCAAAACAGCTTGATCTTCGTAAATCAAATCAGTGCTTCCATTGCAATCTTTGAATTCGCACCAATCTTCCTGAAGCTGAAGCACATGGTCTATCAGATGCTCATCGAAACATAGAAATTTATAACCCCATTTTTTTTTAAATCTGTTCAAATGGTTCTTTTTCTTGTGATACCTGTTTCCAGGTAAACTCCACAAATGTTCAGCCAAATAAACGTAGTCAGAATTGTCACGATCCAAATCAATCTCAAATTCGGAACCATCAACAAATCTATTGAGCATTCTGGACTCTACTCGGGAGACGACCGATTGGCCTGAAAACTCTATGAGCAGATTCTTTAACTTCCTGAGCGCTGATCGTTTATCACCCAAACCCATAGGGAAAAGACCAAACGATTTTTCGTTGTTCGGATTCATAATAATCACGAGGCAATTATCAATAACAGTCCAAGATGGATGATATTTCTTTCTCCACATGAACAGGTTGGTAAAAGTATATTCCGAAGCTTCAGGTGGGTCGCTTCTGAAAAAGTCATCAAAAATTGGTTTATCTTCAATAGATAACATTTTAAGGTCTTGTATCAATTAGGCCTCAACTCCATCATGGAATTCACATTTCAATATAGTTGAAGAAACTACTTCTCTAGATTATTATAAATATAAATGATTAATCTAAAACAAATTTTTATAATTAGTTTATTAATGGAGCCTAGGAATGAATGAATCTGAAATTAAGGAATTCATTTTAGCACGGTCCCGAAACCATAAAATGTCTTGCCGAGAGGCTTTTGAGATAGCCGAACAAACTGATGTATCCAGAAAGAGGATAGGCCAGATTTTAAATGAACTGGAGATCAAGGTCACTTCCTGCCAACTCGGGTGCTTTAAGTAAACTGGTTCCTATTTTTTATCATCAACTGTTTCAAAGATATAAATTGTTTCATCAGGACGCACCATTCCCAGTTTACGCTTAGCGACCTTTTCTACGGCCTTTGGATCTGATCGTAATCTTGCTATTTTTTGTTCAAGTGACCCAATTTCGTGCTCTAATTGGCCATTTTCTTGTTTAAGATCGCTGATCTTCAAGTTAAGCAAATTCTTTTGAACGCTTCCCTGCTCCTGAAGATATAGTGCAGACACAATCATGATTACTATAATAAATGCAATTTTTAATAGACTCATTTTCTTCATTCACCTTGTGGTTGTGCTCAACAGTTAAAGGTTATTATAATAATAATTAGAAACCATGCCAAGATAATGAGTTATCACTGTATAAGATATTAACTCTCCTAGCAACATAAAAACAAAGTGTCAAATCAAAACCCCATCCTGACTTATATTCATATCAAATGCGCGTAGTAGCCTCGTGACCTCAGAAGCACCTCCACTTGAAAATGAATTTAATAACGATTGGGTTCCTCCTTGAGGAACCAACCACTGTCTTCCAACTTGACTGGAAAAAAATTCATAGGGAGAATCGTAAAATTGGATCTGTTTGCTGTAGTCCAAAAACGCGATAGTGTCCGCACAGCCCATGTCTTTAGATCGGTTTGTTATTTCAATTACTGTGAGGCCTAGTTCTCTTTTCAAGTCCCCAATCAAGTTACGCGCGTCATGCCTCGATGAGTTGTCCAACATGGAAAAAGATTCATCCAGGATCAAAACTTTGGCTCCAGCAGCCAACACATTCGCCAAGCAAAGTTTTTGCGTTTCTCCTCCCGACAGAGTATGAGTTAGCCTGTTCTCAAATCCCTCCAATCCGGTCCAGGCCAGGACATTTATTACTCGTTTGCGCATTTCTCTTTGGGATACACGAAGGTTCTCCATTCCAAAACAAATATCGTCCAAGACAGTGACTCCAACTACAGAACTTGAATAACCACCCGCTATATAGGCAATCTCTCCGTGATTAATCTCATCGGCAGGAGTGAAAATAATGTGCCCAGTCTGAGGTTTAAGAATTCCCTTGATCAATTTGGCTAAAGTAGTCTTGCCTGAGCCATCTGGACCTGTAATGACATTCCAGCTTAGGGGCGCTATCTCCAAATTCAGATCTGAGAGGATCCACCTATCCAAAGAATAATGGAACGAAAGGTTCTGGATGCTAATCATTCACTTGCTGTTATGGCTGAATCGTCTAAACGAAAAAGCCGAGATAAATTCTCGGCTTCCGGTTACCTGAAACACTTGGATACCACTATTTTGATCAGTGGATCATGAGTCGGTTTTTGACTTGATTTTATCCAAAAGTTTGTCCTTAAGGCCTTTAGGTTTTGATAGAATCTTCCCCTTGGAGGACCCTTCGGTGTCGCTTTTTGGTTTTTTATCAACTAATTCAATAATCGAAACCGAAGCTCCGTCCCCAGGTCTGACTCCCTTTTTAATGATTCGGGTATACCCGCCACTACGGTCAGCGAACCTGGGAGCTATATCGTTGAACAATGAGTGTGTAACATCTTTCGATCTAATTACGCTAAGGGCTTGTCGTCTAGCATGAAGATCTCCCCGTTTGCCGAGGGTTATCATTTTATCAGCCAAACTTCGAAGTGCTTTAGCTCTTGCGTCCGTGGTGACAATGCTTTCGTGTTCAAGTAGAGATGTTACCATGTTTCTGAGCATCGCAACGCGGTGGGAAGTCCTCATGCCTAATTTATAACGAGCTTTTCGGTGTCTCATAAGAAATTATCTCCAAATCAATCGCCTATGGCGTTTTCTCTTTCTTTCCTCATGGTATCAAGTTCTTCTCTAGATGGAAAGTTGGGGACTATCATGCCTAGCCCAAGGCCCATATCGGACAAAATCTCCTTGATTTCGTTCAGTGATTTTCGACCGAAGTTCTTGGTCTTAAGCATTTCTTGCTCGGTTTTCTGAACAAGTTCACCGATGTATCGTATGTCGGCGTTCTTTAAGCAGTTAGCGGACCTAACGCTTAACTCAAGTTCTGCGACACTTCGGTGAAGGTTTTCATTGACCTGCGGTTCAGACTGTGGTTTGTCGTCCCTTACAATTGGTTCTTCTATTTCCGGACTCAGGAGAAAAACCTTGAACTGCTCGCGAAGTATCGAGGCTGCGCGGTGCAGAGCATCTCGCGGACGAATCGCCCCGTTTGTCCAAATTTCCATGGTCAACTTGTCATAATCTGTTCTTTGGCCGACACGCGTATCCGTAACCTTATAACTGACCTTTCGAATAGGAGAAAAGACGGCGTCTAAAGCAAGAGTGCCGATAGTATCCTCACTCTCTTCAGCAGGAGAGTAGCCTTTTCCCCATTCTACCGTTAGCTCGATAACCAGTCGGCCTTCTTTTGATAACGTAGCCAAAACCAGGTTGGGGTTGATTATTTCAACAGCGTGCGAAGTTTCAATGTCGCCTGCAAGCGCCTCACGTTCCCCGGAACAATCTAGTCTGACAGTTTCAGGCCCATCGGTAAACAATTTTAGGCGGACCTGTTTTAAATTCAGCAACAAATCGGTAACGTCTTCTTTAACACCGGGAATAGTAGAGAATTCATGTAAAACGCCATCGATTTTGGCCTTGGTAATAGAAGCCCCCGGCAGAGAGGACAACAAAACTCTCCTAAGCGAATTGCCCAATGTAATCCCAAACCCTCGCTCTAGCGGGCCGATCACATATTTACCGTATTCAGTTGTTTCATCCCCATCGACCTCTAATCGTGCAGGGTCAAGATTGGTCCAGGGGCGTGTCATCAGGGTTTGCCCTGTATCACTCATGGCTTTCCTCTCGTAATCTGCGCCGTCTGTGATCCAGCCTCAATCAAGCGGATTATTGGCGTGAAATCAAAAACTTGCAGAGTAAAAAGCCGTTTCCGTATGCCATATTTCCGGGCAAACGGCGGATCTTTTCGCGAGCGCCGTTAAGTCTAAGGCGCACGAACTAAACTATTTGGAATAAAATTCGACGATTAACTGTTCACGAATCGTCGGCGGTAATTCCTCACGAGTTGGCACACCTTTGATTGTTCCCTTAAAGTTTTCAGCATCTACTTCCAACCATGCAGGAACCGGTCTGCGTCCAATTGCGGACATAGAATCCTCAATGGATTTGAGCTTTTTGCTCTTTTCCTTAATTTCGACAACCATCCCGGGCTTAGTTAGAAAAGAGGCTATGTCTACCTTTCTACCATTTACCAGGAAATGTCCGTGATTGACGAGTTGCCGGGCTTCCGATCGAGACGACGCGAACCCCATCCTATAGACTATGTTGTCCAGACGAGATTCTAGCAGAAGCAACAAGTTTTCGCCGGTTACTCCTCGGCGTTGCTCCGCCAAGTGAGCATAATTTCGGAACTGTTTCTCTAGCAGTCCATAAATGCGGCGGACTTTTTGCTTTTCTCTGAGTTGGACCCCGTAATCAGTATACTTTGCCCGGCCCTGGCCATGCTGGCCAGGAGGATAGTTACGTCTCTCTACAGAACACTTGTCGGAATAACACCGGTCTCCTTTGAGAAACAACTTCGTTGTTTCACGCCGGCAAAATCTACAAACTGAATCTCGATAACGCGCCAAACTAAGACTCCTTTATCTAAAAAACAGAAATCTCTGTACAATCATACTAAACACGTCGTCTCTTCGGAGGCCTACAACCATTGTGAGGTATAGGCGTTACATCCTTTATCAAGGTAATCTGGAAACCTGCCGCCTGGAGTGACCGAAGCGCCGCTTCACGTCCAGCGCCAGGCCCATTAATCAATACTTCGACATGTCGCATACCGTTTTCCATGGCCTTACGGGCCGCATCCTCAGCGGCTAACTGCGCTGCAAAAGGTGTAGATTTTCTGGATCCCTTAAATCCCTGAGTTCCGGCGGAGGACCACGCAACTACATTCCCGTCAGGGTCGGTAATTGTTACAATGGTATTGTTAAAGGTCGATTGAATATGTGCGACCCCTCTGGGAACATTTCGCCGTTCTTTTTTCTTTTTGACTGTGCGCCTTCTCGGCATTGATCTCTCCGTTACAGACCTATTATCAGTAATTGATAATAAAAGCTTTGTTTAATGAGCGGGTTTGATTACCGATCACTCAAATTTATTCCCATTGGCCACTGAGACAGAAGTGATTTTCTGAAAAAAACTATTTCTTTTTGCCAATTTGCGTTTTCCTGGGGCCCTTGCGAGTCCTTGAGTTTGTATGAGTCCTCTGTCCTCGAACCGGCAAACCTCTGCGGTGTCTAAGCCCCCGATAGCAGCCAAGATCCATAAGCCTCTTGATGTTCATGCTGATTTCGCGACGTAAATCACCCTCGACTTTGTACGAGCGATCAATAGCCTCGCGAATTTTTGCGACGTCAACCTCGGTTAATTTATCCGAGTTCATGTCCGGATCAAGGCCTGATTCTTCCAAAATCTTTAAAGCCGTAGCCCTACCGATTCCGTAGATATAGGTTAGAGCGATTTCCATTCGTTTGTTTTTGGGAAGGTCGATCCCAGCAATACGCGCCACGATATTCCTCCAGGCGTTAAAACCTTGCAATCACAGGGTTCAGCCCTGTCGCTGCTTGTGTTTGGGGTTCTCGCAGATTACTCTGACGACACCTCTACGTTTGATTATCTTACATTTGTCACAAATACGTTTTACTGATGCCCTCACTTTCATGAGCGCCTCCTTATTTTCCCAAAAAGAAAATTCTAATTAGGCTATAGCTTTTTCTATTCGGGCAAAAATTTCTTCTATAGGCCCCACACCCTCGACTTTTCTCAAAAGGCCCTTGTCGGCGAAATATTGCACAAGAGGAGCTGTTTGTTTGTTGTAGACACCTAACCTCTCTCTTATAGTTTTCTCATTATCGTCATCCCTCTGATAAAGCTCCGATCCACAAATATCGCATGTGCCTTCTTTTTTAGGAGCGTTAAACATTACATGAAACATCGCCCCGCAAGCGGAATTTCGACACGTGCGTCTTCCAGAAAGTCTCTTGACCAGTTCGTCATCAGGAACATCGACCAAAACAGCGTGGGATATAGATTTTCCCTGAGCTTCGAGAATCTTGTCTAATGCCTTGGCCTGAGCAAGTGTTCTCGGGAACCCGTCAAGCATATATCCTTTTTCCAGGTCCGGTTTCGAAAGTCTTTCTTCCACAACGCCGATGACTACATCGTCCGGTACCAGTTCTCCCTTATCCATATAGGTTTTGGCTTTCAGGCCCATGGGCGTCCCTTCCTTGAGGGCTGCTCTAAAAATATCTCCCGTAGATATTTGGGGAATCCCAAGTTTTTCAACTAACATTTTTGCTTGAGTACCTTTGCCGGAACCAGGTCCTCCCAACAATACGATCCTCATGTTTCCCTCCTTGACCTAAAAACTTCTTTACCTTCTTCCCTTTATTCGCCCTGTACGAATGAAGCCTTCGTAGTGCCTCTGAATCAGATGTGTTTCAATCTGAGATAGGGTATCAAGCGCCACCCCAACAACTATCAGTAGCGAAGTTCCACCGAAATAGAAGGGGGCATTGAATCGACTAATAAGTATAGAAGGCAGCACACATACGACAGATATGTAGATTGCGCCACCCAGAGTAATCCTCGTGAGGACTTTATCAATATATTGGGCCGTCTTTTTTCCAGGCCTGATACCTGGGATATACCCACCATATTTTTTCATATTATCAGCAACATCGACGGGATTAAAAGTTACGGCGGTATAAAAATAGCAAAAGAAGACAATCAGAGCTACATAGCAAAACTCATAAACCACTGTGCCCGGTCGAAGCCAATTAGTTATCGATGTAACAATGGGAACTTTCAAGAATTGAGCAATAGTAGCAGGGAAAATAATCAATGATGAAGCAAAAATTGGGGGAATAACCCCCGCAGTGTTCACCTTTAGCGGAAGATGCGTAGTCTGGCCTCCATAAATCCGTCTGCCGACGACCCTTTTGGCATACTGCACAGGGATACGCCGCTGACCTCTTTCTACGAAAACAATCGTGGCTATGACAGCGATCATAATGGCAATTAACAACAATAACACGAGAAAGCCAAGATCTCCCGTCTGGACCAACTGAATCGTACTACCCAACGCGGACGGCATCCTAGCTACAATTCCCGCGAAAATTATAAGTGAGATTCCATTTCCAATTCCCCGTTCGGTAATCTGCTCACCCAGCCACATAATAAAAGCCGTCCCTGCCGTAAGGGTCACCATGGATAGCAATACGAACGCAGGTTTGGACATGTAAACAAGACTCTCGGTTTTGGCGAGACCAATGCTGATACCCATACTCTGAACCAGAGACAGAACAACAGTTCCATAACGAGTGTATTGGGTAATTTTCTTTCTTCCGGCTTCCCCCTCTTTTGACAATCGTTCCAGATGTGGAACGACAACCGTAAGGAGCTGCAGAATAATAGACGCGCTAATATATGGCATGATGCCCAATGAGAATACCGAGAAGTTCTCCAACGCGCCACCCGTGAACATGTCGATAACGCCAAAGAGAGTCTGCTGGTAGCGGCCAAAAAACTCTTTTAGCGCCAACGTATTTATTCCAGGGGTTGGAACGTGTACACCCAATCGATAAACAAGAAGCAACAGTAGTGTAAAAAACACTCTGCGCTTCAATTCCGGAATCTTGGCTATGTTAGCGATGGAACCTATCAAGAAAGGTCTCCTAAAATTACCGTGTCTAATCCGCTTTTATTATGAAAAAACTGAGTATAAGTCTCAATTGCAATTTCCTATTCAACAGTACCGCCAGCGGCGCCAATTTTTTTACGGGCACTATCGCTTACAGCGTCAAGTCTAATAATGTAAGCTGCCGAAACTTCACCGTCGGAAAGCAACTTAATCGGTCCAACCCTTTTCACTATGTTCTTTTCACGCAGCAAGGCGCCGGTTATAGGTTCAGATGGGTTTAACTTGGATATGGTCTTTAGTGAAACGACATTGTATTCAGTCCTGAAAATATTATTAAAGCCTTTCTTGGGAAGGCGTCTTTGCAACGGCATCTGACCACCCTCAAATCCCCGACCGACTTTGCCACCAGACCGTGATTTCTGGCCCTTGTGCCCCTTACCACATGTTTTTCCCAAACCGGATGATTCGCCGCGGCCAACGCGTTTACGTCTACCCGCCGTAGCCGGCCGTTCCAAATTAGACAAATTCATTAAAAGCTCCGTTCCGGACTAAGGTTAGCTACTGATCAACATTCTCCACGGCAACGAGGTGACAGACCTTGTTAATCATGCCTCGGATAGCCGGAGTATCTTCCAAGATTCTGAATGAATTCAATTTATGTAGCCCTAGTCCACGAATCGTTTCTCTTTGACTTTTCGTCGCCTTAATCTTGCTTTTTTTGAGGGTCACTTTAAGCATTGCCAAAGTTTTCCTCTCCTCTTTCATTTTCTTCTTCCGCCTGGCCCATTTTTCCAAGACGTTTAGCAATTTGTAGAGGTGTCCGGAGGCCTTTTAGACCCTCAAAGGTAGCTTTAACTACATTATGTGGATTGTTGGTGCCGATACATTTTGTCAGAATGTCACGAATACCTACAGCTTCCATGACTGCTCTGACCGCTCCTCCAGCGATTACGCCGGTCCCGGAACCAGCAGGTTTAAGCAAAACCTTGGCAGCTCCATATTCCCCAATGATTTCATGAGGCACTGTGCCGTTCACTATTGGAACGTCAACCATATACGCTTTGGCTCGTTCAACACCTTTGCGAATAGCTTCGGGAACTTCATTCGCTTTGCCCAGGCCGAAGCCTACACGGCCTTGACCGTCGCCAACGACGACCACAGCGCTAAAAGAAAATCTTCTTCCGCCCTTAACGACTTTGGCGACGCGACTTAAATGGACCACTCGGTCTTTAAGTTCGCCTTCGGTAGACATCTCTGATCTACTCAGCAACGGCGATTCCTCCTTCAACCAGAATTAAAATTCTAATCCAGCTTCCCTGGCGCCATCCGCCAAGGCTTTGACCTTCCCATGATAAAGATAAGGGCCTCTGTCAAAGACAACCTTGCTGATGTTCAACGCCAACGCCCTGGCGGCTATTCGTTTTCCAACTTCTCGGGCGACGTCCCTATTGAAAGGTTGATTTGCCTGCCGCCTGAAACCTTTGTCCAACGTGGAGGCCTGAGCTAGTGTAACACCCGCCTCATCGTCTACGATTTGCGCAAAAATATTCCGGTTAGATCTAAAGACCGTTAAACGACGTCTTTCAGTATTGCCGGATATTCTGAATCGAACTCGTCGCGTTCTCTTTTTTCTAGATTCAATTTTTTCCGAATTGTTACTCATTGCGGATCCTTTTTAGCTCGCTGAATACCAGGTAATGGTCTATTTGGAGCCCGCTTTCCCAACTTTACGCCTTATCTGCTCACCTACATACCGGATACCCTTCCCACGATAAGGCTCGGGTTTCCGGATCCGTCGAATTTTAGCAGCCATTTCTCCGACTAATTGTTTGTCAATTCCACGGACATGAATGATGGTATTTTTTTCCACTTCAATCGCAAGTCCTTCTGGAATAGGAAGGACTTTGGGATTAGAGTACCCTACATTCAAAGTTAGATTCTGTTTATCAGCTTCCGCCCTGTATCCAACTCCGACAATTTCCAAAGATTTGGTAAATCCAGTCGTGACACCGATAACCATATTGTTTATTAGGCTTCGGAATAAACCGTGCATTGCCCTGCACTTTCGATCTTCTCCCAAAGCTTTTACATAAATTACCGAACCCGCTATATCCAGGCCGACAAGATTTAAAAGATTCAAATTGAGTGAACCTTTTGGACCGTCGACATTTATTACTGAAACATCGAATGAGACCTTGACGCTATCCGGTATTGGTATTGGGGCTTTGCCTATTCTAGACATTACTTTCGCTCCTATGAAACATTCGGGCTACCAGACGCTGCATAGCACTTCGCCGCCAATTCCTCTACGCCGCGCTTCCTTGTCGGTCATAACTCCCTGAGACGTAGAAAGGACAAGGATTCCAACGCCTCCATGACTTTTCAGGTTATGTTCTTTTCCAACATAGACTCTTCGACCTGGCGTGGAAGTTCTGGCTAAGCCCTCAATTGTGCATTGAGTTTCGTCATCGAACCGCAAAGTCAATTTTAAAACACCCTGTTTATTCTTGGCTGACCGTATGACCTTATATTTCTTAATATATCCCTCTTCTTTAAGAATCTGCACCACACCTATTTTGAGGTTGGAGGCAGGGATGGTCACTTGATCCTTTCTCGCTTGCCGAGCGTTCCGGATTCGTGTCAGCATGTCAGCTATTGGATCGGTCATACTCATGCGAATAATCTCCCTACCAGCTCGATTTGATCATACCAGGGATGTTACCCCGGAGGGCCTGATCTCTAAGGCATATACGACATAGCTGGAACTTGCGATAATATGCTCTTGGCCGGCCACAAATCTGGCAGCGATTATATGACCTCACTGAGAATTTCTGAGGCCTGCCGGCCTTTACCACCATCGATATTTTTGCCACGCTTCCTCCTTGTAAGGAGACTCTTTCTATTTCCTGAAAGGCATTCCTAAATGATCTAGAAGTTGCTTCGCTTCATCATCTGTCTTTGCTGAAGTGACCAGTGTTATGTTCATGCCTCGAATTTTCTCAATCCGATCATAATTAATTTCAGGGAAAATGATTTGCTCCTTTATTCCCATCGAAAAATTACCTCTTCCATCAAATCCCTTTGGATTGATTCCTCGAAAGTCACGGACTCGAGGAAGAGCGACATTAATTAATTTGTCAAGAAAATGAAACATATTGTCCCTGCGTAGGGTCACTTTGCAACCGATTGTCATACCTTCCCGAAGCTTGAAAGAAGCTATTGATTTGCGTGCCTTACGCATAACAGGCCACTGTCCTGATATAACTGATAATTCCTGTTGAGCGCTTTCCAACGCCTTGGCGTTTTGAATCGCCTCACCAAGCCCCATGTTAATCACGATCTTTTTGAGGGCAGGAACCTGCATCGAGTTTTTATATTTATACTGCTCTCTCAAAGCGGGAACTACCGATTTGAGGTAATACTCTCTAAGTCGGGACGCCATCAGAAAATTCCTTCTAGTTTTCCAACTGCTCTAAGCATTTTTTACAGTAACGAGAACGCTTGCCTTCCACTGCCCGGACACCAACTCGGGTTGGCTTAGAACACTTGGGACATATCAGCATCAGTTTGCACAATTTAATAGGGGCTTCCTTTTCAATGATTCCACCCTGTTGCCCCAGCTTGCCGCCAGCCTTAGTGTGTCGCTTAACCATGTTGATTCTTTCGACCAAGGCCGAGCCCTTTTCGTTAAAAATCTTCAGGACCCGTCCTTCCCGACCGGCGTTTTTACCGGAAAGCACTCTTACTCGATCTTCTTTCTTTATATTCGACATATTCAAAGGACCTCCGGAGCGAGAGACACAATTTTCATAAATTTCTTGGCTCTGAGTTCCCGAGCAACAGGTCCGAAGATGCGCGTGCCGATAGGTTCAAGCTGATTATTTATCAAAACTGCGGAATTGTCATCGAACCTGATATAGGAACCATCGGCACGACGAACCGCCCGCTTTGTTCTCACGACCACCGCCTTGTGGACTTCTCCTTTTTTCACCTTGGAATTCGGGATAGCCTGTTTGACGGATACGATAACAACGTCACCGACGCTGGCGTATTTTCTGCGGGTGCCGCCCAAGATCTTGACACAAAAAAGTTCTTTTGCGCCTGAATTATCGGCGACATCCATTCGCGTTTGCTGTTGGATCATGCCGCGCCTCCGAGCAATGCCGCTTCCTTAACTATCTTCTGTACGCGCCAGTTCTTGTTGCGACTCAGCGGCCGGGTTTCCACTATCAGGACTTCATCGCCGATATGGCAGCGATTTTCTTCATCATGCGCCATGAAGCGCTTCCTGCGACGAACAAATTTCTTGTAAACAGGGTGCAGCACGGTGCGGCTAACTTCCACAACGACAGTTTTGTCCATTTTGTCGCTGATAACTATACCGGTACGAGCTTTACGCTGTTGACGTTCACTAGAGGAGCTATTCATGCAGACCCCCTCTTTTCTCGAATTATAGTTTTAACCCGAGCTATCTCCTTACGGACGATACCGAGTCGGGCGGCCTTTTCCAGTTGACCGGTGGCCTTCTTGAAGCGAAGTTTGAATTCCTCTTCTCGAAACTCTTTCTCTTTGACGGTCAATTCTTCAACAGAAAGATCCCGCAATTCCCGGGGCTTCATGTCAACTCCTCACGAATCACAAAACGAGTTTTTAAGGGCAATTTCCTGGCGGCGAGTCGAAAAGCCTCACGAGCTACTTCTACTGGCACACCTTCCATCTCATACATTATAATTCCCGGTCGAACTACAGCGACCCATTCCTCCGGAGCCCCCTTGCCTTTACCCATACGGGTTTCAGCAGGCTTCTTGGTTGTGGGCTTGTCCGGAAAGACTCGAATCCAAATCTTGCCGCCTCTTTTCACATGGCGGGTCATTGCAATACGGCCAGCTTCAATCTGTCTGGCGGTGACCCAGATGGGCTCCAATGCCATTAAGCCGAATTCGCCGAAGGAAACCTGGGTCCCTCGAAGCGGTAAGCCCTTCATACGGCCCTTTTGTCTTTTTCTGTATTTAACTTTCTTGGGCGCAAGCATTTTATCTTTCTCCAACCGAGCTTTTGATCATCTCGCCCTTAAAGATCCAAACTTTAACGCCAATGACCCCATAAGTGGTGGTAGCCTGTGCGAATCCATAATCAATATCGGCCCTGAGTGTATGTAGTGGAACCCTACCCTCACGGTACCATTCGCGTCTGGCCATTTCAGCGCCGCCAAGTCGACCGGCGGTGGCTATTCGGATACCCTTAGCCCCAGATTTTAGGGCGCTGGAAACTGACTTTTTCATCGCCCTACGGAACGCTATCCTCCGTTCGAGCTGCTGAGCCACATTTTCCGCGACCAATTGGGCGTCAATTTCAGGCTTGCGAATTTCTTTGACGTCAACGATTACGTCTTTATTGGTGAAACGAAGAATCTGTTTTCTCAGTTTTTCTATCTCGGAACCCTTCGGGCCAATCACTATTCCAGGTCTAGCCGTATGGATTATCATCCGTACTTTACCGGCGGCCCTTTCTATTTCCATTTTTGCGACGCTCGCCTGAGATAGTTTTTTCTTCACAAAATCCCTGAGCTTGAGGTCTTCAATAAGAAAATTCCCATAGTCCTTTTGAGAAAACCATCTCGAATCCCAGGTTTTTGTGACGCCTAATCGGAAACCGGTAGGATGAACTTTCTGTCCCAAATTAACCCTCCTGAGGGTGACAAAGTGTCCGCTATATGCTTTCAGAAATCATGAAAGAGCCAAATACGCGGAAGAATCTGTTATGGCTAATATCACTTCTCTTGCAAAGCGATTGAAATATGGCTTGTCCGCTTCCGAATTCGCGTAGCCCTACCCATGGCTCTTGGCATCCACCTCTTGGCAGTGGGGCCTTCGTCAACCATTATTCGGCTAACGTACAGGTTGTCTTCGTTCACTCCACTAGACTTGGACGCATTATCCAAAGCTGACTGTATTGCCTTCCGAATGAGGGCGGCAGCCTTTTTTGGAGTAAATTGCAACGTGCTCAAAGCCGCGCCCACCTGGAGACCTCTAACAAGGTCAGCGACCAATCTAGCTTTGCGAGCGGAAATATGAGCGTGTGTCAATTTGGATTCCCATTCCATCACTTTCTTCCTTTCTTGGCCTTTCTGTCTCCAGCATGCCCGTGAAAGGTGCGGGTTGGGGAAAATTCGCCTAACTTATGTCCAACCATGTTTTCCGTCACGAAAACCGGAATGAATTTCTTTCCATTGTGTACGGCGAAAGTGAGCCCAACCATATCCGGTATAATAGTCGACCTACGTGACCAAGTCTGGATAACCTTGCGAGACGACGTGTCCTTCGCCTGAACGACTTTGGTCAATACGTGTTGATCAACGAATGGCCCTTTACTTACTGAACGAGGCATAACAATCACTTCCTCCGTTTGACGATAAATTTATCGGACGGTTTCTTACCCTTACGAGTCTTAAAACCTTTGGTTGGCACACCCCATGGAGTGACGGGATGCCGACCACCGGACGTTTTTCCTTCTCCACCACCATGCGGATGGTCCACCGGGTTCATTACTACACCTCTGACCTTGGGGCGTCGTCCGAGATAACGCTTGCGACCAGCCTTTCCGAGCGAAATCTTCTCATGGTCGAGATTTCCAACCTGTCCGACAGTCGCCCGACAACGATCCAAAACCATTCGAACTTCACCGGAAGGGAGTTTAACCTGCACGTACCCTTTTTCTTTGGCCATTAACTGACCATATGTGCCGGCGGCTCTAATAATCTGGCCGCCCTTGCCAATTTTCATTTCGACGTTATGTACCATTGTGCCGAGAGGGATGTTTTGAAGAGGCAAGCAGTTGCCAGGCCTGATGTCGACGCGGTCTCCGGCGATAACAGAATCCCCTACCTTCAGGGCGTTAGGACAAAGTATATATGCCTTTTCTCCATCCGCATATGTGATCAGCGCGATGCGGGCACTGCGGTTGGGATCGTATTCAACGCTAGTAACAACACCGGGGACATCAATCTTATTCCTTTTAAAGTCCAGTTCACGGAATAATTTCTTATGCCCGCCGCCACGTCTCCTTACGGTAATCCGACCATTATTGTTCCTACCACTACCGGACACTTTACCTCTTACCAAGGACTTCAATGGCTCGTCAGTGGTGATCTCATCGAAAGAGCAACTGGTCTTGAACCTTATACCTGGCGAAGTGGGTTTGTATTTCTTAATTGACATAAAATGAATCCTTACGAAGTTTTCTTAGTAACCCAGGCTGCGTTTCTGTGGGCTTTGAATTGACCCAAAATCTCCCTAAACGCCCTCAAAAAAATCCACCCGATCGCCCTCTTTCAGGGTAACAATAGCCTTTTTCCAATGCCTGCGACGGCCCAAAAACCTACCGAACCGCTTTGGCTTCCCCTTTCTATTCTGAGTCTGAATGGCAAGCACGGTAACTTTAAAAAGTTTCTCAATAGCTTTCTTGATTTCGGGTTTATTTGACTGTCTGTCGACCTCAAAGATGACCTGATTGTTGTCGTCTTTAAGATTAGAGCCCTTCTCCGTAATTATGGGTCGCCGTATGATCTTGTATTCTTCAAACATTAGCCCAACCTCTCCGACAATCTAGGAAGAGCGTCCTTAAGAATAGTCAGACGTTCAAACCGCAGTAAGTCGTAAACATTCATTCCTTCTGTCGGCAACACTAGAGTTTTGTAGATGTTTCTAGATGCTCGGGTCAAATCGGGGTCCTTTTCCGGTACCAGAAACAGGGTTTTCTGGTCCTGCACGCCAAGATTCCTGAGTAGCTCGGCAAAGAGTTTAGTTTTTGGGGCCTCAATTTCAATCTTATCCAGGACCGTCAGCTTATCATCACGGAGTTTGGCGCTAAGCACTGAACACAACGCTGCCTTGCGGACCTTTTTGGGAAGCGAAAAGGAGTAAGACCTAGGGTGTGGTCCAAAGACAGTACCACCTCCAACCCAAATCGGTGACCGACTTGTCCCAGCTCTAGCCCGTCCAGTACCCTTTTGTCTCCAAGGTTTTTTACCGCCACCGCGTATCTGGCCACGAGTCTTGGTAGCTGCGCTACCGGACCGTCGTTTAGCAAGCTGCCAAACAACAACCTGCTGAACCAACGCGTCACGAATCTCGGCGTTAAAAATTTGGTCCTCAAGCTCTATTGAGTCGACCTTTTCTCCGTTCTGGTTAATAACGTCTACTAGAGCCATTATCGTTTCCTTATCAACACGATCGAGCCACGCGACCCGGGAATGGGTCCCCGCAGTAATAGCAAATTCTCCTCCGGTCTGACTTCAACAACCAGAACCGTCGGAGCCGTAACACTTTTACCGCCAAGCCGTCCCGGCATTTTCTTACCTTTGAAAATTCGGGAAGGCCAGGCACATTGTCCAACAGATCCAGGGATGCGATGCGAACGCGACCCATGTGTTGCCTTACCGCCACCGAAATTCCATTTTTTGATAACTCCGGCGAAACCCTTGCCTTTACCGACTCCCACTATTTTGACAATCTCTCCCGGATTAAATATATCCGCTCCGACTTCTTGACCAATTTGCAGTTCATTAGTGTCATCAGCGGGAAACTCACGAAGGACTTGGCACGGATCGATTCCGGCTTTTTTATATTGACCAAGGATCGGCTTGGACAAACGGCTTTCTTTTCCGATGCCATATCCGAGTTGTATCCTAGAATTGGGCATTTTTTGAACGACCTTGCATGGTCCAGCCTGAACCACGGACACACCCAAAGAGCGACCGGACTCGTCAAACATCTGAAACATCCCTAGTTTTTTTCCTATCAAACCTTTAACCATAAGAAACTCCTGGACGAGAATGTTAGAGTAAACATCACGCCTTTATTTCAACGTCAACTCCTGGGGATAAATCCAACTTCATCAATGCGTCCAGTGTTTGTTGCGTGGGTTCCAAGATATCGATCAATCTCTTATGAACCCGAATCTCGAACTGCTCACGAGACTTTTTATCAATATGTGGCGAGCGCAGAACACAGTATTTGTGTATTCTAGTTGGAAGAGGTATCGGGCCAGCGACCTTCGCCCCAGTTCTCCAGGCGGTATCAACTATCTCGGCGGCTGATTGATCTAAGAGCTTGTGATCATAGGCTTTCAACCTGATCCTTATTTTCAGCGCTTGCATATCCATGGAAATTCCTCTTCTGTAAAAAGAAAACTATTCAATAACTTCAGCGACGACACCGGCGCCTACAGTACGTCCGCCTTCCCTAATAGCGAAGCGGAGTTCCTTTTCCATAGCGATTGGGGTGATAAGATGGGCCTCAAGAGACACATTGTCCCCGGGCATTACCATCTCCACTCCCTCAGGTAAGGTTATGATCCCCGTCACATCCGTGGTCCTGAAATAAAACTGTGGACGGTAACCATTGAAAAATGGCGTGTGGCGCCCACCTTCCTCTTTTCCCAGAATGTAGGTCTCAGCCTTGAACTTCGTGTGCGGTGTTATCGATCCAGGCAAGGCCACTACCTGACCTCGTTCGACATCTTCTCGCTTGATGCCTCGAAGAAGTAACCCAACATTGTCACCAGCCTGTCCTGAATCCAATACCTTGCGGAACATCTCGACTCCCGTGCATACCGTCTTGCGGGTGTCCTTGATTCCCACTATTTCCACTTCTTCTCCAACCTTGATCTGACCACGCTCCACCCTGCCTGTTACTACCGTGCCCCTGCCTGATATGCTGAACACGTCCTCGATAGGCATCAGAAACGGCTTGTCAATATCCCTCTGAGGCACAGGAATATATGCGTCTATCGCTTCCATCAAATCAAGTATACACTTGCAATCTGGATGTTTTGGATCACCGGCTTCAAGAGCCTTTAAAGCGCTACCCCGTATAATCGGTATATCATCCCCAGGGAAATCATATGAACTCAACAGCTCTCGCAATTCAAGCTCAACGAGCTCGATGAGTTCCGGATCATCAACCATGTCCACCTTGTTTAAAAACACTACTATGTATGGAACACCTACCTGACGAGCCAACAGTATATGCTCCCTCGTCTGAGGCATAGGACCATCGTTGGCCCCCACTACAAGAATAGCTCCATCCATCTGGGCTGCGCCTGTGATCATATTCTTGATATAGTCGGCATGACCCGGACAATCCACATGAGCGTAATGCCGCTTGTCCGTTTGATACTCTACATGCGCCGTAGCGATTGTGATGCCGCGCTCCTTCTCCTCGGGCGCCTTGTCGATCTCCTCGAAAGGCACATACGATGCCAATCCCTTCTTTGCCAACGTCCGCGTAATCGCCGCTGTCAACGTCGTCTTCCCGTGATCGATGTGACCTATCGTCCCTACGTTCACGTGTGGCTTCGTACGCTCAAACTTCGCCTTGCCCATGGGCTCCTCCAGATTGTTTAAATTGTGCGACTACCTTTTCCGTGACGGATTGCGGCGCCGGTTCATAATGGGAAAATCTCATTGTAAATGTAGCACGGCCCTGCGTAAGACTCCTAAGGTCAGTGGCGTAACCGAACATGCGAGCTAGTGGCACTTTAACGCCAACTGTCTGAATTCCGAGCCTACTCTCCATTCCGAGGATTTTACCGCGTCTTGCGGTGAGGTCTCCCAAAACATCCCCGAGAAATTCTCCAGGAGCTACTACTTCAACGTCCATAATCGGCTCCAGCAAAATAGATTCACCTTTACGGCAGGCTTCTTTAAAAGCCATAAAACCAGCCATCTTGAAAGCCATTTCAGATGAATCGACTTCGTGGAATTTGCCATCAAAAAGCGTAACCCGGGTATCTACAACCGGATAACCAGCGAGAACACCGGATTCCATCGCCCAACGAATGCCGTCTTCGACCGGCTTTATAAATTCCTTCGGAATTGCTCCTCCGGTAATTTTATCGACAAATTCGAAACCTAGCCCCCTTGCAAGGGGTTTAACGTCCAAAGCGATCTCGGCGAATTGACCTTTGCCACCCGTCTGTTTAACATGCCTATAATTAATCTTGATTTCTTTGGAAAGACTTTCTCGGAATGCAACTTCAGGTTCACCGACCACGGCTTCAACCTGGAACTCTCTCAACAGCCTGTCGACGATAATTTCCAGGTGCAATTCACCCATGCCTGATAAGATCGTCTGGCCGGTTTCTTTATCTGACCTGACGCGTAATGACGGATCTTCCCTAAGTAGTCTACTAAGGCTCCTAGAAAGTTTATCAATTTCGTCACGTGACTTAGGGGCAAGAGAAACTGAAATAACAGGCTCTGGAAATTCTATGGATTCCAACAAGAGTGGATGGTCCTCGTCCGTCAGAGTATCGCCAGTCTTGGTGTTTTTCATTCCGACAACAGCGATGATTTCACCAGCCTCCGCTTCTTTGATTTCCTCACGCTGGTTTGAGTGCATCTTAAGACATCTACCGATGCGCTCCTTTTTGGCCGAATTCGCATTCAGGACGCTCGTTCCGGCGGTGATTCTACCCGAATAAATTCGTATAAACGTGAGGTTGCCAGTATACGGGTCATTCATGACCTTGAAAGCTAGGGCGGACAACGGACCATCGACCTCCCGTACTACAACAGCGCCCGCTGCGTCCTTACCTTCTACCGGCGGCACATCTAAAGGAGACGGCAGAAAATTTATAACAGCATCGAGGAGTGGTTGGATGCCCTTGTTTTTGAAAGCTGACCCGATCATCACAGGTGTGACTTTCAGGTCGAGTGTCCCCTGTCTAATGGTTTTAACAAGCCTGTCAACCGGGATGTCTGTATCACCTTCTAGATATTTTTCCAAAAGCGCATCGTCAAGTTCACAAACTGATTCGACTAATTCTGACCTGGCTACAGAGGCTTCTTCCATCATGTGCCCGGGCACATCCTCAATCGAATATGTAACACCCATTGAAGATTCGTCGAATATAATGGATTTCATGTTGACAAGATCTACAACACCAGAAAATTTATCTTCCCTGCCAATCGGGATCTGTAACGCTAGAGGGGTAGTCCTAAGCCGACTCTTCATCATTTCCATAACTCTCTTTTCGTCAGCGCCTACCCGATCCATTTTATTGATAAAAGCGATTCTAGGGATCCCATATCGATCAGCCTGTTTCCAAACTGTTTCCGACTGCGGCTCCACTCCACCGACGCCGCAGAAAACAGCGACTGCTCCATCAAGGACCCTTAAAGACCGCTCGACCTCGATTGTAAAATCAACATGACCAGGCGTGTCTATGATATTTATTTTATGGTCTTTCCACTGGCAGGTCGTGGCCGCGGATGTGATGGTTATGCCTCTTTCTTGTTCCTGTTCCATCCAGTCCATAATGGCTTTGCCATCATGAACCTCGCCAATCTTATGAGAAACGCCGGTATAATAAAGTATTCTCTCTGTGGTGGTAGTTTTCCCCGCGTCGATATGCGCCATGATTCCGATATTGCGGGTAATTGTTATAGAGTCTAAATTCATTAAATTGAACCGGGTCGACCACTACCACCGATAATGAGCAAAAGCCTTGTTGGCTTCAGCCATCTTGTGAGTGTCTTCTTTCTTTTTTACCGAGCTGCCTTTATTTCCTGAAGCGTCCAGGAATTCGCCGGCAAGTTTGTCCATCATGCTTTTTTCGCCACGACTTCGCGCATATTGTATAAGCCATCGAATAGCAAGGGCCTGTCTACGCTCCGGTCTGATTTCGACAGGAACCTGATACGTGCTTCCACCAACGCGTCTAGACCGAACTTCTAGCACCGGCTTAACGTTATCGACAGCTTTCTCAAACAGCTTCAATGGATCCTCATTTGTCTTTTTGGCGATTATATCAAACGCGCCGTACAAAATGGCTTCCGCTACAGATTTTTTACCTTCCCACATTATGCCGTGGATAAACTTTGACACGAGTTTGCTATGAAACTTGGGATCCGGCAAAACGTCTCTTTTTGGAACTTTCCCTTTTCTAGGCATTAACGTTAACTCCCAAAATTGTGTAGCCGATATTCATTACGGCGACAGAGTCTAGAACGAGATGATACGGGCACCTTTCGGAATAACTCTGTTTAGAAGACGTAGCGAATTGAATTCACTTTTAGTTTAAACGTCTTGTGTCTAAACTGGCCCCGCCTGATATAGGCGGTTTATCCGAACCCGTTAAAACAATCCTCCAACAATGACTAAGGGGTTGCCGGGGGAGACGCTATGTCCCAAATGCTTCTTTAAAGAGACATGACGTCCTCTCGAGGATTATTTCGGTCTTTTTGTTCCATACTTGGATCGACCCTGTTTTCGATCCGTAACTCCGTAAGCGTCCTGTGCGCCTCTGATTATGTGGTAACGGACACCAGGCAAGTCTTTTACACGTCCACCACGAATGAGAACGACGGAGTGCTCCTGAAGATTGTGACCAATGCCGGGGATGTAAGAGGTGACTTCATAGCCGTTAGTAAGTCGAACTCTTGCGACTTTTCTCAATGCAGAGTTCGGTTTCTTCGGTGTAGTTGTATATACCCTTACGCAGACACCACGGCGTTGTGGGCAGTTGGTCAGCGCAGGAGCCGATGTTTTTCGTCTCGGCCGTGTACGTCCTTTTCTGACCAGCTGATTAATCGTTGGCATTAGCCATTACCTCCAAACATGTATCTTTGTATTATGTGCAAGAGATGGCAGTCTTGTCAAGTGTTTTTCTGATAGCTACAGGCCAGCAGTAAAACGTGGCCTGTAGCTATATCATCTCGAAGCGCCTCTATTTCAACCAGAATCTTCGAACTTGCCTCAAAAAGAAAAAACATTCTTTGGCCCGGCGAAGTAAACCTGCGCGTTCCGGACCACTTCTCATGAAAAATTTAAGCGATTTCAAGAGCGGTTTCAACGCCTCGATCAGTACCCGCTGTAGATCTGTTACTAGGCTCTTCAGTTTCGTAGTGCTTCAATCTAAGATTTTTATACTGGTCTAAACCAGTGCCTGCCGGGATCAATCTGCCCATAATGACGTTTTCTTTCAGACCTCGCAGGTAGTCAATTTTCCCAGAGATAGAAGCTTCAGTTAGCACCTTTGTAGTTTCCTGGAAACTCGCCGCACTGATGAAAGAATCAGTTGAAAGAGAGGCCTTCGTAATTCCCAAAAGCAGAGGCTCCGCAACGGCAGGAACTCCACCGGCTTGCATGACGCGATTATTTTCCGACTGAAAAACAGATCTCTCTATTTGTTCTCCCGCAAGAAAATCAGTATCACCAACTTCCTTGACTTTAACGCGTCGCAGCATCTGGCGAACGATAACTTCTATGTGTTTGTCGTTTATCTTAACACCTTGAAGGCGATATACTTCCTGTACCTGGTCAACCAGGTACTTTGCGAGATCTTTTTCACCTTTGATACCCAAAAGATCATGCGGATTTGTTGATCCTTCCATGAGAGCGTCACCAGCGTCCACCCAGTCCCCAGCATGGACGGAAATATGCTTGCCTTTAGGTATCAAATATTCTCGTGGTTCACCCAAGTCCGGTCTTACAACTACCTTCCGTTTGCCCTTAGTGTCTTTGCCAAACTCAATCTGCCCTTCAATTTCCGAAATAATGGCAAACTCTTTGGGCTTGCGCGCTTCAAACAACTCTGCAACTCTGGGCAAACCGCCGGTAATATCTTTTGTCTTGGTTGTCTCTCGAGGTATCTTGGCTATGACATCGCCCGCATGGACTTGCTCGCCTTCCTTGACCATGATGTTCGCGCCGACGGGAAGTAGATACCGGGCTTCGGAATCGCCAATCTTGATTGTCCTACCGCGTTCATCCTTTATTGAAACTCTAGGTCGAATCTCAGAATCACGGTCTTTAAACTCAACAATAACCTTTCTTGAAAGACCAGTAACCTCATCAACCTGTTCGCTCATGGTAGCGCCTTCGATGATATCGCCGAACTTCACTATGCCTGAAACTTCCGTGATGATGGGAATAGTATAAGGATCCCACTCAGCAAGCAGTGTTTCACGATTAACGTGTTCGCCATCCTTAACGCGCAATTTGGCTCCATATATTACCTTGTTACGCTCTCTGTTCTGGTTCTTTTCATCAATGATGGCAAGAGAACCGTTTCTATTCATGGCTACCAGTTCCCCATCACGATTAACAACGGTCTTGAGGTCAATAAACTGTATCTTCCCCTCATTTCTCGAAAACAACTGAGAGGAACTTGAACCGAGCCATTCGAGCAGGACCTGTCCTTCAGAATCTATATGCTCGCCTTCCTGGGTTTTTACATTCATATAATCCATTACTAGATAGCGTTCATACAGGCGGTAAAGGTACTGTCCGTTCTGCTTGCTCAAGAGCTTGAAAATGCCCCCCCGTTTTTCAGATTCAGACATACGGGTTGTCCCCACACCCTGATCGAAGATAAAAGATTGGGGTAAAATATGAGCGTTGGATCTTACAACGAACGTACAGCCACTTGGGAGTTCAAATCTTTTTCCTTCTCCTTCTTCATCTTGAAGCGTGAAAGATTTCTTATCTGAAGAAATAATTATTTTTCCGCCCATATTCTCAGCTTCAATTGGATAATGGTTTTTGCCTTTATATAAAAAAGAATTCTCACGCAATGTCTGTCCATCTTCTATGAGCCATTCATCCACATCACTTTTAGGAATGGTAAAATCTTCATATACGATTATAGCTCTAGGTTTTTCTTTTTCCTTTTCGACTAAAACCGAGCCTTTTTTCCTCGCAGAAATAATGTTTCTTTTAAGTGATGCCGTTCCACCTATGTGAAAAGTTCTCATTGTCAACTGGGTTCCGGGTTCACCTATGGATTGAGCGGCAATGATTCCGACCGCCTCGCCTATATTAACCATCTTTCCGTGAGCCAGGTCACGGCCATAACAAAGGCTGCAAACACCTCTTTTAGCTTGACAGCTTAAAACGGACCTTATCCTGACTCTATCAATACCGGAATCCTGGATTTTATCTCGGTGTTCCTCTTTGATCTCTTCATTTGCCTTGACGATTATTTCGCCAGTGTATGGATGCTCAATGTCTTCCAACGCCACTCTTCCCAGGATTCGATCCGCAACGTGTTCGATGATTTCACCACCTTCTTCCAACGAAGCCATTTCAATTCCATCTAACGTTCCGCAGTCTTTTTCGTTAATTATCGCGTCCTGAGCGACATCAACGAGTCGACGCGTAAGATAACCGGAATTAGCCGTTTTAAGAGCTGTGTCGGCTAGTCCTTTACGAGCGCCGTGCGTCGAAATGAAATACTGCAAAACGGTGAGGCCTTCTCTGAAATTAGCCTCTATCGGCGTTTCAATAATTTCTCCTGTAGGTTTTGCCATCAAACCACGCATGCCAGCAAGTTGTCGAATTTGTTGAGTGCTACCTCTAGCGCCGGAATCAGCCATCATATAAATGGGGTTAAAACTCTCGACCTTTCTTTCGGAGCCGTCCGGGAGAAATATAGAGGTGGAACGCAAGCCGTTCATCATCCGTTCAGAAATGTCCTCATTGGCTCTGGCCCATATATCAATTACCTTGTTATATCTTTCTCCGTCAGTAATGAGCCCTTCTTTATACTGATCCTGGATTTCCAGGACTTCTTTTCTCGCCGTTTCTAGGATATCTTTCTTGGAATCTGGGATCTTCATGTCATCAACGCAGATTGATATGCCGGCTTTGGTTGCATAATGATAACCAAGGTCCTTAAGTCGGTCGGCCAAGATGACAGTTTTTTTATCCCCGCATTTTCGGTACGCTTCGTCAATAAGATTGGCCAATTCTTTCTTTTTCATTACTTTATTAATCGAGGAAAATGGAATCTCTTCTGGCACGATTTCTCTGAGGATGATTCTCCCGACAGTTGTTTGAATCATTTCTCCATTTTCACGGAGGAGAACCCGATCGTGAAGGTTCAATTTCCCTGAATCGTGGGCTACACGAATTTCAATTGGGTCCGGAAACTTTTTTGGTTCTTTATCTATTTCAACGTCAATTGATTCACGGGTTAAATAATAGAGCCCAAGGACTATATCCTGTGTGGGCACGATGATAGGTTTACCATGTGCAGGCGAAAGGATATTGTTGGTGCTCATCATGAGAACTCTGGCTTCAACTTGAGCTTCAATAGACAGGGGAATATGAACCGCCATTTGGTCCCCATCAAAGTCAGCGTTAAATGCCGTGCAGACGAGAGGATGTAACTGGATAGCTTTCCCCTCAACCAAAATTGGTTCAAACGCTTGGATTCCTAGTCTGTGCAGGGTAGGGGCTCGGTTGAGCAAGACCGGATATTCTTTTACGACATCTTCAAGAATGTCCCATACTTCCGGTGTTTCTTTTTCAACGAGTTTTTTGGCGCTCTTTATAGTGGTTACGTATCCACGTTCTTCGAGTTTGCTGTAAATAAACGGCTTAAACAACTCCAAAGCCATGCGTTTGGGCAGACCACATTGGTGCAGGCGCAAATCCGGGCCGACAACGATAACAGACCGGCCAGAGTAGTCGACTCGTTTCCCCAGAAGGTTTTGTCTGAAACGACCCTGTTTTCCCTTGAGCATGTCTGAAAGAGATTTCAAAGGCCGCTTATTAGGGCCAGTGATTAGTCTGCCTCTCCTGCCATTATCAAACAGGACATCTACAGCTTCCTGAAGCATTCTCTTCTCGTTCCGGAGGATGATTTCAGGAGCGTTGAGTTCTTTCAATCTTTTCAGCCGATTGTTGCGGTTAATGACTCTTCGGTATAAATCGTTTAGATCTGAAGTTGCAAAACGGCCTCCATCCAGTGGAACTAGAGGTCTCAAATCTGGTGGGATCACGGGAACGGTGGTAAGAATCATCCAAGCTGGATTCTGCCATTTCCTAAATTTTCCGAGATGTTCAGCGTGGACAATACGTGATCGACCCAGACGTTCAATAACGTTATTGATCTCCACAAACGCCAGCTGTTTTCGAACTTCCCAATCTTCCGTCTCTCTCCATTTCACAAGAATCTCTTGAGCAGATTGCAGTAGTTCATTAACAAATCGGCCCTTTTCACTCTCTGGGTCAAACGATTCTGAAATTAAGGAAAGCTCGGTAGTTAGCGACTCGGGTTCAATTCCCTTTAAGGACTCCAGTACTCGTAGTCTCTTGGCGAGCTTCTTTCTCTTGGCTTCAGATGCCGAATCCTTCATCTCCTCTCGGACTTTGACGCTCTCAGTGACTAAATCAAGTCGTTCTAGCATCAGTCGCACAGCTTCTCCACCCATGAGGGCTTCAAAACTGTGCAAATCTTTTCCGAATTCTTCCCTGATCTGATGATACTTTTCTTCATTAATCAATTCACCTGGTCGAAGGTCCGTAGGACCCGCTGAAATCACGAGATAGGATTCGAAATATAAAACACGCTCCACTTCCTTGAGAGTTAGGTCCAAAAGTGTTCCGATTCGGCTAGGCAAACTCTTGAGGAACCAAATGTGAGCGACGGGTGTGGCAAGTTCTATATGCCCCATTCGTTCCCTACGGACTTTGGACTGTATAACTTCTACGCCGCACTTTTCACAGATTGTGCCGCGATGTTTCATCCTCTTATATTTCCCACAGTTGCATTCAAAGTCTTTTACAGGACCAAATATTTTCGCGCAAAAAAGTCCATCACGTTCGGGTTTAAAGGTTCTATAATTTATAGTCTCAGGTTTCTTGACCTCTCCGTGGCTCCATTCACGGATTTTCTCGGGAGAAGCGAGAGAGATCTTAACCGCGCAGAAATTCAAGGGATCTTTTGGTTTTTCAAAAAAGCTGTAATAAACGTCTTCCATGCTTCCCTCCAATTTTTGGGAAAACCGACCTTAATTAAAGGTCTCGAGGGATTAAAACGGTCATAATTTATGAGCCGTTTAATTGGTAATTAGGTTTGTCGCAGATTCAATATTTGAATCTTGTATCCAAATCTCTAGTTGTTTTAACAACGAAATGACTTGGATCTTCACAAAGTTACAAAACTGTGTTGACGAATTTCAATTCATGGTTCGTCTTTCAAGCCGCAGCGCCGGGATCGCTCTCCAAGAGTTCGACATCTAGTCCTAGAGATTTTATTTCCTTGACCAAGACGTTAAATGATTCCGGCAGTCCGGGTTCTCAGAACATTTGTTCCTTTCACAATGCTTTCGTACATTCTGGTTCGCCCTGTAACATCGTCAGACTTTACAGTGAGGAATTCCTGAAGAGAATAGGCGGCCCCATAGGATTCCATTGCCCATACTTCCATTTCTCCAAGGCGCTGGCCTCCAAATTGGGCCTTTCCGCCTAGTGGTTGCTGCGTGACAAGAGAATAAGGGCCAATGGCCCTAGCATGGATTTTGTCATCTACCAAGTGATGGAGTTTCATCATGTAGATGATGCCCACGGTAACTTTTGTGTCAAAAGGTTCGCCGGATCGACCATCGTACAATTGTGTTTGTCCGGATGTCGGTAAACCGGCCTTTTGAAGAATCTCTTTGATCTCAGATTCGCGTGCTCCATCGAATACAGGTGTTGCGATCGGAACGCCTGGAGAGAGAGAAGCGGCAAATTTCCTCAAATCATCTGCATCCATTTCTTCAATGATGCTACGAATTTTTTGTCGCCTATCCGGTTCTTTTACCTCATATATTTCAAGGAGCCTTTCCCGCAACTTCTCAGGCGAGCATTGTTCCTTAACAAGTCGGTCAAGTGATTCCCCTAAACCGCGCGCTGCCCAACCAAGATGGGTTTCAAGAATCTGCCCCACGTTCATTCGAGAAGGCACGCCAAGTGGATTCAAAACTATCTCAACCGGAGTTCCATCTTCAAAATATGGCATGTCTTCTTCGGGAAGGATACGTGACAATACTCCCTTGTTTCCATGGCGGCCAGCCATCTTGTCACCGACCGACAGCTTTCTTTTTATGGCAATATAAACCTTAACCAACTTAATAACGCCGGGAGGCAATTCATCGCCCTTTTTGAGACGGCTGATTTTTTCATCAAAGTGCATTCTCCAAAAATGTTTCTGGTCACTGAATCTCTCTATAATCTTGGAAATCTCTTCTTCGAGGGCGGCGTCAGAACTTTTTAGAGATATATTTCTAAGGGCTTCTAACGGTATTGTGTCAATAACGTGATTAGTGACAGCTTCATTCCTTTTCAGATACTGGGTTCCTGACTCAGCGTCAGACAACGCCGCGGCGACCTCTTTGCCAAGAAGCATGTTTCGAATTCTCTCTCGGGCACCTTCTTCGACTATTCTTAATTCGTCGTCTCGGTCTTTTGACAGCTTGGCAATTTCTTCGGTTTCAATGGAAATGCTGCGGCTATCCTTGTCAGTCCCTTTTCGAGAAAAGATCCTTGCGTCAATGACAATTCCCTCTACACCGGGCGGCACGCGTAAAGATGTGTCGCGTACATCGCCTGCCTTTTCACCGAAAATTGCCCGCAACAACTTTTCTTCTGGGCTGAGTTGGTTCTCGCCTTTAGGCGTGATTTTTCCAACCAGGATATCACCGGGTTTAACCTCCGCTCCAATGCGAATGATTCCCGCTTCATCAAGGTTTCTGAGTCCTTCATCCCCTACGTTGGGGATATCTCGGGTTATTTCCTCTTTCCCCAGTTTTGTGTCTCGAGCCATAACCTCAAATTCTTCTATGTGAATGGACGTAAAAATGTCCTCTTTTACGATTTTCTCACTAACAAGAATTGAGTCCTCGTAGTTGTAACCGCCCCAAGCCATAAACGCCACCAATACATTTCTGCCAAGCGCCAATTCACCTTTGTCCGTGGCTGGCCCATCCGATATGACCTGACCGGCCACAACCAAATCTCCCTTCTTGACTATTGGACGCTGGTTAATACAGGTGTTTTGGTTCGATCTTTGATATTTGACCAGGTTATAAATATCTACACCCGGATCTAGATCTCCTTCTTCAAATTCAGTAGCTTTTATAACAATTCTCGTGGCGTCTACAGAGTCTACGACACCGTCCCTCTTGGCTAAAACAGTAACTCCCGAATCAACAGCGACAACTTGTTCCATACCTGTTCCCACAAGAGGGGCCTGCGTTGTCAAAAGTGGTACGGCTTGACGTTGCATGTTCGAACCCATAAGCGCACGGTTGGCGTCATCGTTTTCCAGGAATGGAATTAACGATGCTGCTACGGAAACCAACTGGTTAGGCGACACGTCCATGTAGGTGGCTTCCGATCCGCTACCCATAGCAAATTCGCCATCTTTCTTTCTTACTGAGACCAAGTCTTCGATAAGACGACCATTTTCGTCAATGAGGGCGTCGGCTTGGACTTTTACATGTTCCTCTTCATCCAGAGCAGTAAGAAACTTCATTTCTCGACTAACGACCCTGTCATGGACAGGTCGGTAGGGGGTTTCTATGAAACCGAACTCATTGACCCTAGCGTAAGTAGACAGAGACACAATCAATCCGATATTAGGACCTTCCGGTGTCTCAATTGGACAGATACGACCATAATGAGTTGAATGAACGTCTCGAACCTCGAAACCGGCGCGTTCGCGGGTTAGTCCGCCTGGTCCTAGAGCTGACAGCCGCCTTTTATGGGTGATTTCACTTAGTGGATTAGTCTGATCCATGAACTGGGATAGTTGGGACGAACCAAAGAATTCCTTCACAACAGCGGTAACAGGTTTGGCATTTATGAGGTCATGAGGCATCAGGGTTTCGACATCCTGCAAACTCATACGTTCCTTGATGGCGCGTTCCATTCGCACCAAACCGATACGGTACTGGTTCTCTAACAGTTCACCAACGGATCTAACTCGTCGGTTTCCCATGTTATCGATATCATCAATCTCATGCCCTGATTTACCTTCCTTTAATTCGAGGAGGTATTTTACAGCCACCATAATGTCTTCTGGTCTAAGTGTCCTCAGCGATAGAGGCGCTTCTTGCTCAGTTACTCGAAGTTTTCGATTTAATTTCAAACGACCCACGCGGGACAGATCGTAGTATTCAGTCCTAAAAAACAAATTGTTGAAGAATGTTTTGGCTATTTCGACAGTAGCCGGGTTGGATGGTCTCAATCTCCGATATATTTCGATCTGCGCATTGAGAGTCTCATTAGATGTGTTGTCGTCCGGAGACAGTCGCTTATAATCTTCTATGACTCTATTTGGACGATCATCGATCTTGTCTTCCAACAAAGTATCTCTCAAAGAGGGGGAGGCGATTCTTTCTTCTATGAACAAAGCCTCAAACTGATCAATTCCTTTGGTTCTTAGCTGTTCGATAAATTGATCAACTTCGTCGGAGGCTATTTCCTTGTTGCAAGCGGCTACGATTTCACCAGTGGTTTCATCAATTATGTCATGGGCGATGACCTTTCCAGCCAATTCTTGAGGCTCCATAATAAGTGGAGCAACCCGTCGGTCACCGAGACGTTTTAAGGCTGCCCTTGTAATTTTCTTATTCTTCTTAACCAATATTTCAGAAGAGTTTTCCACCAAAACATCGGTAGGCGCATGGGTGCCAACGAGAAACCTGAGGTCAATTTTACGTCTCAAACCGTCAGGAGTGATCATGATGGTCTGTTTGTTGTAAAAATAGTTCAGGATGGTTTCACTGGAATAACCAAGGGCTTTCAGTAAAACCGTAACAGGAAGCTTCCTGCGACGATCAATTCTGACATAAAGACGGTCTTTCAAATCGAATTCAAAGTCAATCCATGAACCGCGCAAAGGAATAATACGCGCTGAATAGATCAGTTTGCCACTTGCGTGTGTCTTTCCCTTGTCGTGATCGAAGAAGATACCAGGGGACCTATGAAGTTGGGAAACAATCACGCGCTCCGTCCCGTTAATGACAAAAGTTCCGTATCGCGTCATTACTGGAATTTCGCCAAAATAGACCTCTTGTTCTTTGACGTCCCGAATGGTGCGCGAGTTTGTATCGGGATCAACGTCCCAAACAATCAACTGGACAGTGATTTTCAGGGGAACGGAATAAGTGACGCCTTTCTGGAGACACTCCTCGATTGAATACTTTTCTTCCCCAAGTGTATACTTGATGAATTCAAGAGAAGCGGTATCGGTAAAATCCTTTATTGGAAACACAGATCGAAATACCGCTTGCAAACCGATGTCCTCGCGATCTTCCGCAGCTTTATCCATTTGAAGGAATCGATCGTAGGACTGACTTTGAATCTCGATAAGTTTTGGGATTCCAGCTATCTGAGGAATCCGCGCGAAATTCTTCCTGAGCCTCTGAGAGTGCACGGAAAAAGAACCCATTTTCTCCCTCTAAAATCCGGTGATCTGAACAGGTGGGGACGTTGGTAGGCGTTCCATAAAATATATAGGTCACGCTCGCGCCTGAAACGCGAGCGTGAGACCATTTTGTACTTAACTTTTTAAAGAGTTCAAACGATTTCTACAACGGCGCCAACTTCTTCAAGAGCCGCCTTCGCCTTTTCAGCGTCTTCTTTAGAAACACTCTCTTTAACCGGTTTCGGTACGCCTTCTACCAAATCCTTGGCTTCCTTAAGGCCTAAATCAGTCAATGACCGAACGACCTTAATAACCTGGATTTTTTTGTCCCCGAATTCTTTCAGAATCACGTCAAATTCGGTTTTCTCCTCAACCGGGGCTGCATCTCCCGCTGCCGTAGCCGCTCCAAAAGCGGCTACGGCCATAGGCGCCGCCGCAGATACCCCGAACTCTTCTTCCAATTCCTTTACCAACTTGCTGAGTTCCAAGACAGACATGTTTCTTATGAACTCTTTAACATCCTCTTTTGTTATCTCCGCCATTGTTTCCTCCATTCGCTGTTAAACAGAAACTTTTTGAGCCACCACCCGCTGATCAACTTTCTGCAGGAGCGGGCTCAGCTTTCTTTTCCTCGATAGCTTTAAGTACGGTCAGCAATGACCTTGGCACAGCGGCCAGCGTGCCGACGAATGCGCTAATAGGCGCAATCATCGTGCCTAAGACACGGCCTAGGAGCTCCTCTCTAGATGGGAGCTTAGCCAAAGATTCAAGGTCGGATGACTCGAAAACTTGACCTTGAAGTTCTCCCTTGACGAGCCCCAAGTTCGGATGAGTCTTTGCGAAATCAACCAGGGTCTTGGCCAAAACCGGAACACTATCATCGGAATGTGTCCATACGGCCGCCCTAGGTCCGAAGATATCCGGTCCCAAGCATTCCACATCTGTCCCTTTGTATGCCAAACGGACCAATGTGTTCTTCATGACCTTCAGACAGCCACCGCGGACTCTCACTTCCGAGCGCAAAGTGTTCATTTCGCTAACGGTTAAACCCTGAAAATCCATGAGGAAAACCGCTTTGACTCCCTTAAACTGAGCTTGAAGCCATGCTACCTGTTTTTCTTTTTCCTCTTTCTTCAAGTTTTACCTATCCCCTTTCCATCGGAGGGATTACAGCGAATCGAGGCAATGCGGATAAAAAGATTCAGTCTTGGATCTCTCTTTTCCGGCCCGTCTAGGCTGGCCTCAATTAAGCGCTCGCCAATGAGCGCGCCCGCTGTCTCCGACATGGCCATAAAAATTAATACTCTGTTTTGCTTATTTTGCGCTCCTCACAAAATCGAATTAAGGTTTAGTTATTTAATCAGATTTCTCATTTCTTGTGGGTCGAGCTTCAATCCGGGGCCCATGGTGGTGGAAAGAGCTATACCACGCAAATAAACACCTTTTGACGCAGAGGGTTTCAATCGGATAATGCTTTCCATCAAAGCTTTAAAATTCTCCGCAAGCTTGTCTGGGCCAAAAGAAACCCGTCCTATAGGACAGTGGACAATTCCAGCTTTCTCAACTCTAAACTCAACTTTCCCACCCTTGAGTTCGGAAACAGCCTTGCCAATATCGAACGTGACCGTTCCTACTTTAGGGTTAGGCATCATGCCTCGTGGGCCTAAAATTTTTCCCAGTTTGCCCACGACACCCATCATGTCCGGAGTGGCAACGGTTTTGTCAAATTCAAGCCACCCTTCCTGAATCTTCTTGGCCAACTCTTCACCGCCGACATAGTCCGCACCAGCGTCACGAGCTTCCTTTTCCTTCTCGGCCTTAGCAAAAGCCAGGACTCGTAGGGTTTTACCGGTTCCATGTGGTAAAACGCACGTCCCACGAACCATTTGATCTGCGTGCCGAGGATCTACACCCAGTCTAACCGCCACATCAACTGACTCGTCAAACTTGGCGTAGGACGTTTCCAAAACAGCTTCTAGACCCTCAGTGAATGAATATTTTTGTGAACGGCCAACTTTTTCCCTTGCCGATATTTGTTTTTTAGCTACGGAAGACATATCATTCCTCTATTCAACTTCTATACCAAGACTCCGAGCAGTGCCCGTAATGGTTTGGACCGCTCCAGGCAGATCTTTAGCGTTAAGATCGGGCATTTTCTGTTTGGCGATTTCCTCGACCTGTTTCATTGTAAGACGAGCGACTTTGTTTCTATTGGGTTCAGCAGATCCCTTGTCAAGGCCCGCCGCCTTTTTGAGCAGGTATGAAGCGGGAGGAGTTTTAAGCACGAAGCTGAATGACCTGTCGGCATAAATTGTTATCAACACGGGAATAATAACGCCAGGCTGGGCCTGGGTCTGAGCGTTAAACGATTTACAGAATTCCATAATGTTGACACCATGTTGTCCCAAAGCAGGCCCAACAGGTGGTGAAGGTTTTGCTTCTCCGCCAGGAATTTGCAATTTTACATAAGCGGTTATTTTTTTGGCCATATAAATCTCCCACAGAACCAGAGCCTGTTATTGCAAAAAAGTTTCAATATCTACCCATTTCCAGAAATTTTAAACGAATCAAGACTAATTCTTGGTAACCTGTATGAAATCTAATTCCACGGGAGTAGGCCGACCAAAAATGCTGACCAATACTCGCAGCTTCCCTTTATCCGGTCTAACCTCTTCGACGGTACCATTAAAATTAACGAATGGCCCGTCCACGACCCTTACAGAATCACCCTTTTCAAATGAGTATTTTGGTTTCGGCTTCTCTTTTCCTTCAGCCATCTGGGCCTTGATACCATCAACCTCTTCATCCGGAATCATGGCCGGTTCCGTCCTTGAACCTATAAAGCCGGTAACTTTTGGAGTACTTTTGACGTGATGCCAGGTTGTATCATCAAGTTCCATGCGCACCAGAATGTATCCGGGAAAATATTTTCGATTGGATGTTTTTCGTTCACCTTTCACCAATTCCACTACAGACTCTGAGGGTATGAGAACATCGGTAATACGATCCTCCAGATTCAAGGTCTTGATCTTTTCTTCCAAAGCGGTTTTGACCTTGTTTTCATATCCGGAGTAGGTGTGCACTACATACCATCGCAAAGACACGGAAAAGCCTCCTGGTGATCTGGGAAACTGTTCAGGTAATTTTCAACTCAAACATGTAAGAGAGCTCTCATAAATTTGGCCAGAGCCCAATCGCTAAAACCTAAATATATGGCTACCATGGTAGTCAAAGCCAACACTACCAGAGTGGAGCCGAGGGTCTCCTGTCTCGTGGGAAAGGTTACCTTCAGAAGTTCGATCTTGACCTCTCGAAAAAACTCCATAGCTTCTTGGAAAAATTCTTTCACCTTTTCCATATTTGTATCCAAGGCTCCTAAAAAACCAGCGCGTTGAAAAATGTATTGGCAGGCCAGAAGGGATTCGAACCCCCAACCCCCGGTTTTGGAGACCGGTGCTCTAGCCGTTGAGCTACTGGCCTAACGACTTTTTATCAACTTGCTACTTGGTTTCCTTGTGAAGCGTATGTAACCGACAAAATTTACAGTATTTCTTGAACTGCAATTTATCCGGTGTTGTCTTCCTGTTTTTTGTGGTGGTATAATTCTTACGTTTACATTCACCACAGGACAGTGTCACGATATCTCTCATTTATGTCCTCCACCGCCGCTTTATGTTCCCCTGCGATATAAATCGGCGCAAACAATAACGGACGAGAAAACTATTCAATAACTTCAGCGACGACACCGGCGCCTACAGTACGTCCGCCTTCCCTAATAGCGAAGCGGAGTTCCTTTTCCATAGCGATTGGGGTGATAAGATGGGCCTCAAGAGACACATTGTCCCCGGGCATTACCATCTCCACTCCCTCAGGTAAGGTTATGATCCCCGTCACATCCGTGGTCCTGAAATAAAACTGTGGACGGTAACCATTGAAAAATGGCGTGTGGCGCCCACCTTCCTCTTTTCCCAGAATGTAGGTCTCAGCCTTGAACTTCGTGTGCGGTGTTATCGATCCAGGCAAGGCCACTACCTGACCTCGTTCGACATCTTCTCGCTTGATGCCTCGAAGAAGTAACCCAACATTGTCACCAGCCTGTCCTGAATCCAATACCTTGCGGAACATCTCGACTCCCGTGCATACCGTCTTGCGGGTGTCCTTGATTCCCACTATTTCCACTTCTTCTCCAACCTTGATCTGACCACGCTCCACCCTGCCTGTTACTACCGTGCCCCTGCCTGATATGCTGAACACGTCCTCGATAGGCATCAGAAACGGCTTGTCAATATCCCTCTGAGGCACAGGAATATATGCGTCTATCGCTTCCATCAAATCAAGTATACACTTGCAATCTGGATGTTTTGGATCACCGGCTTCAAGAGCCTTTAAAGCGCTACCCCGTATAATCGGTATATCATCCCCAGGGAAATCATATGAACTCAACAGCTCTCGCAATTCAAGCTCAACGAGCTCGATGAGTTCCGGATCATCAACCATGTCCACCTTGTTTAAAAACACTACTATGTATGGAACACCTACCTGACGAGCCAACAGTATATGCTCCCTCGTCTGAGGCATAGGACCATCGTTGGCCCCCACTACAAGAATAGCTCCATCCATCTGGGCTGCGCCTGTGATCATATTCTTGATATAGTCGGCATGACCCGGACAATCCACATGAGCGTAATGCCGCTTGTCCGTTTGATACTCTACATGCGCCGTAGCGATTGTGATGCCGCGCTCCTTCTCCTCGGGCGCCTTGTCGATCTCCTCGAAAGGCACATACGATGCCAATCCCTTCTTTGCCAACGTCCGCGTAATCGCCGCTGTCAACGTCGTCTTCCCGTGATCGATGTGACCTATCGTCCCTACGTTCACGTGTGGCTTCGTACGCTCAAACTTCGCCTTGCCCATGGGCTCCTCCTTGAATAATCGGCAGAAAAATAGCTGGAAAGTTTTGGTTCATATTTCTTTATTATCGGACCGGAGTCTCAGCAGTATTCCTTGCTAAGTAAGAAATCGGGATCTTTGTGGAGCCCACGACCGGGATCGAACCGGTGAACCTCTTCCTTACCAAGGAAGTGCTCTACCTACTGAGCTACGTGGGCCGACTCGAAGATCATAGGTTTAAGAAGACTCCCCTAATCGCGTCTGAAACTAAAAGGCGCCACAACCAAAAGGATCGGTCACGTTAAAAATACTGGAGCGGGAAACGGGACTCGAACCCGCGACGTTCAGCTTGGAAGGCTGACGCTCTACCAACTGAGCTATTCCCGCCGCGCCAACAACAAGGACCGTAAAACTGGGTGGTGGAGGGGGGAGGATTCGAACCTCCGAAGGCGTCGCCAACAGATTTACAGTCTGCCCCCTTTAGCCACTCGGGAACCCCTCCACGACTGGAGCTGGCGATGGGACTCGAACCCGCAACCTGCTGATTACAAATCAGCTGCTCTACCGGTTGAGCTACGCCAGCAAACGGTTCCTCTATAAAAACAATTTTTTTATCGTAATTGAATAGTTGTGTCAAGACAAAAATCTCTATTCTAAAAAACCAGATAAAAAATTGAACTGAAAAATCCCGCTAAAATGAAATTTCCATCGATTAAACCCTCAAATAGGAGTCGATCCACTAAGTAGCCTCTCCTGTAGAAATCGAACAGGAATTTAAATGTCAATAGATTCAGAAGCAATATATAGCCAAAATTAGTTGAATAATTCTTCATGCTAGAAACGATTAGGAATAGTGACAAAAAAATAAGTAAGCCGTTCAAAAGTTTTTCTGTGACACGCCCTCCAAAAATAATCGGTATCGTTTCACGCCCACCTATTCTGTCTCCCTGAATGTCGATCAGGTCCGAAAGGGCCGTTCGCCAAAACACTAATAAGGTGGCCACGATGAATGAAATGGAAAGAGGCGACAGAGCGAAGTTTGTATGAACAGAAAAAGCAGGAAGAATCGCGGCCGCCATGGCCCAACCCAAAGCCACCAACGGTGTTTTTGAACCAGGAATGTCTTTCAATGCTTTCCATTTTGTTCCCGGGATTTTTAGCCATCTAAACAGAGACGCTGGATATAACATACCTGTAGTCATCATTCCAATAAGCATCAGCATGGAACCTAGGCCCATGGAATATGAAAGTGTTATAGCCATAATCGCAGAGACGCCCCCAAGAACGAACAAAAGCGCCTCGTATTTGGTATAAAATTGGGCGATTTCAGGAGTGTTGAATCTTAATGCCCCGGATCGTTCATGGATTCGGTTTAAGAGATGCATTGAGAATACGAAAAGTCCTGTGACTATGGCAGGCTCAAATCTGACAGGGTTTCCCTGTAAAGTGCCGCAAACCATTGTGAGCCCAGCCCCACCAAGAGCGGCCCAAACATAAGTCATTATTGTAATGTCCAGAATATGTCTCAGCTTGGGCCATATACCAGGTCTTTGGGAAAGATCAATTTGCTTGATTTTTTCTATTACCGACCGGATTTGCCAATTTGGTGTGCTCGCTCCAGCCGTTACCCCTAACCGGTTTATCCCAGCCAGATCGGTTTGGGATATCTCTTCGGCCGTCTCAACATGCAAGGCCCGGAGGCAATTTTCACTAGCGGCATCGGTAAGTCTCCTTGTATTTCCAGACCCCTTTCCGCCAACAACAACTACCATGTCAACGCTTTGCGCAAGTTCTTTTACTTCCGTCTGTCGCTTTCTTGTGGAATCACAAATCGTGTTATAAACATTAAGATTGAATCCTTGATCTTTGAGGAGCTTGACGATTCGCTCAAACTTCTCGGGTTCCTGAGTTGTTTGCGCAACGACGCACAAGTCCCTACGTAACGGAATATTTGCGAACTTCTCAATCATCTCAGGCCCAGAAATCGCCAAAGCTCCGTTAGTTGCAAACCCGATCAGAGCACGGACCTCAGGGTGATTTTCATCCCCCACAATAATGCAAAAATCACCTTTCCGCGAGTGTTTGTCGATCAATACCTGCACCCTAGTGACCCTAGGACAAGTGGCGTCAACAATAGTCAGTTTTTTTTCCTCTAACCGTCGCCTCTCCTGGGGCGAGATCCCATGCGCCCTAATTACTACGGTGCCAACTTTTATCGCCTCTAATGAATTTTGTTGTTTAATACCCTTGCTTTCCAATAGGTTAAGGGTTTGGGGATTATGAATCAACGGCCCGTAGGTTACTATTGGTAATGGAGGGTTTTGACGACTCAAATCGAGCGCCAAGTCAACGGCCCTTCGAACACCCATACAGAAACCAGCAGTCTTGGCTATACGGATTCTCATTATGCTTTAATCAGTTGCGATTCTAGTGTAGAAATAAGTCTGAAATAATCATCCATTGTATCTAAATCACAGTCGTCGTAGGTTTGTCCAAATTCAACCGTCTTTAACATTCCTGAATTCAAAGCAACGATTTCTCTACCACCTCTGTCTCCGGTGATTTGCCTGAGTTCAACAAAAAGGTTGGATGGAAAAATTACAGGATTTGTTCGTCGCCCTTTGATGGTGGGAGCAATTATTTTGCCGGGATTCTGTAGACTTGCTGATACCAGGGTGTTGATCACCGAGAAATCTAGACAAACTTGATCTGCAAGAATAATCATTACCGCATCAGTTACAGCACTAATCCGAGCTAAGCCAAGCTTGATAGAATAGGACATTCCAAATTCAGAATTGTTGTTGACAACGCGGACTAACCTCGAGGGTATGTCATCAAGATATTCTATGGATTCATCAAAGTCTTTGGAATAACGTGTGACGACGACAATTTTATTGACGACGGATTTTACAGCTTCGGTTACTGCTCTGGACAAAACTGTCTGGCCCGATATTTTAAGACCCATCTTGTCTTGTCCCATCCTTTTGGACAACCCAGCCGCCAATATAATAGCATCGACCATCTTGTACTGAGAATCGAACCTTTCTTTTCAACTAGCTTCTGTCTTGAGGTCTTGAATTTTACTTACAAATCCACCCTTACCACAAAAGTATCTTTTCCCGTGCCAATCAATGTGGTCAAGAAAAATTGATCTCACACAAACATACGTTGCAAGGAATACTAAAACAGGAAAAGTGATCATCCATTTGCCAATAGGGATCTTGGCTTGGTTGACGCTCCGTAAAGCAGCCACAAGAATCAAGACCCCGATCCAGAATAATGCTCCAATCAAAGCATATTCTGAACCTAGAATTCCGATAAAATATAAAAACAAACCTACTGAGGACAGTAATAAAGATGCGCATAAAGAAATATGCCATACAACAGTAAAGAGCCAGAGTCCCGGATTGGTAAATTTAGGGAACAGTATTTGTCGATCCAGAAAAGCCAAAAGACCTTTTAAGCTTTGTTTTCTAATAGGAGATAAAAGGAAGTTTTCCGGGGATACAAAAATCTTGACATTTGCTTTATTCAAAATATTTCCGAGTGTCAAATCATCCACAACTGTATGCAGCCAGACGTCAGACACCTTTAAACGGTCGAAAGTACTTTTCCGAATTACAGTGGCTCCTCCCCATGGTTTGGGAGTAACAGCAAGGAGAGCGAACACTGTCGACGCGTAGAGAGCCTGGCAAATTCCAGGCACGTTTAAAGTCTCTGGCAAAAATGAACGAAAAGTAGTGCATACCTCGAAATCTCCCGATCTCACAGGGCGGGTAATTTTTCCAAGCCAATCACGAGCGGCGACATTTGTGCTATCGCAGAACACCAGTATTTCAACTTCAGGTCCCAGCGTAGAAACCGCTTTTGCAAGACCAAAATTCTTCTGGCCGGATTGAGTCGCCGTTCCGCTAAGAAAAAATCTGACATGATTATAACTGGAACAGAATTCGTTTACTAATTCGAAAGCAGGATCTGAATCATTCTCTAAAATGAACATAACTCGATAATTGGAATAATCCTGAACTAAAAGGGTTTCCAGAATTTCTCGAGATTTATCGGAAATTCCCTTGAGAGGAGCGAGAATTTGAATTAAAGGAACAGGGGCATTTTTATTCTGCTGAAAATTGTTGGAAGAACGCATCTTTAGTCGTCCGATCCCAACCGACAGCAAAAGATAGGCTGATACAAGTGAAAAAATAATGGACAGGTTGTAGAACCAAAAAGAAGTGTATGAGACAAACCATATTATAACTTCAGAATAGATAAAGCTTAGCACCTCATTTTAATAAAGTCTCCCAGTGCGTAAAACTCTGTCATTGGGCGACCGTAATTCTCACATTACAAGTCAGGCCGTCTTTTATTTTTCCATCTCCATTTTCTAGCAGACACTCAATCTCATAGTCTGCCGGTACTTCAAGCGCAGGATTACGACTGATCCATGGAATTCGACTGATCTTGCAAGCAAATTTCTTGTCAGGGATAGCGTCAAAAATAACGGTTCCTCTGTCACCCATTTTGAGTTTTACCAAATCGAGTTCGTGGACCTTGCAACGAACCACCATGGGGTTAGTAGGAGCAATAGTAACTGCAGGAAATCCATCGGCCTGTTCAGCGTTAACTCGAAGTTCCGGAGATATCCACAACACCTGACCAGAAATTGGCGCTTTCAAAAAAGCAATGTCGTTGGGAATATCCGAATCCTGATAAGATCTTCTTGTTTGATATTCCAACAAGTCCAGGTCACGTTTCTGTTTGTCTTCAAAAAATTTGAGGTCTTCCCGGGTCCTTGAAAGACCCTCCTCCGCTTGTTTAAGGGACTCTTTAACTTCTAACAGTTGCTTTTGCGCAGTTTCCAATTTTCGTTCAGCATTCTTTACAGCTTCCTGCTCAGCCAGGTTTTTAGCCTGCAAGTTACGAATGTCATCAAAATCCTGCGATGCTTTTTCGAGTTCCATCTGACGAAGTTTTAGGGAAACGTTCCTAAGTTTATCTCTTGTAACTTTCTGATCGTAGACAGCTTTTTTCAAGTCCAAAACCCTCGAAGGATACAATATACTCGTAACTTTAATCATTGACTGGCGATTAAGTCTGTATTTTACAAGCGTGTCATTTTCATTGACTGGTTGCCCCTCTTTAACTTTAATAGAAAGAATTTCTCCCCCGTACGGCATTAAAAGTTTTCTTTGAAAAACAGAAAAGCTCTTGCCTCTAAAAGTAATTTCAGCTTCTGATTTCGCATCGGCGATTTGAGGAACTATAGCGGCCTTTACTGGAGGAGGACTAGATTCAGCCTTCTTCGGTTCATGAGTCACGAGCAAAAGCGCCACAGAAACCAAAGCCACAAAACTCGCTAACATAACGCCCAGGCTCCTTAAGCGACGCCTAGGCCTATCAATATCGAATTGCGGCATTGTATTTGTTCAAACCTCCTGAGATCGTAGCCAAATCAATGAGATCGTTGACACGCTGTTGCAGGCTACTCGAAGCGTCGAGATGAGCCTGGGTTTTTTTGATCCTTTGGTCCACGTACTGACTATAGTCGATGAGCCCTGATTTATAGTTACTCAATGCCTTTTCCTCTGCAAGGTCCGCCAATTTTGCCTGTTCGCGAGAAAGGCTTTCTTTTTCACTAGATAGACCCATCCCACTTCTAAGTTTCTTGAATCTGAGATAAAGTTGTTGAGAAAGTTCTTCACGATCGAGGTTATATTTCTGAGCCAACAATTTCTGTCTTTTTATGTCACGTGCCCTCTTGAATCCATCCCAAAGCATATAATTGAGGCCTATGCCAAGGTTCAGTCCTGATGCCGCATTGGGCACATTAGCGGCTTGATTAAAAATCAACTGAGGTTGAGGCACGAGAGCGACATACGCTCCAGTAACCGCATTTGATTGCATTTGTTCCTTTTTGGCGGAGATCTTCAGTTGGAGGTTTCCTCCCTGTACATCCGTAAAAGTAATCCAGTTCGGTTTAAATCCGTTCAAGATTTGATTAACAGCATCCCGAGTATCAAGCGGTAGATGATAATCAGGATGATATCCAATCATAGCCTTCAATTGACTTATCTTTTCTTGAAGCTCATTTTCTAGAGATTTAACCTTAATTTGCTGTGAGCGAAAATCATTCTGAAGGCCCTGTAAATCGAGAGGATCAATTTTCCCCTGATCATTTTTGCTCCTACCAAAAGTCAATTTATCCTGAGTCAGAGCCAAAATTTGCTTGGATCCTCGAATCGATTTTTCTAGTGTGTGAATTCCGTAGAAGATTTTAGCGATATTCGCGGTAGTGTCCGATATCTTATCGAAGTGAGATGTCTTTGCAATATCGACCATAATCGACTTAGATTTTATTTTCAATAGAGCTAGATATGGATTCCAGTTTACCATCTGGAATTGTACACTCCACGGGGTAGCTTGTGGATTGTATATATTGGTGGTTTGAACCAAATAATATGTCGTAGAAACCTGAAGTGTCGGAAGGATTTCGGAATGAACGTCTTTAAGATCGACGGAAGCTAACTGAATGTCTATTCTGTTTTTCGTGAGAGTGTCCGAATGGACCAAAGCATAACGCACACAGGTCGGGAAATCAAAATAACCATAGGATTCCGGCTTTATGAGGACTTCTGCGTTCGCGCCAGAAACTGGCAGAACAAACGAACCACACAGAACAGAAAGCAAGAAAATACAGCGCAAAACATTTACCGGCCTAACTTTAAATAAAATCAGACCCATGAATATCTTGACACAACTGCTATCAGCGGTCCTCGTGGCAAAAGAGATCACGTGATTTCCATACCTAAGGTTCTTATTAAGTTAGCCTTTAAGAACTATTTTTAACCCATTGCAAACGTTAAACTATTTTATCTATCGTTTTAAGGCCACGGCGATGAGGTAAGTATATCGAAACGATCAAAGATTGTCAACGAAGTTTTGCGAGACGATATCACTGAAAATTAACTAAAAATTCCTATTTTCAATGGGTTATAAAACTCCAATTTGGGAAAGACGAATAATACTTCATGTTATGTTGGTGTTTGATGTTATAACTTATTATAATAGCAAATGAAAAAGTCATTATGATTATGTTCTACTGGCGGACTGGAATTATTTCACTCTGGACCATAATTGGTCCACGCCATTTTTGAGGGGTGATCGGGTGACCATAAAATCGTTTTTAATCCCATAAACAAAAAATTCAACATGGCCCGTCCCAGGCAAGGTGATCAAAATGTTATGATTTTCAGAAATCCATACCCCGTCGACACCGGAAGGGTTCGCGGCGTTGAAGACTCGACAAGTTCCATCTTTCCTCAAGGTTATTAAAGTTCGAAACCCATTTTCAGATCTTCCGGGAAATTTTTCCGCCAGCGGATTTATTTCGGGTAGTTTTTCCCACGTTCCTAATATAGCTCCCCAGTCAATGTTCTGTTGATAAATCTGCTCGGGTGTAATTCCAACTGCAAAACAATTACAAACTTCAAGCAAATATATGCAAAAAACCAAGGGGTACAACATCTTGAAAGTCCGCATATGATTACTTCCAAACATTACCTATTCCGCTAAATGTGCAAATCGATACTTGAGTAGAAACATTTGAATCCATGCAACCATTAATTTAAGGCTCAAAAAGACCCAGGATTCTGAGTTAAATCCAACCGTAAATCCAGTTATAACCAATAAACATGTAAGGTCAAGCGCTTCTCTAAAAGTCCAGCCAGGATAAATTATTGGGCTAACTATTAAATTAATGATTAAATCAAATACCTTATCAATATATATTATAAGATTGACTATGTCCTAAAATACGACCATTTTACAAGATAACCATAATTAAACCAAAGTATTACTTATATGAAATAGAATAAACTTCTTTATAATAAATATAACATTACGCAACCAAATATTTTACTTGACAGGTTAAATTCTACATGATAGCTCAGCGCACCAGGATAGAGACGGGGGATAATCCGTTAAAGCAATTTATAAGCTTACACACCTATGATGTGTGCAGACCTATCCGAAAGAAGGAGGGTATAATGGTCAGAAGAGTTTTTGGAGTCTTAACCTGTTTTGTTATTCTCGCTATGGCTTGTGTGGTGATGGCTGGCGGTGTAGTAGCGCCTCCGCAATGTGCGCCAGCTCCATGCGCCCCAGCCCCATGTGGTCCGGCAATGGGTAACCCGTGCGCTTTTTGGGGTGATGCGCCGTTTCCAGGACTGTGTGGCGGTGTAGTGGCTTTGCCTTTTCTGGTTGTTGGCAGCCTGCTGGGCGGTTCCCCCATGGGCCCTCCTCCTGCGCAAATAGCCCCCAGCCCCTATGGTCCGCGACCTTATATGGCACCGAGAGGACCTGTAGCTCCATGTGCACCAGCGCCGTGTGGCCCTGCCGGATATGGTCCTGCGGCTTACGGTTCCACTGGTCTGCTTGGCGGTGGTCTACCCTGTCTTGAATTATGTTCAAGTATCCTCGGAAGTTTTTCCGGTGTCGCTGGCCTCGGATTGTACTAAGCCATATTTGTTATAGGGAGCTTTAGAGGATCTTTGGACTTATAGAATCTTAAAAGCTGATGATGAAAAAATAACGCAGAAAATCCACAAATTCCTTCCATTCCTTTTGGGGACATTAGTCCCCATTTTTTTATCATCCAGTGGTTGAATCGCCGTCAGATTTCTAATATTCCATAATTCAATTTTAATTCAGTCGGAAAAGCGGATGATCGCCAAACAGGACAATATTGCGCCTGAAAGGCCAATAAAAATAGAGGGGGTGTTGGAGAAACTCGTTTTTTACAATAACGCAAATGATTTTATTGTGGCGAATCTAATAGTAACCGGACGTTTGTCTCCCGTTGCAATCGTGGGGTATCTTCCTTCACCTCACGCTGGAGAGATATTGATTCTTGATGGTTTTTGGGAGGTTGATAAAAGGTTTGGAGAACTGTTCGGATTTGTAAATGCCGAGATCAAGGCGCCTTCTACGCTAAAAGGTATTGAGAAATACCTATCTTCAAATCTTATCAAGAAAATTGGGGCGGAAATGGCGCGTCGTATTACTGCAATGTTCGGTAACAATACCCTGGAAGTAATTGAAAAAACGCCGGAAAAACTCAAGGAAGTTCCTGAAATGGACGAGTGAGAGCTGATAAAATTTCTCAGGCGTTTAACGAACAGAAGGGAATTCGAGACATAATGTTGTTTTTGCAGATTCATTCGATTTCTCCTTCGTATACACATAGGATTTTCAAGAAATTTGGTAAAGCGTCAATAGAATTCGTGCAAAAAAAATCTGTATCGACTGGCGACTGAAATTAAGGGAATCGGGTTTAATGCAGCTGACAGAGTGGCTGGTAGCCTTGGGATAGATTTGCTGTCTCCGCTACGCGCTGAAGCGGGAATCCTGCACATCTTGGGCGAAATTCAGAGCGAAGGCCATGTCTGTTATTCTAAAAATTTACTCATAGATCGGTCCAAAAGCCTCCTTGGTATCGCAAAAACAAGATTGGAAGCCGCCCTCGACCGCCTTGAACAATCCAATAGAGTGGTCATTAAAGGAGATTTTGCATATGAATATTACATGGCTAGCGCTGAACGATCATTGGCTGGCAATTTAAAAGATCTGATATCTGGGGCCAAAACCTCCTGCAAGGTGAAAGTGGAACTAGCCATTGAATGGGTCGAATCAAGGCTAAGGATTTCACTATCAGATGCGCAGAAAATTGCGATTTCAGAATCTTTTGAGAACAAGTGTTTAATTATAACTGGAGGACCTGGAACCGGAAAGACTACTCTCCTAAGGGCATTGACGCAAATTCTCGACGCAGAAAAAATTAGGTGTGTGTTGGCGGCTCCTACAGGCCGAGCAGCCAAAAGACTGGTCGAGACTACGGGCAAAGAGGCTAAAACAATTCATCGTCTCTAGGAATATGTTCCTGGGCAGGGAGGGTTCCAACGCGGCCCACAACGCCCTTTAGATGTCGATTTTGTCGTAGTGGATGAAGCCTCAATGAATTGATCTTAAGTTGATGAATCTCCTGGCAGGAGCTATTCCCCAATATTCGTCCTTGATACTGGTAGGTGACGCGGACCAACTACCCTCCGTAGGACCAGGAAATGTTCTTGGCGATATTATACAATCGGGGGTAGCGCGTGTAATTTGGTTGGACACAATATTCAGGAAAGCTCAGGAAAGTCTGATCATAAAAAACGCTCACAGGATAAATCAAGGGCAGCCACCTGAAAATGAATTTCTAGATTCAAAATTGCCCGATTTTTTCCTCATAGAAAAAGACGATCCAGAGCAACAACTAGAAATAGTCAAGGAATTAGTCTCAATTAGAATTTCCAAACGTTTTGATTTCGATCCAGCAGAGGATATTCAGGTCCTAACTCCCATGAATAGGGGCTTGATAGGGGCGGAAAACCTAAACACCGAATTAAGAGACATCTTAAATCCCGCTGGTGTACAAATTCGAGGGGACAAGTTTAGAGTCGGTGACAGGGTGATACAGGCTCGAAACAACTATGAGAAAGAGATTTTCAATGGAGACATTGGGAATATTGTCTCATTTGAACCTGAGTGGAACGAAGTTACCGTGGATTTTGACGGCAGACGGATCACTTACCATGTTTGTGAGCTTGACGAGATGAATCTTGCTTATGCCGTCACAATTCATAAATCTCAAGGCAGTGAAGATAAAGCGGTAGTAATTCCTCTAGCCACCCAACACTGCATTTTGTTAAAAAGAAATCTTCTCTACACTGCGCTTACAAGAGGCAAGAACCTCGTGGTTTTGGTTTCAAGCCCAAAAGCTCTAAAATTAGCATTAGAAGGAAAAAATATGGAACGACGATTTACAAACCTGGCGAAGCGGCTCTAAGGTTGATGAAAGCGGGAAACGGCACTTTTAGAAAAGAGAACACCGACTAAACATTCCCCAGAGATTCCAGATAAACGTGTCTATCCAAAACAGACCTCTCATATAGGGTGAGATATTCTTTGGCGGACCTATTCCAAGAAAAGTCTTTTTTCATGCCTCTTGTCATTAATTTCTTCCATACATCTGGTTGATTCCGATAAATACTGATGGCTTTAATAACTGCTCTTTCCAGTTCCAGAGGATTCGGCGGCGAAAACTTGAAACCTGTTCCCGCGTCAAAATGGATATCAAATTCATCCACTGTGTCCGTAAGTCCGCCCGTAGCCGTAACTATGGGCACGGCCCCATATTTTAGGGCGTAGAGTTGATTTAGTCCGCATGGCTCATATCTAGAAGGAACAAGCAAAATATCCGCTCCAGCAAAAATTTTGTGAGCCAACGCGTAATCATATCTTAAAAAAGTTCCTATATAATTGGAAAATTTGTTCTCCAACTCCGTAAAGACACTCTGATATCGGGCTTCCCCAGTGCCTAAAATTACTAACTGACAGTCATTCCTCATGAAAGTATCGAAAGCTTCCGCGACAATGTCGACACCTTTTTGACTTGTTAGACGGCTCACCATTCCAATTAAGGGCAGTTTGGGGTTCAACGGCAAACCTGCCAGCCGCTGTAACTCGGCTTTACAGAGAGTTTTTCCATTCAAATCTTTATTTGAATAAGCTGAGGCAAGGTATGGATCGTTTTTTGGGTCCCACACGGAATAATCTACTCCGTTAAGGATTCCCACCAAGCGGTTCCCTTTTTCGAGAAGAATTCCTTCCAGACCAAAACCAAATTCAGGAGTAAGAATTTCATTTCGATATCCTGGAGAAACGGTATTAATATGATCGGCAAAGACAATGCCGCTTTTAAGAAAATTTAACTTACCATGGAATTCCATATGCTTTGGGGTGAAGAATTCCCAACCGACCCCTACTAGAGGCATGTCGAGATGCCAGAATATTCCCTGATAACCTAAATTGTGAATGGTCATTATTGCGGAGCTTTCCCTAAACAATGGCTCTCCTGCATATAAGGTTCTAAGATATACTGCGGTTAACGCTGCTTGCCAATCATGAGAGTGGAATACATCGTATTTCTTCCCTACATGCAGGGCTAATTCAAGTGCTGCCCTAGTCAAGAAAACAAATCTCTCGGCATTATCTTCGTAATCACCATCGGGGGTTCCGTAGAGATAATCCCTGTCATAATATTCGTCGCATTCCAGAAAGAAATAACGCTCGCCGTTTTTCCCGACGTGTCTCCAAAGGCTAGCCTGAACATTTTTGGCGTTTAATGTTACTTCAATAGTAACGTTCAACTTGCTCATCTGAAAATTTTCAGGGTTTATGCCTCTGTATTTTGGCATTAGCACGTCCACTTCAACTCCCAAGGACGCCAATTCAGCCGGCAATGCTGACAAAACCTCACCAAGACCGCCGGTTTGAGCGAAAGGAGTAACCTCTGGTGTAACCATTAGGACTCGCACTTGAATAATCCTCCCAAACTATTGCAAAAAGTGGATTACAAAAATTTATTTTTATAATCCTAAATCGTTTCAAGATCCGAATAACACTCTATTCTATTTATACAATATCAGACTAACTGGTTACAGTGGTTCTTGAATCAATAGATCGAGCCGCCTGGCAGGAACTTGTTTTCTTCAGATGGGCAATAAGCCCTCCATTTTCAACTAGTTGTTTCATAAACGGTGGAATTGAAGCCACATTGAACTCAACCCCGGTTGAAAGGTTTCTGATTATTCCTTCATCAGCGTCAACCTCCACAACTTCACCATCTTTTATACCGTTGACCGCTTCAGGGCTTTCAAATATCAACAACCCCATATTAAAAGCATTTCTAAAAAAGATACGCGCAAAGCTGGATGCGATAACACATGAAATTCTGGCCGCTTTTATAGCCACCGGGGCATGTTCTCGTGAGGAACCGCAGCCAAAGTTTTTCCCTGCAAGGATTATATCACCAGGGCCAACTTTTGAAGCAAAACTTGGCTCAGCATCTTCCATAACGTGCTCTGCAAGCCTTAATGGATCAGTAATATTCAGGTACCTGGCCGGAATTATTTCATCGGTATTTACGTCATCCCCAAATTTCCAGATTTTTCCTTTGAATTTCATTGGGCCTCCGTCCAATAAGCGATATTGTTAATAGACGTTTAAAAACATCTCGATCAGTGCTATTTGTGCTCATTCTACAGCCATAAGGATAATTAGGTGTTTTGTGGCATTATTACAACATCATTGCAAGTTACTTTTAACGAAGAGCTTGTCTGAGAAGGATTTTATGGTCACGTATTGAAATAATGACATATGGTGATTCCACAGGTTGGTGATTGGGGGATATTCTTTAATCAGGAGCTTTATTTGATGAAGAGGTTTTGGAATCAGGGTATTAGCCTTCAAATTGTCCAGGGGATGCCGCTCAGTTCCCTGATGAGGGTCTTGGCTGGGAACGATTTCAGTGTTGATACTCGTTACCTGGGGAGGTTGGCATACCTAATTGGAATAGGAGTTTTTAACTCAATTCTGGGTTTTTGTGAGCGTTTCTTCGATGGTCAAGAAATCAACGCAATCGAACTTAAACAACAGCCATTGTTCATATTAGGTCATTGGAGAAGCGGCACAACGCACTTGCACAACTTGCTCAGCCTTGATCAGGAATTTTCCAGTCCAAATGTCTATCAGTGCCTGTTTCCAAACCATTTTATATATTCTCAGGTAGGTTCGGTAGCGCTGAAGTTTCTGGCGCCGGACAAACGTCCTATGGACAACGTTTCGTTGTCGTCCAACGCGCCTCATGAGGAGGAGTTCGCTTTAGCTGCTTTATCCTTGGTGTCTCCCTATCTTAAAGTTATTTTTCCTGTAACTGGCCACAGGTGGCATACAAATTTAGATTTGGACAAAATACCACCATTTTGGAGACAGGCATGGAAAGACGCCTTCATGTTTTTCCTGAAGAAACTCGAGCTTTCCGAGGGAGGGAGGCCCCTATTGAAATCACCTCCACATACCGCAAGAGTGAAACACCTTCTGGAAATTTTCCCGGGAGCCCAATTTGTTCATATTATTCGGGATCCTTATCGAGTTTATCTATCAACCCGTAACCTTTGGGACAAATCTTTTGCTAAGGCCAGATTGCAGGAACCTTCGGCGGAATTAGTCAAGGAACAAATTCTCGATTGGTACGTTGAGATGTTTGAGCTTTTTGAGCGTGATAGGGAACTTGTTCCTGCGGGTTCTCTGCATGAACTCAAATTTGAAGATCTTGAGAAGAATCCCTTGGAGGAGCTAAAGAAAATTTATTCGGCCCTTGGCTTGGAAAACTTCGACAATCTTAATCTAAGAGCCGTTGAATATCTTAACAGTTTGAAAACATACAAGAAAAATATCTTCTACCTTGATAAAGAAACCAAGGTCCTAATAGCCACGAAATGGAGAAAGAATTTCGATAAATATGGATATATGATTTAAACTTGATAGCGATGATTAAATGTCTTTTTCAGTATCATTTTTTAAACAAGTTTGCAGATTAAGGTTTAATCGTTTGAATCCGGATCAGTTAGCCAATTCCTCAGAGAATCTGGAAAATATTACCCCAATGATGCGGCAGTATATGACGCAAAAAAAGCTTCATCCTGACGCATTGCTCCTTTTTCGAATGGGGGATTTTTATGAACTGTTCCTCGAAGATGCGGTCAGGGCATCACAAATTTTGAACATCACATTGACGAGTAGGGATAGGAACAAGGCAAACAGTATCCCAATGTGCGGTTTTCCGCACCATTCGTCATCATCGTACATTACGAAATTACTAGCCGCAGGGGAACGCGTTGCTATTTGTGATCAAATTGAGAATCCCAAGGTTGCAAAGGGACTCGTAAAACGGGAAGTTACCAGAATAGTGACCCCCGGACTAGTTGACGATTCTGAAGTTTTAAACTCAAAAGAAAATCATTTTATTTGCGCGCTGTCTCAAATTAGGGACGAGATAGGCATCGCTACGTTGGATTTAAGCACGGGTGAGTTTATCGTCACGTCTACAACTAGGGCCACATCAGCAAGTCAGGAATTAAGACGCGTCAATCCCAAGGAAATCCTAATCCAGAAGAAACTCAACACTGGCGATCCTCTCAACGTTGTATTGTCCGACGATTTATACTTACATGAATTGGACACATGGTCATTCGATCCCCCAAATTGCAGCGAATCGTTAAAAGAGCATTTTGGAGTCCAAAGTCTTTCCGGTTTTGGTCTTGAAGATCGACAAACCCTGGTTTCCGCTGCAGGCGCCCTCATACAATATGTTAGTCGGGCGAGGTCTGAAAAACCGCATCATATTAAAGCCCCAAGAGTATATAGTCTTGATTCTTTTATGGTCCTTGATCAGTCAACTTTGAGAAATCTTGAGATCTTTCGGAACCTTCGAGATGGTTTGCCTTATGGTGCTTTGATAAGTGTCCTGGATAGAACTAAAACGCCCATGGGGGCTCGTTTACTAAGAAAATGGATTTCTTATCCTTTGTTGGACGTAGACGAAATTCGAAAAAGGTCGAATCTGACAAAAAGCTTTGTAGAAAATTTCGACGTTAGAAGAGAGATCCGCAACATTCTTACCAATTTTGGAGATTTAGAACGACTTGCCGGAAGAATATCATTAAAAACCGTAACTCCAAGAGATCTTGTACAGCTGCGAGTATCATCCGAAAAAACACCTAAGATAATAGAACACTTACGGACTTTGGGAAATCGGTTTGGCGTGCACTTGTCGGATATGGACGATCTGTCCTATGTAGCGCATGCGGTGGAATCGGTAATTGTGGACAATCCACCGGCAAGTATTACGGATGGGGGGGTGATCCGACCCGGATACAATTCTGAACTCGACGAACTGCGAGAAATTGGGAAATCCGGAAAAACCTGGATAGCAGGGATCGAAAAGAGGGAAAAAGAAGCCACGGGCATCTCGAACCTAAGAATAGGATATAATAGAGTCTTTGGGTATTTTATAGAAGTTACTAGGAGCTACCAGAATAGGGTTCCGTCACACTATGTCCGCAAGCAAACACTGGTGGGGTGCGAGCGCTACATTACCGAGGAGCTTAAGGAATATGAGTCAAAAGTACTAAACGCTCAAAACAGATCTTTGGAGTTAGAAGAAGAAATTTTCTTTAATCTCAGGGACAAACTGCTTGAAGTAATTGGGAGGATTCAGAAAACAGCGGAAGGAATCGCTATCACCGACGTGATAAGCTCACTTGCGGAACTGGCGGTGACCAATAACTACGTTCAACCGGAGGTAACCAAAAGTGATCTCATTAGAATAGTGGAAGGGCGACATCCTGTTGTTGAATCCTTTGTTTCCAATGAGACCTATGTTCCTAATGATACTGTACTCGACAAAACCGACAATCAAATACTTGTCATAACCGGCCCCAATATGGCCGGTAAGTCTACCTACATGCGGCAAACAGCCCTTATAATCCTTATGGCTCAGATTGGCGGATTTGTGCCAGCCAAGAAAGCTACAATAGGAATAGTGGACCGTATATTTACTCGAATTGGAGCTTCCGACTATCTTTCATTCGGGCAATCCACTTTTATGGTTGAAATGACTGAAACAGCGGAAATACTAAATAGCGCTACTCACCGATCCTTAGCTCTGTTGGATGAGGTCGGACGCGGTACCAGGTACTTTTGATGGGTTGGCTCTTGCTTGGGCCGTAACGGAATTCTTGCATGATATGCCCGGAAGGGGCGGTCCGCGAACGTTGTTTGCCACGCATTACCATGAACTTGTAGATGTGGCTCTAGTTAAAGAGAGAGTGAAGAATTACAATTTTGAGGTTAGGGAATGGAAGAACAAGATAGTATTCCTTAGAAAAATAACCCAAGGAGGTGCCAGTCGGTCTTACGGTTTGCATGTAGCAAGCCTCGCCGGTGTTCCTGAATCGGTTATTTCAAGGGCTTCTGAAATACTCAACAACCTTGAAAAGGAAGAAATAGACCCCAAGGGCCGACCCAAGATTTCGCGAAGCAGAGCATCTCGAGCCAAGGACAGTTCCCAATTAGCTCAAATAGAGCTATTCACCTCGCCAGCCGAAGAATTGCTTCGAGAGATCAACATGATAGATATCAATAGACTGAGCCCCATCGATGCGTTGAATACTCTATGTGAACTGAGGAAAAAATATTCAAACGTATAGCTTAAAGATATATCGACAATTGCGAGTCTGAAGAGTCATCAGGAAAAGTAAATTATGTTTCTGGCAGATTTAACCGCTGTATCTCTAAAACAAATCTATAGAAACAGAAGACGCTACAAAGGCGTAATTATAGGAATTTCAGTCGGAATCGCAGGAATAATAGTCGTTCTAACTATGGGCGATTCAGTGGAACAAAATTTGGGTCAAAACCTCGAATTGCTGGGTAGCGCTACAATAGTAAAGGCTAGTTTTGACTATACCAAAAGCAAACGAAAGCACGGCGGGCAGTATTTGCCAAAAGATGTTGAAGATATAAAGAAACTTCCTGGTGTTAAATCAGTCTCGCCAGTAGTTGTAGCGTATCCTACATCCACTTACAAACTGAATAAAATGTCAGGTAGATTACTCGGCGTTGAAGAGAATTTCTTTGACACGATTCATATCCCTATAGCTATTGGTCGTAGAATCACGTCAGACGACGTGGCATGGTTCAGTAGCGTCTGTGTGGTAGGAAAGGAAGTCGTTCGGACTCTTTTTTCAAAGAACGAAGATCCGCTAGGAAAGAAAATTTTTATTGGCGGCCATTTGTTTCGAATAGTGGGGGTTATCGGGGGAGTTGAGGACCCTTCTTTCTTGAGCACCATAATAATCCCAATTTCTGTTGGTAGATCCAGATTTGCGGACATGTATGATATTAAAAACATTTATGTTCGAGCTATAAATTGGGATGTTGTGGCGCAACTCCACAAGAATTTATACAAACTCCTAACCACGAATCAACCTGGTTACGCGGAATCAATGGATGTTAGATCATTTCCGGAACGTATAAAAACAATTCAGCACGCTGTTTTATTGGTAAAGGTCTTTTTATATTCGGCCTTGTTGGTTACCATAATTCTGGGTGGAATTGGGATTATGAATGTCATGTTAGCCGCTATAAGAGAGCGAACCAAGGAAATTGGTTTACGCAAGGCAGTAGGCGCAACAGAAGAAATGATTTTGTCTCAATTTCTTTTTGAATCTGTTTCCATAAGTTTAACAGGAGCCATTTTAGGCATATTTTTAGGATTTATCTCGGTCCAGGTTCTTAAAGAGGTATTTCAGACATCGCCAGCCTATGGTGTATTTGCTCTCAGTGTATTGGGAGGCGTCCTTTTCGGGGTAATTTTAGGTGTAGTTTCCGGGGTCCTCCCGGCTATCAAGGCGAGCCGACTGGACCCCGCGGAATCCATGCGATTTGAATGACGGAAATTTGACCGTTACTCATTTTTTAGTTTGTCAAAGAGTAGAGGCCCTTAAAGCTCGCTACTCAAGGCTTGAAGCCACCAGTTCCGTGATGTCCATTACTTTAATCTTACCCTTCTTTTCTTTACGGGCTCTAGCCGCAGCTTGGTTAAATGTGCCTTTGCATGACGGACAACAGGAAACAATAGCGTCGGCCCCGATCTCTATGGCGGAAAGTAGCCGCTTATAACCAATGTCCGAGGCCAATTGATTATCAAAGCCTTTTAAACCACCACCACCACCACAACATTTTGCAAGCGCCCGATTGAGAGGAAATTCCAGTAATTCGACACCGGGGATGGTTTTAAGGACATTTCTAGGTGGTTCGTATACGTCCATATGTCGCCCCATGTCACATGGGTCATGATAGACTACTTTAATCGGTTTAGTTTCTTGCTTAAATTTCAACTTCTTCTCAGCAATAAGTCTTTCAATCATTTCTACGGCATGAGTTACGGTGTATCCATTTAACGCCCCGTGCATTGGGTAAATATCTCTAAAAGTTTTTAAACAACCTGCGCAGGTAGTTAACAATTCTTTTGGTCTGAATTTTGAAATAGTCTCAGAATACAAGTTCATAGCCTTGCTGAAGGTCTGTTTGTCACCCACCAAATAAGCCAGGTATCCGCAACAGCTTTCCTCTTCGCCTAAGGCTCCATAGTTCACCCCAGCTTTTTCCAATATCTCTATTATAGAGGGAATAATTTTTATGTCCTGAAAGCTGGTAACGCAACCCATGTGGAGAAGGACTTCAGTGGTATCAGGCACGGCCTTTCTGAAATTCAAAGGATAGCTATCAGCTCGTTTTTCCTTTGGTGCCATTAATGGATTCAAGGAATCAATCATAGAAGCTAAGGCCGGTTTGAATGAGTCTGGGAGGAAACCGTATTCAACCAGGCGTTCCCTGGCGCTTCGGATTATGTCCGAGACTTTTACCTGAGCAGGACAAACCGACTTGCAATTTAAACAGAGCATACACTGATATAGTCGTTTGGCCAAATCTTCTGAAGGTTCAATTTTACCGGTAAGCATATTGAAAGCCAGAGTGACCCTGCCTTTGGCGTTAAGTGACTCCAGCGTGGATTCTGCGAACGTCGGACATCCAGCCCTGCAGAAACCACACTGAATACAGGCTATTATCTCATCGTCAACCCCTTTGGGAAATTTTTTTATAGTGCCAGGCACTTTCAAATAGGGGTCAAAACTGTTTTCATCCAAAATGTCCTTTATTGAGTCCTCAAAGCCCATTTTCCCCGGATTCATAATATTGTCTGGGTCAAGGGCGGCTTTAATGGCTCTCATAACGTTAATAGATTCGCCGAGCTGTTTCCCGATATATGGGGATTTTGCCATACCAATCCCATGTTCCGCCGACAGTGTTCCGCCGAATTTGAGAGTCATATCAATGAATTCCAGGGCGATCTCTTTTACTTTTTTCCAGTGCTCCGGCTCGGTTGGATTCATGATAAAGGTCGCATGCAGATTTCCGTCTCCAATGTGTCCAAAGGTTGCTATAGGGAAACCATATTTGGCACCTGTTTTCTGAATTTGGGATATAGTTTCAGGTATGCGGCTAATCGGAACGCCAAAGTCTTCTACCAAAGGCACGAGCCGATAACCGGGTTGAAGGCGGCTCATGGCGGATACCAAACCTCCTCTGGCAGCGAATAGCTTGGCCTTTTCAACGGGATTATCAGACCAGATGTTCTCGATACCGCCAACACAGCGGCAGATTTCGTCCACTTTTTCAATTTGTTCCCTGACAGCTCCTTTGTTCCCGTCCAGTCCCATAAACAACTGACAGTTGACATCCTTCGGAATATCCATTTTTAGAGCGTTTCGAGCGACATCTAAACAAACACTGTCAAGAATCTCACAGGTGGCAAGTTCAAGTCCAAATGTGAAAATTTTTTCCACAGCTTTTCCGGCCGTTTCGACATCAGGGAAGGACGCCTTGGCGAAAGCCTCATATTCGGGCATTGGTAATATCCTAAGCGTAGCCTGTGTGATTATTCCAAGAGTTCCTTCCGAACTTGCGAACAACTGCGTGAGGTCATAACCTGCTGTTGTTTTGGGGGCAAGGTCACCCGTCTTGATAACCCTTCCATCAGCCAGAACGACAGTGAGAGCTTTGACATAATGTTTTGTTGTGCCATATTTTGCGGCGCGGACGCCGCTGGCGTTTGTAGAAATCATGCCCCCAATTGTGGCGATGGCCGCGCTCCCTGGATCAGGCGGAAAAAAATGGCTAGGCGCCAACTTTGCATTAAGCGCGTTGCAGATGACTCCGGGTTGAACAATCGCATATCCGTCAGCCTTGTTTATTTCAAGAACAGCGTTCATTCTGGTGAAATCTATTACAACCCCTCCTTTTATGGGGAGCACCGCCCCCGTAACTGAAGAGCCTGTTCCTCTGGCCACTACTGGAATGTTTTCTCGGTGCGCTAGTTTTACAATCTGGCTGGTTTGGTCAATATTAGATACAAAAACAACAGCTTGAGGAGTTCCGGCATGGATGGACATGTCTCTCGAGTAAGCCAAACAATCGATATGAGAGGTGGTCACATTCTCTGGCCCTACGATTTCGCTTAACTGATCAAAAAGACTCATTTTAGTTCCTCTCCTGACGACAACAGATTAGTTTCATAGCAAGACCGACATGTTGAAAAAGTTAAGTCTCTACGCTCGGCGAGCAACATGTTTGCTGCATTTTCTATAATCATAATTAGATGATATCTCATCATTCATCTCAAATCAAACGCTGGAGACGAGTTCATCCAAATAGACGCAGAATCAGGAAAGGATGAACAATTGTGGCAAATTATAACATTGCTAAATTACTAAATAAAGTTAAACATGAAATCTAATTTCTGTTTCTGAATATAGAAAAAACATCAAACAACGTAAGTGATGTTCGTTCACTATACAGAACAATAGCGCTTATGTGAACAAATTGGTAATTTTATGATTCATCGTGTAGATTTTATTTGTGATGGGTTTGTTTTAAAGGCGATAATTTTTCGCATGTTTTGTGACGCTTTACATTGATTATTGCGTATGATATTTATTTTAGATTAACTTTGCGAACCTATTAAAACTGCGCAAAAGGAGATTAGAAATTGGCGTTCGAGAGTGAGAAAAAAAAATCGATTATTGAGAAATTTCAAATACACTCTTCAGATACTGGTTCTCCCGAGGTTCAAATCGCATTGCTGAGTGAAAGAATTGGGTATCTGACCGAGCATTTCAAGGTCCACAAGAAAGATCATCATTCACGGAGGGGCCTTTTAAAATTGGTCGGGCAAAGGCGACGACTGCTTGATTATTTGAAATCGAAGAATGTTGATAGATACAAAAATGTAATTGGTGAGTTAGGAATACGAAAATAACTGGTGTCTTGCCCACAAAACGGTTTTGGACATGCGCCTGTATTTAGTAAATTTCTAGAGAGGATTAAAAAGCGATATGGCGCACAGAATTTCTTGTACTGTGTCAGGAAAGGAAATGACTTTCGAAACGGGTCGCCTAGCAAAACAGGCGTCAGGATCAGTTCTTGTCCAGACCGGTGAAACAGTTGTTTTAGTTACTACGGTAGCTGAAAAGCAAGGCAGGGAAGGCATAGATTTCTTCCCTCTTACAGTCGATTATCTCGAAATGACTTACGCTGCTGGTAAAATCCCAGGCGGGTTTTTCAAACGAGAAGGACGGCCTACAGAGAAAGAAATACTCACCGCAAGGTTCATAGATAGGCCTATAAGGCCACTATTCCCGAGTGGTTTTGTTTCTGAGACTCAGATTATCGCAACGGTTCTATCATCCGATGGAGAACATGAACCGGACATGATGGCGATAAACGGCGCTTCAGCTGCTTTAAACATGTCAGATATTCCCTTTAATGGCCCGATAGGCGCGGTCCGAATCGGTAGAGTCGAGGGTGCATTCATAATAAATCCTACCCCATTAGAGGATTCTTATTCAGATCTTAACCTTATCGTCGTGGGGTCCCGCAAAGGAATAGTAATGGTTGAGGGAGGCGCTGATCGCGTTCCCGAACAGGTAGTGGTGGATGCTATTTACAGGGCGTACGAAGAAGTTTTGAATATTGTAGAGGCTCAGGAGAAGCTCCGGGAAGTTTCCGGTAAACCGAAACGGAATGTTACGCCCAAGTTTCATGACGACGATCTGTTCAATAAAATACACAATGAATGGGGTCACAAGATTGTTCAAGCTTTGGGCATTTCCGCAAAACTTGAACGTAGGGGAGCTCTACAGCAAATATATTCGGAAGCGCTTCAGTCGTTGGGGGAGGAACTCCAGGCGCGTCGATCAGAAATCATGTCCTATTTCGAAGAGATGGAACGACACTTTATCCGAAATATGATCTTAGAGAAAAACATCAGGATAGGTGGACGTGGTTTTAAGGATATTCGCGATATCTCCTGCGAAGTCGGGGTGCTGCCTCGAACCCATGGGAGCGCGTTATTTACTCGTGGAGAAACTCAGGCCCTTGTAGTCGTTACGCTTGGGACTTCTTCAGATGAGCAGAAGGTCGAGGCTCTTGAAGGGTCCAGCTATAAATCCTTCATGCTTCATTACAAGTTTCCACCATTTTCCGTAGGCGAAGTAAAATTCTTGAGAGGTCCTTCCCGCAGGGAAATTGGACACGGCGCTCTAGCTGAAAGAGCAATAGCTTATCTACTCCCGAATGACGAAGATTTCCCTTACACAATACGTGTAGTCTCTGAGATTTTGGAATCAAATGGATCTTCTTCAATGGCTACGGTGTGCGGGGCTTCGTTGTCCCTTATGGACGCCGGCGTGCCGGTGTCTCAGCCTGTTGCAGGAATTGCAATGGGTTTGTTTAAAGAGGAAAACCGAACGGCGATCCTATCTGACATTATTGGCGATGAAGATCATCATGGTGACATGGATTTCAAAGTTACAGGCACCCGGCAAGGTGTAACCGCTCTTCAGATGGATATAAAAATAGACGGTATAACTCGTGAAGTCCTTGCAGAAGCTCTATTTCAGGCAAAACAGGGTCGGGAGCACATTCTTGATGAAATGAGCAAAGTCATAACTGACCCGCGCAAGGATATATCTCCTTATGCTCCCCGTATTTACGTGATGTTTATCAATCCTGATAAGATTCGGGATATCATCGGTCCGGGCGGAAAGGTTATCCGTGCCATACAGGAGGAAACCGGCACACGAATTGAGGTCGATGATACCGGCAAAGTCATGATCGCTTCGGTTGATGTTACTGGAGCCGAGGAAGCGAAGAAGGCCATCCAGGGGCTTACTCAACAAGCTGAAATTGGAAAAATCTATGAAGGAACGGTTCGTAAGATCACCGATTTTGGCGCTTTCGTTGAAATTTTTCCTGGGACGGATGGATTGGTTCATATTTCGCAGTTAGCCAATGAACGTGTCAGAAAGGTTTCTGATGTGGTCAAGGAAGGTGAGACGGTCCCAGTTAAAGTCATTGGAATAGATCCTCAAGGAAAGATCAAACTCTCTCGAAGAGACGCTATCAACAAAGAACAAGACTAAAAACAAATTTAAAAATAGAGATAAGCCTCGTGAACAATACAGCAGTTAAAATATGCTTACAGGATTCGATTTTTCAAAAAACTGTAATAGACAATGGAGTTAGAATTCTCACCGAAAATCTGCCCTACCTTAAATCCGTTTCTTTGTGTATTTGGGTTCAAGCTGGTTCCAGAGTCGAAGAAAGTGACGAAAATGGAATATGTCACCTTCTTGAGCACATGATGTTCAAAGGAACAACTCGTAGGGACGCCCTGCAGATTTCTAAAGAAATTGAATGTGTTGGTGGGTCTCTAAACGCATTTACAGGCAAGGAAGCTACCTCTTACTTTTGCCGTGTGCTTAGCGATGATTTGCCCCTTGGTTCGGATGTCTTGACAGATATGTATTTGAACTCCAGTTTCCCAGAATCGGAAATGAAGTGGGAAAAACAAGTCATTTGTCAGGAAATCCACCAACTAGAGGACAGCCCTGAAGATTATGTTAATGAATTGTTTCAAATGCGCTTTTGGCAAGGGGATCCTTTTGGTCGTCCTATTTTAGGAACAATCGATGATGTTCTTCATTTTGATCGAGATAAATTGATTAAATTCAAGGAAGACCATTATGACTCTCGCGAAACTATCGTATGCGCAGTTGGTAATCTTTGCCATGAAGAAATTGTGGACCTAATTAAAGGTGGGATGGGATCTCTGAAAAATGGGGCTACCCGAATACAGCCTGCAAAACCCAAAAACGCGCCCGGTGCCCTGATCCAAGAAAAGGATCTGGAGCAAGTTCATTTATGCGTTGGAGTAGAAGGTCCGAGCGCTAAAGACGATAATCGTAATACGGCCTACATTTTCAATACGCTTTTTGGTGGAGGAATGAGTTCGCGACTTTTTCAGGAAGTCCGTGAAAAAAGAGGGTTGGCGTACAGCATATATTCTTTTTATTCCCCTTTCTCTGATACGGGCATGATTGGAATTGGCGCAAGCACGGAGCCTGATAAATTTGAAGAACTGTTGGGCGTTATGGGTCAAGAAACGCTTAGAGTGGCCAACACTATTACGGGTGAAGAACTTCAGAATGCGAAAAATCAGCTTCGAGGGACCATTATCATGTCAAATGAATCCGCTGAATCTCGAATAGGCCGCATAATTAAGGCTGAGACCACCTATGGTAGGTACATTTCAGTGGATGAAATAATCAATGATATTGAGAAAATCACTCTTGGAGAAATTCGGGATTTTGCCTCAAGCCTTTTTAATCCCGGCGCTTTTACAGCTGTGGCTCTAGGGCAGGTTCCCAAATCTATGAACATTCTTGGTTATTTCAATAGGTTATAGCTAATCATAAGCTCTACGTCAGGGGTTGTTATTGCCTACGGGGCGAACCGGTTTGAGAGTTATGTCTTGAGATAAGGGTGGTTTTTGTTTGATTTGCACCATTTTACGGGATGTGTCTATCAGAATTGACAAATTTTTAAGGCTTCCAGCCCCAAGAAGATTAAAACTCCTTTTTGTTTTTCTGTCCATAGTTTGAACTTGAATTGGCCCAAGCCTCAGTTGATAGAGAAAAGCGTTTTCTACGGAATAACGTGTAACCGGTAATGAAGAACCATCGGCCAGATGAACAAGGCCCTTACCGATTTCTTTCACGCGCGTCTCATGAGACAACTCCTTGAGCAAGGATTTGTCAATCAAACTGTGAGTTGCGCCAGTGTCGAGCAGGAAACGATGGGGCCTGCCATTCATACTAAATCTTACTTGAACAAATATTTGACCATCTTCGTTAATTCTTGTTACGATATAATTTTCATTAACTTTGTGAAAATTTATTTCATTTAGAACAGAATTTACCAGTCGCAGACTCTGATGGTCAGGCCCCATAGTCATTACCGTTTCACTGTCCCTTCTAGCCTGTTCCACACGATCTGTCCGAAGGTTGGCCAGAGCCCGAGCAGCATAGTTGAAGCTGGATTTTGGATCTAATTCAATCGCTCTATTGAAATCCGAGATTGCCTTCCCAAATGACCCCATATTTAGAAAAGTTATTCCGCGGTTGGCCAGAGTTACCGATTTAAGGGAGTCATTATTGTGAGGTATTTTTATTGCGGAGCTAAAATCTACCATAGCTCGTGTAGCCTTTGCTTCTTTAAGATAGAGTAAAGCCCTCAAATTCAAACTTGAAGCTAGTGTTTCCCCTGACAAGCTCCCGGAGTCAAGGACTTCTTTAAGATCCTTCCAGGCACCACTTGTATCGCCCTTTTCGTAATATGCCTGAGCCCTGGCCAACAGAGCAGTGCACGTGAACTCATTGTTAAGAGCAAAAGATCCCAACGCCTGTGAGAGAGATTGGATAGCTGCCTGATAATTTCCTGATTTAAGAAGATTTTTGGCCTTTTGAAAAAATTGTTCGGAATGATCAAGGGGAAAGACATTGACTGGAAACACCACTATCAGCGCAAAACTTGCTAAAACTAACAGATACGTCCTAAGATTTAGAATAAGCAACAATCACACCCCTAACGCTCCGATATTAATAGTTGCAAGTATAAGTCGCTAATACGAAAAACACTGGAGAATTTTAAATAATATTCATAATAGTTTCAAGTATTTTATAAAACATCTCGTAATTAAATTAAAATATCATACGACAGTCAGGCAACGATTAAAACAAACCCGGCTAAAGCGCTATAAATAGACATGTTACGGTTTTGATATCAACAGCGATCTATGTCCTGCGAGGCAGGCTTTTGAACCAATCGAGAATTTCCTGCAACTCAGCCAATTCCCTACCGGAAAACTTCCGAACTAAAGACAAAGCTTGCTGTGAAAGCCAAAACCGTTCTTCCCTAGGTGCTTTTCGGGCTACGCAGAGGAAATCTTGCAGCAATTTGTCAATGACCTGAACTTGGTCAATTATAGAATCCGCTACAACAGAATCGAGTTTTCTTTGACGAGCCTCTACGATTGTTACAACTTTGGCTGCTTGGTTAACTTCACCATTTGTGGACAAAGCCTCACTTTTTAAAATTACGCCAGCCGTCTCTCCCGAAAGCTTGAAAGCCCTTCTTAGTTCAGATGGGTCGAAAGGTGGATAGATATCTTTGAGTCGAGTGCCGGTCCTCACGTCAAAAAGCTCAAAATAAAACTCTGGCTGGCAAGGCGTAGCCTCATCACACTTTTTCACTAAAATGGTAGCGTCCCGGATCAAATAGTAACTGTATTGTTTGGATGCGTCCATGATAAATATAATAATACCTTTTTTAAATTTGCCATGGTGGTTAGACCGGAAAATCGCACATGAAGCTAAAGCGGTTAGAAATAATCGGTTTCAAGAGTTTTTCAGAGAAAACTACTATAGACTTCTGTGATGGCATCACCTCGGTTGTAGGTCCAAACGGATCAGGCAAAAGTAACATAATGGAAGCTATCCGATGGGTTATCGGTGAGCAGCGAACAAAGACGTTGCGCTGCAAAAAGATGGAAGACTTGATCTTTAATGGTTCTGATTCCCTTAAACCCGTTGGAATGGCTGAAGTCAGGCTTACCCTCGGTAATGACAAGAAATCCTTTCCACCACCAATGTCGGATTATGATGAGCTCATGGTAACACGGCGTGTTTACCGTGATGGAAATTCACAATACGAATTTAACGGCGTTTCTTGCAGGTTAACAGACATTGTCGAATTTTTTCTAGACACAGGCATAGGGAGAAATTCTTATGCAATTATAGAACAAGGACGAGTAGAACAGATAATAGCGGCAAGGCCTGAAGAAAGAAGACTTTTTTTGGAGGAGGCGGCGAGTATAAACAGATACAAGTTACGGCGTGAATCTACAATAAAGAAACTGGAGCAGACCAACCACAATCTGCAACGTATCAAGGATGTCATATCTGAAGTGAAAAAACAAAGCCAGTCGCTCAAAAGGCAGGCCGTCAAAGCTGAACGCTTTCGAGAACTAAAGAATCGACTCAGAGATTTGGAAATCAATCTTGAAGCTTTCAAATGTCAAAGGCTGTCTGAGAAATTGAATCAACTAAAAGTCGATCGAAAGGAACTTGTCGACGAACTGACACGGAAGGAAACAAATCTCGGGAAACTAACTGCTGAACTCGAATCCGTTCGTCTTCAAGCTTCTGACAGTCAGACGTCCTTTCGCTCATTATCCGAGAAATTGCGTTCTGCTGAAGTAGAACTCAATACCAATGAATCCAACCTAAACAATTGCGTATCTCGAGAAAGTGAGCTCTTCGAAAGACGCCGAAGAACGGTGTCTGATATGGATTCAGTTATGCGTAACAAATCAGGTGCGGAAAGGAAGTTTGAAGAAAATGAATTGAAGCACGCTGAGTTCGTTTCCAGTCAGACCAATTTGACTCAGGAACTAAAATCTTCCCAACGACTAACGGTCAGTCTGGAAAAAGAGACCAAAGAAGAAAACAGGAGACTGGAACAGTTCAAGGAGAATCTGTTCGAAACTCTTCAGAAACTCTCTCAATATAAGAATCGATCAGAACAAAATGTTAGGCGACAAACAGAAATTAAGGAGCGTTTAAAAAAGGATGAAGATTATTTAGTGGCTCAATCAGGGTTATTGGACAACTCATTGCAACAAATGGAACTTATTGTCCAGAGAAATTTAGAGGTCCAACAATCCTTGAAGCTGGTTGAATCCCAGATTGGAAAGGATCACCAAAAACAGTCTGCGCTTGTTTCTGAAATAAAATTGCTAAAAGAAAACTTTAGATTGCTTGAAAAAAAATTCCTTTCGATGAAGGCTCAATTGGAATTTTTGAATGATCAGAATAGTAATTACTCTTCTTACAGTTCAGGAACGCAATTTGTAATGAAGACTTTTTCTTCTTTATCAAATCCTGAAGCGCTAAAACCCCTTGCTGAACTCATTCAGTGTCCTCCGGAATATCACTTGGCGTTGTCTTCTGTTCTTGACAGTCGATTAGGCGCTATAGTTGTTAAAGATTTCTCCAATGCCCTTGAACTGGCTGAGAGAATTAAAGAGCGACAAATCTCTCGAGTAGATCTATTGCCGATAAGCGCGTTTTCATCTGATAGTTGCGACCAAGTATTGGGAGAAAATCAACATATTAAAAGATTGTCCGATGTTGTAACTACTAGCCCTCGTTTTATGGGCCTGGTGAAAGAACTTCTCAAGGATTTTTATGTTGTGGAAACCCTGGCGTCAGCCAAAGAATGGTTTCTAGGTTCCGGTTCTAAAATTAAGATCGTGACGCTGAACGGAGAAATTATCGTACCGGAGAGGCGAGTGTCTGTAGGGTCGCTTGAAACGATAGAAAAGGATATTTTGTCTAAAAAGTTGGAAGCCGAATCATTAGTTATCAAAGCGTCAAAAGCCGAAGAACAAATTCAGAAGGTCTACTCCACTATTGATATTAAGAAATCTAAGCGTCAGGAACTATTATCCAAAATTGAAAAACATACCCTGCATAAATCAGAACTAAAAGTCGAACAAGCCAAGCTGTTAAAGGATATAGAAAGGCTCGACTCAGAAAATAATAGACTCAGGAGTGGAATCAGATCAACTGATCTGGACAAAAAAAGAATATTGGAGGACCTTGCTCATCTCAGCAAGGAAAATGAGGAGCTTGAATTTAACTCTAAATCCATTGAAGCGAAAAGGCTTTCATTGACTCTTGAAAAGGAAGCGTTCGAAAAGCAAGCCAGGGAAGCCAGGTTCTCTCTAGATAAAGAGACAAAACGAATGAATGAACTCAGAATTGGTCTAGTTCAAGTAGAAGAACGAAAAAAATCTCTGGAAAAGGACCTAAATTCTACTAAGAATTTTATAAAGAACTGCGAACGCCAAATCAGAAGCTTTGAACAAGAAATTGAATATTTGACTCAACAAGCCGAACATCTTGTCCAAGACAAAACTAAAATCCTAAAAAATAAAAAACAGTTGTCGATTTTGTATGACAGACTTAGCGTCGAACAGGCCAAGACGCAGGAATCATATGATTCATTAAGGCTGATTACAGTAAACTTGTCTGACGAAGAACAGTCTTTAAAAAAATCTGTTGTACAAATAAGAGAGCGTTTGCATGAGAACGAAGTTGAAGTGGCGCGATTGGAAGAAGCGCTTCGTAATTCGGTCGAAAAGATTGTTGAAAAACACAGTCTGGATCCTCGTTTTATAAAAAGTCCTTTGGTTCCTCCGGAAGAAACAGATTTGATTCAAATTAGATCAAAAATTGAATCTTTGGGAGAAGTGAACCTGGCCGCAATCAGCGAAAGTCAACAGGTCGAAGAGAGATTTGGTTTTCTTCTGGAACAAGAGAAGGATCTAGTTACTGCTGTAAGATCGTTGTTTTCGACTATAGAAAAAATTGACAGGACTACAACACAACGTTTTCATGCTACATTTCAGGAGGTAGACGCCAAATTCAGAGAGATTTTCTACTCTCTTTTTAATGGAGGGGAAGCATGGTTGGAACTTATTGGATCAGGAGATCCGGTGGGTCCTGGTGTTAACATAATGGTAAAACCTCCAGGGAAAAGACTGCAAAATGTCGATTTGTTATCAGGAGGAGAAAAGGCGTTGACCGCCATCGCTTTTATTTTTGCCATATTTCTGTATAAACCATCATCGTTTTGTCTTTTAGACGAGGTTGACGCTCCGCTGGATGATTCAAGCGTTGAACGTTTTAACCAAATGCTGAGAGACCTTTCTAAGAATACCCAGTTTGTTGTAATAACCCATAACAAAAAAAGTATGGAGGGATCTGACTGTTTGTTTGGAGTGACCTCCGGAGAAGCGGGGGCATCTACGTTAGTTTCTGTGAAATTGGCTGACTAATTGATTGTTATCAAGATATTGCCATTGTTAATTCAAACTGACCCCTTTGCTCAATCCAAAAAGTTTCTTGACAAAATCCAGTTTAAAATATATTAGTTACAAAGAATATATAAAGTAATTGATTACTATATACCAGCTATGGACTGTATATAATGAAGAAAATTGTAATTGCCAATATCACCATTCTGGGGCTCTTGATGGCAATCACGGCGTACGCCTGGGAGGTGCCGAATTATCTAAGAGCGAATGGTGGTGTTAGGATGTGGTTTACGAACATAGAGGGGGATTTGATTCAATTGGACAGAACCAAGGTTGGCCTTGGTGAAAACATGGGTCTCAAAAAAGAGAAATTAGTGTGGGAATTTTTTGCTTCCATGAGATTTGACAATGTGCATGTCTTTAGGCTGAGAGCGGAGCCAAGTACTGTATATGATCAGTCTTCAAGCGATTCGTATCTTCAGATTAAGGACTGGAGACTGGGGTACGATCTGGATTTTTACATGACCCCTCAAATGTTGTTTGGGGCGAACGTGGATTTGGTATTCGCCGGATATGACACCAAAGTCAGTAATGTCATGGTGGGAGGCTCCGTATACAATTACAGGACTGAAGCAAACAAAGTTTTTCCGACATTAGGTGTGCATGGAACGTTCTATCCGATTGTTCAGGGCATAGCCCTTAGGCCCAATATTGCTGGTAGGGTCAACTGGTGGAACAATAGCAATTTTGAAACGTGGGAGTGGGAAGCTCTCACGGGAGTGGACATTCCAGTAAACTCTTACTGGACCTGGAACGTAAGCACAGGTTATCGTTATGGCCACATAAAGTTTAAACGCGAAATAGATACGATGGATATCAATCGCGGCGGTTTTTTCCTAGAAACCTCGGTATTGTTTTAACATTGTTCAATTTGAAACCGAAGTCACTCCTACCCTTTTTTCAAGTTTCTCAATTAATTCGGCCATGATTTCTGAAGCGCTTCCAACCAAAAGTATATCACTTACCTGTTTATGAAGGGCTGAGGGTTCGCGATTGATTTCAATTACAGTAGCTGGGGGTGTTTTAACTTTGACGGCGATAGGAATTTGCGCTGCAGGAAAAACTTGCAGGGATGTTCCGATCACCAATAATGTATCACATTTCTGGGATTGAATCTGTGAAATCATCAGCGCCCTAGCAGGGATTGCTTCACCAAAGAAAATTGCGTCAGGTTTAAGAATTCCGCCACATTTCAGACAGCGGGGAGTATCTTCCCGGCCTGATATAAGCCGTTCCTCCACCTCGTCGATAGGTTCCAGTGTTTTACATTTCATACATGTGGCACGTAGCAAATTTCCGTGAAACTCAACTACTTCAACTGACCCTGCTCTTTGATGAAGATTGTCGACATTTTGAGTGATCAAACACTTAAGTATGTCAAGACGCTCCAATTTGGCTAATGCAAAATGCGCCAAATTAGGCTCCGCTGATGCTAGATCGAATTCACCTGATTGCTTCAACCTTAGGTTAAGACGCCAAAACCGTCCCGGATTTTGCAAGAAACGGTCGATCGAAAATTCACCCGGATCAACCTTTGACCAAAGCCCTCCCGGGCTCCTAAAATCAGGTATACCCGATTCGGTGCTTATTCCAGCTCCGGTCAAAGCCACTGCGTTCTTGGCTTTTGCCAATATTTCAAATGCCTTATCGATTTGCTCTCGCATAAAAACTTTTCCTTGCTACCAAACGGCCTAATGCAAATAATAACATGGTCTGACATGTTTAGAAACCCGATTGTTCCGGCTGAAACCTAATGGGAAATTCAAACATACACAAAATGGCGTTAGCAACAAAATGGTTGCCAAATTATTTAAATTAATACAACATAATTTTTTTGATAAATTGTAACTGGCAAGAGCATTATCTTCAGATGGTATTTGCTATGGAAGAAGATTTACAATTCGTAAGAGCAACCCTAGGAGGGGATTTTGGGGCATTCGAGCGCCTTGTTGATAAGTACCAGGGAAAAATTTTCAGACATTTACGAAAAATGGTAAGCAATTCTTCTCTGGCCGAGGACCTTCTTCAAGACACTTTTTTAAGCGCATACCGCGGCTTAAACGGTTTTAGCGGGGCCTCGTCCTTTTCGACCTGGCTTTTCCGAATAGCGACAAACACTGCACTCATGTACCTCAGGAAAGATCATCCCGAGACGGTGGAATACGATGACAAGATCATTAGTGAGTTGGCGGATGTATTAACGCCGTCTCCGGAATTTGTCAGCACACCTCTGGAAATACTCCTTTCCCAAGAGGGTAAAGCAAAAATCGAACAGGCAATAGACAAGCTGCCGGTGCTTTACAAGCCAGTAGTCATCCTGAGAGATGTTGAAGGGTTTTCCCTTGAAGAAGTCGCAAGCATTGTGGGCGCTTCCATCCCGGCTGTGAAATCCAGACTGCACAGAGCTAGAAATATTGTCCGGGAGAATCTAACGTCCTATTATATAGAAAAGGGCTCATCTCGGAATTTTTAAAACAGGGAAGGCAAGGCCCATGAAAGAGTGCAAAGATTTTTGTGATAAGCTTTCTGATTATTTGGACAAAGAACTAGGGGAAAATGAATGCTTTTTGATCGAGGAGCATCTTGACAGTTGCGCCCCCTGTTCATTGATTTTTGAAGGTCTGAAAATCACAGTTCTCATGTGTTCGGAAGGTATTTCGGATGAAGTGCCTGAGGATGTTAGAGTAAGATTGAAAGAATTTTTACGAAATAATTGTAGGGTTGATTGAAAGAATTTTTTGAGAGGAGTTAACAGATGGCAGAAAGTGGCGCCTTATTGCACGTGACGGATGCAGACTTTGACCAGCAGATTCTGAAGTCGGAAGTTCCCGCATTGGTTGATTTCTGGGCTGCGTGGTGCGGACCATGTCGGACCGTTGGTCCTGTAGTGGAAGAACTAGCTGGAGAATACAAGGATAAGGTCAAGGTGGCGAAATTAAATGTAGATGACAACAAACAAACACCATCCAAATACGGAGTCAAAGGAATTCCGACATTGATGTTGTTCAAAGATGGCAAGGTCGTAGATCAAATAGTTGGGGCTGTCCCAAAGAATAAAATCAAGGATATGCTTGACAAGGTAAGCTAAATGCAAGCTGATCTAATCATTTTAGGCGGTGGCCCGGCGGGCCTGACTGCCGGTTTGTATGCGTCTCGGGCCAGGATAAATGTGGTTCTTCTAGAAAAGGGTATCCCAGGTGGACAAATGGCCGCCACTGAGCTTGTTGATAATTATCCCGGCCAGCCTGATCCTATTCTAGGTTTTGAGCTAGCTCAAAGAATGGAATTTCAAGCCCGCAAGTTCGGTCTTGAGATTCAAACCTCCGACATAACGTCAATCTCGAAATCCGATTCCGGCTTCGCTCTTTACAATGAGGCCGGGATTGCCCACACTTGCCGTGCTTTAATTCTGGCTACCGGGGCCAATCCAATAAAACTGGGTATCCCAGGTGAACTCGAATTTGCGGGTCGTGGAGTAAGCTATTGCGCTGTCTGTGATGGTCCATTTTTTAGAGATGTCGAAGTGGCTGTGATCGGAGGTGGCGATTCTGCGGTAGAAGAAGCGGTATATCTGACCCGATTCGCTTCTAAAGTTCACCTTATCCACAGAAGAGACAAATTACGGGCGGTCAAGGAAATTCAGGAAAAAGCTTTCGCTGAAACCAAGCTGACTATTCACTGGAACAAGGTTCCAGAAGCGATAATCGGCGAATCCGATGTGAAGGCCTTACGTATTCGTTCAAAACTGAATGGTATAGTATCCGAACTCCCAGTGGGAGGAGTTTTTCTTTATGTCGGGATAAAACCTGCCGATGAAGCCTTCCGGGGTATAGTCAAGGCAGATGATAGAGGCTTCGTTGTGACGGATGAAAACATGGCAACTTCAGATCCTGGACTCTTTGCTGCAGGAGATGTGCGGGTCAAAGCCCTTAGGCAAATATCAACGGCCGTCGGTGACGGAGCAATAGCGGCCTATAGCGCTCAACATTATCTGGAAAGTTTTTGACAAAGTAGTAATTGCCGCCTGTTACAGTCCGATAGCTTTTAATGGTGAAACATCTCGAAATTTTTAGTCGGAATAGGCCCGTTGAACCAGAAAGGGTCCGGATCAAAACAATCGTCAGGTCCAAAAGGAGTGTCCGGCATTCTGGCTGGAGGCAGACGTCTACAAACCGGTTCGGGGTTCCAGAATGTGGCGATTTGAATCAGTCCTTGATTAATCTGACGTAGCATGGAGGTCAGACCCATGATGGGTCCTGCCACATATCCTGCTGTGGCTCCGGAAATGTAGCCAGGCCAGCCCTCCACTGAATGATCCTTCATACGCGCCTTCTACAGAGGAATTGGTCATGCCTGCGTAGAGTTGATACGGAGCGAACAGAATATTTGTAATCCCCCGACCCAGTTTCCAAGCCGAACACTCTAGTCGTGAAACGGGCTCCGGGTGGTACTCCGACCCGTCGAAAACGTCTACAACACCGTATGTCGCAATGATCAAAACCACCACTAAAAACTCTAAAGTTCTCATATTCCCCCCACTTTTCAAGGAATTACATTCCCGGCTGATTCTCACATTAACGGCTTATACTTATCAAAGAGGTTTCTAGGATAGGAAGCATCATGTGAAAATTAATTATATCAAAAGCCAAGTCATTATTGCAAATAAATAAAGTTACTTAATTTCAATAAATTATGTTGTTTTGTTAAATTATATATAATGTTTCAGGCCTTGCTTGCTTTAATCAATTAGTGTATTATTGAAGTGACCAAATATAACCATACATGGGTCAGCCTATGAGCTTAAGGCGCGAGGTTGTCATGAAAAAGTGGCTTTTGATTATTATTACGACTTTTTTGATCGCAAGTTGTTCATTCGAGCGCGCCGTGAAATGGATTCAGGACATGGATTGGGAACGGGACGATCAGACAATAAGAATCGTACATATCTTTATTAAATAGGATAACCCAACATTTAGACATTATTGGGTAAAGGCGACTATATAAATAGATTTGTAAAAGAGGAGGCCTTATGCGAGGGTCCTTGGACGCCTCTAACATACACGAGGTCGATTTTGACAAAGGCGGCGGTTTAGTTCCGGCAATAGCTCAAGACACAAAAACCGGCAAGGTATTAATGATGGCCTACATGAACCGGGAGGCTTTGGATGTGACTCTGAGGGAGAGACGGGCCTGTTATTGGAGCAGGTCCCGAAAAGAATTGTGGCGAAAAGGCGCTACTTCAGGAGACATTCAAATCATCAGGGAAATTCTTGTAGATTGCGATATGGACACGATACTATTGATGGTGGATCAACAGGGTGAAGGCGCATGCCACACCAAGAGATGGAGTTGTTTTTTTAGGCGAATTAATAAGGAAGGAGAAATCAGGGAAATTGAGTCGTAGAGACCCTTTAAAAATTGTAATTCCTAAAGGAAGTTTGGAACAAGCCACAATTGATCTGTTCCGTCGTGCAGGATGGAATATATCAGTTTCACCAAGAAGTTATTTTCCTTCTGTAGACGATGACGAAATATTTATGGCTCGTTTAAGAGCCCAGGAAATATCCAGATATATAGAATCCGGAACATTCGATACCGGCTTGACTGGTAAGGACTGGATACTCGAGAATGAATCCAACGTGAAAGTTATTGACGATCTGGTTTATTCCAAAGTTTCTCAAAATCCTGCCCGGTGGGTTTTGGCGGTTGACGCCGGTTCAGACTATAAGGTTCCCGAGGACCTCGAGGGAAAGCGAATAGCAACCGAACTGGTAGGCGTGACCAGGAAATTCTTCTCTGAGAGAGGGATAAAAGTTGATGTCGAATTTTCATGGGGCAGCACGGAAGCCAAGGTTAAAGAAGGGGTCGTAGACGCCATTGTTGATGTGACTGAAACTGGAAGCACGTTGAGGGCTAACGGATTAAAGATAATATATAATATTCTTACTACAAACACTCAGCTAATAGCTAATTACAAATCTTACGAGGACCCGTTCAAACGAGAAAAGATAGAACAGATTCATCTCATGTTACAATCTGCCCTGGAAGCTCGTAAACTGGTTGGTTTGAAAATGAACGTTCCTGAAAAGAATCTCGACACAGTGGTCAGCTTGCTTCCGTCATTGAATGCTCCAACTGTAGCTGGATTGTACAAATCAGAATGGTTTTCCGTTGAATCCGTAGTCTCAGAAGAAGTCGTAAGGACATTAATACCGAAACTTCTCAAGGCAGGAGCAAGAGGTATAATCGAATATTCTATAAATAAAGTTCTGTAAACCTTGTAAGTCTAAATCTGAAGGGTTTTTGTGAGAATCTCAGTTCTGGTTGAGTTTTTTCGCGATTTGATCCAAAACGATTAAAGAATCTAAAGCTCTCCGGCCGTTAGTGGTCGGGGAGCTATTATTTTCTATGGAGCGCAGAAAGTCCTCTATTTCAGATCTTAACGGTTCCTGATGAGGCTCACGGATTTCCTCTACCGCAATATCCTCCATCAGACAAATCCCATCTTTGTCAGGGTTGATATCTCCGGCAGTATGAATTGTTAAAGTCCGTGTAAGCGTGTCGGCATTGTAAAACCGGGTTCTAGTTGTTACATTTATTTCCCTGATCTTCCGCGGAGAACATTTCGATGTCCAGAAAGTGGCTACCATGCCATTAAAGAACCGCAATAACGTGTGAGTATCATCTACAAAGTTAGAGTAAACTTTTTCTCCCACAGCACAAATTTGAGAAATATCTGACGAAGCTATTTCCAGGGCAATGTCTATATCATGGATCAGCAGGTCATATAAAACATCCGCATCCATACATCTTGTTCCATCGAAGGGATTAAGTCTCCTGGCCTCGAATGAAATCACGGGCTCCTGGTTTTCCTTAATTTTGGCAATCATCAGGCTGACAGCAGGGTTATATCGTTCAATATGTCCGGCCATTAGAATCAAATGATTTTCTTCAGAGAGTCGCACGAGTTTTTCGGCTTCAAGCCGGCTGGCTGCAAGAGGCTTTTCCATAAGGACGTGAATTCCTCTTCGAAGGAGCTTCTCTCCCAAACTCCCATGAAGATGTGTTGGCGCTGCGACTATTACGGCGTCAACGTTATCGATTAATTCATCAAGGCTTTTGAATCCTCTGCAATTATAAGAGTTACAAATCTCCTGAGACCTAGATTCGTCAACATCATATATTCCTGCCAAATCACACGCGGATGTTTTAGACAAAACGCGGGCGTGATTTCGCCCCATAGATCCTACACCCGCCACGCCTATTCTGATCATTTTGGACTTAGTCTTCATGTCGCCAAAATACACTGGCGTTTAGCATGCGTCAAAGGTTAATCAAGTTTACTTTAAGAATGTTTAGTGGTTTAATGTGGTCGGTCTGAAATTCAAACCTGTTCTGACCGAAGTTGTCCAAGATCGATTTTGTTCTTAATCAAACGGATATTCAGCAATAAATATCGGAGGAGGTTTCCATGCCTCGGATTTTGTTGGTGATTGTGGCAATGTGCTTGAGTATGCTCTCATACGCCAAAGCCGCCGAGCCAATCAACATCGGTGCCCTATTGCCTATGACTGGTAGTGTCGCTGCTTTTGGGCAAATGGCCTGGGATGGAATCAATACGGCGAAACAGATAGAACCGGAAGCTCTTGGTCGCCCTATCGAGATCAAACTTGCTGATACCAAGTCGGAGAAAGTCGATTCAGCTAACGCTATTTCAAGATTAATTGAGAAAGATAAGGTTGTGGCAATAATTGGTGAGCTGATATCGGGAAATACAATTGCAGCTTCCGATCATGCTGAGAGAAGTAAAATTCCTATGGTATCCCCTACAGCTACCAATCCACTTGTCAACCAAGGCAAGAAATTTGTTTTCAGGGTATGTTTTATAGACCCCGAACAGGGTCGCGTGGCGGCCAAATTGGCGCTGGATCGTCTACATGCCAAGACAGCCGCTATCATATACGACATCTCTCAGGATTATTGTGTTGGGCTAAAGACTTTCTTCCAAAGAGAATTTACCAAGGGTGGAGGAAAGATAGTATCCGAAACCATGTATAAAATGGGGGACCGGGACTTTGCCGCTCAACTAAGCAGAATAAAATCCCTCAAGCCGGACATAATTTATGCTCCGATTTATTATACTGAATGCGCGCTTATTGCCAAGCAGGCAAGGGAAATGAATTTGAATACGCCCATATTGGCTGGTGACGGCGTTCAAGCGCCGGAACTTATCCAATTAGGTGGTAAGGCTGTTGAGGGCCTATATTTTACGGCCCATTTTCATGCGGATACAATCAGTACTCCTATGGGAAAGAAATTTTACGAGCTTTTTAAGAAAGACGTTGGGAAGGAACTTGATTCGTATACTGCACAAGCTGCGGACGCATATTTTATAATTGTAGACGCTATAAAAAGAGCCGGATCAAGCGATCCCGAAAAAATCCGGGACGCCATAAGCTCAACCAAGGACTTTGAAGGTTTGACCGGAAAGATAACGATTAAACCGGACGGTAACGCGATTAAACCTATGGTTGTGAATAAGGTAAAGGATGGCAAGTTTGTCTATGTGACTACAATTATGCCCTGATCAAAAAATGCTTGGAGTCGGATCTTTTCAAAATAACAAATTAGCTTTCTAGAAATAATAGGATCATGAGACCTTTGGAATTGGAGACTTTCTGGAGCCTCCAGTTCCTTTTAACCCTATATCTGAAAATATAGGGTTAAGTGTAGGTAAAGGAGCAGAACCCACCATTGGATTACAGTTTCGCTCTTCAACAACTGGTTTACGGACTGACTCTGGGGTGCTTATATGGGCTTTTGGCCATCGGCTACACCATGGTATACGGGGTCTTACGTTTAATAAATTTTGCGCATGGTGACCTCTTAATGGTTTCAGCTTATATGGCGTTTTTCGGTATTGCGATTTTTGGACTGCCATGGCCCGTTTCGTTCGTCGGTTCTATTGTTCTTACCGCATTACTAGGTATTTTAATCGACCGTGGCGCTTACAAGCCTATCCGTAAAAGCCCTCGGATTAATGCTCTCATAACTGCTATAGGGGTGTCATTTTTATTGGAAAACCTTGGTCTCGTATTAATTGGAGGAAGACCGAAGTCGTTTCCCATGCCCTCACTTTTTAATGGATCATTGATTTTGGGTGGTGTAAATATCCCTGCGCTTTCCATTTGGATCCTTGTTATCACGCTGGTGTTGCTGGCTGTTTGCATTATCGTGGTAAAAAAGACCCGTATAGGCATAGCGATGAGAGCTTTATCCAGAGATATGGAAACCGTAACGCTTATGGGGATTGATAAGGATCGAGTCATATCTTTTACTTTTGCTTTGGGTTCTGCTCTCGCCGCGGCCGGTGGTATCATGTGGTGTATGAAATACCCGGCTGTGGAACCATTTATGGGGGTTATTCCGGGATTGAAAGCATTTGTGGCCGCCGTTCTAGGGGGCATTGGAAATATTACAGGCGCAGCTTTGGGTGGTCTGATTCTAGGTTTGGCTGAGGTCCTGATCGTAGCGATTGAGCCCGATTGGTCGGGTTATCGAGACGCTGTCGCATTTTTTTTAATGATCATTATCCTCTTGACCCGTCCTACGGGAATTATGGGTGAGCATCTTCCGGATTAAGGTATGATGGGATCGCACAGGGAATCACAACGAGAATTTAACAAAACGACGGTGTCTCGGGATAGGTTCCTAACTATATTGAGTGTTCTCATATTGTCAGTATTTTTGCTTTACGCAGATAGAAATTTGGATTCTTATACAGTTAGAATACTTGAGAATATTGCTATATTCATTACTCTGGCGGTAAGTTACAATTTAATCAATGGAATCATGGGGCAATTTTCTTTAGCCCCAAACGCTTTTCTAGCAATTGGCGCGTATACAAGCGCAATATTTACGCTATCACCAGAAGAAAAAATTCGTTCATTTATAATTGAGCCGATGCTATGGCCTTTGTCAGTAGTGTCTTTCTCTTTCGCCATTTCTTTATTACTTGCGGGGATTGCGACGGCCCTTGTAGCTGTGATGATGGCTACTCCCGTATTTCGAGTTCGGGGAGACTATCTTGCTATTGTTACTCTTGGTTTCGGCGAAGTGATTCAGGTCCTTGCAAATAACTTTCTTTCCATTACAAACGGTTCCCTGGGATTGAAAGGACTATATCCATACACGAATTTGTGGTGGGCATGGGGGGTTTGTATCTTTACGATCTTTTGCACTGTCCGGCTGATAAATTCATCTTATGGCAGGGCAATGAAAGCGGTTCGTGAAGATGAGATCGCCGCCGAGGCGATGGGTATAAACGCCTTGAGGATCAAGACTTTCACTTTTGCATTCAGCGCCTTTTTTCAAGGTGTAGCGGGCGGATTGCTTGCGCATCTTATCACAACCATTTCTCCCTCCCTTTTTACATTTATGTTCACATTCAACCTACTTATCATAATTGTTATCGGTGGACTCGGAAGCACTACAGGTTCTGTTATAGCTGCCATTTTGATCACATGGGGCGGAGAAGCGTTGCGTGTTTTCGAAGAACCTTCAAATTTCTTCGGGTTCCAATATGCAGGAATTCCTGGGATGAGGATGGTTTTATTCTCAGTAATTCTTATCATGGTAATGCTATTCGCAAGAAGCGGCATAATGGGCCGATCTGAATTTAGTTGGGAAGGTCTTTTCCAGTGGTTTAGAAAAACATTTTCCGCGTTGAAAGTTTAAGGCTTATGAGTTTATTACTTGATATTCGGGATTTGTCGGTTTCATTTGGTGGGGTCCGAGCGCTCAATGAACTATGCCTTGAGATAACCAGAGGAGAAATTATTGGATTGATAGGTCCAAACGGCGCCGGCAAAACCACTGCTTTCAATGCGGTTACAGGCCGAATAAAACCAAGCTCGGGATCAATTTCCTTTTGCGGTAAAGAAATTACAGGATGGCCGGCTGCCAGGATAGCTCGTAATGGCATAGCAAGGACTTTTCAGAACATCAAACTCTATGAAGACCTATCGGTAATAGAAAATGTCATGATAGCGGCCCATTCTTCAATTTCTTATTCTTTCCTTGAGGCGATACTAGGACTTGGAAGATTTACTTCGGATGAGTCGAGAATTAGATTGAAGGCCCATGAACTATTGGAATTGATGAATTTAAAAGAACTTGCCTTTGAACGCGCCAGTTCACTTCCTTACGGGAGTCAGAGGAAGCTGGAAATAGCACGAGCCTTAGCCCTTGAGCCGCAATTACTTCTCCTGGATGAACCGGTGGCAGGGATGAATCCAACAGAAACCAGAGAATTCGGAGCCTTCCTTTTAAAACTCAGAGACAATCTTTCGATTGGCATAGGTTTGATTGATCATGACATGAGTTTTGTGATGGGGGTTTGCGACAAGATACGAGTGATAGATCACGGAGTCGCGATAGCTTGGGGAAGCCCATCTGAAGTGAGAAATGACAAAAATGTCATAGCCGCATATCTCGGGACGGACTTCGACAGCGTAACAGGGAACCATGCTGCAAATTGAAGATCTGCATGTCAACTACGGTGGGATTAAGGCCATAAAAGGGATCTCCCTGGAGGTGGGCGCAAAAGAGATCGTCTCTTTGTTGGGTTCAAATGGCGCTGGTAAGAGTACGACCGTAAGAGCGATATCAGGTTTAATTACGATTCAGTCTGGTAACATACGATTTGAAGGTAAACCAACAAAGGGTTTACCCGCCCATAAAATTCAGCGACTTGGTCTTGTGCATATCCCTGAAGGACGAAAAGTTTTTGCTAACCTCACCATCTGGGAAAATCTGTCAATGGGGGCCTATTACACTCGAGAGAAGGCTGAGTTGAAGAAATTGTTTGATCGAGTCTATGACACATTTCCGATTCTTGCATCACGACCTCGACAGCTTGCTGGTACTTTGTCAGGCGGTGAGCAACAAATGTTAGCCATTGGACGGGCAATCATGTCGCAGCCACGTTTACTAATGATGGACGAGCCTTCACTTGGACTAGCTCCAATGGTAGCGGCGGAGGTATTTAAAACCATTAAAAAGATTAGAGACGAAGGAGTAACTATTTTTCTAATTGAACAAAACGCAAACGTGGCGCTCAAAATAGCCGACTATGCTTTCTTGATGGAAAATGGAGTGATTTCTCTTGAGGGGCCTGGATATGAACTCCTGAAAGATCCAAGAGTCAAACAGGCATACTTGGGAAGCGTTTCAGAATAAATTTTACCAAGCTTAATTTCTTATGAAATCAGGATATTGCCAGTTTCTAACACGATTAGTTATTAGCGGTTATCTACAAAGGATCAGGTTTTTGTCAATAAACTAGTCGTAACTGTATCCATTCAGTTAAGCGGGGGAAAATTTTTTTGTGAACTGAATTTTATTATCGCGATTTTCTCAGAGATGTTTTAGAGAGTGAGAAGGACGAAGTAAGTCCAACGTCAGTCCTCAGGGGTCGGCGCTGATGGGTATAAACACTTGTTCTTTGTGCTTGGATAAACAGCGGAAAATTGACCAGCTAGAAGACGAGGTTGGTCGACTCAAACAAGCGTTAGGGAAAAGAAGACAAGACGAAAAAGTTGGATTTTTTGGATCTTCGACTCCATCATCCAAACTACCTGTTAAAGCAAACGTTAAGGAGAAAGAAAAAAGCCGAAGGGCGGACGGGTAGGCCACAACGGATCAGGTCGCAAGAGCCATGAAGCGCCGCAGGTCGATCGGGTTGCGGAACTTGCCGCCGAGAGGGAGTTATGTCCTGAATGTGGCAATCAACTCGAGAAAAAGGGAATAGAGGAGAGGAGCGTTCTTGACACACCTTCCACGAAACCTGAAAAAGTCTTGTATAGATTGGCCAGGCGGCATTGTCCGCATTGTCACAAGAACTTCACTCCTCGGGTTCCAGGGGTCCTTCCCAAAAGCCTGTATGGGAATCAGCTGATTGCCAAGGCGATAACGATGTACTATTTGTTAGGTCTTCCGATGGGACGAATCTCCGAACATACCGGTGTTGGGGCCGGCAGCCTGATGGATATCTTTCATCGGTGCGGTCGGATGTTCGAGGATGTCCCCAACAGACTGATACAGGAATATAGATCTGCTCCTGTGAAACATGCCGATGAGACGAGTTGGCGCACTGATGGAAAGAACGGCTATGTTTGGCTTTTCGCTACCCCACGGTTGAGCATTTTTCAGTTCGGTAAGAACCGTTCTTCCAAGGTCCCTCACTCAGTGTTTGGAAATGATCCTTTGCCTGGGGTGCTCGTTGTGGATCGGTATGGAGGTTACAACAAAGCTCCGTGCCGGATTCAATACTGTTATGCTCATCTGTTCCGTACGGTTCAGGATTTGGAGAAGGAGTTTCCGGAGGAAAATGAGATCTCAACGTTTGTCTCTGTTGTAGCTCCAATGCTTGCTCTGGCCATGGGACTGCGAGGCCAACCGATAACCGACGAAGAGTTCTATCGTGAGGCCTCTAAGCTTGAGTCTGAAGTCAAATCCGCGATGGAGCAACCTGCTAAGCATTTAGGCATTCGTCGAATTCAAGAGATATTCAGAGAAAACGAATCCAGATTATACCACTGGGCGGAGAACCGGGCGGTTCCGGCGGACAACAACTTGGCTGAAAGAGACCTCCGACCCACTGTTGTGGCGCGGAAGGTTAGCTTTGGATCTATAACAGATAACGGGGCCAAGACAAGAAGTATCCTGACCACTGTGGTGACTTCCATGAGAAAGAGCGACGCTGATGTGGAGGATCGGATGAAAAACGCCCTTTATCAGCTTAGCCTATAATATGAATCAGGATCCATATAATCTTCTGTTTTTGACCCAAGACCCTTAAAAAGCCCGACCCCCTATCATTCATAAATGTTGTTACGAATGCCTCTGCGAATGTCCTACGCCAGAGGAGTGATACGTTTGGTCTTAGCCGCGCGAAACTGAATGGATACTCGTAACTTCAAGAATAACTTGACTACTGTCTCCTGTGATGATACCAAAAACCCGGCCTCAACCTCGGGGGAGGGAGGGGCCTGTTAAACCGGTGGACCGGGGGGTGAGGAACTAATTCTCCCCTCCGGTTTCTTTTTTTCGCGGGAGGGAAAGATACCAGAATGTATTACATACTGGTAATATTAACGAATCTGGGAACTGTAAAGTTATGCCAAGCCATTTTCTCACAAGTGTTGGACCGTTTTCATTTACACCTGAGGCTCCATATCATATATAATTGGGTGGTATCGCTTTACTAATGGCGAACTATACTGAAAGAGAAGAAAATGGCCCAATCTCTAAATGTCCCCGAACCGAAGAACAAATCCCAACGGACAATTTTTCAAGAATACAGCGAAGCTCTAGTAGTAGCCATAATCCTGGCTATAATAATTAGGGCTGTATTTGTGCAAGCTTTCAAGATCCCTTCCGGGTCCATGGAACCAACCCTGTTAATTGGTGACCATATACTGGTGAACAAGCTTGTTTACGGGGTCAGAATTCCATTCACCGACAAGAGATTTCCAGATCTTTTTAAGCCTCAGCGGAGTGATGTGATCGTATTTGTGTATCCCGAAGATCGAACCAAGGATTTCATAAAGAGGGTCATTGGAGTAGGAGGCGATACGGTTGAGATAAAAAATAAACAGGTTTTTATTAACGGCAAAGAATATATAACTCCTCAGGCCAGATTTAGCAGTAATGTCATCATGCCCGGAGACTTGAATCCAAGAGACAATATGCCTCCCGTGAAAGTCCCCAAAGGGTTCCTCTTTGTAATGGGGGACAACAGGGATTTTAGCCATGACAGTCGATTTTGGGGATTTGTGCCGCTCGAAGATGTAAAGGGAAAAGCATTCCTTATCTACTATTCAGCTCAAGACATGGCAAAGATAAAGTGGGACCGTATTTTCAAAGTAATTCATTAAAGTTTCCTTTTCATCGGTCTTTACCCTTTTGAAGGTAAATAACAAGGTTTAACTGACCGATATAATGACGCAAAGCGCAAGATCAGAAGTTTTCAGGGTATACATGTAACAGAGTCACAATAATCTAGACAAGTAGTTAGACTGTGATATATCGGTCTACATGCACGTCGATATAGTCCCAAACAGAAATTCCCGACCTTGCGCCCTGATCGTGACTTCCGTGAAAAAGGCAAGGTAAGGCACCGCACTCTTTTAAACATATCCGATTTACCTGCTTCTAGAATATTGGCTGTAAAGCGCGCTTTTCTGGGTGATTTTGACCAGATTGGTCTGAGTGGCGCTGAGAAGGCTCGAACAGAGCAGGGCCCACAATTCGGCGGACTGTATGTCGCATATCAAATTGCAAAAGAGATAGGCCTTGCCGATGTTCTTGGAAACCACAGAAAAGGCAAGCTGGCCTTATTCATGGTTATTGGCCAGTTGTTATGCGGTGTCAGCCGTAGAGCGCTGATTCAGTGGGCCGCAAGCCAGGCGGTTTATGAGGTCCTTGGTATAGGTACCCAGGATGAGATAGATTTTAATGAGAATGATCTTTACGATGTTCTCGATGATTTGGCTGACAGAAGGTTCGAGATTGAGTTGAAGCTTTTTCGAAAAAGGCGTAAAGCATGTAGCCGGTTGTTTCTCTATGATGTGACATCGAGTTATCTTGAAGGTGAATGCAACGAACTTGGAGCCTGGGGTTATAACCGGGATGGTAAAAAGGGCAAGAGACAAATAGTCATAGGATTGCTTACCGATGACAGTGGTGATCCGGTGGCGGTTGATGTGTTTCCTGGAAACACGTCAGACCCCAAGACCGTGATGGATCAGATCGATCGTCTTTCAAAGCGGTTTGGCGTACGCGATGTGATCTTTGTGGGCGATCGGGGCATGCTGAAGAGAATTCCACTGGAATCGATTGAGAAGGCTGATTATCAATATATTACCGCCATCACCAAACCCCAGGTCGAGAATTTGATCAAGCAAGGTATACTGCAACTTGGCTTGTTCAATGAAGTGTTGGGCGAGATTGAAAACCAAGGTGTTCGTTACGTTTTCAGGCGTAACCCTATAAGGGCGGCGGAGATAGCGGACTCTCGCAAGCAAAGATTGGAAAGGGTCAGGAAGTTAGCGCTCAAACTATCCGATGGATTGCGTTTGTCCAACCGCAAACGTACCGACGTGGTTCTTAGAAATGTCACCCAGGCCATCGAAAAGTTTGAGATAGACAACTTTGCCAAAGCCATTTTGGATGATCGGACCGTCTTTGTGGAAGTCGATGAACCAGCTTTAGAGCAAAAGTCCAGATTGGACGGGGTATATGTTCTCAAGACTGATGTGCTTTCCAATGGTCTTGATAAGGAAATAGTCCATAAGGCATAAAAGAGTCTTTATCAGGTCGAACAGGACTTCCGGAACATAAAGACTGGTCTTGAGGTTCGGCCGGTTTTTGTTCGAAAGGCGAGTCGTACCCGCGGACATGTGTTGATAGTCATGTTAGCCCTCATTCTCAGAAGAGAACTCGACAAGAGACTCAAGCCTGTACAAATAGAAGTGAATCACGCTCTCAGACACATGACGGGATGGACTATTCTGAGAGAATTCCTGGGGCCTATCAAATTCAGTCGGCTTCCGGTGGCCAACCAACGTCAGTTGGCAATCTTAGATTCGCTCGGGCTACGACAACCTACCTCGTTGGTTGTGCCCAGTAAAAATATCAGAATAAACAAAGATTAACTTAGGAATATCAGTTAATTAGTCTCCATATAAGCTTCTGCCTTTCTGGAACGTCCGCTCCAAAGATCATGAAGAGTTAGCGGGTATCTGAACTCGTAAAAGGCTACTACCGCCTATATTGAAATGAAAAAAAACAACCTTATGGAGACTTTATAATCCAAGATAAAACCGGTCATTGTTCAGAGGTCTATTATTAAAGGTTTCGATGGCCGAAAAGGACCTCAATCAAATTCATCCCTTCGGGTTCCATGACCCCAGTATTAGCGGCAGCCCTCTCTGAGAACTTTGTAGCGACTGAACTGCTTACGGTTTCCCACGATTTGGAGTCCAAAAATATGAAAGGAATTGGACCGCGAGTATGGACTCTTTTCACAACAGGGGTTTGATGATCAGGGGCCAGCAATATTCTCCACTTATCGAATGCTTTAAGTTCTTTTAGTACTGGTCCGACTACCCGTTGATCAAAATCTTCTATCGCTTTAATCTTTAGGTCTTTTTGTCCAGAGTGTCCAGCTTCGTCCGGAGCTTCAACGTGAAGCAACACAAAATCCCTGGTTTCCAAGGCGTCAATAGCAGCTCTAACTTTGCCCTCATAATTAGTGTCTAAATATCCTGTAGCCCCTTCCACGTCCACCATTTCAAGGCCCGCGTACTTACCTATTCCTCGTACCAGGTCAACTGCTGCTATTACAGCTCCAGTTACCCCAAATCTTTCCTGTAGTGTCCTTATTTTAGGTGGTTTACCCTGCCCCCAAGGCCACACGGAATTAGCCGGTCCTTGCCCACGTTTCTGGCGTCGCTGGTTCACCGGGTGTTTGTCGAGGATGCGCCAGGATTTCACTATAAGACGCAATAGCTTGTCCGCTTCCTGCCCGGTGGGAAGGTAACGAGCGATAGTCTGTCCAGGAAAATCGTGAGGCGGGTAAGTGGTTATGCCGTCGGGTCCATATTCCCAAACCAGCAGATTTCTGTAAGAAACACCAGGATAAATGCTAAACCCAAGAGATTCAATTTCAAACGCCAACGAGCCTATGAGTTCTTTAGCTTCCGGTGACGAAATGTGATCACCGCTGTGGTCGGCCATCAAAGTGTAATTGCGTTCCAGTGTCACAAGATTTAGGCGAAACGCCAAATCAAAGGGCCTTAGGTCAATTCCCATTGAGGCGGCTTCAAAAGGCGCACGTCCAGTGTAAGTGTCCACTGCGGAATATCCCATCAAAGACAAAGTGGCCACGTCGCTTCCCGGCGCAAGACCATCAGGGATGGTCTTAGAAATACCAATCTTACCTACTGACGCCATTTTATCCATCCACGGAGTGTTCGAAGATTCCAACGAAGTGGGATCAGAGGAATCATCTAACGCGTCAGCCATGCCATCTGGCACAATGATCAAATACTTGGTATTAGAATCCGAGGACATTTAGCACCTTCTTTGTTTCCGGTTCACATGTTACCGGATCTCTGGAAACCTTAATGGCATTATCGGGATCTTTAAGACCATGCCCGGTCAATGTACAAACTACTCGTTCACCACCATTGAACAGTCCTTGAGCGCTTTTTTTGACAAGGCCGGCAATCGACGCTGCTGACGCAGGCTCACAAAAAACGCCTTCTAATGAAGAAACCATCTTATAAGCTTCTAATATTTCATCATCCGACACAGCGTCAATCAAGCCCCCGGAATCGTCTCGGGCCTGCTCAGCCTTTTTCCATGAAGCTGGATTACCAATCCTTATCGCAGTAGCTATCGTCTCAGGCTTTTCAAAGATTCTTCCCTGAACTATAGGAGCAGCTCCCTCGGCCTGAAAACCAATCATTTTGGGTAATCTCCTAATTTTCCCATGATCAAAATAAGCTTTGTAACCGGCCCAATAAGCTGTGATATTTCCAGCGTTTCCAACCGGCAACGAATGATAGTCAGGAGGCCCACCCACCAAAGAATCACAAATTTCAAAAGCCCCGGATTTCTGGCCTTCAATTCTGTGAGGGTTTAGAGAATTTACCAATGTTATAGGATATTCTTGGGATATCTGTTTCACTATGTTTAGAGCGTCGTCGAAATTTCCTAGAACCTTGATCACCGTGGCTCCATGAATCATGGCTTGGGCAAGTTTCCCCAAGGCGATTTTCCCTTCAGGAATAACAACAAAAGCCTTGATTCCGGCCCTGGCGGCATAAGCCGCAGCAGAGGCCGAAGTGTTTCCGGTTGAAGCGCATATAATGGCTTTTGATCCGGATTCGACGGCCCTTGAAACAGCCATGGTCATTCCTCGGTCTTTGAATGAACCTGTAGGATTGAGTCCTTCATATTTCAAGAAAATCGATATGTTAGGATTTATTTTCTGCGCAAGCCGCTGAGCGGGAATCAAAGGGGTATTGCCCTCATGTATAGTGATGACGTTTTTGTCATCGGAAAATCTAAAAAAGTCGGGATATTCCCTTATAATGCCTTTCCACATGATCTATCTCCATCAACCCGGGTTTTTTGCCGGAAATGCGACATTCCATAACAAAGACCCGAAAAATTAATCTTTCAGTCCAAACCCTCATCTTCGATTCTTATTATCGTAGGCGGAGCGTCAACCACATCAAGGTTCCCTATTTCTTGTCTGGCGCGCTGCAAATCAGCTTCTCTTGCTGAATGTGTTATGAAGACCACGGGAACTGCCCCTGATCCCGAGTGATCTCGACGTTTCTGCACCACTGAATGAATACTGATGTTATGAGCAGCCATTATGCCTGATATCCGCGACAACACTCCAGGCTTGTCCACCGCCTGAATTCTAATATAATAATTGGTTACAATTTCACTCATGTCCATTACTGAACTAGCTGACAACAAAGATCCCGGATATCCAAGAGGTGGTATACGTCCTGACTTTCCAATCCTTTTGCTACGAATCAATTCAATGATGTCCCCAATAACCGCTGAAGCGGTAGGTTCCCGTCCTGCTCCTCGACCATAAAATAGTTGTTCCCCTACCATGTCACCCCGCAGAAAGATGCCGTTAAAGACACCGTCTACCTGTGCAAGTGGATGACTTTCAGGAAGCATTGTAGGATGTAGCCTAACCTCCACCATGTCCAGGTGTCGTATTATCAGGGCAAGTAGTTTGATCTTGTATGAGAACTCACGCGCCATAACCAGATCAAAAGGTTCGATTTGAGTAATTCCTTCAACATGAATACTTTTTACAGACGCGTGAATACCATGTGTAAGGGCCAGAACAAGAGCTAGTTTATGGGCTGAATCCACACCCTCTATATCAAGAGTAGGGTCAGCTTCCGCGTATCCCAATTCCTGGGCATTTTTAAGAACTTCTTCGAATGCCGCTCCGGGATTTTCGGTCATCTCGGAAAGAATAAAATTACAAGTTCCGTTTAATATTGCTAAGATTTTGTCAAACCTGTTCGCTATCAATCCTTCTCTGAATGACCTCAAAATAGGAATCCCGCCGGCAACTGCGGCTTCAAAAGCTATTTCAGCGCTGTTCTCTGCTGCTATATCAAAGATCTCCAGACCATGTTCAGCAAGTAGGGCCTTGTTAGCGGTTACAACTGATTTTCCGTTCCTTAGCGCTTCGATAATGAAAGTCCTTGCGGGTTCATACCCACCCATGAGTTCGATTATAACTGATATTTCTGGGTCTCTGAGGACTTCGTAAGCGTCTCGAGTAAGAATGGATTTGTCACACACCACCCCCCGATCAGACTCTACATCTAAATCGGCAATACGTTTCAGTTTAATTGCAAAGCCAGTCCTGGCTTCTAATATGGCCCGATTCTCTTTTAGGATGTGAACCACACCACTGCCGATCGTTCCAAAACCAATGAGGCCTATCGCAATTTCATCCATATAAAATCCCTGTGTAGACAAATTTAAACAAATCCCAAAACTCTTTTTCTGAGGCTTTGCCTCTAAAATCCATGTTAGGAGCGAAAATAGCGCTCTTATAAACGGTGGAAGTTAAAGCGCCGGAATTTGTTGAACCACCTGGACTAATTCACGTTTGCCCAGGAAATGCCTGATTCCCCGAACCGCCTGATTAATTCGCATACGGTTTTCAACCAGCGCAAATCTTACATGCTCGTCTCCAAAAGGGCCAAAGCCAATTCCTGGACTCACGGCCACCTTCGCTTCCTCAGTCATAAGTTTTGAGAACTCTAAAGAGCCCATTTTTCGAAATTGTTCCGGGATCTCGGCCCAAACAAACATAGTCCCCTTCGGCTCGGTAACAGGCCAGCCAGAGTCAACGAGACCGACACACAAAGCATCCCGGCGATCTTTGTATTCGGACACGATTTCCGAAACACATTCCTGGTGTTCGTTCAATGCTATGATAGCGGCAATTTGGATGGGCTGGAACATTCCGTAGTCGATATAACTCTTCAGACGCTTGAGGGCGTGAATCATCTGAGGGTTCCCTGCCGCGCAGCCAACTCGCCAACCTGCCATCGAGTAACTCTTAGAAAGAGAAAAAGTCTCAATGCCTACTTCTTTTGCTCCTGGGACGGATAGAAAACTTGGGGCTTGATAATCGTCAAAAGTTAGATCAGCATATGCGAAGTCATGAACAACCATGATTTTGTATTCATGAGCGAAATCAACAATCCGTTTGAAAAAATCCTGGTCCACAACCATAGTGGTTGGGTTGTGAGGGAACGAAATAATCAACATTTTGGGTAAAGGCCAAGTGAGGCGGGCTGCTGCCTTGAGATCTTCAAAGAAGTCTCTGTCCGGACTGATCGGTATATGGCGTAAGTCTCCGCCGGCTATCACCACCGAATAGGGATGGATCGGATACGTAGGAGAAGGGACGAAAACAACATCACCAGGATTGACAATGGCTAGAACCAAATGAGCCAAGGCATCTTTAGCTCCCATGGTAGCCACAACCTCAACGTCAGGGTCCAGTTCCACACCATAGCGCCTTTGCCACCAGTTCGCAAACGCCAACCTCAACTTTGGTATGCCGGCAGACGCGCTGTATCTATGATTCTTTCCGTTTTGCACAGCTTCAATCAATTTATCGACTATATGGTTGGGAGTAGGTATGTCAGGATTGCCCATCCCTAAATCAATTATATCTTCACCCGCCCTTCTGAGCTTCATTTTAAGCTCATTGACCACCTGGAAAACATACGGGGGTAGCCTTTTTATCCTGCTGAAATCTTCCAATTTTGCCTCCTGATAAAACCCAAATTCTTCGTCTATATCCACTAATACCATTTCGCTATTTAACTTAGAACGTTGAGATATTCGAAGTTGGTCATTGAGCGAAGCTTTTCTGGATTGTCGTGCAATTTGCATAATCCGTCGCAAAGAGCACGCTCTACCGCATCAAGGGACCGAAAGACCTTGTTGGGAAGATGCTTTTCTCGCAACTCCTCCCACACATGTTCCGCTGGATTGAGCTCCGGACTGTGCGAAGGTTGATATATGAGCCTTATGTTTTCAGGGATTTTGAGTCCTCCTGATCTATGCCAACCGGCGCCGTCTACCAACATGATCACAAAATAGTCCTTCGAGACTTCTTCCAGGAATAAGTTAATCATTTCTGTGTTTGCGTAAGGAAGTATCAGGGAGGTCATTTTCCCGAGCGCCATGCACACTGCCGCGTATACGTAAACAAATGTTCTTACAATTTGTTTAGGAATCTTGGGCCTAATGCCTTTTGGGGCCCAGCAGGCACGAAGATCACTTATTCTTCCAAATCTTCCCTCGTCTTGAGTCATGATCACTACGGGCCGGGTATCCGATAAATCTCTTTCTGCTACAACCTCATCTACTATTTTGGGAAAGTTTTTTTTAAACCTTCTTTAACTTCTTCTTTGGCTTGAGGATGAACCGGACGAGGGACTACTTTCCGCCATTCGTTCCTTTCAAGCATCCTGTAAACAGTGGAGTGATGAACACTATGACCCAAGTAATTTTCAAGCGCTTGTTTTATCCGGACTGCAACGCAGATCTGACCAGCGCTTGCCTCATCAAGAAACGGAGCAAGGAATTCGGACTCTTGCGCTCTACTGAAATAACATCGGCGGCGTTTGCTCTCTTTGGACCCCTCTACTGCCTCTGGGCCGAACCTACTGTAGTTGGAAACCAGATTGTGCACCGAAGAAACTGAAACCCCAGTATGTCTAGCAATTTGCCTTGCGGTGCGAGGATCAACTAGCGCATTCCAAACTACCAGCCATCTCCGATGAACTCTGCCTGAAGTTCCCTTAAGTCGTTCAGAAATCTCATACTCCGAAAGATGGGGTTTGACTGACGTCACCCCGCCCATAACTTACCTCCCCAAAAAGTAATGGGGAACCGTATATCAAATTCCAAAAAAAATCGCGAACTGGCATAAACTATTCAGATCTAGCTTTTTAACTTACCCAATCCTCTCCAGCAAGAATGGCTTCCGCTTGAGGAGTCCTAATTCCGTTTCTATGATAAAGAAAAAGTTTCTCTTCAACTGAAGTTCTATCATGGTCCGATTTCTGGGCTTCGATGCAAACAAGCGCAGGCTCAACCGTTTCGTGCGTGTAAATCCATAATCTTCGACTGATTTTAAGCTCGGAAACAGCGGCAGCTCGTTCTAGCTGTTTCAATCCATTAGCTGGATAGATGAGACAGAGTCTTCCCTCTGGTTTTAGGAGTTTCGAGGATACCACAAACAAATCGACTAACGGCATCATTATCTGATGTCTTGAGAGGGCTTTTTCACTCAATACGCTGACTATTCCTGAACCGGATTTGTAGTAGGGAGGGTTGGATACCACCATATCAAACACACTTTCACGTAGAAAGAAATCAGCGTTTCTAAGGTCTCCTTTAAGCATAAAGACCTTTGAACCCAAATTATTCAATGACACCCCACGTTGTGCTCTGCCTACCAATCCTTCCTGAATTTCCAGACCTACAACTTTTACGGACGGATTCTTTATAGTCAACCCAAAAGCAATGACCCCGCAACCTGCGCCGGCGTCAAGGATGAAATCTCCTTGGCCCGGTTTAGCAAACCAGGTAAGAATGATAGCGTCTTCCGACACTCGATAGCCTTTGGACGCCTGAACTACTCGTACCTTGTTCCGGAACAAACCATCAATTGTTTCCGCATGGTTCCGCAATATGAATCCCAATTTTTTTTACTGTGCCTTTAGCCCGATAAATCAAACTACCTAACGGATTGACAGGGTCAAAATACATTCAATACAAGCCCGGATGATATTTTAGGATAAAAATAAGTAGATTTATGAGGCAGTTTTTGGCCTAGCTCTGCCGCCTTTATCATTTGGTCTACTCTAGTGGGGTTTAGAATGAAGCTGACTTGAATTTCCCCAGATAGCGCCTTATTCAGAGCATCTGCAACCGAAGGGGTGTATTCTATATGGTTCTCGGAATCCTCTCTGTCTAAACCGAAGCTGTGTCCAAGAATTAATTCCCGAAATATAGTCACATCCAAATTGATTAAGGACTGAGGAATGTTGGTATTCAAGAACGACGAGACAATTTTCGGGTTCTTTAAACTCAGCAAACGGAACCTTTTTTCACCATTGAACAACATTCCAAAATGACCACCAACCTCAGTGAATTCATGTAATTTCGAGGACAACTGTTTGGAGGCGCTTTCTAAATCACTAATGCTATAATCCAAATCATGAATTTCGAAACAGTCATTCAGTCTGTGTAAAATTTCATCTTTATTGAAATCTTTCAGATCTCTCAACATCCGATGCGCAGGCAAGACAGTCAAGCCAGGATGCGACATTGAAGTAAAATATGACATAACGTATTTATGAGATTGATCCGTGGTAGACGGATTTTTCGCTTCTATTTCTCTGCAATAGGCTAAAGACGTTTCATATCGGTGATGACCATCAGCTATAAAGAGGCTCTTTCCCCTGAAAAACTTCACTATCTCATTAACAGCGCTTTCGTCGGAAAGGCTCCAGGTGCGGTGGATTATGTTATCGGAATCTTTTACTTCCTGTTCAGGTTCCGCGTCTAGAAAACCCTCATATAGTTTCAGCACTTTTCCGTCAGGGTCATCAAACATAGCATGGATAGGCGTAAAGTTAGCCCTGCATGCGCGTAACAGGTCCAGTTGGTCCTTTTTGGGACCTGAATAAGTTTTCTCATGAGGAAGCACTTTGCCTACACCATAGTCTTCAGCCTTTAGCAATCCGACAAGACCGTCTATGCGCTTCCAGTTCCCGTAAGGTTCCTTGAAATCCATTTGATAGAGTGTAAAACCCGGTTGTAGTTTTCTAACCAGAACTTTATCACGTATCCATTTTTTAAGGGAGTTGGAGGCTCTTGTATAACGATTATCTTCAGGCGTGTCGCTATTGAATTGTTTTCCCAACACCAACCGAATCATATTAAATGGATGGGATTTATAAAACGAGTCCTGTTGTTCGGGAGATATCACATCATATGGAGGAGTGACAAGGCTATTCAGAGCGTAAGAATATTGAGGCCCATAATGAACCATCTGAAAAGGCATAATTTCGGCCATAAAAAAGGTCCTTAATAAAAAATATTAATCTTAAGGAAAAGGGATCTGCTTTTTTGTTTCTCGTTATTGATAATGGGGTTATAATTAAATGTTACTTCGAAAAGCATCTTTATAAAATAACATATGATCCCAACCAAGATCAAATGGGATTTGTCTACAAATAAAAAGGGGGCCTTTCCACTAGAAAAGCCCCCTCAAAATGTGGTCATATTTCTAATTTCTATTTCTTGCCATCTTTAACTTCTTCAAAATCAGCATCAACCACATCGTCCTCTGGTTTAGCGCCGGACGATGGGGGTGGTCCGCCGGTCGATCCACCACATCCACCACCACACCCAGTGTCTGCACCGGCTCCAGTGGATGAGGACGCCTGCTGATACATTGCTTCAGCCAGTTTGTGCGACGCCTGTTGTAGCTCCTCCATCGCTGACTTTATCTCGTGGGCGTCCGCCCCTTCCATTGCGGTCTTGGTCTTGGTTATAGCCGCTTCAATCGCGCTCTTTACGGATGAATCGACTTTGTCACCATATTCCTTCAATGACTTCTCAGTCATGTAAATTGTCGAATCCGCCTGATTTCGCATGTCTATCAGTTCACGTTTGTTTTTGTCCTCTTCAGCGTGGGCCTCTGCATCTTTTACCATCCGCTGAATTTCTTCTTCAGTCATGCCGCTGGATGCTGTGATCTTAATCGACTGTTCTTTACCTGTCCCAAGGTCCTTCGCTGATACATGCACAATGCCGTTCGCGTCTATATCAAAAGTAACTTCAACTTGCGGCATTCCACGAGGCGCTGGTGGTATCCCAACCAGTTCAAACCGACCAAGCGTTTTGTTATTGGCAGCCATTTCACGTTCCCCCTGCAGCACGTGAATGGATACTGATGGCTGATTGTCAGAAGCCGTAGAAAAGATCTGACTCTTTCGTGTCGGGATCGTGGTGTTTTTCTCAATCAGCCTTGTAAATACTCCCCCAAGTGTCTCAATACCCAATGATAAAGGAGTAACGTCAAGCAAAAGGACGTCCTTTACATCACCTTTCAGGACCGCTCCCTGGATTGCGGCTCCGATGGCAACGACTTCGTCCGGGTTGACACCCTTGTGGGGTTCCTTGTTGAAAAGTTCTTTCACTTTTGCCTGAACAGCCGGCATTCTCGTCATTCCACCAACCAGAATGACCTCGTCAATTTGATCTGGTGTGACCCCGGCGTCTTTCATGGCCATCTTGCACGGGCCGACCGTCTTCTCGATCAAATCCTGGACAAGAAGTTCAAGTTTGGATCTCGTCAACTTCATTGTAAGATGCTTTGGCCCTGACGCGTCAGCGGTTATAAAAGGCAAGTTAATGTCCGTTTCCATCGAGGAGCTTAGTTCTATCTTAGCCTTTTCAGCGGCTTCTTTCAGACGCTGAAGCGCCATCTTGTCGTTCCGAAGATCAATCCCCTGGTCTTTCTTAAACTCAACGGCCAAATATTCCATCACTCGTTGGTCAAAATCTTCACCACCAAGATGGGTATCACCATTTGTAGATTTAACCTCAAAAACACCATCCCCAATCTCAAGGACGGAAATATCAAAAGTCCCTCCACCCAAATCAAAGACCGCAACCTTCTCCTCTTTCTTCTTGTCCAATCCATAAGCAAGAGAAGCCGCTGTAGGCTCATTTATAATACGGAGCACATTTAGCCCCGCGATTCTGCCAGCGTCTTTAGTGGCCTGTCTCTGGGAGTCATTAAAATAAGCGGGGACTGTTACCACAGCATCCTTGATTTCTTCTCCGAGATAATCCTCCGCGGTCTTTTTCATTTTTTGGAGGATCATTGCGGAAACTTCCGCCGGAGTATATTCCCGACCTCTTACCTCTACGGAAGCGTCTCCATTCTTAGCTCGAACAATTTTGTAAGAGCAAACTTTGATATCGTCTTGCACTTCTTTGGATTCGTATTTACGACCTATCAATCTTTTTATAGCAAACAAGGTGTTTTCGGGATTGGTTATCGCCTGCCTCTTGGCTACCTGTCCTACCAGACGCTCCCCTGAATCGGTAAATGCTACCATTGAAGGCGTGGTTCTACCTCCCTCGGAATTTGCGATTACTACCGGATCACCACTTTCAAGGATCGCGACACATGAATTCGTGGTCCCTAAATCTATGCCAATGACTTTGCCCGCCATTTTAGCCTCCTCGCCGATTTAAATACTTCGGTTAATTTGGATTTGATTTCTGAATATTTTATTTGGCAAGCGCCGATACTACGACCTTTGCCGGTCTTAACAATTTGTCCTTGTACATGTAACCCCTTTCAAGTTCCCTAGTTACGGTATTAGGATCCACGTCCTGAGTTGGTTCCTGAGCTATGGCTTCATGAAACTGGGGATCAAATGTTTTCCCCAATGAGTCAAGTTCAACAACGCCGTATTTCTTCAATACCTCGTTGAACATCCCCAATACCATTTTCACGCCCTGAGTCACGGGATTGCTTTCGTCTTCCTGATGACCATGTGTTAAAGCCCTTTCTAAGTTATCGATAACCGGAAGCAGTTCTTTTAATAGATCTTCTTCCCTATATTTTAGTATCTTGGTTCGGTCCTGCATGGAACGCTTCTTAAAATTTTCGAGATCCGCCACCGCCCGCAACCATCTGTCTCGATTCTCCTGACTCTCCTTGAGGGCTTCTTTCAATATGTTCTCCTCAGTTTTGTCAGAGTCAGTTTTCGGCGCTGTTTTGTCGTCGCCTATTGCCATCAACTGATTCGGCATATGTGACTGAACCTGTCCCGAAACCTCAGATTCTCGGCTATTATGCCCATCTGGGCCAGTTTTGTTGACCACATTTACCTCCGAATGATTGTCTTCATACGCCATATCTCGCAACTGTGAAAACACTGTTCAAAATCCAAGGAGGCCAGGCGCTGAAGCCCGTTAACGCATAAATCAGCTTTCAGTCAAGATTGTGTATGTGCAATTTTATAACCTTCAAGGTTAAACCACTTTCCATAAAATCTCAAAAAATCACCAAAAAACTCAATCTGAGAGTTTCATTTGGGCACCAGTGGACGTTTTGTCAAGTGTTTCGCGAAGGAAAGGCCTCCACATTACTAAAAAGAGTCAAAAACACTCCGAATTCTGGAGGCCGTGGCCGCTTAAAGGTCAATAGAAGGCACAAACGTTAGGGGGTGTTGTCAGAATTGGCGTTTATCGGACTTTAACCTGTTGCGATGGAAAGACAGAAGGTTCTTTTTTACACGGTAAAGCCTTTCCGAAAGAGACACCTTGTATATGTGTGGATTCGAAAATCTCTTGAATTCAGGTTCGAGAGCGTCAAGCTGCTCAATCGCTCGGTTTCTGACATCTATTAAGGGAGGGCATTTATAAACCTGTTTTCCATTCAGGAAAACTGGAACCATGAGTTCTTTGGCCTTAAAGGGTGGTCTGTAGACCTTTTTCATATAATCGTACATCGGATGATGCGCCATAACTGGTCTTGAATGTGGCACAGGCTCGTCTTCCTGAGTTAACAGATCACCAATCATACGGTTTCCGCCGTTGTAAAAACGAACAACCTTCTTGACTCCGGGGTTGGTCACCTTGTTGGGATTATGTGAAATCTTTATTCTCGGGACAATCCTCCCGTCCCCGTGATCGACAGCCATTAGCTTGTAAACTACGCCCAACGCAGGGGTTTGATATGAAGTCATTAGCCTGGTTCCCACGCACCAGATGTCAATTTGAGCGCCTTGCTGTTTAAGGCTTTCTATAAGCCATTCGTCCAAATCACTACTGGCAAGAATCCTAGTTTCGTTGAAACCTGCTTTGTTCAGCATTTGTCTGGCAATTTTAGAATAATAGGCTAGGTCTCCACTGTCAATTCTTATGCCATTGAGATTCTTTCCTTTTTGCTTAAGTTCGCTGCCAACCTGAATAGCGTTTTTGATCCCTTGCACAGTGTCATAGGTATCTACCAAAAACACACAGTTATCAGGAAAAACGTCGCTAAATCCTCGGAATGAATCGATCTCATTTTCAAAACTTTCAACCCAACTGTGAGCATGTGTCCCTTTAACCGGAATGCCGAAGATCTTTCCGGCCTTAACATTCGATGTGCCATCGCATCCTCCGATATAAGCTGCCCTAGCACCATAGAGGGCCGCCTGAATTCCATGGGCCCGACGCGTCCCGAAATCAACCACCGGGGCCCCTTTGGCCGCAATACATAACCTGGCGGCCTTTGTAGCGATAAGGGTCTGATGTCCTACCAGAGCAAGCAGAGTGGTTTCTAGGACCTGAGCTTCCGAGATTGGTCCCACAACCCTGATCAAAGGTTCGTTAGGAAAAACAATGGTTCCCTCCGGAACCGCCCAAACATCCCCGGTGAAATTAATTCCCGCTCCAATGGCCTTGAGGGCTTCAGTTGAAAAAATCCCGGTCCTGGACAAGTATTCGATGTCATCCGGATAGACAGCTAAATTGTTAATGTAACTAATGGCGCTTTCCAGCCCGGCAAAGACGCAAAAACCACCATCGTCCGGGTTCTGTCTGTAATAAAGATCAAAGCAGGCCGTTCGACCTCCACGCCCCAGCATACGATAACCGGCGGACATTGTTAATTCATATAAATCAGTGTCAAGTGTAAGGTTATCTCTTCTCAAACAATTTAAAATAGTATCCATTTCGGGACTTGCGATGACAATCCCGGAATCCTCGTCAACTATTTCCAGAGCTTCCAGCTTGAGCTTAGTATTCTTGTCACGTATTGAAATTTTCATTGGCGTTTTAATCTTCAAACGAACAAGGCGCGCAAGGACCTTTCAAAAGGTTTCCGGGCCACACCCATTTCTGTAATTATGCCTGCGATAAGTTCATTAGGTGTGACATCAAAGGCGATGTTCCTGGCTGGCACACCTGGTGGAGCAACGGAAACTCCGAAAATGTGTGTGACCTCCATCGGGTCGCGCTCTTCAATAGGTATAGATTTTCCAGATGTGAGTTTCATATCTATGGTTGACAATGGGGCCGCTACATAAAAAGGTATGTCGTGACGGTGGGCTAACACCGCCACGGAATAGGTCCCGATTTTGTTCGCAGTATCACCATTTGCCGCAATTCTGTCCGCGCCCACAATAGCCTTGGTTATCTCACCAGCCTGCATCAATGCTCCTGCAGTATTGTCCGTAATTAGAGTAACCGGAATACCTAGTTTCATCAATTCCCAGGCCGTTATTCTCGACCCTTGATTTAGGGGCCTCGTTTCATCGGCAAAGACCCGTATGGTCCGACCAGCTTCAAAAGCCGCCCTAATAACACCCAAAGCGGTACCGTAACCGGCCGTAGCAAGCCCACCGGCGTTACAATGCGTTAATATTACGTCACCATCTTGAAAAAGATCCCTTCCAGCTAACCCAATGCGCTCGCACAGGTGCCTGTCCTCAGATTCTATTGAAACAGCCTCTTGAATAAGAATTGTTTGGATTTGATTCAGGTCCTTACCAATGTTGGCGTCAAAAACCGATTTCATACGATCCAATGCCCAGAAAAGATTGATAGCGGTCGGGCGTGTCGCCGCAATCTGTGAACTTAAAGCCCTGAAACAATCCGCTATGGAGCCAAGGTCCGATATTGGAACCTTAAGCATACCCAAAGCAATCCCCATGGCGGCCGCAACCCCAATGGCGGGCGCTCCACGAACGGCAAGTTTCTTTATGGCGGCGCACAGTTCATCCACTTCATATATATCCAGGTAATTTTCTTCCCTTGGAAGCAGAGTTTGATCCAATAACCTTATGTGGTCGTCTTTCCATTCGATAGTCCTGAACGGATCTGGCACGGAAGTCCTCCAACATAAAATTCAACCTACATATATAAGAATAACATTTATCAGACAACAAATGAAAAGGTTTTGACTTTCCTAAGACAGCTTAGATTAAGCATATTTAAAAAAGACTTGTATATAGATAAGATACAATAATAAACTTATAAAATAGTTGCATTATAGGCTAGAAGATGTTATAGACCCATAAAAAACAAGAGGTGACAGAATGAGCCTCAAATTCATAGCATCGCTATTATTTGCTCTTATGCTCTTGGCCCTTCCCGCTACGAATACTGTCTACTCAGACAGCGCCATGGCGCTTAATGTTTGTCAGGAGCTCGTAAACACAGCTCGTTCCTACCAATCACGCGCTACCTGGCATACTAGCGTGGCTCAAGGTCTCCAGCAACAAATACAAACCGTGGCAAAGCAACCTCAGACCACCGGAACGATGCAGATTATGGACAATCTTTTCCAGCAATATGATCAAAATCGTCAGCTGGCTACTCAAATGAACCAGCTATACCGTCAATATTCCGATCAAGCTCAACAATGTATGAAATCAACAAATTGATAAATCATAAGGAATAGTTTTACATAAGCGCCTCGAATCATGTGCTTACGTCGAGGCGCAGAAATTTTTAGTGGTTCTCTCGCATTTCCTCGCCTCTCATATCACGATCGTTTCTATAACTAAAATCGACGAAGCAATTGTCCGCAAACGTCAATTTGTAATCCAGGCCAACCCAAAAGCTACATTAACGTCATGACAATCTATGAGTATTTTTATAATACGCGTAGAATTGTTAACAAGATTGGAGCAAACATGTCGGAGCAATGGATTACGTTGGAAATAGAAGTGTCTCACAAGGCCGAAGATTCTGTCACAAGCTTTATTTCGGATATCATACCGGAAGGTTGTCTTATTCAGGATTCAATGCCAGGCACAGTCAAGATCATCACCTATTTGAAAAATGATGATTGGACGTTGTGTCATGAAAAAATCGAACACTTTTTAATGGACCTGCGAGGTTTCTTTCCTGATATTCCGGAGCCTGAAATTACGACCAGTGTGCTCCAATATGAAAACTGGGCGACTGTGTGGCAGGATAACTTCAAGCCTTTAAGAGTCGGATCAAGGTTAATTATAGCTCCTCCTTGGGACAGACCCAAACGGCTCGGAGGAAGAGTTCCCATCATTATAGAACCTGCTGCTGCTTTTGGAACGGGGACTCACGAAACTACGCGAGGGTGTCTCGCGCTTATGGAACAAGCTTTGGAGAAGGTTGTCGCTGATTCCAGAAGATGCAGTTTGTTCGACATCGGCTGTGGATCAGGGATCATTTCAATTGCGGCGTACAAATTGGGAGCGTTTCCTGTGACTGCAATAGACAATGACCCCAAAGCGGTTGAATCGGCGAAAAAGAACTCCCTGTTGAATGACGTTGGAGAAGCTATTGAAATCAAAGAAACGAATTTTGATTCCATAACTGATATCGCTGATGTGATAGTGGCTAACCTGGATTTTCTGACTTTAACCAAATATGCGGGAAAGATCTCAAAAATGTTTCGGGAATGCCTTATAGTTTCAGGAGTGACCAAAGGGAATTGGTCAGAGCTTAAAGAAAGGTTCCAAGAAACCGGTTTATATTGCCTTACCGAGATTGTTGGTAGGGAATGGGGGGCAGGGCTGTTTCTTCACAATCTCTTTGACGAGCAAAGACCAGGACTTAGAAATATTTCATGAAACCCAAGCTAGTGATAGTAGCTGGCCCAACGGCGTCGGGCAAAACCTCGGTGGCTTTGGAGTTAGCGCGTAGGTTCAGGGTCTCAATAGTTTCGGCGGATTCGATACAGATATACCGATTTCTGGATATTGGCTCAGCCAAACCAACTATTTTGGAACGACAAAGAGTTCCGCACTATATGATCGACATCAAATATCCAGATGAACAGTTCTCTGCCGGGGACTACGTAAGAGAAGCTCGCTCTGTTATAGCAAAAATTGTTGAAAAATCTATGGTTCCGCTTGTAGTTGGCGGAACAGGTTTGTATATTAGATTATTAAAAGGTGGAATAGCGAACATTCCTAGGGCTGACCTCGCGCTTAGAACGAGGCTAAGGGAAAGTGAGCAAAAAGAAGGAATTGGAGCATTATATAGCAAACTAAAATGTGTAGACCCTGAATCGGCGAAAACTATAGACCCCTGTAACTTTGTAAGGATCTTAAGGGCGTTGGAGGTTTTTGAGTTAACAGGGAAGTCGATTTCAGAATTTCACAAAGAACACGCTTTAAGGGATTGTCCCTACGATATTCTTTATCTGGGCCTGAATCCCGAACGGGAAAAATTGTATGGTTCAATTAATCATAGGGTAGACAGCATGATGGATGGTGGTTTATTAGATGAAGTAAAGGATTTATATGACCGAGGGTACAGTAGGGAATTAAAATCCCTTCAATCACTTGGTTATCGGCATGCTGGAATGGTTCTCGCAGGACAGATGAGCATCTCGGAGGCTACCCTGCTTATGAAAAGGGACACCCGCCATTATGCTAAGAGACAGTTGACATGGTTTAAGTCTGAGCCCGATGTAAGATGGTTTGATCCTCAGGAAATCTCGACTATCGGGGTTGAGGTTGATAACTTTCTCGAACATTGAAAGTCGGTTCGAGATTTTCCCCAACGAGTTGAAAATGTTTTTGCGAATTAAGTTTTTTGCTCGAGGGATTATTTATTAGGGGGCGCTGAAATGCCAAAAACACATTTTAATATTCAAGATCAATTTTTAAACCAGGTCCGTAAAGCCAGAATTGAAATCGAAGCAGTTCTGATACCCGGTAGCTCAATAAAAGGCTTTGTTCGAAGCTTCGACAGTTTTTGTATCATTGTTGAAGATTCAGAGGACACCTACCTTGTGTATAAACACGCCCTGTCTTTGATAAAGCCTGCGGAAAGTGGCACTAAGATACCAGGATTGGTTTGAATCTGACGTATTAAGTTTTTAGCGTAATGGAGAAACTGGATTTCTCGAATCGCAGTGCGCGATCCAACAGGTAGCCAAAAAACACGGAGACGCATATCAAAAATCTATTTGCGTCTCCAAATCTATCCCTACAGGACAATGATCAGAACCTTGAACGTCTGTGAGAATAAAAGCCCTTCTGACATGTTTTTCAAGATCGGCGCTCACAAAGACGTAGTCTATTCTCCAACCTATATTTCTATTCCTGGCACCGCTTTTCATATCCCACCAACTGTACTGAACAAGGTCTCCGTTCAATTTTCTAAAAGTATCCAAATATCCCTTGGCTACGGTAGTATCGATCCATTGCCGTTCAATCGGCAAGAAACCCGAAACCTTGGAGTTTTCCTTGGGTCTGGCCAAGTCTATTTCCCGGTGAGCGGTATTGACGTCTCCGAGGAAAACTACACTGCGCTTTTGTTCTCGTAATCTCTCAATATACTCGAGGAAAGCATCGTAAAAATCGAGCTTGAATTTTAACCGCTCGGAACCTGTTTTCCCGTTAGGGAAATAAACGTTCATCAAAACGAATTCACTAAAATCAACCCTAAGAAACCTGCCTTCTTGGTCGAATTCAGGTATGCCCATGTAATCCTTTACATTAAGGGCCGGGGTTTTAGTGTAAACGGCTACCCCGCTATAACCCTTGCGGACAGCGCTATTCCAATATGATGTATAACCGTTTGGCGCCAAAAGATCTTTGGACAACTGTTCTATTGAAGCCTTAGTTTCCTGAATGCAGAGGATGTTTGGTCGTTCCTTGGCTAACCAGTCCAAGAAGCCTTTTTTGTGAACTGCTCGGATTCCGTTCACATTCCAGCTCAAGATCCGGATAATCTTAGACATAGAATGAATCCTTAAACACTTGTAAACAAAAAACCCGGTCCATTTCGACCGGGGTGATTGTGGTGTATTTTTGGTGCCGAAGGCCGGACTCGAACCGGCACGAGCTTTCGCCCGCCACCCCCTCAAGATGGTGTGTCTACCAAGTTCCACCACTTCGGCCCGAAAGCAGTATATTTATCATAGAACAAATGGTCAAGAGCAAAAACAACCAGGGCGTTTGGATAGACTATGGGTATGGCAAAGTTGATCATAATAACATAAACGATAAAAACTAATAATTTTAAATAAAAAGAATAAAATATTCAAGCAAAAAATCACTTGACATATCAACTATAACTTTATAATCTTTTTTTAAGGCGTATCAGTTTAAATGGTGTTGGTAGGCACGTAGATCAGTCTTGTTAGATTTATTTAAAACTCATAGCATTAAGGGTAGATAACAACCATTGCGTGTTTCTGCTATCCAGAATCACTCATGAAATTTCTGATCCGAACGGCTTGATTGAGGACAATGGATGTTGGAGAAACCATTTGCATCAGCCTGTATTAATAAAAGAAATTGTAGAATTCCTCGACCCTCACTCAGGAGGACTGTACGTGGATGGATCTCTGGGGGCCGGCGGATACGCTGAAGCTATTCTGGAAGTTTCTAGCCCGGATGGACGGCTGTTGGGATTTGATCTCGATGAGGATTCAATAAGTCGGACCCTTGCAAGATTACAAACTTATGGTGAACGGCTCCAATGCTGGCACGCCGGCTATCATCAAGCCGTGGGGCTTCTGCAGTCTATTGGTATTGAGCAAGTCGATGGCATAGTCATCGACTTGGGGTTAAGTTCGGACCAACTAGAAGACACGAATAGAGGTTTCAGTTTCAGATACTCAAGTCCTTTGGACATGCGTTTTGATAGAAGTCAAGGTAAATCAGCGGAAGACTTGTTAAACGATCTTTCTCAAATTGAACTTGAGCAGATCATTTCCGAGTTTGGCGAAGAGCCAAAAGCTCGAAAAATCGCTCAACGATTGAAAGAGTCTGTTGAAAGAGGAGCCTTAACCAATACCCACGAGCTATCCGACATAGTCCTAAAAAGCGTAGGGCGAAAAAGAGGTAAAATTCACCCTGCGACAAGGGTTTTTCAGGCTTTGAGAATAGCGGTGAACGATGAACTTGGTAATCTGAGACGAGGTTTAGAAGAATTGCCCGGTCTACTCAATCAGCACGGCCGTTTGTGCGTGGTTTCATATCATTCTTTGGAAGACAGGCTGGTCAAATCTATTTTTAAAGACCTCGCCCGACATGTTGAAAAGTGGAGAGTGGTTACTCGAAGTCCGTTGCGGCCTTCACTTGAGGAAACAAGAACCAACCCTCGATCAAGGTCCGCGAAAATGCGGGTGATTGAGGCCTTGTGAAATTCTGAGAAATGCGGGACTCACAATGGAAGAAACTCGAAACCGGATCAACCTCTTTAGGTGGATCAAAAGAGAAGCAGCATCCTGTGTCTCCGCAAGGCGCCTATCTTTCCAGGTTACCTCGCATATTACCGTATTGTGTAGTCGTAGCTCTAGCGATTTTGCTCCTGGTTGGTTTGTTCAATGTGTGGAACAGAATGGCGCTAGTTCAATTAGGCTACGAAATTTCTACTTTGGAGACCAAAAACAAAGAACTCCAAGGCCGTGTCCGGGAACTTAGCCTCGAATTATCATCGTTGGAGTCTCCTGTGGAAATTGAGAAGAAAGCAACCAAACAAGGCCTGAAAATGCCATCGGTGGGCAGGATAATTCATGTTCCGTAGCTACAAATCAGTTAACTGGATGGTTGTACGGATAGCACTGGTAGGAATGGTGTTTGCTGTTGCCGCTGTTGTTCTGTCCGCTCGGGCCTATCGTCTTCAGATTCTAGATTCCGAGATCCTAAAAAAGAGAGCGGAAAAACAACGGACCATGAACATAGATCTTGAATCCAGACGAGGTTTCATTTTTGACCGATCAGGAGAACAACTAGCGGCTAGCCTTGAAGTCGACTCTGTTTACGCTCGCCCCCGAAAACTATCGAATAAAATGGAACGGCTTCAGATCGCGGACAATTTGTCAAAGATACTGGATATGGATACGAGAAATATTCTGAAAAAGCTGGATGAAAACAAACCATTTGTATGGATAAGAAGACGAGTTTCTCCACTAACCGCCGAAAAGGTACGCAAGAGCAATTTTCCTGGAATTTATACCGACCCTGAATATCAAAGATTTTATCCACTAAAAAACCTAGCGGCGCATGTCGTTGGTTTTGCAGGCATGGATTCTAAGGGATTAGAGGGGCTTGAACTATTTTACGACAGATTTCTTAAAACAGCGCCGATACCAATCACTGCCCAAAAGGACAATCTTGGGCGGCCAGTAATGTTCACAGAGTTAGATTGGGCGCCAAAACGTAACGATGTGCACATAACATTAGATCGTAATATCCAATTCATCGTTGAACGGGAACTCGAAAATGCGGTTAACCGGGAACATGCCAAAAGTGGAATAGTGATTGCGCTTGACGCCGATTCAGGGGAGATCTTAGCTCTAGCGGTTAGACCGACATATAATCTGAACGTATTTCAACACGCTGCGACCGGATCGCGTAGAGATAGGGCCGTCGCAGACGTCTTCGAGCCTGGCTCAACTTTCAAGGTGTTTTTGGCCGCTTCAGCATTGGAACTGGGTAAGGCGAAGAGATCCGATGTCTTTTTTGTAAACAATGGATTGTATCGTTACAATGGGTCAGAGATTCATGATGTGACTCCCCATAAAGAACTCACTTTTGACCAAGTATTGATAAACTCCAGTAACATCGGCGCTGTAAAGATTTCTGAGAAACTGACAAAAACTGAATATTACAATATGTTGAAAGAGTTTGGATTCGGTTCCCTAACCAATATCGACCTTCCCGGTGAGCGACCAGGATTATTATCACCACCTAATCGCTGGTCGGTTCTTACAAAGGGAAACATGGCCTTCGGACAAGGGATAAGCGTGACCCCGATTCAGCTTGCAGTAGGGTTTGCGGCAGCTATAAATGGGGGCAATCTTTATAAGCCGAGATTATTGAAAAAAATTACAAACGCTCTGGGAGAGACAGTCTTAGAAAATCCACCTCTTTTAGTGAGGAGAGCCATAAGTGAAGAAACATCGGCTGCTTTGGTAGACATACTCAGAAAAACCGTCGCCCAAGGGACTGGAAAGGCGGCATCTATACCTGGGGTCGAAATAATTGGGAAAACAGGAACAGCACAAAAGGCTGATTCTAAAGGTGGTTATTCCAAAGAAAAATATTTGATGTCATTTCTGGGAGCAATAGAAAGCATTAAACCACGCATCGTAATTCTCGTACTAATTGATGAGCCTGCGGCGGGAAATGACCGTACAGGAGGAAAGGTCGCCGCCCCGGTTTTTCGAAAAATAGCCGAAGGGATTCTTGCATTGTCTGGTAGTGTCCCTCGTGAATCGGGAGAATTGGCCGCATACAAGAGGCCAATTGGGAAAGAAATACAAGCATGCTCTTACAATTCAGATTTGAAACCAGGCGATAAACCTGGTGAATGGATCATGCCAGACCTCAAGGGATCGGACATTCGGCAGGTAGTGGATGTTTGTGGCAAGATTAAATGCGATCTTTCCGTGGCTGGTGCCGGCACTGTAAGGAAACAGGATCCCAAACCAGGGGAAACGGTAAGAGAAGGCGTGCCAATAAAGGTTTCGTGTTCTGGAGGGATGAATTGAGCATATCTTTGCCTGACATTCTAACTTTGCTCCCAGCGCCGGAAACCTGGGGAAACCTAGATGTTTGTGTCGAAGGTGTTTCTCATGATAGTAGGCGTGTTGCTCCAGATTTTGCCTTTGTAGCAATAAAAGGCGAAAAAGTTGACGGCCATGATTATGTTTTCAACGCCATGCAAAGAGGAGTTTCGGTAATAATAGCGGAAAAAGAGCCACCTCAGAACTTTGATGCTAAGATCACATGGGTAAAAATTCAGAATACACGTAAACTTTTAGGCCCGATAGCAGCTTCCATCTATGGTAGACCATCTGATTCCATGACGCTTGTTGGAATTACCGGTACCAACGGAAAGACAACTACAACCTTTTTACTTGAAGCGATATTAAAAGCGGCCAATCTTGTTCCGGGAGTAATAGGCACAATATCACACAGGTGGTCAAACATTGAGATTGTGGCATCCAACACCACTCCCGAGGCCTCGGATATACAGAAGATGTTGGCTGACATGCGCGACGCCGGGGTTACCCATGTAATCATGGAAGTTTCATCTCATGGTCTTTTCATGAGACGTTTGGACGGTTGCAATTTCGACGTCGCCATCTTTAGCAATTTGACTCATGATCACCTTGACTTCCACAGGGATATGGAAACCTATTATTCCGCAAAAAAGATCCTTTTTGAGGAATTATTGCCAAACTCCGTGAAAAATGAGGCCTTGGCCGTAATAAACGTGGATGACCCATATGGCTCGCGATTAGCGCAAGAAATTATTTCCATACAAACCCTCAAATATGGTTTTGCACATAGCGCCGATGTTCGCCCAGTTAGGACTGACATCTCGCAGAGAGGGTTAAACGTCACTATCAAGACCCCCGGGGATTCATTCAAAATTCAATCGGAACTTGTAGGGGCCTTCAATCTTTCAAATATCTTGGCCACTCTCTCGGTGAGCTTGAAATTGCGAATTCCTAAAAAAGCTATTCTAGAAGGCATTAAGTCAGTTAAAGCGGTACCGGGTCGTCTCGAACCGGTAGAATCGCGTTCTGGAGCTATATTCGTTGATTACGCCCACACACCCAATGCTCTGAAAAATGTTTTACAGGCGCTAAGGGAAATTTGTGAAGGTAACTTAATAACTGTTATGGGTTGCGGTGGAGACAGAGACAAAACGAAACGTCCCCTTATGGGAATAGAAGCAGCAAGCGGTGGTGATTTTGTGATTATTACTTCAGACAACCCGAGAAGTGAAGACCCGATAGACATTATTCATCAGATAGAAAAAGGCGTTAAAGATTATGGGTCCCGAAAAGTCTCTATTAATTCTCCGCACACCGTTATCAAAAAAGGCGCATATGTTGTGATCCATGACCGTAGGGAAGCTATCAAGTGGGCCATTTCAAAATTGGGGCCTCGAGACACTCTCCTTATAGCGGGAAAAGGTCACGAAAATTACCAGGAAATCCAAGGAATTCGTTATCCCTTTGACGACAGGGTCATAGCGTTAGAAGAATCAAGAAAATTCAACTCGTGTATCAACGGTAGTCAGGCTCGGGAACAGGCACCAAGAAAAGTTAAGGCTTAGAATATGAGAGCTGACGCTGGACCATATAGAGTAAAAGATATACTGGAAGCAACGTCTGGAGATCTGGCGCAAGGAGTCGTCGATGGGTTTTTCAACGGAATTTGCACCGATTCCCGAGAGCTAAAGCTCAATGATCTATTTGTTCCATTAAGAGGGCAGAATTTTGATGGAAACTGTTTTGTGATTCCGGCCTTGAAAGCCGGCGCTGGAGGCAGTCTGGTAAATCGCGATGTTCATTTGAAAATCCCTTTTAATCTCTCCAACTCGGTCCTGATAAAAGTTCAGGACACCCTCCGAGCTTTGACCGACCTTGCATCAACCCACCGTAAGATATATCCAATCCCCTTAGTCGCGATTACCGGCTCCTCCGGCAAAACTACAGTCAAAGAAATGATAGGCTCGATAATAGGACTCCAAAACCCTGTAAAAATAACTAAGGGAAATCTCAACAACATTATCGGGCTGCCTATGACCGTTTTGGACACAAGTTGGGACCATAAATTCGCTGTAGTTGAAGCGGGGATCAATCAGCCAGGAGAAATGGACATGCTGGCGAAAGCGGCGTCTCCGGATATTGCGGTGATAACTACCATAGGGGAAGCTCATCTCGAAGGTCTGGGATCAATGGAAAACGTCGCTTCTGAAAAATTCAAGCTGGTAGAATCAATCTCAGGAAAAGGTCTGGGAGTAGTTCCAGGAGATAATATTTTTATTAGGGAGCGCCTCAAATATTTCAAAGGGCGAACCGTTACTTTTGGTTTATCGGAGGGAGATTATCGAGCTGAAAACATCCAGAGTGGAACGCCAACCATCTTTGATGTCATAGGCCCTTTTGGAAAATCAAGAATTCAATGGGACCTTTGTGGTCTTCATAATATATCCAATGCTCTGGCGGCCTTTGCCACTTGTATGGAACTTGGAATTGAAATTCAGGAGATCCGAAAAGGTCTCGAGAGCTTTAAAGCCCCGGCATGGAGAATGGAAATTTCAGATTTGGGAGGTTCCAGAAAGCTGATTCGCGATTTTTATAACGCAAATCCTCTTTCAATGAAGGCGGCCTTGGCGGCTTTGGTAGCATGTGATAAGGGCGAGTCAACCCTGGCTATATTGGGAGACATGATGGAATTAGGCGTCCATGCCGCTAAACTTCACCGTGAAATTGGCGCTTTTGCCCTAAAAATGGGAGTCAAGTCTGTAATTTATGTTGGAAAATATGGAGATGACTTTTCTAGGGGATTCTCAACTTTCGGCGGTGATAAGAGGTCGATAAGACTATTTGTTGATAAGGAGAAAGCATGGGATTTTATTAGACCAAAGATCGGTGATTTTAAAAGAATCCTGGTAAAGGGTTCTCGATCTATGAAAATGGAAATAATCGCCGATCAGATTGAAAAGGAGATGTAAAGAATGCTGTATCACCTTCTTTACCCTCTAAACGCTAAACTGATTCTATTCAATGTATTTAGGTACATATCCTTTAGAGCTGTAATGGCGACCCTAACTGCGCTTATGATAAGCTTCCTTTTGGGGAAACCGTTAATTGATTATTTGAGAGAATTCCAAATCGGACAGATGATCCGGGATGACGGTCCGCAAACTCATCTTGAGAAAAGTGGAACACCAACCATGGGTGGTCTGCTTATTCTGTTCGCCATGACTTTTTCGTGTCTCCTTTGGGCCAGATTGGACAACATATATGTGTGGGTTGTCCTCGGGGTCACTCTTTCTTACGGCGCTATTGGGTTCCTGGACGACTATCTAAAAATTCGTCGGCAGAGCCACAAGGGATTGAGCGGCAAACAAAAACTCGGGCTTCAATTTTTAATCGGAGGTTTGGTTGGTTTGTTTCTATATATGGACCCATCCTTTAAGACAACGCTTGCGGTACCGTTCTTCAAGCATGTCCAGCCTGACCTTGGTTTTTGGTACCCTGTTTTTGCAGCCCTTGTCATAGCAGGGGCTTCGAACGCCGTAAACCTGACGGATGGTCTTGATGGTTTGGCCATAGGGCCTGTGATGATCTGTGGGGCGACCTACCTTCTTTTCGCCTATGTCGCCGGCCATCTAAAACTAGCTCAATATTTGCAGGTTCCATATATCCCCGGATCAGGTGAACTTTGCGTGGTTTGCGGCGCTATGTTAGGAGCAGGAATGGGCTTCCTCTGGTACAACGCTTACCCTGCGGAAGTTTTTATGGGTGATGTCGGGTCATTGTCTTTGGGAGGTCTTCTTGGAGCAGTAGCTGTAGTAACAAAGCATGAAATACTTCTCGCCATTGCCGGAGGAGTATTCGTGATAGAGGCCATGTCGGTAATTCTTCAAGTAGCGTCATTCAAAGCGACTGGCAAGAGAATATTCAATATGGCCCCTGTTCATCATCATTTCGAACTCAAAGGTTGGCCGGAGCCAAAGGTTATCGTCCGTTTCTGGATCCTTTCAATAATATTTGCGCTCATGGCGATGAGCACTCTGAAACTGCGCTAATTATTTAATGGGCCAGTGCGGAAAAACCGATTATTAAGCGTTATGCATCAAGATTTAAGCGTCAAAAAGCTTAGCGGAATTAGATCTCCATGACGACTCAGTGCCAGACAATAGAATTCAAAGGGTACAAATCCTTCTTTAGCGACCCTTTACTCCTATTTATTACCATCCTGATATTGACATTCGGGATTGTCATGGTTACGTCCGCAAGTTTCATGATAGCTTCCGCAAAATTTGGAGATGGATTTTATTACACCAAAAAACAAGGCTTGGCCATAATTGCCGGACTAAGTTTAATGCTCCCGTTTTCCAGGATAAATCCCTTTTTCTGGCGAGACGCGGCGCCGGTTGGTCTGGGCATTTCGTTGGTCTTGTTGATTCTGGTTTTTGTCCCTGGAATAGGCGTGGAACTTGGTGGATCACGACGGTGGATTCGTCTACCGCTAGGTTTCTATATTCAACCTTCGGAAATCATCAAATATGCGATGATAATATTTTTTGCCCGTTCGTTGGCCAAGAAGGGCGATGGGGTGAAAACTTTCGCAATAGGTTTCCTGCCGCATGTCCTGATAATGGCGGTTGTTGTAATGCTTGCTCTTGCGCAGCCGGACTTTGGCCTTGCGCTTATCATTACAACCGTAGGTTTCCTTATGATGTTCATCGCCGGTGTTAGATTACAGCACCTCGTCGGTTCGGCAATATTGTGCCTGCCTTTTCTGTTCCAAATTGGAATGAGCGCACATTACCGATTCGCAAGGGTCAAGAGTTTTCTGAATCCCTGGGCTGATCCTTTAAGCTCAGGGTTTCAGGTAATTCAGAGTCTTGTAGCTTTCGGATGTGGCGGGATTTGGGGAGTTGGGCTGGGTAAGGGCATCCAGAAACTATTTTATTTACCGCAACCTCATTCGGATTTCATCCTAGCCGTTGTCGGAGAAGAGCTTGGACTAGCGGGAGTGATAGCTATCATTATTTTGTTTTACCTGTTGATCTTTAGAGGACTAACCATTGCAATCCGTACTCAGGATATCTTTCTGAAATGTTTGGCCTTCGGGATTACTTCTCTTTTGGGTATCCAAGCGTTACTCAACATGGCTGTAACCATGGGACTGACACCAACAAAGGGATTGCCTCTGCCTCTGATTTCTCTAGGCGGCACTTCAGTGATTGCAAACCTGGCCGGGATAGGTATTCTGATGGCAATTAGCGCCACTGCTTCAGCTAACAAAGCAGGAGGTGGAAATTGAGATTGATCCTAGCCGGCGGAGGCACAGGTGGTCATCTTTTCCCCGCGCTAGCCGTTGCTGAAGCTCTCAAATCCATGTCTCCTTTGTCCGAGGTCCTATTCGTGGGAACAAAGCACGGCATAGAGTCGAGATTAATTCCTCAAATAGGATTCCCCATTAGATTTGTGTCGGCCAGAGGAATCATGAGGACCGGAATTCTGAATTCAATTCGAGCCGGAATGGAGATTCCGCTTGGGATCATACAGTCATTTAAAATCATAAAAGACTTCAGCCCTGATTTTGTTCTGGGTGTTGGTGGCTATGCTTCCGCTCCGCCTCTAGTGGCTGCCTTGATCCTAAATATAGAAAGTGGAATCCAGGAACAGAATTCGATAATGGGCGCTGCTAATCGGATGCTTTCAAAATTCGTCAATAAGATTTTTATTTCCTGGCAAAATACTATACCAGCTACTCCAATCAACAAGACTTTTCTTGTTGGAAACCCTGTGCGAAAGGCATTGTTCGAAAAAAGTCCGATTCCAATCGAACCCAATAGATTTAAGATCTTGATTTTTGGGGGGTCTAAAGGAGCCAACAGCTTGAATCTTGGCATTATTGAGCATATAGGTCAACTCAAAAGCATGACATCAAAAATCAAGATCGTTCATCAAACGGGATCGGATTTGTTAAAAGAGGTCACGAAAGCTTATGAACAAGTGGGAATCGATGCGGAAGTAACAGAATTTATTACAGATATGGGCACATTCTATTCGTGGGCCGATCTAGTGGTCTGTCGCGCTGGCGCAAGCTCGCTGGCTGAAATAACAGCAGTAGGAAAGCCTGCAATAGTAGTTCCTTTCCCGTTCGCCGCCGAGGATCATCAAACCAAGAATGCCCAGTGGCTTGAAAACCACGGAGCGGTGAAAATGGTCAAAGACGCGGATCTAAAAAGTGGGGCCTTGATTAGGCAAATCTCAGAACTGATGAATGCCCCCACGAAACTCAAGCAAATGGCAGAAAACGCTGAGAGACTAGGGAAGCCGGATGCGGCGCGCTCCATAGTGCTTGAAATATTAAAAAGCCAAAGGTTAGCAGCGTGATAGGAACGTTATTTAAAAAAGTTAAAGATGTTCATTTTGTAGGTATAGGTGGTGTCGGCATGAGCGGAATAGCCGAGATTCTCCTCGCGCTCGGCTTTAACGTTAGTGGTTCAGACCTCCAGGAATCACCAACAATAGTTCATTTAAGATCTTTAGGCGCTCAAGTTCATGTAGGACACAGAAAAGAACACCTTGATAGGGCTGATGTGCTCGTGTATTCATCAGCGGTTTCCGAAGATAATCCCGAGGTTGTCGCTGCTAAAGAAAGAAGGATACCGGTCATCGCGAGAGCGGAAATGCTCGCAGAACTAATGCGAATGCAAACGTCCATTGCAGTTGCCGGGATGCACGGAAAAACTACGACAACATCCTTGATAGCCGCAGTCATGTCTCAAGCCGGGCTTGATCCTACCGTGGTCATCGGGGGAAAGCTAAACGCCCTTGGAGGAGGCGCACATTTAGGCCAGGGCGATTTACTGGTGGCGGAAGCTGATGAATCCGACAAATCCTTTTTAAAGCTTTTCCCAACAATAGCCCTTATTACCAATATCGATCTTGAACATATGGATTGCTATTCATCAATCGAGGAAATTAGGTCCACCTTCCTCGAATTCATCAATAGAATCCCGTTTTATGGATATGCTGTGGTATGCCTTGACGATCCTCAGGTCCAAAGAATAATCCCTAAGATTTCGAAAAGATTTCTAACCTATGGATTATCATCACAAGCCTTTATCAGGGGAACAAAACCAAAACTGGCGCGTGGAGAGTCCATTTTCCAGGTTTTCAGAGAAAATATGCTACTTGGTGAAATAAGGCTGCCGATGCCAGGTATGCACAACATTGTAAATTCCTTGGCTGCCGTAACCATAGCTGAACTCTTTGACGTCCCTTTTGAAATCATCAAAGGAGCTTTGGAATCATTTCCAGGCGTTCAAAGACGATTTACAAAAAGGGGTGAGGTCGGCGGAATAACCGTTATCGACGATTATGGCCATCACCCAGCTGAAATTAGGGCGGTCCTGTTGGCGGCGAGACAAATGGCCGAGAAACGCATAGCAGTCCTGTTTCAGCCTCACAGATATTCTCGGACAAAAGCTTTATTCGAAGATTTTCTGACTGCATTCCACGATGCAGATTTGCTCTATATCATGGACATTTACCCTGCCAGTGAAAAACCAATTGAAGACGTTAGTGGATCCAGACTCTGTGAAGGTATTCGATCCAGAGGCCACAAACGGGTGCGATTCCTGGGGGACAGAATGTCAATTGCTGCAGAAATAGCCCAAGACCTGGAACCAGGAGACATGTTGATAACATTAGGCGCCGGCGATGTCACAAAAATCGGGCCGGCAGTATTAGAAGAACTCGAAAAACTACGAGGAGTTTTGCTTGAAAATTAGCGAAACCCAAATTCAAAGAATTCGATCTATCTTGGGTGAAGATCCATTAACGGAATTTCCTCTCAAGAATTTAACCTCTTATAGGGTAGGTGGTCCTGCTGACGTAGTAGCGTTTCCAAGAAATCTTGAATCCTTAATTTGCTTACTTTCGTTTGCTGGAGAAGAAGGAATTCGATACTTCATACTCGGGAGTGGAACAAACGTGTTGTTCCATGATGATGGTTTTCGTGGCCTAATTATTTGTCCGCTCAGAATGAAAGCGCTGAGTATTGAAAAAAATACTTCGAGCGCATCGATAGTTAAAGCTGAATCAGGAACTCCTCTCTCCTTGGTCGTATCTCGAGCTTGTCGTTCAAGCTTAACAGGGATGGAATCACTTTGGGGTATTCCCGGTTCTATAGGAGGATCAGTGGCTTGCAACGCTGGGGCAGGAGGTGTCTCAGTAGCTGATTTAATCACGGAACTTGAATTGATAAAAGCTGATGGCAGGAAGATATCTTTAGAAAAAGGTTCTTTTTCATATGGTTACAGATTTTTTAATTTGCCGCCGCAATCAATCGTTTTTCGGGCCTCTTTTGAACTGAATAGCGCCGATCCAAACGAAATTAGGAATAAACTACAGCATTTCAAAGTGTTGAGAAGATCAACTCAACCTCGGGGTTTTCCAAACGCAGGTTGCGTTTTTAAAAACCCCTCTCCCGATACGCAGGCCGGAGCATTGATTGAAAGGCTTGGTTTAAAAGCGACCAAATGCGGAGGGGCCGAAGTTTCCAGCGTTCATGCGAATTTCATAGTCAACAAAAATAAGGCCAAGGCTCAAGATATCCTGAACTTAATAGAAACAATTGCTAAAACCGCTGAAAAGCGAGCCGGCATAAGCCTCGAACTGGAAATTCGAATCATAAAACCGAGCGAAAATTATGTCTGATAACAGCGCCTCTATACATCTTCAATCGTCCCAGGTTTTAGAGTCTGAAAACTCAAAAGAAACCGTATCCTGGAACCGCGCCGTACTTAAGATCTTGTTCTGGGCGGGCATTTGTCTTGATATTTTCATGGCCTGTCTGCTGAGCTATCTCATTGTCATGCGATCTTCCTATTTTAATTTGGTCAAGGTAGATGTCTATGGCAATCATCGTGTTTCGTCAGAAGAGGTGATAGAAGCCTCGAATATTGAGACAGGAATAAATCTGTTAAATATAGATCTTGAAGCAATAACACGGAAATTGAGTCTCCATCCATGGATTAGAGAAGGTTCTGTCTATCGTAGATTCCCGGGGCAATTGGTCATCGAAGTTGAAGAGAGGACTCCACGAGGTATCTTGGCCTGCGACAAGCTTTATTACATAGATGAAAACGGGAAAATCTTTACGCGTGTCCTTCCTGGGGACGCAGTAAATCTTCCTCTTTTCACAGGGGTTCAACCTGAAGAACTGCGTTCTAACCCCGAAGAAGTTCAAGAATCCCTCATATCTGGACTGAAGATGACGGACCTTATAGATAGACCGGGTTCAGAGTTAAACATCAAGGACGTAAGAGAGATCAACATTAGCATTGAAGACGGACTAACGTTAAAAATGGCTTCAGGCCAGACAGTCGTTATGGGACGCTCAGATTTTCAAACAAAGATAGATAGATACGAGCGGCTTAAAAGGTTTCTCGCCGACAAGGGCCAGTGGCATAACGCGCGGATAATAAACCTGGATTTTGAAGATCGAGCTATCGTTCGATCTTCTGAAGATCCGCTCCTGCAGGGGTAGAAAAATGTCAAGAAGCGATAGCATTATTTGTGGTCTCGATGTCGGGACAACAAAAATATGCGCCATCATCGGAGAAGTCAACGCGGATGGCGTGGTGGACATAATAGGGGTGGGAACGTCTCCATCGAGAGGTTTACGGCGCGGTGTCGTTGTTAACATAGACCATACTGTTTCGAGCATAAAAAAGGCTATCGATGACGCAGAGCTTATGGCTGGACGGCGCTCTGAGACCGTGTTCGCTGGAATTTCCGGCGGACACATCAAAGGAATCAATTCTCACGGTGTCATAGCGATAAAGAATCGTGAAGTGACTCACCAGGAGGTTTCACGGGTAATTGACGCTGCTCGGGCTGTGGCCATACCGCTAGATCGCGAGGTGATCCATATTTTGCCTCAGGAATTCATGGTGGATGATCAAGGAGGCATAAAGGAGCCAGTAGGCATGGCCGGGGTTCGACTGGAAGCCAAAGTACACATAATAACAGGAGCTGTTTCGGCGGCCCAAAACATCGTCAGGTGCGCCCATCGAAGTGGGCTCATCGTTAGTGATTTAATCCTGCAGCAGATGGCCGCCGCAGAGGCTGTACTGTCTTCCGATGAAAAAGAGTTAGGTGTCGCCCTAATTGACATTGGTGGTGGAACAACAGACATAGCGGTTTTTATTGAAGGCGCAATTCAACACACCGCTGTTATCCCTGTTGGTGGAGACCAACTCACAAATGACATTGCCGTAGGTCTGAGGACCCCTACAGGTGAAGCGGAAAAAATAAAGAAACGATATGGCTGCGCTCTTGCGACACTCGTTAATCGAGACGAAACGATACATGTTCCTGGCGTGGGAGGTCGCCAACCCAGGGTGCTGGCCAGGTCGGTTCTAGCTGAAATTACGGAACCCCGGTTGGAAGAAATTATAGGGTTAGCACGAAGAGAACTGGAAAAGTACAATTTACTCAGCGCCGTAGCCTCCGGCATCGTGTTAACAGGCGGAAGCGTGGCCATTCAGGGTATCGTGGAACTGGCTGAGCAACTTTTTGACATGCCGGTGAGGCTGGGCTACCCAACCGGTGTAAGTGGACTAGTAGACGTTGTGAATTCACCGGTGTATGCGACCGGTGTTGGACTGGTTCTTTGGGGGGCAAGACATGGCTGCGCTGATCTGAGTTCGACTTATGATTCCGGTAAAGTATTCAATAGAGTATTTGAAAGAATGAGAAGATGGTTCACGGAAGCTTTTTAACTGTCGTTGGTATTAATTTTCTGGCGAAAAATCTCAGGTCGTGGTATGCGAATTCCGGACTAGAACATTCTCAACGAATTTGGTTACGACCGGAATTAGGACAGGATTTTGAGCTTTTAGACATAAAGTAGCAGCTTACTATTTTGGAAGGGCTTGGTTGATATTAACTACAGGAGGCGCCGGCTTATGCTGGATTTCGAAATTGAATCTAACCGTAGCGCATTAATAAGAGTTGTTGGAGTTGGCGGTGGCGGTGGAAACGCTGTTAACAACATGATTCGCGCCGGTTTAAGTGGAGTGGAGTTTATTGCGGCCAATACGGACGCTCAAGCGCTCCAGCACAACCTGGCCCCGCTAAAGTTACAGATTGGCAAACAGCAGACCAGGGGCCTGGGCGCGGGAGCGGACCCGGAAATTGGCCGAATAGCAGCTAATGAGGATTACGAAAACATAAGAGATTCTCTCGACGGTTCTGACATGGCCTTTGTAACAACTGGTTTGGGCGGTGGCACAGGCACAGGCGCAGCTCCTATTATTGCACGTATAGCGAGGCAGGAAGTAGGCGCTTTGACCGTAGCGGTAGTTACCAAGCCTTTTTTGTTTGAAGGTAAAAGACGGATGCGCCAGGCGGAGGAAGGCATTGAGACCCTCCGAAAAGAGGTTGACACATTAATCATTATCCCGAATCAGCGCCTGCTTTCGCTAAAGAAGGATATTTCGTTTCTCGAAGCGTTTAGGAGAGCCGACGATGTGCTCATGCAGGGTGTAAGAGGAATCTCGGATCTTGTAACCATTAACGGTTTGATCAATCTGGATTTTGCGGATGTCAAAACCATCATGCAGGAAAAAGGCGTGGCATTAATGGGAACAGGTTCGGCTACCGGCGAAGGAAGAATCGAAGAAGCCACAAGAATGGCTATTAATAGTCCGCTGCTTGAGGATGTGTCAATGTCAGGGGCTAAGGGTGTCTTGATCAACATTACCGGTTCGTCCGACATGTCGTTGACTGAGATAAATGACGCTGTTTCAATAATTCAAAATGAAGCGCATGATGACGCTAACATCATATTCGGAGCGGTAATAGATGAAGATATGGGTGACGCCGTGAATGTGACTGTTATCGCAACCGGATTTGGACGAAGCGAAAGTGGTCTCATCGATAAAACGGATTCTTTGATTTTTCCCAAGACCCCGACACAGGCAATAGATGAAATAAAAATGGAAAGACCACCGGTGGCAAGAACAATCGTTCCAAATGAACCCAGGGATTCTCAAATTCCAGCCTTTATCAGAAAGAGTCAAAGGGAAAAAGGAAGTCGCCACTTGAATCTTGTGGACGATTTCTCTCTTGAAGCTGAAGAAGACCTTGATATTCCCACTTTCTTGCGAAAACATGCCGAATAGCCCTGTCGGAAACATTTTTATTTGCGTCAGGGGGGACAATCACGCCCCCTGACTATGAAAAATACCCATCATCAGTTATATAATGTTTAACCGTCACCTCGGGTTGTCTCCAAATGCGGCCAAAATTCAAAACAAGTCCTGCCTCAAAAAAGAGGGATTCCCGAGTATCCTTGGCGCTTGTTTTTCCAAACTCTTCCAAAGTTGGACTTAGCAATCTTGGATTCCAGTATCTGTGGAAGAAGCTACAGGGGTCCAGGCTTTTTTCAACTGAACGCTTTTTTCTTACTGAAGCCCTTTTAATTAGTTCAACCGGTTCATGCATGCCGGTTTCAGCAGATAAACAAAACCCTCTAAAAAACTTTCAGGTCATCGCCTTTAGTATCCCCTTTGAAAATGATTACTGGATTGTGCCCAAGATGCTAATTAGCGCAGGCATTCCTCCCCTCCGCAGAGATAGGAACTCGGCAGGGCCTGTCATAATTGCCGGCGGCGTATCCGTGTCTATGAATCCAGAAGTTTTAGGGGATTTCTTAGACTTGGTTTTCATAGGTGAAACTGTTGGTGATGTCGACGAACCAGATGGTTTTTGGGGGACAATTGCGACTTGCTTCAGATCTAATAAGATTTTTGGGGATCGTGAAAAAACTTACGACAAATTTACAAATGTTCCAGGTGTTTACGTCCCCGAGGCCTACAACTTTGAATATCGGGATGACGGTGTTATCAGCCGAATAACATCTTTACAGGGATTCCCGGAACTTGTCAAAGCTGTAAAAAGATCCCGCATGGATCTGTCAACCCCGATTGCCGTAATTGACGATCCAGGGACGCAATTTTCCGACTCCTGCCTTGTAGAGATTAACCGGGGGTGCGCAAGAGGTTGCAGGTTCTGTTCGGGAGGTTGGATCCATCACCCGGTTCGGCATTACAAGTATGCCAATGTTAAAGAAAATTTGTCTGGTCCTATAAAGAGCAAGAAGACGATTGGCCTTATAGGTTCAGACCTGGCCTCGCATCCGGAGCTTTTAGAAATCTTGAATGATATTGTTGATAGGGGTGGAACTTTTTCTCTCTCGTCCATAAGGCCGGAAGGTTTAAACGATCAAATATTAGGTTTGATTACAAAATCAGGCCAAAAGACAGCGACACTCGCCCCTGAGGTGGCTTCAAATCGTCTGAAAGAAGTAATAGGGAAACAAATACCGTCTCAACGTTTCTTTGAATTGGTCGAAAAGATGGTTAGCGCAGGTGTGTCTAACGTCAGGTTCTATTTCATGATAGGTTTGCCTACTGAAACAGAAGACGACGTCGAAGAGATAGTTAAATTTGTGTTGAACGCAAGACAAGTTTTTGTTAACGCTTCTCGTAAGATGGGAAGAATTGGCAGGATCGGAGTTCAGCTTAACGCTTTTGTTCCCAAGCCCTGGACACCATTTCAATGGGCGCAAACTCTCCCACGAAATATATGGGAGCGACGGATGAGAATCATTAAAGACGGCTTAAACAAGGTTGACAATGTAGTAATTAGGAGTGAATCCACCAGAAGTTCTGAAATTCAGGCGGTTTTAAGCAGGGCGGATCGAAGAATTTCGGGGTCTCTTGTAAAAATGGCGACACAAAGTAAATTCAATCTTGCGTGCTTTTCTGAGGCTGATCCAGGACCTGCGTTTTATTCTGAGCGCTTACGGGAACACGATGAAATATTCCCGTGGGACGTTGTTAACCATGGTGTCAGTAAACAAACATTGAGGACAATATTCGAGAAAGCCATGTCTTTAAAGAAGGATAAAGAGGATGTACTTTCCCAATATTGACCGAAGTAAATGTACGAAATGCTTTTTTTGCGTTAATATATGTCCTAAAGATGTGTTTGAAATTGAAAACGACGAAGTTCAGGTGGCAAATCCTGCCCAATGTAATGGTTGCGAGGCGTGTGTGGCCGAATGTTCGGATGATGCCATAGTAGTCCGGGAAACCTAACCAATGTAAACCGCTTAAGTGGTATTGGCTTAAAATATTTCATGGTTGGCTTGATATTTTGGCTGTAAAAAACGTGATTTTTCACATGAGGGAGGTTATTAATGGACGAGAAGAATGCTGTTGTCGGTGTTTACAAAAGCCATTCCGACGCGGAACAATCGATCAAGGAATTGCAGAAAGCCGGCTTTGACATGGCCAAGCTCTCTGTCGTTGGGAAAGACTACCACACGGAGGAACATGTCGTTGGATATTATTCCGTAGGCGACAGGATGAAAGCATGGGGTAAATTGGGCGCTTTCTGGGGCGGTTTGTGGGGTCTTCTCTTTGGGGCGGCGTTCTTTTTCGTGCCAGGGGTAGGACCAGTTGCCGTGGCTGGGCCCCTGGTTAGCTGGATCGTCGCAGCTCTGGAAGGAGCGGTGGCCGTTGGTGGTCTGAGCGCTTTGGGAGCTGGTCTCTTTAGTGTCGGGATACCCAAGGACAGTATAATAAAATATGAAACTCAGTTGAAGGCTGAGAAATTTCTCCTTATCGCGCATGGGACAATAAAGGAAACCGAAAAGGCAAGGCAGCTCTTGGAAAAGACCTCTGCGGAAGAGGTTAATTTGCATACAACAGCTTAAAAGGCTTTAGAATAATTTAAAAGAGGCTAAAACAGAAATAACTCAATTGTTGGAAATTTCTCTGAGCAACTCGATGTCTTCCAACATCATACCGGCGCCTCTGACAACAGTTGTCAATGGATTGTCAGGCACAACAACAGGAACCCCGATTTCTCGTCTGACTCTTAAGTCGAGATTTTTTAACAATGATCCTCCGCCAGTTAGTACTATTCCCGTGTCGATGATGTCGGCGGCCAACTCCGGAGGACATTGCTCAAGAGCTGATTTGACATTGTCAACGATTGTATTGACTGAATCCATAATGGCGATAGCGATTTCACCAGAGTTAATGGTGATGGTCTTAGGTATGCCATCCATAAGATCACGGCCCTTGATATCAATTTCTTCTTCTTCGTCGTCTTGAATGAAAGCCCGACCTATAAGCATTTTAATTTGTTCAGCGGTCGATAGGCCAATGAGGATGCTGTAATTCTTTCTGACAAAATTGAGGATATCGTTGTCCAGTTTGTCACCAGCAATTTTGATCGAGTTGCTGTATACAACTCCGGTCAAGCTGATAATTGCTACTTCAGTTGTGCCACCCCCAATATCAACGATCATATTACTCATCGGTTCCGTCACAGGTAATCCGGCGCCCATTGCGGCCGCCATTGCCTCTTCCACAACGAAAACCTCACCTGCTCCGGCGTTCAGTGTCGCATCCCGCACAGCTCGACGCTCTACTGGGGTTACTCCGGACGGGACGGAAATTATTACCCTGGGCCGAACGAACGCCTTACGTCCGTGGGCCTTGTGGATAAAAAACTTGAGCATGAGACTGGCGATCTCGAAGTTGGCTATTACGCCATCCCTTAAAGGTCTGTAAACCTCTATCGATTCGGGTACGCGACCGATCATTTTTTTGGCCTCAGCCCCAACCCATACTTCCGAGCTTCTTTTGTCCCTCTTTCTAATAGCCACGACAGAAGGCTCATCGACGACTATTCCGGCTCCTCGGCAGTACACAAGACTGTTTGCCGTACCTAGATCCACAGCTAAATCTTTTGAAACTCTGGAGGCTATAAAATTCAAAAACATTTAATTTTGCCCGGATATGTTGCATGATAAAACAGAAGCGTCGCAGCGCATGAGACTGCCCCGTGTTGGTCTAAAACCCCGGATGAGGAACAATCAGCGGTATCCACTCAAGAGCCAAGTGTGGTGATCAAAGTTTAACTTCAATTATCGAATTACGTTTCAGTTCGTCAATCCAATCTTTCATCCGAGACTGTGTCAATTCAGTCCTTAAGATTGCAATTACCTTGTTGCGGACCTTTGAATATTCCTTCGCCTCTTCCGGATCCAGAATGCCAAGCTTCTTTATTTGCTTAGCGGTGGCTTCGGACAAGTCTTGGCTGGTTTCGTTCTTAACGTTTGCATTTTCACGTTGTTGAGCCGATTTGGCTTTTTTCTCAGCTAACCTCTTTTCGTATTCCTTTTTCCAACGTTTTTCTAGTTCTTTTCGTGTCCTCTCTGGTATAGGAATACTTTTTGCTTTACGATTCCTAGCGTCATCAAGATAAAACATCAATACTGCGTCGCCTGTCCTGATCGGTGGAGTAAGATCACCTACTTTCATGTGCTCAACCATTTTCTGTAACTGGGGGACCATGTCCTTATAATCCATGAACCCAAGATCTCCACCACTTTTTGCCCAAGTATCCTGGGAATATTTCTTCGCCAGTTTTCCAAAATCCCGTCCGGTTTGGGCTTCTTCATAAATCTTTTTTGCCGTTTCCATAACCTTTTTTATGTCCTTAGGCTTTTTTTCTCCTCCAAATTTCAGGGTTATCTGACGAAGTTTGATTTTTCCACCTTTATATATCTGTTGCTCTGTTGGAATATTTGGTTTTGCTTCCTGTTCGGGTGGTTGAGGAGGAGCCATACCTTCCATCAGTTTTTGATATTCTTCATTGATTTCTGATGAATGTTTCTTAAAGTATTTTTCCGCGTCTTCCTCACTGATTGGCGTTTTCCTCGTTACCTCCGATTCGATCAGCTTGGTTAGACGAAACTGTCGTACCATCAATTGCTTGTAATCCGTAAAGCTAAGACCATTGCCGGCCAGAAACAATACGAACTGTTCATCCGTAAGGTTGTTCCGCTTTTTGATAGACTCAATACTGGTGTCAACGGCTTTATCGTCAAGAGTTATTCCCTTTTTGGTAGCTTCCTGTTCCAACAAATGAATAACTACCAGTTCATCAAGGATTTCTCTTTCTGTGGGCCATTTCCCAGGAGGCACTATCCCAAGAGGCAGATTTATCAGATTTCTTATAAGAGGCTGTTTTTGCTTTTTCACATCAGATTCGAGAATAACATCGGAGTTTACTATTGCTGCGATTCGATCCGAGTATGTAGCAGCGCAAGCCGTTTTATTGAAAATCAAGCAGGCTAGAACAGAAACGAGAAAAGACAAGAATAATTTAAATTTCATTTTTTCGATCCAAGTGTTTTTTTCTTGAACAACTTATATTTAACCAAAGGTTGAGCGGTTTCCGCAATATTGGATGTCTGCTCCATTTTTTGATCTTTTGTCAAGTATAGCAATTCTTTCAAAACGTCAAAAGCGATATTAGCCCTATCTTTAGAATCAACTGAACCAATTTTATAAACTAATTTATCTCCCGGCAATATTCTGACTTTTTGTTTTTCCTGTACCCATTTGATGAGAGATTCCGGTGTCACGATTGTTGACTCATTAAAGGAGATAATCAAGTCTCCTTTTGCATAGTCCAGTTTGGACACGATAAGTTCTTTCATAACCAACCGTATTGCCATTATAGACAACAAGGAGTTAACTTGTTCCGGCGCTTTACCATAAAGATCAATTATCTCTTCTTCTATTCCATCGATTTCACCTTGGCTCGAGGCCCTTGACAATCTTTTATAAAAGTTCATTCTCTGGTTCACATTAGGAACATAAGTATCAGGAATGTAGGCTTCAATTTTAATGTGTATTTCAGGGTCAATCTTTGTTTCAGGGGCTTCTCCCTTGATCTCTCGAACAGATTCTTCCAGAAGCTCAAGATACATCTCATAACCAACCTGGTTAACATGTCCGGATTGTGACACTCCTAGAATATTACCAGCCCCTCTTATTTCCATGTCGCGCATGGCCACCTTGAAACCCTGCCCTAGTTCCGAATGTTCCTGAATGACCGCCAATCTCTTAATTGCGTCTGCGGTCAGAAGCGTCTCAGGAGGAGTCAGCAGGTAGGCGTACGCTCTAACGCTGGACCTGCCCACTCGACCGCGCAATTGATATAGATCTGCAAGTCCAAAAGTATCAGCGCGCTCGATGATAATGGTGTTTGACCTCGATATGTCCAAACCGGATTCAATGATGCTCGTGCAAACGAGAACATTGGTTTTGCCCGTTACGAACTCCATCATAACACGCTCTAGTTCATTGTTTGTTTGTTGACCATGCGCAACTCCAAATCTTCCTTCCGGGACAAGTTTTTGGAGGGCCATTGAGCGTCGATAGATGGTTTGGACCCTGTTGTGCAAATAAAAAACCTGTCCACCGCGATTTAATTCCTTGATTATAGCTTCCCTGACCACATCGTCGGACTGTTTCAAGACATGTGTCCGTATAGCGTGGCGGTTGGTTGGAGGGGTTTCAATGACCGACATGTCTCGCATTCCGGTAAGAGAGAAATTCAATGTCCTGGGAATTGGAGTCGCAGTAAGCGTCAAGATGTCCACGTGCGCTTTATATTTTTTGATACGCTCTTTGTGAGCCACGCCGAATCGTTGTTCTTCATCTAGAACGAGCAGTCCAAGGTTCTTGAACTTAACGTCTTTTTGCAGGAGTCGATGTGTCCCCACGATTAAATCAATCTTGCCCTCCTCAAGTTTTGTAAGAATGTCCTTTTGTTCCGCAGTGGATCTAAACCTGGAAATCATGTCCACATTTACTGGATAATCTGCAAACCGGCGGGAAAAAGTGTCAAAATGCTGTTGCGCAAGGACCGTTGTTGGTACTAAAACCGCCACCTGTTTACCATCCATTGCGACCCGGAAAGCCGCCCTGATTGCGATTTCAGTTTTTCCATAACCAACGTCGCCGCAAATTAGCCGGTCCATTGGGCGGTCTGAATCCAGGGCTTCCATAACGTCCTGAATTGCTTTGGCCTGGTCGGCTGTTTCTTCAAATTCAAATGCAGCCTCGAATTCAGCCAGATGCTGGTCGCAAGGCGAATAGGGACGCCTGGATGAAACCTGCCTTAGCGCATAAATTTCCAACAGTTCTTTAGCCATCTCCCTGATTGACTTCTTGATTTTGGCCTTGGTTTTTTCCCAGCCTTTGGTTCCTAACCTGTCTACACGCGCGGGGGCCTCGCATCCTGAAACAAATTTCTGAATTGATTGGAGCCGCTCGACTGGATGGTAAAGAATGTCTCCTCCAGCGTATTCAATTACCATGACCTCCCCCTCAACGCCGTCGAATTCCTTACGGGTCAGGCCTCTGAAAATGCCTATTCCGTAATTCTCGTGAACTACGGCTTCTCCTTCCGAAAGATCTGTAAGCGAAGAGACAAAAACTCCTCGAGCGTGTTTACGAATTGGGGCGCGAACTCTGGGGCCAAAAATCTCTTCCTCTGTAAGAGTAACTATCCCAATTTCTTCAAGGCGAAACCCTTTGGTAAGCGAACCAACATGTAGATAAATCCCCGGCGCTAGCGTCGATTCCAAACTTGGGGTTTGAAAACCTGACCCCTGATAACTTAAACCGGCCTTATATGGTTCCAGAAGCTTAAACAGCCTTTGTGCCTGGCCTTCGGTGTGGCTGACAATATAAACTTCGTGTCCGATATTTCTCCAATCCGCCATCATCCGTATTAATCCGGACATAGCTCGATCATAGGCCTTTTCTTTCATAATGGTCGGTTTTATGTCCACATTGGAAAGACACGGAATCCTGAAGCTCCGAACATCCTGTTTTTCGATTTCAAGATCAGCGACGACCACGGTTCTAAAGAATTCGAGCAGTTCTCGAAAATTGCTCTCTAAAATATAAAGGGAAGCGGGTTCCGGTACAGGGACTCCACTATCTACAGCCGATTTGAACCCGTGAAATACCTCCTGTCCATTATCTTCAAATGAAGCTCTAATAGTTTCTTCATCGGGAAGCAGGACCAGAGTTTCAGAGGGCAAATAATCAAGTAATGTTTCCAAACGGTCTCTGAAATAGGGCAGATATAGCTCCACTCCAGGAAATCTCATGCGGTGACGGAAGTCATCCAGCAAGCCCTGTCGAATCCGTTTTTCTACCCCTCTTGACTCGCAAACCTGCACAAGCTTGTCGAGCCCGTGCTCCAGGGATTCATCATCAGGCGGAGACATTTGAATGGGACAGACCATTATTTCCGATATAGCATCTAACGATCTTTGGTTGGAGGGATCAAAGAACCGCATAGACTCAACGAGATCCCCCATTTGTTCGATCCGTATGGGGTTTGCGTACAAAGGTGAATAAATGTCGACGATTGACCCCCTGACCGCAAAATCGCCAACGTCTTCAACCAGAGGGGCCCTCGAGTAGCCCGCCTTGATCAAGTCAGCGCACAATGAATCCCTATCAGCCTCATGTCCAACGGAAAGGCTAAAGCTAAGGGAGTCAAATTCGGACCGTGGTATTATTTTGCGAGTCAGAGAGGGAATACTGACCGTTATAACCTGTGGCGCAAGATTTGATATCAGTCGAAACAGACAGGACATACGATCAGTCCAGATGTCAGATTCAAATCCGGCCTGCGAGTAAGGAACAGCTAATGTCTCTGGATAATGAACCACTGGCGAATTGAGCGGGTTGATATTCTTTTCATCCAAACCTAGATAAAAGCAAAGATCACTCGCGCAACGAGAGGCTGAATCATCATCGGGCAGTATCCACAATATGGGCCCTGAGCCCTTTTTTAAAGCCATTGCTATGAGAAATGCCGCGGCTGAACCTTTTAGACCGTAAATCCCGCCGTTTTTTCCGGACTTACTCAAGAACTTTAATGCTTTGAAAAAGATGGTATCCTGAGAAGGCGCCAAAGAGAATTTCTTTCTAATCTCAATTTACTTTTCACTTTAAGATCTAGCACATCATCGCTTATAAAAAAAGGTCGTGTTATGCGTCTATCATGCAAAGTCCTACGGCCATAGTGAAACCAAAAGTCTGATATGGTGAACAGCGAGGAAAGTAACGGTTGTGTCAAGTTGCGGCATTCCGGTCGCGTACCACAAGACCACCTATTTGGTAATCCTGGGGAGAAACGTTGGTCCCTATGCCTTTAGCTAATTTCAAATATTGAATCGCTCGAATGCTTTCTCCATAAATTGCGGGCATCAAATTAGTTCTTCCTAATTCTTATGTCCTGAAAGCAATTTTGGCGTCGGGCCTGAAATTATCCATGGTCTCCATTTGAATGGACCCCGAGTGGAGTTAGATCTTTATCAATTTCTTTCTTTGACATCGTGTCCAATTCCCTAACTCCCTGTCTCATCGATTCCCAGCTCAGAATTCGTGGTTTCGACCACGGGGCCATTTCTATCAATTGTGTGGATTCTAAATGACACCCGTGTCAAACGGGGACACATGTTCCAAAAAATATTTTAAATATTTTCGATTAATGATTTTTTTGTAAAAAGCTGTTGTTATGTGGTGTATAGCTGACATGTGGAAGCGATGCGTCATCCAAATCGAGTGGATAATTCTCCCATAAAGCTGGATATGAAACGGACGAAGAACTTTTTATAATAGCATTAATGATGGCTGAAGAAGAAAAACGCTGCCTCAAGCAGAAAGCGAAATCCTCTAAAAAAACGGAACACTCAGCCCTCCGACTATCGTCAGCCGTTCCAATCCCATCAACCGGGTGGTGTTTCCAGGCTTGGATGGATAATCATTGGAATCATAATCGTAGTAATCTACTTAATATTTCATCACTGATATCGTCAAGATTGTCTCCTTCTCCGGTTCCACCGCAGTCGAACCAAAGGGTGATACTTGTAGCATTATCAATACGAGGAGCCGTCAGGTAGATCTAGAACAGCAAAGGAAGGCGTATTCACGAACTTCGATGGGTAGAAGGTGTAGCGTTGGGTATCGATAGCTCATGGGCTGTTTTCTGTTCCAAGGAAGAAAATGCCTTTTTTAAATCCTCTTTAGATGAAAACAAGATAACCTTCTTCATGTTAAGCTTCTTTAATGAGTTCATCCTATACCTCGTAAAGGTTATTACACTGCGACTTCCGGCTGCAAGTCACGACAATGTTTCATTTTTTCGAGTGTCGGCAATTTCCCGATTGTTTCCCCGGCTTTGCTTTCGGCCAGGCGCAGGTCATAGATCTTTTGCAGGTTCATCCAGAATTCCGGACTTGTTCCAAAGAAATGCCCGAGACGCAAGGCCGTGTCGCCGGTTATGGAGCGACGACCTTTCAGGATTTCAGTCACACGGTTTGTGGGCACGTGGAGTTGTCGAGCAAGCGCCGCAGCGCTTATCCCAAGCTCTTCAATCTGTTCAGCGAGATGTTCGCCAGGGTGTATAACACTTCGTCCCATTATAAACCTCAATGATAATCAACAATTTCTACATTTACCGTCCCTGGAGATCCTTTAGGCCACTTAGAGCAAATCAGCCATTTGTCATTGATTTGTCATTGATGCGGATGCTATATTGTCCCTTACGATTACCTTTTAGAGCTTCGAGACGGTTGCCGGGCAAATTTGGGTCGAGTAATAATGTGGCAGCATCAAGCTGGTCAATCTTCATTTCCACTTTCCGATCAAAGCCGGAGAAAGCTTTGGATGGGGTCCCATGGCAATCTTGCGTGTTCGTTTGTCTCGAAAGCTCACAATCATAATTTTACGTTATTCTATAGTATGCGTTACGTCAAGCCTAACGCTGGAAAAAGTATTCATTTCGGTCACGGCGGAAAAAATATGGGTTACCAATTTTCCTATAAAAGGCTACTTTCTTGACCAGGAAAATGATAACAAACAGGAAAATCCCCACAGGTGGAACTGATGTGTCACATAAACTGGCCGGACAATTCTCTTGTAAAGAAGGACATGAAATGGATGAAGAACCTCTTATAATTGCTCAATGATGACTGAACAAGAAAAATGACGTCTCTAGAAGAAAACAAAATCCTCTAAAAAACGGAATACACAGCCCTCCGACTACTATCAGCCGTTCCAATCTGATCAACCGGGTGGTGTTTCCAGGCTTGGATGGATCATTATCGGAATTATAATCGTCGTAATCTACTTAATATTTCGTTTCTGATACCGTGCTTGCGTTGGTACAAAACAAACTAAATACTCTCGTTTAGTGATTCCATTGCTGATATCTAACAACTCAAGTTCAAATTTCTTAATAATTTCGCAATTCATAAAATTGGGGTTGATCTTACAACGAAGTGTCCCGAGCCAAAATCAAATTGACGGAGTCATCAAAGCTCAATCCTGAGGTATCCGTTAGCTGGATTGCGTCCATAATTTGGCTATTCCGGCGCAGGTCCATGATCTTTATGCCAATCCTGGAGCAATCCTCGACAGACAAGGATTTTGCCTTTTCCGCGGGGTTAGTACTGACACGATTACACGACGGCAAACGGAAACGAATTGCTCCAACATGTCTTGGTTGTGGCTGTCACAATAATCAATCATTACAAATGCGTCTATTACGAACGATGATTTGCCCAGTAATTTAATGCCCCCCTCTATCACTAAAAAGCCTCTACGATCCGATTAATCCCTGCATATCTCCCATGCTCAACCCTAAAAGTCTGGTAGCCTTGCCCGCAGCTATCAAGTTCTTTTCGAAAACTTCCCGAACCAATCCACATAACCGATCCTCCAGAAAATCGTAGGGATCGAGTTTGTCGGGCTCAATCAAAGAAACATCTTTGTGTTCGGCACCACTACCAAAGTTCCCGGCAGAAATTCATTCGAGTTCTTCTGTGCGTTTAAGTTGCCGTTTGTATTTCTTGTGGTAGTGATCTCGAAATACGTCATAGATGGTATCATCGGCCAGCCCCATGGTCTTCAATCGTTTCAGGACCGTGAGGTAACTTACTAGGAATACCCTTTTGACCTTCAGCACCCAGTCGACAAAATCAAGACCCCTGGAGAGTTTTAGATATTCGCCGAACGCTTGTTCCGGCATGAGGAATTGGGCCGCAAAATTGTCTGCTTCGGCTTCATGTCCTGAATCCTCGTTTGTCACAATGATATTATACAATTTCGGAATTATTCACTTGACAAACCTTAAACAATGTGTTACCTTCTCTTTAGTAAGATGGATGATAAGGAGAAGGTCAATGATTGCTCAATTATCTCTATCACAAATTACTTCAATGACGGAAGATGACGCTAGAGATTATATCGAATCCGTCCTTTGGCCTGAAGGTCCAATCTGTCCTCATTGTGGAAATAATAAATCTTGGGAGATAACAGGTGAATCTGTTAGGTCTGGTTTACATAAATGTTCAAGTTGCCATAAGCAATTTACTGTAACGATAGGAACAGTTATGCAAGGTTCTCATATTAGTTTAAGACAGTGGTTAATAGCATTTCATTTAATGATGTCATCAAAGAAAGGTGTCTCGGCATTACAGTTACAAAGGAATCTAGGATTAGGGTCTTACAAGTCAGCATGGCACTTAGCCCATAGAATCCGTCTTTCCCTAAGTACTCAGCCAGTCAAGAACCTCCTAAAAGGAACTGTGGAAGTTGATGAGACTTATGTTGGTGGTAAACCTAGAAAAGAAAACAAGGGTAGCGAACCAAAGAAGAAACACAAAAGAGGTCGTGGAACTGATAAGGTTCCGGTATTAGCATTGGTTGAAAGAAAAGGTAGTGTGTTCTCGAAACCTATAGAGAATGTAAATGCTAAGACGCTCAAAGGGTCTATTAGAACTTTAGTTCATAAAGATTCTACCATTATGACGGATGAATGGAAATCCTATGGTGGTATTGGTAAAGAGTTTACCGGAGGACATAAGACTATAAATCATGGTGATGGTGCGTTCTCTAGAGGCTATATTTACACTAATACCGCTGAATCTTACTTTGCTCTTCTGAAGAGGGGCGTGATGGGGATATTCCATCATGTTTCAAAGGGTCATCTGCATAGATATTGTGACGAATTTTCATTTAGATGGAACTACCGGAAGGTTAATGACGGTGAAAGGACTGTTGCCGCCATTGAGGGCAGTAAAGGGAAGAGATTGAGTTATAGAACCACTGTAAATAATTTTGGATGATTTAGAAGATAGCTAATTTTATACCGAAAGAATGGTATATATTTCCTATCAATATAGCTACTGTCAAATTTCATTACGGACGGGAACAGAAGACAAAAAGGAAAATCAATAGTGTTTACTAAACCATTACAGGCAGTACAAGCAAAACTATACCCTGAGCCAATAAAGCCGACGACCGTTGCAGATTTTGTGACACCCAAGTCTTATACTGGTTTAATGAGTTTTCACAAATACTGGGGAAAGAAACCCACAGAAAGTTTGTCTTACCTTGTTGAGAATTGCACTAGCGAAGGCGATATCATAATGGACCCGTTTCTTGGGTCGGGATTGATCGCTCTAGAGTGTTTAGAAAGGAATAGGCGGTTCGTACAATTTTTATAAAAAAACCCTTGAAGGGCAGACACAAACTCATAACTCTGATTCGTTCCGAAGCGTCTTCTGCACTCTTATAAACTCTTGCACGAAGTTTTCATCAAAGTCCTCGACAATTTCTTCGCAGGAACTCTGAAGCTTCTCTGGGGGTCCCATCTTGATTTGATGTTCAAAGACGGAGCACAATCCATCAAGGAGATCTGATATCATTTCCGCTTCGCTCTCGTCCATCCCTTCAGATAAATCCTCCTTGAGCGATGGGAACAGTCCCGCAATAAAATATGAAATATTCTAGCCGACGCGATTGTCAACTATGCCAATTACGCTAATCCAGTAATGAGCTTCGTGACCTGTAATCGTTACTGCTTCAAGAGATTTCAAATATTTTTTGAGGTAACCTTCGATTTTCTTTTTAGCGGCGCTTTTTCCAGATACGGTCAATTTTACTCTAACCGAAGGCTCGAGTTCCGAAGGTTCAGTCGAAACTGGAAACAACAATAGGTTGTCCACGGACTCCCTGGATGTTACTTTATCGCCAAGATTGCTGGCAAGTCGATCACGTTTTTTCATCACTTCCCCTCGAACAGACAAACCTCATAACCTTCGTGTCTAAGACAGTAATCGCATTTTGGCGTCACCTGGTTCAACCATAATTATGATTCGCATTCCTGAGCCTCTATTTTAATGTATATAAGAAATCACATTTAGTTTCCCTTCTTTCATGTAACTGAAGTTATGTGTCAATTATCCTTTTCCCCATCATACCATCTAGAATCTGCATTAAATTACGCTTTGCCTTATGTTTTGCCCTGATTCCAGCAATGAGAGTGGTCCACTCGTCAACACGCCCAGTCTTCTGATATACATCCCGCATTTGTCGCAAGTACATAGCCGCTACTTCATAAGCCTAGGTTTTCACAAGGTTTATCTGATGCTCCGCTAATCTCAACCATATTTTCAATGATTCATCTGGGTGTGAATTCTTGACCGCCTCGGCAACCTGGGTGTCAAAGGAAATGGCAAGGAATGGGGTTTTCTTGGCTATCTCATACCATCGTAAGACCTCATGGGTATCCTTCTCATAAATTGATATTCCGATTAAGGGGCTAACATCGGGGAACTGCTGCAACCTTGACGCCCTATACTCTATTGAGATCTCAGGACTTGGAAGTGGCCACAAGTTTATGTCTGAGCCGACTGCTTTACCTTTGCCAGTCTTGGCCTTAATATCAGGTCTGGCACCCGTCTGCAAGAAAGCGATAGCAGCCTCTTTGACTGTCGTCCATTCGCCGGCCGCCTCCGCTGCTTTCTCGAGGTTCTTGTACGATTTCAATGATGGACGATTAAAGAATTCTACTGCCGGTAGGCTGCAACCATGGAAAGTTGCTTGTCTTCTTAAGCCATTCTCCGCAATTTGTCTTCAAGCTGCCATGCGATTCCAGGGGCTTTGTCGATAGTGAGTTGGAAGCCGTCAATCGCAGTAGCTTTAGCTTCGACCTTCATGCCGGCTTCAAGCAGACGCTCGAAGAGCAGACCATAACATTGGGTTAAGGGGGCTTCACGTTTCAGAAGAGGGATTATCTCCTGTTCCCTCCCGGACAGTTCCAGGGCCATGATTGCCCAATCCACGATCTGCTGACGCTTATAGTCTTCATGAAAAGTTTCCTCCTTGTTCGACAATTCTAAATTCCCGAGTCGGTTTAACAGGGTATTGGCCACCTCGCTCCAGGTATGGTCGTCATATTGATTATCATCAAAATAATCTTGCGGGTCATCCAGTATCCCAAATTCATCTTCCAGAAAAGTCTCGATCATCCACAAAATCTTATCGGGAGAAGCTAAAGTCGATTTCTTTAGCGCCCGAAAAACTACTTTCACGCATTCCACAATCTGTTCGCCGGTTTCTCCTTCATCATCCGACGATTCCAATTGTTCGTTACCCAAACTCCACAGATCTTGGCCCAAGTCGAGAACTTCGTCCGCGTGTCCTAAATTCAGCAGTGATTCCAATCTAGACCGTACATACGAATAGTCTGGAATGTGACCCTCTCTTGACCAGTGGTTTTGCCAGCCTGGCTCAGACGCCAGTTTTTCTATTTCGGAACGGATTGATCTCACAGTCTTGCTGATTCGACCGCTCCTGACGTCTTCCTCTTCTTCAATACGGGCACCAATCTTAGGATACTCGTCAATCAGATCTATGACGAACTCTACCAGTTGATCTTTGCTCATGCTCTCCATTTTTCGGCGCACTACGGTAGCCCTGTGCGTTTTTCCCGAACGCCTGGGAGGCTCAGGCAACTCCGAGTCGTCTTGCTCTGCTGATTCTTGCGAGGTTCCCGCCGATTCTAAATCAACATCCTCCTCGTCTTCATCATCCTGATACCAATCCGAAGTTCGTCCGCTTTTTTTCTCCTCGATCAATCTAAATCGTCGGTCATTTGCTGAAGCTTCGGGGACACCCTGTTTGCTTTTCAGTGCGTCAAGAAAGGATAGAACCAGGGCTACACTGTGTTTGCAGGGATTCCAATGACTTGGGCATGAGCAACTTGCCGAAAGTTTTCCTGAAGAATCAATGCTGACGGATGTGGCGTAAAGTTCCGAACCTTGAACCCAGGCGATAATCCCTCCATCCTTTGTCATATTGAAGTCCTGAACCTGGTTCTTGTAGGACTTCCCACGAGACAGACTTGTTGACCCGGCCCAGGTAGATAAATTGTCCCATGTAAGCTGCGTAAAGCCAGATTGATTCTTACTCATGACAACTATTCCCTTTTACCTAATCCCAGCAGATGAGAACCGTTATACACGGAAAAGAGATGTTGGAAAATATACTATTGGACGAAAATGCGGCAACTAAAGCGCTCAAAACTGGATAATCATTTAGCTGGCTTTTTTATTGTGAACCTTATTAATCCTCGTAAAGGTTATTACAGAACATTTGCATGGAATCATTCTATCGAAATAATCTGAATCTTTTTTGGACTCCTTCGACATCCATCGTTTGTCCTGTGTCACTGTCGCGTAATATTTCTTCGATCGCCTGTCGAACATAGATTCGATGCATCAGGTCTTCCAATGTCGTTGAATCTGGCAGATTGTCCGGTAACCGATGCGCTTCTAAGAATATAGACATGGGGTTTGGAGCGATTCGTTTTTCCCATCTGACGAATCCTCACTCAGCGCACACTTTACCGCAGCCTCGGAATGTATTTGTGTCGTGTCAAAAACCGGGACTTGGATATCCTCCTGTTTGACCAGCAATGGAATCTCTGTGCATCCAAGTATTACTCCCTCTGCCCCTTGTTCTTCCACCAAGCGATTAATGATTTTTATGAATACTCGTCTGGATTCATCGAGGATTTTTTCAGCGCACAATTCGTCGAAAATAACCGTATTGACGTAGTCCCGTTCGGTTTCATCAGGTATAACCACAGTAAGCCCATATCGTTGTTCCAAACGGTCCCGGTAAAAATTCTGGCCCATAGTGTAGGTGGTACCCAGTAGCGCTACTTTTTTTAAACCCTTTTCCTTTACCTTCCGGGCTGTAGCGTCGGCCAGGCGTAAAACGGGGATAGAGGCGGTCGCTTCGATCTGGTCAGCGGTCGCGTTCATGGTGTTGGACGCTATCACGATAAAATCGGCGCCGCCGCGCTCAAGTCTTTGCGCAGCGTCGATCATCGTTTTAACCAAAGGCTCCCAGTTCCCGCGTTCAGCCAGACGTTCCTCCTTGGAAAAAACTCCAAATGGAATTGAAAACATTAATATTTTGGCGGAATTCAATCCGCCAAGCTGGTCTCTGACCATTTCATTCATCAATCGGTAGTATTCTATTGATGAAACCCAGCTTATCCCACCTATAATTCCGATAGTTTTCATGTGAGGCTCTTTTGAAAACACATGGTTTGGGATAGTTGAGAGAGACTTTTAAGAGCAAGCCGCTTGTTCATTCTGCAGCCCTCTGTTTGGATAGTGAACCCCAATAAACTTCATAAAAGGTCTTTCTGTCAAGACGTTAACAGTCAATCACCATACGACATGAAAATGGATGGTCATCAATTTGGGTTGAACGTCCATTAATTTTATCCACCATTCCTCAGGCATAGACGCGCGAGACTTAATGATCTAGGAAAATTGAACAGTGGCATGACGTCATGAGCTGTCCTAAACCAACAACAGTAAAAGGCAACTGTTACCACTGAGGTCCTTTGATAACGCGATCTTGAATCGTTTAGTTTGACTTCAATGGCCATATCAGATATCCATATTTGTTAAATTCGTGTAGCCCAACGAATATAATCGGGCTAAGTGGTGAGGTGTATTGTGGCCGAAAAAAAGCCCAAGAGAAAAGAGTTCCTGAAAGAGCCTGATGAATTTATTACTTGGTCCGCAAGAACCATTGAGTTCGCCCGTCAAAATCCAAGAGTGATGGCAACTGGGGTATTGGTCGTAGCGCTGGTGGCTATAGCCTCACTCGTCTATTATGGTTATGAGAGCCGCCGTCAGGCGACCAGCCATGAAATGTTGGAGACAGCTATAAGAGCCTACGAAAAGCTTTCTGTTACACGGGATTCCGATACGATTCCCAGGCAGGACAGGCTTCTCGGCGTACTCGACAAAATTTCCACGGACTATGGAAATCTTCCCGCAGGACAAATCGCTGTTCTTTATGAGGGTCATATTCTTTTTAATAAAGGCGACTACAAAGGGGCTGTGGAAAAATATAAGCAATTTCAACTATCAGGTCTGGCGAGGAAGGGACTTGAGCCATTAGCTCTTTACAATATAGCGGAATCGGAAATGGCCCTTAAGAATTATGAAAAAGCGATAAACCTCTTTGAACAACTAACGAGAGATATAAACTCGCCGTATAGACGTGAAGCCTACTCATCAATCGCCCATATATACGAAATGATGGATAAAAAGAAAGAGGCTGCCCAAGCTTATAAACAGTACTTAAAAGTGTTTCCAGAAGCGCCTGACGCGGATTTTGTCAAGGCCAAGGTTGCGCAGCTTTCATCTCAGGGTTGACGAGTGTTGGGCATAGGATCTGGAAGCGATTTAATCACGTATGATAATGACCTCCATTTCAACTACCCATACACTAAACTGAGCAGGACCACATTTGAGACAATAGGTCCCATCTTCCAACTGGATCTCCGAGTTAAACGCGTTTCTCTCCAATAGCTGGTCCAGGATGGACCTAACTTCGGTAAACGCCAAATCATCTTCAAATGTAATTGTGAAGATATTGTTGGCGTGTAAAAAAGGCATTGATTCCAAGGGTTTTCTCCACACCCGCTTTACTTCTGACTAATGTAATTTAATTAATTCAAGACGGCAAGCAACCCTGAACGAAAACCCCATGATACTACATACAGTTGGCTAGGGCCAGACGATACATATACAGGAGGAAAAGTGACCATAACAAAATCCGACCCATGGGCTCCCTTTGATGAAATTAATCAAGACCCATGGGCAAAAATGATAGAAGTTAAAAAAAATACCGGTAAAAGGATAATTGGTCACGTTCTTCCCGATGTTCCGGAAGAACTTATACACGCTGCAGGAGCAATTCCCGTGGCGTTAGCCGGGGCCGGAATTACAATCAGTTTAGCGCAGGCCCACATTCCCAGCTATTCCTGTAGTCATGCTATGGGCGCTCTAGAGCTACAATTAAAGGGCATACTCGATATTCTGGACGGGGTGATTATCCCATATGTCTGTGATACCACAAGAAATCTCTACCACTTGTGGCGTCAGCTATTCCCTAATGTTGCGTGTGAGTTTCTCAGGCTTCCTAAGAAATTACGGGACCCTGACGCCAATCAATACCTTAAAGAAGAATACATTCGCATTTCAAAATGGTTGACTGGGATTACAGGAAAGGAGATCAACAGGGACAATCTTGCGGATTCCATCTCAGTCTATTCGAAGAGCAGGGACGAGCTTAAGTCGGCTTACCTGAAAATGCAAAGCGCTCCGAGCATATGGATCACACAGCGTGTTATATCGTTGTTCGATTCTTCTTTCAGGTTTCCCAGGGAGGAACATCTTGCGCTCATGAACTGTTTGCCCTGGGATATTGGTGGTGGAGATACCTCAGATCGAGCGAAAATATACGTTCGAGGCAAAGTATGGGATCCTCCTGAAATTACAAAATTATTTGATGAACTCGGATTTACATTGGTTGGAGACGAAATTGTAACAGGTTTTCGGTCTGTCATGGTCAATCCAATCGTCAACGATGATTTGTTTCAATCGCTTGTGGACCGTCACATGTCAATGACCCCATACACAGGATATTACATTGATCCCCGAAAACTGGTTGAGGATTTTCTCGAAAGGATCCGCGCATGCGGCGCTCAAGGAGTTGTATTCCTGAACCCTAAATTCTGTGAAGCCGCTGCATTTGACACTCCTGATTTTGTAAATGCGCTTAAGAAAGACAATGTCCCCAACCTTGTTCTTGAAACATCCACTAGGGGGACTTCCACGAGCCAAATCAGGCTAAGGTTGGAGGCCTTCAGAGAAATCCTGGCTGGTGATCTTCCATAATTTTGAAGATTGAGGCCGCACAATTCGAATCAGGTATGCTAAGTGGACTCTATTGAAAAAAGTAATGCTCAACAATTCAATATTCTAAGGCTCAAGAAATGGAATCAATCAATGCCCTGAAGGCAATAAAGAAACTTACCAGTGATTATTTCACATCCGCGCACATGGCGCCCCACAACAACAAACCGGTTGTCTATTGTAATGTTTTCACTCCTGTTGAACTCATTTATGCCATGGACATGTTTCCGGTTTACCCCGAGAACCATGCTGCAATAATAGGCGCGCGCAAAATGGCGACTGAATTATCTTCCTCGGCCGAAGGCATGGGTTACGTAATGGACCTGTGTTCCTACGCCAGATGCGATATCGGGTGGACAAAAGCAGGTATTAGTCCAACATGGGGACTGCCTAAACCTGATCTAGTTCTGGTTATAAACTGTCAATGCGGGACGCTCACCAAATGGTTTGAAGTTTTAAGCAGATTATACAACGCTCCAATGGTCCTCATCGACGTTCCACAATCCGGAAATGGGGAAAAGGACCTAGCGGCTGAACTTTATGTGAGGCGTCAGTTGGATGCTTTAGTTAAGACGCTTGAAAGCATTGCAGGTAAAAGTCTGGACGAATCCAAACTCAAAGAGGTTATAGGATTATCGAAACAAGCTTCGGAACTATGGACTCAGATGCTGATAATGGGAGAGAATATCCCGTCCCCTATGACGGTATTCGATCAGTTTATCTCCATGTTTCCCATAGTCTCCCAGAGAGGGACCGAGACTGCAGTTGAATTTTATGGAAACCTGGTCAAAGAACTTAAGGAACGCGTAGAACAAAAGATACCTGCTGTGCCAAACGAACGCTTCAGGCTGTTTTGGGACAATTTACCAATATGGTCCGAATTGGGCAGACTATCTAATTTTCTCGCTGATCGGCGCGCTGCGGTAGTTACATCAATTTATACCTGGGCCTGGAGCCAGCTTGCCGTTAATGAAAAGGATCCTCTAGCGGATTGGACGCGCCAATACCTGTACACCTTCAATCTGAACCTGGACTATCGAATCGAAAAATATGTTGAATTGGCGGAGCGTTACAAACTTGATGGGTTCCTGTTCCATTCGAACCGAAGCTGCAAATGGATTTCTCAGGACGTAATGGCGTTGAGGAACGCTATCACGGAGAGGACTGGTATCCCAGGCGTGATTTTTGAAGCTGATCAAAACGACCCGAGACTCTATTCGTTCGAAAATCTTGAAAAGCAGATTGATAGTTTTCTGGAACTGCTTTCTGTAAAAACTAAAAAAGCCTAGTTCTAGTTAGAAAGTGAAACGCAAATCGGCCTCAAACCTTTTCTATTATTCTCCCTGCTCAACCAAAGGGTTCCTGGCCATACGACAGGCGCAGTTTCCTTCATCACCACTGTTCCACTCGTGGATTTTTTTTCTAAGTCCCTCACTAGTAAGATTCAAATACCTTCTCACATCGCCTTGAGTGATGAACCTCATTTTGTATGCGAAAAATACCGCCTCCTCAAGCAATCCCGGTGAAAACGGAAGCCGCTCTTTGAGTACCCCCTGATGGTCCAGAAGGTTCAGGATCTCATAATAAAAACGTTCGGAAGATCCATTTCCCGGGCTAATTCCCATTTTTTAAAAACCTGAAAAGTTTTAATGTTCTGGTTGCAAAATGGTCCCAACACGATCTATTTTGTAAAAATAATCTTAAATTGCAAGCCCGGGAATGACGCCATGAGAACAATATTAGCGGATGATGTCACAGCGACTGTTAGAAATCTATGTATTCAAGCCTGTACTATCCTTGGACCTGATGTAATCAACCAAATTGAGAAAGCTCTAGAGGTTGAGACATCCTCTACGGGGCAAATGGCTTTGGAAAAAATGATTCAGAACGCGGAGATAGCCGCTAAAGAAAACATTCCTCTGTGTCAGGACACAGGCATGGCAGTGGTTTTCCTTGAAATTGGGCAGGATGTCCATGTGACGGGAGGGTCATTGTATGATGCGATAAACGAAGGGGTCAGACAAGGATATAAAGACGGTTTTCTGCGGAAGTCCACCCTAGATCCTGTCAGTAGAAAAAACCTGGGAGATAACACTCCAGCGGTAATTCACACTGAAATTGTTCCTGGCGCTCAATTCAAGATTGTATTTGCCCCAAAGGGTTTTGGGTCGGAAAATATGTCCAGGGTTATGATGTTTCCACCCTCTGCCGGGATTGAGGGCGCAAAGGATTTTATTATTCAAAGGGTCATAGAATCCGGTGGCAATCCATGTCCCCCTATAGTTGTTGGGGTTGGCTTGGGGGGCACTTTTGAGAAATCAGCGTTGATGGCCAAAAAAGCGTTGTTGCGACCATTGGGATCTCAAAATCCCGACCCAGCTTTGGACGCGCTTGAAAAGGAACTTCTGCAAATGATCAATGCGACCGGCATCGGCCCCATGGGCTTAGGCGGCAACACGACAGCCCTGGCGGTTCACATAAATTCTTATCCAACACATATAGCAAGTTTACCAGTCGCAGTTAACATACAATGCCATTCCTGCCGTCATGCGGAGGCGACACTATGAACTCAGAAACAAAAAAGATTATGGTCCCACTCAATGATCCAGTTGTTAAAAACCTCAAGGCAGGGGACACAGTTTTGCTATCAGGTATAATAATTACCGGGAGAGATGCGGCTCACAAGAAAATGGTGGACCTGATCAATTCTGGACAGGATCTGCCTTTCTCTATCAAAGGAGAGGTTGTTTATTATGTGGGTCCAACCCCTGCTCCCCCTGGTAGGCCGATAGGCGCAGCCGGTCCTACTACCAGTTACCGGATGGACCAGTACGCTCCACTGCTTATCGAGCGTGGTCTCAAAGGAATGATCGGGAAGGGCCGCCGTTCTGAAGAAGTTAAAGACGCTATGAAAAAATGGGGCGCTGTCTATTTTGCGGCCATTGGAGGAACCGGGGCTCTTATGTCTCGCTGTATAAAGGAAGCGGAAGTAATCGCCTGGGATGAACTAGGTCCTGAAGCGGTTCGTAGACTAGTGGTTGAAGACATGCCCTTGATAGTCGCAACCGACATTTACGGTGGTGACCTGTACGTGACCGGACCGGAACAGTTTAAGATCTTGAAATAAATCTAATTTTGCTTGGGGATGAAAGCCTTGTCTTCTTTTTACCCGTTGGAACACGAATCGGTACAATTGTTTTTTGAAATCAGGGCAAATGAATCGGTATCATACCAGCGTCATCGCTTCTGGACTGACCTGAAACCAAACTTCTTTCCCGATCCCGAAACCTGTAATATCTAAAGATATTGGCGCATGGATTTCGAATTTTTCACCTGCGAGCGCCTCTATCCTGACAGCGTTCTTCAACAAACTCAGCGAGACAATCCTTCCTTGAAAAACATTCGGTAGGTTTACAAATTCTTCTTTCGTGGAAAAATTAATCTTGGAGGGATCAACCATAAGACAGGTCCCTCGCCCTGTTGTTTTGGATATATCAAATTGCACAGCGCCGGCATCGAAGATCTTGCCACCGTGCTGTATTTGACCTCTGAAAAGGTTATAAGGCGCAGTAGGGACTACCTGCCCCTGGAGTATGTGAATTACAAAGTCAGTCAAGTTTTGTGCAAACGCGAGATTGTGGCTAGTAAAAACGACGGTCTTCTTTTCATTGCGATTAAGGTTCAAGATTAGTTGTTCAGTCCTTTTTACGCTCTCCAGGTCCAAATGATTTGCGGGCTCGTCGAAAAGGAACACTTCTGGATTTAAAACCAGCGTTCTAGCTAAAGCCACTCTTTGCGCTTCACCTCCTGAAAGAGAATTAGGCCAACGAGATTCATATCCTTCCATCCTAACTTTTTTGAGACCTTCTATAGCCATCTTCCTGGACTCGCGACGTGAGAATCCTCTAAGTTTTAATCCTATGGCCACATTTTCCAAAACAGAGCATTTAAAAAGATAAGGATTCTGTGGAAGGAGACCAACTTTTCGCCTCAAGTTTATCAGATCCGAGGTGGAGACTTTCGTTCCAAGAAACGAAAGTGATCCTTTCTGTGGTGTTATTAAAAAAGCTAACAAATGTAACAGCGTTGTTTTTCCTGCGCCGTTCGGGCCGACTAAAGCAATCACACTGGATGCTGGTATATCCAGTGAATTGATGAAAAGAGACGGCTGGTTCGAATAAGAAAAAGTAATGTCTCTTATTGAATAGCTCGCGATCATAAAGAGCGTTCTTTCTGGACCAAGAAAAGGAGACCGTTGATGAAGAGCGCGACCGCCATCAGGACAAAGCCCAAGGCCAATCCCAACTCGAATTCCCCCTTAGATGTCTCCAATGCTATGGCGGTGGTCATTGTCCGAGTAAATCCCCGAATATTTCCCCCCAGCATCATTGCAATTCCAAGCTCTGAGATTATTCTTCCAAACGCTATAACTACTGCTGCCATTACGGCAAAACGAGCTTCTTTAATGACTAGCCAAAACTGCTGAGCCGGAGACGCTCCCAGGAGTTCGCATGTTAACATGAGTCGCTTATCCAAACTCTCTATTGCGGCAACGGTAAGATTAGCTGCAATGGGTGTAGCCAGTATGAAAAGTCCAAACACCATTCCTGATGGGTTAAACAGAAGGCCCAGTGATCCTAGTGGTCCGATTCTACTGAGCAGAACATAGCAGAAAAGACCTATGACAACCGTTGGCGCAGCCATTGTGGTGTTCAGCAATAACAGAATAACAGATTTTCCCCTGAAATTCCTGAGCGCCAGCAGAGCGCCCACAGGGAGCCCAACGGAAGCTGAAAGAATAGTGGACCAGAAGGATACTGTTATAGAAAGCCACACAATTTGAAAAACTTGGGGGTCAAGATGTAGAAGTAGAAGAAAAGCCTTATGAAATGAATCTAAAAGAAACTGCAACCTATGACCTTTGAGATACCTTACGCTGATCCGAGCTTTGGATTTTAATTTTAAATGATGCCGTTGATTTCGACGATTTTGATTTGTTTGATGCGCATCGGGTCACATTAGGGTAGTCCTTCAATGTGTTTGTCTATTAAATGTTCGAATTTATCCATATCCCAACCTACACAGAGGGATTTCTTGTCCACAATAAATATCGGGAGCTTTGATGGCCGATGAACTAGCTGTTTCCAAAGCCCAAATGGAGAGTGCGCGTCGATAATCCTGAAGCTAATTCTGTGCTTATTGTACTGTTTCAGACATTTCAACAGGAAAAAGTTGTTAGTTTCTGATTATTAAGTAGCCACTCCTGTCTTCTTTTCTCCTTGGCATTCTCGACGTTGCGCCGATAATCTTCCAGAAGCCTGGTCTTGTTTCCGCTGCGGTGAACAATCGCTGGTGGATACCCGAACAGCGACTGGTGCGGCCTGACTTCATTGTAGTAGTTAATCCAGTAGCCGATACTTGCTTTTGCGCTGTCTAAAGAGACGTATCCTTCGTGACAATAGACCTCTTCTTGTTTCAATGTTCGATAAAATCTTTCCTGCCGGGCGTTGTCAGTTGGTCGGGCGACTCGCCCGGGAGAAAATACAACTCCTACTTGCCGAAGAAAAATCCTCACGTCTGCAGCCATGTTCGGAGAGCCAGGATCTGTTCTTAATATGGGTTTGGGGTCGTTTTCACCGATTCTTTCACTCATAATGGCAAGGGCTACCAGGTTCTTGACTTCCCTTTGGGTGACTGTCCTAAAGATCCCCCAAGCCACTAAATATCTGGAAAACAAATCCAGTATAGTCAACACATAGTGACGCAGTCCGTCAATAGCTATACCGGTCCAGTCTTCGCCCCAGATCTGATTCGGTTCAAATGGCTCATAATGAGCTGTTTTCCAGGGAGCTTCTCGTAGAGTCCATTCCCAGACCAAGTCCTGAGATTTTAGCGTCCTGTAACAACTTGATGAGCTTACCCAGACATCTTTATGTCTTAATAATCCACTGATTTGGCGATGACTCAAATGAGGTTGTTTTTCTTTCATGGAAATAACGCTTTTCGTCTCACTTTCCAACAGAGCGCTGGACGAAGTTGGACGAGTTTTGGTAGCGTTGAAACTCTTCCAGAAATAATAGGTAGACCGAGGGATCTTTAATCCCATCAAAGCTCCAGTAGTTAAAAATCCTTCTGATTTGAGCCTTTCCACTGTGTCCAGAATCCTTTGACGCTGCTCCTGAGTGTAGGCTTGACCTGGCTTTCTACCCGTTAAACCAAGTTCATCTTTTTTTCAAGAGCATCAGTTCCTGAGACAGTAAGGTCACCGTGTCCTTGAGCTTTTGATTCTCCCTTTGCAGTTCCTTGACCTCCGGATTCGGTTTGGACCGGGTTCCCTTTAGAAACTCCGCAGCTCCCTGTTCCAGTCTCTTCTTCCAACGATACAGGGTCAAGGGATGAATCCCATGGCGTCGCGAAACCTCCACTCCATTTCCTGAGGCATCCCATTCCCTCAGGATCTCCAGCCTCTGATTGGCTGTGAACTTCTTGCGCTGTTTGCCTTCCACCGTTGTCAGTTGGACGCTCATGCATACTCCTCCTCCATGTTCCGGGGTTCATATTATGACCCCCGTCGGGCAACTAACAACTTTTTCTCTCAGTTTTTGTCCAGATTGGGCTGAAACATTATATATATAGTTCTTTCAACTGTTTTATGAAATCGTACAGTTTCGCGTTTTCTTGTTTCCAATCTTCTGGATAATCGTTATCGCAATCTTGAACATAATCTTTGTGTACCTTAAGTTGATGGGTAACTTAAGCGCAAGTTTTGCATTCAAATCCCAGAGAAGTCAAAGTGGGTATCACAATATCTATTTGCATTGGCTCCATATATACTGTCATTTTTGAATTCCGACGTGTTCAGTTGTAACGTTTTTATAACTTCTGATTATTTGATAATTCATGAGCCTACAAGAGACAAGGGGAATCCATAGCGAGGAACAATCTCTAACTCGCTCTACTGCACAGTTATTTAATTAGCTTACGATGATAGCGGATATACGGGATTTGCTGTCCTTCAAGTATTTGAATTATCCCTGGAAAGAAATGACATCTAAAGACACCATATCCGAAATGATTATCCTGAATAACGGTTTTCCAATACCTTGGCTACAGTTTCTTTAAGTGAGTCTATGTCGTTTCCGCGTTTTTCCAGAAACGCCGCCGCGCTTTTTACCGCTTTGTGGTTGGAAAGTTCTGTCAAAAAACTATAAATCACTATTGGTAAATGTGGCCGCGCTTCTACCAATTTCTCCAAACTGTCCAGGCCATTGGCATACGGCAATTCCAGGTCACAAATTAGGAGATCAGGTGTGGGGTTCTCTAAAATTGACCGCAACAGTTCAGGACCATCTTTTGCCAGTTTCACTGAATACCCCTCACCCATGAATTCCCGACGCAAGAATTCCCGAACATTCCTATTTTTATCGGCAACTAGAATTGTGAACATGCTCGGCATAACCGTCGCTTTTCGATGCTGATATTGCAGCTAGCAATGGACATGCCAAGTTACAACATGACCGAATAACTAATACGTTTAGCGACTTAACTTCAAATTTCACCGACCGAGATTAATGATAGGATCAATTTGCTGTCAACATTCGTTACAGATCGTAAAAACTTATGCAATAGCGTAATCCAGTAACTCGTTAAAGAAACCCTTGCCCTATGTTCCCCTCAGTTAATCTAATTTGTATAAAACATTGTTAGCTTATGCGACGGAATTTGGCGAAAAGACCTGGATCTGAAGTGTCTTCAAAAACTTCTGTGGAAGTATAATGATTTTTGTCGTCGAATCTAATGTACATTACCTCTTCTTGTGAGGCGCCTTTTCTCTTGTGACGCAGCTCATGGCCCGCTAAGCGCCAGGTTCCCTGCTCAACAGTTTCGGTTTCACCAACCCTGGCTATCCTTTTAAATCCGCCATCACTGTTATATTCAAGAATCAAAGTAAACGCGTTAGGCCCCTTTCTTACAAACGGTCGTCCTTTGTAAGATTCAAGATATGGTTTGCCAGGTTCTTTGGTTTCATAAATTTCCCAACGGCCAACCAGTTGGGATGATTCCTTGTCTATGGCAGGTTTGTTGTCTTGGGCGTAGATTGGTGGGAATAGAAAACTCATGACAACAGCCAAGAGCATCGTCATTGTCAGACGCTTTCCAGTCACGTGATGATTCCTCTAAAAATGTTGGTAGGCCAGGATATTAAAGTTTATTTAAGGGATCCTGATGGACTCTGCACAGTAAAAATGTATCATATGAGTTATTTTACAACAACATGAACTTCGCCTACAATATATGATTCGCTTTGAAATTGAGTTTTCGTCGTCTGACGTTATAACTATGGTTTAAGAGTTTTTAACAGGAGTATAATTTTGATGACAAAGCCGCGTTTTTGGGAAAACGGTCGATTTCTTCTAGGTATTGTATACATGTTGAGCGGCCTTGTTATATTAGTAATCGCTTTTTCGAATTTAAAATTACTCTTTACTCAGTTTGCCCCTTATCTACCATTTTCCGTTCGCAATGATAGCTTCGAACATATTCTTCATTCGCTACCTTCAGTTTTCTCGACGTTTATTTCGCTCGTGTCTTCTGTTGCTGGTTTCCTGTTCGGGGTTCAGTGGTTCTTTTATGGACTAACCGACTGCTTGAGGCAAACCCCTTCCGATCAATGTTCAGGAGAGTTGACTGATCGAAATGCCATTCTCTCTTTGTTTTTGTGCCCGAACAAAACGAGTTCTAGTCAGTTTTCATTTGGAAGAGATTCCTCTATAAGAAATGTTCTCGCCGGCTGGTTCACGCCAGGCACACGTGAAACGATTTGGGCCACGATTCGTTCAAATATCAAATTGTTTTTCGTAATCGCCCTATTTGTGCTGATTTCAAAACTGCTTACAGTCGGACCGGAACTTTTCAATAGAAATTTCCATTTGCAAATTTCTTTTGCACACCCCGATTTTACAAACTTGTGGGCCATTATAGGCGCTCTCATCGCAATCAATCTGCTGGTGGCGGTCAGTTTTGTTTCTATCATAAAAAGCAACTGCGATCTGGAAAGTCGAGATTTTATAGTTTCGGGTGGTGGCCCAATGGTGTTCTTTTTGGCCATATTTGAGGAGTTGTGTACGTTGGTTAATTCTAGGGGTCTTTCTGGAAATGATCCGTCTCGATTCCAAGCCAGGTTTAAGGATGGAAGTATTTCCGTAGCTGCCCTTTTTGAAAGTCATCCCGAAAGTAACAATAGGCCGGCAAACATGATAGTTTATTTATTGCTCCCATTGATTCCATGCTGTTTGATTTGGGGATTTTATAGGTTGATCGACTTTCAATCTCCTGCTGGCTTTATCGATCAGCGCCTGTCTTTTTATCACTATTTTCCTTCAATGTTGGTGGAAGTTGTTTTTCCCTGCTTGCTACTTTTCGCAGCCTCACATTTCAGAAGGCTTGTTCGATTAATTTTTCAAATCAGCAAATTTGAATCCTATTTAATAGCTTGCCGATGTAGCAGGAGCAGGCTATTGGATCAGTCCGACACGTCATTAGATTCAGCTGGAACTTCCATTGACGATGACTCCCGGAGCAAAATGCTATCAAATCCATGCGAATGGCATGAACTTTCCGGACCCGAAGATGATTTGATAGAGTGGGCGAGACAACCTGAAATGCAGAACGGATTCTCCTCCAAAATAATATGGGCCAAAGCTGTGACGGAGTCAGCTTACCCGTCTGGAGATCGCAAAGTTACCTTGTTTGAGAATGACAAAGAGCTTCAGGTTTTGATCGACAGGATATTGGTCGTCCTCAAGCGCGTGAATTTTGAATTACAGTAGTCAAACTTCATGCAAGAGTCTATGGACTACCAGGATTTAAAATGGGGTCACAAATGAGAGGCGATACAAGGTGTATCGCCTCTCATGGGTTTTTACCATCTTATGGACAGCTCAATGTTTAAGATCAGTTAGAGTTCCAGCCATGAGTGGGAATACAGCGACTGACCTAGTAACAGTTTGGCTGTTTTTACATAATCAATTTCTTTTTTATTCATACCAGCAGTGTCCACGTCTTCCCCATCAAAGACCCTACCTACCAGAATCTCGAGATCCATCGTCTTGTCATGGGCAATATTAACTATGACATCGTCAAAACCATCCATGATGGCTGAAGTGATTCCACATTTCTTGAGAATACAAAGATATACTTGGTTCAATATGTCGCGTAGTTCATCGGGTGATCCATTGGAACAATTGGACAACCCACATGTTGACTGCGAACCTGGCGCCAGATCCGGCAACCACTGCATGAAAGTTGTGCAACCCTGAAGTTCTTGCTGTTGGGAGGAAACGGGTACAACAATAGGATCAAACCAAATTTTTTCGAAAGGAATCCCTAATTCAGTAGCTTGAGTCATCATAGAATCAAGCAATACGGCTCTTTCATTTTCGTCTCTAGGAATGCCATCTGGTCCCCACATGAGACCTACCATTTCGCAGTCATATTTATTGACCAAAGGCAACTGTAACGCCATACGTTCAGGAGTAGCCATTATTGAATTTATGACCGCTCGTCCCTGAGCTGGTTTGTAAACCTGGAGACCAGCTTCTACAGCGTCATTATTGGTGGTGTCCAGAAACAGGGGTAAACCTGTGACTTCTTGCACAGTTTTCACAAGCCATTGCATCATTTCCGGGCCACCTTTGCGAGCAGGTCCAAGGTTTAGATCCAAAAGATCCGCTCCACGTTCGGTGAGTTTTATAGCCCATTCCTGGATCGGCTTGGGGTCCTTTTCTCGCATGGCGTTGCCCGTATACTTCGACATAATGTTGATGTTCTCAGCCACCACCTTTATCATGGAACGAGTACCTCCTGATTTATCTCCTGTTCCGTCACGGAACTATAATTCTTAAGATAATAAAGTAACATACCCGTCGGGGATATGAAAGTTGTTTGTGCTTGAGCTTTGTCATAACAGGATTATCCTGACCGGGAGAATAGACGATTCCGGTCAGGACAATAATTGACTCAATAGAATTAAGCGAAGTTCTGTCTCAAATAAGCAGGAATATGAGCGCCCTCACGCGGACCGATGGAGATTTCCCATTCAGGGAGTTCTTCTTCGAGATCACCGCTTATGATTGCCGCCGCTCCAGGAATTACCAGTTTTTTAAAATTGGTTTTGTCTGCAATTCCACACTTTTTTACAAATGGTCCAATTACGTCGCCAACAAATTTACCTGCCGCCCACGCTGTAAGCACTGACAGCCCATCCGTGTTTAAAACCAAAAGCCAAGCTGGAACCCTGCTGGATTCAATTTCGCCTGATACAATAAAATAAGTAAGCGAGAAGTTACTAGTGATAAGGACTGGAGACTTTTCATCAGGGTTATTTACTGGATAAATCCCCTGTTCGGTTGTCATTGGTCTCTGAGGATCGGTGTAAATGTTAAGCCTTTGTAACAATAACGGGAATACGACCTCTCCTTTGAACTCACTCAAGACCTCGATTCCAGCATATTTCGATATAAAGGTCCCCGCCACAATTGTCTCATCAATCGGATTGTCAGCCATAGCGCATGGGAATACGATTGTGGGGAAACCAAGTGGTCGATAGAGGTTTTCCAAGGCTAACCTTCTTATCATGACCTGATCTCTCAATTGCTGGGCAAGATTGATGTTGTCGGTTGATAGAACGATGTCTTTGTGACCATTGGCTATTAGTTTCGCGGAAAGTTTGGCGACATCGCCTACTTTGGCCGCCTTGACCGCCAACGGGCAATCAAATTCTTTTGCTATAGCTGACATAGCGTCAATATTAGTTTCGTTTGCCGCATATAACAGCGGTCTGTTCTTACCTACATCAGCGAGAGCTGCTTTTAAGGTGTCTAAATTATCGCTCATCAAAATAATGGCTGCGCCCGCTTCGTCAGCCTTTTTTGCTATTGCAGCGAAGCGATCGGCTGAACCTTCATCTTTCACCGCAATCAACTCAGGCTTCAGGGTTAGGCCAACTCGTTCATATCGCAGTTCCTTGAAAGCATTAAGCTTCGCGTCAACCTCGGCGTCTGTTTCCTTCGTGGAAATCTTGCAACCAAGGCCCGTAGGATTGTTGAATGTCTTTTCATGGCGGAAAAGCACCGTTTCGCCGCCGACTTTTACTGCCGAAGCGTCGACTCCAATTTGAACTGTCCTAATAGGAGGAGCCGAGGCTGAAGCCAGTTTTTCTTTCGCGTCGTCGGAAACATATGGACACTGGGCCAGTTCGGCCTTTCCAGCAGCCAGATTCATAGCGAAAGCTAGGCAAGTGGGGACGCCACATTCTCCACAATTTTTCTTCGGCATCATTTTAAAGATTTGAATTCCAGAAAGCGCCATCGATAAAAACCTCCCTCTCGAGGCAAAATCCCCTGACAGAAATCTGACGGTTCCTAACAAGATATAATTTAGGTAGGGGGTCTTGTTAGATTAACCCCCTACCTTGGGAAGGGTCAATTGAAAAAACACCATTCACAAAGAAATATTACCCGACGATTGAATCCATCGATAACGCCGGGTGCTCCTTCTCCTGAAGGAACGGCATAATCTCGTCCTCGGTTACACCTACGGTTTCATCGGCTATTCTGTCAGTCAGATTGGAAATGCCCAGCTTTTCACCCTGAGCGTTTATTTTGTCTCTCAGCATTTCCTTGAGATTCTTCGGCAACCAGACCACACGTTTAATACCGCCTTCAGCGGACACAAACTTGTCCGAAACAATATACAGTTTGCTGTGTCCCACAAAGCCGGGGGTAACGTTTCCACCACCAGCGCTACCAGCTAATGTAGTGAACTTCATGCCGCATGGAGTCATACCCTTGTAATCACGGTCAACACTCATGATTCCATTAGCCACTGGAAGTACAGCAGCTATACACTCAAAACAGCCACATGAAGTCATAGGGCTTTCCATAATGGAATACGCGCTACAACCTACTACTTTGCCACGTGATGCTTTGCTTACAAAGTCATTGACGCCTTCCCACTGCCCCAACCTTTCATCCAGGACTTTACCCTTTTCAATAGGTTGATTCGGTCCAGTAGGGTTAATCTCGTTGGACGCCTTGCAATCAAGCCAGTTGTAGGCGCCACAAAGGCCCGATCTCTCTGGCGTAACGACGCAAACGTGGGTAGGGGCAAAGCTCTGACATAGGGTACAGGAATAGTAGGTGTTTTCGTCCTCGTCTTTCATACCCTGAACTCTTGAGTCTCTAACTGCGTAGGATTCTCGAGCTTGTTTGAGCAGTTCATCGCATTTTGCCTGATCGGTAAAAATGGTAACCTTTACTTTGTCAAGAACCGCGCCAAAATCCTGATGGTATTTGGCGTGAAGGATAGAACCGATGTGTTTCAGTGAAAATCCCTTCTCCACGGCCCCTTTACCGATACGAACCCAAGCGATGTCTCGTTGTCCGATATGCATCAATCCCTGCGCGTAATTGATCAAATGGTGAATTTGGCGTTCCAGGATCGGTTCAAAGTCAGATTGCATTTTTCGTCCGGCCACTTCCACGTAAATACCTATCGGTAAGCGTGTGCCGGGTTTGATGTCCTTGAGGTCCGGGCCTACAAGATCAATCTGGCCGTCTTCTATCTCATTCATATCTTTCATGACGGTCAATTCGACACCGGTAGTTTTACCGCCACCGGCTTCCATGTAGATGTCGTCGCCTCTAATTCTTTCACCTTCGAACGCTGGACCGTAAGCCACGGGTACTGGAACTTCGGTTACCGTGACTTTGAGGCCTCGGACCTCGATGGCCTTGGCCACTATGTCCTTATGAGCAATGTTTGAAACAACGTGTTCGTAAGTACATACGCCTGTGGGAAGAATCTGCGGTATGGGTGTGTCAGCTATGGTCGGGAAACCGTAATTGATCGCGCCAGCGGCCGCAGCGTACCATTCGTCGGAAACATCGCCAAGAGCTAGCACAAACGCGAATACACGGTCCTTATTATAAATCAGGACCTTTCTGAAATCCCCCGGCTGAATACCACCGAAGCTCAATGCTGCTCTGGTTGCGAAACCAACGGCGAAAATAGCTGAAGAAATATCTGGACCAAACGGAACAAGTCGTGTAGGCCAGCCCACCTGGACACCAGCTTCTTTAAGTTGCTGGCTGAAGGTGGTGCCATTGTGGTTTGCAGCCATAAAGACATAGAGGTTCTTTTTCTGCAACTCAAGAGCCATGTCAGCAGCAATTTCTTTGGTCGGAGCGGAACCAACTATCGCAGCAAACCCTGGGGCGGTACCATCAACGAACTCAACACCTCTTTTCCTGAGGATAATATCGTCCGCCGCCCCTAACCACAGTTTGTCGTCAGTCGGATCTTCCGCGGGCAAATAGAAATCCGGGTCTTCAAGATATCTTATAGCTTCCAGAATCTCAAAATTGAAAAGGGTCGCCATACCTGCATCCAAAACCGGTCCTAGGTAGGGCAAATGAGTTTTTTCACGTACGAGTGGTGGAATCAGTTGCTCGGACCTATCCAGAACCAGTCCGGCATCTCCCAGATTCTTAACGGGGAACCCTAGAATACCGTAAATTACTGGTAGGTAGTACCCAGTATTAGGGAATGAAATTTCTTGTTTCTGACCATATTTTTGCACCGCTTGCTCGAAACGTTTACGGGTGTTCTCATAAACTTTGTGAGCGCCGGCTATTACATTCGCTGCAATTATCTTGGACACTGTGTCTCTCCTCCTCTGGAAACGTTTTGTGCTAATTATTTTGAGGCAGAGTGGAGACCCATAGGCCTCCTCCCTGCAATCAATCTCAAGCAAAGTTTCGGTTAACCGGCTATATCACGCCTCATGGCCATATCCATGAGTACTCTGTCACGGGCTTTGTCTATTCCAAGGGCCTTACGTTTGGCGTCGATGTGCGCAATACATCTCTTCGCCATTTCATATGGGTCCTTTTCGACCATATCCCATTTGCCGCCATATGTTTTTTCAATGTCCTTGAAGAGATAATTTGTGCAGACGTCTTCGTTAATGGTCGGGAACCCAGCTCCAAAGAGGACGTAACATCCCGAAGCCACAAAGTATTGACCAATTGATACAGCTTTCTCACTCATCCATTCAGGAGCAATCCCGACGGCTGGAATGTCACTTATGTCGTCTCCAAGTCCCCCATCTCTAACTACGGCTGTTGCGGCAACTAGAATTCTGGAGTTATCTACACATGATCCCATGTGCAAACACGGCGGTATCCCGACTGTCTCACATACTTCCGCCAGTCCCTGGCCAGCATATTTCTGGGCAGCTTCAGGTGAAAGAAGCCCGGCTTTACCAAGGGCGATGGCGGAACACCCGGTAGTGAGCACCAGTACGTCGTTCTTTATGAGTTCTTTCGCTAGTTCAACATGCAGAAAATCCTGTTTTACTCTAGCATTTCCACAACCAACGATCCCTGCCAAACCCCTAATTCGCCCGTTGATGATGTTGTCATTTAATGGACGATAGGAAGCTCGGAACATACCACCTAACATGTAGTTAATGGTTTCATGGCTAAAACCAACTACCATGTCCTGTTGTTCTGTGGGAATATGAATTTTACCCTTGTCGCGGTTCGGGAAATTATCGATTGCGTCTCTAATTATGGCCTTAGCAGTTTCAAGGCCGTGCCGTTCGTCATACGCGTAATGTTTGTGCGCGCCCTGCATTTTTGCGATGGGGCTGGTTGTCACAATTTGAGTGTGGAAACATTTTGCCAATTCCGCAACACCCTGCATGATGCACTGGACATCTACAACCATAGCTTCCAAGGCCCCAGTGATGATGGCCAGTTCCTGTTGCAAATAGTTTCCAGCAATAGGAATACCATGTCTCATAAGGATTTCATTGGAGGTACAACAAATACCGCCGAGGCTTATTCCACCAGTAGCGCCTTTGCTCTTGGCATACGCTATCATTTCAGGGTCCTGAACGGCCTGAACAATGATTTCTGATAGTGAAGGCTCATGCCCATGGACAATTATATTAACAGTATCTTCTTTCATGCAGCCCAGATTGACCTTACCCAAGATAGGAACAGGCGTGCCATATAAGGCGTCAGAGAGGTCCGTGCCAATCATTGAGCCACCCCAACCGTCGGCCAGGGCTGCTTTGGTTGCAAGTCGAATGATATGCTCCATCTCCTGGTTAACGCCCATGTGTGTCATGTGCATGACTTCAACAACAGATCGGTCTATTCCAGTTGGGATAACACCCTCATTACGCCATATTTCCTGCCTCTTGAGAGGCGCTCGTTTTATATTCAAGAGTTCGCCGTCCTGCTTACCATATTCAGCAAGAGCTGTTTTACCAACATCTATAGCTATATCTTTAAATTCGCGTCCTTCGGTCTCAACACCATAATCCATGGCAAGGGCTAAAACCTTCGGAACGTCTTTGATGCTGTAGTCCGGTAACTTACCTTCGGCCGCCAACAAGAAAGTGTGAGCGACATGCCGACCATGATCACTGTGAGCAGCAGCGCCGGCCGCTACCATTCTAGCGAAGTTTCGAGCCGCTATAGTCTCCGGTGTAGCGCCGCATAGACCAGTCCGTAGTTTGCGCTCTTCCGGTGTCTCGGTTTTCCCTTTCGGTGGTAAAACCCTACATGGCCCCATGTTACAGATCTTGCAGCATGTTCCACCTTTGCCAATTGGACACGCCGTCATAGTTCTTGCACGATGGAAAGCTGTTTTGTAGCCTTTTTCATCAGCGTACTTTAAACCCTCAAGGGTGACATCGCACGCCGTGTATTCAGACCAGTCGGCTGGAGCTAGTTCCCTTTTCTTCGCAGGGGCCGCGAAAACTACTTCCGCTTCAGCCTTAGCAACTGGGGCACCAGCGGCTTGCACAGCAGCCGGAGCAGGCGAGGCCGGGGCCTTCCCAGATAGCAGGGTATCCAAACCCGCCATCACAGAAGTGAGCCCCTTCAGCGCCTTGAAAGCGCCGACCATTTCCTTAAGACCTTGAATATCGTCTTTGGTCAATTGACCCATAATTTCTTCCTCCTCCTCGCTCGTCGCATCGACAACGCGCGGTTTCACAATTTCTTCTTTAGCCGTTTCTTTTATGACGGTAGATACTTTAGGCACAACCACTTGTGGTTTAGCCGCCTCTACGGCGGGTTTAACCACATCAGGAGATTTTTCCACTGGTTTAGGCTTTTCGACTGGTTTGGGGGCTGGTTTAGGCTCAACTTTTGGGGGAGCAGGTTTAGCTGGAGCAGCGCCCGGTTTGGCAGCTTCTTTCGGAGGTTCTGCCGATAAACTTAAATCAACTCCCATTGACGCAAGATCAGTCTTCTCCACTATGGCGCTTAAATAATTCCTTACATGCTCCAATGTCTTCGGACTACGCAATATCAGCAGATCAGAGCCGGCCTGTAAGGCGCTCAGAGCTGTAACACACTCCAGGTTCACACCACGTAACGAAGCTTCTCCTAATTTCGCGTCCGACGGTAGCTTAGCTTCTTTTGTCTTCCATACTTCCTCGGCTATATTATTTATTATCGGATACTGTAACTTGTCGTCATTCTGCGTTAACGCAGCCTGTCTCAAACGCTCCATTATCGAATAACAATATTCCATGCCATAACCGACCGATCCTGTTGTTGGATCTATCAATACCTTGTCGGACGGCACCCCAAGGTTTTCAAGCAGGATGTTCAATTGCTTGGCCAAATTTATGTCTATAGGCGAATTGGCGGCTACCAAATGCTTATACGCTATCGCAGCGGCGCCTATCTGCTTGTAATTGCCTTCCGTTACAGGACCTAAAACGATATTATGCCCTGCGCACGCCTCTGCCACCGCCTTGAGAACTTCCGTGTTCTTCGCCTCGTTCGACACACCCCATACTATTAACGGAACGTCTATCGCTTCGACTACCTTGCGCGCTACTTCCGCCGCATGCTCCGCTGATAAATTCTTACCATTGGGGTCAGTGCCAGCTAACCACAAACAAACCAGGTCAGCCTTATACTCTTCGACACACTTCTTGGCCCATGCCACTGGATCAGAGGTAACTCCATCAAATGGCGCCAACGCCTCAGCCGCCCACTCCTCAGGTTCTATATCCAGAACCTGGAGAGCGAGCTTGGGAACATTCGGGCCTTCGCCCTCAAAACTATAAAAACTGTAGCCGGTCTCCCCGCCAACCACTACCTCCTTGCCAGGCTTGCCTATCTTAACCTCGCGTATCTTACCTGAATACTTCACTTTTGGCAGTTCAGCCATCTGACACCTTCTTAGTTTGATATTAAATCAGAATATTTTCTTAATACAGATGGATTCTCAGGCGGGATTTTTTCTTTTCTCGCTGCCAAACCATTCTTTTGAATAGAAGTATCTTTCGGCGGTAGTCAGGTATTTTTTGATAGGATCACTCTGTTGGTCCATGTTCACGTAAGTGATGTTTTTTCGCCATTGATAGCTGTCTTCATCAGGTCCGGCCACATAATCCGGGATCAATATTTTAACCTTCTGACCGTCAAACCTCTCCTTTTCCTCGAAGTGTTCACCTGCCATACTTCAGACTCCTCTCTATGATTGAGATATTTTTTACTACGGTCCAAAACTGCCCGATATTTAGCTTTTCCCTAGGAAGGGGTTTTGATGGGTAAGCATTGATATTATGTAGCATAGGCCGCGCCAAAGCAATATTTTTTTTGTAATTTAAGATGGATAGCACGAACTATTAAAAATGGCGCGGCCTATGCGCAAATTTTTTAGAGTCTAATCGAAGGATGAGGGCTTCTGGACATGTAAGCTAAACGATTCAAAGCATTTACCATTGCTTTTGCTGAGGCTACAAGTATATCTTCATGCGCCCCTTTCCCCACCGCCACATTGCCGTCTTCCTCCAGCCTTATCGACGCCTCTCCAAGAGCATCGGTTCCACCCGTGATAGCGCTGATCGCAAAACGCAATAACTTTGGTCTACGTCGTGTTAATTTGAGTATCGCATTGTAGGTCGCGTCAACGGGGCCATTTCCTAATTCCGCCCCATGACATTCCTCCCCGTCCACCATCATTCTAACAGTCGCCGTGGGCACGACATCAGAGCCACCCATCATCGTTACCGACAACAATTTGTAGGTCTCTGTGGTGCGAAGCACCTCTTCAGCTACGATCGCTTCCAGATCTTCGTCATAAATTGTTTTCTTCCTGTCAGCGAGATCTTTGAATCGTTTAAATGTGAGATTTATCTCATCCTCTGTGAGATAATAGCCTAAAGCTTGCAATCTTTCCCGAAACGCGTGTCTTCCAGAATGCTTGCCCAATACAAGAGAAGATTTTGAAATTCCAATGGATTCCGGGTCCATAATTTCATAGGTTGAACGTTCCTTTATGACGCCGTCCTGATGTATACCGGACTCGTGCGCAAACGCGTTCGCCCCAACAATAGCTTTATTAGGTTGAACAGGAATCCCAGTAATTGCCGTTACCAAACGACTTGTATGGAATATCTGTTCAGTGAAAATGTTGGTTGTAAGGTTAAAATGGTCTTGTCTTGTTTTAAGAGCCATGACAATTTCTTCAAGCGACGCGTTTCCGGCTCGTTCACCTATACCATTTATAGTGCATTCAACCTGGCGAACCCCAGCCTCAACAGCAGCCAATGAATTTGCGACAGCAAGCCCAAGATCGTCATGACAGTGAATAGACAAGATCACGTTTTTAATTCCTTTTACATTGTCTTTTAACGATCTTATTAGTTCTGAAATTTCTGAGGGATATGAATAACCCACCGTATCTGGAATATTTATCGTCCCGGCTCCCTCTTGTATGGCAGTTGCCACTACTTCAGAAAGGAATTTTACGTTACTCCTGGTCGCGTCTTCGCATGAAAACTCCACCCAATTGGAAAGCGACCTTGCCAATCTTACGGCCTGACCCGCTCTGTCTAAAACTTCATTTCGGCTCATTCTGAGTTTATGCTTCATGTGAATGTCACTGGTAGCGATAAAAGTATGTATGCCCGGTTTTGCAGCCTTTTCTACTGCGGACCAGGCTGTTTCTATATCCTCAGCTACGGAACGGGCAAGCCCTACTATCCGGGAATTTTTTATCTCAGAAGCAATACGGGCTACGGCTTCCTTGTCTCCTTCCGAGCTTGCCGGAAACCCCGCTTCTATAGTGTCTACACCCAGTCTTTCGAGCTGTCTGGCCAGTTGCAATTTTTCATGTTGATTCATCGTTGCTCCTGGAGATTGTTCGCCGTCTCTTAAGGTTGTGTCAAATATCAAAACTTGGTTGGTCATTTCATGGTTCTCCAATTTCTTTTAAGATTAGAGGATTGCCTAAAGACAGACAAAAAAGTGTTGGCTTTCGTTGGATGTGTTTCTCAAAGAGTCCGCGGTTTGGCTTGTGATAATTTAGGGCGATGGTTTCCGGTCAATGTCCGTGGATGTCTGGCCTACATCGTTAGCAGTACCGTTGGCTACCGATACTTTTAAATTTTTTCGTCTCTTTAGATACAAAATTGTCGTCATTATTGGCCCTGATAGCACATATGCCGCGCAAATGAAAAATGGAACAATAAATGGAGCCACTGCAATCAAGGACATTAACAGCACAAAACCAACGGTGGAGCTAAAAGGCTTTTCTTTGACAACGGTAAGGTCTTTGAACGCGTGAAATTTTATGGAACTAACCATTAGAAAAGACAGAATCACGGTAAGCGTCAACAGGAAAATCGAATAATCCGCAGGCTTGATTTCGAGATGTTCGAAAAAAATAACCGCTGTGGCGAGCATACCCGCTGCAGCGGGTATAGGTAGACCATTAAACCGTTTTGGGTCAATTACCGATGTCTGGACGTTGAATCTGGCTAGTCGGAGGGCACCGCATGAAACGTATATAAAGGCTAAAACCCAGCCCAATCGTCCATAAGGTTCCAGCGCCCATGTGTAAAACAAAACCGAAGGGGCCACGCCAAATGAAATTACATCAGCCAGCGAGTCTAGTTCTACTCCAAATCTCGTGCTGGTTTTAGTAAGTCTGGCCACCTTTCCGTCAATTCCATCAAAGAAGGCTGCGACTATGATAAGCGCGCCCGACCACAAAAATTGCCCCTTGATAGCTAGAATTAAACCGTAAAAACTAAAGAAAATGCTTGTCAATGTCAGTAAAGAAGGGAGTATAAATATACCCCTTTTCATTTTATTGATTCGGTTGTTTTTTCTTTGCCACGCTGTCATGGTTTCTTCATGGCTTTCATAGGGCCTTTTTACTCTGAGCAAAGATCTTTTTTTTCTAAACTCCGGGGCCATAATGCTCTTCTCTCAAATTCCGGCATTCAAAGGAGCGGTTGAGTCTATGAAACTGTTATGATTTTATTATTTATTGAATAAATAGACAAATCTTATCGGGGTGGGAACGTTTATTTATTGCTTCGCCTGAGAAGCCAAGCGTGCAATAACGCTAACACCGGCCTTTACTTTGGAACCGACTGAAGTACAGACTACAAATCTTTTAGGCAGATAAACATCAACTCGGGAGCCAAATTTGATGAGACCGAATCTGTCACCTTTAATAGTCGAATCGCCTTCTCTTACCCACCAAACTATTCTCCGAGCTATTTGGCCGGCTATTTGGACTATTTCTATCGCTCCAAAGTCCGTATTAACAACTATTGAATTATTTTCATTTAGAATTGAAGACGACGGGTCTCTTGCGTCAAGAAACTTGCCGGGTCTGTGAGAGATTTTCCGTATTACTCCGGAAAAGGGCCATCTATTCACATGTACATTAAAAATAGACATAAAAACACTAACTCTGGTCAGACCCGCGTTTCCTAAAACAGGCCCTTCGGCATTGTTAACTATTTCCATTACTACACCGTCCGCCGGAGAAACAACACTTGTGTCGTCATCAGGCAATTGCCTCGCTGGATTTCTAAAAAATGACGCAATAGATACAGTGATAACTAGAAAAAACAGGCATAGCCGCGGATGGTTATACCACCAAGCCATCAAAGCCAAAATAACGGATATGCCTACAAAGAACAGTCCTTCGCGAGCTATAGGCTCGAAATGACCCGTTTGTGAATTCAATCTCCGCTATCCCCCGCTTTCAATCCTTTCCGTCCCCTAGGGATCGCGACAGTCCCTGTTCTTATGACTTCAAGGATTCCTAAAGACGATAGAAGCTCGAGTATGGCTTCAATTTTCCCCTGAGAGCCAGTTACTTCTATGGTGAGGTTGTCTTGAGCGACATCTACAATACGCGCTCGAAATATTTCCACGATACGTAGGGCTTCCGCTCTCTTGATGGAAGTAGCTTTGACTTTTATCAGAACCAGTTCCCGGTCAACATAGTCCCCGCGTGTCAGGTTCTGGACCTTGGAGATGTTTATGAGTTTTCTAAGTTGCTTTATTATCTGCTCGAATATTGCTTCGTTTCCATGTGTGACAATCGTCATTCTGGAAAATTCCGGATTCATCGTAGGAGCAACACTTAAAGAGTCTATGTTAAAACTTCTCCCGGAGAACATTCCAGCTACCCGAGCGAGAACCCCTGGCTTGTTTTCGACTAATGCCGATATTACTTTTTTGTTTTCCATCTATACCAATATCATTTCTTTTATTGGCGCGCCGGCAGGAACCATAGGATAAACCCCTTCTTCCCTGTCAACAACGAAATCAATTATAACCGGGCCATCTGTTTCCAAACTTTTCCGGATAACTTTCTCGACTTCCGAGGACTTTGTCGCCCGCATTCCAACAGCTCCATAGGCCTCCGCCAATTTAACAAAATCAGGAGCTACTGTTATGTCAGTGTGCGCGTAGACACGGTCGTAAAAACGCTCCTGCCACTGTCGAACCATGCCGAGACATCCATTGTTCAATATTGCGATTTTGACCGGAAGTTTGTACTGAACAACCGTGGCAAGTTCCTGAATGTTCATTTGTATGGAGCCGTCACCAGCAATATCAATTACAATTTTATCCGGATACGCGACTTGAGCTCCAATAGCCGCAGGAAAACCATAACCCATAGCCCCCAGGCCTCCAGAACTCAAAAAGGTTCGTGGGTTGTCAAACAGGTAATATTGCGCAGCCCACATTTGATTTTGACCCACTTCTGTGGCGATAATCGCATTACCTTTGGTCAATTCATAAAGCTTTTCAATTACAAATTGGGGTTTAATAATTTCGGTCGTTCGATCAAAGCGCTGTCTTTGCTGGTTTCGCCACACCGTTAGCTTGGAATGCCATTCCCTAAGTTTTTCATCTGTTTTAGGCGAACGTCCTTTGGCTTCCAATTCTTCTATCAGTCTGGATAAACCATCATGAGCATCGCATACTATAGGGACATCAACCACAATGTTCTTCTGTATTGATGTAGGGTCTATATCAATATGAATAATTTTAGCATGTCGGGCAAACTCTTCGACTCTTCCCGTTACCCTATCATCAAAACGCGCTCCTATAGCGAGCAACAAGTCAGCGTTGTCGATCGCCATATTGGCGCGGAATGTGCCATGCATGCCCAGCATGCCGAGAAATAACGGATGCGTGGCTGGAAAACAGCCAAGTCCCATCAGGGTGGAGGTAACGGGGAAATTAAGCATGGAAGCGAACTTATAGAGTTCTTTGTGAGCTCCTGATGTAATTACTCCTCCACCCGCGTAAATTACAGGGCGCTCGGCTTGACGGATCAATTCCGCCGCCCTTTTTACAGAGGGGAGGTGAGCCTTCGTATTTGGTTTATATGTAGGAACTTCTATTTTGTCCGGATACTGGAATAGCGCCTTCTTCTGAACAACATCTTTAGGCAAATCGACCAGGATTGGTCCGGGCCTCCCGGTAGTTGCGATAAAAAACGCTTCTTTTATCGTTGAAGCAAGGTCTTCGGTCTGGGCTACCAGATAGTTGTGCTTGGTACACGGTCGGGTGATTCCTACAATATCCGCTTCTTGGAATGCGTCGTTCCCAATTAACGGTGTCGGGACCTGGCCAGTAAAAACTATAACCGGAATTGAGTCCATATACGCAGTGGCCAAACCCGTTACAGTATTGGTTCCACCAGGTCCGGAAGTCACTAGGCAGATTCCTGGGCGTCCGGTAGCTCGAGCGTATCCGTCGGCCGCATGAACTGCGGCCTGTTCATGACGAACCAGAATAAACTTGAAGTCTTCGGAAAACTCTCTGACAAGAGTGTCGAAAATATCAATGACAGCGCCGCCGGGATAGCCAAAAATAGTATCAACGCCCTCTGCCTTAAGAGAACGAAGTAGTATCTGAGCTCCACTAATTTTCAATTTGGCACCATCTCGTTCGGCAAGAACTATTGAGGTTCTCATATGAGATAAGGTTATCTATATTTAGTCAATATTTTCTCGATTTGGTCCCTGCCGTGGAGTTTCTTTTTCTGCAATGTCTTGCGTTCCAGTTCCTCGGAATGTGAAAGGTAGAGCCTTTTGTTAAAGACTTGAAGCTGCTCCTCGTATTCCAGGTGCTCCTGCCATAGTTTGGACAGTTCAGGGTCTTTGTCTTTCCAGCTATTGATAAGTTCCAGGTCTCTTCTTTCCATAACTAAACCTTCAATTGGAATGTTATCGACATACCTTGATTCCTATACGCATCGAAAAAATTTTTGTCAATAAATTGCCTATGATCTCAATTTCTGATATTCGCATTTTTTACGCATTGCATCTTGGTCAGTCAAAATGGGCTTTTTTTGAAAGTACTTGCGAAAAGTAGTTATTGGGCGTTATTGTATTGGCCGAATCAATCCATTTATAGCGCTTAGCGATTTGTGAGTCGCGGCCGATCCGTTTCATCGAGGGGATCGTTCGTTCCTGACGTTATCTTTTTAAGGAAGGTGTCAGATGGCTGAACTGCCAAAAGTGAAGTATTCAGGTAAGATACGCGAGGTTAAGATAGGCAAGCCTGGCAAGGAGGTAGTGGTTGGCGGGGAGACCGGCTACAGTTTTTATAGTTTTGAGGGCGAAGGCCCGAATGTTCCCAAGCTCGCTCTCCAGGTTCTGGATATAGAACCTGAGGAGTGGGCGGCTGAGGCGTTGGCGCCATTTGATGGAGTTACCTCTGATCCAGTGGCATGGGCCAAGAAGTGTGTCGAAGAGTATAAGGCTGACCTGGTTTGTTTGTGGTTAGCTGGCACTGACCCCAATGGTAAGAATTTATCAGCGGAGCATGCGGCGGAAGTAGCGCGCAAGGTAGTCGAAGCGATAGACGTTCCGTTAATAGTATGGGGTGTGTCGAACGAGGCGAAGAACACGGAAGTTCTCAAGGCGGTGGCAGAGGCGTGCGCAGGGCATAATATCGTTTTAGGTCCTGTAACGGAAGGCAATTACAAGCAGATAGGCGCCGCTGCGATAGCGTATAAGCATTTGGTAGCCGCCAATTCGCCTATAGACATAAATTTGGCCAAGCAATTGAACATCCTGCTTGAAAACCTTGGGGTGCCGTCCGACAAGGTATTGATAGATCCAACAACAGGATCGGTCGGTTATGGCATGGAATATTGTTATTCGATAATGGAGCGTTTGAGACAGGCTGCGTTAACGCAGAATGACGACAAGTTACAGTATCCGATAATAAATAATATAGCCGAGGAAGTATGGAAGACAAAAGAAGCTAAGCTACCGTCGGACGCGAAATTAGGAGAAGCTTCGTTACGTGGTGTGAACCTGGAGTGTGTTACAGCTCTGAGCGCCTTACAGGCCGGCTCTGATCTGCTGATATTGCGTAGTCCGAAGACATTGGAGCATGTAAGGAATTATTTAAGCGCCATAGTGGAGAAGACTGATCTTGCGTCAATGGGAGTTGATTTAAGTTTATCGGCAGAACCTCCGAAAGAAGCTGCCAAACCGGGCGCTGCTCCAGCTAAACCTGCTCCCCCAAAAGTTGAGCCTAAACCAGCCCCCAAACCAGTCGAAAAGCCTAAACCAGTGGAAAAATCTCCTGATGTGGTTAAACCCGCAGCGGTTGTTGCTGAAAAGCCGTCTGTTAGCCCTGCAGCCGTGGCTCCAGTCGTTCCGAAACCATTACCGGCTACTATCGGTGAGATTTCGACCATTTCAGTTTCTGATGATTTGTCAGATCAGGATGTGCAGGATTTAAGAGAAATGGTAGCCGCTTTTCGCGCCATTAGGTCTTTCATATCTGAAATTGGCGGCAAACTTCTTGGTTAGTTTTTGTGTAGCAAATTAAAAACCCTATGTTTCACGTGAAACATAGGGTTTTTAATTTAAATTAATCTGTTACCGTTCTATTTGGCGCCAGGCAAAGTTTGGTTGTCCGAAGTGGTGCCACCTGACTTCTGTCCAACGTCCCCACTTTTTTCTTGAGATTGGCCAAGTTCATTCTTTTCCTTGCCTGGGCCCTGTTCCTGGGATTGCGGAACCGCAGGTCCGCTGATAGGAGCGGTTTGTTGATTCATCAAAGAGTGCTCCTCAACGGCCATACCTTTACCTGAAAAATAAGTCAAAACGATTGAAGTAATCATAAAAATTACTGCAGCGCCAATCGTGAATTTGCTCAAGAAAGTTGCAGCGCCAGTGCTTCCAAACACCGTTTGGCTGGAACCTCCCCCGAATACCGCGCCAATATCCGCTCCCTTACCTGTTTGGAGCAATATGATCAGAATCAACGCGATGCAGACGATTACATGCACAACTAGAATAATACCGGTAAGCATTTCATTCGTTCCCTTCTAAAAACCTATTCCTTGTTCAATTATACCTAGAAAATCCTCAGCATTCAATGATGCTCCGCCAATTAAGCCTCCATCAATGTCGGGTCGTCCGATCAAATTCTTTGCGTTAGCCGGTTTTACGCTGCCACCATAAAGAATGCGAGTCTCCGCTGCGAATTTGTTTCCCCATAGTAGGCTCAATTCCGCCCGCAGAAACGCATGAGCTTCCTGCGCCTGTTCAGGGCTTGCGGTTTTCCCGGTCCCTATTGCCCAGACAGGTTCGTAAGCCATTATAAACTTTTCTGGACTTCCCACTTCCAAGGATTCCAATCCCTCGACCAACTGTCTTTTCAAAACCACAAAAGTTTGGCCCGTCTCTCTTTCAGCCAAAGTTTCACCCAAACAAAATATGGGTATCAAACCATTTTTGATAGCGCTTTTAATCTTTTTGTTAACCGTTTCGTCCGTTTCCCCAAAAAAATGTCTTCTCTCCGAGTGCCCGATTATAACATGAGAACAACCAATTTCCCTTAACATTGGTCCAGATATTTCACCGGTAAATGCGCCCTTATCCTCCCAGAACAAATCCTGAGCGGCTATTTGAATTGCGCTGTCCTTGACCGCAGCGACCGCGCAAGCAATCGCGGTAAACGGAGGCGCTATTATTATCTCGCAACTTTTCCCAAGGTTTTTACCATTTTGAATTATTTGCTGAATTAAGGTTTGAGTCTCAATTGTATTATTGTGCATCTTCCAATTGCCCGCTACAATTGGTTTTCGCTCACTCATTTTATACTTCCTTTCGGATCTCCAGAATTGCGGAGACACATCTAATCACGATTCAAGAGCCACGACGCCCGGAAGCGCCTTGCCTTCCAAAAATTCCATAAAAGCGCCCCCTCCGGTGGATATGTAGGAGATCTTTTCCGACACCGCGGCCTGGATTAACGCCCGCACAGAATCGCCTCCACCAACCACTGAAAAAGCTTTCGACGCCGCTACTGCTTTAGCTATCTCCATCGTGCCCTTTTTAAAAGCCGCCTGTTCAAAAACCCCCATTGGACCGTTCCAAATAATCGTACCCGCTTTTTGAATATGTCCACTGAATTCACGCGTAGTAATAGGACCAATATCCAATGCCATTTCCTTAGGACCAATTTTTTCTACTGAAGTGACTTTTGCCTCTGTGCCATTGTCCATGCCTGAAGCGACTATCACGTCTTTCGGTAAACAAAATTCACATTTTCTGTCCGAAGCGATTTCCATGATCTCTTTTGCAATGGTTATCATGTCGTTTTCTACTAATGAAATTCCTACCTCAAACCCTTCAGCTTTCAGAAAGGTATTCGCCATTCCGCCACCAATTAAAACCATGTCCATCTTTGTCAAAATATTCTTTAGTACGCCGATTTTGTCCGAAACTTTAGCGCCGCCAATAATTCCTACCACGGGTTTTCGCGGATTGGAAAAAGCCTTTTCAAGATTCTCTAGTTCCTCTTTCATCAGCAATCCAGCGCCTTTTTCTTTGAGAAGTTCGGCCATCCCCACAGTTGAGCAGTGCGCCCGGTGCGCCGTTCCGAATGCATCGTTAATGTAAACATCCGCAAGTTGGGACAATTGCGCAGAGAATTTTGGATCGTTTTGGGTCTCTTCACTATGGAATCGCACATTTTCCAATAAGACCATTTCACCACTGTGCAAATTATTTACTACCGACAAGACTTCAGGCCCAACACAATCATTGACAAATCTAACGTTTTGCCCAAGTAACTGTGATAATCGGGTGGCCACAGGCTTTAAACTGAGTTCAGGTTTTACCGTTCCTTTGGGTCTGCCAAGATGGGAACACAGAATTAACCTGGCCCCTTTTTCAATAGCGTACTTGATAGTGGGCAAAGCCCTGACGATCCTTGTGTCATCCTTAATTGCGCCGTTACTATCTAGAGGCACGTTGAAATCAAACCGGCAAAAAACCCGCTTATTGAATAGATCGAGGTCGGCAATGCTTTTTACGGCCATGTTATTAAGACTCCTTCCAATATTCTTGGCGCCAAGATGACAAACCGGCCCTTTGTTAGAAAACAGGGCCGGTTTGAAAAGTATTAATTTTCCCTATCTTAACTTTTCGCCGATGAAGGCCGCCAGATCCGTCATTCTCGTTGAATATCCGGATTCATTGTCATACCACGAGAGCACCTTCACCATGCTGTCTCCCACCACCATAGTGGAAAGAGAATCAAAAAGTGATGAATACGTGCTATTAATAAAATCCGAGCTTACTAGTGGATCTTCAATATACGCCAAAATTCCTTTTAAAGAATTTTCCGAAGCTTTTTTCATGGCTGCGTTGATTTCATTAACGCTGGCCTTTTTCTTAAGTATAGCAGTTAGGTCGACAAGCGACACGTTTGGGGTTGGAACACGAATTGAAAGACCATCCAATTTTCCGGCCAATTCGGGGATGACCAATCCAATTGCCACGGCGGCCCCTGTAGTGCTGGGGATCATGTTTATAGCCGCTGCCCTAGCCCGACGAAAATCTTTATGGACAGTGTCAAGCAGGCTCTGATCCATTGTATAGGAATGGATCGTGTTCATCATCCCTCTCTCAATACAAAACTCGTCATGCAAAACCTTTACCAAAGGGGCAAGACAGTTCGTAGTACATGAAGCGTTCGAAATGATATTGTGTTTGGATGTGTCATAAGCAGAGTCATTTACTCCTATTACAAATGTTCCATCAATGTTCTTCCCTGGAGCGGAAACAATGACCTTTTTTGCGCCTGCTTGAATATGCTTTCCAGCTTTATCTTTATCTCTGAAAATACCTGTGCATTCGAGAACCACGTCAATTTTTAGATCCAACCAAGGAAGATTCAACAAATCATCAGTAATTTTGAGGGCTTTAATTTGTTTGTCATCAACCACAATGGAATTATCGGTGAAAGAAACATTTCCATGATAAGGACCATGCACTGAGTCATGTTTGAACAGGAAGGCCATGAGTTTAGGATCCATTTTGTCATTTACGGCCACTACTTCAATTCTTGGGTTTGCCAGAGCGCTCCGCATTACAGTCCTGCCGATGCGTCCAAAGCCATTTATTGCAATTCTCACTGACATACTAAACCTCCCCAGCGGTGATAAAAAACTATTTGATATTAGTTGACTCTTGCCGAACAGTCAACGCCGAAAGATTTATTTCCTTGTGTTTTCAAGCAAATTCAGCTATATGTTCATCTAAAAGAGAGATCAGCTACATCGAACCTGATTCCTCTGATGGTCTAAAAACACTTAGGTCAAAGTGGCCATTTCAGATATTTACCGCCTATTAGCGGCGTGAGCGTAAGCGAATATGAATAAGTTGTTGCGCATTTGTTTTGCGACCTTATTATTGTTTACGCTTACTGGCGTCTGCTCGTTTGAATTCGGACGAGCTCAAAGTGGCGCGGCGACGTCAAATCCATGGAAAATAACAAGTGTGAGGATTTGCAAGACAGCTTCCGGTTCTTTAAGCTCTTCAATAGAAGCGATAGGCACATACCCGGTTTATACCTTCTTTATTCCTAGACCAATCTGGACGGTTAATGGGGTGGTTGTTGAAGCGGTACCCTTGTATGAACATGGTCGTCTCGTGTCGTTTGAACTTCTGAATTCCAGTTCTCGTCTCAATTCCGGAGCAAAAAATACTGTCAAGTTTGCGTTACCCGACCATAGTGGGGTTAGAGTTTTTTTCTTTGACTCCACCAAGTTCAAACCCAGAGAGTGTTACGAATTTTTCTAGTCTACAAGCTTATTTCTCCAACTCTGGGTCTAGGGTGGGCATTTTGCGCAAATTGATTTAAAAAGAGTAGTGCTCAAGTACCGATCTCCCCGATCGGGTAAAATACAAACGACTGTCCCACAGTCCATGCTCTTGGAAATCTGGACTGCCCCGTACACAGCGGCGCCAGCGCTCATTCCCACAAAAATCCCTTGGGTCAACGCCAACCATCGAGTTGTATCATATGCCTGTTCATCGTTAACGCTAACTATTTCATCGATTCTCGATGGTTCATAAATTTTAGGCACTATGGCTTCTGTCATGTTTTTTAAGCCTTGAATCGTATGCCCTTTAACCGGCTCGACGCCAACAACTTTTATCGACGGATTCGCCTCTTTTAGCCGCCTAGATATGCCCATCAAAGTCCCGGTAGTTCCCATTCCCGCAACAAAGACATCGATGTCATTTTGTGTTTGCTCGAGTATTTCAACGCCCGTAGTCATATAGTGGGCCTCCCAGTTGCATGGGTTCTCAAACTGGTTAGGCATAAAATACTTTTCCGGGTCAGATTCATAGATTTGTCGGGCGCGTCTTATCGCGCCGTCCGTGCTTTCGCAAGATTCCGTGATTTCGAGTTCCGCTCCGAACGCCCTTAATGTATTCCTTCTCTCCAAGCTGACACATCCTGGAAGGGCAAGAAGACACCTGTAACCTTTACAGGCCGCCACCATTGATAATCCAATACCGGTGTTTCCGGAAGTCGGCTCGAGTATAATTTTGTCCTTGGTTATTAGACCTTCTTCCTCGGCCTTTTGGATCATATAAACAGCTATTCTGTCCTTTATGGACCCGCCCGGGTTGTTGCCTTCCAGCTTTCCCAAAATTCGTACCCGATTGCACCCATTGGGGTTCTCAATTCTAACTAAGGGCGTATTCCCAATCAAATTCAAAATACTCATTTCAAATTCTTCCCAAGAAATTCCTGCATACGAGGTCTGTTAATAGAACTAATCCCAACCAGTTCATCAAAGATTAATCGGCTCTTCTATTGAAGAAAAGCGCTTGTTGTACACATCAATTTAACATTTACCAGACATGCAAGAGAAGATTTTTTGCGTATGTCTAAGCGGTAAAGCAGCGACAGCATTCTTGCTGTATTCTTGCTTGATATATCAACCGTTATTTTATATAATATCACAAATATCCTTATCATCTGGAGTTTTTCTTATGAAGGGCTTTTTTAGTCTTAAGCGTGTATTTTTGTACGCGCTTTTTACAGCTCTTCTATATTTTCCCCAAGCTATGATATGCAGCTCGGTTGAAGCTTCTTTTGATATTTCTCAAGACGCTTTTACAATATCTAACGCGCCTGGTTATTGTTTTGCAATAGCGGCTTTCGCTCGTTGGTATTATTTGAATAAACCGGATGGTCTTCCATTACGCAAGGTGCTGGACAACAAAATCCAAACCAAAATAGCCAAACAATTGCAAGAGTTTTATAGTAAGAATCTAGTCAGAATTCAGGCGGATTTTTGCAACAGGTATAACGGAAACAATTCAGAACCGTTTCGCAGACTAGTCAGTGGTCTGACCGCAGGTGAACCTCGTTTGGTCCTGCTCATGAATAGAGGAACATCCGGCGCTGTTTTGCATGCAGTGCTAGCATTCGCCTGGCTTCCGGAGAAAAATCTTCTCAAGGTTTATGATCCGAATTATACAAGCGAAGCTCGATACATTGACCTAGGAAACAATGGATATACATCATTGGATATTACGTATCACGCGATCTGCTTCCCCGAGGCTTTGGAATATCATGACGGTTTGACAAGGAAAATTAAATACCTGTATTCAGCTTTCGCGTCATCCAAACCCACGCGTATTGGTCCAATAGCCAAGCCTCAATTCTTAAAGGCTTCCGCCCCTGGAAACAACTCTCGTTTGGACCCAACGCACTAGCGCCTCTTCACTCTAAAAACCAAACGCTATTCCGCCTGTAAATCCAGTCATGTTATAAAACCATTCGTTGTTTAATTCCTGATTATCCTCAATCGAACTCACAAGACGATTTGTAAATCCAAAACTTAATCTTACATCGGGGTAAATTTCCCAATTGGTGTAAAGCTGCAAGCTGGAAACTAGGCCCATCGTAATGAGATGCATTCCTTCCCATTCAGCTTTAAAGTCTAACCCGTAAGGAGCCAGGAAGCGTGCTTGAACGCCGATGGTAGGAAATATCGCGTCAAGTTTTCTATTGTTAGATGTATTAGGTCCTTCCTCATTTTCACCATTGAGGGTTACACCAGAACGTACGTAATGGATACCCATAGATGGGCAGATATTCCATGAATCAACATCAAAAAATCTGTATGCGTAAGAAAACCTCAACCAGTTGATGTCAACTCGGGTATCCACCAAGGAATTTTCCGGATACAGCCTGTTATGAAAAAGTAGGTCACGCTGGACTCTTTTCAGCCCGGTAGCCAGACACATAAAATAGTCCAAGTTTAAATAATGGGAATTAAGAATTTCCGCATCCGTAAAAATCTTTACAGATTCACTCTGGTCCGCTCCAAGGTCAGGTCCCAAAAAAATACGTGCTCCTGAACCTGCCCGGCCGCCGGCTGGTATGACAAAATCACCCGCTATCCACTGGTATCCCCACTCAATACCTGAGAAGAATCTTCCCCACGAAGTTAAAGTAAAAGGTTCTTGAGCCAACACGTCACTAGGGAAACCACCCATACCCCAGATTAGTATTGTAATTAGAACAAGGGAGATTTTCTTTACGCCCATATTTGGAACCACCTTTCATACATTGGCGGTCAGTTACCCCGGTTTATATAATTTTCCCACTTCGGCATCAACTCATAAATTCTATTATCCTTTGATATTACCCAAAAAGGAAAACGGGAACCTTTTGGTTCCCGTTTTCCGGCGTGAGACATTCAAAAGTCAAATCCATGTAACAGGTGGTGTTTGCTTATGTCTTTTCCTCCAAAGCGCGTTATATGTTGGCGTTGGAACCGCCAACAATCCTGATTAATATTTTTTTATCACTCATTTCTTAGTCTTACGATGACGGACAAGCTTATCTCACACCCCTAAACCAATCATGCCTGGCCAACTATACTAGTATTGGGACGTGGTCCTGTAGTTTCTGTTTTAAGCTCCTCTATGATTGACGCTATTTCAGCGTGAAGCACTTCAAGCTGCCAGTTAAAGTAAATGTCTTCGCCAAAATCTCTCAGGAGCTGTTTCTGAGCCGTTATATAGTCCTTAACCTGTACGGCTCCCGAAAAAACGTGGATAGGATTTATTAGTGTGGCGATAACTTCTTCCTGTCGTTCTTCTTTTTTATTCTGTTTATTACTTTTCTGGCTCATGTTTGAATTCCTTTAAGATTTTCATGCCAGTTTAGAGAGCAACTATGGCGCCAAACCTATAAATTCATGAAAATGAGTCTTAAGTTCAGCAGGTTATAATTTAATTTCAGATTGTGTTGTTTTTGCTCATTGTACAACTTTCGACATAGAGATGTTGATTCTCTTCACGTTAGGCAACTCTTTCAATACCATAACCGTTATGTACAAATTCGGGCATGCCTGCCGATATTCGCGCGACATTCCAGCTCTTAAGTTTGTTTGACGGACTCACGTTATGTTATTATATTGACCATGCGGAATAATAAAAGTTCGCAAGAATTTTAGTTTCTTCAGGAAATTAAGATATATACAAGACCAAGAGGCTTCCAGACCACTCTATCAAAGAACATGAAAGGAACACTCCCTAAGAACTCCCCGGCTTCCACAGGTTTTTTTCTATTCTATGGCGATGACTTTTTGATTAGAGAAAGAGTCTTAAACTTGATTGACTCTATTTTGGATCCAACATCCAAGACCACTAATTCCAGAACTTTTGACGGATCCAGTCTGGATATGGGTGACCTGATTTCCTATTTGATGAACAGACCCTTGTTTGGAGGAATACGCGTTGCCCTAGTGGAACAGACAACCTTATTCATGAGTCGAGTTAACACCTCAAAAACCATTGATCGTATCCTGGATCTCTGGAAAGCAGGGGCTACCAAGATAGCGTTTCGTTTCATGAAACAACTGGTGGTTTCTCTTGATCTCGTTCCCATAACCGGGGGTTTGCCCAATGATTGGCTAAAAGAGGTGGATGAAATATCTCGCCTTGATTCTTCAGACCGTGAATTATTGCTTCGGGCGGCGGCGACATTCGCGAATGATTTTTCAGGGTTAGTATCATCCGGTGATGAAACTGTTATTGCCGATCTCCTCCATAATGGCTTGCCTCAAGAAGCCAATCTAATTATGACCGCAAGTTCCGTCGACAAAAGAAATAGTCTTTTGAAAGCTTTCCAGGAAAAGGGACAAGTTGAAGAATTGAGGCCAAGATTTGATAAATCGTTTGTAAAACTTGATAGAACCTATTTCCAAAGTTTGGTCAAAGACTTTCTGCGAACTCATGGGAAAACCATAACATCGGAGGCTATGGAACTTGCTTTTTCAAAATCGGGAAAAGACCTTAGGCGCATAAGAAGTGAATTACAAAAAATCGTGTCCTATGTGGGCCAACGGTCGGAGATAACGGTTCATGATGTAGAAGATCTTTTTTTAGACTTTCACGAAGCTGCTTTTTTTGACCTATCACGAGCAATTCGGGAATCAGATCCCGACAAGTTGTTGAAAGCACTTCATGAAAATATCAAGGCTGTAGATCATCCTTTACAGACACTTGCGGCCATCGCGTCTGAATTCCGAAAGCTGATAGCGGCCCGTGAGTTGTTGTTTACAAGTTTTAAGTCAACTTGGAAATCGAACTTGACTTATAATGGGTTTGTCTCCATCGTTGCAGCCGTCAGAGAGAAGAATTCTTCTGAAAAATCTAATAAAGGCAAGTTCAATTTATTAAATCAAAAAGATTTTCCTCTTTTTCAGTTGTTGAAAACCGCTCAGGCCTTTTCTCTCAAAGAATTGACTCGAGTAATGGAGATGATTCTCGCGGCTGATATGCAAATCAAGTCTTCAAAGCTGGGGTCTTTTGCTCCGGAAATAATTCTTGAGAACCTGGTAATGGAAATTTGCGATTCAAACAATCATACACGAAAAATATCTGGCTAGATTCAAGAAATCGTCCAGCTTTTTAAGCGGCCTGGCCAATACAAAATGTGAATATCAGGCAATGTTTGACAGACTCAGAGGTAAAGATCGATTACTTTTAAACGTTGAATACGTCCCAGATGCGGATGTATCATTTTTCACTATGGGAACAAAGTTAGTGATTTGATCAGAAAATAAATGCTGTTTACATCTAAAGTCCAGAGCGTTTTTTTATGGTTCTCTCTAGCAGAGTGAGCGCAAAACAATAGAAGCTATAGACAACAGAGATCAATAATTTGTAAAATAATTTGTTTTGTGGCTTAACATACCGGAGCGCGCCTTCAACAATTCCAGATTTTGATATAACTTTTTGAAACACTGAGATACGCAAAAATTCAAGGAGGATCAATGGGCGACAAAAAAGAACGCAAGGCAAAAAAAGAAAAACCTTTAGAAGATTGGACCATAAAAGAATTGCGCGAAGAAGCTTTAAAGGTGCCTAACATTCAAGGTATTCATGGCATGAACAAGCGCGAAATCATTGACTTTCTAAGGGCGGAAAAGGGCCTTCCTCCTGCCGCGTCGAAGAAAAACTCGGATGGTGTGCGAGTTTTTAAAGAAAAAGTTAAACAGTTGAGAGCGGTGCTTGTTCAGGAACGTAGGGAGGGAGCGACAAGAAACAAACTTGATATTCTTCGACGCAAGGTTTCAAGAATGAAAAAGAGAACTCGTCAAGCATAAAAGAATGAAAACTCTTTTAAAGACAAGGGGGATTCATCTCCTCCTTGTCACCAGAAACTTCAAATAAAGTTTGTTTATGTGTTGATCTAGACCGAATAGTGTCTTGAACTTTTAATATATTAAAGATTTCCCGCCTCGTTATCTTCCAAACATTTTCATGAACGAGATACACGGACAACCTTTGAGGACATCAATCAAAAAAAAATCACACTGTTTCAGAATTTTTGTTGGTGTTGTTCTCTTTAGTCTATTTACCATTTTTGTAGCGTTTTCGCTGGCCTATTTTTTTATAGACGCGAAAACAGCAGGCAAATATTTAACAGCCCTGATTGAAACCAGAATCGATAAGAAGATTAAATACAGTGATCTTTCGATACGTTGGTTGACTTTCCTAAATGTCCACTTTTCACTAAAGGAACTCAATGTTATTCAGCCCCACAGTAATGATCCTGCTTTTCAGGCCAAGGAAATTGATTGTGATCTAGATATTGGGGCCCTCTTTTTTCGATCATTGAAGGTCAAAAGGCTTTCCGTAGTTAACCCCACTTTATTTCTACAGACTCAGCAGATGAATAATGAGAGCTTTCAAAACTATGAAACAAATTTGTTGGAAGAGTTTTGGTTGAAGCCCGAAATTACCCAATTTGAGCTGCGTCAAGGTAGCGTTATAAATCTAAACAAACCAAATTCGTTTCATTCCTCTCCCAGTGGCCAACTTATCTTTAGCCAACTGGATATCAAATTTCAGAGTTTAGATGTTTCGGGAGTTGACTCTATTGAAATTAGAGGACGCGCCGGCGAACCAACTCATTACGGTTCTTTTGAAATGAAGGGCAGCTTTTCATCCGAAAATCCATCGAATAGAAGTCAAGCCCCCAGGATTTTCAATGCAAAGTTCTCTGACTGTCCAATGAAGCCTTTTCTCATCTGTCTAAAATATCTTGGTGTAAACATACCTGTTTCGGGAGCCAATTTCAGTTTCGCTGTCGACGCCAAATTTGATTCCGGGAAATGGGCTTTCAGTGGGGTATCAATTATTTCTGGTGGTTTTATACAATCGAATCAGCTTATCAAATCTAGAGTCCCGATAGATAAGATTGGAACTCGATTCGCAGGGGACATATCGGATCAATTGATTAGCCTGGATTTGGAGGAAATAAGTTTGCCAGGAGTCGTGGCCTCTCTGAAAATTCAGATTAAGGACAGACTGAAATCCAGTTCAACATTAAACATATCAATTCCCAGAGCAGAGATTGATCTTAAAAGAATGTCGGATTTTCTCCCACTGAGCTTGTTCCCAGTTTCTGAACGAGACCACGTAAAACAGGCTGATTTAAAAGGACATGTTCAAATTGTCAATTCATTCTGGAGCAACAGCTTGGATTCGTTTCGAAAGGGGAACTTACGAAACGCTAACATGGGAATTGATATTATTCTCAGCAACGTTTCAGGCTTTATCCCGGGATGTTCATCCCCTATCAGTGAGGCAAGCGGATTTGTTCGTTTGAATACAACAGAGGTTCTTTTCAAGGGCATAAACCTATCTTTGGGAAATTCTCCGGTGGTAATAAATGGTTGGATTTCCAACTTGAAAACAAACCCGACCGTCGATTTGTTTGTCTCCTCCAATGCCTATGCTTCTGACATTCATTACGTTCTTGTACACAAGCCTTTCTCCCAAAGACTTGGGCCTATTTTAAAAAACCTTTTTGAAAGTCAAGGGACTGTCGCCATAACTATGGATGTAAAAGGCGCTTTATCGGATCCATCTCTCACGGGTCGTGTGAGACTTGAAGAAGTTCAGTTCAGAATTGATGGATCACCACTACCGGTAAGAAAATTGGTTGGTGACATTCGGTTCAGAGGCGCCAAAATGAATATTTCGGGTATTAAGGGTTTGATTGGGGACAGTCCTTTCGAAATTTGGGGAGAGGCGTCTCAATCCGACTGGAACCTGAGCCTTGATTTTAAGATTGGAGGTGCGGATGTACGAAAATTTAGTGTGTTTCCATATGGTTGGAACCTAGCTGGAAATACTCCCGTTTCTCTCAGTGTAAAAGGCAAGCCTACAAATCTCATTTTCTCAGGAACCATTGATCTTTCTCCTGTCACAATAGTCTACGAGTCATTTGTAAGAAAAAAGAGCGGAATAAACGCCAAGGTTGAATTCTCAGGAATTAAAAATGTTGAAGGGATATTCGTGGAGGAAGCCTATTTAATATCAAAAGCCGGCAGAATATCTGCAAAGGCATCTTTCAAAGACGATGGAAAATTTCTCGTCCTTGTTAATTTACCACCTAAAGGGATCCCCACATCATCTCTTATCCCTTTTACGGATCCATTACTGGAGTTACAGAGCGGCGGAAGGTTGGAAGGCGATTTTTCGATAAGAAAGGAGAAAAATCAGGAGCCAAATTTTGACGCCAATATTATTTTTAGCCACATTTCCATGAGGTTACCAAGATTTAGGAAAGTTACTGAAGGAATAACGGGAGTTTTTCAAAGCAAGTCTAAATTCATAAACGTCACCATTGAAAGGTCTCGTACTGGGAGTTCATTGGTAGCAGGGAATTTCTCCATAATGGAAGGGGAAAATCCCAGGCTTAAATTTGGGATAGAATCGGAATTTCTCGACACTACGGACTTCACCGCGCAACCAGGTGAAATAAGTTCTGTTACGTGGCAAGACTGGATACAGACCAATCCTTTGATTCGATATCTTGCAAAGTGTAAACTCTCTGGAAACGTTCATGTCCTGAAAGGTAAAACAAAACTTCGATCGTTTGATGATTTTCGCTCTGAACTTCATGGAGTTTTGGGGTTGGTAAAAGTGCCAAAATGGCAAATGAACTTTGTAGATGGTATATTGAGTGGAAGCGCCAACTTTGATATCAGCGTTCAAACAACAGTTCCTTTAAAACTTGATTTTCAAGGGGAAAATCTTAAGTTTGATAGAATTTTTATGTCTGATCCCGAAAGAATCAAGGTCGATGGAGACATGAACGTCCATGGAAATATGGAATGGAAGTTTCGAAAAACTGTTGAAAATCATGGCATCTACAAAACCGGAATTGTTGATGCTGTATTAACAAATGGAATTATTTACAGATTTGAAATTCTATCCAAGATTTTTTCTCTAATTAACTTGGGATCATTGATTAGAGGGCGTCTTCCAGACATCATCGGCCAAGGCTTACCATATCAAAAAATTACCTGGAAAATGGTAGTGTTTGATAATAAATGGCAGTTCAGAAATTTAAAAGTGTTGTCGGACGCTGCCAGGATTGATGGTTCAGGAATGTATTTCAGTGATCAAAACCGAATAGATTTTAAGGTGCAAGTATCTCCTTTAGTAGGATTAGACGCCATAGTTTCAGGTCTTTTTGGCAATTTGATCACAAAAGATGGAAAGATATTGACCACGACTTTTAGAATTCGAGGTCTTTACAGTTCACCTGACATAAGACTCGAACCATTTGAGAATTTAAAAATGGAAAATTAATCTCCAAACAATTTTTCCTGAAAGAACAATTTCACCTGTCCGAAATATTTTCTGTGGGCCTTACAAGGTCCGTGTTTCAATATAGCAAGCCTATGTTCTTTGGTTCCGTAGCCCTTATTTTTGTCGAATCGATATTCAGGAAATTCTTCGTGTAATTCCAGCATTATTCGATCGCGTGTTACTTTGGCGATTATACTTGCTGCCGCTATTGAAATGCATAACCTATCACCTTTAATGATCGGGAGTTGAGCGATTGTAAGATCAAGGGATATAGGACCGTCGATGAGCAGTAACTCTGGTTCAGGCGCAAGACCTTGAACCGCACTTGTCATTGCCAATCGTGTAGCCTGAAGAATATTTATGGAATCAATGGTTTCAGAAGAAACTATGTTTACGCTTACGCAACGAGCTTCTTGCTTGATTTCAAAGAAAAGTTTTTCTCGTTGACTGGGATTAAGAAGCTTGGAATCATTAAGACCTGATATATTTGAATCAGCGCATAAAATTACAGCGGCCGCTACCACTGGCCCTGCCAGCGGCCCACGGCCCGCTTCATCTATGCCGGCTATCTGTTTGACACCTGCCGCGTAAGCTTCAAGTTCATATTTGTTGTCCGGCGGCATTACAATGAATTAAAGACTTGTCATCTTTTCTTTAATTCTGGCAGCCTTACCTCTAAGTTTTCTAATGTAATAAATCTTTGATCGTCGAACCTTCCCTCGGCTCACCAACTCGACTTTGTCAATCAAAGGTGAATCATGTGGGAAAACTCGTTCAACCCCTATTCCATAGGAGACTTTTCGCACAGTGAAACTTGAGCCGGCGCCTTTTCTGTTGATCCCAATAATTACGCCCTCAAATACCTGAATTCTTTCACGGTTACCCTCTACGATTCGAACATGAACTTTTACCGTGTCACCAGACCTAAAGTCTGGAACGTCCATGCGTATTTGTTCCTTTTGCAACTGTTCCAAAATATTCATAACTAACTCCACTTTAAGCCATTGATTCTATGTCAATTTCCTTCATGATTTGCTTCATTTCGCCGTCGGCTTTTATGGATGCCACCAGATCAGGCCGATGCTTCATGGTTCTTATAAGAGACATTTTCCGTCTCCAGAGACGAATTTTTTCATGATGTCCTTCTAAAAGGACTTGGGGCACTCCAAAGCCTTCAAATTCCCTAGGTCTTGTATACTGAGGATATTCGAGGAGACCGTCATAAAAAGATTCTCCACCAATTCGACTGTCAGACCCCAGCACTCCAGGGATCAAGCGGATAATTGCGTCCATTAAAACTATTGCCGCTGTTTCACCACCTGATAGCACATAATCTCCGACGGAAATTTCATCACTTACGAAGTATCTTACTCTCTCGTCAATCCCCTCGTAACGACCGCAGATTAAAAGCAAACAGTCCTGGTTGGATAATTCTTCTACGATCTCCTGGCTCAGTTGCCTACCTTGAGGCGTCAAAAGGATTATATGAGCTTCTTTTGCTGAATTTTGGACGTGACGTATCCCTTTAACAATAGGTTCTGGTTTCATTACCATACCGATACCACCACCATAGGGGTAATCGTCAGTAGTTTTTCGCGCGTCGTCCGCAAATTGTCTAAGATCAATGGCCTGAATATTTGCCAGACCCATTTGAGCAGCTCGAGCCGGGTTTCCGTACGATAAAAAAGAATCAAAAATGTTTGGGAAAATAGTTAATACCCGGATGTCAATCATCTGGGCCCATACCAGTCAAGAGATCTACAACTATCTGATTTCCTTCCAAATCAACAGTCTTGACAATTTCGTCAACCAAAGGAATCAGTATCTCTTTTGTTTTGGTTTGAACCTGAAGGACATCATGTGCAGATGTTCTAAGCAAAGACTGAACGTTACCGAGTACTTTTCCTTGTATATCATAAACTGTCAATCCTATCAGTTCAAACCAGTAATATTCGTTATTATCTTTATCCGGAAAATAATCTGAAGAAGCTCTAACCAATTGACCACTTAATTTTTTGGCGTTCTCGAAACTGTCTACACCTTTTAGACAGACAGCTACTAAATTTTTATTGAAACGAACCCTGTTTACTTCAAAACATTCTTTTTCAAAAAAGAGAATGGAAAAGTTTTTGAAAATATCTAGAGATTCCGTGTATGGATATATTTTCAACTCGCCCTTAAATCCGATCGGCTTTAGGGCCTTACCTACAACAATTAATCGATCAGCGCTCATTCATCGACAGAGGAGATTCCTATGTAACCCTTCGGTTATTCCAAAATTTCTAACGAAACTTTCTGTTTCCTTTTGGTAGACGCTGAATTAAGCACAGTTCTAATAGCTTTGGCTGTACGCCCATGTTTGCCGATTATTCGTCCCAAATCAGTAGGTGCAACCTTTAGTTCCAAGACCAAACCCATTTCTTCGTCTTTCTCAGAAACTTTTACGTCATCGGGATGCTCAACCATAGTTTTCACGATGAATTCAACTAGTTCTCTCATGCCAAACCTCATGGAACAAAATAATTTTTCCTCTAGGCAAAACTATCAAATGGGTTGGCTGAAAGGACTACACAGCCGGAGTTGACTGACCGACAATTCTAATAAGCCTCTTTACGGTGTTCGTAACTTGTGCTCCTTTGCTAATCCACTCCTCTATAGCTTCCTTCTTTAAGTTTATCCCGCCAATCTTGTTACATGGGTCGTATGTTCCAAGGGTTTCTAGGAAACGACCATCTCTGGGATAAATTGAGTCGGTAACTACAATTCTATAAAACGGTTTTTTCTTTGATCCATGTCGCGACAGTCTGATTTTAACAGCCATTTATTTTAGAGCCTCCAATATTTGGGCGATGATCGATCCATAATCCTATAATACTATTGCACAGTGCATGATCAGTCAAGAAGAATTAGGCTACTTTGAATGTCAATCGTTTAATGTTTCCATTTTTAGCCGTTTATGGAAATGAAGAAGGCCATTTTATATTCTAAGAACTTTTTCTAAAATTCAAGATAAGGACTTTAGAAAAACTGACGCATACCCATAAACAGACTTTTATTGTTCACAAAATAACTATTGCCTGGACGCGTCAAATCCAGGTTAATACCTTGACTTGGAACGAACGTGTCAGAACTTCATCGAATCCTTACTGAGATTACCATAAAAAGGGTTATTTCTCCCCAAACTTATTGTGACTTCATTTTGAAAATCCATTATTCTGGGGCTGATCAAAAATGATCCAGTAGCTTGGATTAGTCTCAAGATGCTGAAAACAAATTGAAGGAGATCGGGGAAAAAGGTCGGCTACATTTGAAAGAGATTTTAATGAGGGAGTCAAAGGGTCATGGTTATTGGATCTGATGTCCCTGACTACAATGAGAACCTTATGATCGAAGCCTATGATTTGTTGGAGAGTGACGGCGTTGTAATCGGCTCTTCTTATACAAACCATGACAATGTTATGACGAGTGATTGCAACGTTGCAACGACACTTTTGACAGGAAATATATAATGCGGTGTGTAGTTACAGGCGCTACCGGCTTTATTGGAAGCCACTTGACCGAATCCCTTTTAGAAAATGGTTTTGAAGTTCTTTGTCCGGTTAGAGACACGACTCAACTTCGATATTTGAGATCTATCGAAGCACGAGTCATGACCTTCGAAAACCTCGAATATGAACTAACGTGCAACGATAAACTCGATTATGTGTTCCACTTGGCTGGAGCAACCAGGGCTTTAGATTACGAAGGATATCGAGTCGCCAATGTATGCCTTACAAAACAATTGTTGAATCTCATTTTAAACAAAGTTGATCCAAATTACTTCAAGCGATTTGTTTTTGTAAGTTCCCAAGCGGTCAGTGGCCCTGCGTCAGCTCCTGATTCATGCATTACCGAACATGACCCACCGAATCCTGTTTCACTCTATGGACGCTCCAAAATGGAGGCGGAAAACCTTGTAGGAGAGTACGGTGATCATATCCCCTATGTTGTAGTCAGACCTTCGACTGTTTTCGGTCCCTGTGACACTGATGTGCTTGGCATATTCAAATCGTGCAAATACCGCATAACTCCATGTCTGATCGGTAAACATCGAAAAGTTAGCGTAATTTTTGTAGAGGACCTTGTAAGAGGTATTATGAATGCGGCTTTTTCAGAACGTAGCATTCGCGCGACCTATTTTATTACAAACCCGGAACCCGTGGTATGGCGTGATTTCATCCGAAATATAGCTGAAGTAATGGGAGTCCACGTATTGATCTTGCCCGTGCCAAGGCTCATCCTTAGGCCATTAGGCTTTTTAGCTGATATTCTGGGTAGACTCTTGGGCAAACCCTTTTTTTTTGTACGGAAAAAATAGACGAAATGAATCAGTGGTTTTGGGTATGTTCTTCGGAAAAGGCTTTTCGCGATTTTGGATGGACCCCGCAAAATTCATTAAAAGAAAATTTAACTAAGACTCTGATATGGTACAAGAACCAAGGATGGTTGTAAGAATTTCAGTTGTGGTGGAGAGTGAGGGATTCGAGCCCCCGGCTCACTAATCACGAATTCATCAAAGCCGATAAACTAACTCAAAACGTCTGTTTAACTGAAATTCCAAATGCGTGTAGTACCGAGAAATGGGCGGTGTTAGCAAAATGTTAGCATTGGCAATAAAAAACGGGATCTTCGCGTAAGTGAGTATCTGGTTGAAAAATGAAAACGGACATGATTTCTGCCTTCTTGGATTTGAAAAAGATATGGGAAGGCGAGGAAGTCATGTCCACAAGCATACTTTATCACTGTTTTGGAATTACGGTACGAGGAATACGTCACATTCATTCCCGTTTCGAGAACGGCCGGACGATATTCCGAATCGGCCAAGATCCTACTACTCTTACATGCTCGATATGCGGGAGTCGGAGAGTCATCAAGAAGGGAAAAGTGTTTAGGAGGTTCATGACTCTTCCCATTGGCCTGAGGCCTACTATTATCGAGTTTCCGATTCAACGGGTGTTCTGTCTGGACTGTAGTGTCACGCGACAGGTAAAGATTGGTTTTGCTGAAGGCAATCGCAGATACACCAAGCGCTTCGAGCGTTATGTCTTGGATCTGTGCAAACATATGACCATGAGCGACGTGGCTCATCATTTGGGAATCAGTTGGCATCCAGTCAAAGATATTCAGAAAAGGTATCTTCAGCGCAAGTTCTCCAGCCCTTCATTGCGCGACTTGCAGAGAATCGCCGTGGATGAGATCATCGTTGGTCACGGACATCGCTATCTGACGGTGGTCCTGAATCTGGACAATGGGGCGGTTGTCTTCGTTGGCGATGGCAAGGGAGCCGATGCTTTGGAACCGTTCTGGAGAAGACTCAAAGCCTCCAGAGCCCACATTCAGGCGGTGGCTATGGACATGTCCCAGGCATACATATCTGCGGTGACAAGACATCTTCCCAACTCGACCATTGTGTTCGATCACTTCCACGTGATCAAGCTTTTCAACGACAAACTCACCGAGTTGAGACGCGAAATCTATAGAGAAGCTACTGACCTGCTTCATAAAGAAGTCCTAAAGGGAACTCGATGGTTGCTTCTAAAAAACCCCGAAAACCTCAGTGATAAAAGAAACGAAAGAGCCCGACTGGAAGAGGCGTTGAGCATAAACAAACCCTTGGCGACGGCATATTACATGAAGGAAGATCTCAGACTTCTTTGGTCTCAGCCAGACAAAGCCACAGCGGAAAATCACTTGCATGACTGGATCGACCAGGCCGAGGCCTCGGGTATCAAAATGCTCAAGGACTTTGCCAATACTCTACGAACTCATCGCCGTGGAATAATCGCCTACTATGACCACAACATATCAACTGGTCCACTCGAAGGGACAAACAATAAGATCAAGACGCTTCAACGACAGGCATACGGATTTAGAGACAGGGCCTTTTTCATGCTTCGTATCTATGCGCTTCACACTACAAGATACGAATTGATAGGTTGATATACCAAATACGCAGTTTCGCGAAGAGCCAAAAAACGGTCACTGGGCTTTTCCCAAGGACCGTAAATTATTGAAATCATGGTCGGGACGACTGGATTTGAACCAGCGACCCCTGCGTCCCGAATACAGAGTTTTATTAAGTCATAAAGCGGTTACGCCACGATATCCTTGAAGAAATTAAGCACTTTCAGACATTATTAAGCACAATTAGGCACTATTGTGACGTCAAAAGCGACGCCAAATTTTGTAATTGATTCTTAATGGGTAAGTCTCCATAACTTATCTCTCCAAGCCTGGGTTGAGAGAACTCAACAGACAAAGCATACTTGTTGAGTCAAATCCTATCTAAGAAAAGTGTTCCTTTAAAATATCAATAAAGTGGGGCTCCAGTTGGTCTATAAATCCAATCATTCTTTTTGGATAATCTACCAAATACACTTTCTCATACAGAAATTTATAAAAGAGTTTGATTGCAGCAGGACATAAAGTATATTCTTATGGCTTTATAGAAGTCTCTTTAAAAAGATAGTCCGTCATAAATTCTTCAATATATCTCCCGGAACCACTATTCAACGTCACTGTTTCTATAGCGCTTCTCTAAAGTTCTGTCGGAATGGCGCAAGTTTTGATGTTTTCATCTTGCCTGTTGATGAGCCATCTTAGTGCGTCGGTAAGTCGGTCGATGAGTTGATCTTTGGTTTTGGCGTAGAATCCAGAAAACCATTCGCCCTTCATAACTAGCCAGAGGCGTTCAATGGGGTTAAGATCTGGTGAATAAGGTGGTAAGAAAATCGGCTCAAATCGGCCCCAATCAAGTGATTTACTCTTGTGCCAAGACGCATTGTCCAGGATGAGCAGGTTGCGGGGGCGGTCAAACAGGATGTCACGATTGGCGTGATCCAGGAAGATCTGAAAGATCTCCGTATCGGAATGGCTAAATTCGAGCGCATAGAATTCACCCTTTCTTGGCAAGACCATGCCCGTGACATTCATTCGGAGATGCGCTCCACCGTATGCTTGAAGGATCTTGTCTCCTTTTTTCGAAAAGCGCCTTCTCGGACGAGGATCTCCCTCTACACCGCACTCATCAAGAAACCAAAGATCCACGCCCTGATCGCCAAGAAACTTCTTGATCAGTTCAATGAAGGCCTTTCTTTTTTCTTCATCCTGGCCATTCGGCCAAGGACGAGGGACCTTCAGTCGAAAATCCTCGTCGTGAAGCCACCGCATAAGCGTGCTGTAGCCAGCCTCCATCTGACAATGCTTGGTGAGATATCCGTGAAACTTGCGTCCGGTCCAATGAGTCTCATTGACTTGTTCCGGATGTAAGACCAGCTTGGAACATTCATCGGTTCGCTCTCCGCTGATTTTGAGGGGACGTCCAGGCCGAGTGCCTTGTGTAAGCCCATCAATACCTCGTTGATTAAAACGTCTCACCCAACGGGAAACAGAGTCTTCGTTTACGACGAACAAGGCCGCCACTTGCTCATGAGGCAGACCCATTATCAAGGCCTTAATAGCCATGAGGCGAATGTAGGACCGCTGTACCGGCGAGGCCTTGGCTGCGATCTCCAATTCGTCAAAGGTACAGTTATCCCGGTTAGGCATGTTTCGTTGACGACACATGCCTAAAGAAAACCACATCTCGACTAAAAAGTCGCGTTCTTTTCGCGATTATTTTCGAGAACCGCTATATATGCTCACAATCATAAATGAAAGTGAGGAAGACTTCTGCGAAATTGGCAAGCTTATCTTGATACTCCTCTATCCCGTTGTTAGTGAGCCACAAATGAAACCTTTCCAAAAAACTATGTTGAACAATCCCAGAGCAGTTCCACATATTCATCATGGTCCGCATGCTTGACAATATGCTGGTCTAGTCTGTTGAGATTATGAATGACCTTCAAATCATCCGTTGTGGGATGTACGGGTTCGGGATTCAAGTTCAATCTTTCATAGTCAAATCGTGTAAGTTTACTCACACTAGGCTACGTTCTCAATATTCGTGAATAAATCTGGCCGTTCCACTATTTCTAAATTAAGTCACTTTTTATGACAAAGAAGAGGGTTGGTAGCGGCTAATACTGAGGTTATCGAGCCAAACATTACCATCGTGGGACATTTGGACGGTAGCGACGTTAGGAGCCCGAGTGGGTTACTGACGAGGTATTGCGTTCAATTGTCCCAAACCTTTGGGCCATTGCTCTATTTCTATGGTTTCCCTTCAGCCTCAGTTGTAGGTTTTTCTGTGGTCCGTTTCTTTTCTTTCATATATTTCCAGTTTGATGTCCTGCTTAAATCTGACGCTTGCTTTTGATAATAATAATTCAGCTAAATCTTTGTTTTCCACGAATAACACAGGTCCATTTGGGGACCGCATAACATAATGCGTTTGTTTTAATAGTTCTACCATTTTGGTTTAACCTCTTTACATAATATCTTAATTTAATAAGACAACAAAATGGGAAGGAAGTTCTTGGTTTCCGATTATTGATGGGTCTATTGTGATTACTGGTTCATCAACTTTACAAATGCCGCAGAATCTAAAGATGCTGAGAATTTACTTATTATTCAATCTCCGGAACTTGCTAAACTATATATTGAGAATTGGAAACATCATAAGGAACACTCAGAGCCATATGATCCAAGGGATTAGTATAAAATAAAATCCTTGGTGAGTCCGGAGCTTGCGACGGTAGAAACTAAATAGAAAGGCAGGTTAAAATATGAAAAAGGTCCAAGGGTTTAATTCATCTGATGATGATATACCTTGGTATTTTTTGATTCAGTAGGTCCGGTATAGTTTGTGACGGTCTAGAACTGCCCGGTAGACCGCCTAAGCATTCCCAGCGGGTTATCCGGTTCGGTCTGATTCTGTATATTGACCAGGATTCCAAGTGTTCCTGCTGGACAAAACTTGCTGTTTTGTGTAGGTATAAAATATGTTACATCCCTGCGTCCACTGTTCCCACGACAGTTCGGTCTCCAGGCGGCATAGTAGAATCCATGAATTGAAGGGGATCAAATTTGTGGAACTGAATCCAAAGCTACCATTTAAAATGGTCATCGTCCTACAGGACCTACAATTCGGAGGCACTCAGCGTTATGCCACGCATCTGCTCCACTATTTGAATCGGGAACTTTTCGATATGGAACTCTGGATTCTACGAGGTGGAGAACAGATGCTACCCGTTGCTGAAGCTTCTGGATTGCCCGTTAAATATCTGACCAGGGATTCATGGGTCACCCCGAGAGCGTTATGGAAATTCTTCTGGAAGCTCAAGCGGAACAAACCGGACGTGCTTTATACAATGACTGCTGTGCCAAACATCTGGGGACGCATATTCGCCGCTTTGACAACAAACTCCGTCGTCATATCCAGCTGGAGATCAAGGAAAGAACAACAATTTGAATCCATTCTATGCCGGTTCACCGACAAACTTATATGCAACGCCAAGGCATCCAGGGATTTTGTCATCAAAAATCACGGAATCGATCCAAATCGAATAGCTGTTATTTCTAACGGTGTTGACAGCGATTTCTTCACACCGGATTTTGCCTGTCAAGATTCACGACCTACAGTTATTTTTGTCGGACGATTGGTTAAGGCAAAAGATCCTCTGACATTGATCGAAGCGTTCTGTCATCTTCGAGAACTCGTTAGAGACGCTCGCATGATAATGATTGGCCAGGGCTATCTAGATTCTACGGTTCGCTCAAAAATTAGCGCTTACGGGCTGTCAGATCATATAGACTTCATTCCAGGGACAAGAGATGTGAGACCTTTCCTCAGACGCTCCTGGCTTCTAGTGTCATCTTCCGTACTGGAAGGATTTCCCAATGTCATACTCGAAGCCATGTCGTGTGGTTTGCCCGTTGTAGCAACTTCCGTAGACGGAGTTCCTGAGATTGTGGAACACGGTGTAAACGGACTACTTGTTCAGCCTCGCTCTCCGAAACAATTGGCGGAAGCAATGGCTGTGCTAATACTGGATGGCAGTACCAGGAGCTTGATGAGCCAAAGAGCTCGTGAAGTGATGGTAAATCAGTTTTCACTCAAGAGGTTGGTTGAGATCGCCGAACACACCATTCTGGAAACGGTGAAGAGGAAATATTCCGAATGTAGTTCATCGGAGAAATAACAAAACCATATTTCTTAATGTATTTGATGTCTCTTCCTTTAAAACGCCGTAATAGAAAAATCCTGCATACCCACAAACTCAAATCCTAAAGTCAGATAATAGTAAAATCCTGGCATGTAGCACTTCATTTTACTATCCACCCCCCTCTTATCAAACTCAACATAAAAGCAACCTCCAGTCTTTGTAAATTTAAAAACAAATTCGTCTTTCAATCAAAAACGTTACCGGAGGTTTTTATGTTTCAAACCGAACTCTTTAATGAAGATAATTTTATCCCTGATACCACCTCGCGTTCGCACGCGTAATGTGATAGAGGTTCCCCCATCTATTTGGAGGGAACCATGGGAAGGCTAACAAAGGCGATTGGACATCTTTCGGAAGACGAGATTAGAGAGAGAATACGGGTGGCAAAGACACCGTGGATCTCTCAGAAATGGCTGGTCATATTGCATGCGACGGTTGATCCGAAACCAGCCAGGGAAATTGCTCTTCATGTTGGGGTTGGAAAGGGAACCGTTCATAATCTGATCTCCAATTACAATCGGTTTGGTCCTTCAGTCGTGGAGGGTGTTGGACGTGGGGGCCGACGAAACTCTCATTTGACTCGTGAGGAGGAGGCCGAATTCATAGCTCCTTTTATTGATTTGGCTCGGAAAGGTCAGATCGTTGTAGGAGCTCAAATTGGGAAGGGTCTAGAAGAACGAGTCGGGCGTCCACTGCATCACTCAATCATCTATCGGCTCTTGAACCGCAACGGATGGCGTAAAGTGGTTCCTCGGCCTTTTCATGTAGATTCCAGGAAAGAGGCCCAAGAGGATTTTAAAAAAACTCCCTGAGAGGATAGAGGAGATCTTAGCAGATCGTGATCCGAGGGATAAGCGGCCCGTGGCATATGTTCCCCAGGATGAGGGCCGATTTGGTCGAATAAGTGAACTACTGAGTTGCTGGGCTCCGAAAGGGATGCGACCTGAGGTCGCCCAACAAATAATTCGGGAATATCTCTATGTTTACGCTGCAGTGTGTCCTGCTCTGGCGAAAATGACCGCTCTTATACTTCCCTGGGCCAATACTGAGATGATGAATATCTTCCTGGAAGAAGTGTCCCAGGATTTAAAAGAGTTCTTTGTCATCATGCAGGTGGATCAAGCAGGCTGGCACAATTCCAAGAATCTTAACATCCCTGAGAATATACGCCTGCTACCTCAGCCAGCTCACAGTCCCGAACTCAATCCGGTGGAACATGTATGGGACGAACTCAGGGAGAAGGCGTTTCCTAACTTGGCATTCAAATCTATCGAGGAAGTTGAGCAGGCTCTATGCAACGAGATTGTTCGTCTTCAAAACGATCCAAACCGGCTCCGGTCCCTAACAAATTTCCCCTATCTGAGAATTCCTTGTTAGACTGCACAGTGGTATGAACCCCTTCCTGATAAAAAATCCAAAAAAACTGTCCTCGGTTTTCAAGTTGATAAAGTCCTTGAAAAGAGACTTTGGGAGTCAGCTTGGAGGAACCGGATATCACTGTCAGGTTTAATCAGAAGATATTGTGAAACAGGATTGATCAGCGATGAAGCCACGCAAGGCTTCGGACCCTGAAAAAAGTAAAGTCGCCCTCAAATGGGACGACTTCAAATGAAATATTGTGATCAATCCTAATCAGAAAAACAGTTTAAAGTTCCAACATGCGGACGAAGTTTCCCTGCTAGAACTACCCCTGTCTGAAGTTAGTCGATGGAGACTTAGATATGACAAAGTCTGTTTCTCTGTTACTGGCAGCAACTGGTACTATCTGATGCAAGATTTAATTATACATCTTTCTGACAAAACTGAAGATTCCAATATTAAATTTAAAATATCCGAACATAGGAGCCCGACATATCAGTATAAGCGTGTTAAAAAATTTGAGTCAGACTCCCACAGGATAGAATTCTTCTATAACAGGATCCCAACGCCTTACGTGACGGTGAATTGTTATGTCCGTGTAACAGTAGTAAAGAAGGATTCCCTTACATATTTAAATCACGCCCGATTATTGCTCGATATTGAGAATATATTGAAAAGTTATGACTATCACGTGTGTTCCGTCGAATTAGCTCTCGATTGTTCATTGGGCGAATTGAAACTTCGAGACACCAGAGATATAAGGCAATTGTCAAGTAAGAGTCAAGCAGACAGAGATACTTACTTTTTCGAATTTTATGAGGCTAGACTTTCTCATATTCAACATGTGTTAATTGAAAAGTATCCAATAAGAGAATCGGCTATTATCGAGGCATTTGAAGCCCACGAAAACTCTTAACGCCGGTGCAATAGTGTCCATCTAAAGCGGCCGAATTTTTCAGTTGCGGCGGTATAAAAGTGTACCGCATTAATGCCTTCCTCTAATCTGTCCGGAATCGGGCAAGAGGGGAGGCGGAGGGATGTATAGCGTGGAAATGTATCAACGGATTCGTCGTGCGTGCCACGTAGATGGCATGAGCATCCGGGAAGCGGCAAAGCAGTTTGGAATTCACCGCAAGACCGTGAAGAAGATTCTCAGTTTTTCCATCCCGCCGGGGTACCAGCGATCACAGCCTATCAAATATCCCAAGCTTGAAAATTTTAAAGGTGTCATTGACTCCATTTTGGCTGATGATAGGCAGCGGCCCAAGAAGCAACATCACACCGCAAAGCGTATTCTGGAACGCCTTCGAGAAGAATATGGTTTTTGCGGTGGTTACACCATTGTTAAAGACTACGTGCGGGAACAGACTCTGCGCTCGCGTGAAGTGTTTATTCCCCGAGTGCATCCACCAGGTCACGCCCAGGCGGACTTCGGTGAAGCGGTGGTCGTGATTGGTGGTGTCAAGCAGAAAACTCATTTTTTCGCTATGGACCTGCCCCATAGTGACGCCTGCTTCATCAAGGCCTATCCCTCGGAAACGTCTGAAGCCTTCTGTGACGGCCATAATGTGGCCTTCGCATTCTTCGGAGCGGCTCCGAGATCCATTCTCTACGATAACACGAAAATAGCGGTCGCTCGCATTATTGGCAACAGACAACGAGTGCGTTCGCGTATCTTTGCCGAGCTACAGTCTCATTACCTGTTCGAAGACCGCTTCGGCCGTCCTGGCAAAGGCAACGACAAGGGCAAGGTGGAAGGACTGGTTGGATACTCCCGCCGGAGCTTTATGGTCCCTATCCCGAATTTTGCCAGTTACGCTGACTTCAACACCTACCTGGAAAAACGCTGTCGGCAACGGCAACAGGACAGACTACGAGGGCATAGTGAAACCATTGGTGAACGTCTACAGCGCGATTTGTCGGCTTTTATCTCCTTACCACAAACGCCATACGACGCCTGTGTCAAAAATCCAACGAGGGTAAGTTCTCTGTCGCTGGTGCGCTACCGAAGTAACGACTACTCTGTTCCGGTCGCTTATGGACACCGCAAGGTCCTGGTCAAAGTCTATGTCGATCGAGTCGAAATATACTGTGGATCCGAACTTATCGCTCGGCATGAACGTTCGTACGAAAAGGGCGATTTCGTCTTCGAGCCACTTCACTATCTGGCGCTCTTGGAACGGAAGATCAATGCCCTAGACCAGGCTGCGCCTCTTGTTGGCTGGCAGTTACCCGAAGTGTTTCCGACCTTTCGACGCTTGCTTGAAGCACGCATGGGACACATTGGCAAACGAGAGTACGTTCAGGTATTACGCTTGATGGAAACCTTCTCCCCAGAGCAAACCGAAGCTGCGGTCAAACAGGCTATACAGTTGGGCGCTATCGGCTTCGATGCGGTAAAGCACTTGCTACTATGCAGTATTGAACGAAAGCCCCAAGGCTCAATCTTGATATTTATCCCTACCTTCCGAGGATCCAAGTCAAGACGACAGCAACCAACTCCTATTTATCCCTGCTCAATAAGGTAGCGGTATGAACGAGACCCCACAACTGCTGCTGTCGCATCACTTGAAGGCCCTGAGATTGCCTACTTTCCTTAGGGAGTATGACAAGGTAGCTCAGCAATGCGCCTCAGGGGGGCTGGATCACCCTCGCTATCTGTTACGCTTGTCCGAGTTGGAATTGATTGACCGCGAGCGACGCATGGTAGAACGGCGGATACGAGAGGCCAGATTCCCAACGGTGAAGAGCCTCGACAGTTTCGACTTCATGGCGTTACCCATTCTGAACAAGGCATTAGTTAACGAACTGGCCCGATGTGAATACATTATGCGTCGAGAGAATATTATTGCCTCGGGCAACAGCGGCACAGGCAAAACACATATCGCTCTTGGATTGGGCCTGTCGGCATGCCAGAAAGGCCTGTCAGTAGCTTTCGTCACGGCTTCGGCGCTGGTCCATGAACTGCTCGAAGCACGAGACGACAAGCGCCTGTTGCGCCTGCAGAAGCAACTTGCCGGCTACAAACTACTTATCATTGATGAGCTTGGCTTCGTCCCATTATCCAAGACCGGCGCAGAGTTGTTGTTCGAAGTCTTCAGCCAACGTTATGAGCGAGGCTCCATCCTGGTGAACAGCAATCTGCCATTTGACGAGTGGACGGAGGTGTTCGGTTCGGAGCGCCTGACCGGGGCTCTACTTGATCGGCTCACCCATCATGTCAATATCCTGGAGATGAATGGTGAGAGCTACCGTATTAATCAAAGCAAGAAACGGCAACGGCAAACGGGCTGCCACATCATCAGACGAAAATGCTCAAAACTGAAACACATGTCTGATTAAGATAAGATGAGGGGTCCAACAGGACCTCTTCTTTTGGCCCCAAGTGGTACACTATTGCGCCGCCCCGCTGGTACACTTTTTCTCCGGCCTTGACATTGAGTCAATCAAAAACGGAGTCAACAAAAAGTGTCTTTCTTGTAAGGGATTTTACCCTTTTTCGAATGCATTGCTGTAACAAAATATTCAAAGATCCGATGACTACCGCAGCCGCCATAGACAGATTTGTTCTCCACTGCGTCATCCTGTAGCTTACCAGCCCCAGTTACAGAACAGAAAAGACCCTTAAAAAGAATCAAGCTCAGAAGATGACAGAGGAGGATTCTAAAGTGCCTGGTCCAATATCAGGAGCGGGGAATTAATTATTAACACGCACAAATGTAATTGACGTCGGGCAATGTATTCAATTCTCTAAAACAAGAAGGTAATCAGTAGGCTCCCTTCCCACCAAGCACGACAGGTATGGTCTTGAGCAGTATTACGAAGTCTAGCCATAGCGACTGGCTCTCAACATATTGACAGTCAAGAGAAACTTGATGTTTGAAATCCAAATCACTCCTACCGCTAATCTGTTGTAAACCTGTCATCCCTGGAATGGCGTAAAGCCTACATCGGTCTTGAAGTTCATAGTTTGCAACTTCTGGTACCGGATGTGGTTTCGGACCAACCAGCGACATATCACCTCTCAGCACATTGTAAAGTTCCGGTAACTCATCTATGCTATATTTCCTCAAATAGTGTCCAATTTTCGTTACTCTCGGGTCTTGCTTAATCTTGAAGATAGGTCCATCCACCTCGTTCTTGTTAAGTAACTGATGTTTCAAATTGTCAGCCCCAACAATCATTGTTCTGAACTTATACATTGTGAATGGCTTTCCCCACTTTCCTGCTCTTTTTTGACTGAAAAAGACAGGTCCCCCGTCATTCAACTTTATTAGAACTGCTGTGATTCCAAAAAGAGGAGCTAGAATGACAAGCCCTAACACCGACCCCATTACATCTATAAGTCTTTTCAGTGCACGGGTACCATCCACCACCATAATCCACATGGTCTTCATGATGATGTAACGGAGCCACAACCGCCACCTCGAAATCCTAATTCCTCCTCTTAGGTATCTAAGGTAAAGATGCTCCATCGAATATTGATCTCGAACAAATTTTTGTTCTTTGTCAGACAATCCCGCCTCAATGTGAATCGCTTAGACATATTATAAGGTTTCAGAGCAAATTGTATTCCACTGTTTCAGGCAATTCCAGAAAAAGAATCTGTTGGTTTCTGATTGTTGAGTAGACACTACTTGTAATCAATCGTATATACCGATGAAATTTTTTATTAGTTTTTGGGTTAATGCCATTTTCTGATAAATTGAAGAATCGGTCATCATATTGCCGGAGTGAATTGACAAATTTCTAATAGATGTCTTTGTTTTTGTAAACATTCTGGTCACGATAATTGCTGCTGAATACTAGTTGCTATATTTCAATATCTTCAATACGGGTCTGAGTATCTTAAACTACTTCAGAATCACTTTCTGATAGCTTTTAGTCTCGAGTTTATTTTATCAATATCAAAGAGCTCTGAGTCAAAATCCTCTTCAACCCATTCGACCCTATCCTCATATTCAGGGTCGTTTGGGTCATTAAGAACATTGAGGAGTTCCATATATCCCCATGGACCACCACAATCTTCAGGAGGACCAGAGCGTTTACCTGCAAGACAAATCGGGTATTGAGTCTTTTCATCAACAGGCAAAATCTTTTCTACCAGAATCTGGTGTTCCCAATTGTCCCCGAAGTCGTACACATAAATAAACTTTTGTTTCTCCTGTAAATTCAACTGATTCAAACCGACTTTTGGCTCTCATGAAGGTGCCCTGATGTCAAATTTATGAAGATGTCTATCCTCCCAACCCATAACTTCCTGAATTATCCTGTGAAGAACTTTGAGAGTAATGTCACTCTTGACCTGAATTTTTCTCCATATGGATGGTTTGACCTCTTTGAGGGTGATCTTCATTTGATATACAAGATTACTTGGTCCTAATGAAGTAACTGATTCGTTCTTTGGTTTTTTGGATCCTCGTTTCCTTCGACTCTACACTTGAAAATACCGACCCTGAATTAAGTTACTATAACAAGCGAGACTCAATGAACCTGGTCTATTAGCAATCGAGGAGTTCATTGAACAAACTGATTTGTTATCTCGTTTATAACTTGAGGGATTTAGAAAAAGCAAATGAACTTTGTATGAACTAATTTATTATTTCTCTCATTCTTTAGTGTCTTTTTCAAAAGACATTTGTCCTATCTGCTTTGACAGAATTACCACCTTAAACGCATCCTGGGCCATGTCAAGTTCTTTAGAAGTTTGGTATTCGTTCTTTCTTAAAAAGTGGCTGAGATTTGATATTAGACGGCTTTTTAAGCATCTCTTACTTTTATCCTGCTTTATCAGTCTTAATATCTATTATTTCATCAAAAATCTTCTGTAAATGCATCGTAGCAACATTTTAGTATAACTGAGCTTTGCTGGAGCATTCTTTCTAATTTCATTCAACTCTTCGTAACCCAGCTTTCATGTGAGTGAGCCGAGAAATCCTACTAAAATCAACGGATCTATGTTTAATTTGAAATAACAGACCTACTGGGTTGCTATGTTTGCTATAAATTTCAACGATAATCGCTAAGTAATGGTTTAGCTTGGTCGATAGACAGAAACGCTTAAATTTTAAAAAACTCAAAGTATTTGGGTCATATTATTTTTTGGAGACGACTTCCTCCACCTTCCATACCTTGCTCAATCCCAAACTCAGAAATCATGTCCCTCTTTCACTAAGATCCTAAATAAATCCCTCTTGTCATCCACTACAATAGCAAAAGCACTTTTAGAGGCTCATAAGAGAGGTGTGAAGGTTCAGGTTATTCTTGATAAGAGTCAGAAGAGTCGGAACTATAGCTCTGCGACGTTCCTGGCTAACAGCAGGATTCCAACCTTTATTGATAGCGTTCATGCTATAGCATTTGCCAAAAATAATGTCCGATTGAACAGACGATTTTTCTCGCGTTTGGGTAAAGAATATGCTTTACCCAAGGTATGTCGCGTCAGCCGAACATGCCCAATACTGAGAATTGCTCGTTGGAAGAGCTGGATATCGCTGCGGGGGCCGCTGTCTCTCTCAGGAGTCACGTTCGGATGATGGCGATCAAGGCTTTGCTCATGGGTATAAGCCATGACCAGGTAGCCAAGCTTTATGACACGACTCGGCGCAACCTTTGCCGGTGGATCGATAGGTTTAACACCAGAGGGATCGACGGACTCGTACAAAAGGCCCGATCGGGTCGTCCAAGAAAGATCACTTCTGATAAGCGCACAAAATATATTGAACTTGTTCAGCGCCCGGATCGGGCCAATGAGACTCATTGGACAGGAAAGAAGTTTCACGGATACTTGACCAAACAACTTGATGAGGAGATCGGGTATCGGACTGTAGTTAGATGGTTGCATGAACAGGGCTTTCGACTAAAAGTACCACGCTCTTGGCCAAACGGACAGGACGAAGAAAAGAGAAAGGACTTTGTGGATTTGCTGAGAATTCTTCTTGGCGACCCGGAAATCGACCTGTGGTTTCTTGACGAGACAGGGATCGAGGGAGATCCTCGGCCCAAACGTCGCTGGGCCCTCAAGGGTCAAAAAATCCGTCAACCTTACCTGGGCGCTCATATAAGAATGAGTGCGGCTGGAACAGTATGCCCTCGGACAGGAGAGTTTTACGCTTTGATATTCAGTCACTCAGACACTCAAGTATTCCAAACTTTTCTGGATCACGCTAACTCAGACATCTCCTTTGAACGCCCGAAGAACATCCTCATTTTGGACAATGCAAGCTGGCATCGCGGTGACAAGATAAACTGGGGCCGATTCGAGCCGGTCTTTCTTCCAGCTTATTCTCCGGATCTCAATCCCATAGAAAGATTATGGCTTGTGATGAAATCTGAATGGTTCTCAGATCTTTTCGCAAAATCCAAAGATCAGTTGATCGATCGTATATGCCTCGCCCTTAACTGGGTAGTGAACCGGAAAGATCAAAACCAAAAAACATGCGACATTAAGACAAAACTTTAGGCAAATGCTATAGCCCACAATAAGATTATGATTATTGATGGGAAAACAGTGATTACAGGCAGCTTTAATTTTACTAAAGCAGCAGAAACCAAAAATGCAGAAAACTTGCTGATAATTCAATCTCCGGAACTGGCTAAACTCTATATTGAGAATTGGAGGCATCACAGGGAACATAGTGAACCCTACGCTCCAAGGGATTAGGAAGGGATATCTGCAAAATATTTCAGTTCCAGTTGGAGAGAATTTGAGAAAAATATTACTATTTCAGCTTTTTTTGAAATTTCCTGTAACGACACAGATATCCGATGGCATATTAGTGGATGTTTACAATAATTTCACTATTGAATTTCTCCAACCTATAATTCTAAAATTAATGGACAATACTGCTGGTCAACAAATGCTGATATGGAAAAAAGAACTCAAATAGATACAAAGCGAGATGATAGAATGAGTAATCCTTACAGGATACAAATTCCTGTTAGATTTCGAGACCTAGATGCTATGGGTCATGTCAACAACGCCGTATTCTTTACCTATTTCGAAATAGGAAGAGAGACCTTCCATTTGGACAACATTTCTAGTCAAATTGATAAATCACGCTCTTCTTCCTTTATCTTAGCCCATATCAGCTGTAACTACATCAGACCTATCATTCTGGGAACCCAATTGACGCTAACGATGGCTGTGAAGAAGATTGAAAGTAAAAGTTTCGACTATCTTTACATATTGAGCGACTCGACTGATGAATCTATTGAATATGCCCGAGGCGAATCAGTTCAGGTCTGCTATGATTACGCTCAAAATAAATCTATCGAGATTTCGCCAGAATTTAGAGCAATACTTCTGAAGTTCCTCTAACAGAGACAACCCCTAATAGAACTCAACCAATCGGTGAATTGGGATGTCAGTCAGGAGTATCTAACCAACTGTCTCTGTGTCCTGATAGTAAATATTACTCTTGGTATCGGTCACGTGCAGATACGCAAAATGCGGTTGTTAAAATTTCATCAAAATTATTAACAACTCGATATCATTTAACGAAGTGTTGATAGTACGACTATCTTCTGCCATCCTTCATACTGTTTCTAGTGCTCGTCGGGACCTCAAACTTGAGGTTCAGCCACAACCTCAGGCAAAAGCCAAGGACGCACTGATGATTGACACGACCACTACCAAGAATAAGATTCTCGCCACTGGACATACCTCATTTTTTTTTGAGCATAATAGGTTGTGAGCTCATAAGAATCAATCAAAATCGGTGCGGCAGTCAGACATATTTTTAGGGACAGGAGCAATGGTCTGAAGGCTTGAGACAGTTGAATGTGACTTTTAGATGCAAGCTGCTTGTTCATGCCGCTGCCCTCTGTTCGGGTAGGTAACTCCAGTAGACTTTATAAGGTGTTCTTCTGTCAAGGCTCTGATGGCGTCGCTCACAATTGTAGATTTTGAAATACTCATTGAGAGCCTCCCTTGCAAACCCGAGGGTCGCCGTGAAGCTTGAGTCAATTCAATTTGAACTCAACAAAAAGTGTCTTTCTTTTGTCAGACTTTACCTAATGACTGAATATTGAATGAAAGGGTTTAAGAGGGTATATATTGGATTACATCATAATCACTTTCTGATAGCTTTTTTTAGTCTCAAGTTTATCTTATCGACATCAAACAGCTCCGAATCAAAATCCTCTCCAATCCATTCTACCCTATCTTCATATTCAGGATCATTTGGGTCATTAAGAACATCGAGGAGTTCCATATAACCCCATGGACCACCACAATCTTCAGGAGGACCAGAGCGTTTACCAGCAAGACAAACGGGATATTGAGTCTTTTCATCAATAGGCAGAATCTTTTCTACCAGAATCTGGTGTTCCCATGTATCACCGAAATCATATGTATAGATGAACTTATCCTTCTCCTCTAAATTCAACCTATTCAAACGGACTTTTTTTTCATCTAACCCTATTCCGTCCCCAGCAGTACCCGTACAACACTCCCTTGATATTGAAGTCGTGAAGATGCTCATCCTCCCAACCCATGACCGTCTGTATCGTCCTATGCAAAGCATGGAGAGTAATGTCACTTTTGACCTGAATCCTTCTCCATATTGGTGGTCTAACCCCTTTGAGAGTAATTTTCAGCTGATAAACAAGATTACTTGGTCCTAATGAAGTAACTGATTCGTTCTTTGGTTTTTTGGTCATGGTTTTCCCTCCATTCCTTACATGGAAATATTACTGTACCGAAAAAATATCAAATTCGAACCATCCAGTTAAACCTGCTGTAGAAAATATTTTCGTTAGGAATCTATTGGTTTATAAAGAATGAGTTAAAAGATGGTCTAGCCTTCTTGTACAGTTGAACGTGATTTTTAGGTGATAAGCCTACTCTTCATGCTGCCACTTCGGTCTGGGGCAAAGTACTCCAGTAGACCTCATCCGGGGTCCTTGAGTCAAGCCCTTGATGCCTCCGTTCGTGGTTGTAAAACTCAAGATATGATTTTAGCTCATTTCGAGCGACTGACAAAGATTCGTAACCTTTCAGGTAAACTTCTTCGTACTTGACGCTTTTCCAGAAACGTTCAATAAAAACATTGTCTTTCCAGCTACCTTTGCCGTCCATACTTATCTTGACGCCCCTGGTTGACAAGGCCTCAGTGAATGAATCAGATGTAAACTGAGATCCCTGATCCGTGTTGAAAATCTCTGGGACTCCGAATTTGGCGATGGCTTCTTCCAAAGCCCCCACGCAAAACCCAACGTCCTGAGTGTTTGATAACCGCCATGATAATATTTTCCGACTTGCCCAATCCATAATAGCTACCAGGTAGCAGAATCCTCTGGCCATGGGAATATACGTAATATCGGCTGCCCAAACGTGATTAGCCCGAGTTATGGGCATTCCCCGGAGAAGATACGGGTAGATTCTATGGTTCCGATTTCGCTTTGAAAGCCTCGGTTTATTGTAAATGGCCGTGATACACATCTTATTCATTAGAGTCCTGACATGTTTTCGGCCTACTTCTTCACCCATGTCACAAAGCTTACCCGATACCCTTCTAGCTCCAAAATACGGGTGAATCAAATGAATCTTGTCGATCAATCTCATCAACCGAAGGTCGGCTTCATTGACTGGAACCGGTTTGTAATACATTCCTGATCTTGAGATCTCAAGAATCTGACATTGCCTGGACAAGGACACAGGACTTTTTTCTTGAATCATTTCTTTGCGCTCGAATCGCCGATGCGACCGAGCGCTACTGACAAAAAATCGTTCTCCATCGCCAGTTGCCCGATTTTGGCATGAAGCTGTTTTACCGTGGAATCGTTATCTACTACCTTATCTTTACTAAAGGCGTTTTCCGCATTTTCAAGAAGTT
>CAWCTI010000010.1:0-353509 GCA_963798475.1 uncultured delta proteobacterium
AGAAGTTCGAACAGGAAGGTCGGGTCCCCTTTCTCATAATGATCCCATGAATAGCCTTTGAATTCGTTCTCACCGACTTTGTTTTTAATGGCGCCACTGTAGTAGAGCTGTTGAAAATCACGTTGCATTTGGCCGTAATTCTCCCAAATCCCGAGATCGTCGGCTAGGTGCATACCCACCATGCATGCTTCAATCGCTGTCTGCCCTCTAGGACCATCGGGAAATGTTTTGAAAAAATCTCTGCCGAAAATCAAACCGGCGCATGTATTCTGTCCCACTGCTGGAATGCAGTACTTTGAGGAAATCGAAGGGACTTTGAGCATGGTATGGCAACGAATGGGGCAACTTGAACAGCCATTTCCTCTCACGGTGCACTGCCAGGCCTTCTCTCCAAGAAAAAAGGCTGCATTGTTAGTCCGATAGGCGATCCTATTTAGGTTGTGGGGATCGCAGGCTCCCGTCTCGATATTGGGATTCGCGGAGCGCCATTTCCTGCCCTTAGAGCCGACCCAACGCGTGGCGCCGTAGTATTCCGCCCACGGCTGAGGACTGATCGGAACCACATGCTGGTTGACGGCTCCTAAGAGAGAAAGGTGCAATTTGACTACCTTCTCCCATTCCTTTTTGTTTTCGGCAATCCTTACACTCCCTGTTCCGTAGATACCAATAGCTTTCAGATTCTTGGAACCCATGACCCCGCCTATGCCACCCGCTGAGTGGGAATAGGAGTTTATCACCACGGACATGGGAACCAAATTCTCACCTGACTGGCCGATAGCAGCCACAGAAGCCTCCGGTCCCATCCGCTGGTTTATGTCAACGGTGGTTCGCCGTATGCCCTATCCCCAGAGGTGGCGGGCATCCTTAATTTCTGCCTTTCCATCCACAACCTGTAGCCATACCGGAGAATCAGCCCTCCCTTCGATGATGATGGCGTCAAACCCGGCATACTTAAGTTCTGCGGCAAAATAACCACCCATGTGACCACTGGCAACCAGTGGCTGTGGCCAACAAGTCGGCCACAGAGTTGTCACAGCGGTCCTTCCGTTGCAGGGAGCGCCAGTGCCGGCCAAAGGGCCTACCCCAAAGACGATCTTGTTAGCCGGGTCAAAAGGTTTAGTTCCCGTCGGAACTTCGTCCCAAATGACTTTATATCCTATTCCTGTTCCCCCTAAATAATCTTTGTATTTCTCAATGCTATCTTCAGTTGAGATTCTCCGGGTTGACAAATCAATCCGTAGAACCTTTCCCGCCCATCCTCCGTGGAGAGCCATTTTTTCTCATCTCCTGTCCGTTACTTCTTATGGCAATCGTTGCAAGTATGCGCTTTATCGAGGGAAACAACAGCTGTCGGCGCTACTCTCGGTGGCGCCTTATCCGTAAGGTCACGCCAGGCCACGTAGCTCAGGGCCTCCGCAGGACATGCCTCGACACACTTGGGGCGCCCATCGCAAAGAAAACATTTGGTAGCCTTATTCGTATCCGAATCAAAGGACAACATTTCCCAGGGACAGGCCCTCTGACACATTTTACAGCCAATACATTTGTTAGGATCCACAACGCGGGCGTTTGTTGGAGGCCTCACAACTATTGCGTCATTTGGACACGCGTTCGCACAAGGCACAGGATGGGGACATTGTTTGCAAACATCTTGAATCACCAGCCCATTTCCCCAGGTAACCCTGGCGGCGTGGCCCGTCATAAAGGCCCGTGGGACCAAAATTGAGGTTTCGACTAACTTTGATCCTCGCGATGGTTGGAGAAGCCTTTCCGTCATTAAATTCACTGCAGGCCAGTTCACATCGCCTGCAGCCTACGCATTTCGCCGGATCTGCTATTACGAGGCCTTTAGTCTGATTCATAATGATGAGGGGAGCCTCTTTTGCACCCCAAGCATCCAGAGCGGATACCGCTACAACCATTACGCCGCTTATCAGAAGAAACTCACGCCGTGAAAAGACATGGTTCACATCCATGGATTTCAGAGTCCTTTCCAGAATCTCATACTCATCCTTTTCCTTCTCCAAAGGACTGCCGAAGTCCTTGCCGGTCTCCTGTTCTTTTCGGTCCATTTCCATTTTCTCTATTTCAATTTGTTGAGCATACTGCTCTCCTCCACCACTGACTGATCAAGAGTAATCTTTCGGGTCGATCCTTAATCCCAATACTTCATGGAAATATTGGCCAATGGGAAGATTGAAGCCACATCGAGTAGCCATCTCCAACAGCGAAACATTACTTTCACCCCGGCCTTGATCGTACTCATCATATTATTTTGGCGCTTCTTCACTAAAAATCTCCCTGAAGAACTGTTTCATGGCTTCCCAGGATCGTCTGTCCGCTTTTTCATTATATGCGTTTCCTGTGGATTTGTCCGTTCCCGCCTTCTGTTGTGTGAATGAGTGAACGGCATCGCCGTAGTATATCATTTGCCAGTCCACATTGCCTTTCCTTAGCTCCTCCTGGAATTCTGCGATGTCCTTGGGTTTAGAAACCGGATCATCTGCTCCATGTAAGACTAATACCTTTGCTCTTATCTTTTTCCCGTCCTCGGGAGAAGGACTGTCCAGCCCTCCGTGAAAGCTGACCACGCCTAGAACAGGGGCCCCGCTTCGGGCAAGCTCCAGAACTGTAGTACCACCGAAACAATAGCCAATGGCTGCAATACGGTTCGGATCAACCTTTGGATTTTTCTTAAGTTCTGTCAGCGCCGCAACGGCCCTTTCCCTCAGCAACTTCCTGTCTGTCTTATATTTCGTCGCTTCCACAGCAGCCTCTTGATTATTCGCTGGACGAACCCCCTTACCGTAAATGTCCACAACAAAAGCAACGTAACCCATGTCCGCGAGTTTGTCCGCGATTCTTTTGTAGGAATCGCTCACTCCCATCCAATCAGGAACGACGAGGACACCCGGCCGTTTTCCATGTAGGTCCGTTTTTTCCACCACGTAGCCTTCGAGAATTGTTCCTCTATCTGTGTATTCCACCACACTGGCCTGAAGTTGTGCGAACGCCATAACGGGCCATAGGACCATTCCAAGTAATACTAGAGCTGTTTTCATGATCGCCTCCTTGAATTTGAGTGGTTCATAAACTTTACTCCTGTTGGAACCTTAGATGTCTTGATATGGAAGTTGATTCAATCGAAGAAAAGGTCTGGAGACATAGGAATACACCATTTATGGTCATAGGGTGTGGTTGGTATAGCATTTGCCTAAAGTTTTGTCTTAATGGCGCATGTTTTTTGGTTTTGATCTTTCCGGTTCACTACCCAGTTAAGGGCGAGGCATATACGATCGATCAACTGATCTTTGGATTTTGCGAAAAAATCTGAGAACCATTCAGATTTCATCACAAGCCATAATCTTTCTATGGGATTGAGATCCGGAGAATAAGCTGGAAGAAAGACCGGCTCGAATCGGCCCCAGTTTATCTTGTCACCGCGATGCCAGCTTGCATTGTCCAAAATGAGGATGTTCTTCGGGCGTTCAAAGGAGATGTCTGAGTTAGCGTGATCCAGAAAAGTTTGGAATACTTGAGTGTCTGAGTGACTGAATATCAAAGCGTAAAACTCTCCTGTCCGAGGGCATACTGTTCCAGCCGCACTCATTCTTATATGAGCGCCCAGGTAAGGTTGACGGATTTTTTGACCCTTGAGGGCCCAGCGACGTTTGGGCCGAGGATCTCCCTCGATCCCTGTCTCGTCAAGAAACCACAGGTCGATTTCCGGGTCGCCAAGAAGAATTCTCAGCAAATCCACAAAGTCCTTTCTCTTTTCTTCGTCCTGTCCGTTTGGCCAAGAGCGTGGTACTTTTAGTCGAAAGCCCTGTTCATGCAACCATCTAACTACAGTCCGATACCCGATCTCCTCATCAAGTTGTTTGGTCAAGTATCCGTGAAACTTCTTTCCTGTCCAATGAGTCTCATTGGCCCGATCCGGGCGCTGAACAAGTTCAATATATTTTGTGCGCTTATCAGAAGTGATCTTTCTTGGACGACCCGATCGGGCCTTTTGTACGAGTCCGTCGATCCCTCTGGTGTTAAACCTATCGATCCACCGGCAAAGGTTGCGCCGAGTCGTGTCATAAAGCTTGGCTACCTGGTCATGGCTTATACCCATGAGCAAAGCCTTGATCGCCATCATCCGAACGTGACTCCTGAGAGAGACAGCGGCCCCCGCAGCGATATCCAGCTCTTCCAACGAGCAATTCTCAGTATTGGGCATGTTCGGCTGACGCGACATACCTTGGGTAAAGCATATTCTTTACCCAAACGCGAGAAAAATCGTCTGTTCAATCGGACATTATTTTTGGCAAATGCTATAGGCGTTTCCGATCTCTTTCACTATGGTGTTGTTGTGCGTCCCCCGTTAGGACTTAAATACACTTGAACCGGAGTATTATTTAGGATTAGGTCACGGGAATAGCAATGAAAGGGTAAGAGGAGGAGCAAAGCCAAGAAGATTAATACCGAATATATCCTTTTCATTCACATCATTTGCCTCCACAAAAACTAATCAGCCGTCGGGAAGTGACGAGCCTGATTAGACTATATCATAGAATTACAGCGTCTTTTGTCCAGCTGGGTCTGAAACATTATAAAAGGTCAACGGACTAACGCTTTGGCGCCGTTAAATTCGATTTGCAAGTTTAAGCTACTTTTTCACAAGCTATGCCCTGGAATGAGAGAGTCGACGAAACATACGCGTACATGGCTTAAGAAACTTCATGCGACAGCGCGGTTGTTGCTTCCTGCAACGTAAAATTGGAAATTGCAACAATCTTATCGTTTCTTGATTTATAGACCTGGTCACCGAATTATTCCCCATAATTTCGCAAGCCATCGCAACCGTTTCACAATCACAACAATGATCGACTGCAGTTGAACGTGAAAACTCGTTAATTTACAGATACCATTTTGGCACAATTCTTGTATAGGCCTAGACTGAACAGGAGGGCGACATGAAAAGAGTAAAAGATAGGATTACCTCTATGCTAAACGCTATCACTGGCGCTGAAGCGGACGAGCCTGAAACGGCAATGAAATTTATTAATATGGAAGCAAATCAAAACCAGATTTTAGAACTATCTGAAGAAAGATTTGGGGTCTATAGAATGACTGACCCAAAGGTTGGACAGTTTGAAAAGAGTATGAGCGCGGCGGCCTTTGCCGAGGCCGGTGAATTTAAGGTCGCACGCGAAATCCTAAACACTGAGACAAAGCCACATACTGTGCTTTTGGTAATTGAGACAGACTCACCAAACGCGAATGCCATAGAATATACCGTTAGTCTATGCAAACGCATAGGCGCCATTATGGACGTCATTATCACCCCTTCGCCCAGTACGATGAGCTCAAGAAATGTTCCAAATTTACAGGCAGTCGCCCCTGACCCTGAAATGATTTTAAGTCTGGCTCGACTCTTGAGGGAAAAGGACATTACTTATCACATGTACATGTTTCAGGGTGATCTTGTCGACAAACTGGGAGATTACGTAAGACGGCACAAGGAAGTCACAACTGTGGTATACGATTCTTCCAGGACCCAAGAAAGCCATTCAAAAGATGACACCTGGCGCAAAGTCCTAGACACAATCTGTACACGACTATCCATTCCTTTAATTACAGTCTTTGAAAAACGTAGAGTAAAGCTTGCTACATGAGCGTTTCGTCACAAGCCACCCCTTCACATTTTTGCCTAGCGACTTCGGTGTCAACCGTGAAGGGGAGTTCCCCTTGCCATCCTGAAGATAAATAAACGCCAGTTTTCTAAAAAACGTTTGCGATTTCAGGTTCGGGATTTCTGAAGCCCGCCGCCCTGGCATAATCTCCAACAATTAATAAAGCGGCCTGGTACGTATAGACCCAAACTACCTAGACCGTTGCTATCGTTTCACTAATTCGTGACGAGTCTTTAGCAGAAAGACGCTCAACAGTGCCCCCATGTTGCGAGAAGTGTTAGACGTTGCGATGCGCAACACCTTACACTAGTCCATAATATGGCTTGTGTGACCGAAATTGTGTTCTTATTACTGATTTTAGGATCTCGGGTTGCGAAACGCAACGTTATCCAGTATTTCCTGTTGCCGCTGTTTCTTGTATTAGCTTTGTAACATCAGCATGTTACGCCATTAGTCACATAATGGCACGAAACTTGATAGAGGATTAAACAGAAAGAAGATCTCAACCCAACTGGAGGAAAGTAAAATGAGAACATGGTTCCAAAAATTGGAAAAAATGGCCGCAGCGGTGGCTTTCGCGGAAGAAGGCGAATGGAAGATGGCTAGCAGTCTGCTTCAGGAACCTGAAAGACGACCGGTTGCGAGAGAGACTCAGAATAAAAATCAGCCTAAAGTCAGGACTACAAGACGTTCTTACCGGGCTTGATAAGACGATTTCGGGAATCAACTCGTTAGACAATAAAATATTGGCTGGTCGGTCTCTATACGGCTGATTAGCCGAATTATTAAACGAACAATAAGAATACCAGGAGATAGAAATGGCGGCAAAAACTGCAGTTAAAAAGAAAAAGATCGCGATTCAGACTCTAGTGTACGGCGCAATAACAGCGGCCCTATATGCCGCTGTCTTCTCATACTCCACCCCTATTACCGAGCTTTTCGCAAGAGGAGGCGCTTACGCTGCTTTACCTATTGCGACTGTTTTTCTTTTCTCGTTTGCTCATGGAGCATTTGCCAGCAACGCTTGGTCCCTTCTAGGAATCAATGCGATAACTAAGACTGCGACAAAACGTCAGACTGTATCTGCGCCCCGACCGACGCAGAGGCCTCGCGCTCGTTTAAGGATGAGCGTATAGCGCATATTATCCCAAGGGTTGAAAGTAGTTTTGGCATCTTCGAAAAACCTGTCTCGCTGTTGTATCTAGCGGGACAGGTTTTTTTAAGTTCTACTGTGTCCTGCGATCGAGCGAAATTCTTGGGGCCAAATGACTCCTTCTTGCCTCTGCCAACATATCCGGGAAAGTGACGTTTTTTCTCCCTGACTACCAAAGCTAACTAATACACAGATTGCGTTGAAACTATAAAACGCGACTATTGTTGCGTGTCTGTATAGTTCTACCCTGTTCCACTTCCACCTGATGTCTCTTCGGTTTAGGATGGGCCTCAGACCTGGAAACACAGCGGCTTTCTTTCGTGGACGCCCTTTTCGCCGAGACTATGATGCTAGGAGGCCATACAAGCTGCATCCATACGCAACTCAACGGTGATGTAAATGCCTTTTTTCGGCCTGATCCTGTCCTTCGCTAGCCGCCACAAGCGAGCCGCATAAGGCAGACAAAACGCTCTGTCCGATATCCCCGGGAAACGAACAGCAACCCGCATGATTACGAAACAAATTCCCAAGCCTGTAGGGTTCCCTGTCTTAGGAGCATCCATGTCGTGCTGCAATCCGGCACCAGGCTCTCCTTTATGACCTTCAAAATCTCGAAAGTGACTTTTTCGGGCTCTTCGCGAAACTGCGTATTTGGTATATCAACCTATCAATTCGTATCTTGTAGTGTGAAGCGCATAGATACGAAGCATGAAAAAGGCCCTGTCTCTAAATCCGTATGCCTGTCGTTGAAGCGTCTTGATCTTATTGTTTGTCCCTTCGAGTGGACCAGTTGATATGTTGTGGTCATAGTAGGCGATTATTCCACGGCGATGAGTTCGTAGAGTATTGGCAAAGTCCTTGAGCATTTTGATACCCGAGGCCTCGGCCTGGTCGATCCAGTCATGCAAGTGATTTTCCGCTGTGGCTTTGTCTGGCTGAGACCAAAGAAGTCTGAGATCTTCCTTCATGTAATATGCCGTCGCCAAGGGTTTGTTTATGCTCAACGCCTCTTCCAGTCGGGCTCTTTCGTTTCTTTTATCACTGAGGTTTTCGGGGTTTTTTAGAAGCAACCATCGAGTTCCCTTTAGGACTTCTTTATGAAGCAGGTCAGTAGCTTCTCTATAGATTTCGCGTCTCAACTCGGTGAGTTTGTCGTTGAAAAGCTTGATCACGTGGAAGTGATCGAACACAATGGTCGAGTTGGGAAGATGTCTTGTCACCGCAGATATGTATGCCTGGGACATGTCCATAGCCACCGCCTGAATGTGGGCTCTGGAGGCTTTGAGTCTTCTCCAGAACGGTTCCAAAGCATCGGCTCCCTTGCCATCGCCAACGAAGACAACCGCCCCATTGTCCAGATTCAGGACCACCGTCAGATAGCGATGTCCGTGACCAACGATGATCTCATCCACGGCGATTCTCTGCAAGCCGCGCAATGGAGGGCTGGAGAACTTGCGCTGAAGATATCTTTTCTGAATATCTTTGACTGGATGCCAACTGATTCCCAAATGATGAGCCACGTCGCTCATGGTCATATGTTTGCACAGATCCAAGACATAACGCTCGAAGCGCTTGGTGTATCTGCGATTGCCTTCAGCAAAACCAATCTTTACCTGTCGCGTGACACTACAGTCCAGACAGAACACCCGTTGAATCGGAAACTCGATAATAGTAGGCCTCAGGCCAATGGGAAGAGTCATGAACCTCCTAAACACTTTTCCCTTCTTGATGACTCTCCGACTCCCGCATATCGAGCATGTAAGAGTAGTAGGATCTTGGCCGATTCGGAATATCGTCCGGCCGTTCTCGAAACGGGAATGAATGTGACGTATTCCTCGTACCGTAATTCCAAAACAGTGATAAAGTATGCTTGTGGACATGACTTCCTCGCCTTCCCATATCTTTTTCAAATCCAAGAAGGCAGAAATCATGTCCGTTTTCATTTTTCAACCAGATACTCACTTACGGAAGATCCCTTTTTCGGCGTCCCCTTTGGTTTTCCCAAAAAACTTATAGATGTTTGTGAAGTGTTCCGATGTGGGAAGCCCGGTGGTAAAGATGACCTGACTAATCGTGAGGGGATAAGTAAGTATCCACCCCGTGGTCAGCGCGGAAAAAGCCTCAGACTAGGCGTTTCGAAACAACGCCCTAAAACGGATCTTGTCAATCCCGAAAGGCTGTGGCAAACTTCTCCAGGACATAGATGTTCCTCGCTCGTTTTTTCCCAAACCGTCTATGAAGGGAACGCCGATTGTTTTTAATATATTCATCTGCAATCTCAAACAATTAACTGAAAATGGCAAAACTGTAGTTTGACTGAAAGGAGTTGAAAGTGACGGATCATTCCCTCGAGGCTGTTAAATTTATAGATCTGACCTGGATGAATGTTTCGTTTTTATTCATTATCGGATTTATCGGTGGTTTGGTAAGCGGATTCATAGGTTCGGGCGGGGCCTTTGTCTTGACTCCCGGCATGATGAGTCTTGGCGTGCCTGCGGCTGTAGCAGTCGCCAGCAACATGTGCCACAAGTTCCCCAAGGCCATGGTTGGAGCTTATAAACGCTACAAATATGGTCAGGTAGATTTAAAACTGGGGATTGTAATGGCCGCCTCCGCTACTGTGGGGGTGCAGGTCGGAATACAAATTCAGGAAATTATTCTCAACAAATGGGGAGAAGCAGGCTCCAACCTTTACGTCAGCCTATCGTTCGTGGTCGTCCTGTTGGTTGTCGGGGGCTATGTCTTTTATGACGCTTTCAAAGCACCTGATTCAGAAGGCGGAGATAACGTTCCAAAGTTGGCTAGACGTCTGCAATCCATTAATCTACCGCCTATGATTCACTTTAAGACCGCTGATCTCACAATATCTCTATGGTTCACTATCCCTGTGGGGCTCGCCACCGGCTTACTCGCAGCGACTATTGCTGTCGGTGGTTTTGTCGGGGTCCCGGGAATGATGTACGTTATCGGCGCTTCCGGTCTCATTTCGTCGGCAAGTGAGCTTGTCATAGCCTTCCTTATGGGTTTTGGAGGAACGGTGAAGTGGGCCATGCACGGAATGGTCGACATCAGACTCACATTGATTATTCTCGCCGGTTCGCTTTTAGGAGTTCAACTCGGGGCAATTGGAACAACATATGTAAAAGAAAACATGATAAAAATCGTGATGGGAACAATTATGCTCATCGTAGCGTTTAGTCGGGCCTTGGCCATACCCCAATATTTGACCCAATTGGAATTAATGTCTGTTGACAAGACTACATTGTCTATTCTCGATATGGTAAGTTTCACAACTATGTGCCTAGCGTTGGCCATCGGCGCTGTGATCATCATCGGCGCCATGATTAAGGGTAAGCGAGCTGATTCCGACGCTCAAACCGCAGGATCACAAGAGCATGTTTAAACGTATACTTGTAGCGGTTGACGGTTCTGATTCGAGTTTGCACGCGCTCCGCCAAGCTATGGCCCTAGCAAGGGCGGAAAATGGTGCCATCACGGTAGTATCTGTGGTGCCCCCCTATACTGGAGACCTCAGTTTAGTTGGCGTCCATGAGAACGTAAACGACATGATATTGGCACCCCACCAGAAAGCGCTTGATGAAGCGCTTGAGGCAGCTAATAGATTAGATATCCGCATTCGAACAACGCTAGAAATCGGCGACCCTCCGGAAAAAATAGTTGAAATAGCTGAAGACCTTAATTCTGACCTGATAGTCGTAGGTATACGCGGAGGGAATCCATGCAGGACTGTAATTGTAGGCAGTGTCGCCTCGAGGGTAATCGGTTTCAGTCACGTGGACGTTCTGGCGGCTCCTATGAATTCCGAGATCAACCTTGACCGAATTTTACTTGCTGCTGATGGGTCTAGATCAAGCGAAAGAGCGACATCCGTCGCATTCGAAATACAGCGATCTTACGGTTCAAAACTTGCTGTTATCTCAGTAGCCGACATTCCATCACATCTTTATGGGCTCGACGTGAATGTGGCGGAACGCATGCTCAAAGAAGCAAGGGAAATTCTTGACCCCATTCGGACCAACGCAAAACAGCACGGTGTTCAGCTTGAACCGATTTGCCGCGAAGGAGACCCTGCGGCGATCATTAATCAAACAGCGATGGAGAAACGAATCGGCCTGACAATAGTCGGCTCTCACGGTCGTACAGGGTTGAAACGACTATTAATGGGAAGCGTAGCGGAACGAGTCATAGGTCATGCGCCCTGTCCAGTGCTTGTAACCAGGTCCTAGATTTTCCCTCATGACTAAATCATCAACTTCAGAACTGGAGATTGTTTCATTCGAGCCCATACCGTTTAGTCTTGCGCCAAAGTGAGACTCGATTTGAAATGAGTGCCAGACCCAATGCCAGGAAATTCATTGCCGAACTAACGGAGTTAAATATCATGACTAAACGTTTCATCTTCCAGCTTCTAGCACATTTTTGCATATTAATATTGTTCTCGACCTTTGCCGCAGCGGAGAGTTGGGTAGTTATCAAGGACAAAAAAGGTGTGTGCCAGGTGGTAGCAGCACAGGGGAAAACCCCCGAAATTATCGCTGGACCATTCAAAACCAAGGAGGAAGCAAAAAACGCTCAGAATAAGGAATGTCCCATGCAAGAAAACCCCACGAAAACATCAGCTTCTTATTATGAAACTCCGGTCCTATATTTCAATGAACCCGGCCCTCGTAACACAGGACAAGTCCTCGAATGTGTCCGTCGACGAGCCAAGAAACTCAATATCAAAGTGGTGTTAATGGCCTCTGTCAGCGGTACCAAGGCTCTAAAAGCGCGACAGATTCTGGATCCAGAGATCCGTATTATAGCGGTCAGCCACGTGACAGGCTTTGTCAAACCTGATCATCAAGAGATGCCCGATGAGGTCCGCCAAGAATTGATTTCACAGGGCATAAGCGTGCTTACCGCCCAACACGCATTTGGAGGCGTAGGCCGGGGCATAAGGAAACAGTTAGGTTCCTATCAGGTGGATGAAATAATCGCCTATACGTTACGTATCTTTGGTCAGGGGACCAAGGTTGCGATTGAACTGGCTCTCATGGCCGCCGATGCAGGATTAGTCAGGACGGACGAGGATATTATTTCGGTAGCGGGAACAGGGAAGGGTGTAGATACTGCGCTCTTACTGCAGCCGGCCAATAGCGCCGACTTCTTGAAACTGAAGGTCAAGGAGATCATATGTAAGCCTTCGAGGTTTTAATGGACCAGCTCGGCGAGATAGAATTGGGTCAATTTATAAGAGAAGAAGTCGACATGCGATATGGGGCTATGAATTTCCCGGTGAGGCCAGTGCTTCAAGAATTGAAAGAGATTGCGGCCTTGGGTTTTGATTATGTTGAATTGGATATGGATCCTCCTCAATCACACCACTCCTTTGTTCGCGAGAAAACCAGGCAACCAAGGTAATATTTATAGGTTCCGCATCGAACTTTTAAATGAGAGGCGGCAATGAAAAGGATCTCATACTTTTTGATCGCTTTTGTATCTGTATTTGCAATGACGCTTTCGTCCGATGAAGCCAGAGGCAGAGGCGGCGGGGGTGGCTATTCCAGGCCCTCTTTTTCTGGCCAGCGACAGTTCCACGGACAAGTGGGGACAAACAGGCAATTTCGTGGCCAAGCTGGAAGACGCGGTTTGGGAGCGGGTGTGCGAAACCCCGGGCATTACAACTACTACCGGAACAATCACATCCAGCCTTGCCGTCGTTGGGGGTCTTGGGGCTATTGGTGGGGGCCTGTCACCTGGATTGGATTGAGTTCATGGATCGCTTGGAATTGGGGTCCACCTCTGTACTACAACTATGGTTCAAATTTTTATTACGCCGATGATTACGTTTATCTGAATGGAAAACGTCTTAGCTCTGCGGCGGAGTATTATGACCAGGCCGTCCGGATATTAGACAGAGCGCCAAAAATCACAAGTGACGAGGACAAATGGATGCCAATAGGCGCTTTTTCACTAACTCAGGACACTGTTCAACCCTCGAAACCGATTCTTCAACTTGCTGCCAACAAGAAAGGCGTATTAAGGGGAACATATTTCGATATTGAGAACAAAACAGCCAATCCAATCAGAGGTATTGTAGACAAGACATCTCAGCGTGCTGTCTGGACTTTCGCCGACAAAGACAAAAACGCGGTAATAATGGAAACCGGGATTTTCAACCTTACCAAAGACCAAACCGGGGTTTTAGCGCATTTTGGCAAGGAACGGACCCGACAATGGACAATGGTGCGACTAAAGGAGCCGCATGTTCAGAAAAATCAGGCTTTGCCCAATCAAGTCCCATAGGCGTGGTTTGCTCTAATTGCAGGTCGATATTTGTCAAATTACTACCGGAAACTATTCGATTTGTATTGATTTTCTCATTTAGTCTCACGCCGCCAGAACTCTTTAAGCCTGTTCTAAGGGTTTTTGGGTCTTTCGACAGCCCACTCTCTCCGGAACAGCTTAACGGGGCTCAATTTTCGCGTTGAGGGGTTTGTTTATGTTCCTAGTGCTTTTTTGGGGCCATCGAAGAAGAAAAGCGTCATTTCTTAGAGTTCATAAATTCTGAATTCTGCTATGGATGGTCAATAGGCCATTATGCAGGACATTCCCCAAAACATAATTGAGAGCAACTAGTTTAGGGGATAATATTAATGAGTTAGTCTTTTGCGCAAGTAAAAACGGGGAAACTTCTTGCAAAAAAGAAAGAGGATCTCTCTAATTAGGGTTTTGCAAGAGACGAAGCAATTCGTCGATCCTATTGAGGGGGTCCGAGTCGATGTTACATCAAATGGGGTTAAAATTGCGAAATCAGATGAGTTGTTTTTCTGGGAAACTTTGTGAGGGAATGGGCAAAATTCAGAGTAGATTCGTGGGAGAAGCGATTTACGGAATTCAAGCTGTTGTGTGCAGGTTTCGTGGGCGAGAACTATTGCAACCTGAACAGAAGGTGGAAGCAGCCTGATCACAAAGTTTGGGTCGGTTATATATGGATATGATGATTCACTCTTTTTTGGGAAATAATGGAGTTCGGTAAAAACGTATGCGTCGAGGTTGAGGATGGCTAATGGTGCATTGCGCGTAGTTAACAAAGACATTGAGGAGGCGGTCGAACTCTTCTTAAGCTGGAATGAGGATCAAAGCGCTGACCCAAGCAACGCTGATTGCCTCTTTGAGTATTATGGGCCCGGAAATATTTTAGAACGGACCAGTGGTCCTTTCAGGAGGTGTCAAGCTTATGAACACCTTCTTGAGGCACTTTGCGACGCTGATAAGGAAAAATACCTGAAGATACACAAAGGTACGCCTTTCTATTTCCTCGCATGGTTCAACTACGACATGGGAAATTACGAAAAAGGAATTTTCTATATAGATGCTGCTATTTCAGAAGACATCAGAAAGGATCCTGATGGCTGGAGAAATGGATCTGCTGGCATGTTCTTGTTCTTGCGAAGTCCTGAGAACCACCCCCCAACTAGAATCGCGCGACATTTTATAAATTCCATTCAATCAAGACTGAACGACTTCAATTCCATTTCCAATGAACCGCCTCTCGCTCTTGATAATTTCGTCAAGCAATTTGTCGAACCACTGATTGAGCCCGAAGCGGCGACACGCTCGATTATTACGGCATTCTACTCGTTTATCTTAGAATTTGAAGATCTTTCTACGTGGCTTATGTTGCGGAGCGCAGGGCAAGGCTCCGTCGAACCATTTGTTACCCATCTTTTTAAAGGTGGTTTGATATTTGAATCCATTCTGAAACAGTTTTACCACATATCTCTAGGCCAAGAATATGGTCAAATGGGTGCGATTTTAAACAATGATAGTGAATTCCGTACGCATTTCCCTTTTGAAGGAAACATTGAGGTCACTGCGAAATCGGTGAACGATATTGTCAAGGAAATTAACAAAAGTTGTGATTATAAGACGGCATTTACAACGACCGCACAATTACGGAACACCACGGGGCACAAACTCCAATGGGATGACGAGTTCTCTGAGTCTTATGAGTCGCTTTTTAGGCAGGAGATCAACGCAATTTTCTATGTCATCCAGAAGAATTTGCTGTCGCCAACAATTACTACTGGGACTTCCGCAAAATAATTTGACATCTTCCTTGTGTTTACCAGATAGTTGAGTAACTTCCAATAAACCATCAATAAGCTGGAGCAGATTAACCCAAGCCTGTTTGTAATAGTTTGATGTCATTAAGTAGGGATTTTTTACCTCAGTTTTACCGGGGTCATTTAGAAGTTACTGGAACTAGGGTGAAGCCGCGGAAGGAACGTGTTCTATGCCGGAGGGGAGCCTCATGGCACCGAATCCTCAGTCAGGAGGACTTGTTCCGGCACCATGTTAGTCATCCTGGAAAGTATTGCCTGCCGTAAGAACACTGGTAATATCTAAAATAGCTTAGCGCCGTTTTTTTAGAAACGAGACAGTTTTGTGATACTGGCTTTTTTGTCTAGGTCACTATTTATCACGCTTCCAATATGGTCAATCATCTAATCCATCTGTCCACTAATCGCGAGATAAAAATGAACCCTAGTAGATCAGCCCCCCCTTAACTGGGGATTTACAAAATTGCAACATAGATGTTGTCAATTCCGAAAGTCTGTGGCAAATTCCATAGGTCATCGGTGTTCCTCCTTCGTGTTTATCTAAACCGTCTATGACCGGAACGCCGACTGTTTTCAAGATATTCTTCTGTAATCTCAGAATATTAACTCAAAAATGGCAAAACTATAGCTTTTAATAGGAGGCGACTAAAACTAGAGTGCGGAATGCAAGTTTCGTGGCTCTCTAGAAACATCGGACCATAATTTCAATGAAACTTGCAGTTCTGTTAATTGTAAACGCGGCTCTTTTGGGTGTTTTCGTCTACATCGTGCGAAAACCTGGCCTACTGACCGATTATATCGGTGGCAGGTTCTGGCTCACCTGGCTTGGGGTGGGCGTGATTACGCTTATGGACGAGCTAACCTCGGTTTTTTACGCGCCAGCTGAAGCTTTTCGATTTATTGGTCCTGCGGCTATATTTTTCATCGCTCTTACTTCTATTGTCATCCGCTATTTCAGTTCCCGTTTGGTTGAAATTGCGGAAATTCTAGAGAACCAGAAATTGTTCGGAGGCGGGGTTTATTCTTTTTCCTATTTGGTGTTAGGGCCGGTAGTGTCATTCGTTGCGGTCTCTTCAATCATGGTCGATTACATCCTGACGGCCTGTATCTCTGCGATAAGCGCCATAGAAAACGCCACATCATTTGTAGAAATGCCACAACTATGGAAAATGGTGACAGCGATGATTATTGTTTGGGGCATCGCAGGCCTGAACATTATAGGTATCAGAGAAAATGTCCGGTTAACTTTTGGGATCTTCGTTCTTGCCGCCTTTGTTTTCATGAATTTAATAGCGTCTGGCGTCTTGGGACTGGACCATGACTCATTGGGTCGTTTGCAAGCTTCAATCTCTGGGGCGGCGAAACATTTAGACAGCGGGTCCTGGACGCATGGTTATGGTGTTTTTATAGCCTCGGTAGCCAGTTGCGTGCTCGCTTATTCCGGTGTGGAATCGGTCCTTCAAACAGCAGGTTTTGTACGTTTCTTGGCGTGAAATCGCAAAAGCCTATAAGTTTCTGGCCCTCACAGTTGGCATTGTTACACCTGTTGTAGCGGCGTTGGCGTTATCCGCTCCCATAGACTTTGCAGAGCATGAAGGGGATCTAATTACACACTACGCCACAATGTTAAATGGGGCCCCCTTCGGGATCGCAGTGGCCGTGTTGGCTAGCATTACACTTATAATGGCCGTAAATACCGCTTTTGTGGCCTCAAGCGAACTGATGGAGCGAGTAGCTGAAAGATACGGCTTTTCATGGCTTATTGCGACAAACCGCAGGCATTCTTTGTATAGGATACACATTATAAACGCCATTTCATTCTCGTGCATAATTTTAGTGACAGGCGGGAGCCAAATGATCCTGGCGGACATGTACGCCCTTGGATTGTTAGCGTGTTTCACCATAAATACCGGGTCGCTGGTAATTTATCGCTATTTCATGGGCGCAAAGGAAGTGATCCAGTATTATACCAGTCGCATTGGGACTATAGCTCTCTTTTTCATTTTCCTGAGCTGTTTTCTTTTTCTGGCGTGGATGAAACCACATGGGACCGGATTGTGGGCGATCGTGACAGGTATAGTGCTTACCGGCGGACTTGTAGTCGCCCGAACAAGAGCGCCAGAAATCAAGGCGTTGGAGCAAGCGGACAGTTACATGGACATGGTTCTTTTTCTGTCCGAATCTCCGGAAAATAAACTCCATGTGATTTTTCGCAGGCCTCAAGAAGAAGCCATGGAAGCGTCTAAACAGAATGAAGCCTACGTTACGTTCTACAATCCCAGGCAGGGCGCTCCGAAAAAAATGTCTCCGAATCATTTCCGGTTTGCTACGAGTAAGAGAACTCTATATCAGCAGATGGTCGGCTTGTTAAATGTAGTGGAGTATGAATTGGCGGACAGGAAGGTAGTAATCCATTACGGCTGGCCTTTATCTTCTTGGCTGGACCGCATGTCCATTGGCGTGATGGTGTTCAACATCATGCGTCTGCCTAAGGTGTTCCCCCGTTTTGACTTCCACATCGATTATTCGAATCCTGCACCTGACAAAAGCTAACCGGAAAAAGTGTAAGAAATTCTTCTCCTCAAAAGTTATTTTGATTCGCCGATTTCTACAGGAACACCAGTCACTACGAAAGCACCGAACAAAATTTATAGGGTCAATAACGTGGTTGGACTGTTGCGTATTGTGTCGGTGACACTCTCTTTGTACTGTTCAAACATTTCCAGACAAAAAAGTGTTGTTAGTTTATGATCATTCATGGAGTAGATGCTTTCTACATACCGACATTCGGGAGGAAAAAACATGGAAGCAACATCTGTACCCAATTTTGACTTAAAAGCTGTCCCTCGAAGCATTCGAAAGGCTATATTGTCAATCACCCGGGAGAGGATAAGGTGTTTTTCTGAAACACCTAACTGATGATGAAATCAAGACCTTCCGCACAGAACTAAATAAGCAGGCGGGAGGTAGTTGCCAAGAACTGACGAAAGGACAGGCGATGGCTATAATAACCATTTCGAGAGGCTCTTACTATCGTGGTCGAGAAGTAGCAGAAAAACTTGCTGCAAAACTGGGATATGAGTGCATTTCCCGCGAGATACTCCTCGAAGCGTCCAAGGAATTTAACATCCCCGAAATCAAGCTTGTCCGGGCGATCCAAGACGCTCCTACGATCTTCGAGCGTTTTGTCCATGACAAGGAAAAATACTTGGCCTATATTCGCGCCGCCCTCCTGAAACACGTGCAGAGGGACAATGTCGTTTACCACGGTCTCTTCGGGAACTTTCTTCTCAAGGATATTCCGCACGTCCTAAAGGTACGAATCGCTGCTGACCTCGAAGCTCGAGTCGCAGAGGAAGTTAAGCGGGAAGGCATCCCAGCGGAAAAAGCTAGGGAGATCATTCTGAGGGATGATAACGAACGGCGAAAGTGGGCGCTTCACCTTTATGGAGCCGATACTTGGGACGCAACCTTCTACGACATGGTCTTGCACCTAAAGTCGATCACGGTGGATAACGCTGTGACCCTAATCATGGATGCGCTACAATTCCCCGGTTTTCAAACGACTCAGGAATCTCAGCAGGCCGTCGACAACCTCGTAGAGGCGACGCGTTTGGAACTTTCCTCGGTATGGTGGGAAGAATCCTCGGGGCGCGAATGAAATTCAGCAACCGTTGTGCCGCTAAATCCCAGAAAGGCTAATTTGCGTATGTCCCGCGTTAAAGGAAAAGCTAGTACTCTGGTAATTGCAGCTTTGGGGGTCGTGTTCGGCGATATTGGCACCAGCCCTCTATATACTCTCAAAGTCTGCTTCATCGGCCAGTCTTCGATTACTCCTTCTTCAGAAAACGTTTTAGGGCTGGTTTCATTGATTTTTTGGTCGTTGGTCCTAGTGGTTAGTGTCAAGTACGCTCTCTTCATCCTCAAGGCTGATGATGACGGAGAAGGGGGAGTCTTTGCCATGCTGGCTATTCTCCACAAGAAAATGGGATCGAAGCTGAGCAGGGGGCTAATCATAGCTGGGCTATTCGGTTCTGCCCTGCTTTATGGAGATGGCCTCATCACTCCTGTCATCTCGGTCCTGTCTGCGCTCGAGGGGCTCGAAGTCGCCACCACCAGCGCTAAACCGGTCGTAGTTCCCCTTACCTGTTGCATACTCTTTGCTCTTTTTTGGAGCCAAAGCCACGGCACGGGTAAGATCGGCAAATACTTCGGCCCTGTGATGATCCTGTGGTTCGTCGTCATCGCCCTGCTTGGGGTGGCGCCCATCTGGCATAGGCCAGATATATTGGAATCTATTTACCCGGTCCACGCAGTGAGGTTTTTTGTTGACAACGGGCTAACCGGATTCTTTTTGCTGGGGGCAGTAGTGCTCTGCGTTACCGGGTGCGAGGCGCTCTTCGCCGACATGGGGCACTTCGGGATCAAGGCCATCCGTATCTCCTGGTACTTTATAGCCCTTCCGGCCCTCATTCTTAACTACTTTGGCCAGGGGGCTTTGATCCTACAGGACCAAAGGAACGCCGAGAACGCATTCTTTGGCCTTGTGCCCCAAGCTTTTCTGTACCCGATGGTAGCTCTCGCGACGATCGCCACGATCATAGCGTCGCAGGCCATCATCTCGGGGGTTTTCTCGCTAACCCGACAGGCTATCCAACTGGGGTTCATGCCGCGTATGCGGATCACGCACACTTCGGAAATGGCTGAAGGCCAAGTATATCTGCCCGGCGTAAACGGTCTAATGCTGGTAGCGGCTATAGCGATTACGCTTTACTTCAAGGCCTCTGACAACCTAGCGGACGCCTACGGTATAGCGGTTACCGGCACAATGCTGATCACTTCGGCTGTGTTCTACTTCGTTTCCCGGAGGATTTGGGGATGGAGCTTAATGAAGGCTTTCCCTCTCTGTCTACTTTTTTGGAGCATGGACCTAACCTATTTCATTTCCTGCCTGCAAAAATTCACTACCGGCGGCTGGTTCCCTCTAGGTAGCGCCCTCCTGATAATGGCTGTCATGGTCGTCTGGTGGGACGGGTGGAAGAAATTGGCGATCAAGGTGATGACCATGACCGTTCCCAAAGAGAAATTCATGGCGATGGTCATGAGTGAGAAGCTGATACGTCTACCGGGCACGGGTGTGTTCCTTTCCAATTTTCAGAGGGAAGTTCCACCCATGCTCCTCCACTACGTCACTCAAACTAAAGCTTTGCCTGAGAAACTGGTGCTTCTTTCTGTCCTTACCACAGACGCCCCTGAGGTAGAAGAATCCCACCGGATAGACATCACGAACATGGGATATGGTGTCTATAGGGTCATCGCCCACTTCGGGTTCATGGAGTCGCCGGACATTCCTCAGATAATGTCTCAGATAAGAAAGGAGATTCCGAACATCGATCTTGACGACGTGACTTACTATGTGGGGCGGCTGAGTCTCATGCTGGACAGTAAGGGGACCACGTCCAGGTGGCGCAGGTCCATCTTTATCTATATGCTTCGCAATTCACTTAACGGAGCGGCGTACTTACACATACCTCCGTCAAGAGTCATGGAAATTGGTGTCCAGATACAGTACTGATCTAGAATTTTCAATTCAGGTAATTCTTGGAGAGTAGATCTGGAAACACTAAAGTCCCCAGAATATTATGCGTTGTTACTCTGATCTAATTTTTGACCTAACAACTCCCCTTTCACCCTAATAGATTAAGAGTTATAGGGGAGAGATCTTGTGCTATAGTGATACGCAGTGAAACTGGGTCCTAAGCGAAAGATTCAAGCACGCTTCTCAACGACGCAGGATTTCCCTGAAATCGGTTGAATCTTCTGAACAGTCTCCGTTTGAGTTCACTCAAGGTTTTGAAGAACCGGTTGTGGGTGGTCTTTCTTCTGGTCTCTATCCAGACATATTCGGCCACATTGAATTTTGGTGAGTACGGGGGCAGATAGTGGAGTTCAATGCGATCCTCCTTACCATTGAGCCACTTCCTTACTTCGGGACCCTTGTGATACTTGGCGTTGTCCAGGATCAAGTGTATCTTTTGATTTTTGTATCTGGAGATAAGTTGGTCAAGAAAGCTCAGAAAGGTCTCGGTGTTGAACCAGTTGACGAACCGGAAGTGAAATTTGGGATCACAGCCGACTGTTACCGCTCCCATCACCTTCAAGGATTTCCTTGTGGGCGGAGTCTTCACCACACATCCAACGCCCTTCAAGGCCCAATGTCGGTAAATCGAACCCGCTTGTTTGAAACTTACTTCATTTTGATACATCAGAATGCCATTGTCCTTTCGGACTTTTTTTTAATCTCAGGCAGTTCATCCTCAAGCCATGTGGCCTTACGTTTCCCATCGGCTTTGGAGAATTCTTGTCTAGGATATTGAAGTGAAAAACCCAACTCGTGAAGAACTCTGCGAATCTGAGATGGGCTATATGCGATTCCGAAACGCCGTTTGACCAAGTCTGCAATGATAGGGGACGTCCAGACCCCGGTATCCAACCCACTGTCTTCAGGACCTTGTCGAACCATAATGGCAAGTTCTCGTTTCTGGTCCAGACTTAATCTTGGCTTTTTACCCTGGTATGGTCATCGCACAAGCAAGCCCGGCACGCCTAAATCCCTATACCTCTTTATCCATCGCTCTACAGTACTCCGAGCTACTTCGAGAATTTGACCAACTTGAGTAAGCGTCTTGCCTTCGTGAACCAGTAAAATCGATCTCAGCCGAACCCTTGAATCAAGATCTTTGCGCTTTTTGGCGCGATAGCGGTGCTGAATAATGTGATTGTACTCTTCGAAATCAAGTCTCAAACCACGCTTGGGCATTCATCTTCCCTCCCTTCAGGTGTTGGAAGGGACATTCCAAATTTCTGGACAAAAGTCGCGTCATTTGTCAAACCTATTCCCACTGCGCGGCACTATATCATGAAGACGCTGCCACATGAGGTTGATGACTCAATTGAAAATAACTTATTGGAAGCTGCAAAGGAAGGTAATCTAGTGTTGCGTTCCCTAAGTTAGTCTGGTATAAGAGACTCCATGGAGGGTTGCCATGGGGAAACGAGCGATAGTAGTTAAATTGTCCGATGAAGAAGCCGCTACTCTTAGAATGTGGGCAAGCGCCGGTAAGACAGAGCAACGAATGGCTGTCAGGTCCAAAGTCATTCTTCTTGCCAGCCAGGGGCGTCCATTGAGTTTTATTAGTCGTGAACTGGGGTTAAATGTAGATAGCTGTCTGAAATGGCGTAAGAGATTTATGCAGATGCGTCTTGATGGTTTAAAAGACAGCCCCAGGAGTGGCAAACCAATGACAATAACTCCGGACCAAAGAGTCAATCTTATTCGTCTGGCATGCGAGAAGCCTTCTGACGGGAGCAACGCATGGACAGTGCGAAGACTTGCCAAACGCGTTGGTTTTGGCTCTACGACCGTGCATAGGATACTAAACGAAGGAGTCAAAAAACCCCACAAGGTTGACCATTGGTGCGGCAAGAGTCCCGACCCTGAGTTTGAAGAGAAACAGGCAGCTATTATTGGACTATATATAGCGCCACCGGAAAACGCCCTGGTCTTAACAGTTGATGAAAAGTCTCAGATACAAGCATTGGACAGGTCCCAACCGGAACTCCCTTTAAGACCTGGCAATCCGAAAAGACATACGGCCACCTATAAGAGACACGGCACGACTTGTTTGTTGGCGGCTCTGGCGGTCCACATTGGAAAAGTAGAAGCCCGATGTGTTGAAAAACACACACACGAGGAGTTCCTCGCTTTTTTAAAAAGTCTGTACCGCAAGAATCCCGGCAAACACATTCATATCATCGCTGATAATTTCAGTTCGCACAAACACCATAAGGTAATTGAATGGGTGTCACGAAGACGTCGACTCACACTCCATTTCACTCCGACCTATGCCTCCTGGTTAAATCAGGTGGAGATATGGTTCAATATCTTTACACGCGATGTTATCAAAGGTGGAATCTGGCATTCCAAAGAGGAACTTGTAAAACAGATCATGCACTACATCAAACAATACAATGACCACAGGGCACACCCTTTCAAATGGACTTACACGGGAAAAGCACTGGTCGCCTAATATACAGCCAACTTATGGAACGCTACACTAGCGGAACTCAGGGGACTATTGACTGTCGGAGCGGGCTTAGAAGGTAGTGATGATATGGGGTGGACACCACTCATGTGGGCAGCGGCCATGGGTTTTTCCAACATCGTCAGGATGCTTTTAGATAGCAGGGCTGAGCCCAACGCAAGAGACAGGAATGGGGCTACCGCCTTGATGAAGGCATGTCGTCGTGGATTTGCCGAGGTGGTGGAAAAGTTGCTTGAAAATGGCGCAGACTTCAACGCAAAGGATGATTATAGTTTTACAAGTCTGATGCGGGCGGTGCGAGCGGGCTATGTAGATGTTGTGAAAGTTCTTTTGGAACACCCGGTAGACTTGGAAGCCAAAGATGAGTATGGAGCGACAGCCTTGATTATTGCAGCCTATCGCGGCCACTTGGATATCGTCAAGGAATTGCTCGACGCAGGCGCTGAAGTCCACGCACAGGATAGAAACGGTTGGACAGCTATGGTTTAGGCCGTCTCCAGACGTCATAATGACGTCATAGACCTTTTAAAAAAATATGACAAAAAATAACTGAAGTGGGGATGTCAGGAATTTTGTGTAAGAGCCGTTCTTGTGGTTGAGCATGATCTTTATGCCCCGAAAGCAGGAACGCGATCCTTATAAATTACGGCGAATTGCGTAAGGGCCTTTTTCCAATCCTTTAGTGGCATGGTCCATTTTGTTGTGGCGTTTCTCAAGGCCAAGTATATCAGCTTAGTGGCTGATTCGTCACTTGGGAAATGACCCCGGTTCTTAATAATTTTCCTTAGCGTCATATTTAGGCTTTCGATAGCGTTCGTCGTGTAGATAATTTTCCGTATTTCATGGGGATATATGAAAAAAGGTATGACCCGTTCCCAGTTTCTTCTCCATGATTGACTAATGGGGGGGTATTTAGAGTCCCATTTGGCCTCAAATTCAGATAAATTGGCTTCGGCCATTTCCTCAGTCTCCGCTCTATAAATGAGTTTTAAGTCCTTGGCCACATCCTTTCGATCTCGCCAGCAAACAAAGTTCAGGGAGTATCTGACCAAATGCACAATACAAGTCTGGACCTGGGTCTTGGGAAACACCGTGTTAATTGCGTCAGGAAATCCCTTTAAACCGTCCACTACCGCTATAAGGACATCTTGAACCCCACGGTTTTTAAGCTCATTCATAATCTTAAGCCAGAACTTGGCCCCTTCGGTTTGCTCAATCCACAGACCTAGAACATCCTTTTGCCCTTCCATAGTAAAAGCCAGGGCCAAATAAACAGACTTGGTTTTTACAACTCCTTCATCTCGTATCTTCACACGAAGAGCGTCAAAGATAATTATAGGATAAACAGGATCAATTGGCCTGTTCTGCCATTCGCGTACTTCCTGGACAACAGCGTCAGTGACTTGTGATATCAAATCTGGAGAAACGTCTACAGCGTAAAGCTCTTTAAGATGGGCCTGAATGTTTCTGACGGTCATCCCTCTGGCATACATGGAAATGATCTTGTCATCAAATCCATCAAACCTTGTCTGCCCCTTTTTAATTAACAGAGGTTCAAAAGTCGAGTTTCTGTCTCTGGGAATATTGAGTTCCATTGCGCTGGTATCGGTCTTAACCGTTTTACGACTGTGACCATTGCGCGAGTTACCCGTGCCTCGTCCAGCCGTGTCCCCCTTATCATATCCAAGATGGTTGGTTAGTTCTGCTGAAAGAGCCTTCTCGACCAACGCCTTTTTCAGCTGCTGAATGATACCATCAGCGCCCAGTAAGTCCTCCGGCTTCGAATAGCCCGCCAGTAACTCGTTCAATATCTCTTCCCTAATAGCCATGTCCGTGACCTCCTATAATTTCGACAGAATATCACGAACGACTTCTTACACAAATTATCGGACACGCTACTGAAGTTGCTTAACTAGCGTTGGTTTCTAGTGTCTTCGAGACCGCGCTCCGAGTCAGTAGAACTCCCGAGCTTTTCTTTTGACAATGAAATCTCTGTTTGTCCGAGGTTAAACGTCATCAAATCAATAGCTTTGATTAACTCCTGATCGCTGATGGCACCATGTCTCTCTCGCGTGTTCCTCGTCCTATCACCGTGCCCCGTAGCAGTTTCTCTGATCTAGGGTCCATACCGAAGCGACGGGCATTGGTTTTCCATGTGGGCGTAATTCATGAAGCCGAGGGGCTGAATCGAGGCCAACATTCCCAACGGCCCTGTTCCGGGGATTTTTTATGGAATCAGGATTTGGTGATCGTCTTTCGACAAGAAGTGATATCATTTGCTATTGAACAAAAGTTGTGGCCTTTTACAAACAATAGATTTCTGGCCGTGGCCGATAATGATGTTTTTCAGCAAGCCATGTTTCGAAGCGGATCTTTACGAGATTGAGACTGACCTAGCCTCCAGGCGTTAGAAACATTTCAAGACACGGTCTTCACGGCAAACCGCGGGATTCAGTCTGTTCCACTGTATAGTAAAAAATAGTAAGATGTGAATATTCATCAAGGCGATGGACAAAATACAGGAAGGAGCCTCAGGTGATCACAAAACAGCTGTCAGGTAGAATCAATTTCGGACTTCTCAAGAAAATCGCCGCCCGTGGCGGCATCATCGCCTTTTTCATCATGGCTTTTGAAGTCATGATAATGATTAGTCCTTTTGCATTCTTTTTCTACTCGGTATTCAACCCTATCTTTGCCTGGCTGGACCAATATACCGCCACAAGATGGCTAACCTCCTTTTTTTTGCCCCACATGATCTTGCCCCCTACGCTTCCACTGAAAGCAATTCGCATTGTTGGCTCCATTCTTTTTTTGATTGGTTTGGTTGGTTTCTTATCGTGCGCCTTGCAAGTCTATCTTGGAAAAATCTTCAAAAGGGGGATCGCCGCCAAGGGAGTGTACGCCTATATCCGCCATCCACAGTACCTATTCCTAGGCGTATGGGGCGCAGGTCTGGTCATCTTATGGCCGAGGTTCATTGTTTTGGTTACCCTGTCGCTCATGTTCATCCTCTATTATTTTCTGGCAAAAGACGAAGAGAGAAGGATGTTAGGGCAGTATGGAGACTCCTACCGACAATACATGGAGCGTACGGGTATGTTCTTCCCGTTTGCCGTGGCCAGCCGACTCAGGTTTGTGACCGAATGGATACCCAATCCTGGTCTGAAAAATTTTCTTATTCCTGTATCCATCGTAGCAATGGTCCTGGGAACGGGTTTCCTGTGCCGGACTCTCACGATCTATTCACTTCCCTTCGCGACTGAGAAGAATTTGACGCTCTTGCCTATTTTACCTGAAGATGAGAGGTATTGCGCCAAAGTGCTTGACGGGATTATTCACAACCCGGATTCTCACAAAATGACTTTTTTGCGGGACGAGCGGAGCTATCTTGGGTACCTTATGCCTCCAGACTATGTGATGCAAGGCATGATTGCCGACACAGGATCCCGATTTCATTTGTTCAAGCAGCATCACACGGTGTTGATGATAACGGATTGGGTCCTGCACCCCTTCGAGCACTTGAGACGCCCACCGTCAGCTCACATGGCGAAGATGCGCCACGTCGACCCTGGCATAGCCAGGAGACATCATTGCCCTCTTGGCGTTGATGACGCAAGCCTAAACTGTGCGACCTGTCCTTACCGGAGGGTTATTATCGTTGAAATCCAAGATAACCAACGAGGCCCCATTTCCGGCAAGGACGTTCTTGGGATCAACATGAACAGAACCCCTGTCGGTTTTATGGACGTCAATACTCAAACCGGAGACATCATCAACGCCCAGGAGGTTAACAAATCGACAGCGTGGAAGGATGTTCCCACTCCGGCAATTTGAGAATTGTCAGAAACAGGCCCGTTAGTAAGATTTTCGGCCGATCATCGGAATTGTAAGAGGATAATTAACATGGCTATCTTAAAAGCGTTCCGTGAAACCCACCTGAAAGAGATAAGCCGAGGAGAATCAATCTATATTGAAATGGCTAAAGACGCTGGTATTGAGCCCCTAAAAGCCCTAAATTCGCTCACCGGTAAATTGGGTTCTCCGTGGGACGAACCAGAGTATTTCCTGGCTGATCTTGGTAAGGATGATATCTTGGCTATAATAGAGGCTCGTAAACACTTTCATTTACCACCACTGGAATAAATCATATCGCAATACTACATCCGTACCGTTCGGCACGGAGTCTTCCGGAAATTCAAACACTTAAAAAATGTCATGGAATTGTGGCAGTGCCAGATTAGCAACATTTCGGTGAATGCTACGTCCGGGATTGCCATTAAGTGAATCCGCCCCTCTAGCATACCACCACCATTTTAACCCGGTAGAATGTCTATAATGTTTTTTAATTTCTAGCCTGTCTTTCCGCAGCCGACTCATTCCAGCGGCCTGGGAAATTGGCAAATGGACGGTTCAGTAATCTATGCGTGTGAGCCACTGTTAAGCCATTTCTGGACAATCAATCGTCCCATGGTATCGAGTTAAGATGGCGATCAAGTTTCCTGAAATAAGCGTCAGTGGTCCAGGTTGTTCCATATTTGATCTCAGAGCTTTCTCCTAAAGAGCGTCTGCCTATTATAGCAAAGGGCGTTGTCCCAAATTTTTCTCGCGTAATATCAAGGAGATGGCGATGAACATCCGTATAGATGTAATCTTGGTCCTTCTCCAAAAGGAACGCTTTAAATATCGTGTCCTTGGAGGTACCTGGTAGTGCCACTTGCGCCGCCAGAAAAGTTTCGGAGTTTCTAATATCCGGCTTTCCATTTTTCCCATGACGTAGCAAATCTCCATCTATTGTTATATCATGTCCCGTGAGATCTCTTATTCTGATTTGTTCCATCATGTTCCTACTGGAAAAGAAACCGTAATTATAATCCATCCCCACAAAAAAAAGCCAGGATAGTTCAGCGTCTCGAGCACACCATGCGGCATATTGAACAAATACGGGCTTAAGCGCCGCAACCCCAGCGTCTACTCCACCATTGATGGTATACATATATTCTATCAACTCGTCGTCAGAGAACTCGTCGCCACGCTCCTTCATGACTTGACGAGCTTTAGCAAACTTTAGCTGCATGGATCCTTTAGAGCTAATCACATTAGTTAGCTTGTCAATTTCTTTGTTAATTACATTTCCAACCACCGCGGGAAGCTTTTCCGCGTCCTTTTTCAAATCTGCAGCTATATTCCTGGCGACTAACTCGATTTCCCATTCTGTCTGACAGGCTACTAGTTTTGAATAATAACGGTCCTTATACTCGTTGTACAATCTGACGACAGGGGACAGGGACATCAAAGTCTCGTGCTTTTTGTACAGCTTCTCTTCCGCTCGCCCTATCATATCTTCCATAGTGCGATTTCTAGAAGGGTCTATCGCTAGAGGATCGGCGTGAAATCCGGATTCAATTGAGATTATGGATGCTACAAGCCCAAGAAGCTCTTTACACAGAGGTAGTTGATTCTTTTCCGCTGCGTATATAATCGCTTCAATCCATTCCCTTTGCATTTTAAAAGGGCAATTCCAAGGGTTAGTAGATATAAATTTGGACAACCAACGGTGAGCTGAATTGCGGTCCAGACATTGAACCACTCGCCGCATCTGCCGGTCTTCCTCTTCTAACCTGAAACCAATAATCTTCCTCAATTCGTTTTTCTGCTCTAGAAGCTCACCACTTTGACTATCTTGTCCAAAATTGTAAGCGCTATTGGCAATATCTATCTGCGGTTGCTTGAAAATAGTATTATGATTCCCAGCGGTTACTGAGAGTTGAGTCGCATCCCTGGGTTGCTCGTCGGATATGATGGACAGTTGGCTTGAAGAGACCCGCGGTACCAACAGAATACAGGCGATGGTCAGTAAACAGGACAGAAAAAGCCCTAATTGTGTGACGACGCCACAGAAACAAAACATTGTCCCACTCATTCGCATGCTGGGCAAGGCTGCCTGAATTACTAGAAATTGCGACCTCAGACTGCACGCGAGCAATTTATCCCCGTTTTGGTCGGTGATGTGCTCGACGAGTTCAGGTCTGGCAATGCCTGCGTTATTGACCAAAACGCCTATTGGCCTCAATTGCCTTTGGACAACATCCACCATACTTGAGACTTCAGCGCTTGGCGAAACATCTCCTCTGGCAGTTACGCTGCGTTGACCCAAGACCTCGATCTGTGACCGGACCTCTTCAGCTTCAGCCTGCCGTGACCGAAAATTCACCGCAACATGTGTCCCGTTCGCGGCCAGGGCAATCGCAAGCGCTCTTCCAATTCTACGACCAGTGCCACTTACGAGGGCGACTTTTCTAATCAACTTGCTACTCGTACTTACGACTCTGGCTGTTGTTCCTTGAGCATCCTCTCGATTTTGCACGAAATGCCTAGGCCCTGTAGACCTGTCTCGAAACAGCCATTACACGATATACATTTGGCCGTGGCAGTATTTCCATTCTTCCATTGGTTGATCAAGTTGGGCTCCCGGATCAAAGGTCTAGCCATGGAAATATAGTCGGCTTTCCCGTCCTTCAGCGCTCCCTCGGCGGTTGAGAGAGATCGTATTCCTCCAACAGCGATTATGGGCGCCTTCACAGAATCTTTCAGGTACTGTGACAAATCGAGCAGATAGCCTTCGTCCTTCTTTTCTAGAATCTCATCCTTTGGACAATGTTTATTTTCTTCGGAAACCGGGCAACAAGCGCTAACCTGGATAGCCGCAATCCCACTATCCTCCAAACGTTGCGCTATTTTCAACGCCTCTGGCGGTTCAATCCCGCCACTGACAAAATCCTGGGCGTTGATCTTGAATAGTATGGGGAAGTCCGACCCTAGAGCCCGTTTAGTCGCTTCCAGAATCTCTCCGACAACGCGATACCGATTCCGTAGGCTCCCGCCGTATGAATCGCCGCGCCTGTTCCACGCCGGTGATAAAAACTGATTAAGACCGTATCCATGGGCTCCATGAAGCATGACTCCATCGAACCCACACTTTTGCGATCGTACGGCTGCGGCCGTGAAGGCGTCTACCAATAGGGCAATCTCGTTTCGCGTCATCTCTTTAGGAACTGGAGAACCAGGAGCATACGGTACTGCCGACACTCCCCATAGTTCATCACCTTTTGCGATAAAGAGAGCAGGATTCGATCGTGCAAGGGAATGGGATATTTGGACAACTATTTTGCATCCTTCTTTATGAATAGAATCGGCAAGCTTTCTCAGCCCTTCAGACTGACTGTCGTCATAATTGCCAATCGAATATGGCGAACTCATTCCATTGGTCATGACAATCTGATTACCGGTGAGAATCAGACCGACGCCACCTCGCGCCACTTCGTTGTAGAATCTGAGGGTGAGATCGGTAACGTAACCCTTTTTATCTCCCGTGCCGCTCCAAGTTGACGATTTGATGAAGCGATTGGGCAGTTCCAAGGACCCGATTAAGCTTTTCTCAAACAGTTGCGGTCCTTGACTCGCTCTAGAAGCCTTAGTCCCCACCATGAGGACGGCCGATGCCGCAAACCCGGTCTTCAGAAAATCGCGACGAGAAGGATTCTTGGTCATGAATGTTTCCTATATAGCTTGGGATTCCGGATCAGCTCTATGAGTAGATGAGAAGGAATCCAAAGCGTATCAATCATGAAATAAAGTAGAGAAGCCAGTGTAGCATTCCTCAAGTTGAGGCTGACATCCTTGCCGTCAACGGACAAGGAATTTCGGTCATAAAATATTAGGTTTTATTTTGGGAACGCTACACTAGCCCATTTGTTTAACTATTTATGCTTGGGAAGTCCTACGCTCTGAGCACCCATTATTATTTGAGTCGGTCGTAGTTTTAGGGCTTGACCCAGCTTTTCCTTGGGGATAGACACACGGAATCCAGTGGGCAATCCTTCAGATGCGCAATACAGGTAGACATTCTCAGCGACAAAGCCTGTGTCCATTGCGACCAGAACATTCTTGCGCGCGTCTTCTGCTCCCGTCTTCTCCATATCGGCTACATAGACAAGGTTAACGGGCGCATCCTTGAATCGTTCTACTTGTGTGTAGGTCAGTGATCGAAGGTCTCCCGAAGCGACTGGAATCAGAGCATTTCCTTTCGGATCATAAAGATACATTCCCTGAGTGGTCGAGACATAGACGGCAATCTCCTGCCAATTTAAAGCGGAGGGCGCTGTTCGTTTGCCTGAACCGGGACGATTTATTCCAAATGCAGCCCAAAGCAGGTTTGAAAGTGTCTGCTCGGGAAGATTAGCGTCTGCGTATTCCCGTGTGGTCTTCCTTTCTTTGAGCGCCTGTGCCAGGGATTTATTTGAGTCCAGTTTAGGCTCGGGCAGTTTAATAGGCTTCGACTCCTGGGCAAAAGCGGACAGGGCAAAAACCATGGCGAAAACAACACAGACCAAACTTACGGTTAGCATCTTAAATTTCATTGTGTCTCACTCCTAGTTAGATTTTTTCGAAACGTTGACTACTCAGGTTAACATCCGTAACAAAAGCAAACCGCTGTAACAAGGTTTTTAACCTAGTTTTTTACGGTCTAATAAATGAATGGGTGAGCCGACCGGCTCTTAGAAAGATTTTATCATTTGAATTTAATTTCTTCCGGTTTCTCAGACTCGAAATTCGAATACCGTAAAATCAGGACGGCGATGAATACGGCTCCAATCGCATAAGCCGCTATTTCCCAGATTTCCATGAAAATTGCACCTGACCTTGAACTTTAGCTAGACGAGCAGATGTCCTCACTCGGCCACATTATCAAAAAATCATCGGGTTGGCTACCCAAGATGACGCAGATGTGTAATCGTCCACCACTTAGCAGGCCCGAATCCGCAGGTAATTCTAACGTGTCTTTTCGGGTTGGGTATCTGAAATGGTTGCGATCGTGTTTCTTCTTTTGGACACCATCAACTTCAGTTCAGTTCCGTATTTGCAGCAAAGATTATAATTGACGACGGGAAGAGCCGTGAGTTAGCTTAGGTAGTTGCCAATATAGGCTTTTTCATCAACGACTCTGCGGAAAGAATACTAAACTGAACTTGAGGTGGAAGAGTCCAGGAAATCTGAGACAGGAGCGGAACGGGACGATCAAAAGGCAGCAAAATCAAATTGGAAGCTCCTTGATGTTTTCGATATGAAAGACCCTCCCAGTCAACAGCTTGATGAACTGAAGGCGGCCATCTTTACGTATGTCGTGTTAGCTCCGCTTTTATCGGCTTTGTTCGCAGAGAAGATCGACAACATGTTTGTTGCTTGCCTGCTGTTTGTGGGACTCGTAGGGACAGCTTTCGTCTATTTGAGGAACCGACTGGAAAAACTGGAGGCATCGCTTAAAGAGCAAGAGCGGAAGTTAATGGAACTGGAGAGTCTGAATGACGAGAAATTCGAATAATTCCCTGAGAATCCGTAACGCATTCCCAAGGCGCCTCCCCCGCACAGCTATTGAAATCTTTTATTCTTAGCGAAGGAGGACTGAACTGCAATCAATTCTGCGAGATTTTCATGTTGTAGGTCGTGGCATTCTTACCATCCGTAGAAAAGCGCTATTAAATGCCTATATGAAAGCATTCAGGAATATTGGGAGGGTAGGCACGGGTTAAGAGGACGCCGCTCAATGACATCAACATGCCCGCCCGCAATATTTTGGCGCCGCACGAAGGAAATTTGCCGGATGCGGTCAGATTCAGCGTGTGGTTCGTCCAAAGAAGAACGCCATGCTCACCAGGGCGCAGAAAATAGTGGCCAGCACGCGCGCCATTTGAAGCCCCCCGTCAAATATAGGCCGTTCACCGTAAAATTACTCAGCGTATGCCTCATGCTGGCTGTCGAAAGTGAACCGATCTGGAGGGGGAGAACGTTGTTATTCGTCTCATACCCAGAGAATGGGTCGATATAGATTGCGGCCATATAACCAGCTTCAAGGTTATATCTAGAACCGTTGAAGCCTATTTCCATCCTGGTGTCACAGGTATATACGACCTGAATGAAATCTGCGCTACTAATGTGCTCATGATTGACTTGTATCCCAACTGCAGCCAATTCGGGCGAAGTTGCCGTAAATAAGTATTGAGACGGCTGCTTTTCGCCGATCAAGAGAGCGCCGGCCAACTGCCCCGTGAGACGAAAGCCGCGAGGAATCTCATAAGCGGTATCGAGGCCAAAGCGAGGGCCTACGCCAGCGTAGGTCATCGTGTTATTCAGCGATATGAACAATGGCACACTGGTGCCCGGCACCCCAAAAAACGACGATACAAGTTGCTCTTGCAGACTGGCAAAACTTAATCCGGCAAACATGCGAACTTGCATCGACGAGCCAACATTGACATATTGGCCAAAGTCCAGGTTCACTGCTTCATAAGCGAATTGCACTGCCCTTCCGCGGATCTTAGTAAATTTACACCCTGACTCTTTTGCAAATCGTCAAATGTTTGTGCTGTAGATGGTCTTGTTTGAGAAAACGGAGAAACCCTTTGCTCGCTTTGTTTAGCTATTACCGAATTGAAGTCGTAGCGCATAAATGCTGCCAGTTTAATTGAAAATCGTTCCCAGAGTTGGAAAACGCATAACCGGCTCCCACCTCGAATCCGGGCTGATAGCTCGGAGGCAGGGTCTGAATCCCCCAAAATGGGCTTGCAACCGGGTCAGGTGAAGCTGGGTTTTGAACATTAGTGAGGACAGCCCAGCCTAAGTTGTCAGCGCTCGGTTGAAGGAAAAGAAAGCCTGCGTGAATTCCGAAACCGGGAGTAAAATTGGGAATGCTGACACTGAACGTGCAATCTGTTGTTGGTTGGCAGATATTTTCAGGGAATAATTGGCGGTTTGCTGTACTCATAGGAGCACCCGGGTAACGCGCCACCGGGCCCATTCCAGGCATTCCAGGGCCCGGAGCAACCTGTGGAGGCGTCGTACGGTACAAAGGTTGCACACCCTGACCGATAGCCGTGCACGGTGCCAAGGCTACGAGCAAAATGGCAAGAAGCATTGGAGTATTTTTCATCACCAAGTCTCTTGGGGAGTTGGATGGTGAGCCAACTATCAACCTTGGTAACGGGGCGGGAGTCAGGGATCTTGCTGGCCTACATTATTTCAACGTGGCAAATTTATGCTTAAAATAGTCAATTATGTCAACAAAATATAACTATTAATTAAGCTTAATTATTGTCCCCCTCGGGGAATGGGAGAAAAACCCTCGCCTTTAGGCGAAGACTTCAGTAGGCTTGCGGTATTATGCAACACTAGCGCAAGATATCGCACGCTGTTTATGACATCAAGCTGCATCTGGTATGGATCACAAAATACCGCAAGCCGGTGCTCCATGGAGATGTGACGATACGGCTTCGGGAATTGATCCGAGAGATTTGTAAGTCCATGGATGTTGAGATCATAAAAGGTCATGTTTCAAAAGACCACTTGCATATTTTGGTATCTTGTCCTCCCAATTTGGCGGTTTCAAAATTAATGCAGAGTCTCAAGGGAAAAACTTCTCGCAAGCTCTTAAATGAGTATCGAAGCCTCTCTCGGGAATTTTGGGGACGTCATCTATGGGCTAGCGGATATTTTGTGGCAAGTAGTGGGAACGTCACTGACGAGGTAATAGCCCAACACATCGAGATGCAAGACAAAATGGAGCGAGCCCGTGATGACGACTTCTCGATAGGCGACAATGCATGAAGTCGACTTACAGTCGACAAACGGGAAGCCACCGCCTTATAGGCGGTGGAGCATTCACTAAGTTTGGACATTGTGTCTACTGCGTTCTTAGATTAACGCTCAGAATGTATGCAGTTTTGTGAGAATGGGGCTCCTCGTCTGGTACGGAATTCCCTAAGGTTCGGGAGAAAGTTTCATGGAAGCCATTTGGCGCTTGACTGGTCGAGGAAGTCGGCGTTTTATCTGAAGCCGATATGGCGGACGCACAGATCCGAAGACGCCCAAAGGAATGGGGAGCTTCATTTCGTAAAGAGAAGGAGTTTTTTCAAATTTGTGACGAAATATTTCGGTGACTTGGGGTCTTATTGAGTCCACAGGGTTTTTTGGGGACAAAAAATGCCAGAAAAAATCTGCCGGAATCATCGCCGCACATTTTCTAAGACTTAAGCGCAAGGCCCGGAGAAATTTACAACAACGAGCGCAATATCATCAGATGGAGGCTCATTGCCTCCGAATTCCATAACCGAACTCACTATAGCTTCCAACGTGTCCTCAGCGGAAGATATCGACTAATTCTGCAACGTCTTTTCCAAACGCTCAACTCCGTACAACTCACCATTACTATTTTAGTATTCTGTGAGCCCATCGGTATAAAATACGATTTTGTCTCCACGGGCCAGGGTATTGCGCTCCTCTTCAAACGGAATTATGCCTCCAATACCCACGATGGCGCCACCACGATCGAGAGATTCGATCCGTCCATCAGAGCGGAGCAGCAGTGGCGCCGGGTGTCCAGCGTTGCACGAAAGTAATTTCGATTCACGATGATTCAAAACGACATAGCTCATGGTAAAATATTTGTCGAACTTCTCCAAAGGATAATGGGAATCAAGCGCCTCGAGGATGTTTTTAGGAGAAGCCAGTTCTGTCTCGCAATTGACCGAACGAGATCCGCTGGGATCACAAAAATATCCAGTGGTCGGGCTCAGCATCTGAGAGACTGAAACGGTGACCATTGCAGCTGGGACTCCATGTCCACTGACATCAATTAGGTAAATTACGATGCGGTCTCTATCGAGTTCGAATACGTTATAAATGTCCCCTCCAACTTGATCACAAGGAATATATCGAGCGGCGAAGTGGCAATTGTCAACTTTTGGGAATGAGACAGGCAACGGACTTTTTTGAATTTCCCGTGCTGATTCTAAATCTTCATCCAGGCGACGTTGCTTCTCCAATAACCAAAGACGTTTTGTCTCCAACTGGGTGACATCGCCCACGACAACCAAGACCATCTCTTCATTTCGGTACGACAAACATATTGATGAGAACCTGAAATATTTGTCAACCTTTTGCCCTTCAATATAAAACCTATAGTTTTGCCATCTTCGGAAAATCTGGTTCGCTAGTATAGCTAACGGGAATGGGTTTCGTTAAGTTCTGCTGTTTCCGATGATCGCGCGAAACTCTCTGGGTGAAGTGGCTCCTACTTGCGGCAGCCAACATGTCAGAGAACGTAATGTTTTTCTTTTTTAAATCCCAAGGCGCCTTTGGGATTAAGAGATTCTTCCCCATTTGGAACTGGCCTACAAACCAGACCACCAGGAGAGAATAGCTCCAATATGCCATCAGTGGTGTACGTGTCACAGCTTTTTCTGTGCGGCATTGGGGATCCGCGCTTTCCAACAGGCCTTTTGTCTCTCGGTTGGTTATCTCAGTGCCCCAACGGCGAGTATATCTTTGAATCGTGCAATATCTGAATCTCCCCTGTCGGTGGCAAAGAAAGCCGTGTCAGGGTATTTCCCTACGGGATCTTGAGCCAACACGATAGATAATGGCTCATTTCCAGCGGCCTTATACCAGATTGCCTTGAACCTATAAACCAAGATTGTAGTCTCGTGTCCGTACATTTTGATCCGGGTACAAACCCACTTAGTATCCCCATTGTTGGGGATAGATTTCAGAGCCGGCAACCGAGCGCCTTCCTTTCGTGGACGCCCGTTTCTCCCTGACTCTGGTTCCACCAGATCATACAAAGCCGCATCCATGCGCAACTTACCAGTGACGTGAACTCCCTTTGGGCGGTCCTGGAGAAGATGCCTGTTTGAATATCCACCATCAACGATAATGCGAAGGGTCATGGAAGAATCAATCCAAGAGCGTGTCAGACGAACCAGATCTTCCGCTAGTTGAGGCTTGGTCTTGTAAACACCTTCCTTCGGCCTAATCTTGGCCTTCTCGGGCAACCATAATCGGGCCGCATAAGGTAGACAAAACGCTCTGTTGGATATTCCCGGTAAACGAACAGCCACCCCAATGATTACAAAACAAACTCCGTAGCCTAAAGGCTTGCCAGCCTTAGGAGCATTCCCGTCATGCTGCAATCCGGCTCCGAAAATTTTCTTGCCCACACAATTGTTCAAAGTATCGTCAATGACGACCTCTATCTCGGCGCAATCCGGCAATAGGCTGTCCACTATCACCTTGAAAATCTCGAAAGCTATCTTGTCGGGAATCCATTTGGCTTTTCCAAAAAACTTATAGATGTTTGCGAAGTGTTCCGATTCATGCGCCCCGATCGCAAGGATGACCTGACTGACCGTGTGTGTTCCCACGGTGAGAACCCATCCGGTGATCAATACTGAAAAATGTCTCAGGCTGGGCGCTGTGAAACAATCGCAAAAACGGATCTTGTCAATTCCGAAAGGCTGTGGCAAATTCCCCTTAGTCATCGGCGTTCCTCCCCGTGTTTTTTTGCAAAACTGTCTATGGCAGGAACGCCGATTGTTTTCAACACATTCTTCTGCAATCTCAAACTATTAACTCAAAAATGGCAAAACTATAGATAAAACTCCCCGTGTAGCCCAGCTTTGAATGTAGGAACGTTATGAACAAAGGCACGGAACAGAGAGTCCCTCAAGATGCAATTTCCACAATTAGAGGTCTTGCCGCACAACTGATTTTCGTCAACAGTAAAGGAGCATCCAAGCGCATTGCCGCATAGTTTGTTAACCAATTCTGCTTCAGATTTTGACAAAAGCTTTTTGAATGAATCATTAAACTGTTGTACACGGATGTCTTTGTCGACGAGGAAAACAGCCGATGGTATATTATCCATTAAGAGATTCAGAAAATCATTGGATTCTTTTAAGCTACAAACTTCTATTGCCAAAGGATCACGCTCCCAAATCGAATTACAGATTTCTGGTTAGCAAAGGCAATTTTCAATAGCAACAACTTTGACATTGAATTGATATCCCGCGCGAGTTTTTAATTGCATCACGGTAATATTAAAATATTGAAATTGGCGCCAACTAGTAAAACAGTATAGAAAAGAGGCGTAACGGCAAAAGGGAGCGGATGATGAATCGAAAAAGCCGGCTGGGAATGGTTGTTTTTTTAGGGTTGTTGTCCTGGGTCAATCTTTTGGCGGTTGATTTTGCCAGAGCTGAGACGCCCAAGAACAACGATTCAATAATGTTGACAATCTTTCTAAAACATGACCAAAGCAAAACCTTGGAAGAAATTAACAAGCATCTTGACCAAACCGGGTTCTGGAAGCAATTTCCTCCCAAAGGAGTTGAGGTCGTGTCCTGGTATGTGATGATGGGAATCGGCCAGGTTGTTACACTTCGAGTTCCTCCCGACAAATTGAGGGCTGTCAATCTGGTGATAGAGAAATGTGGCTGGGGGTCCTACAGGACGGAATTTTATCCTACATACGATTTTAAATCTGTCTGGGAACGTGACTTCAGGAAAAAATAGCGTCAGAAAATCTGTTGCCTGGCGTGTTTCCGTTCAAGTTTCAAGTTGGTTCCGATTGGTCGTAAGCTTATTGATAGCTTGAAATGCGGCAATCTTTCACAACATGTAGGGGAATGATATATGATTGAGCTACTTGTCAATGGCGCCAAATATCAGGTTGATGTTGACCCGGATGCGAATCTGCTGTGGGTTATAAGGGAAAATCTCAAACTTGTTGGAACTAAATATGGATGCGGGGAAGGGGCATGTGGATCATGTACAGTGCATTTGGATGGAGAGCCGATGAGATCCTGTCAGCTTTCCGTGAAAGACGCTCAGGGAAAGTCTATTACCACAATTGAGGGTATTCCAACGGACCATCCTGTAAAAGAAGCCTGGATTTCAGAGCAGGCGTCCCAATGCGGATACTGCCAACCAGGCCAAATAATGCAGGCTATAGCGCTATTGGGCAAAAATCCCAAACCTTCTGACGAACAGATAGTGAACTCCATGGATGGTTTGCTATGCAGGTGTGGCACGTATCCTAGAATAATTAAGGCTATCAGGAAAGTGGCGGATAAAGGAGGTTCAAGATGAAAAATTCTATGAACCGAAGGAGTTTTTTAAAGAAATCTTTAGCAGGCGCAGGCCTTATGTTGGCCGTTAATCTGAGCGGTTTGCCACCGATACTGGCCGCGACGCAACGAACAGAGGATGGAAATCCCGGAAACCCATGGATCCCAAACGCATGGCTGAGGATAACCCCTGACGGTGTTGTTAATGTACTGATCAACAAGTCGGAAATGGGGCAGGGGACATGGACAGGCCTTGCCATGGTAGTCGCTGATCAACTGGACATGGACTGGAAAGATGTAAGTGTTGAGGCGTCACCAGTCAGGGATGAATACAAGGACCCAATATTCGGGATGCAGCTTACTGGTGGTAGCACTGGTATTAGACACATGTATGACACCATGAGCAAGGCGGGAGCCGCAGCCCGCGAAATGTTAATTACCGCCGCTGCGTCCGAGTGGAAAGTCCCTGTAGGGGAATGCCAGGCCAACAAGGGCATCGTGACCCATAATAAAACCGGAAAGGCCTTAAGCTATGGCCGGCTTTGCTCACAGGCCGCCAAAGTTCCAGTACCTCAGGACCCTCCCTTAAAGCCGCTCGAGCAGTTTCAATTCATTGGTAAGACCATGCCTCGATTGGATATGTTCGACAAGGTGAACGGAAAACCAGTATTCGGCGTGGATGTCTTTGTTCCCGGCATGCTCTATTCTTCCATAGAAAGGCCATTGGCATATGGCTGCCAAACTGTTGTCTTTCGATAAAGAAGCGGCTGAAAAGGTCCCTGGAGTGCAAAGGGTTTTCACAGTCCCTGAAGGGGTAGCGGTAGTGGCTACCACTATTGAGGCTGCATGGAAAGGACGTAAGGCCCTTAACGCAAAATGGGATTCAGGGTCCATGCCAGACTTGAATGACGCCTCTTTGCAACGAATCTTCCTCGACCACATGCGCAAAAAGGGGCTTGTGGTTAAAAATGTTGGGGACACTGAGCAGGCGCTTAAAAAGGCGACCACACGAATGGTGTCCGAATACTCAATACCATACTTGGCTCATGCCGCATTCGAGCCTCAAAACTGTACGGCGGACGTTCGGGCTGACACTTGTGAAATTTGGTGTTCCACGCAGTTCCAAACGGGTGTTCTTAATGTAGCGACGCAGGAGACAGGCCTGCCTGCCGATAAAATAATAGTCCACTCTGCCATGTTAGGGGGTGGATTTGGTGGTAAGGTTGAGGTCAAGGTTGTTCAGGAGGCCCTAAAGATCTCAAAGGCTGTAGGAAAACCTGTAAAGCATATTTGGTCTAGAAAGGAAGATTTCCAGAATGACTGCTTCCGTCCCGGGAGCCTGCACATGATCGTGGGAGGCCTGAACGATCAGGGCGGTTTGGTAGCCTGGCGGCACAAGGTAGTTGTCTCTCCCATAATGGAGCGCCTTATGCCGGCAATGGTCAAGGACGGAATAGATCCCACGGCAGTAGATGGTATTTCCAACATGGATTATTCCGTGCCGAATCTTCATGTGGAATACGTGCGGCTTGAATTGCCAATTCCCGTAGGTTTCTGGCGATCTGTGGGAAATTCAAGCAACACCTTTGCTGTAGAAAGTTTCATTGACGAGATGTGCCATGCCGCCGGCAAGGATCCCCTGGAATTCCGTTTAAACATGCTCAAGGAAAACCCCAGGGCCGCAGGGGTCCTTAAAAAGGTCGCTGATTCCGGGGGATGGAGCAAACCTGCGCCTAAAGGGATTGGACGAGGTATAGCGGTACGTTTCTGCTACGGTAGTTACGTTGCTCAGATGGCCGAAGTGTGGGTTGACAAGAAAAGCGGCGTAATAAAAGTCCATCGAATGGTTTCAGCTATTGATCCCGGTCAGGTCGTCAATCCTGACAGTGTCATAGCTCAAATTGAGGGGGCTACGATAATGGCTATCTCCGTGGCGCTAAGGGAACGAATATCCTTCAAGAATGGTGGGGTAGCGACTTCGAATTTTAGTGATTACCCAATACTGTCCATGTCAGAAATCCCGAAGATTGAAGGCCACATCATCACCAACAATGATAAAATAGGCGGAGTAGGGGAACCGTGTGTGCCGCCCGTGGCCCCTGCCATAGCAAATGCAGTATTTGCGGCGACTGGTATCCGGCTGAGATCACTTCCTATGACGCCGGACAAGGTAAGGAGCGTTTTAAAAACCCAAGTGTAATAATGTCCAGGATCTGCTCCACGTGTTAGGGAGTCTCGCAATTCAGCCAGTCGGGGAACTAAACGGTATGGACTCTCTTAAAGGATAGCTTAGTTCTCAGTTATCCATAGCCTTCGCTATAAGTTCCACGGGATGGACTACGTAAATCAAATCTGTGTCGAGATTGCCATGTATTTGCATACGGCAACCCGGACAACCGGATGCTACAACGGTGGCGCCTGTATTTAATATGGCGTCAATTTTGTTCTTTGTAATTCCTGACGCTAGGCGAGGATGTTCCCACTGGAAAGTGCCACCTCCTCCACAGCAAGAGTCTGCTCCTTCCATTTCAACAAATTCCAGTTCCGGGATCATCTTCAGCAGATTGCGGGGATCTAATCTGACCGCCTGACTCCTCGCGAGATGGCACGGATCATGATACGTGACTCGACCAGGGACAGGACCGAGGAATTTCTCAAGGTCGAAATTCATTAGATATTGAGAGATATCCAGCGTCTTGCTCGCTACAGCTTTCGCCGCATCTGTTTTCTCGCCCATTTCCTCAAGAATATTAATATATTCCGTCTTCAGGGCGGCTCCACACGTGGCGCAATCTACAACAATCGCGTCAACATTTTGGGCGTTAAGTATTTCAATGTTGTGCTGAATATTCTTAAGCGCCAACTTTCTGGCGCCTGACAGGAAAATGGGAAGGCCACAACACATCTGATCTTTTGGAATAATCACCTCAATCCCCAAACGGGTGAGAATCGAGATAACTGATTTCCCAACGTTTTCAAAAAAATAATTGGTGGCGCAACCGGTGAAATAGAGGACTTTCCCGGAGATTTGCTTATCCGGAGAAACAGTTCCCGGATACTGGTCGATTAAGGAAACACGGTTAATTTTTGGGATTTTTGCGTAAGGTATGGTTCCGAACCTGCGATGTTTCGCAAGGTTTGAATTAAAAACCGGTTCCAGCAGTCGCCCTCCAAGCATTGCGAACGACAGCAAACGTGAACTGCGAAGGAGTTGAAAAGCCATTCTTTTTTGCCACTTCAATCCGAATTTTTCTTCCAGTTCCACTCTCATGGCTTTCATGAGCCGGTCAATTTTTAATCCACTGGGGCAATTCACGCTACAATTCTCACATAGTAAACAGGTAAACATAAGATCAAGAAAATGGTCGGATGGTTCAAGTTTTCCTTGAATTACCTGTTTGATCAGCTGAACTTTACCTCTGGGAGAAGCCCCTTCGAAGTAAAGCTGCTTGTATACTGGGCAGGCATTCATGCATAGTCCACATTTGATGCATTTGTGAACTTCTTCCCTTAATTGCTCGGAAATCATGATTTGTAGCCTTCGAGGAAACTGCCGGGGTTGAGAACACCCTGCGGGTCAAAGAGCTTTTTGATTCCCGACATAATATTGAGACTGGCTTCGCTAAGCTGTCTGGTCAAATACTTGGATTTGGTAATCCCTATTCCATGTTCCCCGGAAAGTGTCCCACCTACGGAAAGAGCGTAGTCGACAATTTCATCCATTGATTTTTCTACCCTGGCCATCTCTTCACGATCCCGCTGGTCACACAATATGAGAGGATGAAGGTTTCCATCGCCGGCGTGAGCGAGAACACCTATTGTGACATTGTTTGACTTACCTATTTCGATAACTTTCTTTATAGCTGACGTGAGAAAACTAACCGGCACTGTCGCATCCTCGATCAGGCAATTCGGGCGCATCCTTGCTACCGCCCCAAAAGCGGAACGACGCGCAGCCCATATTTGTTCATTCTGCTTTTCCGAATCGGAAACCCTCACTTCTCTGGCACCTAGGTCCTTACATAAACCGGCGATTTTCGCAACCTGTCGTTCTACCGTTTCCGGATCTCCATCAACGTCCATCAGCAGGATCGCTTCGGCGTCGAGAGGCAGTCCAAGCTGGGCAAAATCTTCCAGAGCCTTGATAACAGTCTTGTCCATGAGTTCCAGGCAGGCGGGTATAATCCCAGCCTCGATGATTTTGGAAACTGTGGTTCCCGCATCGTCAATTTTGTTATATATCGCCTGGAGAGTCCTTTTGGAGTGAGGTTTTGGAAGAAGACGAACAGTTATCTTGGTCACCACAGCCAAGGTCCCTTCGGAACCACATATCAGTCTGGTCAGGTCATATCCGGTAACATCCTTGGTAGTAATAGCACCGGTATTCATTATCTCACCTGAAGGCAAAATTATCTCCAGCCCAAGAAGGTAATCACGTGTAACGCCATACTTGACCCCTCGCATTCCTCCCGCATTCATCGCTACAGCGCCGCCCATTGTCGCAACCAAGGCGCTGCCAGGGTCAGGAGGATAGAAGAGATTGTGATTTTCAACCTGTTTCTGAAAATCCGCGATTACCACACCAGGTTCCACCACAGCATAGCGGTTTGCAAGATTGATTTCGAGGACGCGATTCATCATGGTGAAGCACAATACAATCCCACCATGTTTCGCCAAAGCCTCAGCCCCCAAGCCTGAACCGGCGCCTCGCGGAGTGACAAAGACGCTATTGGCTGAAGCGGTTTTCATAATGTCTGAAATGTCCAGGGTGGTTTTAGGGAAAAGGACCGCATCCGGCATGAACTCATGCGTGGAAGCGTCGTATGCGTAAGTCAGGAGATCTTCCTTAGCCGTCATACAACGTTCCGGCCCTACAATGGACATGAACTTCTCCAGGACTTCCGGCCGTATCATATTAGAATCCTTTCTCATATGGGTAGCGGGCGCTGAAAGCAGCCCTGATTCCACACTGGCACAAAATCCCACCCATTCTAAATATTCCTACTTGGTTTGGCGGGGCGCAAAAAGGACAACAAGCACGCCACCTAGGACAGCGAACCCTGCTAAAAAATACAATCCAAGGTTCAGGCTTTGAGTAGCGTCCTTTATATAGCCCAGCATGTAAGGGGCGACGAATCCGCTAAGGTTTCCTATGGAATTAATGAGAGCAATGCCACCCGCTGCCGCTGTTCCAGCCAGAATCATAGTCGGAACGCTCCAGAAGATAGACAGGCATGACATTATTCCCACCATCCCCAACGTTGCTGAAATGACCGCCAGCCAAGTGCTAGTAGCAAACACAGCGCTAAATCCAAGCCCCAGGCCCGCGATGAGACCACAAATCAACGTGTGCCACCGGCGCTCAAGGTGTCGGTCGGAACTGCGTCCCAATAGTAGCATCCCGACTATCGCGATAGCGTTAGGGATTGCCGTCAATAGTCCGATAGTAAAGGCGCTCTTTATCCCAGTCATTTTTATCATCGTGGGCATCCAGAACATGAAACCATAAAGACCTGCGCAAAAGCAGAAATACACGATACAGCAAATCCACACTCTCCATTCAACAAAACAGTCTTTCAAAGAGTGTCGAGTCTTTTCTTTTCTCTCCAGATCGATATTATGCTTGAGCAACTTCTTTTCATCGTCTTTTAGCCATTTGGCTCCTGCGATTCCGTCATCAAGATACCAAAATGTTACTATACCCAAGATGATGGAAGGCAATCCTTCCAGAAGAAACAGCCAGCGCCAGCCCCCTAACCCGGAGACGCCGGAAAAAGCCTCGAGGATCCACCCTGACAGAGGCCCTCCCAATAGCCCCGAAACGGGAATCGCGGTCAGGAACATAGCGTTAATATGAGCGCGCCTCGCGGGTGGGTACCAGTACGTCAGATAGAGAATGATACCAGGGAAAAAACCTGCTTCCATAAGCCCTAAAAGGAAACGGCAGATATAGAACTGAGTGGCTGAGTTAACAAACATGGTCAGGGAGGATATGAGTCCCCATGTTATCATGATTCGCCCTATCCATATTCTTGGCCCAATATTTTCGAGGAGGATGTTGCTTGGAATCTCGAAAATAAAATAGCTGATGAAAAAAATGCCTGCCGCCAGTCCATAAACCGTTTCACTAAAACCGAGTTGCTGCGCCATCTGGAGTTTGGCAAAGCCGACATTTACCCGGTCTAGAAAGCAAAAAATGTATCCCGCGAATAGGAACGGTATTAGGCGCCAAGTAACTTTTAGATAGGCTGACGCTTCCGATTTGGCGCTAGCCTTTCCTGCCACCGATGAATCTGGAATGCCCATTCTCTGCCTCTTTCTCTCAAAAGATTTTAGGATATCCTTCAATAGGCTTGTGGCCGCAAAATTCCAAAGTGAGAAGCAAAAGTTCAATCTCCGGCTAAAACATGCAGTCGCCTCCACTGAAGATCTATCTCGCCATGCATGTTATCCAAGCTGGGACTGGATTTTTGAAAACGTCGTTGCAATGATACATAGCGCTCTAGGCTTGAGCGGGAAAAATCAGGCTCTATGTTTATTCTCCACCGACTTCCGCTTTCTATCTCCACCACAGGAAATAACCCCGACCGCACAGCCAGACGAACCAGTTCAACTGTCATAGCAGGGTCAGACTTCCATCCTGTCGGACAGGGCGCAAGAATGAGCAGGAAACGAAATCCCTTCAGTTCAATGGATCGCTTGAATTTTCTAAAAGCGTCCTGCGGGTTGGCAAGCGACACTGTGGCCGAATATGGGATCCTGTGGGCCGCCATAATGCCTATGATATCTTTCTTTGGTTCGATCTTTCCCTCAGGCGTGTTTGTAGTGCCTGCTCCGGCCGGTGTAGCCGAGGAACGTTGACCACCAGTGTTACCGTAGATTTCATTGTCGTAACAAATGAACAAGATATCCTCGTTACGTTCAGCGGCTGCAGAAAGCGACGCTAGACCAATGTCGTAAGTTCCGCCGTCACCCGCCCAGCACACGAGGCGAGTGTCATCACCATTCAACGTCGCCACTTGAGCCATCCCGGTAGCGAAGGACGCTGCCGATGCGAACGTTGACAAAAGTACCGGTGCCCCATAAGCGGTGAACGGGAATCCGCCGGCAGCCACTGCAGCGCAGCATGCTGGGATCACCAATTGAATCTTTGTGTTGTCTATGGCTCGCTTGAACATCTGAAAAGCGATGGACATGCCGCAACCGCCACAGTTTGTGTTTCCCGGTCTGAGGAGATGTTCATAATGCTGGGATTCGGATTCCGTCATTCGCCTACTCCAATAAAAACAGGTTCGCTGGAAGTTTCTCGTCCAAGAGCGTCATTCACCATTTCCTCAACATGTTCCGGTCGTACGTCGCCACCTCCCAAGCCTGTTATGTAATTCTGTATAACAGCATGTGGCCCGATAAGGCCTCGTACTTCCCCCCAGAGCACTCCACCAAATCCTAGGCTGATATCGCGATCAATGACCGCTATCCGGGATATTCCCGAAAACGCTTGCTTCAACGCGTCAGACGGGAACGGCCGGAACATGGTGACTCTTATTGAACCAATTTTCAGACCGGAATTCCGAAGATTGTCAACTGCCCGGTTTACTGTCTCAGCTATGGTCCCCATGGAGACTATGGCCAACTCGGCATCCTCTGTACGATAGGTAACTACTGGATCAGGGGGGCGACGTCCAAAGATTTTTTCAAAATCTGTCTGAGCTTCCCTATATACCTCCCATACCATCCCCATCGCATCATGATGCTGCTTGCGGTGGACTTCAGTGTTGTGGGAGGTGTCAAAACTGCCTACAACTCTAGGCGTCTGAGCTAGTCGATGGGGGAGAGAAAGTGCAGGCAGGAATTGGTCAACCTGATCCTGATCCGCAATTTCGGTCAGCATCATTGTGTGTGATAAAACAAAACCTTCCTGGCACACCATGGCAGGTAAGAGTACCCGACGATCCTCGGCGACACGAAATGCGACTAAAACCGTGTCAAATACCTCCTGATTGTTCCAGCAGTAAATTTGTATCCATCCTGAATCCCGAAGCGCCAGGGAATCGCTGTGGTCTGTCCATATATTCCATGGAGGGCCTACTGAGCGATTCCCAACCACCATCACCACTGGAAGGCGTAACAACGCCGCTACTGTCACGTTTTCGGCCATGTAGATCAGCCCATTTCCACCCGTAGTTGTGAATGAGCGTGCGCCACTTGAGGCCACTCCTATACAGACCCCCATAGCGCTATGTTCACTTTCCACCCTAACAACGTGCCCTTTGTCAATGTGTTGTTGACATAGAAGTTCCATACATTCGGTCGAAGGTGTGATTGGATATACTCCACTACAAAAACCACGACCAGAACGGTTGGCTCTACCGGCAAGCACGGCGGCCATCGCAGCGGAGTGATTACCGCTGATCATTTGCATGTTATTCAAGATTTACTCCTGTATCCTTCAGCGCTCATGTTCATCGCGTGTCGTGGGCACTCCCACACGCAAATACCGCAACCTTTGCAATAATCCGAGTTGATTATGTACTCATCCGCCTTTCGAGTTATAATCCCGTCGGGGCAGTAGATGAGGCATGTGTCACACTGGCTACAATGACCGCAGGAGAAGCAGCGCTCGGATTCCGTCGTATCAGAAAGTCCTTCGTTAACCTCTAGGAAACTGGAGATTCTTTTAGAAACTTCGATGCGCCGATCATGTTGACTTTCTTTCATAGAAAAATGAGAGAATCGTATGGTGTCAGCCGTAACCACTTCCGGCATTGTCACAGATGGTTCAGTGTAGGATGGAGTTCGTTTGTCAAAGAAATTCAACACATCGACGCCGATTCTTCTTCCATTGCCAATTGCATGGGCGACTGTTCCATCGCCGGTAGCTAAATCCCCTGCCAACCAGACATTCAGACACTTTTTGCCGACGTATGCTCGGTGCTCTCTGAGTGTCCAGTCGGATGGGAAAATGCTGAAATTCGAGCGCTGGCCTACCGCAATCAAGACGTGGTCACAAGCAATCGTGGTCAAATTATTGGTCATCAATGGACGCTTGCGGCCACTCTTGTCGATGTCTCCAAGTTTGACCTCAGCTAACTCTATCCCATCCACGACGCCATTTCCCGTAATTCTAACAGGTTGTCGATACAGGATCAGTTCCACTCCTTCGGCCAAAATATCCTCTATCTCTTCCTTTATGGCGGGCATCTCGGCCATTCCTCGCCGGTATATGATTGCAACCTTGTCGGCGCCACAACGGATAGCCGTTCCGGCGCAGTCCAGGGCTGAGTTCCCTCCGCCTAGCACTGCTACTGTTCCTCTCAAATTTTCGTGACTTGCAAATTTAACTCGATTGAGAAAGGTTAGTCCTTGTTCAACGCCGCCAAGATCCATCCCAATTATCCCGGGATCCACCGCCTGGCTTTGACCGGTAGCAATAATTACAGCGTCGTATTCTTGAGCTAGTTCTTCTATTCGCCGAGGTGTAATGAATTCCTGGGGCATTTGACGAACGCCCATTGCCAGCAAACGATCTAAGTCCCGGTCCACGGCTTCCAGAGGAAGGCGGTATACGGGAATGCCGCTCCGCAACACTCCTCCGAGCTTATCCTGATTCTCATAAATCTCCACATGGTGTCCAGCTCTTGCCAGGGTAAATGCAGCAGAAATGCCGGCGGGTCCTCCGCCGACGACAGCCACTTTTTTCGGATTTGCGCAGTTGTTTACATTGAAGGCATAATTCACCGCGTGATCGCCCACCCATCGTTCCAAACCCCTAATGTTGACCGCCCCGTCATGACTGGTTCGGTTGCACGATTCCATGCAAGGGGCCGGGCAAACTCGTCCGCAGACGGATGGCAGCGGCTGTGTGGCTAAAAGAACTTGTGCGGCAGCCTCGACGCCCTCGTTTTCAAGTTTTTGAACAAATCCGACAATATCATTTCCAGCTGGGCATGCGGTGTTGCAGGGCGACTGGAGAGTTACATAAAAAGGTGTCTGTGCCCTCCATGACCCAGTTTTCAATGGTGTAGGCATGTCCCGAATGAGTTCCGTTAGAGGGATAACTTCGACAGATGACCGCTTTATTGGTCCCGATGGTAATGTGGAAAGACTATGTTGATTAACAATCTCCCTTAAGATTACTGAATCATACGCTTCTCGGGCTGCTCCAAAATCGTTATGCAATCCAAGTGATGAATATGTTTCTTTGAGCAGGTCAATGGGTAGACCGACTACACGGGCATATGCCCCGACAATTGCGGTGTTAACAATTACAACCGATCTGGTGCCAATGTGGTGTTTTCGAGCTATCTCGGTGGCATTTACAGTTGCGAACCGAAACTGCTCATGCAGTCGTTCAAAAGCTGAAAGATTTTCGTGAGTGTTAAGCAAGACTAGAGATCCTGGTAGCGCCCCATCCATGACCCCTAGGTCCAATAGAGATGGATCAAGAATTAACAGGTGCTCCGGTGAGTAGATTTTGTTACGGTTCTTGATGGGGTTGCGGTCAATCCGTGTATAAGCTCGAACCGGGGCTCCGGCCCGTTCCATTCCATAGTCTCCAAAAGTTTGAGCGAATAGGCCTAAACGCGAGTAAACCAATGCACAGAGTTTAGCGCATGTTACGCCACCCTGGCCCCCACGGCCGTGTACTCGGACCTCCAAAGGTAGGGCGATTTTTGATAGAAAAGCCCCGTTGTCATCAGTAAACGTGGCTAGATTTCCATTATTCTCAGAATCTTTAGTTTTGCTTTTCATCAACGCTATTCCCATGCGCCGTGGTTGAATATTTCAGCGCCAGTACGCGGAGTCCCAAAAATAAATGAACCCTAACATGGATTCATCAACTGTTAACGTCTAGTTCATTGATACGGATTTATTATTTCTTATCACTGCCCAAATTCCAAAGCAATAGAAGGCTGGCTACCCCTATTTGCTCTCGATGATTTTTTTCAGCTCAGGCTTGGACACCTTTCCCATAGCGTTTCTCGGCAACTCGCCAATCGCTATCGCGTCTTTGGGGACCTTGTATGTGGCAAGCCGCTCCTTTCCCCATGCCCTAAGGGAATCCGGATCCAACTTCGCCCCCGGGCGCATGACAACAGCAGCGCAAACTCGCTCGTCCCAGGTCGGGTCAGGGATACCCACTACAGCGACTTCCTTGATGTCCGGATGCGTTAAAAGGGTTTCCTCAATTTCCAGAGCAGACACCTTGTAACCACCCGTCTTGATTATATCTACGCTACTTCGCCCGAGAATTCGGTAAATCCCGTTTTCCTCTAATGCCACATCCCCAGTGAGGAACCATCCATCCCTGAACGTCTTTTGGGTTTTATTTGGTTTGCCCCAGTATTCCAGGAAAACGTTTGGCCCACGGACCACTATTCCACCCGCAGCTCCAGGTCCCACTAGGTCGCCGGTTTCGTCCATGAGAGCTATCTGAACTCCAGGGAGCGGGGTCCCGACGCAACCGGGGAATCGTTCCCCATGCAGCGAGTTTGAAATAGCCATACCAATTTAAGTCATCCCGTATCTTTCAAGAAGGACATGTCGCGATAATAGCGATTTACAAGTGTCAGCATAACCTAATGAATCTATTTGAAGTGGAATCCATCCACGGAATTTGCGGATTAGGAGGGGCTTTCATAAGGTACAATACACTAGTGTCCCAACGTTTAGTTAAATAGATCCAATTGGTTATCGATTTCAGCCTTTTCGCTTTTGTAGTCGGGTTGTGCAACTAGTTGAAAAAGCAGCGTTCTCTCGAAGGCAGAGACGCTGAGCACCTGTAAAATTGTGTAGAGACTGGCCCGAATATTTAGCTGTTTTTGCATGATGGCCACAAGCACATAGACCGACACAGCAATCCATATCTGAGTCTTGACGGCATTCTCCGATGTGTCGTAAAAGGTCTTTATTCGGAGATTTTGTTTGATCCATTTGAAAAATAGCTCTACCTGCCAACGACACCGGTATAGCATACAGATGGTCAAAGACGGTAAAGTGAAGTTGTTCGTTAGAAAGACCGGGGTCTTTTTGGTATCTGAGTCGTAGTATTTCACCCAACGCAGCTTGCCTGGATAGTCCACGGAGGACTTTGGAACAGTGAGCAGGACTGATTGATCGCATATCAGGCCCGTGCTTCTATCGACTGGATGAGAGTATACACGTCGGCATTTTAGGTTGGACTTGGCCCTGGTTACAAAGAAGGCCGCAGATTGTGAAAGACAATGGAGACTGGCATAGTCCAGGTAGCCCCTGTCCATGATATAGAAAGCGCCTGCCTCGATGGGAATGATATCCAGAGTGTTGACCTCGTGGAGTTTTCCATCTGAGATGTGGATGAAGGACGGGATATTGTCGCGCAGATCCAACAGGGTATGGAGCTTGATAGCTCCTTTCGTCCTCCGGAAATGCGCCCAAGGGAACAAGGACAGGCATAAATCGATGGTTGTGGCGTCCAGAGCGTAAACGGTTTCGTTCAGGTCGTCGAGAAACGCTTCTTTGCTGTAGAGCCTGCGGGCCGTGGCAATCAGCGAGAGCGCAAGGTCCGCATAGATGCGCCAGTCCCTGACCTTGTTCGCGTTTGCCAGGGTATTTCGGGAAACCGGCCCCCTGACTCCCATGTGGTAGAGCTTGCCATGCTGTGCCCGAAGGCACGCTTCTATATCGCGTAGACTCTCCCGATACGTGATCTGGGCAAAGGCCATGGAGTAATACTGATCGAGACAGGTGAACTCCTTGACTTTGTAGTTGCCGTTGTAGCGATCCACGCACTGACGAAAGACATGGAGAGGAAGAAATTCCATCACTTGAGAGAAGATGACTTTTCCGAAATACACCACTAAGCCCCCAAGGAATTTTTCTCCAAGGGTGGCTTTTTGACCGGAAAGATTTCAAGTCGATTAATGACATAAGGTAGTTTTTATAGCATTTAATCAATAAGTTAAGGACTTATCTTGTTTAAACGTTGGGACACTAGTGACAATACACTTATAATGGGCCACATTAAATGTGTATTGACAACTAGGATGTAAGGCTCGACTGATGTTTGATGAACTACATACACCGCATAATTGAACCATTAGTCCTTAAAGGCCTGCAAACCTTTCCCAGCGTAGTCATTTCAGGTCCTAGGCAGTCGGGAAAGTCTACGCTGCTGATTCAGACCCTGCGGGATTATAATTACTTGTCTCTCGATGACCCCGTTGCCAGAGAGCGGGCAGCTTCGGACCCCCGGCTTTTCCTTGCCACTGCAGGCGAAAGGGTAATTATTGATGATATTCAGTAAGCCCCACACCTGATGTCCTATATTAAAATGGACATTGATAGCAAGAGGGATCAAACAGGGAGCTATGTGTTTACAGGTTCCCAGCAGTTTTCTCTAATCAACAGAGCCTCTTGCAAAACTTCCTTCAGAATTATAGCTTAAAGATTATGATGAGCCTTGTTAGGGCAATCTTAGAGGCCAAGACCATAGTTTCTTCGCTTTTTAAGAGTTTAATTCATGTTTTCTCTGTTTTTAGGCGCACTTTTCCTGTTCATCGTTTCTCCGTTCGCATTTGTAACGGATCAGGTCACTAATTTGAGCAATTGGTCAGCAAAGATAGCGATCACTCCAAACATTAAATGGGCCTTTACCTTTAATGCGCCTCGAGCCATGACATTATATCCTCCAAATTCTTCTTTTAACCGACTGTTGAAACGCTCCACCGCTGATCTTTCCTTATATCTGGACGCCTCATGAGGAGCCATGGGAATAACGTCTTTGCCACGAGAGTTCTTGTCTATTATAGGCGCATGACAAAGACTCCTGCTGAAGTCGTAAATCGGTCCAGTGTCGTATGCCTCATCCATCACGTCTTAGCAGTAGGATACTCTGGAACTGCTCATCTTCATCAGTGGGATGGCGACCTGACTGTCGTGTAATGACGCGGATGTCACCGCGACGCTCACCGGTAGGCCGTAATCATTTACGTCCGCATGAAGCTTGTAACCAATCCATTTAACTTTGTATCCCTTTGAATTCTTCTTCACTCCTAAATCGCAGACTACCGGCAACTCTCTCAACGCTTCCTGGGCCGATTGATGAACTTGCCGCTCCAGACGTTTTACCTCTTTAGGCTCCGATCCTTCCCCCTTGGCTCGACGTCCTCTCTTTCTACGGGGAGGTTTTTGCTTTGACAACTTCTTCACGGGTTTCTCTCTGCCTTCTATCGCAGTAGAGTCTCGTGATATGTGGCCAATCAGTTCCGATTTCAAAGATCGTTTAACCAAAGCCTCATGGACATTATCGCAAAGACCACTTTGCGCAAATTCCGCAACAGCCCTGGAAAAAGTTGACTCAGAAGGAATATCTGAAACCTTTCCAAATCCACAGATCCTACGTAAACTCGGCGTAGTCTCAAGGGCCTCAACCAGCGCTCTCGTGGTTGGATATCCGTAAACGGATTTCGTGATAAATGATCTTGCTATCGATTCGCGCTCGCAACGCTTTCTTCCAAGCCACTGTGTGTCTGAGCCTTTCGGAACAGACCACTCAACTTGCGCCAACTCCAGTATCGACACAAGCCGCTTCTCCTTTTCCGTTAAAGGACTATTCCACATTCCTCCAATTTAGGAAATAAACTCCGTTGCAGCGTTCCCATCAGCCATGATGTTGTCTTTCTCAGCTTCACTGGCGTCTCCTGTGATAAAGAGTCTTTTTCCAAAAACACTATACCACGGATCTGCCCGTGAAGCTCATTTATTACAATCGCTTAGCCTCTTAAAAAAGACTTTTGCAAGAGGCTCAAGAATTTAAGTGATTCCCTGGCCGGAAGGATCGCCATTCTGGATTTGCTTCCATTTTCATTGAGGGAGAAGCGATTGGCCATTCCGCTTCCTACCACTCTCGAAGCTTTTACGCACGCGGCTTTACGAGGATCTTCCCCCGAACTTACGGTCAAATCCGATATGGACGCCGCCACATGATTCGGCGCCTATGTTCAAACCTATCTTGAGCGGGACGTGCGAAGTCTCTACAACATTGGTAATCTTCGCGATTTTCAGCGCTTCCTGCAGCTTCTGGCGAGCCGATGCGCCCAGATCCTGAACTTATCACAATTTACCAATGATCTTGGAGTTAGCGTTCCGACCGTCAAGAATTGGTTGTCCGTCCTGGAGGCAGGCCGGATTATCTACTTGCTACCGCCGTATTATTCCAATTTGGGTAAACGGGTTACAAAAGCTCCGAAATTGTATTTTATCGATATTGGGCTGGTTTGCTGCTTGGCGGGGATCAAAGACCGGGAGCATTTGTTAAATGGTCCGATGGCGCAGGCCTTGTTCGAAAACTATTCTATATAGGAGACGATCAAACTGTTTTTCCATAAGGGTCGCAGAGCGAACATCTATTTCATTCGCACTAACAACAGCCTCGAAGTGGATCTCCTGATCGAAGAATCCTTTCAGACTCTTATACCTGTAGAAATAAAGCTCAACAAAACCCCATCCCTTGCAATGGGGTTGAACATCTCTCGATTCAGGAAACTTTTTGACCGATTTGATATAAAAAAAGGAATGATAGTATCTCTGACAGAGGAATCTGTTCCTTTTAGCAAAGACCTGGTTTCTCCGACCATGGACGATTATCTCGATCAGATTTAATAACACATTCCATATCCCTGGCCCAGTTCCGCCAAGAAAAAATTACAAGAGCGCAAACTCCAATTTGCGCCCTGTTTAGATTAATCGATAACACCGTACGGACAAAAAGATTTAAATCAATACATCATTCCGCCGACATAAACGCCAGCGCCTACAAAAAGGTCCTTTCCCGGGACCCTGTAAATGTACGTAATTTTCTTGGACGGCGATTTCTTTCCAGGCCTGGGCCACATGTATTCGACCCATCCGTGTCCGACGGTTTTAGCGAGATTTACAAAACTTACAAAAAGCGCCTTATCTGTTGGATCAGTTATTAAGAGGCAGTGAGGAAGTTTGGTAAGTTCCGGCTGCATCGGGTGGGCCAACATCTTGCCATCCATATTCATCAAGAATACATAGCTGTCTTTCCAAACGAACGGACCCTTAGGATCGCTGATTTGCTTTATGGCTTCATCCAAACCTTTAGAGTTTATCAGCGCTGCGGCTTCATGACATTTAATGACACATTCTTCCTTGGTAGCAGCCTGTTGAGCCGCCGCTACCATCGAAAAACATAGAATCGCAAATACCGCCGCTGTGACATACAGTTTTCTCATATCGTCCTCCTTAGCTCTATTCCAGATTTACTCCTTTTAAGAAATTCCTTCTTAAACCTCATTGATATTCTCAGTTGATCCAGGATTTGCCCACCGGAAGCACGTTCCTCCCAAATACCTGGGCAAAAATAACATGAGCCATCATGTACCAAGCGGAAAGGGCACACAACATGAGTTCAAAGCCAGCGATCCTGGTCATGTCTGGATAACCGAAGTGAGCCAGGTCCAGTAATATGAACCCGACAAGCAATAGCGTAAAAGTAGTTGCCATTGCGCCATGAATCTTCATGGCAGGAATCCACATGATGAACGTGTAAAGTGTCCAGCCAACAAGAAACCATCCGACATCCGAGGTCCCGGAGTGGTAAATATTGAAATAGTTCAACATAAAAATTATCCCAAGAGAAATCCAGAAGGAGCCATAAGCGACAAACGCGCTGTAACCAAAGTTGTTACCGCATTTGAATTCCTGGAAACCAGCTATCATCTGCGCAAGTCCTCCAAACACAAACGCCAGCGATACTACTGGGCCTACGCCGCACCAACCCACATTGTGAAACTGAAGGAGCATTGTCGTGAGTCCGAATCCCGCTAATCCAACTACTCCCGGGTTTCCTGTAGGCGTTTGACTATTCGACATACAAAAACCTCCTTGACTTTGACATACAGAATGTATTTCCCGCATGGAGCGGATGAAGCGACCGGAGCAATTCAACGGTCGCTAATGCGCTGTTTTAGAAATCACTTAACACAATGAGAGGTCACGCCGGCGCTTAGTGAAAGCGCCACTTGGATTCGGATGGAATGATATCGGAAAGACAAATGTTTTCATAGACTAAAAAGCGACTCTGTCCGACACCTATTGGACTTTAACATGAACAACTTAGCTTTTCACCCTGTTAGCAGTCCTTCGTGGAAAAAAATATTAGCCGCTGCAGAGTTAGCATAAGTTATCTGAGCGGTTTGGACAAAGCTTCTGCCGAAAGACGACTGGGTTATGCTTTTCACTTCAAAGGCATCGCCCTACAGCTTCTGCGACTGGCCGCAATTCGGCCATTAGATTCTCAAACTCTTGTGGTCTTAGGCTCTGTGCGCCGTCAGACAGCGCATTCTCAGGATCCGGATGAACTTCAACTATCAATCCATCAGCTCCAGCCGCTATTGCCGCACGACTCACCGCTGCAACGTATTCGCGCTTACCAGTGCCATGGCTTGGGTCAACCACAACCGGTAGATGGCTCAAAGATTTCAGTACCGGAATAGCGTTTATGTCCAGGGTGTTGCGGGTGTAAGTTTCAAAAGTTCTAATCCCGCGTTCGCACAATATTACTCTGGGGTTGTTGTGAGACAGGATGTATTCCGCAGCGTTCAAGAATTCTTCGATTGTGCTGCTGAGTCCCCTTTTTAGCAGCACAGGCTTGTGTGACTCCCCAACAGCATTAAGCAACGCATAGTTTTGCATATTTCTAGCCCCGATTTGGAGAACATCGGCATATTGAGCGACCAGAGAAACCTGTTCAGGAGAGACAACCTCGGTTACAATAGCAAGTCCGACCATGTCTCTCGCCTCGGCAAGGATTTTCAGCCCTTCCTCTCCAAGCCCCTGGAAGCTGTAAGGAGAAGTTCTAGGCTTAAAAGCGCCGCCCCGAAGGGCGACTGCTCCCGATTTCTTGACAGCTAACGCTGATTCAATAAGTTGCTCTCTACTTTCCACAGCACAAGGACCGGCAATGAGAATGATTTTCTTACCGCCGATTTGTGAACCATCTATGGAAAAGACAGAATTTTCTTTTCTGAAATCGCGACTGGCAAGTTTGAAAGGGCCAAGTAAGGGAACTACACGTTCAACGCCATCCAGGGATTCGAAGACGCCAGGTTCGATGTTGCTGTTGTCTCCGACAACGCCAATTATGGTTCGGATGTTCCCTCTGGAAAGGTGGGTTTTTGACCCCAGCGCCTCTATTTTAAATAGGACTCTGGAGATTTGGTTTTCATTGGCATTTTTTTTCATTACGACGACCATCGGTTCCTCCCAAAAAAAAAGATGCGGAACGTTTGCTCCGCATCTTTTGGTTATGTTAGATCCAGCCTGTTAATCGCAGGAGCGCGTCTTACCCTCCAGGGGGCACAAAATAGTAAAACCCAAAGAATAGATTGACAGCGCTAATCTGGAACCCATTAATCATTATTGTAAATCCTCATAAGGGTTACATTTACTATCCGCCGAGAACTCTGTCAAGAAATTTGTGGTCCAACACTTATCACTGCTAACTTATGAAAAGATTAGGCAGCCACAGCGAGATCTGTGGAAAATACAAAAGAATTAAAAGGCATATACTCATACCGATTATATACGGGTAACTGCCCCGGTAAACTGTCGCCGTCGACTCGCCCGTAACCCCAGACACCACGAAGACATTAATTCCCATTGGGGGAAGAATGACTCCGATCATTGTGACAACTCCTACGATTACACCAAACCAGACTGGATCGTAGCCAAGTTTGAGAACAACCGGTAAAAATATTGGTGTAGCCAGAATCAGGAAAGCAAGATGCTCTATAAAAGAACCCCCGATGAGGTAAACAGCGATTATTATGAGTATGATTACGCTGCGATCAACATTGAGGTGAGTCAACCACTCGGCGACCATGTACGGTGTTCTGGTAACAGCGAAGAAATGTCCTAGAATAGTTGCGCCTGCTATGAGCGTCAAGACCATGCACGCGATTCTCAGGGTCCCCGTTATTGCTTTTATGAATCCCTTTATGGTCATTTCTTTTTGGAAAAGGGTCAATATAAGGACAGCGAAAGTCCCAACACTTCCCGCCTCAGTTGGAGTGAAAAACCCCTGCATGAGACCGCCGACTACCAGGGCAAATATGACAAACACCCATATGATAGGAGGTAAGGAGGCTATCCGTTGTTTCCATGTAGATCTTTCACCTTTTGGACCGAGAGCAGGGTTATATGTGCACCACGCAACTACCGTGATCAGAAAGGAAATGGCCACCATAAGTCCAGGGATAATGCCTGCCAGGAAAAGTTTGCCAATCGATGTTTCGGTAAGTATACCATAAACGATGAGTACCACACTTGGAGGGATAATGATGCCTAACGTGCCCACAGTGGCTACTGTTCCACATGATAGCTTCCTGTCATACTTGTACCTGTCCATTTCCGGGACTGCAATTGTGGCGAACGTAGCCGCTGTAGCTGGAGCGGATCCGCATATGGCCTTGAAAGCCGTGGCTGCTGCAATTGTACCTATAGCGAGACCACCAGGAATATGCCCCATGAATCTGTACGTCGCGTCGTACAGGTTCCGAGCCACTCCTCCGCTTGACCCGACCTGGCCCATAAGGACAAACATGGGAATAACCGTAAAACCATAGGAGGAAAAAACGCTGTAGAAATCTTTAGCTACGAGGCTCATCGCAGCGTCAAACCCACGAACCAGAGCGAAACCGATGAACCCGGCGAGAGCCATTGAAAACCCAATTTCGAGTCCCAGCAGAAAGAACAGAAACAGCAATGCGACTATGAGCGCCGCCAAAGTTAGAAGACTCATGCCCGTTTTTCCTCCCTGTTGAAGATCTCCACTAGGAGCACGAGGCATTCCACAAAACAGCACGCGGCTATGCCATAGCAGATTGGATAAAATGGAAGCTGCAATGTAGGGGTTGTTTCGCCGGTTTGTCTAAATGTGTCACCCAATGCCACAAGATTCCAGGCTATTATGGCAAAAGTCCCGATAGCGAGAATCCTGGTCAGAACATGTAAACCCTTCTTAACTCCATCCGGCAGACGCTCCGTGAGGAAATGCATTATAACATGACCTCGTACCCGTGATGTTTCGGGAAGGGAGAAACCGATAACCACCGCTCCCAAAAGTCCTACAAGCTCGAATGTTCCTGTTATTGGATGCTTTAGGGTTCGCAGTATTACGTCGCTAACTGTTAGCAGCATGCTTAAGGTCAGCGCCACACCTGCTATCACGTACATTGATCTGGCAATAGTTCTTACCATTGAGGACAGAGAAGTCACAGTCACCCCACAAAACCGCTATTGCGGCCTAGGACCAAGCCCAAAATTCACTTTGATCCTCAGCCACTTAGGTTGTACGGCTAATATTATTCGTCTATCGCAAAAAGACTTCGCCAACACAACACATTTAGGGTCCAGTTTTTGGCCATATATCAAGGGTTTTCCTTCATCCATTTCAGGCAAAAATCCAGAGCATCCTGACCTGGTAGACCTTTGGTCTTTGTTGTCTCGACATACTTCATTAGAAGGGGCTTGCAAGCGTTAGCCCAGCGCTCGTCCTCTTCCTTGGAAAGCTGGATAACCTGATTACCTCTGGCTAGTGTAAATTCCTTGCCTTCCTTGTCCATTTTATCCCAAGCATTCCCCGTTTTGTCTATCCACTCAGCATTGATTTTCTCGATTTCTTTCTGAACATCGGGTGGCAGGGAGTCCCATTTCTTTTTGTTAATTGCTACGAAGAATGCCAGAGTGTACGCCGAACCGAAATTCTCGGTAGTCGACTTGATAACCTCGGCGAATTTCCATCCTTTAAGTGTTTCAATCGGAGAAACCAAACCGTCCACGACCCCTTTTTGTAGCGCATCGTAAGTCTCGGGCTGGGGCATGGCGACCGGCGTTGCGCCCAGCGCTTCAACGACTTTGATGCTTGTTCCGGTTCCTCGAATTTTCATGCCCTTGAGCTCTTCCATAGTTTTAACCGGCTTCTTGGTATGAAAAATTCCCGGTCCATGGGCGTGAAGATACATAATTTTAGTGTCAGCGAGTTCCTTTGGCTTGAACTTCTCGTAATATGCGTTAACCAGGCGTGTAGCCTGGAGCCCGCTCTTATAGCCGAGAGGAAGATCTATGACTTCAGTCAGTGGGAACCTGCCCTTTGCATAGCTCAGAACCGACATGCCGATATCAGATATGCCGGTGACAACTCCATCGTAGCACTGGTCCGCTGGAGTCAGTGTCGCCCCCGGGTACATACTGATTTTAACCGCGCCATTGGTCCTTTTCTCAACTTCTTTAGCCCATTCCGTTGCCAGCAACGTGTGACCGTGAGTGGCTGGAAAGAAAATCGAATATGTTAGTTCAACTGATTTGCAATGGCCGGGAACCGGCCCCACCAATAATACGAATGCGACCGCTAGAAAAAAGATTACGCCGATGGATAACCTGATCGTGGACACGTTCCGCTCCTCCTATAAAACTGTGTGGACAAAAATCTGTCAACGCGGATTATTTCTGAGCAGCTCCTAAGAGTCAACGAAAATGTGGCATTGACGAAAGATTTGCCTATTGGCCAGCAATTGTTCTTCAATAACAGCATTTATGGTTGTTGAAAATCGTAGATCGATCCTAGTCCGAGGATTTGTGCAAGCGAGTCGAGGGCGTAACGACTTTCATAAAGAATCTGTGGATCTCGGAGGTCTTCAGGGTGAAGCCGATCGCGGTAATGGAGCGCCCCCCACTGGACAATTTCCTGGTACAGTTCTTTTGAAAAGAATATCCCTTGGTGTGTGAGGGACAATTCCTCATCGGTTAGTACTACTCTGAGTCTTAGGCAAGCGGGTCCTCCCCCGTTTTTCATGCTTTCCTTGACGTCCACAAACAAAAGTTGCTCAACAGGATTGTCTTGAGAAACAACCATATCAAGAACTTCCTTAGCTCGTCGGTTTTCGCCACATTCAGCAGGGGCAACAAGGCAGCCGGTTCCGTCCGGCATCGACACGAGTTGGCTGTTAAACAAGTACGCTTCCACGGCCTCTGTCAACGATATCTGTTCCGGCCTGACTTCAATAGTGACCAAAACGTCGTCACAATTTCGAGCGAATTTTTCCTTGAGTTCAAAAATAACCGAGTCGGAATTACAGAAGGCCTGAGAGTGAAAGAAGAGAACATTCTTATTTCCTACGGAGATAACGTCGTTGTGAAATACCCCTGCGTCAATTGCCTCTGGATTCTGTCTTGCAAAGACTGTTTTTTCGGGATCGAGCTTATGGAGCCTAGCCACTGCGATAGACGCTTCAAATGTTTGACGGGCCGGAAAGATCAAGGACCGACCATGGTCGTCCGTAAAATCTTTCCTACCATAAACGAAGAATTCAATACCAGTCTCTCCGTAGGATGAGCAGAAACGTGTATGATTGGCCGCTCCTTCGTCAGAGTAGTTCAAACTTTCGGGCAAAGGCATGTGATGGGCAAATTTGGACTCGTTGTTGAAAATGCGCTGGAGAATCCGACTGGTGAATGGAGTTTCAATAGAGCGGTGGAAAAGATTGAGAAGATTTGCCGGTGTGAAATGGGTCCTTCCATCACTGGTGTCTGCCCTGGGTGATACCGTTGCGGCATTTGCGGCCCACATGTTTGACGAACTATAACAACCGGCAAGAAGTTGTAGGTTGTCCCTGGCCACTTCATCCAATATCTTCTGTTCACTGCCGGAATAACCCAATCGACGGAGGGCCCTGAAGTCCGGGCGCTCCTGAGGAGGCAACAGTGCTTGTGTAAGCCCGAGCGAAGTTAAGATATTCATTTTTTCGAGACATTGGAACAATGCCTCTCTAGGGTTGGACGTGGATGATCTGCTTTTCATGGAAGCGATGTTTCCATAAGCCAATCCTCCGTAATTGTGTGTTGGACCGGCAATCCCGTCGAAATTTATCTCATAAGCGTCTGGCATGTGCTCGTCCATAATCGCTCAGGTCGGTTCCTAACAGGCTTGATCAAGATTGGAGTCCGGGGAAAACAGCGTCCGGTACCATGACACTCTGGGTCTCCATTGAAGCTACCGGATATACACAGTGGTCTATTGCAAAATAGCCACCTGGACGGTAGTTTCCACTAGCGCCCGTTCCGCCAAATGGCATGCTGGAACTTGCCCCTGTGGTAGGTCTATTCCAGTTGATTACTCCGGCCCTAATTTTACGCCGAAATTCTTTATAATAACCAAAATCATCACACAATAACCCCGCTGTAAGACCAAAACGGGAATTATTGGCCTCGTTCACCGCCGAATTGAGATCTGGAACTCGAACCAGTTGTAACAGTGGTCCGAAAAGTTCTTTGTCCTCACTGTTTTCGACTGAAGTAACGTCTATTATTCCTGGAGACAACATGGATCCGGTTTCTCCTAGATGTTGAGTTTCAATCAGCGCCTTGCCTCCCCATTTGAGAAACCTTTGCTGAGCCGCAAGTAAGCTGTCTGCGGATTGGACCGATATGACAGGCCCCATAAAGGGTTCGGGGAACTCAGTATACTTTCCAACCTTGATTTTTCGCACTGTTTCAACAAGACAATCCACAAAATCGTCTCCATCGGTCCCGCTGGGAACAATTAATCTCCTGGCGCAGGAACATCGTTGTCCCGCTGTGATGAAAGAGGAGACTATAGTTAAGTATGCGGCGGCTTGATGATTTGCGACCTTGTGTACAACGAGAGGATTGTTTCCCCCCATTTCCAGTACGAGCATCTTCTCTGGATGGCCGCCAAACTCTCTATGAAGAGCCTTCCCTATGACTTCACTTCCTGTGAAAAAAAGCCCATTCAATCGGGGATGCTCTGAAAGGAGCTTGCCCGTAGCTGATCCTCCCTGGACAAGGTTGATGACGCCGCGAGGAATTCCGATTTTTCCCCACAATTCGATCATAAACTGAGCCACCAATGGGGTTTGACTACTTGGTTTGAACACAACAGTGTTCCCTGCCAATACTGCCGGTACAATATGACCATTAGGAAGATGTCCTGGCATGTTAAATGGTCCTAGAACAGCCACAACCCCGAGTGGTTTGTAGGATGTGACACCGGTTATGTCGGAGTGTGTTTCTTTAATGGTTCCGCAGCGGTTGTCGTAGGCCTCAACAGTAATACCTACTTTCGCAATCATTGATTGAACTTCAGTAATTGCCTCCCACTTTGGTTTACCTGTCTCCATAGAAATCAACTCAACCATATGTTCACGGCGCATGGAGAGTTGATCTTGAAAAGCCAGCAGATAATTTATCCGGTCTCGAAGATTTAGACCCGCCCAGCCTGCAAAGGCCATGTCTGCAGCGGCCACTGCATGGTCAATTTCGTCAACGGTTGCGGCCCGCCCCTGCCATATTATATCGCCAGTGGCTGGATTGTTTGAACGCAGGACAGTCCCGTTTCCTTCGGTCCATATATTGTTTATGAAATGGCCTTTGCCCATCATGAAAGGACCTCCTCGACCCTTTGAAGGGAGGGCGGTTTTATATCCCAAGTTTTTCTATCTCGATGAATCGGCTGACCGTAAGGGACCGAAACGTATTGTGTCTCCAACCCTGAGTTGCAGCGCCTTAGCTACACCAAGCTCAATAGATACTCCTCCGGAAGGATTCACGGCCACAGTTCCCATGCACGAGCGAAACTCCTTGCCCAAATTAGTAATAACGTAAAAGGTGGATTGAATCGGAGAAGACGTTATGTTTACCACCTCAGCTCGAGCACTCTCTTTAATTATCCTGATATCATCCAGCCGGCAAGTTAGCGTAGGTCCGGCGTCAAAAATGTCAACCATATGGTTATACTTGAATCCTTCATCCTGAAGCATCCTTAGAGCAGGTATGGTATTTTGATGAACTTTACCGATGACTTCCTGCGCTTCTTTTGGAAGCAAACAAATGTAAACCGGAGAGCGGGGCATGAGTTCCGCTATAAATCGTTTGTCTGTAAGGCTCAGATAATCCGCTTTGGGATAATTCATGTCGAAGAAATGACGCCCTAATGCTTCCCAAAATGGTGAATGGCCTGCTTCATCGGCCACGCCCCTCATTTCGGCAATCACTACAGATTCAAACTGTCGGTGCCGATCCGCCATATAAAGAAACCTGAACAGCGACATCAATCGACTGACGCCGTGTTTCCGATATGCGGGCGCAAGAAACAGTCCGCCTATTTCTGTAGGGCCACTGTGTTCCTTGATTAGGCGTAGGAAAGAAACTTCTTTTCGTATATTCAAGTGTTCCGATTCATGTAAACATGACTCAATGCGAAAAGTGTAAAACGGGTCGAATCCTCCGACTTTTGAAACTATGAGACTTGTTCCCACCAATTTGGTGGTGTCCAGGTCTTCCATAACAAAGATATAGAGTTCTCCCTCGGGTTTTCTATGTTCAGTTTGAAAATTACGGCTTGATATCGCTATCCTGTCTGCAAGAAGCTCGCGGTCTCCTGGCAAGGAGGTTAACCCAAAACTTGCCATGCTAGCCAATTCGACCAGATCATCTACGTCAGACTCAGCTACAGGACGAATAATTAACATTCTGGACGCCTCCAGCTTCTTCACAGAGGTAGATTAAGCGATTTTCGTTTTTATGATTAATTATACGGATTATAATGATTAATTGAAATCACCGGCGGCCAGTTTCATCAAAAACAAAGCCGTAAGATTTATACGTTCTGATAGACTATCCAACAAAACATATTCATCAGGACTGTGAAGACTTCCACCTCGGATTCCAAGACCATCTACTGCAGGTATGCGAACGGACCCGATAATATTGGTGTCGCTAGCGCCGCCACTGTGTCCCCATTGTATTTGGATTCCCAAGTCGTGCCCACAACTGGCAAAATAATTCAGAACTTTTATGGTCTCTTGATCCAATACCTTCGGGGGCCTGGAGGAATCAACGTTAAGCTCGATCTCAAATCCTTCCACACGATTCAGATCAGATTTGAGGTCTTCTATGACTCTATTCACAATTGCCTGGTCGTCTGCTTTTCGTGTACGAACGTTAAACCTAAAGTAAGCCAAATCAGGCACGACATTAACAGCGCCTCCTCCGCTTACTTCGCCAACGTTGAGCGTGATTCCTGAATGCGGCGAGAAGGCTTCCTGCATTTTTACAATGAAATTTGACATCATATGAATAGCGTTGCGCCCTTTTTCGGGGTCTCGCCCTGCGTGGGCAGCCCTTCCCCTCACTATGGCGGAATATACACCGGAACCGTTGCGTGATCCGACTAAAGAGCCATCCGGCAAGGCGGGTTCAAAGACCAGAGCGAGGTCATTCCTTTTTGCCGCCTCCACGAGCAGGGGCATAGATCCGATAGATCCAATTTCTTCGTCTGGCACTATAAGGGCTTCCCAAGCAAGACGATTCGCCCATGGACTTCCTTCAAACAGCTTCAGAGCATAAAACAAGATCAGCAGACCGCCTTTCGCGTCCGCCACGCCTGGCCCCTTCAAGGTGTTCTGCTTTATGTCTTCACATCTCTGAAATGGATGATCAAGAGCGTAAACTGTATCATAATGTATTGACAGCAATACCCTAACAGAAGCGTCTAATTTTTTTCTGATGGAAACAGCGTTGCCAAGAGGCAAAAGCTGTCTACCTTCGGGACGTAAAATTTCTTGTGGGGCTAGAGGAATAGTTTCCACTGTTGCAGGTAAGGCATGAAAGGCCTCTTCGATAAGTAATCGAAATTTTGCCAGGCCTTCTATGTTCCGACTTCCTGTATTAATATCGGCCCAAGTCCTGAGAAGCCTGATAAGGTTCTCCTGTTTGCCGTCTAGAGAATCCAAATACGATGAATAAATCTTCATATCCAATCCATGGGCACCAGTTCAACCGGGATCACGTTTACAATATAACATAACCAGCAAGGATATACTCAACATGGAAAACACGCTTTGAATCAAAAAACGGGAACTCGCATCGTTATTGATGGGAAAAAATGTGAATATTAGACATAGGAGGCAGTAAAATGGAAAACTTTGAAGCGAACAAACTGGAACCCTGTGGCTGCCTTGTTTTCTGTGGATCTGAACAAGAAGGTCAAGACTGTGTAAAATATTATCCCGGTATGCTCGCCGACATTGAAGAAGAGCTAGGGGAGGCGAGAGACAGGGCGTTCGAGGAGGAATTCTTTCGTGGTTCTGGATGCGGATGTGGATGCTGAACTATGAATAAAATGAATGATTAATCATAACAGAGTTCACGGTCTATCTAATTTGTTGATTAAACTGCTCATAGGCATGTAATGTTGGCCTATAAGATGAAAAGAACACAAAAGACCGTGAACTTTTGTATTTTGACTTTACATTACGACTAAATGTTTGCGATGCCTTACAAGGACTTGCGCCGGGAGCTTTGGCAGAATCATCGAAGGTGAAAGGCTCTTTTCGGCAATAAGCCTGGCGATACGTTTAAAATATCGGGAGGACCGATTGGAATACGCAGTTATATTCGGAGGACGATGGGGTAGGGATAGTCAGGGGCTTTCTGGAAAGGGCAAAATAGTTATTGAAGAAGAATCAGTTGATTTATCCGGCAGGCAACACACGGCAATCTTTTTCAAGGTCCTGCTATGGTTGTTGTCAGCTATGATGGTGGGTAATGTCATAGTGGTTCTGTGCTCGAAACTATTTTCTTTTTCAGCGGATGGAATAGGACATATCAAAATGGTGGGCGCTGTCTTGATTGGGTTAATATTGACGGTGACGGTAGCCACACTTTTGACAAAGTATTTCGGTTCTTCTCCTTACTCTTCCCGTCTTCAGAAGAATTCTATTCTCGAACTTAGCAGGACGGGAAGTCTTATTAGATTCAAAACGGCGCCTCAGGAAAAATATCATATGTTCAGAGCGTCGTCGGAGCAGGATGCTGTGAACATCGAACAGAGACTAAAAAAGTGAAATTGAATTGATCTTAATCATACGTCTTTGATCTGCATTTTTAACTTGTTTGGATTCTCAGCCAATTCGGTCCATAATCAGGCTGACCTCGGGCGACGTGACCACAAACTACTATCAGGAGGTAACTCATGGGAACAAAGAAAATTTTGATGTTAGTCGGGGACTACGTGGAGGACTACGAGGTAATGGTACCTTTTCAAGCGTTGCTAATGCTGGGGTACACGGTTCATGCTGTTTGCCCGGATAAAAAGGCTGGAGACATAGTAAGAACAGCGATCCATGACTTTGAAGGAGACCAGACTTACAGTGAAAAACGTGGTCACAATTTTACTCTAAATGCCACATTCGCGGAAATTAAAGTAAACGATTATGACGCATTGGTAATCCCAGGCGGTCGCGCTCCAGAGTACATCAGGTTGAATCAGGGAGCGCTGGACGTGGTTCGTCATTTTGCAAAGGAAAACAAGCCAATCGCAGCTATTTGTCACGGAGCGCAAGTCCTTGCGGCGGCTGGAATACTAGCCGGGAAGAGTTGCTCCTCCTATCCTGCGGTAGGTCCTGACGTCAACTGCGCCGGCGGCAAATGGGTAGACATTCCTATGGACAAAGCCCACATGGACGGTAAACTGGTAACAGCTCCTGCCTGGCCGGCGCACCCTGATTGGCTGGCTAAGTTCATTGAAGTCCTGGGCGCAAAAATAGAACTTTGAGTCTGTTAAAACTATTCGGATAAGGCTGCTTCGCAAATTTGCGTCGGGACTCTGCCGCAGTGCAAAGTCCCGACGAATGTATCATGTACGATTAACAATGGGGTCTGTGACCGATGACATAGACTTCGCTCTTTGAGACCCACGACTTAATAATGTTTTTAAGTTCGAGGTCCTCTGTGTTTTGGACAAGATTGATAGTAGCCGTTCTGGGTACATAATCGGTGTCGATGCCCATCAACAGGACTCCTTTGGGTGTCAGGAAATGGCCAGCGTTGTTTAGAATAACCCGCTCGCAATCCAACCCATCATTCCCCCCGTCCCATATCTCCGGATGATATTGAGAGTAGTGACTGACCGCTCCTATATCCGTAGGGACATATGGAGCATTACTAAAGATTACGTCGAATATGCCGTCAACGTTGGAAAACCAGTTGCTCTTTCGAAACTCTATTCCCGAGGCGTTGCTTGCTTCGGCCACTATCCTGGCGTTTTCCAGGAATTCTTCATTCACATCGACAGCAATTACTCTTAGATTGTGAGTACGCGCGCAGTAGATAGCAAGCAGGCCCAAGTGGCCAGTACCAAGGTCGAGCGCCCGCTGCCCGTCTTGGGCATATCGTCTAATTGCTTTGCGAAGTAATAACCCAGTAGAGTCAAAGATGTGATCATGGACAAAGCTTACAGCGTCAACTTGAAAGTGTAAGCCCGCCACAGCAAGTCGGAGCCAACGCAGCCGATACACCCCACTCAGTGGTTTCCAAAATGACAACCACAAGTCCAATTCCGCCGTTTTCATCTGACAGCCTCCATCTAACAGAAAAAAGCCATCAAGACCGAAACATATATACGCCTATACTATATATAGAATAGGGAGGCGGCTACTTGGCAGTCTCAAAGATCGTCAGGCGTCGCGCTTCCTCGTTGCCGGAGGAATTAATTGGCTCAAAAATATCAAAAACTGTATTTTAGCCTAACTCTGTATTTTGCAGGGGTCAAACTTTTTTTTGGGAATCAATAAAAAATTTGGCAAACTCAAGACCGTTTTGAACGTCGACTCAAAACCTCCTGTGTAAAAGACCGCCCTCAAACTAATTAACGAACCCAAATTTAAATCTTTCCACCATAAACCTTCCTCAGCTCTCCCTTTAGGATTTTTCCAGAGCCAGTTTTAGGGAGTTCCGAAACGAATTCGATGTGCCTTGGGACTTTAAACTGAGCGAGACGTTCTTTGCAGTATCTTGTAAGTTCTTCTGTGCTAAGTTCCTTCCTGGCCTTCAGAACTACGAGCAATTTTGGGACTTCTCCCCATTTATCATCCGGGAACGAAATTACCGCGCATTCTAGCACATCAGGGTGTGAGTAAACGACGTTCTCAATCTCGACCGACGCAATATTTTCTCCTCCACTAATTATGATATCCTTTGCCCTGTCAACAATAAGGATGTAGCCTTCGGAATCGACATTGGCGAGATCACCGGTATGAAAATACCCATCACGAATGGCCTTGTCGGTTTCTGATGGGATGTTCCAGTAGCTTTTCATAACGTTGTCGCCCCTGGCGAGTATTTCGCCGACCGTCTTGCCATCCCACGGCACATCTTTCCCGTCAAAGTCAACGACTTTAAGATCAACTCCAACTACTTCAAGGCCCGTTCTCGTAAGATAATTGATTTTAACTTCGTCAGGTTCCTTTTCCAACGTGTCCTTAATGTTTCCGACAGTCAAAAGGGGGCAGGTTTCAGTTAATCCGTACCCGGAAATGTACTTGCAGCCTAAATGTTTCATCATCCTTTGAGCATTTGCCGGTGACATGGGCGCCCCTCCCACCATGATCCATTTGAGCGAGGATAAGTCGTATTTATTGAGATCAGGTTCATTGAGAATGAAATTGATCATCGTGGGAACCATCATACATGATGTTATCCGTTCTTTCCCGATAGTATCCAGTACGGCTTTAGGATTGAACTGACGCTGCATCACGTGTTTGCCGCCCTGAAAGGTAACTGACCAAGCAAAAAACGCATCAGCCAAATGGAATAAGGGAGCTATATGATACCAGACCGTAGCATCTTCAAGCTTAAAGGATATGATCGTTGTCAGAGCGTTAGCATAAATATTCCGGTGAGTTAGGACTACCCCTTTGGGACGGCCAGTTGTGCCGCTTGTATAGTAAAGATTCAGCATGTCATTCTCATCCGGCGGTTCATAACTAACGGTGTCGTTAGACGCCTTGGCAAGAATGTCTTCGTACGAATAGGAAATCCACGGTTCATCGGCTTGCCCATCGCAGATGACAAATGTTTTCACTGTTTTTGCAGCCTGACGAACCTTCTCCACAACAGGTTTGTAGTCGGCATGGAACAAAAGGACTTCAGCCTCGGCGTCATTGAGTATGTATATATATTCATCCACGGACAGGCGGGTATTTAACGGGAGTAGCGCCCGGCCAGACTGGGCCATTCCAAAGTACAGTTCCATATAGCGATGAGTGTTGTAATCCAATACCGCTAATCGGCCCCGCTGGGATACCCCCAAGTCGGCCAGTGTGTGTGTCACTCTGTTAACGCGATCCTCAAGTTCAAGATACGTAAAGCTCAGGCAGCCATCCACAATAGCTATCTTGTTTGGATATAATTTCACAGCTCGACGCAATATTCTGACGGGTGACATTGGAACGTGCATGTTTCATTCCTTTCTATTTACGTAACCAAGTGGCCTGTGGTGAAATATTGTCGGGTTAACATCAAAACGACTATTTCAGGGACATCGCTTGTTCAGGGCAAATTTCCTGGCAGCAAAAGCATGTTATACATTTTTCAGGATCGACTTCGGGAATCTGGTCGCGCATGGACAAAGCCGAGACGGGGCATTGTTCGACACAAGTTCCACATCCTGTGCATAGATCAGGGTCAGCTTGAGGTCGAAGCATCGTCCGGCTTCGCATGATGTTTTGTATGTTTTCATTGTTGAAGAGCGCTTCACCACCGAGAGGCGGCAGTTTGAAATCATCTATTCGTTTTAGCTTTCCTATCACTTGAATGTTTTCTAAGTCATAGCTCCCCAATCCAAGTTCCTGGGCCTTTTGAAGAAATCGAAGCTTTGCAGGATCGCAGCCCATCATAGTGGCGATTATAGCGTCCAGTGCGACAGCGTTGTCCGACGCAAGGACGAGGCCAATATTCCTAAGGTCAGTGCCTGCGGGACCATTTCCTTCCATGCCTATTACAGCGTCTACTATGAACAGATCCGGTGGCCTTAAACGAAATACTTCGGTTACAACTTCATGAAATCTATACGGGTTCCCTGCCGCTCTGTGGAGAGCGGCTTTCTGAGCGCCTGGTAAGATGCCGTAACTGTTCTTGATTGCTCCTGTCATCACTGTCAGACCATGAGTTTTGAATTTGGGCAGGCTAATTACTATATCCGCTTCCATGACGGCCCGGGAAACGCTAACCGAGGACATGAAATCCGGATTGAAGTCCATTTTAATCGAATCGTTCCCAATATTGCGGTAGTAGCCTTTGGCGGCTTCTGTTAGCCCCGTTCTTTCGAAACTTTCTTCGTTGGCTCCATAGCTGAACAGGCCAGGATTGTCCCCAACAACAATTGACGAGGGTCCCATAGACTCTACTTTGTTCACAACTGCGCGGACCATGGCCGGATTTGTGGCGATCGCTTCTTTCGCCTCCGAGGAACGGAGTACATTAGGTTTTAAAAGCACTTTCTTGCCGGACAAAATTTGAGGGAATATCTCAAAGGCCTTTTCAACGGCCAGATGTATATTTTCATAATTAGCCGGCTCAATCATAACTTTGTTCATTTTAAGACCTCGCTGGTGAGTTCAATGTGACTGAATTGCCATGACATATTATAGTAATTAATTAATAGATATAGGGTTTACCGTCAAGGGGCCGTCATTTTCATTAAATTCGTCTCATACCTTAAAAGTTGAAAACAGGCTACCGTATCGATTTGGAAAACGCTGTCTTCGATGTTACAGTCTTGTAGAAACTGTGGGACTTTATGGGATTATTTCAAACCACTAAGACGCTCTGCGCCTTGATTTGTAGCGCAAAAAGGATTCTACCATGAAACTCGGAATGATCGGCCTTGGAAGAATGGGCGGAAACATGTCTCGTCGATTGATGAGCACGGGCCACGAAATGATAGCCTACTCCGCTACAGCAAAAACCAGGGAAGCTTTCGCAAATGAGACAGGAGCGTTTGCCGCTAAGTCTATAGAAGAGATGGCGGCGAAACTCGAATCTCCAAGATTGGTCTGGATGATGGTTCCCGCTGCGGTGGTCGATCAAACATTAATAAACCTCTCCAGCGTCATGCAGAGGGGAGATGTCATCGTTGATGGCGGTAATTCCTATTATGTTGACGATATCCGACACGCCAAAGAACTTAAAGAACACGGAATTCATTACGTTGACTGTGGAACAAGTGGCGGTGCATGGGGATTGGAAAGAGGATACTGTCTGATGATTGGTGGCGAGAAAGAAGTGGTAAAACGCCTCGATCCAATCTTTTCTGCTCTTGCCCCAGGAGTGAGCGCTGCGCCACGTCTTCCAGGACGAGACAAAATAGAAGGAACTGCTGAATCCGGTTATCTCCATTGTGGGCCAAACGGATCAGGGCATTTTGTTAAAATGGTCCACAACGGAATTGAGTATGGCATGATGGCCGCATACGCTGAAGGACTCAACATCCTGCGGAATGCCAATGTGGGCAGGCGTCCGCAAACCGAGGACGCTGAGACAACCCCATTGCGTAATCCTGAAGAGTATCAATACGACCTCAACCTTGGGGACATAGCGGAAGTCTGGCGACGTGGGAGTGTGATCTCATCATGGTTACTGGACCTGACCGCGACAGCCCTGTTGAATAACCCGGATCTATCCGGATTTTCTGGACGGGTATCGGACTCAGGCGAGGGCCGTTGGACGATAAAGGCGGCTATCGACGAGGCTGTACCGGTTCCAGTCCTTGCAGCGGCGCTTTACCAGAGATTTAGTTCACGCGGGGAAGCGGAGTTTGCTGAAAAATTGATGTCCGCAATGCGCTACGAATTTGGTGGCCATCTAGAGAAGCCGTTGAAGCCATGATAAGTAATAGTTGATGCTCTGATGATCGTATAAGGCTGGACTAGTCCGTAAGTCAAAAAGGGATGATTGTCGGTGTTAGTTAAGGTCTTTCCAGATGAAGATTCGGTTGCGGCGGTGGCGGCCTCGACTATAGCAGGGGAAGCCAGGGCGGCTGTCGAAGAGCGCGGACGATTCATACTGGCTGTCAGCGGTGGTCACACACCGGGGAAGATGCTGCGCTCCTTGGCAGGACAAGATGTCCCTTGGGAATATACGCACGTAATCCAGGTGGATGAGCGAGTGGCTCCGGAGGGAGACCCGGACCGCAACCTAACTCTGCTGAAAAAAAGTCTGCTTGAGAATTCCCCAATAGCCGAGGAGAATATTCATCCAATGCCAGTGGCTGGAGAGGACCTTTCTGCAGGAACCCAGCGATACGCTTTAATGCTCCGTGAGATTGCAGGAACGCCCCCAGTCATGGATTTGGTTCACCTGGGCCTTGGTCTGGATGGCCACACTGCCTCACTTGTCCCTGGAGATCCTGTCCTGAATCTGACACACAAGGATGTGGCCCTGACAGAAGCCTACCAAGGCAGGTGCCGGATGACGCTGACTTATCCCATCCTTAATCGTTCCCGGAAAATCCTTTGGCTTGTGACAGGAGGCGACAAAAAAGATGTTCTACGAAGACTGCGGAACGGCGACCCCTCCATGCCTGCCGGCGAAATCAGAAGAGACCGAGCTATCGTGCTTGCCGATGAAGCGGCGGCAGCGCTGTTGGGATGCGCAAGCTAGTTTTGCAACTGGATTCCAGAATTGCTATTACTAAGTGATTTGTGCCAAAGATCTTAGAATTTCTTGTCAAAGGTTGAGAGCCATGTTTTTTAATTCCTGTGGTTTCATTTTTGTCTATCTAACCATCGTCTTTATAGTTTTATATCCAGTAACGAAAAGAAGCATTAATAGGATCGATGGGCTGGTACTCGATTTCTTGTCACATAAAATGTCATACTATTTTCTGGGATCTGGGAAGAAAGATGAGTGATTCTAATACCTCCAGAAGTATTCGAATATTTCATTGGATGGCAATAATTGCGATAAATGTTTTAGCGATATTTATAGTCTTAAATGCTGCAATCTGGGGTTACCATAAAATCGTTGAGCTTAAATCCAAGAGTAAGCAAGCTCAACAAACCCCATTTCGTTACAAACACAGCAATGAAGACCTGCGGAAACTTTTTCCTAATTTCAGTCAAGAAGAAGTTGACCAGTTAATTTCTGATTGCCGCAGGATTTCTCAGGTATATGATTCATTTACTCAATTTAAGGAAGGACCGTACAAAACCAGGTTCGTAAATGTCGACACAAGAGGTTTCAGGTTATGTAAAAACCAGGGCCCATGGCCTCCAAGCAAGAATGATTTCGTGATCTTCTTTTTTGGTGGATCAACAAGTTTTGGTTACGGTGTCGCGGATGATCAAACAATAGCATCCAATCTACAAGAGTTTCTGAATGAAAAAAGTAAGAAGCCAGTACGAATTTATAATTTCGGAAGGGCTCATTATTTTTCCTCACAAGAGCGCGTTTTATTTGAAAAGCTTTTACTTGCTGGTTACATCCCTAACATGGCTATTTTTCTTGACGGACTCAATGAGTTCATTTTGTATGATGGCGAGCCAGGTTACACCGAACGGCTCAAAAAGTTTATGCAACAATCTGATGTTCCAGTGCTAAATGGTTTCTTAAGAGAACTACCATTGGTGAAATTTATTTCGAATTATGCTTCAACTCCAAAAATTGAATCTGGCAGTTCGTCAGAAAACCTGAAAATATCAACTTCCTCCGATGAACAAAAACTAGTAGACCAGGTTATAAAGCGTTATCTGACAAACAAAAGAATTATAGAAGCAACATCAAGAGATTTTGGCGTTGCCACCATGTTTTTCTGGCAACCAGTTCCGGTCTACGGTTATGATCAAAGCAACCATATTTTTAAGAATTTTGATTACAAACAATGTTGTTCGCATGTAAAACGAGGTTACGAATTCATGGCTTCTATGCCGGGGTTTAGGGAATACGGAGACGATTTCATTTGGCTTGCGGACTCACAGCGAGGGACTAAAGAGCCTAACTATGTATCCGCCCTCCATTATAGTCCAAAAATGTCCAGGAGAATTGCGCAAATGATTTCAGACGCTCTACTAAAAAAGAACTTAATTCCGGTTCAATGACTCCATGCGCTACATATTCGCTGAAAATGCGACGTCAGGAACATGCCTGGTCACCTAGAAAGCACAACCCAGTTTTCCTCCGAAGATCCAATTCCTTCTGTCAAAAGTGAAGTCCATCGGCGTATTAATTCCACCGAGAGTCAGCCCAACACTGCGTTCCGAGTGAACTGCCGTGAAACGGACAAATCCTCCCAAGTTCCAATTATCTCTTTGCATCGAGTATTCACTCAATGCTTCGACAAAATATCCGGAATATAAATTTACATTGGGAGAAAAGGTTATCGAGCCTAAATCGGTGAAGCTCATCGCTTCCGTATAAGCGAAGTTCCCAGGTAAAACAGGGCACCCATAGGCGGCCACTTTGAAGGCGCTTTGACAATCCGGGTGGCTTTCTACAAGGAGACCCGAATAGGGTATATACAGGTTGGTGGATAGCGTCGCCGTATCGGAGTTCGGCGCATTAAAGTCCAGTTGGTTCTTAGCGTTAGCGAAGTTCACGCCGAATGAGGTCCATCGAAAACCCGCGATGGCGCTTATGCCAGGACAAAATTGATAAGTCCCTGCGGCATTAACTTCCCACCATTGAACATCCGGATTCCACTGCCTAGCTGCTGACTGAGCGCCTGCTATAGTGTACCATTCGGTTGCGTTAGGAGGAGAAGAGAAGAGATGCGCCCCAGTAAAAACCGCAGTGACGTTCTGGCAGACATCCATGGTGGCGGCCAGTTCCAACCATAATCCTTGTAAATTGAAGTCCTCTCTTGTTGAAGTAAACGTCGTAGGGGTAGGGTTGTCTAGCTGAATTTGAAAACCTGCCCCATTGGAGTATAGGTAACCCAAATAGACGGATGGCCGCACGTTCGTGGACCCGCATCTCGGCGGAGGACAAGGAAAGCATGTTGGAGGCGCCGGAGGGCCACACTTGTTTACGCCGGCAGGAGGATACATGCGATGATTCATGTGACCACCTCTTGTTGGAGAAGGTGGCGCTATGCGGGGAAAACCTTGATCGTCCCCTTGCATATTCAAAGGTGTCTGCTGAGCTAACGACGCTGTTACAGATAGCGCAAACACAATCGCCAGAGTCATCATCCGACAGAACGAAATATTATTCATCGCAAAATCCTTCTGGTTTAATTTGTTAGAATAAATAACCATTAATATAAAGGTAATAAACCTATTAAATAAAGTATAACATATTATTATGTCGTTAAGCAACTTAAATAATAAGTATATAAATTTGCTGTGTTGCGATTATAGCTTGGCGATTATTTGACTCGCTTTGCTCGGTGTGGTTATCTTTAGGGATGAGATATGTTTCTGTTTTAGCTACACTCGGTGTTAACGTTTAAATTTCGGGGGTTACAGCGGTAAATTCCTTCCGTGATTTTAGGAGATAGAGAATGCGGGCACTCTTTGAAAAAAGTTCCATCGGGACATTGGACCTCAACAATCGCTCCATTAGGAGCGCTACATGGTCCGCTGTTTGCGACCCAAAGGGCTATGTCACAGATAGAGCTATAGAGTTTTATGAAGCATTAGCCTCCGGCGGCATCGGACTCATCGTCACCGGTTTTCAATATGTCATGGCGAACTCAATCGCAATGTCCTATCAAATGGGTAATTACAGAGACGATATGATGGATGGACTGAAACGATTCGCGGAGGCGGTCCATTCAAAGGGTGGCAAGATTATGGCTCAACTCGCGCATGCAGGCAGCAGAGCGAACCCGGATTTGTTCATGGAAGAAGGGGAACTTTGGGGTCCCTCTGCCGTCCCTGAACCTGGGACCGGCCGGATCCCAAAGGAGATGACTCGAGAGGAAATCGCCGCCGTTGTGGAGGCGTTTGCTGCTGCCGCTTCCAGAACCAAAGCCGCCGGCTTCGATGGTGTCCAGATTCACGGCGCTCACGGATATGGAATCAATCAGTTCCTTTCAGGTTTCACAAACAGGCGCAATGACGCATATGGAGGACCCATATCAAAACGTTATCGCCTTTTAGGCGAAGTCATGGAAGCCTTACGAGGCGCTGTAGGCACAGATTATCCTATTTTCATCAAGCTGAGTGGATCTGACAACTATTACGGAGGCCTTGTTCTGGAAGAGTCCCTGTACGTCGCCCGTCGTCTGGAGGAAGATGGGATAGATTGCATTGAGGTTAGCGCAGGTAGCCGTGGCATACCCAGTGGCCTGGTTCCTTCGAGGCCAAATATTTTGCAGGAGGAGGATGAGGCGTATCTGTCTGAGATGGCTCGGAGCTTCAAGCAAACTGTAAAAGTCCCAATCGTCACAGTTGGTGGAATCAGGTCTCCGAAGGTAGTCTCACGTGTTCTGTCAGGAGGTTTGGCCGATTACGTGGCATTGTGCCGTCCCCTGATCAGAGAGCCTAATCTGATCAATCGATGGGCAAGCGGAGATACGGAGAAAGCAACTTGCATATCTTGCAACGGTTGTTTTGAAACTGGTTTATCCGGGTTTGGCGTCTCATGCAAACTGGAAATGAAATCTGAAGATAAATGATCTAGATCAACGAGGGGAGAGCGCCATCTTAAATGGCTTTCTCCCCTCTGGTTTGATCTATTTGTCGTTAGTGAATTTTTCCTGATAAGTTTTCCGCATTTCCCTTTTTAGGATTTTGCCAGTTGGTGTTTTAGGGAGCGCATCTACAACCACTACTGTTTTAGGACACTTGAACGCTGCCAATTCTTTCCGGCAAAGCTCAATGATTTCGTGTTCAGAGATGGTTTCCCCCTGTTTTGGGACAACTATGGCGGTTACCGCTTCTACCCATTTCGGATGAGGCAATCCAATGACCGCGACTTCTTGGACCCGCTTATCGAGATATATTGCTTCTTCCACTTCGCGTGTAGCAACGTTCTCCCCACCAGTTTTGATCATGTCCTTTTTTCGGTCGACCACCGTTATGTAGCAATCCTTATCCATCACACCAATATCTCCCGAATGGAACCAGCCGCCCTTCATGACTTCTTCAGTCTTTTCCGGGTCTTTGAAGTACATGATCATTGCGTGTGGCCCTTTGCCACAGATCTCGCCAGGGACGTCCGGTTTTTCAATAGGTGTTCCGTCGGCCTCCTCAAGTCTGGTTTCCATGTTCAAACCACCCATGCCTGCCGACCCGAGTTTGCTGGTAGCGTCTTTGGCTTTCAGGATTGTATGGTAAGGAGCAAGTTCGGTTTGTCCATAATAGTTGTAGATTTTGGCGCCAGGGAATTTTTCAAGGATTTCCTTCAGTATTTCAACTGGCATTATGGAGGCGCCGTAGTAGCATTTTGTTAAGCTTGAAAGGTCATATTTCTTGAAGTCAGGGTGTCTAAGGATCGCTATCCACACCGTGGGTGGCGCAAAAAACATTGTCGCCTTGTATGTGGCGATGTTTTCCAGGATCTTACTTATATCGGGTCCCATCAATATGTTTGTTCCACCCACCAGGAATATGGGGTTCATAAAAACATCCCGCTGAGCGCAATGATATATGGGTAGAGCATTTATGCTGACGTCATCGCTGTCGTATTGGCCATCTACTATACAACCCATGTAATGGGCGAGTAGTGCTTGATTGCTGATAATGACCCCTTTGGGAAGAGATTCTGTGCCACTAGTGTATGTCATCTGGCACGGGTCTTCGATGTGCAGTATGGCGTTAGGTTCTTCGGTTGTATAGGCGCTGACCCATTCGTCGAAGTCTCTGAATCGTTCGTTTACAGGAGGAAGACCGCCCCCCTGATTGGACCAAATAAGCGTTTTCACGCTCGGAATTTCATCCAGAATGTCTTTCACAAGGTCATAAAGAGCGTCTTCCACGATGAAGACGTTACTCTCAGAGTGATTGATTGAGTATGAAATATCCTTACCCCTGAGGAGATAGTTTATAGCTAGGTACACTGCCCCTATCTTACAGCATCCGAACCAGGTTAACACATGGTGCATGGTGTTGTGGGCCAATATTGCTACGCGGTCATATTTCTTTACCCCTAATCCAACCAGAGCGTTGGCCACTCGGTTACATTCGTCTTCCATCTTGCTGTATGTGAGGCTTTTGTCTCCAAAAATCATAGCCGTTTTATCGGGGAAGTGATAACGACTTCTGCGCAGCATGTCGCCGATGACCCAACGATTAATCTTGTTATATCTGTCCATGAGGAATTCGAGGTTTTCCTTGTTCAGCGATTTGAATCGCTCCTTTTCGCCATCGGTCAATTGACTGCCGAAACCTGACATTTTATTTATTTACCTCCTTGCTTTAACTAATACCCGATTTAAGGAATGAGAGCGGACCACGGTAAAGTATGATATCTCCGGCCCGTTTTATGCAAATCAATTAGTGATTCGATGATCAATTTTTTTAAAAATGGCCAACTCTAGTTCATGGATTGAGAATCGGAGATCAATCGCAAGAGTTTCTGCCTGAAATCACGTTCATAGCTCCAGGTAACTACATAATTTTTAACTCCGAATACAGTACTGGTCATGCCAAAGACAACGAGAGAGACGTCGAGAATTGTCCACAATCCCACGCCAAAATACCGCATCAAACCGATGCCTAGAGCGATAAAAGCCAATCCTGTTCTGATGAAAGCAAGTTCTGTCCTTCCTTTGGCCAACACCGAGCGATACGTGGACAAAAATGTCCGACTGCTTGCGAGTGCATTGCGTTGCTCGGCCAGAGTTACTCTCGTCTCGGATAGAGTGGTTCGTTTTTCAGCAAGATCGGTTCTCTCATTGGCAAAAGATGTCCTATCTTTGGCCAGACTTGTCCTATATTCTGATAACTCAGTTCGTTTTTCAGCAAGCTCGGTACTCTTAGCGCTGAACGTAGTCTGTTGCCTTGCGAGTTCCGTACGCTCTTCAGACAGGGTGGTTCGCGTATCGGAGCTTGCAGTTCGCTTTTCGGCCAGGTCCGTGCTTTTGGCTACGAACTTTGTCTGTTGTCTTGCCAGATCCGTACGCTCTTCAGACAGGGTGGTTCGCATGTCCGCGCTTGCCGTTCGCCTTGCGGCCAACTCGTTTGTCTGAGCCATCATGTCTACCATGCTCTCTGTGAGCCTGTTCTCCTCTTCCGCCAAGTCTATCAGGACCTTCATAATTTGCTGTTCGTCGAATTTTCCAGCCATAGGACGCTCCTCACTCCTGAACTTTAGTTCCCTGAATTGGGTTATCAAAACTATCGCCGAGCACATATTAGACAATTATGCTATCAGAGGGAATAGAATCTGAGGACTATTGTCTGGATCAGATTTCTCTATGACATATTTATGAGATACTGTTGCTTTCTCGATTATAATGAATAGAAAAGAGACATGAGCTATGAGATAGTTATACCGATAAATGCGTTTGAATGTTCCAGTAAAAACGGACCGTATGCGCCATTAGCAGCAAAGGAGCCATGTGAATGAAAATAGTAGCTATTTTAGGGAGCCCAAGACCAAAGAGCAACAGTGGCGGGTTAGCCAACAAGATCCTGGAGCGGACGAAAGAACTTGGGGCAGAGACTCAGGCATTTGTTCTAAATAAGCTTCAGTATAAGGGTTGTCAGGCCTGTGAGACATGCAAGACAAAATTGGATCACTGTGTTCTAAAAGACGACCTTAAACAAGTACTAGAATCGATACATCAGGCAGACGCCGTAGTGTTGGCCACTCCGAATTACTTCGGGGAGGCTTCCGGCCAGTTCAAGTCATTTTTTGACAGAACATATTCATTCCTGAACCCGGATTTCAGTTGCCGTCTGACTCCTGGCAAATCCTCTGTGTTTATATTTTCTCAAGGCCAGACTAATCTAAATCTGTACGCTGATGTATATCCAAGATATGAAATGTGGTTAAAACGCTACGGCTTCTCGAACAACTATTCTCTTCGGATGAATGGCCCCAGACCTGCCGGTTCGATTTCAGAACGGCAAGATTTGATTACTGAAGCTGAATCAATTGCAAAAAAGCTAATGGGGCCAGTATCCAAAGATGCTGCAGATAAGTGGTAAGCAAATTACTTCTAATTAAGAATAGGTTTCACAAGTTAGCCACTGTGGCGCTAGGACGATGTTCTTTGAATATGAGGCGATTTAGCCATCCATCGAAGGGCCTCGATCATTGGTTCCTTGCGAACTCGAAATGGGAAAACGAGATTGACATTTTTTCTCTCAGTAAGTAAATAAAAATATAGATTCACTTCAAAGGGGATGGAGTCCCCCCATAAAACCGCCTCATAGGCTGATGACTCCTGCCGTGGGGACTTTCGCGGCGGGATCTAAGTGTCAAGTTGTACCCGCCGCACGGCGGGTTTCTTGTTTCTTGTCAGCGTCACGATTTTTCATGAATTCGCGAAATATTCGTAGTTTGCGAAACTGAAAACATGAAAATCCAGTATGAGGAGCGTTAGTAATGAATTATGCAGGCCATAGCTTAATTGTTGAAACGTCCACAGAGTGTAATTCGGAGACGGATTCCGTTATTCGTTTTGGCAAACTCCTGGGCGAAGCCACAACAAAAGTCCTTTGTCTAGGAGGGGATTTTGCCGCAGAGTTGGCCAAACTCCGGGCTCTAAAAGAGCGCCTGGAAGAAGGTCGATTCCATCTTGCTATCCTTGGACAGTTCAAACGAGGGAAAAGCACGCTCCTAAACGCTTTAATTGGAGAACCCATATTACCGACATCGGTTGTGCCGCTCACGGCTATCCCCACATTCGTGGAGTATGGTCTGGAGAGAGTTGTCAGGGTCCATTATCATGATGATAGACCTTCGGATAAATTCTGGAACAAGACTCCGGAAGAGATGAATAAAATCCTACAGGGTTTTGTGACCGAAGAGGGGAACCCTGAAAATCATTTAGGGGTGCTTCAGGTTGATATAGTTCATCCAGCAGAGATACTTAAACACGGCGTCGTACTAATCGATACGCCAGGCATCGGGTCCACTTTTACTCACAATACTCAAGCGACGTTGAATTTTCTGCCTCAATGCGATGCGGCTTTGTTTGTGGTGTCAGCCGACCCTCCGCTTACAGAAGTGGAGGCTCAGTTCCTTCAGGATGTGCTCCCAAAGGTTTCTCGTCTTTTTTTCATTTTCAACAAAGTCGATTACCTGAATGAAAAGGAAAAGGAAGCGGCCGTAGCGTTTTTTGTAAAGGTCCTGAAACAGAAGGTCCCTTCGAGTGAAAATTATCCAATCTTTTGTGTGTCCGCTCGCATGGGCTTGGATTCCAAAACGTCCAGCGAAACTAGTTTGTGGAGTCAGAGTGGGCTAGGCACCGTAGAGAATCATCTTGTTTGCTTCCTGTTGTATGAAAAGACTAGGACATTGCTTGACGCGTTGTCGAAGAAGGCTGTAGACATCCTCGAAAGCGCCGTAATGAGGCTCAGATTGGAAATAACGTCTCTACAGATGCCGATTGAGGACCTGGAAAAGAGGCTTAGTCTATTCGAAAAGGAACTCAAGAATGCGGAACGGCAAAAAGTTTCAGCTCAGGATATGTTAATCGGTGACAGGAAGCGAATGCTCGCTCTCCTGGAGGAACACGCCGAGACTCTCCGAAAGGCGTCAGAGCAACATTTGAGCAAGGCTATAGACAAATCCTTTACGGAGATTACTGACGTGGAGATCAACGAGCAAAGGATTCTGGATGTTTTGGCAGAGGAAGTCACATCTTTTTTTGGGGAGTTTGCTGAAAAAGTGACTTCTCGTTTCGCTCGACTTGTAGTTGAAGCCTTAAGCCCTCATCAAGAACGTGCCGACGAATTGATCTCGCAGATACGAAAAACTGCGGCGGAGCTTTTTGAAATTCCCTACCATGCCCCTGACAGTTCGGAAGTGTTTGAGACAAAGCGAAGGCCTTACTGGATCCAGCGAAAAAGAGTCCCGTCGCTGCCTATAGTAGTTCCTGAAGAAGTCCTTGACAGGTTTCTTCCTGTAAATGTCAAGAAAAACAGAATGAGGAAGCGTTTTGTGCGACAGGTAGAAATTTTGACTCATCAAAACGTTGAAAACCTCAGATGGGCAACCCTTCAAAATCTTAATGACGCGTTTCACAGGTTTGGCACTGTGCTTGATGAACGCTTCTCGGAAACGATTAATGCGACTCACGGAGCCATACAAGCAGCTTACATCAAACGAAAAGAACACGCTGAATCGATTGATGAAAATTTGCAAAGACTGTCAATAGCGGCCGCAGATTTGGTGAAAATCAATTCAGAAATTTTATCTTTGAATTCCAGATAGAAATTCTGAGCATTGAGGTTTCTTTGATTCCAGAATAGATTGAAAGAATTGCTCGGTGAGTTTGAATTCAGTTAATATAGTCTCTCAGCCGATTGACGTGTCTGCCAGGAAGTGATTCATAAACAGCACTTCCAGATGCCCTCTCGCAATACAAGGCCGACCACAATTCGAGGCAAAGCCCATGTCGAGTGACCATTTTTTGTCCTTTGAGAAAGAAATAATTACCGCAAAGTTTATCGCTCCTTCCGGCGAAGATATAGAGAGACGAATCGAAGTTCGTATCAATCCTGTTTCGGGGCGAACCAGCAGAATCGCGTTCGGACGGGGCGCTGAAAAAGAACCGGGAACAGAGAGCCTGCCGTTGCCGCCACCGAATGCTGATGATACAGCCGGTTGTCCATTTTGCAAGCCGCAGGTCATGTCAAAGACGCCTAGGATTTTTGCCGATGTTTTTCCTGGTGGGCGTTTTTGTTATAATAATTCAATTTTATTTCCGAATCTTTTTCCTTACGGCCGATATTCGGCAGTAAGCCTTTTTGACAACCAGCACTTTGTAGAAATCGGCGCCTCGTCAGTATCTTCATATACCGACTGTTTTATCAATTGCCGGAATTATCTTTGCCACATACTTGAGAGTGATCCCGAAGCCGTTTATATGGCAATTACTCAGAATCATCTGCCTTCTGCCGGTGGCTCTTTGCTTCATCCCCACCTTCAAATCAATTCAGAGAGAATTGCTCCCAATCATCATCGTTTTTTTCGGAAACGGGCAGAGGAATATTTTCATGAAACCGGTTCTTATCTGTTTTCTGATTATCTCCTGCATGAAAAACAGGATGGCAGCCGTTATGTCGGGAAAAACGGTTCATGGGAATGGATAATGGCCTTTGCTCCCGAGGGCTTTTTTGAAATCTGGGGCATTTTACCTAAGATCACATCTCTGTATCAGATAACGGACGAGGATTGGAGTCACCTTGCTCAGGGTGTTATCAACACTCAGAAATTTTATCGAAGCCTTTGCAGAAACGGATATAATTTAGGTATGTTGTTTGTCGAGGACCGAAATTCTTATCTTGAAATGCGGGTGGTGATTCTTGCCCGGTCCAATTATGCGCCGTGGGTAAGGAATGATCATACCGGCTTCGAGATCATGCTTGGAGACATGGCAACGTTCACATCACCTGAAGATACTGCAAAAAACGCCAGAATATTCTGGACATAATCTCATAATATTGTCGCCCGATGCTCCACACGATCATGTGCCGAGCGATTACAGAAGCACGACACTGGTTATGGCGAAGGTTTGTATAGCAGAATATTTGGGTCAGCCAATTAAATTCATGGCGTCTGACAATTTCACTTCATTCTGACAAGTCCGTGAAATTGATACTCGATAATTGACTTTTTGTTAAGAAGCAGGTAACTGTTAAAAAATATGAATGGGGATGGAGTTCCCCTCAAGAAACGCCAATAGGCTGATAACTCCTACTGTGTAAGAACGCACGGTGGGAGTTTTTTAGTAATATGCCCCACCGTCCGGTGGGTTTTATATTTCTCACCGTAATATGAGTTACTTGCCATAATAAGCTCCGCACAAGAGGACGCAGATTGTCAGGTTCTTTTGTCCAGACTTCAATAGAGATTTCCCGGATGGCTTTGGAACTCTCGCCCAAGTTTCATCTTATGAACAGGAGAGCCCCCGGTGAAATCCTTTGAGCAGTCGCCTACATTGGAGGCACCGGGGATTGAATTATCTCCGGGTGAGATCCATTTCCTGTGGTGGTTTATACAGGGTAGTATCATGAATCCGTCCACCCGCGATAGGCTAAGGAAATCATGGGGTATGTGTGAGCGACACGCGTGGAGGTGGATGGCAGTCGAAGCGTCCTTCCGGAGTGGATACATGCACTGTCCGGCGGTGCTTTATGAGGATTTAATTTCTAGGGCTTTGGCCGCTTTTGATATTAAGGGGCCCTTGCGCCAGGAAAGGCTAAGTCAACGGCTTCGTTCGAAAGGGCCATGCCTCATGTGCGAAGAAGGAGATGGGACCGACAGTATTGGTATGATCAAACCAGAGAGAGTGGAACAGGGCCGTGATCTGGGCCCGCTTCAGGCACTAGCCCAAGGGACAGGTCAATATTGGCGAAGAAATGTCTGTGGCCTATGTTCCGGGGATGGTTCCACTGTAAGATGCCGCAGACATTTAATCGAAGACCAGTCTCGAGGTCTTATTCAGGATTTGTCGTCCCACAGGTTAGCTGTGTCCAACTTGGCCCGTCACATGATCAAGTTCGCTCGTTCTTTTCTATTTGAATTTCAGGGGACTCAAACGCTGGAGGACGCCTCCGCTTTGATAAGTTGTGTTGGGTGGCTTAGCGGTTGGGGTTATGTAATTTCTCACCGCTCGGGAGAGACGGAGGATACATTTCTGGCAGATTTCGCCGTAGCCATGGGTGGTGGACAAATCAAAACCGGTTCAATCAGTCGTAGTGAACGGGTTGCTAAATATAACAGGCTCCTGGAGGTAGAAGCGGAACTTGGTAAATCGGCGATCTTCGGGGATCCGCTCAAGGTGTCGCCATGATGGATAAAACTATCGCCGGTCAGGTTTCCGCCGGTGAGGACAAGATCGTCATTAGACAGAGCCACAGAAGAGCGATTTCTGTCACGTTGACGTTATTTGATGAAGCGCTTTGCGGTTTTGACAGGTGGGCAGAGGGACAGGAAGTTCAATCTGTTTTTTTCGAGATTTTGAACCCGCTTTCTGATGAGCAAAGAAAAAGGCTCTTGATTGAGCTGGCTGATCTCCGGAAACTGCTCCTTGAGATTAGGGATTTTCTCGGACTCGATCGTGCTGTCAATAGCGCCTCCAAAATGATAGTTGGGGAATGCGCAGTCATGTGGTCTCCAATTGTGGAACTCGAAGGACGATATCTCAAGGGATACGGTGAGGTGCCCACTGCTTTGGAGGAATATTTGAACCCGAAGGCGAATCAATTGATCGAGGGATTGCGCCGCATATCCCAAATTGCAGGGAATAGCTCACTAAACAACAAATAGATTTGGAGGATTTTATGGAAAGCACGTGGTATGTGGCCACGATTTGGATAGGATTAGCGCTTGTGGCCAGTATTATCTCAATTCGAACCGCTATTTCTGTGGCATTGGTGGAAATCTGCGTGGGAGTCGTGGGTGGAAATTTTTTGGGTTTGGACCCACACACGGAATGGATAAGCTTTCTTGCCGGTTTTGGAGCCATACTGTTGACTTTTCTGGCTGGAGCGGAAATTGAAACAAATGTTTTACGCAAATACGGAAAGGAAACCTTGACTATCGGTTTAGTCGCCTTTTTCTTTCCCTTTCTGGGAGCAATGTCCTACGCTTATTACATAGCCCATTGGGTCCTGGAAGCTTCCATGATTTGCGGTATAGCCCTGTCTACGACTTCGGTGGCGGTCGTGTATGCTGTTATGGTAGAGACTGGATTCAACGAAACAGAATTGGGCAAACTTATTTTGGCCGCTTGCTTTGTAAATGATTTAGGCACTGTAGTAGCTCTGGGGGTACTTTTTGCCAATTACAACTATTGGCTGATAGCCTTCACAATTGTTACGGCAATTGTCCTATTTATTACCCCGTGGTTTCTACGGGGATTTCTGAGAATTTTCAACAACCATGTAAGCGAGCCTGGAATAAAGCTACTATTCATAATCCTATTTGGCCTCGGTTGGTTGGCTACTAAGGCTAATAGCGAAGCTGTTTTGCCTGCATACCTTTTGGGTCTGGTCGTCGCAAACATATTTAAAGAGAATCGGGAAATGGTCAGACATCTTCGTACCGCTACCTTCGCTTTGTTGACACCATTCTATTTTCTAAAAGCGGGAACCATAGTTTCACTTCCAGCAATATATACTGGTTTTGGGCTAATCATCGCTTTACTCCTTGTAAAAATGGCGACAAAATTTGTTGGCGTCTTTCCTTTGACCAAGGTGTTCAATTTAACTGGCAGGACGGGAATGTATACCACTCTGCTCATGAGCACAGGCTTAACTTTTGGCAGTATTTCCGCGCTGTTTGGATATACGAGAGGAATCATAACACAGGACCAATACACGATTCTGGTTACTGTAGTTATTGGCAGCGCTGTTGTACCCACTCTAATCGCACAGTGGTTTTTCAAACCCAGAGCAATAGATATGATCGGGACTGCTACAATAGGTAAAACCTGTGATACTACATTAGGAAAATCTATTCCTGAGGAAGGCTGACAGTCATGTTAAAAAAAATTATAGTGGGACTTGATGGATCTAAAGGATCGTTTAAGGCGTTGGGCGAGGCGATATTGTTGGCAATGCTGGCAGGAACCGAAGTCCACACAATATCTGTCGAAGAAGTTCCCCGTTACCCTGGAACCATAGACGAGTTCGTAGAGGAAAAGGAAGCCCAGGACACACTTTACGCTTCAGTGATTGCCCAGGCGCAAGCTAAAGCAAAAGAGCAGGGTGTAACTCTGAAGCCCTTTGTGCTGATAGGGCACGAGGTAAAAACCATTGTAGAATTCGTTACTCAAAACAAATACGATCTGCTTGTGATTGGTTTTATGGGACATTCCGCCCTCTATGATAGAGTTATGGGTGGCACATGCCAGGCTCTTGTGCGTCTTGCTCCTTGTCCTGTGCTTGTTGTGAAATAGAGTCAATTGCTTATGAACTGAAATGCCAAAGAAGTGTCTTAGATTATTAAATATGTTGTCTCAGGAGCCATGAAAGGAGGTAACTGAAAAGGTAGGGGTGTAACTGTGCGTAATTTGTAGGATTCAATAAAACAGTGAAGTAAAGGACTAGAAAGGAGGTAAAGCGGCAAAAGTGACCTAGGGAAACGCGATGAGTTTTATGACTCGAACTTTGCCCGAAACTTGAAACAATGATCTGACGCGCCACGCCCTTTTAGAGAGTTATCTTCAACTTCATATAGCTGCTGCGCTCCGTGTTATCGGCTAGCGCGGTTTCATGAAAGAGAGGAGATGTCATGATCATTCAAAGAGCTAAACTTTTCAATGATCTAAGTGTGGAAGCGATTAACGAGATCAAAACTTCCTTAGTCGAAGAATCCCACGATACCGGAACCATGCTTTTCATGCAGGATGACCCAGCAGACTATTTTTTTACGCTAATGGAGGGGAGAGTAGAACTCGTTGTCGGAAAGCAGGGGGAAATCGATTACACTGTTAGCCAACCGGGTGAAATATTCGGGTTGTCGAGCATGATTGATCGTGAACACTATACTGCGGACGCCAAGTGCATGACGCCAACCAAGATCGCTAAGATAAACAAAAACAAACTTGATCTAATACTTGAAAAATATCCTCGTGACGCTACCCTGTTTTACAAGCACCTTTCATCGGCCATCATGAAAAGGCTCTTGGATAACTACAACGCGTTTCTATCCCAAGGGAGCCTTCAGGGAGTTACCTACGGGACCGGCCAAGTCGCTGGTGATAGTGAAGAATAGGGACTATGTCGAGTTCTGAATCGAAAAGGGCCTCGAGAAAAGACGGGGCTCTTTCAAGCCAACATGACAGTCAAATGCTTTAATACCACTGTGCAGTCTAACAAGGAATTCTCAGATAGGGGAAATTTGTTAGGGACCGGAGCCGGTTTGGATCGTTTTGAAGACGAACAATCTCGTTGCATAGAGCCTGCTCAACTTCCTCGATAGATTTGAACGCCAAGTTAGGAAACGCCTTCTCCCTGAGTTCGTCCCATACATGTTCCACCGGATTGAGTTCGGGACTGTGAGCTGGCTGAGGTAGCAGGCGTATATTCTCAGGGATGTTAAGATTCTTGGAATTGTGCCAGCCTGCTCGATCCACCTGCATGATGACAAAGAACTCACTAAAATCCTGGGACACTTCTTCAAGGAAGATATTCATCATCTCAGTATTGGCCCAGGGAAGTATAAGAACGGTCATTTTCGCCAGAGCAGGACACACTGCAGCGTAAACATAGAGATATTCCCGAATTATTTGTTGGGCGACCTCAGGTCGCATCCCTTTCGGAGCCCAGCAACTCAGTAGTTCACTTATTCGACCAAATCGGCCCTCATTCTGGGGAACATATGCCACGGGCCGCTTATCCCTCGGATCACGATCTGCTAAGATCTCCTCTATCCTCTCCGGGAGTTTTTTTTAAAATCCTCTTGGGCCTCTTTCCTGGAATCTACATGAAAAGGCCGAGGAACCACTTTACGCCATCCGTTGCGGTTCAAGAGCCGATAGGTGATTGAGTGATGCAGTGGATGCCCGACTCGTTCTTCTAGAACCTTCCCAATTTGAGCTCCTACAACGATCTGACCTTTCCGAGCCAAATCAATAAAAGGAGCTATGAATTCGGCCTCCTCCTCACGAGTCAAATGAGAGTTTCGTCGGCCCCCACGTCCAACACCCTCCACGACTGAAGGACCAAACCGATTGTAATTGGAGATCAGATTATGGACGGTTCCCTTTCCAACCCCAACATGAAGAGCAATTTCCCTGGCTGGTTTCGGATCAACCGTCGCATGCAATATGACCAGCCACTTCTGAGAGATCCACGGTGTCTTTGCCACCCGTATTCTCTCTCTAATCTCGTCTTCCGAAAGATGTCCAGTCGCTCTTGTTATCCTTCCCATGGTCCCCTCCAATTAGATGGGGGAACCTCTATCACATTACGCGTGCGAACGCGAGGTGGTATAAGCCTTCTGGATAAAGCGCCTCCAATGCCGCCAAGACCAACAATGCCCACAGTTTTTCCACTCAAGGCTCTGCCTCTAGGAATCCCGACTCGTCTGTTCGCTATACTCAACTCCATGTTCCTGAAGTCTCGAGATAAACCTATCATCTGATAATTCCTATCTCAGCGACTGAATCCGCGTTACCGGAGACGTCTGACCGTACGTTCGCCACCCATATATTCCTGTCCCTGGCAGCCAGAATATCGATGTTTTCGATTCCGGTGCCGCATTGTTGAATGAGCCTAATACCAAGCTGCATTCTATAAGGTAAAATGGAGATAAGGAAAAAGATTCATCGAACGTAATGCATCTGGTTCAGCCTCGATTCTTCTTAGACCGTCACATAATGCATGTTCGACTTGGTCCAACGAACCAAAAGCTTCGTTGTGGAATTCCTTTTCACGTAGATCGTCCCACAAGTCTTCAGCGGGATTGAGTTCAGGACTATGTGAAGGCTGCTTGATTAATCTTATGTTCTCGGGGACCTTAATTCCCATTGACTTGTGCCAACCTGCCTGATCTACAAGCATCAGCACGAAATGGTTGATGAAGTCATCGGATACCTGCTTCAAGAAAATGTTCATCGTCTCGGTGTCTGCGTATGGAAGGACAAGAGATGTCATTTTCCCCAATGCGGGGCACACCGCCGCATAAGCGTACAAATATTCTCTGATGACCTGTTTAGGAACTTTTGGCCGAATGCCGGGCGGAGCCCAACAGCGATGCGGATCACTGATTCTACCGAATCTCCCCTCATTCTGGGCCACGATTACCACGGGTCTAGAGTCCTCTGGAGCTCTGGTTTCCAAATGTTTACTGGCTATTTCAGGGAATTTTTTTTGAATTCCTCTTGCTGTTCCATTCTCGCCTCGGCATGGATGGGCCGAGGAACCACTTTTCGCCATCTGTGCCGCTTAAGCAGCCGATAGACGCTGGTGATATGAGTCGAACAGCCCAAGCGCTTCTCAAGGGCCTTGTGAATCTCACTTGCTGTCGCTATACGCCCAGTGGCGGCTCGTTCGAAGAATGGCTTGAGAAACTCGGCTTCTTGTTCCAGACTTAAATAAGCCCTCCCACGATTGCCTTTGCCTGGACCCTCAAGAACTCTTGGTCCCAATCGGTTATACGAGGAAATCAGATTATGGATCGTCTGTTCAGCAAGACCCGTGTGCCGGGCAATCTGGCGGGCTGGACAAGGATCGACAGTAGCAATTAAAACAGCAATCCACTTCTGAACCCTCCAGAACCTCACTGTCCGCTTTATCCGTTTCAAAATCTCTTCTTCGGAGAGATGGGGCTCTGCTTTGGGAACCTTGGCCATGAAATCCTCCCTCAAAAAATTGGGAGGCACATATCATATTACTTATGACATTGCAACTTTCCCTGAAAATCCTCGTTGGGGAATCATCGATCCGGGCTTTTACGTTGGCTTCTAGTTTGAGAAAGGCCGGCAGGTTTAAAAAGTTTCGCATGCGTGGTCTCCATAGGAGCCTACAGTTTGCTGTGTTAGCCGGCGATTGGTCATGTTAGTTTCCGAGTTCGTAGCTTCAGTTCGCGATTCGACCTATTTGAAAAAGTTCTCATTTCCGTTCTGCGAGAGACTTAGATGACTGGTTTAAGCGCAAAGCCTAGTAGCGCCGCTTGCTTGCTCAGATATCTGATTTTTGACGCCTTACTTCTCTCCAAGAGGTAAGCTTCCCCCAGGTCTTTGAAACGGGTACCGTGCTTTATTACATAGTAAATTGCTTTCAAGATCCGATAGGCTATCGCGATTATTGCTTTCTTAGGACCAAGGTGCGCCTTAAGAGCATAATACTTGGCTTTGTAGTAAGAACCTTTTGTTTTTATAGCCGGCCAAGCAATCTCCACCATTATAGTTTTTAAATGATGCTTCCTGACTCGACTCTTACCACTAAACCTCTTGCCACCACTCTGATTGTTTCCAGGACACAGGCCACACCATGCCGCCAGAGCCGGTGCGCTTGGAAAAGCTTCAAGAGTAGGACCTATCTCCGCTAAGAGAGAGTGGGCAGATACGTAACCTATGCCTGGAATCTCCTTAAGACGGTCAATCAACACCTCCGAGGTTTTGAGAACCTGTCTGATTCGTACTTCTATAACCTCAATTTGTCTCTCCAGTTTTCCAATAGTGTCTAGCAAAACAGCCAATAAATATCTGTGATGTTCCTCGAAAAAACCCATAACAGATCGATGAAGCTCCCTTGCTTTCTCCCTTAAAGATCCCCCTCAAACAATCTTCCACCTGGGAAAATGTTGAGGATGATTCTTTTGCAACGAGAAGTTTCACCAGGTTTCGACCCGTTAAACCAAACAAGTCGGACAATACTGAGTCGATCTTGATGTTCGCTTCCTGAAATAGTTTGCGAACACGACGCTTAAAGTCTCCGAGATTTTCCAAGTAGTTCTTTTTCATTCGAGTCAAGTCTCGCCACTGTCTTTGATGTTTTGGCGGAATGAACGCTGCCTTGACAAGGCCATACCTCAACAGACCCGCTAACCACCTGCTGTCCGAAATGTCTGTCTTACGACCAGGAACATTCCTAATATGTCGAGCGCTTACCAGAATCACTTGGAAATGGCCCTCCAGAATGTTGTGAATCGGAGTCCAATACGGCCTGTACTTTCCATAGCGACGACCGGGCACTCTTTGTCCAAAAGCCAATTCCGAAGCTTGATCAAATCCTCTGTAAATGTTTCAAACTCCAACACATCAGACCGTTCGCCATCTTCTGCGTCCGAGCATACAAGGCATGCTGTTATCATCTTCTTATGAACATACAGTCCACAACAAATATCGTGAACTAATGATACAATCCTGCTATTCTTCTTCTTTGAGGGCATGGCATTACTCCTTCCTTACTCTTGTGGTTATAAAATATGGAGTATATCTAAGCCCTCCTATCAAAGAATAGGATGTTCATCCTTCGTTGTGGCGATTCTCGCCATGAAAGTTAGTATAAGACGGTCAGCAGTTTCTAGAGATTGTCTGTTGACCACACTCCTCCTCGGGATCAAAGCATCATATCATTTCAAACTGTCGAAACCGGCAAATCGACCGCTCGATTTAAATTCATGGTGAGGGAGTTCATGCCTCAGTGATTCTAGGAATCCACCAAGAGCGTTATGATGAGAAGCGAATAATATACTCATTTCACAGTATCCAGTCTGTCCTTGTAGAAATAGATCAAAACTTGACCCATAAACATCTCAGCGCACGTTTTTGAGACAGTCAGTCGAGATTTTAACAGTGCTTTCGGTTTTAGTCTTTGGAACGCGAGGATGGGCGATAATGCTGCCCGTTCGTGGCTTTTCCAAGGTTATGGGCCTGTCAAATTTATTAGATTTTACCAACCATTTTTTGAAATTAAATCGCGAAACTGGCAAATGTGTTATGACATTTCAGTTCCATTTGGTAAAAACGCTCCGTTTTAGCTCTTTGGAAATGGTTTGAAGACCCTAAAGATTTGAGACCAGTCCGTGCTGCGAACTACTCAATTGAATTAGGTTATATCAAACTCAGCATATGTCGTCCCTGACACAAAAGTCTTGACATCGCGAATCCCTGCGATTAGCATTGTGATGTTCCTCAAAGTTTTTCTCCTCTATTTTCAACAAACAGTGGCGAGTGACTCGCTGCACATAAAACTTGTTTGCTTTACTCAACTGATGACAATTTTCCTTGGTAAGACGCGATGAAAACGCTGTTCTTTGGCTAATCCCGGGTGGATACTGATTAATCCAGAACTTATGCCTGTATAATGTTTCAGCCCAATCTGGACAAAAACTGAGAGAAAAAGTTGTTAGTTGCCCGACGGGGGTCATAATATGAACCCCGGAACATGGAGGAGGAGTATGCATGAGCGTCCAACTGACAACGGTGGAAGGCAAACAGCGCAAGAAGTTCACAGCCAATCAGAGGCTGGAGATCCTGAGGGAATGGGATGCCTCAGGAAATGGAGTGGAGGTTTCGCGACGCCATGGGATTCATCCCTTGACTCTGTATCGTTGGAAGAAGCGACTGGAGCAAGGGGCAGCGGAGTTTCTCAAGGGAACTCGATCCAAACCGAGCCCACAAGTCAAAGAGCTGCTAAGGGAGAATCAAAAGCTCAAGGACACGGTGACCTTACTGTCTCAGGAACTGATGCTCTTGAAAAAAAAGATGAACTTGGTTTAACGGGTAGAAAGCCAGGTCAAGCCTACACTCAGGAGCAGCGTCAAAGGATTCTGGACACAGTGGAAAGGCTCAAATCAGAAGGATTTTTAACTACTGGAGCTTTGATGGGATTAAAGATCCCTCGGTCTACCTATTATTTCTGGAAGAGTTTCAACGCTAACAAAACTCGTCCAACTTCGTCCAGCGCTCTGTTGGAAAGTGAGACGAAAAGCGTTATTTCCATGAAAGAAAAACAACCTCATTTGAGTCATCGCCAAATCAGTGGATTATTAAGACATAAAGATGTCTGGGTAAGCTCATCAAGTTGTTACAGGACGCTAAAATCTCAGGACTTGGTATGGGAATGGACTCTACGAGAAGCTCCCTGGAAAACAGCTCATTATGAGCCATTTGAACCGAATCAGATCTGGGGCGAAGACTGGACCGGTATAGCTATTGACGGACTGCGTCACTATGTGTTGACCTTGCTGGATTTATTTTCCAGATATTTAGTGGCTTGGGGGATCTTTAGGACAGTCACCCAAAGGGAAGTCAAGAACCTGGTAGCCCTTGCCATTATGAGTGAAAGAATCGGTGAAAACGACCCCAAACCCATATTGAGAACAGATCCTGGCTCTCCGAACATGGCTGCGGACGTGAGAATTTTTCTTCGGCAAGTAGGAGTTGTATTTTCTCCCGGGCGAGTCGCCCGACCAACTGACAACGCCAGGCAGGAAAGATTTTATCGAACATTGAAACAAGAAGAGGTCTATTGTCACGAAGGATACGTCTCTTTAGACAGCGCAAAAGCAAGTATCGGTTACTGGATTAACTGCTACAATGAAGTCAGGCCGCACCAGTCGCTGTTCGGGTATCCACCAGCGATTGTTCACCGCAGCGGAAACAAGACCAGGCTTCTGGAAGATTATCGGCGCAACGTCGAGAATGCCAAGGAGAAAAGAAGACAGGAGTGGCTACTTAATAATCAGAAACTAACAACTTTTTCATGTTGAAATGTCTGAAACAGTACACTGTGGACCAAATAGGAGAAATGGACATTTCCAAAGTGTTATATGGCTTAAGCTGGAAATCAATATTAAGGCCTTAATTAGTTCAACTCTCTAGAAGATGTCGCCGTGGGTGCCCCTACATACAAACCAGCGGGTTGAAGCTAAGTAGATGGTAGCGGCCGACCGGAATTATTCTATTATTAATGATAAGTGCGAAAGAATTATTTTGTTTGAAGATGTTTATAGGCGAAGCTATCAAGTGATTCAAATCAAACCATTTGCTTTAGCTAATGTTGGTATCGTGATGACCACAGGCAGCGAAGTCTAACAAAGATTATAGAAAGGATGTCGCAACATGATCAAGAAGACTATTAACTTAAACCGCGTCAGCAAGATGCTTTTGGCAGACCCTGAATCTTCTCTGGCTGAAGTCATCAGGGAACAGTTCGGACTTACAGGCACGAAAGTGGGATGTGGTAAGGGCCAGTGCGGCGCATGCTCGGTCATCATGAATGGCAAACTGGTCAAATCGTGTATGACTAAAATTAAGCGAGTTCAGGATGGCACTAATGTCACTACGATAGAAGGTTTCGGAACTCCAAATGATTTACACCCTCTTCAGTTAGCGTGGGTAGTTCATGGTGGCGCCCAATGTGGATTTTGTTCACCAGGCTTCATCGTGTCAGCGAAAGCTCTGCTAGATGAAAATCTTAATCCTACGAGAGCCCAGGTCAGGGATTGGTTTCACAAGAATCGAAACGCGTGCCGTTGCACCGGATACAAGCCCCTTATCGACGCGGTCGTGGATGCGGCAAAGGTGCTTCGCGGGGAGATGACAAAGACTGAGTTAGCATACAAACTGCCGGAGGATGGTCGGATTTGGGGGACCAATTATCCTAGGCCTACCGCAATAGCCAAGGTAACAGGAACGATTGATTATGGAGCCGACTTAATCGCCAAAATGCCTGCGGAAACACTACATCTGGCCCTAGTTCAGGCAAAAGTCTCCCACGCAAAAATATTGTCCATAGACACGTCGGAAGCCGAGAAAATGACTGGCGTGGAAAAGGTGATTACTCACAAGGACGTAAAGGGGAAAAACCGTATCACAGGATTGATTACCTTCCCTACGAATAAAGGCGATGGATGGGACAGGCCAATACTTTGTGACGAAAAAGTATTTCAATTTGGGGACGCTATAGCTATCGTAGCTGCGGATACCGAAGCTCACGCTCGAGCGGCCGCAGACAAAGTGAAAGTCAACCTTGAGCAACTACCGGCATATATGAGCGCTCCAGCGGCAATGGCTGACGACGCGATTGAGATCCATCCAGGCACCCCAAACGTTTACTACGAGCAAAAAAGGGCCAAAGGAGCCGATACAGGGCCTCTTATGAAATCAGCGGCTTATGTGGTAGAAGGCGAATATTATCTGCAGAGGCAACCACACCTGACGATGGAACCTGATGTGGGGTTTGCCTATTTTGATGAGGATGGCCGTCTAACGATTCACTCCAAGAGTATCGGGATTCATCTTCATCATGCGATGATCTGTCCTGGTCTAGGCATAGAACCCGAAAAACTAAGGCTGGTTCAGAACCCTGCTGGTGGCACATTTGGTTACAAATTCAGCCCCACAATGGAAGCCCTTGTTGGGGTCGCAGCCATGGCGACCAACAAACCAGTAGCTCTAAAATATGATTACTATCAACATATAACCTATACTGGGAAAAGGTCTCCATTCTTTGTCGACCTGAAATATGGTGCCGACAAAGATGGCAAGATTGTCGCTATGGAAGGCGACTGGATCGTTGATCACGGTCCTTATTCAGAATTTGGTGATCTTCTCACCGTTCGTGGGGCCCAGTTTATTGGGGCGGGCTACGGTATTCCCAACATACGGGGCGTTGGAAAAACCGTTTGCACAAATCATGCTTGGGGTTCCGCTTTCCGGGCTTATGGATCACCTCAAAGCTTTTTTGCTTCCGAGAGCCTGATGGATGAACTTGCTGTCAAAATGGGGAAAGATCCCCTCGAGTTGAGATATTTGAATGTTTATCGCCCCGGGGACACTACTCCAACTGGCCAAACGCCCGAGGTTTATAGTCTCCCTGACATGATCGACAAATTGAGGCCTATGTACAAGGAAGCTCTCGAACTGGCTAAAGAGGAATCGACTCCAGAACTGAAAAAGGGTGTCGGGGTATCTATAGGTATCTACGGATGCGGTCTAGATGGCCCAGATTCCTCTGAAGTGTGGGTCGAACTGACTCCTGACGGGGTTACTTTGTCTTCTTCATGGGAAGACCATGGCCAGGGAGCGGACATTGGCGCGCTTGGCACATGCCATGAAGGGCTTCGACCCCTGGGGATATCCCCGGACAAGATCAAGCTCGTCATGAATGACACCGCCCTTGTTCCCAATAGTGGGCCGTCCGGGGGAAGCCGCCAACAGGTCATGACCGGTAACGCGATTAAAAATGGATGCGATATGCTGCTTAATGCAATGCGAAAACCGGATGGCACGTACCCGTACATTCGACGAGATGAAGGCAGAAAATATACCTCTGAAATACTCCGGCAAGTGGACAGCGTCTATGTGCTCCCCATGTGACGAAAATGGTCAGGGTAATCCGTTCTCTGTTTACATGTACGGGGTATTTCTGGCCCAAGTGGCAGTGGACACTAAAACAGGCAAGACGAAAGTCGAGAAGTTCACTGTTATGGCCGACATAGGCAAAATCAATAACAAACTGGCTGTAGATGGACAGATATATGGAGGAGTCGCTCAGGGTATTGGGCTGGCCCTATCTGAAGATTTCGAGGATCTCAAAAAGCACACGAGCCTGGTTGACTGTGGCCTACCTTATACCAAGGACATCCCCGATGACTTCAAGATAATTTACTTCGAAAATCCCCGAGAACATGGTCCTTTTGGAGCCGCAGGTGTGGGCGAATTGCCTTTGACGTCACCACACGCGGCTGTGATCAATGGAATTTATAATGCTACCGGTGTTCGTATCAGGCAGGCCCCAGCCCTCCCAGAGAAGGTCCTGGCCGGGCTCAAGGCGCTCGGATAATTGATTTTGTTAAAGAGGTCCAAGTGAATGTTTCGCCTGGACCTCAGCATTTCCGGAGAGATAATCTATAGCTCAGTAGGACCGTATGGACCAAAAGGAATTACGTGACCTTGAAAATCTCTGTATCCAGGAATGCGCTCCCTGGTGCGTCTCCACCTGCCCCATACACGTCGATGTGCGTGCTATGTGTAGGGCTATAGCTCAAAGAGACTTTCTCACGGCTTCAAAGATTGTCAGGAAAACCATACCCTTTCCCAGAATCATAAGCCAAATCTGCGATCATCCATGTGAGAAGACCTGCAAACGTCGTGAAGTTGATAATGCTATTGCGATTCGTTCACTGGAAAGGGCCGCCCTGGAATGGGCACCACCCGAAAATAAAAAAATAAACATTTTGCCTCCCAAGAACAAAACAGTGGCCATTGTAGGAGCAGGGTTGAGTGGACTCACCGCTGCTGTTGATCTTGCAAAAAAGAGTTACACGGTCACTATTTTCGAGGGTTCTGAAAAAGTAGGGGGAAGTATTTGGGATTATGCCAAACACCAGTTGCCCAGGGAAGACATCAAGAATGATTTCCAAATCCTCCAAACGCTTGAAGTCAAGATAGAATTTCATCGTTCATTGGGCGTAGACTATTCTATCTCAGACATCAAAACAGAATTTGACGCAGTTTATTTGGGGACAGGGAAGGACGGTCGCGATAGTTTGGTAATGGTTCAATCGGTGAATTTTAGGCTTGAAATAGATCCGGTGACCTTTGACACAGGGCTAAGTGGAGTGTTTGCAGGTGGCGGTCTAATCAGAAGCGAAAGTCTGTGGTCACCAATAGCTTCGATTTCGAATGGCCGCAGAGCGGCGATCTCTATAGACCGATATCTACAAGGCGTCTCTCTCACAGCATCGAGGGAAAATGAAGGCCCTTATAAGACCAGACTATTTACCAGTATTAAAGGGATTGAACAGTTGGACCAGGTCCCAATGACAGATCCATCCCAGGGATATTCAGAAAACGACTCTGTTCAGGAGGCGAGCAGATGCATTAATTGCGAGTGCATGGAGTGCGTAAAAGTATGCGAATTCCTCTCAAGTTTCGGTGGATACCCAAAGAAATATGTCAGGCAGATTTATAACAATCTCTCAATTGTAATGGGGCAACGGCACAGTAACAAACTTATAAATTCGTGCAGTTTGTGTGGCCTTTGTAAAGAGGTTTGTCCTGAAGACCTTCACATGGGGGAGGTTTGCAAAGCCGCAAGAGAGACCATGATCAGCCAGCGCAAGATGCCGCCTTCGGCCCACGAGTTCGCTATTCGAGACATGGAGTTCAGCAATAGCGCTAGATGTTCACTAGTTCGACATCAGCCTGGAACCAATTCTAGCGCTTTTCTGTTTTTCCCTGGTTGCCGACTTGGTGGCTCTTCCCCTCAAAATGTCGAGAAGACATATCATTACCTTATGGAACGACTTCACGGCGGCGTGGGGCTTATGTTACGCTGCTGTGGCGCTCCAGCGGACTGGGCTGGCCGAAGGGATGATTTTTCCAGTTTACTATCGGAATTTCTGTATGAATGGGATCGGATGGATCGTCCGCTGGTTATTGCGGCTTGTTCGTCATGTTATTCGTCGTTCAAAACGAATTTACCGCAAGTTAAATTGGTTTCACTGTGGGAGATGATTGAAGCAAATGGCTTTCCCGATCAAGTCAGTGAAACTCGCCGGATGGCGCTTGCTATTCACGATCCTTGCTCGTCCAGACATGAACCTAGAGTTCACCAAGCTGTCCGTAATATCTTGAGAAAGCTGAATTTCGAGATCCATGAACTCCCTCTGAGCCGTAGTTTGACAAAGTGTTGTGGATACGGCGGCCTGATGTGTTTCACTAATCGCGATTTGGCCATTAATGTTATGAATCGACGTGTCAATGAGAGTCCGGATGACTTCGTAGCTTATTGCGCCGTATGTCAAGACCATTTTCGGTCCCAGGGCAAAACCACTTGGCATTTACTAGATCTAATTTTTGGGGACAGAGATGTAAGGAATGTTATTGAAAAACCTCTGGACTACTCACAGATCCGGGAGAATCGCTCTCGTCTCAGAAAATCTCTGCTTGAGCACCTTTGGCAAGGGCCTTTTGACAAGGACCAGGAACACGAAATGATAAAACTCGATATTCCCCAGGAAATTCAGGACTTGATGTCACAAAGGATGATCCTGACCGACGATGTCAAACGGGTCATCGAGCATGCGGAGAAATCGGGGGCAAAGTTTGTAAATCGATCCACTGGCCGTTACCTGGCTCATCATACCCCCGCCAAGGTAACCTATTGGGTCGAATATGCGCCGAATGAAGGTAGTTTCACAGTGCATAACGCCTACAGCCATCGAATGCAAATTAAAGAGGAATCCAAGTAGTGAGTAGTTACGTGAATTCAGATGAAGTTGGAGATTGGATGTGCGCTGAATGTGGTTCGGAACTCGAACTCGGCAAGGTTGAAGTCCGATACATGGGGAGCGGTTACCCCGTGGAGCTGCCCAAGTGCCCCAAGTGTGGACAGGTATTCATTCCTGAGAAGCTAGCAACAGTTAAAATGGCGGAGATAGAGAAGCTATTGGAAGATAAGTGACGTTCTCTCGAGATACGACAATAAACAGAGTCTATGAGATTTTGGGTCCGACAGACCTTGCCGGTCAGGGTATCAGGCCGGGTGGTTTGAAACTAACTCAGAGAGCTTTGGATCTAGCCGGATTGCAGCCAGGGTCAAGGTTTGTCGATGTCGGCTGTGGAACCGGGGTAACTTTAGAATTCATTCGGAACCGCTGCGCCTATCACGCTGTTGGTATTGATCATTCCTTCGCAATGCTAGGACTTGGCAATGCCCGACACTCTGAGCTAGAATTTGTTCTGGCCAAAGGAGAAAGTCTTCCCTTTTGTAACGGATACTCTGGCGGATTAATGGCTGAGTGCGTTCTTTCACTTATGAACTATTCGGACAAAACACTAACCGAATTTAATCGTGTCTTGAGGGTGGGGGGTAAACTGATATTGACGGACGTGTATGCCAGGAATGAGGCCGGCACGAAAAGCCTGGACAAACTTCCCTTTGATTGCTGCATGAACGGGGCAATTCCTCAACAAGGAATAATAAAAATAATTGAACGTTGCGGATTTCAAATTGAGCTTTGGGAAGACCATTCGGAACTTCTCAAAGACTTTGCCGTACACTTGATCTTTTCGTACGGGTCCTTGGATGATTTTTGGGGTCAGTTCGTCATAGACCAGGGCGATCGATCGAAAGTTCAAGATGCCATTTCTATCCTCAAGCCCGGCTATTATTTGTTGATAGCCAAAAAAATAGTTTAACGTTGACTTGTAAAGAATTACGGGGCGCTTCGAATGGATGAAATTCTGAGAATGTTGGAATTGGCCGGACAGGGTTTTCATTGCAGCCAAATCCTTATCACGCTGGGATTGGATGCCCAAGACAAACAAAACCCGGACGTTGTAAGAACCATGCAAGGATTGGCGGGAGGTATAGGATTTTGCGGGGATATATGTGGCGCCCTAACAGGAGGAGCGTGTTTGCTTGCCCTATACGCTGGGAAGGGCACGCCAGAAGAAGATGATGACCCAAGATTGAATCTCATGATCAGCGAGTTATTGGAATGGTTCACTAATGAATATTCGGGGTGTTTTGGTGGAATTCATTGTAAGGAAATTCTGAATGATGACCCTAAAAACCAGTTCACGAGATGTCCAGGGATTGTTACTCAAACCTATGATCAGGTAAAGAAGCTTCTGCTCAACAACGGATTTGACCTTTCGGAGGGTAAATGATGGGTCAGAAAGATAAAGAGCTACTTTCCGAGACTGAAAGCGTCTGCCCGGAATGTCTTTCCAGGATACCGGCGGCAAAGCTGGCGGTAGGGCACGATGTATATCTGGAAAAAGCATGTCCGGGACATGGCAAATTTAGTGTTATCATCTGGAGAGGAGAGCCGTTCTTTTCCTCCTGGACAAGAAATAAAATCCCATGTTATCCATCGGCGCCTTCCACAGAAATTGCAAGGGGGTGTCCTTTTGATTGCGGCCTATGTCCCGAACATCGTCAACAGACTTGTACCGCTCTATTGGAAATAACAAACCGTTGTAATCTTAAATGCGCCTATTGCTTTGCTGATTCGGGTAAAGACAACTCAAGCGATCCAGAAATTAGTGTTATCAGGTCGTGGTATGGTTCGCTGCTCGCTTCCGGCCATCCAAGCAACATTCAACTGTCAGGAGGGGAACCTACTGTCCGTGACGATTTGCCGGAGGTCATCGCTATGGGTCGTTCAATGGGGTTCCGATTTATTCAACTAAACACCAACGGAATTCGCTTGGCCAATGAACCGTCTTACGTTGAGGAACTCAAAGAAGCGGGCCTTGCATCGGTGTTTCTACAGTTTGATGGCACAAATGATGAAATCTTCAGAGCAATAAGAGGCAGAAAGTTGTTTGAGACCAAGTTGCAGGCTATCCGGAATTGCGAGCGACAAGGACTCGGAGTAATTCTTGTGCCGACCCTTGTTCCAAGGGTGAATATTAACAACATTGGAAATATCATCCAGTTTGCTCTTGAGAATATCAGCGTGGTGAGAGGAGTTCATTTTCAGCCGGTAAGCTATTTTGGTAGGTACCCTGAACACCCGGCTGATTCTGACCGACTAACTCTGCCTGAGCTCATGCGTAATCTAGAGCATCAGACTGCGGGAATCGTGAAATCCTTGAATTTTACTCCACCAGGATGTGAGAACGCTCTGTGTTCGTTTCACGGCAACTTTGTGCTCATGCCGGATGGAAAGTTGACAGCATTGACACGCCACCGGTCTACTGATTTGCTCTGCAAGCCTGAAACAGCAGAAGCCGGGGCCTCCAGCGCCCGGCGATTTGTATCATCACATTGGGCGGCTCCACCAGAAAATGCTGCACAAAAGGATGAAGAAATGTCTTTAGGTGATTGGGACGTACTTTTAGAGCGCTCACGCACCCACATGATTTGCATCTCAGCTATGGTGTTTCAGGATGCTTGGAACTTGGACCTGGAGAGATTGCGAGATTGTTGCATTCATGTAGTTTCAAATGAGGGAAAAATCATACCCTTTTGCGCCTATAATCTCACCAGTTCGCATGGAAGCTCCGTCTACCGAAAAGGGCTGTGATCTGTGGTTAAGTCCCCGTTGGAAAAATGGATAGCCTCAAAAATATCCGAAAATTCTTGTCTAGACAATTTGGACCAGATTGATCTACGTTTCCATCAGTTGGAACAGTTAAAAAGAACAGTTGATTACGCGCGATTCGAAAGCCCCTTTTACCGACAGATCCTGCAAGGCTTATCCTCAAAGTGTTTGAGAAGCTTGGAAGATATTGGGCAATTTCCATTCACCACCTCCGATCATCTTCAATGTCGAGGCGCTGAATTCCTATGTGTTTCACAAAGTGAAATTGAGCGGGTCGTCACGCTTCGTGTTCCTGGATCAGACACAACACTCAGACGACTCTATTTTACAAAAGATGAAGTTGAACAGACTGTAGATTTTTTCCATCATGGAATGTCAACCCTTGTTGAGCCGGGTCAGAAAGTCCTTATACTAATGCCTGGCGAAAGGCCTGACACCGTGGGAGACCTGCTTGTTCGCTCTCTGGCGAGGATGGGCGTGCATGGCATCGTGTATGGGTTTGTCCAGGATGCGGCACATGCGCTTCGTGAGATTGATCGACTCAATATAGACGTTCTCGTTGGTATTCCAACACAAGCGCTCTCTCTAGCGCGACATGATGATTGCGCTTTGATAAGGTCAGGCAGAATAAGGAGTGTTCTTCTAAGTTCAGATTACGTTTCACCCGCAATTGTCCATGAAATTGAGCATGTTTGGGGTTGTCGGGTGTTCAACCATTACGGGTCCACTGAGATGGGATTTGGCGGAGGAGTTGAATGCCGGGCGCTTCACGGCTATCACATGAGGGAGGCGGACCTGTATTTTGAGATAGTGGACCCGCAATCTGGGAAAATTCAAGAGCATGGCCAACCGGGCGAAATTGTGTTCACGACGTTAACAAGAAGAGCCATGCCCCTGATACGTTACCGGACCGGTGATCTCTCGAGATTCTTGCCCGAACCTTGCCCGTGTGGTTCGACGTTGAGATGTCTTGAAAGGGTACGTGGTAGAATAAATGATTTCCTGAAATTGGGAACCACTCATTGGCTTGGCACACCGGATTTGGACGATGCTCTGTTTGCCGTTCCCGGACTAATAGACTACAGGGCAGTCTTAAATGATAGTAACGATCATGACCAACTGGACATTGTCATTGATGCGGGTTCCCAACAGAGTGGAGATATTCTGGAAAACATCCGAAATGCTCTCATGGAAACGCAGGTATTAAAAAATGCGATCAACGACGGTAGTGTGTCCTTAGGCCCTTTGACCTTCGGTTCATTGAATCCGACTGAAACCAGCGCATTTAAAAGGAGCGTCAGCGATCATAGAGGAGACGCTACGAAAAGCTTAAGACGCTAATGCGTGTAAGACATAAGCTTAACATTTTCAGATCCTTGAAGTGAAACACAAAAAGATGACCGCTATAATTGTCACTACTGTTATCTTCTCCCAGTCGGAGTTGTTTGATTCTCTGCTCAAGTTCGGTGGGACGACAGTATTGGGCTTGCTGGTCAATACTTTTCGTGATGCTGGTGTGAATGATATTGTAGTGGTTCTGAATGAACGGACTACTGAATTAGCTCCTGTGCTTGAACAGGCCGAACACGCAAAAAAGTTTTTCTAGGATTGACGGTGTAAACCGAAAATGTCACAGCATAATACATACTTATTAAGACACGGGGAGATTGACCAAAGCTATCGAGGCCGGTTTGTCGGTCAGACGGACCTCCCTCTTACGAATACTGGAGAATTCCAGGCTCGATTTTGGGAACACGAACTTTCGAGAGAGCAATTTAGGGCTATCTATTGCAGCGACCTCGTACGGTCCCAAAATACAGCTAAAATAATTGCAGGATCAAGAGGCTTTCCTATTGAAGTAATCACTGAATTTCGGGAGATAAACCTGGGAGAATGGGATGGCCTTCCGGTAAATGATGTCAAAACTCATTTTCCTGATGAATGGCGAATTCGTGGTGAAAACGTGGAGAGTTATCGACCGCCAGGGGGAGAAAGTTTCTCCGATCTTTCATCCAGAGTCGCTCCGATATTTCGTTCTATACTTAAAAACATAAAGGGCGATACGCTAATCGTGGGACATGCCGGCGTAAACAGAGTGATCCTGTGTCATGCGCTAGGAATACCCTTGGCAAATCTATTCCGGATTTGTCAGGATTATGGTTGCATGAACATTCTGGAATTTGGTGGTGGTTCGCTGAGGCTGAAGGCGATGAACATGCCACCTCGGGGGTAAGTCCGAAGATTCAAATTGGCGCATGATTAGTTTAGAATTGATGAGTCATGAAAACTAACTGTTGTACGAGTTAGCAGGAAGAGGGGTAAACTTTTCACCGGTTGTGATATTTGTAGTCAAATTTAGCTTACCAATAATAAGAAGGACAAAAAGATGAAGGTCGCCTATTTTGATTGTTTTGCCGGCGCAAGTGGGGACATGATCATTGGTTCCCTGTTGGACGCTGGGCTTCCGCTCGAGCAACTCAATAGTGAACTTGCCAAACTTCGCCTCTCTAATTATGAAGTTGGAGTTCGAACAGTTGAGAAGAGAGGCCTCGCCGGCAGCCAGGCGATCATAAATATCGACCGAGCTTTCCACCAGCGCCATCATCGAGGTCTCGCTGATATTACAGATATTGTTGGAAACAGTAACTTGAGCAAATCTGCAATAGAGAAGGTCCTTAAAATATTCTTCAGGTTAGCGGAAGTTGAAGCAAAGATTCACCGAACAACCGTTGATAAGATCCATTTTCATGAAGTAGGCGCCATGGATGCTATAATTGACGTTACAGGAGCAGTCGTCGGTTTAGAAGCGCTGGGCATAGACAGGGTATACTGTTCACCGCTACATCTTGGCTCTGGGACCATAGAATGCGCCCATGGCGTCTTACCCGTTCCGGCCCCTGCTACGGCTGAACTGATAATGGAAAAACCCGTTTATTCGACCGGAGTTAAAGGCGAGCTACTAACTCCGACAGGCGCCGCTATTCTGACCACTCTGGCGTCAGAATTTGGACCCATGCCGGCTATGATTCCTAAGAAACTGGGTTATGGAGCGGGCGCATCTGATACTTTAATTCCCAATCTCCTGAGAGTGGTCATAGGTGACCTGAATAGTGGATTTGGTGACTATGAATCTGAAACAGTCGCTGTGCTCGAAACAAATATCGATGACATGAACCCTCAGATCTACGACTACCTTATACAGAAAATGTTAAACCAGGGAGCGCTGGACGTTTTTATTGCGCCGGTCCAAATGAAAAAGAATCGGCCCGGTGTAATGATGACTGCGATCTGTCAATTGGGCAAATTGGAGGAGCTTTCCAACTTGATTTTGCGTGAAACCACGACACTGGGGCTTAGATGGAGAATTGACAATCGGATCAAGGCTTCCAGATCGTTTGAAGAGGTCAAAACGAAATTCGGGTCCGTGAGCGTAAAGATCGCCAGAGTGGGAGGCGGGATTACAAACTTTTCTGTTGAGTATGAGGATTGTAAGCGCTTGGCGCTTCAAAACAATGTCCCACTTAAAGAAGTGATGGATGATTCTAGAATTCAGGCGGCAAAAATGTTCAATAAGGACGTTGATTAAGATTCCTGTGCGGATCTAAAGATAACTTGTCGGTCGAAAAAAAAGAAGGTTTTCGAAAATCAGGGCAAAAATCATTTTTGTTGACTTAACCCCTCTTGTAAGTGTATAATATCAAACAACAAATTTGGAGGGCTCCAATGTTTAGAATACCGTTTCTGATGACCGTCATATTGTTGCTTAACACCGTTATCGCCTTCGCCTGAGGTTGTAAGTAGACCTCAAGTTTGGGGTCAGCCAAATTCTTACCGTATGCAAGGACAAAACAAATCGATATCTTTATCCGTTTATTGATCATGTTCCAGAAACTTATGCTAACTAGCGAGTGATCTCGAAAATGGTGATTTCCTGTTTTGGGAAGCCACCTATGTGGAAGATGGAAAGGTTCTCTTTACAAACAAAGCCTCTGGACAAGAGTCGACCTACAAAACGTTCGACCACGAGTCGCTTTCTATCTGCCAATATAATGAGTCCACCAGGGGCTAATGCCTGTTCTATTAATCGAATTAAAGAACTGTGGAAGAAATAGTCGTATATAATTTCCGCACCGATAATTAAATCGAACTGTGGGACTTTCACAGGGGTTTCCCAATCTAGGCTTAGAAAGCTGGCCCTGTTTGAGTCCAAAGCGTTCATGCTAACGTTTCGAGCTGTACATTCCAAGGCCTCTGGGACATAGTCACTAAATGTCACGTCCGCTCCCCTTATTAAAGCGCCGATTCCAGACAATCCTAGTCCACAACCCAGTTCCAATACTTTCTTGCCTGTCAGATCATCTCCATCCAGAATTCGGCGAGTCAGATTAATCGAAGCCGTAGTGACTCCCCACCAGAAGGAGATCCGATCTCCGGATTCTCGAATATTTTTTGGGGCGGCGATGCGCACGCTTCTATTACCTAGTTTTAGGAGACGCTCCAAAATTTAATTTCCTCCCAGACATGCCGTTTGGTAAAATTTCAGACTGTTTGAATTTGAAAAGATCCCTGAGTTACAAATCGAATCAACTAATTGGTAGAACTAATGTCGTAAGTTGAATGTCAAATTGGAGTACAACATAGACCTTTTTGATGTTCGCGTCATTAGTTTAGCTCGACACAGAGATTTTTCAGCACGGCTTCCGACAGGTATGATAAGGGAATTCCGATGAAAACTATTCGCCTTCGTAGCCCATCCAAAATCAATCTGTTCCTTCGTGTGCTTGGGAAAAGGCCTGACGGATACCATGAAATTGAGACTCTGTTCCAGGAAATCGATCTCGCTGACGAAATTGTGATTACACGAAAGGATGCTGTGACATCACTACGAGTAATTGGAGCTCCTGAACTTGAGACGGATGACAATATTATCTTCAAGGCGCTCAAATGGTTGGAGACGTTATCCGGCAGGAGGTTTGACGTTGAAATTGAGTTGCGCAAGAAGATACCAGTAGCGGCGGGATTAGGCGGTGGAAGCTCTAATGCTGCTGCGACAATACTTGGAATAAGGAGCTTGTTTGATCTTGATTGGCTGGATCTTGACGCGATAATACCGCTTACTGCGGCCATCGGCGCGGATGTTCCTTTTTTCTTCAATGGTGGGGCCGCCATCGGAGAGGGAGTAGGCGAGAAGTTAACGAGTGTTTTCATAGAGCAACCTGATGACATATTATTGGTTAATCCTGGATTTCCGGTTTCTACCGCAAGGATTTTCGGAGAGGTTTCTAAAACCTTGACAGGAGAAATGAGAGCAGGTATTCTACAACGATTATATGGGGAAAGCCATGACGCGCGATCTTTCCTGTATAATGACTTGCAAACAATAGCGGAGCGCCTGCATCCTTCAATTTCATCAGTGATGGACGCGTTACGAGGCGTTGGGATTGAAAATCCGTTAATGAGTGGAAGCGGTCCCACGGTCTTCGGGTTCTTTGATAGAAAGACTCGCTGTTCACAATTTTCGAATTTTCCGAAAACATGGAAAGTTATACTCACTAGGCCTTCGAAAATGGGTGTATCAATAGATTAGGCCCTGGTTTCAGGGTTTTGAATATTGGGCCCTCTGCTGGGGTGTCGTCAAGTGGCAAGACACGGGTCTTTGGAATCCGCATTCGGAGGTTCGAATCCTCCCACCCCAGCCAACAAAAACATCGTTTTAAAAATTTAACGCTGAGCAGAGGATTAATATGCCGTCAAAAAGCTTGCATACAAGAGAGGAACAAAAGGCGAGGTTTCACCAGCAATCGGAAATAAGACACAAAACTCTTACGGAACATGGTTTTGATGAAACCCGGATCAACAAAGATCCTCAGTTAAAACACCTTAAGGCTCGAATAAAACAGGTTAATTCTGCTTTAATCCGAATAGCGTTCCTTGAGGAACAAACCAGGAAATTGGACGAGAGAAAGCAACAAAAGATTGCTGAGGCGGCAGCGGCTAGGGCTGAACTGATAAAACCTGGAGCGACTGGTAAGAAGAAAAAAGCTGAGGCAAAGCCCGTTGAACCTGCCAAGAAGGGTTCCGGCGGAAAAAGTAAAGACAAGTCAAAACAGGATGGTAAGAAACAAAAACCCTGACTGGGAGCCTTTTGAGATATCCAGACCTGTTTATGCAATCATTCCTTTCACAGGGAAGGCACCTGGTGGACATTGTTAACTAGGGCCATTCCCTTCCTGAACATCGATCAAGCAATATGATTGAACGCAATCCTCGTTCCTTCCTGGTTTCACACATCAAATGCCTGATTTGGACATAATAAGATATCTAAGAGAGTTGGTACTTATAGCGCCGGGTTTTTTGCTCGCTATTACAGTTCACGAGTATAGCCATGGCTACATAGCGTATAAACTCGGGGACCCTACCGCCAAGATGGCCGGTAGGTTAACATTCAATCCAATAAGCCACCTCGACCCTTTTGGGACCCTGGCGCTAGTGCTCACCCGGATGATAGGTTGGGCAAAGCCTGTGCCCGTAAATCCGAGGTATTTGAAGAAACCGTTGCAAGATATGGTCTGGATTAGTCTGGGAGGTCCGTTGGCGAATATCCTGACCGCAATAGTGCTTGTAGTCTGCCTGAAAATAATTTCCACAGCTGCATTGTCTGGATACAGATCTCCAACGACAGACTTTTTCCTGGGACCGCTATTCCTAATAGTGAGCTTTGGAATTCGAATAAACGTGGTCCTGGCAGTGTTCAATCTTATTCCTGTGCCTCCACTTGACGGATTTGGTATCCTGAAGGGGTTGCTGCCTCGCACTTACGCATACAGGATCGAGGCTGTGGAGCCTTACGGATTTCTCATTCTTCTCGCATTACTTTTCACCGGCGCGATTAATTTTCTCATAGCCCCTCCAATAATTGCGGTGGAGAATATTTTACTAAAACTTCTTAGGTAAATTATGCCGTATGAGGTCAAGTTAGACATCTTTGAAGGTCCTTTGGATCTGCTCCTACACTTGATCGAAAAAAATGAAGTCTCGATCAGCGACATTCCTATCGCGTCCATAACGGGTCAATACCTCGATACTGTTGAGAGCATGAAGTCCCTGAATCTTGAGGTGGCTGGAGATTACCTAGTGATGGCTTCTTATCTTACTCATATAAAATCACAGATGCTACTGCCCGCGCCGATGAAAGATGACGAGATTCCCTCAGAAGGTGTAGAAGATCCCAGGGCTGAACTTGTGGCCCATTTGTTGGAATACAGAAGATACAAGACAATTGCGGCTGAACTTGGCGCAATGCCTCTGCTCGGTCGGGAAGTTTTTCCCAAAGAGTCCAGTGATCCCATTGGTGCCGGGCTAGGATGTTCGTCACTAACAATTAATGTCGACGAGTTGGTCAAGGCCCTTAAGTATTTATTGGAAAAACAAGAACCGAAAATGCTAATGGAAATCAAAAATGAGCCCGTTTCGATTCGGGAAAAGATGGACGAGATCTTAGTTAGGCTTCAAAAACATCGTTGGCTATCCTTTGGCGGACTCTTCGCCGAGGATTTTTCTAAGAGTAATATTGTAGTGACATTTTTGGCTTTGCTTGAAATAGTTAAAATGGGGCTTGCGAAGATTTATCAAGAAGTCCCATTCGGGTCTATAGTCATTTCGAGAAATTGATGATTCAAGTCCGCTATGGCCCAGCGTGGTCGCTCGGCTGATTCGGTTTCACTTGTTCTATTTTAGGGGACGTGTAAGGTAGAAAGTATGAAGATAGGGTCGAAACCTTCGAAACGCGTACGTTTTGGTATGGCAAATCTGATCTTGCTGTTATGTGTGGTCTTGATTACGCTTACCGGTTGCGGGAAGTTCAAGAAAGATGTCAGGAGGCAACCTCCTCCAGTGCCGGTAGACATTGCTGAAGTTTTGAAGGAGGATACCCCGCTTTTTATTGGAGCTATTGGCAATGTTGCTGCCTATAATACAGTGGATATGAAATCACGGGTAACAGGGGAACTTATAAAGACCTTTTTTAAAGCTGGAGACCCACTTACAGCAGGACAGGACCTCTTTACTATTGACCCGGCGCCTTTTGAGGCCAAAGTAAAGGAAGGGGAGGCGCAAGTCAATCAATCCAGGGTTCAATATGAGCAGGCCAGAAGGGACTTTCTAAGATACAAAGGTCTTTTTGGGGAGAAGGCAGTCAGCGAGGAACAGCTTGAAGCCAAACAAGTGGACATGAATTCCAAGCTCTACCAAATGAAACTAAATGAGGCTCAACTTGACAGCGCTAAGCTTAACCTTGGCTACTGTTTCATCAAGGCGCCAATTAGCGGCCCTTCAGGAGAAATTTACATAGACAATTTCAACATTGTGAACGCTAACCAGGACAAACTCGTCACTGTCAAGCAAATACATCCTATAAAAGTTAAATTTTCTGTTCCAGGCAAGTTTCTCGACCAAATTACCAAGTACAATACTGTGGAACCTCTTAAGGTTGATGCGCTGATACACGGTAGCGACAAGCGAGAGATAGGCCAGTTAACTCTTATTGATAACAATATAAACCTGCGAACTGGAATGATAGCCCTAGAAGGGACTTTTCCAAACCCCGAATCAAGGCTTTGGCCTGGGCAGTTTGTAGAGGTTCATCTGAAGCTGTCTACTACTATTGGAGCCTTGCTTGTCCCTGTAAGGTCTGTCAACGACGGTCCTGATGGGCAGTATGTGTGGGTGGTAAACCAAGACCAGACTGCGGCCATGCGACCTGTCAAGGTTGATCGTCGTGAGATCGACATGGCTGTGATCTCTGAAGGCTTAAAACCGGGTGAGAGAGTTATAACTGATGGTCAACTTATGCTAAGGCCTGGGGCGATAGTTATTACTAAAGAACAAATGCAGAAGGCCCTTCAGGCGACAACATCCAGGAAAGACGGGAAAGTGGACTCGATCAAAGACGGTGCGAACAAGGTCCAAAAACCATGAATCTGACCGAGCTTTTTGTAAGACGCCCCGTGTTGACCACAACCATAATGGTGGCCATGCTGTTTTTCGGGGTTACAGCCTACAAAAATTTGCCGGTGTCGGCGCTACCGCAAGTTGATTTCCCCACTATATCGGTCCTGGCTACTCTACCCGGGGCTGATCCTGACACCATGGCCTCCAGCGTAGCCACTCCCCTTGAGAAGCAATTCTCGTCTATCGAGGGCTTAAGGACAATGAACTCCAGCAGTTCTCAGGGGAAAACCACCATCAATCTTCAGTTTGATCTTTCCAGAAAGATCGATGCTGCGGCTATGGACGTTCAAGCCGCAATTACACGAGCTAGCGGATTGTTGCCGCCCAACATGCCCAGTCCCCCCTCTTTTTCCAAGGTGAACCCCGCTGAAAGACCTATTTACTACCTGGTTTTACACTCGGACGCTATGCCTCTCTATAAGGTCAATGACTACGCGGAAACATACGTCTCGAATGCGCTTTCTATGGTTCCGGGCGTCGCTCAGGTGCTGAATTACAGCCAACAGAAGTTCACTGTAAGGGTATTTATTAAACCAGATTTGCTTGCAGCAAAACAGATAGGCGTCAATGAGGTCAGGGATGCCATAATTGCACAAAATGTGAATCTACCGCTAGGAACTCTCGACGGTAAACATCAAACAAACACACTAAAGGCTTCCGGACAGCTAATGGACGCCAAGGCATACAACCCTATAATTGTATCCTACGTTGAAGGACAGCCTGTGCGGCTTGATGAGGTAGCAACCGTCAAGAACAGCGTGTATGCGGACAAGGTATTTTGTTACTACAATGGCAAGAAATGTGTAGCCCTCGCAGTCCAGAGACAACCCGGCTCAAACACAATCGAGATCGTTGATGATATAGAAAAGCTTATGCCTGCTATCAGGGCTTCCTTACCACCAACGGTAAAACTGGAAGTGGTCTATGACATGTCTCAATCGATTAGGGCCTCGCTTGATGATGTGAAACTGACCCTGGCCCTGGCGGTTATACTGGTTATAGTCGTTGTTTTCATCTTTCTGAGGAATTTATCTGCGACATTTATAGCCAGCATAGCGATACCTCTTTCGATTGTTTCGACTTTTGCAGTGATGTACCTGTTTGGGTATTCCCTTGACAACCTGTCGCTACTTGCGTTGGTTCTGTCCGTAGGCTTCGTGGTAGACGATGCTATAGTGGTTTTGGAGAACGTGGTGCGACATCTCGAGATGGGGAAGAGGCCGTTTCAGGCGGCAATAGATGGAGTTAAACAGATTGTCTTCACTATTGTCTCAATGACATCCAGCTTGGCGATTGTTTTTGTGCCTATCATGTTTATGTCAGGGATATATGGCCGAGTCCTGCATGAGTTTGCCGTCACCATCACAGTAGCAATCGTAATATCGGGTGTTGTAGCGCTGGTTGTTACACCGATGCTCAGTAGCCGTCTGCTGCGGTCTCAGAGTCGACTAGCCGAATCAGACCCTGTTTTTGGGGCCATGTTGAGGTTCTATAAAAGGACTCTCGTTTTAGCTGTTCATCACAGACTCGTTACTATGTTGATCTCAGTGTTTATCCTGGGGGCCAGTGTCTATTTCTTTATCGCTCTTCCTAAGGGATTTGTTCCTGCTGTCGATATGAACTATCTTATCGGCTTCTGTGTAGGTGAGCAGGGTATCTCGCCGGAAGCGATGCAAGAAAAACTTCAGGAACTGCAACCGATGGTACGGGCTAACCCTGACGTAAGATCGGTCCTGAATGTGTCGGGATATCCTCAACGGAATCAAGGATTCACAATTGCGTTTCTAACTGATAGGCCTCCGAGAAGGGTTACGGCTCAAAAGGTTATGGCTGAACTCTTTCCGGTAGTGAATTCAATCCCCGGATTGCTCACATTCTACTCGGCACCGCCTCTTATTGAGATCAGTACTGAGATATCGGCCAGTCCTTATCAGTTGATTCTGCAATCGACCGACACGCCGTCGCTTTTCAAAAATGCCCAGAAATTCACATACGCAATGTTTGCTACGCCTGAGATAATGGGGGTCAACTCCAATCTGTACATTAAGAACCCCGAAGCTTATATTGACATTCATAGGGATAAAGCGTTTTCGCTGGGCATAACAGCGGAAGACTTAGAACAGTCGGCGTTTTCGTCTTACGGGTCCCGAGAGATTTCTAACATTTACGGGACCACAGACACATATAAAGTCGTCCTAGAAGTCGAAAAGGATTATCAGCATTATCCTGATCAACTGTCTTCCCTTTATTTAAAGAATAGATTCGGAGAGATGGTTAGGCTGGATGTAGTGGCGGACGTTAAAGCCAGGACCGGGCCTCTGACTATAAATCATTACGGTCAGTTCCCGTCTGTTACCATATCCTTTGACACAGCGCCCGGAGTTTCGATCGGCCAAGCGACCGATACCCTAAGGTCCATGGCTTCGAAGATGCTTCCCGATTCGGTTCGATTTAAATTCGGTGGAACAGCGGAGGCGTTTGAGGGGTCCGTCCGAAGTCTCACAATTCTTCTTGTCGTTGCTATCATAATTATCTATATGATTTTGTCCTGCCTATACGAGAGTTTTCTGCATCCTCTGACAATTATTGCCGGATTGCCATCAGCAGCGTTCGGAGGACTTCTAGTGCTGTGGGTTTTTGGGTTCAGTCTCGATTTGTACGGATTTGTCGGTTTGTTTATGTTGATAGGCATAGTCAAGAAAAACGCCATCATGGTCGTAGATTTTGCTTTGGAAGCTGAAGCCGAAGGAAAAGCCCCTTTGGATGCGGCTGTGGAAGGCTCAGTCGTACGTTTCCGACCCATCATGATGACAACAATCGCAGCTATCGCGGGTATGACACCAATTGCTATTGGGTTCGGGGCCGGAGGGGACTCAAGACAACCTCTAGGGCTTGCCGTTGTTGGCGGGTTGTTACTGTCACAAGTGGTTACACTCTATTTGACGCCAGTGGTCTATACCTACATGGGCGGGTTACAACACTGGTTTGACAGGAGAGGGGCAAAGGGAAGAGAAATCAGAGGCATCCCTTCCTAGGATTGGCGAAAAGGCGGGATCCTGAACAATCTGAAACCAAGTAGAACAGAATGCGCAATTGCCAACGATGTCACTTCCAAGTTGAGAAAAAACATCGCTGAATGTCTGGATTCGAGACTCAGGCATGGAGGTCAGCCAGTGGTATTCCGATCCGAAAAATTGGTTTTCATTGATTGAGGCTGTTCCGCTTTCAAAAATTTAAGAGGTCCCAGGGTCTGTGGATCGAAGGCATCAAATCAAGCCGATGACTCAGCGAAACTCCACGCGGTTTTCAACCGGCTACATCAAGCCTTTATAGCTCCTAGGAGAAGGTTGATCATTTGTTCTGTGCTGGCGATGGTGGGTTGTTTTTTGGAAAGCATCATGCGAGCGAGGGCCTGATGCTCGAATGCCCCTTGGACGAGATGCAGGTAATAGCTGATTTCGAAATCCTTACGGAAATGGCCGCTCTGTTGTCCGGCCTCCACAGTATATTTTATCAGTTTCCAAAAATGCTGGGTATTCTGATATTCCTGAGATTCATAAAATTTAGGATTCCTGTACAATTCCAGTATTAAAACACGAGTCTCCCATTCTCGAATCTGAAAATCCAAAGCCCACCTTCTCAGCAAATATAAGAGTCGTTCATACGGGTTTAATGCCCCGGAAAAAACTCGCTCCAACTCATCGGCCAATTCGATGAACCAAGTGCCGAGAACGGAGAGAAGTAGCTGTTCTTTGCTCTTGAAATATTGATAAATGGAGGCTTCAGCGATGCCTACTTTTCCGGCTATTTCGGAGATGGTGGCCCCGGCGTAACCCTTTTTGCCGAATACTTCCGAAGCAACTTCCATTATGCTACGTCGCCTGAGTTCTCCACGGGTGAGTTCATCGCCATTTTCATTTCCGACCGGTTGTTCGCGCCGCCATATAGCTGCTTTTATTAAAGAGCACAGAGCATCCGCCGCATCATTGGGATCATAGGGTTCGCCGAAGAAGAGCCACCGCAAAACGATGCTGTCGATCGCGCCAAAAATCATCTCCAGAACGCGAATAACTTCTACGTCAGGGTCAACTTCATTGTCTCGCATACCCTCTTTGATAGCATCAACAGCGAAGGCGCTGTATTTTCTAATCATTTCATATGCCGAGGATTCGTAAAAAGCAGGTAATGTCCGGAGTTCACGTAGCAAAATTGAGGTGTAGTTCTTATTAACAGAGAGATCCCTGAGCTGATGCCATAATAACTTTCTAATCTTCGGTTCGGCCCCCTTCATTCCCTGAAGATGCTCAGTGATGCCTGCCAGAGTCTCTTTAAGATGTCTTTCCGGAACTGTAACGATCAGGTTTTCTTTGGTTTTAAAATATTGGAATATAGACGCTTCATGCACCCCGGAATCACTGGAAATATCAGCGATAGTCGTGCCGTGAAAACCTCTGGACGCAAAGATACGCTCCGCAGACTCTATTATAAGTTGGCGTTTTCTATCTGTCGAAGGGTTTCTTCGCTTACTGGGGGACGCCTTATTGATAGTGTTCCCAGGCGATCCGGCGTAATCCATATATAAACTCCGGGAAGCCGATACAATGATCAATATATCTTGTTTAAAAACCGAATATCATTGATATGACAGAGGGTCAACAACTTTCTTGCATTCGTCACTTGGTAAGTATGGCAGAATAATATTCTTGTGACAAGCAGTTGTTATTAGTCACTTATCTGATGATCCTGGAACAATATCAGGATGCGGCGAAATTTTTCTCAACAAATTACCGTGATTAGTCCACAGGGTAGTGGCAAAAGTCACTGGCAGCAAGGTTAAAATGCCTTTAAAAATGCAAACCGCATGTTGGCAAAAAGTCTTGACTTGGTGCCAATATGAGTTATATTCGTAAGAGCGATGCTACCAAGCGTCAATCAGGCTAATCTTCAGCGAGCACGTGCAAGAGGCTCTACGATTTTATTAAGAGGTTGAACTCCCAGTCCGTTCAGCAAATGTAGGACCGTAAGAGGTAAACAAGATGAGGTACGCAGAGACAGGATTTAATTTGGAAATCGATTTAACTCGGGGAAGCATCGACAGGGTGGCAACCGACCCAAGAGATACCGAGCTTTACCTGGGAGGCCTGGGTACTAACGCCAAGATATTGTGGGATAGGGTTCCCCCTGAAACTGAACCCTTTTCTCCCGACAATCTTTTAATATTCAGCGCCGGGCTCTTATGCGGGACCCCTGCTACTGGTTGCAACCGTACAATTGTTTCCACAATTTCTCCGCAAACCAGGTTAATGGCATTTTCGATGATGGGTGGATTCTGGGCGCCGGAGTTGAAATATGCTGGTTACGATAAGGTGATCCTTCGCGGCAAGTCCCCCAATCTGGTGTATTTGTGGATAAACAATGACAAAGTGGAAATCCGGGACGCTTCTCATTTGAAAGGCAAAGGCGCTGTTGAAACGGCAGAACTCCTTCGAAAGGAGTTGGAGGAGCCGAAAGCCCAAGTGGCTGCCATCGGCCTTGCCGGAGAAAACAGAGTCTATTTTGCTTCCATTGAGCAAGGGAGGTCCAGCGCCAGCCGGCAGGGGATCGGCGCAGTTATGGGAGACAAAGGGCTAAAGGCGATCGTTGTGCGTGGAACCAAGGATATTAATGTCGCCGAACCGGCTGAGTTTATGGCGCTCTGCAATGAAGTCCTGAAATATATAAAATTGCGGAATGAAAATCCGATTCCGGGTGTCATGCCTATTTTAGCGGGGCTTGGGTCGCCCCAAGAGATGAAGGTCCATGACGAAAAGTGGCACACTGAAAATTTTATGTGGGGAAATTCACGCGTCCGGCGAAAGGATTTCTGGAATGACGAAATCGCAAAACAGTGGGCAGAGACTCTGGATAGTATGCGGACGAGGTTGATCAGTTGCTACAATTGCCCGATGACATGCGGGGCCACTATCTCTCCCCCGGGACATCCAACCTACATGATGAAATGCTTCTCGAAGCTCACTTATACCATGGCGGCCTTTTCAGACCTTGAGTTTGGTTTGGGCATCGCCCAAAGCGCCACCGAATACGGGGTGGACGGATTCTCAACCCCGCAAGTCATGGCCTTTGCCCTTGAGCTTTATGAGAACGGGATATTAACTGACGATGACTTTCCGGGAATGCCGTCCGACAACGAGGGAAGATTTTACTGGTTGCTGGACAGAATTGTCCGTCGAGAAGGAATAGGAGATGTGTTGGCCAATGGGACTTACTGGGCGGCCAAACAGATTGGTAAGGGCGCAGAGGCCTATGCTCATAATAACATCAAGAAACATGAGCAGCTTCCTCTCAAACTTTCAATGCTTAATCCCATCTATTTCCTCATGTACTCCACCGGCGAGAAGATTAACATTACCCAGATTGAAGGGCAATTCCCTCAGGCGCCCTTTTTTACAATGGAAGAGAGAGAAGACTTTGTAAGGGATTGGTTCCAGGTTCCAGATGACAAGTTCAAGCAAATCGTATTGGAATGGGAACCACGGGGAGAAAAGTCCATGCCATTTTTCCCGACCGTTCAAATGTGTTGCGACATTGTCGACTGGCAAGAGAGGATGCATTACATTGATGACGCACTCGGGATGTGCGCCGGTTTATCCTCATTTCCGCTGAAGCCCCCCTACCATATACATAACTACCCTAAATTTATCTCAGCGGGCGCCGGAATAGATATGGATGAAGACAAACTAACTCAGGCAGCCAGAAGATACCGGACATTGGTAAGAGCCAATAACATAAGAAGAGGCATGAGGAGGAAAGATGACGCTCCTCCACAGAACCATTGGAAGAAACGATTTCCGGAGCTGGAAAAGGAACTCCTGGATACGTATTACAAATTCAAGGGATGGAACGAGCAGGGTATTCCCACCAAGGAATCTTTGCATGAGCTGGGCTTGGATTACGTAGCTGAAGACTTTGAAAAAAGAGGGATCTACTCAGAGACTGAAAGTATTCCTTCCAGTGATATTCCGCCGGAAGAAAAGAACAACTAAAGTGAAGGTGTAGTAACCGTCATGGCTGAGAAAAAGAAGAAAATCGTTAAAACAATAAAGGTAGACGTTGATAAGTGTAACGGTTGCCGGGCCTGTGAGGTTGCCTGCTCCGCATTCCACGCCACACCGAAGTACAGCGGCAATAATCCGGCCAGGTCTCGTATTCGGGTGATTCGTGAACCACTGAGAGACATATATATTCCTGTATACGCGGGTGAATATGCTCCAGCCGAATGCATGGGCAGAGACAAATATGTGATTGATGGTAAGGAATACGAAGAATGCGCTTTTTGCAGGGCTTCCTGTCCGTCAAGGGATATTTTCAAGGAACCCGATTCTAAACTCCCTCTCAAATGCGATATGTGCCAAGACGATCCGACGCTGGAAAAACCCCTGTGTGTTCAGTGGTGCCTGGCCGACGCCCTGACTTATGAAGAAAGGGAAGAGGAAGTAGAAGAAGAAGTGAAGCTGGAGGACGTAGAAATAGGTCTGGAATCTATGATCGACAAGTATGGCTGGGAGAAGATCATGGATACTGTTTCCCGGATGTCAGAGTCAAAGAAGGGCTGAAACATTAGGCCAAAAAAGAGGAACGAAAACAGTGGAGACTGTAACCCCCTATAAAGAAATCATCGATGTCATCAAAGCGAGCGGTGGGGAAGCATTCAAAAGATGCTTCCAATGCGGATTGTGCGATAGTGTTTGTCCCTGGAACAGGTTCACAACTTTCAGCATGCGCAAGCTAGTCCGAGAAGCGACGTTTGGTTTGACCGAGATCGAAAGTGAAGATATCTGGCGTTGCACGACCTGCGGAAGATGCCCCCAGCAGTGCCCCAGGGATGTAAAACAGATAGAATCCGGGATAGCCTTACGACGGATTGCGAACGAATATGGGGTTTACCCTGCCCCTGTTAAGACAGTCCGCACAATAAACGCGGGCCTTGTTGGTCAAGGAAACCCATTCGGTGAGGATCGGAATAAGAGGGGGGCCTGGACTGAGGGTCTTTCTGTAAAACCATTTGCCGAAGGGATGGAAATTCTCTATTTTCCCGGCTGCTATCTCTGCTATGACCCAAGGTTGAAAAAGGTGGCTAAAGCCACAGCGAATATTCTCAATCTGGCGGGAGTAGATTTCGGTATTCTTGGATCCCAGGAGAATTGTTGCGGAGAAAGCATCCGCAAGACGGGCGACGAGGAATTATTCAAGCGTCTGGCCAAAGAAAACATCAAAACCTTTATTGATAATGGGGTCAAGAAAATCCTCGTTTCGTCACCTCATTGCTACCATACCTTCAAGAACGAGTATCCTGAATTCAGAGTAAACTTTGAGGTGGTTCATATCTCCCAGTATCTGTTCGAGTTGGTGAACGAAGGTAGGCTTCAGCTTAAGAAAGATTATCCGAAGAAGGTAACGTATCACGACCCTTGTTACCTTGGTCGACACAACAGTGTGTATGATGAGCCGCGAGAGGTTTTAAAAAAGATACCGGGTTTACAGTTCATCGAGATGATTGAGTCCCGCTCAGATAGTCTCTGCTGCGGAGGCGGAGGCGGCAGGGTTTGGATGGAAACCCAAAAGGGTGAGAGATTTTCTGATCTGAGGATAGAACAGGCTCTCGGGGCCGGGGCCGAAGTGCTCGCTACTTCCTGCCCTTATTGCATTACCATGCTGGAAGACAGTAGGACAACCATGAATCTCGCTGAAAAGATTGAAGTGAAGGACATCACGGAGATTATCCAGGAATCGATTTAGGGGACTAAAAGACCCTGACGAGGTGACATATAGTGGAAAACGAACAAGTTGTGGAACAGATGAGTTTCCGAGACAATAAATTTGGAGACGTAATGGTTGTTGGTGGCGGAATCAGCGGCATTCAAGCCTCTCTTGATCTTGCCACGGCAGGGTTCAAAGTCTACCTGATCGAAAAAGGGCCAAGCATCGGCGGTCATATGGCTCAATTGGACAAGACCTTTCCGACCAATGACTGCTCCATGTGAATACTCTCACCAAAGCTGGTCGAGGTCGGCCGGCATCCAAATATAGAGATCCTCACCTATACTGAAGTAAACAGTGTAGAAGGGGAAGTAGGAAACTTCAAGGTATCCCTTACCAAAAAGCCGAGGTATATCCGTGAGGATAAATGCACGGGTTGCACTACGTGTGTAGAATATTGCCCCGCCAAATATCCTGATCAATATAATCAGGAAATATCCATGAATAAGGCCGTGCATATATACTTCGCTCAGGCGATTCCCCTTATTGCGTATATTGATGAAAGCTGTCTTTACCTTAAGGAGAATAAATGCCGTATTTGCGAAGGAGTATGCAAGAACAACGCAATAGATTTGAACCAGACGGCCGAGAAAAAAGAAATACAGGTAGGCGCCATCATTCTGTCTCAGGGTCTTGAGCCATTTGATCCGAAGGTGAAGAAGGAGTACCACTACGGGGATTTCGCCAACGTAGTAACCAGCATGGACTATGAGCGGCTGTTATGCTCAACAGGGCCTTACCAAGGTGAGATACTACGGGCTTCCGACATGAAGCATCCCCATAAGGTAGCCTGGATTCAATGCATCGGTTCCAGACGGGTTACTCCCGGCGATAACAGCTATTGTTCAGCCGTATGCTGCACCTATACCCAGAAGCAGGTGATTATAACAAAGGATCACGACGCGGATGTGGACTGCACAATATTCCATAACGATGTCCGGGCCTATGGGAAGGATTTCGAGCGCTACTACGAAAGAACGGAGAAACTCCCAGGGGTTCGATTCATCAGAAGCTACACATCAATAGTGAGAGAGGACCCTGAGACTAAAAATGTCACGCTGAGATACTCCACATACGAAGACGGTGTAAAGGAAGAAGAATTCGACATGGTGGTGTTGTCCGTCGGATTGAATCCTCCCGCTAATGTGAAGTCCATTGCAAACACTTACGGTATAGAACTCAGTCCTCATGATTTTTGCAAGATCAACCCGGCCAATCCCATGACTACGAATAGACCCGGGATTTTTGTTAGCGGGGGTTTACAGGGGCCTGTTGATATCCCGGAATCGGTCTTCAGCGCCAGCGGAGCGGGCTCACAAATCGGCGAACTCCTCAATTTCAGGCGAGGAAATCTTGCCAAGGAAAGGTTATATCCGCCTGAAAGGGATGTCTCCAGTGAGGATCCAAGGATAGGGATCTTTGTTTGTCATTGTGGGGCCAATATTGGAAGGATAGTCAATGTTCCTGAAACAGTCGAGTACTGCAAAACGCTACCGAATGTTGTCCATGCGCAGGAACAGCTATTTTCATGCGCTACTAACTCCGCCAAAGAAATAACCGACATTACGAAGGAAAAGGGGCTCAACCGCGTGATTGTCGCCGCATGCAGTCCCAGGACCCTAGAGCCGCTCTTCCGTGACACTCTTCGGGAGGCGGGAATTAATCAGTATTACCTCGAAATGGCTAATATCAGGGAGCATAACTCCTGGGTCCACTCGAAAGAAAAAGAGGCGGCCACACAGAAGGCAAAAGATATCATCCGCATGTCGGAAGCGCGGGCTTGCAGGTTGGAGCCATTACAGGAATTTGATCTGCCGGTGAACAAGGCCGCTCTCGTTGTAGGTGGGGGCGTAGCCGGCATGAATTGCGCTATCTCCATTGCCAATCAGGGGCATGAGGTTCACCTGGTGGAAAAGAACTCAGAGCTTGGAGGAATAACGCGAAGAATTCATTCAACACTGGACGGGCTGGACGTTCAGAATTACCTGAGAGATCTGACAACAAAAGTGTATCAGCACCCCTTAATTCATGTCTATCATGATGCGACAATCGCGGACGTTAAGGGTTATGTTGGGAATTTCACGACCGATGTGAATTCTGAAAAAGGGTTCACGGAGATAAAACATGGGGCTGCAGTCCTTGCTATAGGCGCTGATCTTTATACTCCCTCCGAATACCTTTACGGGGAAGATGACCGGGTAATGACCCACCTTGAGTTGGAGGAGCGGATCTCCAAAGCAGATGAAAAAATAGCTAATGCGCAAAGTCTCGTGATGATCCAATGCGTAGGCTGTAGAAATGAAGAGAGAGATTACTGCAGCCGGTTATGTTGCAGTGAGTCTGTAAAGAATGCTTTGAAGCTGAAAGAGATAAATCCCGAGATGGACATTTACATACTCTTTCGGGATATGCGAACCTATGGGTTCAATGAGAATTATTACCGTGAGGCTTCAGAAAAGGACATAAAGTTCATCCGCTATGAGCCGGAAGACAAGCCTGAAGTTGAAGCCGGAGAGTCGGACGAGGGTCGGCCTGTCCTAAAGGTCGCGGTGACCGACTTTGTTTTGGGTAAGAAGCTGTTACTGGATACCGACATTGTCGCTCTGGCCGCTGCTATAATTCCCTCGGAGGCGACAAAGGGAATTGCCGGGTTATTCAAGGTAACTTTGAATCCTGATGGTTTCTTCAAAGAAGCCCATGTCAAATTGAGACCTGTTGAATTTGGTACGGACGGCGTTTATCTCTGCGGATTGGCTCATTATCCCAAGTTCATACAGGAAACGGTCAACCAGGCTTATGGAGCGGCAGGACGGGTTCTAACGCTTCTCACCCGCGATACCGTCGTGGCGTCCGGCTCTGTGGCTCGGGTCGATGAGAGTAGATGCGTCTCCTGCGGAGCATGCATCACCGCATGTACGTATGGGGCTATACAGTTTTACGAAACACCGCAGGGCAGAAAGGCCAGGGTTAACCCTGTGCTTTGTAAGGGAGATGGTCTGTGCAACACAAAATGCGCAACCAATGCCATACAGCTGAAGCACTACACTGATGAAGAGGTCTTCAGCGCAATTGACGCCGCCTTTCCAGAGGAAGATGTCATGAGGCCGATGAACGCCGCGGTTGGAGATGTGTAGGAAAATACCTATGAACAGAGCCTTGATTATCAATTGCGAGGTGAGAACGTATGAGCGCAGGACTTGAATTCAAACCAAAGGTATTAGGGTTTGTTTGCCATTGGTGAGCGTACGGCGCAGCCGACTTAGCTGGAGTTTCCAGAAGTCAATATACAACTGAAATGAGACTTATTCGCGTCATGTGTTCCGGCCGAGTTGATATGGCGCATGTGTTCCGGGCTTTTTCAAAGGGAGCGGATGGAGTCTTTCTCGGCGCCTGCCATTTAAATGAGTGTAACTACATTACTCATGGAAATTACCATGCCCTAACCATGGTGAGCCTGGCCAGAAAATTACTTGAACGCATAGGGTTGAATCCGGAGAGATTGAGGATCGAATTTATGTCCGGTAGTGAATCCAACATTTTTGTCGAAGGAGTAAATGGTTTCGTCAGGAAGGTTAAGGAGTTGGGACCCCTTGGCCGAGGGGAGGGGCTGAACGACAAGGAATTGAAGTTCAGACTGAAATCGGTCACCCAGCTTATCCCGTACATCAGACTGGTGGAAAGGGAAAGACTGCGTCTTCCCGCAATGCCGGAAGAAGAATACCGCAAATACTTCGACAGTCCTGAACTGAACCGGTTATTTGAAGAAACAGTCGGGGATAAATTGGCAATAACCCAAATTGTGTCGCTCCTGCGGGAAGGGCCCCTCTCAACCGCTGAAATTGCAAAGAATTTAGGCCTGACCCCGTCTAAGGTTTCAAAATACCTTAATGCCTCATCGAAGCAAAGATTGGTCCGATACGATGAAAGCCGAAAGCGCTTTGCCCTCGCCTGAGTCGCAAGAGCAGGCGATGGATCAAAAGAAAGAAGAAGATCAGGACAGAGGCTATGGACAAAGAAAGAATCGACCAGATAATCGAAAAATACAACTGTGATCCGAGTTATCTCATTCAGGTATTACTGGACATTCAAGCTGAAAATAACTGGCTTCCTAAAGAGGCTTTGGAGAGGGTCGCCGAAAGATTGCAGGTTCCCATGACCCGGATACAGCATATCGCTACCTTTTATAAGGCCTTTAGTTTGGTTCCCAAGGGACGCCATCAAGTTCACGTTTGTGTCGGAACGGCCTGCCATGTCCGGGGCGCGTCACGTGTGCTCGACACAGTGCAAGGCCTGACAGGAATTGAACCGGGCGAAACAGATCTGGATCTTAAGTTCAGCCTGGAGACCGTTAACTGCCTCGGATGTTGCGCTTTAGGGCCGGTGGTGGAGATTGATGGAAAGACGCACGGGAAGATGGCTCCGGCAAAGACCGCAGACGTGTTAAAAAACTATGATTAAGGAAAAACTATGCCGCGGATAAATTCACCTGCTGAATTGGAAGCATTCAGAAGAAACCTCCTCTCGGAAAGAGATCCCAATAAAACCTGCATTACGCTCTGTTCCGGATCCGCCTGCCATGCTTCCGCAAGTCGGGAGGTGGCTGACAGCATCCTGGCGGAAATAGAAAAACAGGGTTTAGGCGCTGAGGTGGATTTCAGGAGGACCGGTTGCCACGGCTTTTGTGAGCGGGGCCCTATCATTGTTATTCGCCCCGAGGAAATATGCTATTTCCAGATAAAGCCTGAAGATGTTCCTGAAATTATATCTGAAACCATCAAGGATAAAAAGGTCGTTGAACGTTTGCTTTACACCGACCCTGTTACCAATGAAAAGATAATTCATGAATCCGATATCCCGTTCTACAAGAACCAGGGCCGCATTGTTTTCGGTTCCAACGTCAGTGTTGATCCCAAGAATATCGACGACTATCTGGCGATTGGCGGCTATAGCGCTCTGGCAAAGGTTCTTTCCGGGATGACCCCCGACCAAGTATTACAGGAAGTCAAGAAAGCAAACCTCAGAGGTAGGGGAGGCGGCGGTTTTCCCGCAGGGAATAAGTGGGAAGGATCCCGTAATGCCCCCGGCGACGCAAAGTATGTGATCGTCAATGCGGACGAGGGGGACCCCGGAGCGTATATGGACAGAAGCCTTCTCGAAGGGAATCCTCACTCAGTCCTCGAGGGGTTGACCATTGGCGCCTATACCATAGGCTCACATGAGGGGTATATTTACGTGCGACAGGAATATCCCTTAGCTGTAGAGAATGTCAACATAGCTATCCGGCAGGCTGAGGAGTATGGCCTTCTCGGGAAAAACATCCTTGATTCGGGATTTGATTTCATTGTCAAAGTGCACAGAGGAGCCGGCGCTTTCGTATGCGGTGAATCAACCGCTCTGATGACAGCGCTGGAAGGCCGTGCAGGAGAGCCCAGACCCAAGTACATCCGCTCCAACGTCGTGGGTCTCTGGGGCAGCCCCAGCGTTTTGAACAATGTCGAGACCTGGGCCAATGTGCCGCTCATTATCAATAACGGAGCTGACTGGTTTACTCAGTTTGGAACGGAAAGCAGCAAGGGCACCAAAATTTTCTCGCTAGTCGGCAAAATAACCAACACAGGCCTCGTGGAAGTACCTATGGGGACACCCTTGAGGGATATTATCTACAAGATCGGCGGAGGAATCCCTGGAGGCAAGAAGTTTAAAGCGGTGCAGACAGGAGGACCGTCCGGCGGATGTCTCCCTGAGGAAATGCTTGATTTACCGGTTGGTTTTGATGAACTCACCAAGGCCGGGTCAATGATGGGCTCAGGTGGGATGATCATAATGGATGAAGACACGTGCATGGTTGATGTCGCGAGGTACTTCCTGGAGTTTCTTACTGATGAGTCATGTGGCAAATGTGTCCCGTGCCGTGAAGGCATGAGACAGATGCTTAAAATTCTGACAAACATCACCAAAGGAAAGGGAAAAGAGGGTGATATCGAGCTTTTGGAGCAGTTGGCCGAAACAGCCAAAGAAGCTGCCCTTTGCGCCTTAGGTAAGAGTTCTCCTAACCCCTTTTTGAGCACGCTGCAACACTTTAGAAGTGAATATGACGCGCATGTCAAGGAGAAGCGATGCCCGGCCCTCTCGTGCAAGGAACTGATCAATTTCTATATTGATCCCGAGAAGTGCCAGGGTTGCGCGACTTGCGCGAAAAAATGCCCTTCAGAGGCGATCATAGGTGGCAAGAGCATGATTCATATTGTGGACCAGGAGAAGTGCACAAAGTGCGGAACCTGCTTTGAAGTGTGCCCTCCCCGTTTTCGTGCGGTGAGAAAAATCTCCGGCGAGCCTGTTCAGCCCCCGATCCCCCAAGAAGCTCGAACTATAGTTAGAAAGAAAAAAGAAAAATGAGCGAAATCCTGTTAACAATCGACGAAAAAGAAGTAAGGGCGAAGCAGGACATGACTCTTTTAGAGGCAGCCCGAAGCGCGGGAATATCTATCCCCACTCTATGCCACCATGACAAACTGGAACCCTATGGGGGCTGTCGACTTTGTATAGTGGAAGTGGAAAGTCGTGGCTCAAAAAGAATCGTTGTTTCCTGTGTTTACCCTGTGGAGAAAAATATAATCGTAACAACCAGATCCGAGAAGATAGATAGAATTCGCAAAATGATCCTGGAACTCCAACTGGCTCATGCTCCTGATTCATTCGTATTGCAGGATCTGGCTAAAGAGTATGGTGCAGACAGAGACCGCTTTGAAAAAGAGCCCTCCTTTTGCATTCATTGTGGTCTTTGTGTCAGATACTGCGCTGAGGTAAAGAAAAAGAACGCTGTCGGGTTTGTCGATAGGGGAATCAGAAAAGAGATATGTTTCATTCCAGAGATAGCCTCTAAGGAGTGCTGGAACTGCAAGGAATGTTTTCCCCTTTGCCCTACAGAGGCTCTACAGGCAGCATACGTTTTAATCGAATCGCTCGCGTTTCCTTCAGCTTCAACCCAATCGGTGTCAGAGGGATAGGAGCAACTCCGCCGAGACTTGTTATAAGCGGTCTCATAAATGATTGGGCCTTGAGCTTCGGGTCGATTTCACTCCCAGCAGGGATGCCCTGCAGAGGCGACCTTAGGAGGCAAGATCCAGAGCCATGTGGTTGATCAGGAGAAATGCATAAAATGCGGGACTTGTTTTGAAGCTTGCCCCCACGCTTTGGCGCGGTGAGAAAGACCTCTGGCGAGCCTGTTCCTCCTATTCCTGAAGAATCGAGAACCATAGCAAGAAAGAGTAAAACCTGAGTTTGAATAGGGTTTCCGAGCGATTCGGGTTCGAAAACATTCCTATTTGTTGAGATATTTTTCAGTAAACGAACATGCTTGCAACCCAAAGTTGATCATCCCAATTCTCTTTTCAACTCGGAAACCAGGTCTTGCAAAGTTTGAGCAGACGTGTCTACAACCTTAATCTGCAGGGCTTCAAGAGCGTAACCCGCTCCTTTCCCGTCGAGCGTAAGCGGTGATCTGACCTCGTCAACATCAAGTTCCGCGAGCATTTCAGCGGCCTTAACCCCTTTCTTTCGCTCAAGATCCTTAAAAGTGTTTTTTTGATAACTCTTTATAGATACAGTCTTTAGAGATGAGCTCCTCTCTATGATAGCAAAATAGGGTGTTTCTCCAAAGTGTTCGGATAGTCCTGATTTTTCATCAGGGGTGTCTCCCTCAGCCACATTCAGTGGCGCCGCGATGAGTTCGACCTCTTTTTGTTCCGGTTCGTAATGAATAAGGACCTTGTCTATACTGGGGTACATGTCCAGAATTTTTTCTTCTATTTCAGAAGTTCTTTCGTGCGCCTCACTGAGAAGCTTTAGATCCGTTGAAAGAGATATTTCAACAAACTTGAACCTGCCGGAATTGCGGCCTCCTATACTGAGTATTTTTTTGACGTGATCATGGTTCTCCATAATTTTCCTTATTCCGTCCAGGGTAGGGTAGTCCAGGGTCGCTTCCAGAAGGACCTTTACCGCCTCGATCATTATCTGTGCCCCGGTGTAAGCCACAAGCGCCGCAACCAGCATCGCTATATAACGATCTATAGGGTATCCCCAATATGTTCCCAGGATGCCGAACAGAATGACAGACGACACCAATATGTCGGTTGAGACATGTTTGGCGTCGGCCACGAGGCTTGGGGATCCGACTTCAAGACCGATCTTAAGCTCATACCTTGAGAATACCGCAGTTACCGCCATGATAATGACGAGGCCTGCCGTAACTAGCGCGACATTTGTTATTCCGCCAGGAAATGTTTCCCTGAGGGCCTGGGACGAGATTTCATACGCAGCGTAAAAGATAAAAAAGGAAGAAAAAAACGCCACAAGATTTTCGACTTTGTATAGTCCCTCCGGAAATGTCTTTGTCTTGCGGTCCGCAATTATTATGCCCAAAAATATTGTAAGCGAAGAAATTACGTCGGCGAATGAATGTACAGCGTCGGCTTTAAGGGCGAGGCTTCCAGAAGTCTCGCCCAAATAATACTTTGCCAGGACAAGCGCCAAGTTTACGAGACATGAAAATATGGCTACCTTTGCATATCCATGCATCCGCTTACTCGGGTTCCCCTCGTCTACACTTTTTTCTTCGAGATCCGCTACAACACCATGGTCTTTCCCCTGGATTGGTCCGGCTAATGGACATGCTGCCGCACTTGGGGCACACTAGTTGACGACCACCTCCGAAAGGGACCTCCCAGCCGTGTCCGCATTTCAAACAACGAAATTTTCTGGTCAGTTTTTCTTGACTGGTAAGTTCCATTTGAACCCTAAAGCAGAATAGTGGATCGAGAAATCTATTTAAAAGCGCTTTCAATTATACGTGGCACGACGTCCGACCATCCAAGAGGCATGAAATGAACGCCCTGACACATGGGGGCAACCTCTAGCAGAAACTCGGATGTCATTTCCACACAGACATCTTTGGCCTTTCCAGCAGGGACTCCCTCGAGTCTCTTAACCCACGAATCGGGCACGGCAACCCCGGAGATTTTTTCATTCATAAATTTGGCCATCCTCGCTGATTTTATGAGAACTAGCCCCACTTGTACAGGAACGCCGAAACCTTCCGTTTGCTTTATGAATGTTTCAAAAACTTTTGGATGATAAACAGCTTGGGTTTGAAAGAATTCTGCTCCAGCCTTTATCTTTTTCTCCATTTTGATCAACTGAAGTTCGAGTGGATTGGAATTGGGGTTGACAACTGCGCCCATCGCAAACTGAGGTGGTGGTGTCAATTGGTTTCCCATCATGTCATGTCCATTGTTCATACCGTTTGCAATCTTAAGTAGTTGAACGGAATCCAGATCAAACACAGGTTTGGCGCTTACATGATCACCGAGAGTCGTATGGTCGCCGGTAAGTATCAAAACATTGTCTATCCCAAGCGAACATGCCGTCAAGAGTTCAGACTGCAGAGCTATACGATTTCTGTCCCGGCAGGTGATCTGATAGATAGGTTCAATACCACGTTCCTTCAGTTTTACAGAACCGGCTAGTGAGCCGAGACGCATTACTGCGCTTTGATTGTCCGTGACGTTGATTGCATGCACGCAACTCTTTACCAGATTAGCTTCATCAAGGAATTGGGATGAAGGATTAGCTTGGGTTTCTCTGACGCATCCTTTTACAGGTCCAACTTCACTCGTCAAAACAAATGTTTTTTTCGCAAATAATTCGGTTATCTTCATGGGTTGCCTCTTTCTATCCTATCACAAGGGTCCTGGGCTTATTGGATTTGCCATAATCTTTAGGTTCTCGATAGATCTTCAATTTATCTAATTCATTTAAAGCCTTGAGACGGTTATAAATCAAGACCCAGGCGCAGTCTCTTTCCGGGTCGACTTCACATTTTCCATCCTGAGCGCCGCCACAAGGGCCGTTCAGCAAGCTCTTGGCGCACTTTGTGACTGGGCAGATTCCTCCCGTTTCATTTAGAACACAATCACCGCACTCCTGACACTGCTCAATGGCTAATTTCCCCGCGATAACCGTGTCTAAGTGGCCTACCGAATTCAAACCGATCTTCACCGGCATAATTACACCCATTTCGTCGAAAGCCTGGCGGGCCACTTGAGCAGCCCCTCCACAGCCAAGCACCAGGAATGCGTCAGTCGATGAAATTTCCTGTTCATGGCCTTGCAAACTGCCGGTTGTATGCTGGATGTAACAAGTTCTCTCCGGGGTAACCTGCCAGACTACCGATTTACCGGCCCCGTTCAGGGCCTTCACCATGTCGTCGACTTCGACCTCGCCACCGGTTTTGCAGGCCTTAGCGCATCCATTGCACCCCATGACGGTGATTCTTTCATAGCCGTCGAGCGCTTGGAGTATCTCCTCCATGGGTTTTCTTGCTGTACCAATCATGAATAACTCCTTACTTTAATGTAACTATTTCCTGTCTGTAATTATATTGTACCTTCTGAAATGTGTCTTTTGGAATTTATGTGGCTGTTTTAAGTTTAGATTATGTCCTCCCTGAGAATGATTTTGATGGTCGCAATCAGGATCAGCTAGCGAGGCCGCCGAAACTGATTTAATGGATTTCGAGGTCAAATATTCAGTTCTGCGGACGATCCACAACAGTAAATCCTTGAAATGTCTGTATGGATGATCATATTTATATCTATATAATCATATTTATAGGAAGTCAAATACAAAAATTATTCTTGTTCTTCGTTTGTTCTGTCGGATTTCATGTCGTTTGAATTAATTTCTCTTTGGAATTCAACCAAACAAAAACAAAGCCAGAGTAGGTGAGTTATATTTACTAACCTACGAGATGTTGCCGCAACTGTATATTGGTAAACTGTTTCAATAAAAAGATTGACAGCATTGTTTAGAGTGAGTTAATAATACTAACCAAAAAGACAAGGTAAAATCTTTGTGTCAGAAATGCCTTTCCACTTCGTAGTTAAGGAATTTTCTAGACTCTTTAATCTGGAGAGTCGAGGTCCTTAATCTCGGCAGTGCCGCTGAATCGGCAGGAGAAATAGCATGACGGATAAATTCGTAATTGTCGGAGCCAAAAGAACCCCCTTCGGAAAATATCTCGGATCTCTATCCGAAATGGAACCACTTGATCTTGCGGTACATGCGGCGAAGTCGTCGCTCACGTCACAGGGGAGGGATATCACCCCCGAGATTGATCATGTCTTTGTAGGGAACTGCATTCCAGGTTCGTTTGAGACTGGTTCTGTTACGGGCCGTCAGATTTCTCTAAAACTTGGGCTCAACAAATTTACCATCACACTTGACACTGCATGTTGTTCACCTCTGACAGCCCTTAGAATGGCGTTATGGGGCTTAAAGCTCGGAGAATATTCTTCTGCCCTGGTAATTGGCGTCGAGTCAATGAGTAAAGTCCCTCACGTGTCACGTGAATTGAGAAACGGCGTGCGTATAGGAGAAGTCAAACTTAGAGATCAAATATTTCCAATAAGTTACCCTGGTTACAACCCAGTGGCCATTGACGCCTCTGATGGAGCGGACAAGTATGATGTGCCCAAACGTATGCTGGACGCATGGGCGGTCGCTTCACATCAGAAGTGGTTCACTGCCGCAGAAGCAGGAAAATTCTCAGAAGAGATAGCGCCTATTTCTGTCAGAAAAGGGAGGGAAACGTTTGTTTTCTCTAAAGATGAATCCCCACGTTCTAACAGTACACTTGCGGCTGTGGAGCAACTCCCAAAAGTTTTCGGCGCGAAGACGACAACAGCGGGAAATGCTCCAGGCTTGAATGACGGCGCTTCCGCAATTGTTGTCATGACTCAGAAGCGTGCTTCAGATCTCGGTTTAGACCCAATGGCAGTCATTGAAGAAATGGCCGGTGAAATTGACATGCCTCACGGGATATCGTGGATCCCGGCCCTGACGATCAAGAAAGTCCTTTCAAGAGCTGGGATGGATTTGGAGCAAATGGACCTGATTGAAATCAACGAAGCTTTTGCCGCCATGCCTCTAGTCAGCGCAAAAATCCTCGCAGATGACTCCAATGCTAAATGGTTTGAACTGCTCCAAAGAATCAACGTAAACGGTGGCGCAATAGCCATTGGACACCCTGTAGGGGCCTCAGGATTGAGGATCGCAATGACCATGATGTATGAACTGCGTTGTCGAGGAGGTGGCCTCGGGGTAGCCGCAATTTGCGGAGGCTTGACCCAGGGTGAGGCCGTAATAATCCGCGTATAAAAGGAGGGGATAATCATGTCGGAAGTTACATATAGACTGGATCAATCATCAAAAATCGCAACTTTTGTTATAAACACCGCCGGGGCGGTCAACACAATAGGTCAGAGGTTTCTCGCGGACATGGAGATGGCCATTGAGCGAGCCCGAATGCATGATGTCAAAGGTGTGGTCATAGTGTCAGGCAAAAAGAAGAGTTTTCTTGACGGGGCCAATCTGAAGGAAATCATAGTCGGGGCTACGCCTGCGATAATTCGACATGTCACATTGAGATATCAGGAAGCGCTTGCAAGCCTGGCCAAAAGCCCCTTTCCCATTGTTGCTCTACTTGATGGACAGACAGCTCTGGGGGGTGGCTTCGAACTACTGATTTGGGCATGCGACCATGTTTTCGCTACAAGTTCTTCGAGAATGGGTTTGCCCGAGGTTAACGTGGGACTTTTCCCCGCTGGCGGTGGAACGCAAATCCTTCCCAAATTGATTGGGCTCAACGCCGCCGTGGATTTGATAGTGAACGGAAAAGTGAACCCTGCAGACTATTATGCCGGGGCTGGATTTGTAACAATCTGCGCCTCTGATGAAATCAAATCCAGAGCAATTGAGTGGATCCAAGCTCATCAGGGAATTATTAACCGCAACTATGATCCTCACTTCCACGAACCTAACCCGATGTCCGGAGAAGAAAAACGGAAGGTTTTGGACGCCGCAAGATCACGTTACGGTATCTCTCCTTATCGTCCTTACATTTCAGCGGCGTTGGAATCAATAGAACAAGGACTGAATTTGACCTTAGATGAAGCTGCAAGACGGGATATAGATCTGTTCGTTCCGCTATTCAGTAATCCAAATTCCCGTAACAAGATTGACCTGTTCGGCCTGGTTACGGGCCTGGCTCCGAAGCTCGTTAGGGCAGACCATTCACTGGTCGTCAAAGTTGATAAGATCGCTGTAATCGGGTCAGGACTTATGGGAAGCGGGATCGCTCAGGTGGCGGCGGAAAAGGGGATCAATGTCACTCTAGTTGACGTAGACGCTGAAACCGCGCGAAGCGCTGTCGAAAAAATTGACCGGACGCTTCAGGATCTTGTTGATAAAGGAAAGTGGTTACAGAAACGTAAAGACGCTACATTGGGTAACCTCGGATGGACAGCAGATTACGAACAGCTTAAAGATATTCCCCTGGTTATCGAGTGTGTATTTGAAGACCTAGACCTCAAACGAAAAATTCGGGCTAAAGTTCAGGAAATCAATCCCAATGTTATTTTCGCTTCCAACACATCTACTATACCGATAGCGGACATCTCGGAGGGCTCTGCGCGTCCTGAAATGATCATAGGAATGCATTATTTCTCCCCTGTACCGCTAATGCCTCTTCTGGAAATTATAAAGAGCCCCCAGTCCAGCCCTGCGGTAGTAGCGACCACGGCCGCTTTAGGTCGCGCGATGGGCAAAACAGTCATTCTTGTAAATGACGGCCCCGGTTTTTACACGAGCCGGACTTTCGGCAGTTATGTGATGAACGGTTTTAGACTTGCTGAACTGGGGATCCCTCCATGGGATGTGGATTTACAGGCGTTAAGGGTTGGTTTCCCGCAGGGTCCGCTTCACGTGTATGGGACGGCCGGCGGCAATGTGATTTATCATGCGGGTAGTTTTATGGCTTCCAGATTTCCAGACAGAATGAGCGTTCCGCAGTCTCTGGTCAACATGTTTGAAGCGGGCTATGTGGGCGCAGGCAAGCCTAGCTTTTACAAGGATTATCGTAAGATGGTCCCTGATCAATCGGCAGAGAAATTTATTGACGGAACCAAAGGAATCCCCACCCCTATAAATGAGGAGACGCAAGACATACTAATCCTAGGGATGGTAAACGAGGCTTTCTGGTGCATGAGCGACGGAGTACTTACAGACTACTACAGCATGGATATCGGAGCTGTCCTGGGCATAGGGTTCCCTGATTGCTGGCATGGACCTGCTCGTTATGTGAGTTTAAAAGGTGTCAAAGAAGTGAAAAGTCGACTGACCGAATTATCCGAGAAGTTTGGTATACCCGGTCTGGCACCTGCGCCGGAGTTCGACCTCCTGATTGCAACCGGTCTGAATTCCAACCTAATATGAGGGCGATACGATGAAAGAAGCATTCATAGTAGGCGCAGTAAGGACGCCTGTAGGGAAGAAGAACGGCAGTCTGTCGACTTTCCGTCCGGATGAGTTGCTCGGGACAGTCCTAAAAGAGGCCGTTCAACGTGTTGGCGTAGACCCGGCTTTGGTTGAAGACATTCTAGGCGGGACAGTGACTCAGGTTGGGGAGCAGGGTTTCACTTTACCCCGTATGGGCGCCTTGGCCGCAGGCTTTCCTGATGACACACCAGGAGTGGCTATCAATCGGCAATGTGGTTCTAGCCTTACTGCTCTCAGTTTCGCCGCCGCGGAGATAATAGCCGGATGGCGGGACTGTGTAATTGCCTGTGGCTGTGAGATTATGAGCAGGTACAGCATCGCCGCTGAATGGTTAAATTTGACCCTGTCCAGTGGTAAACCCGCTGGCATGCCGTTCGGCCAAGCTTATTTAAACAGGACCGGCGGCAAGTTTGTCGATCAGGGACAGGCGGCGGAACTCATCGCAGTCAAATGGGGTATCTCCAAAGAGGAACTGGATTCATTCGCCTTGCAAAGCCATCAGCGCGCGCATATTGCCCAGAAAGAGGGCCGGTTTGATAAAGAAATAACTCCTCTCCAGATCAGTAACGCAGAAGGCTCAGGCAAGGTATTCGATAAAGACGAGACTATCAGACCTGAAACTTCCATGGAGGCGCTCGCCGGTCTCAAACCAGTATTCGGCACAAAAATGATAACCGCGGGGAATTCGAGTCCCATCAGTGACGGCGCTTCCGCTGTTGTTCTTATGTCGGACACCATGGTCAAAAATCTTGGGGTCAAACCTAGAGCCCGGATTGTCACTTCCGCTGTCGCAGGGGCAGATCCTGTAATGATGTTGACAGGGCCTATCCCGGCTACGGCAAAAGTTATGAAAAAGTCCGGCCTGAAGTTGCAGGACTTTGATCGTATCGAGATCAATGAAGCGTTCGCCTCAGTTCCTCTGGCATGGGGGAAAGAATACAAACCTGATTGGGGAAAGGTAAATTCCAACGGTGGAGCTATAGCCCTGGGACATCCTGTTGGCAATTCAGGATGTCGTCTTGTTGTGACGTGTCTTCACGATCTGGAAAGAATCCATGGCAGGTACGGTTTGATCACGTTGTGTACCGGCGGCGGCATGGCGCCAGCTGTTGTAATCGAAAGGTTGTAATTCAAGAATCATCAAAAAACACCGGAACTCGACTGAGTCGCCAGGCCATGTGAATAAACAGTTTCTCTAATTTATGATAATGGATTAATTATAATCATGGTTTCGATCTCAAACACCAACAGTCTATATATAAATTCCCCTACGGAAAAAACTCACGCTCCGGGCAAGACCAAAATTATGGCCGCTCTGCGGTCACTTTTAGAAGACAAGGAATTCGTTTCTATAACCACTGCGGAGATCGCCAGGACCGCAGGTGTGACAGAAGCGCTTATCTACAAGTATTTTCACGACAAAAGAGACTTGCTTCACCAAGTGTTGGCCGAGTATCTGGGTGTCATGATCGCCCGTGCAGAAACGGATGTTCGTGGAATAAAAGGGGCGCTACACCAACTGAGAAAGTTAATATGGTCTCACGTCAACATGTATGCGGATAACCGGGTTTTCGCCAGGATACTTTTAATAGAGGTTCGAAACCATCCTGATTATTTCGACAGTGAGGCTTACAGGATGGTAAAATATTACACCAATTTCCTCCTCGTTTTAATCGAAAAAGGCGTGGAAGAAGGTCCTATTCGAAACGATATTCCAACTACCGCCATCAGACAGACGATACTCGGCGCAATTGAACATGCGTGTCTGCCGGCCGTTATTTTCAATCATCCTATTCAAACCGATGAGGTCTCAGATCACCTCTGCGAAATAATCTTCTCGGGAATTGTGACCCGGGGTGATTAGATCGTAGACCCCGTCGCTGGTCAAGAGGAGGAAATTGATGGAGATTTTATCTTACACGGAAGACCATAATATCTTCAGAGACTCTATTAGAAAGTTTTACGCGAAGGATGTCACCCCTTATGTCGATGAGTGGGAAGATGCCGGAATCGTCCCCAGAAGTATATGGAAAAAAATGGGAGAAAACGGCTTCCTCTGCATGCAGGTCCAGGAAGAATATGGTGGACTTGGAGCGGACTTTTTGTATTCAGTAATACTGATGGAAGAAATGGGCCGAACCAATCATTTCGGTCTGGCCGCCTTCCTTCATAGCGACATAGTTGTTCCCTATATTTCATCCTACGCGTCAGAAGAATTGAAACACAAATATCTGCCCGGTTGTATATCCGGCGATATCATAACGGCTGTAGCGATGACTGAACCCAACGCAGGGAGTGACCTTGCCGGAATGAGAACCACAGCCGTTGATGAAGGTGAGTATGTAATTATAAATGGGCAAAAAACCTTTATAAGCAACGGAATATTGTGTGACCTCGTTGTGCTTGCCGTCAAAGACCCGACGGTGAGTGATCCTCACAAGGCCTTGGACCTATATTTGGTGGAAGCGGGAACGCCTGGTTTTGAAAAAGGAAAGAGAATAAAAAAGATTGGGTGGCACAGCCAGGACACGGCCGAACTTTTTTTTAACGACTGTCGAGTTCCTAAAATTAATCGTCTCGGACAAAAAGGCGGCGGTTTTCTTATGCTAATGCAAAAGCTCCAGCAGGAACGTCTGATGTGCTGCGTAGGGGCTCAAGTTCTTGCGGAAAGGTCTCTTGAATCGACTATTGATTACTGTAAGCAGCGAACCGCTTTCGGTAAGCCGATTTGTAAATTCCAAAATACCCAGTTCAAGATCGTTGAAATGGCTACAGAAGTGAAATTGGGACGGACCTTTCTTGATAAGCTCATAGTTGAACACATGGAGAACAGAAATGTCGCCGTCGAAGTTTCCATGGCCAAATACTGGATCACGGATATGGCCAAAAGGGTGGTGGATGAGTGTCTTCAGCTTCATGGAGGATATGGATACTGTGAAGAATACCCAGTAGCAAGGGCATGGCGGGATGTGAGGGTCATGTCCATTTTCGCCGGGACCAACGAAATAATGAAAGGCATAGCAGCGAAGTTTATGGGGCTTTGAGCAAATAGCGTTTTTACAATATGGATTTGGAATAGAGGAGGGGATCATGATTTTAGCGTCTCAAGAATCGATCAAGGAGTATACGACTAAAGGTTGCTGGAGTTCCAAGACATTACTTGAACACTTCTACGAGCACGCTGCCAAAACGCCTAACAGAATGGCAATAGCTGACCCAATCAACAAGGAGACCCTTCTCGGAACTCCTCCTGAACGCGTGTCCTATTCGGAATTCTCAAAAGCAATCGATGGCATGGCCACGGCTTTGCTACATTCCGGGATCCAAAAGGAGGACGTGGTTATGGTCCAAATGCCCAATTGCTGGGAATTGGCCATGTTGTATCTTGCTATCTGCAAAGTTGAGGGGATCATATCTCCCGCTCCTATGCAATGGCGCTCCAAAGACCTGAATTACGTCGCGGGCATGACCGAGACCAAAGCCTTTATCACGGTTGATTCTTTTCATGGTTTCAACCATTTGGCTATGGCAAAAGAAGTTCAAGAGAAAAACACTTCGATTAGGAATATTTTCATATATCCAGATGTCCGACGAATGATAGGTGAAAAACCTGACCCCAGATTGTCTGAAATACCGATCGACGGAAATGATCTTTTTACAATTTGTTGGACATCAGGGACGGAGGCCAAACCGAAAGGCTGTCCATTGAGTCACAACAATTGGCGTTGTCAGTCTTCTTTGGCCTGTGGGCCTTGCATATTGCCCAGCGACACTCAGCTAACCGCTGGGCCTTTGGTAAATATGGCGTCCGTAGGAACAGTATTTGTACCTTGGCTTCTGCAAGGAGGGACCATGGTCCTCCATCATCCGTTTGACCCGATGTTGCTACTGAAGCAGATGGTTACTGAGAAGATTAATTACACCCTGCTGGTACCCGCAGTTGTAAACTTGATCTTGAAACATCCTGCCGCCGCACAGTTTGATCTAAGTTCCATAAGGGCAATAACTGTAGGATCTGCCCCAACATCTATATGGGCCATGGAAGAGTTTAAGAAAAGATGGAATGTCGACATTGGGAACATTTGGGGACAAAACGAAGGAACCGCATTTGTTTCCAGTGTTCAGGACGTCCCTGATGTCAAAATCAGGGTCGATCAGTTCCCGAATTACGGCGCTCCTGGAAGTGTTTGGTCTGTACCCGTTACAAAGTTCATACGTACCAAGATAGTGGATTCGTCTGGGACAGAGTTGACGGAACCGGGATCTGTAGGTGAATTGCTTTATCGTGGTCCAAATGTTATCCCCGGATACTTCAAACGGCCTGATTTGATAGAAAGGGCGTTCGATTCTGATGGGTTCTTCCGCACAGGAGATTTATTTCAGATTAAGGGAGATCGATATCTGAAGTTTTTTGATCGAGCCAAAGATATAATAATTCGAGGTGGATTCAATGTTAGCGCATTGGATGTCGAGAACGCCCTGCTCGCTCATCCTGCTGTTCAGGACATAGCCGCTGTAGGAATGGCCGACCAAGACCTTGGGGAGCGAACCTGCGTTTATGCTGTGCCAAAAGAGGGTCAAACCCTGACTCTCGAAACCATTGTAAGCTTCCTGAAGGAAGCCGGAATGGCCGTATATAAGCTTCCGGAACGCTTGGAAGTTGTCGATGCGATCCCTAGAAACTCAGTCGGCAAGATTTTGAAGGCGGAATTGAGAAAGGACATTGCCACAAAACTAAGCGCCGAAATTAGTTCAGGATCGAATTAAGAGGAGATTAAACTGTCATGTCCCAAGCGCTATCCAGACTTAAAGTCCTTGATTTGACAATGAATTTGCCTGGACCCTATATGACGTGGTTGTTGGCGCTTTTGGGCGCTGATATTATCAAAGTCGAAAACCCTTCAGGTGGAGATTACAGCAGGGCACTTATGGGGGACGGGAATAGCTCACCATTTTTTGAGGCTGTAAACCGAAACAAAAAGAGTGTCGCTCTTAACCTTAAGCATCCGGAAGGTAAGCGCATCTTTCTCACGCTTTTGAAGACTTACGACGTTCTGATCGATGGATTCAGGCCGGGAACCATGGAAAAGCTCGGGCTGGGTTATGATGATGCGAGCAAGGTTAATCCACGCTTAATTCATGTCGCGATCAGCGGATACGGGCAAACTGGGCCAAACAGGCTGAAAGCCGGTCATGACATCAATTATCTCGCGCTGTCAGGCATATTGTCTATGACTGGATCCCGTAACGGAGATCTAGCGCTCCCCGGTGTCCAAATTGCGGACGTGGCCGGTGGAAGCCTCATGGCCTTGACGGGACTACTTGCGGCCATAATACAACGAGAGAAAACAGGGAAGGGCCAGTTTGTAGATGTATCCATGTATGACGGCCTTCTGTCAATGGCGACTATGGTTTTCGCAGGAGTTGAAGCGGGGCTTGAGCCTCCTGAACCTTCAGGAATGACACTTAATGGACGCTATCCATGTTACGGACTTTACAAAACTTCAGACGGCCGGTATATGTCGTTAGGAGCTTTGGAATTCAAATTTTGGAAAAACTTCTGCGTAGCTGTCAGCCGAGAGGACCTTATTGGAGCTCAATTTGGGGACTCGAAAGTTATCGCACAACTCGATATTTTGTTTGCGTCAAAGACACAGGATGAATGGACCAAATTTATGGCCGAAGCCGATGCTTGTTGCGAACCGGTATTAGATCTATACGAGGCTGTTGACTCTCCTCTTGTTCACGCTCGATCTATGGTTAGTCGTCATTCTGACGGTAAGCGGTCCCTGGGCTTACCCCTCAAACTGTCAGCGAACCTTTCACCTCCCGATAAACCCGCCCCTAATCTCGGAGAACATACCAGCGAGGTCCTTAAAGGGATCGGGATCACCAAAGATGAACTGCAATCTCTAGCAAGCGAAGGGGTAATTAGTTATATTCCTGAGATAGACAACTTAATTGAAAGCTAGTGTTGGGGTTGCTGAAATTCAGACTTGTCAATTAGGAAAGCCTATGGCAGATTTCTCGATGCCGTCGGCGTGCCTGAACATCCACTGCTTCAGAAAAAATGATGGATTGAAGAATTTTGACTCAGAAAAGGGTGAACTACAGCTATGACCCCGCCAATTTACCTGGACTACAATGCTACCACGCCTCATGATCCTGAAGTGATTGAGGCTATGAGGCCATTTCTAACTGACTATTTTGGTAATCCTTCTAGTTCACATTGGTATGGCGCCCAAACCAGAAACGCTGTCGACAAGGCGCGAGAGCAAGTTGCATCGCTGCTCAAATGCGTTCCGGATGAGATTGTTTTTTCCAGCGGAGGAACGGAGTCCAATAATTATGCGATCAAAGGGGTTGCGTTCAGTCATCGGGATAAGGGAAACCATATAATAACATCCCAGATTGAACATCCAGCCGTTATTGAAGTTTGTAAGTTCCTGGAAGAACATGGTTTTGATGTCTCGTATTTGCCTGTGGACGAATTCGGCATGGTGAAGGTTTCAGATGTTGGGAAGGCTATAACTCCCAGAACCATTCTGATAACAGTCATGCACGCCAATAATGAAGTCGGGACGGTCCAGCCTGTTGAAAAAATCTCGGAGTTGGCCAGGAGACACGGAATTGCGTTTCATACGGACGCTGCGCAATCGGTTGGGAAAATTCCCATCGATGTCAATGAACTCGGGGTAGATCTTCTATCTGTGGCTGGGCATAAACTGTATGCGTCGAAGGGAGTGGGAGCGCTTTATATCCGGAAAGGAACAAAGCTCGAGAAATTCATGCATGGAGCGGGCCACGAAGATGGGAAGCGAGCAGGGACCGAAAACGTCCTAGAAATAGTGGGGCTTGGAAAGGCTTGCGAGATTGCGTCCCGGGACCTAGTAAAGAATGTTAAGCATATGAAAGAAATGAGGGACAAACTTCATTTAGGCCTCAAAGAAACAATAAAGGACCTTCAGCTCAATGGGCATCCGATAGATAGGTTACCGAACACTTTCAATGTCAGTTTTAGGGGCGTCGACGCGAATGAATTCCTTGCCGAAATTGATGATAAAGTGGCTGTTTCCGTTGGTTCCGCTTGCCATTCTTCTGAACAGACCTGCGTTTCTCCTGTGCTTGAGGCAATGAAAGTTGACCCCGAATGGGCAATGGGGACGATCAGGTTTTCTGTAGGCAAATTTACAAGAGAGTCTGAGATTGATGAAGTGATACAAATTTTTTCGACGGGACTAATCAACGCGAAAAAGGGCAGAATTGGAATGTAAAAGACGCGGAAACAGCGATAGAATTGATTCAAACGTCAATTCTTTTGCGTCTCCCCGGTTGTTGAGGTAAAACATTCTGGGATAAAAGTCTATCGTATCAGTCAATTATACTTTGTTTCACATCACGGTTGTTAAAGAGAGGCCAACATGAAAAAGGTGTCGTCATTCGTGATAGCGGTTTGCTTCATCTTGTCTTGCGCTTCAATGGCGCCGGCAGGGGACGGAGACGGTCCAATTGTTATTGGGGCTGTGATTCCTCTAACTGGAGAACTGGCCAAATTCGGAGAAATGCAGAAACACTCTTACGAGCTTGCTTTGGATGAAATTAACAAAGCCGGCGGAATAAGGGGAAGGAAGTTCGAACTTCTTATCGAAGATGACACAGGTAGACCGGAAGTTGGCCGATCGGCGGTGGAAAAACTGATATCCAAAGATAAAATACTCGTTCTCACAGGTGGCTACTCATCTTCAGTCACCTATGCGATCGCGGGAGTAGCCCAAAATTTTAAGGTCCCATATGTGACACACACCGGGGCCGCGGACAACATTACCGAGATGGGATGGGATTACGTTTTCCGCGTTAATCAGGCGTCAAGCGAGTATTTTAAGGGAGTATTGTCCTTTTTGAAAGATGTGGCCAAACCGCAAACAGCGGCTGTGATTTTCGAGAATACTCTTTTCGGACAGTCCCAAGGTAGGAGCTTCGCCAAGGCTTGTGAAGGATTGGGCTGTAAGGTAATCTTAAAGGAAGGATTTGAGTCAGGATCTGTTGATTTCAAGCCTTTACTTACCAAGCTGAAGGGCTCTAATCCCGATCTAGTGTATGCTATCTGTTACGTTATGGACGCGGGCCTTATAGTCAGGCAGTCAAAGGAGTTAAATTTCAGCCCCAAACTGTTTGTGGGCGGTGGTGGTGGATTTGCTCTACCCGAGTTTGTCAAGAACGCGGGTAAGGCTTCTGAATTCATATATTCTGCGACACTGTGGTCCGAGAGCTTACCGTTTCCTGGCGCCAAAGAGTATTACGAGAATTATAAGAAAAGATTTAATGAGCCGCCTCAATTTGTAGCCGCTCAAGCGTATGTGGCGTTATATGTGATTGCTGACGCTCTTAAGAGAGCGTCAGAACTGTCGAGGGAAAGTGTCCGCGAAGCCCTGACAAAGACCGACATGGATTCCATGTATGGACATATAAAATTTATATCATATGGCAAAAAGTCTCAGCAAAACCTGCTTCCCAGCTATATGGGCCAATGGCAGAAAGAGAAATTTGAATTGGTGTGGCCCAGGGAATATGCGAGTAAACCTTATGTGTACCCTATTCCTCCATGGTCACAGAGGTAATGTAAATTCCCAGGCCTAATGGCCTTTTAGTCATGGCTCGGTGAGTTTAGGTAAAAGAGATAAACCAGGAGTTTGTTTGATGGTTCAGGGGATTCGAAAGATTAGTAGTGCGCCTTCCGCGTATTCTTACCCGTTACTTATAAAACAATTGCTTCTTACTCCAATCCTGTATGCGCCGGATCAGGAAATAGTCTATCAGGACAAGGTCAGGCTCACATACAGAGAATTCTACAAACGCATACATCGTCTGGCTTCCGGGCTCAAATCTCTTGGAGTTAAGCCTGGGGACACGGTAGCGGTTTTAGATTGGGATTCACATCGCTACCTGGAATGCTTCTTTGCTGTTCCAATGATGGGCGCCATACTGCATACCGTTAATGTCCGTCTCTCGCCTGAACAGATCCTCTACACCATGAACCACGCGGAAGATGACCTGGTACTGGTTCACTCCGATTTCGTGCCCATGATTGAAGACATTGCCGACCGTTTGCATACAGTCCGCTCCTACGTGTTGATCCAAGACGCGAAACAGAAATCAACGACAAGACTGCCAATTGCCAGCGAATATGAGAAATTACTGTTGGATGCCGACGAAAACTACGATTTTCCGGATTTTGATGAGGACGCTCAGGCTACGACTTTTTATACAACGGGTACAACTGGAGATCCTAAGGGAGTTTATTTTAGTCACCGCCAACTGGTTCTTCATACTCTTTCTGTGGCGGTAGCCACGTCGGGTTTGACCGCGCCAGGACGGTTTCAGTCCGGCGACGTTTATATGCCCATTACCCCAATGTTTCATGTCCACGCTTGGGGGTTCCCCTATGTGGCCACCCTTCTTGGAGCTAAACAGGTGTACCCAGGCAGATTCATGCCAGAAAGAATTTTGGACTTGATCAAAAGGGAGAATGTTACTTTTTCTCATTGCGTGGCTACAATCCTACACATGCTGATCAACCATCCAATGGCCAGACAGATGGACCTTAGTAGTTGGAAAGTGAACACCGGCGGAATGGCATTGCCTCGTGGACTGGCCAAAACCGCTCTAGAAATGGGAATCCAACTTTTCCACGGATACGGGATGTCTGAGACTTGCCCGATTCTCACGCTTGCCAACATGAAGCCTTACATGATGGACTGGGACGTGGAACGCCAATTGGACGTCAGGACAAAAACCGGTTTTCCGATTCCTTTGGTCGATCTTAAGATCACCGATCAGGAAGGGGCTTTTCTGCCTATGGATGGCTGTTCGCAGGGTGAAATTACCGTGCGAACGCCCTGGTGTACTCAAGGGTATTTCAAGAATGACGACAAATCAGAGGAACTCTGGAAAGGCGGGCGGCTTCATACAGGTGATGTGGCTGATATGGACGCAGAAGGTTATGTGCAAATCAAGGACCGCCTTAAGGATGCCATTAAGACAGGCGGAGAATGGATCTCCTCTTTAGAGCTGGAGAGCCTCCTCAGTCGTCATGAAGCCGTTTCTGAATCAGCGGTAGTGGGGGCTCCGGACGAAAAATGGGGTGAACGACCCGTTGCGTTTGTTATCCTAAATCCTGATTCAAATGACAAGGTCTCCGAAGACGATCTTCGGGGGTTCATGATGGAGTTTGTAAACCAGAGTATCATATCAAAGTGGGCTGTGCCTGATCGCTTCTATATAGTGGAAGAAATCCCCAAAACAAGCGTAGGCAAATTGAACAAGAAAATGATTAGGGAAAATCTGCCTCAGGTTGATTCGTGAGCCTGGTATCGTTCGGAGGTGGAAATCGTTGGGTGAGTTTCCCTGGCGTCATGTTGATGTCACAACCCATTGACAGGAGAAGTTACCTGCCAGACATTGGACTTATGAACATCGTAATTGACTCCCTCATATCATCATGGCAGATCCTGGAGGCAGCTTCTTTGTACCTCCTTTTTGGATTTGTAATAGCTGGGATCGTTCGCGTTTATATCAGTGCGGATTCAATTGTGAACTTCTTGCAGCGGGGTAGATTCAAATCGGTGCTTTATGCTTCCTTATTAGGTATACCCATACCTCTCTGTTCATGTGGGGTAGTTCCAGCCGTTGCGGGTTTCAAAAGACAGGGAGCGAATAATGGAGCATGCCTTTCGTTTTTAACTTCTACTCCAGAGACTGGTATTGATTCCATTGCTCTGACATATTCACTTTTGGGGCCCATCCTGACTCTAATGAGGCCGATTACAGCATTTTTCAGCGCAATGAGCGCAGGAGTGATCGAGAATTTCACCGGCAAGTCTTATATTGAGAGTGGTGACATTGTTGTAGATCGAACTTGTGTTGTCGACGCGTGCTGCGACGGTGTTGGTTGTGATCCATTGGTTCATGCCCGACATCATACGTTTATGGAGAGGTTTCGAGCTGGACTGAGATTCGCATTCGATGACCTCATGGAAGATCTGGCAGTATGGTTCGTGATTGGAATAGCCCTTGCGGGAATCATAACCGTAATTATCCCGGATTCTTTCGTTAAGGGGGCCATGGGGTCAGGTATCAGCTCATATCTGATCGCACTAGTTGTCAGTGGACCGATGTATGTGTGCGCAACGTTGTCCACCCCGGTGGCGGCCGCTCTTGTAATGAAGGGAATGAGTCCCGGAGCCGCCCTTGTGATGCTTATGGCGGGCCCGGCTACAAATGTGACGACTATCTCGATGGTTGTCGGCCTTCTTGGCAAGCGATCTCTAAGTATTTATATAGGATCAATACTCGTTTGCTCGTTGTTTATGGGGTTTATCACCGATTTGATCTACCGTGTTCTGGGCATCTCCGCTGTGGCATCCGCAGGGTTTACCTCAACAGGAGGGGCCTTTTGGGAGTGGTTAGAGTGGGCCGCAGCGCTAATATTGGGAGGGCTGATTCTGCGTTCATTGTGGCAGAACCACGTGAAACCCTATGTGGTTTCCCTTTTTGGAGGAAATATTTCGGTTAATCACCACGAACAGAAGTGTTCCTGTTCCGAAGGCTGTTGCCGGTCATCAGTTCAAAAACCCAATGCGGACAGGTCACAAGAATAGCTACTTTCCTACGATTCTGACGACCATCTGCATTTCGATTCGTAAGTTATTTAAGAACATTCTCCAGTCATTTTCTGTACTGAATGGCTTGCGAGAAAATCCTTTGTGCTAATCGTTTGGGCGTAAACGTTGTTGAGCGCTGCCAGAAAGGCCCCATGCACATGCCCTGCTGGAATAACCTTATCTTCAAAAGAGAGTGATTTTGTCGCACAGGCGTCCGTAATAACAGTACATTTAAAACCATAATCAAAAGCGGCTCGGGTGGTGCCGTCTACGCACATGTGCGTCATCATGCCCGCGATAACAAGATGTTTTATCGATTTCTTTTCGAGATACTCCAACAGAGATGTTTCCCGGAAGCTGTTCGGGTAATTCTTTCGAATAACGGTTTCGTGCGGCAGAGGCTCAACGTTTTTGTGAAATTCGATCCCTTTCGTGTCTGGAATGAAAAAAGTCGCTCCCGGACGAACACTGACGTGTTGAATGTGAATCAACGGAAGCCCCTTTTCTCTGAAGACCGAAAGCAACTTTTTGGCCTGTAGACTGGCTTCAACAGGTCCATCGAGTTCCATTTTCCCGCGGGGAAAATAATCATTCTGGATGTCGATCAATATGAGCGCAGTATTCATGACCTTCCAATACAAGTTATTCCAGGATATGTGTCAAGAGAGGATGAACTTGGCCAGTTTTGTCAAACTTCACGGCCAAGGGCATCCACTCAGATACAAGGTTAATTTAAAACCGCCAACTTAAACTTCCTCGACCTGTATGGCCTCTTCAGGACAAACAGACACGCACGATTCGCAACCGAGACAGTCCTCGGCGTTTGATACGACTGTCTTAGAGTCATTGGCGGCCAAAACATCCGCGGGACAAACGTCTATGCACTCACCACACTGCTTACATTTTTCGTCATTAATCTTTGGCACAAACATAAAACACCTTCCACCTTAGTGAGAATTTCTTGAACCAGACCGGTTTTACGTAAAACGGACGCAGTTCAACTTCGACTATAAGGATTTAGCATACTGTGATAATATGGTCAATTTAAGGTCTTGTTCAATGCTGCCACCAAATAATACGGGGAATGCTTCGAGGACTCGGAGAGGCTAACGATGGGCAAAACTAACGAGGAAATCTACTTGATCGATGGTAGCGCTTATATCTTTCGCGCTTATCATGCTATGGGTGGTCTTTCCAATTCAAAGGGATTCCCTACAGGAGCTATCTTTGGATTCACCAACATGATCATGAAAACATTGAAAGACAAAAGCCCCACCAGGATAGTGGTTGTGTTCGACGCCCCGGGCCCAACTTTTCGTCATGAAATGTATCCTTTATATAAGGCTAACAGACCCGAAGCTCCCCAAGATCTGATAGTTCAAATCCCAAAAATTCTGGAACTGGTTCAAGCGTATAGATTACCCATGCTCAGCATTGTCGGATACGAAGCCGATGATATCATTGCTACACTTACTCAGAATGCTAGAACACTGGACTGGAAGGTGATAATTGTTTCAGCTGACAAAGATCTTACTCAGCTTGTCTGCGACGGGGTAACAATGTGGGACCCTCAGAAGGATGCCCTTTATGACGCGAAGGGAGTTCAAGAAAAATTTGGAGTGCTGCCCGAACAAATGCTCGATTTCTTGTCCTTGGTGGGAGATTCGTCGGACAATATTCCCGGAGTTAGAGGGGTAGGTCCCAAAACCGCCACCAATCTGATTCGAGACTTCGGATCTCTTCAACAGATATATGACCAAGTCGACAGGATCACCAAGCCAAAGCTCCGTGAATCCCTCACGACAAACAGGGACAAAGCTTTCCTCAGTCGAGAGTTGGCTAAACTTGATGAAAATGTGCCAATTGATATCGATATTAAAAACCTGATCATACTGGAACCAGACAGTGAACATCTCAGAGAAATGTTCAGGGAACTGGAGTTTAAACGCTTACTGGACAATCTGCCTGCCGTGAAGAACCTCGATTTCTCATGCTACAAAACAGTCAAGACCATACAGGAATTGAAGACAATCATATCCGAAATCAAGGTTAAAGGGCTTTTTGCGGTCGATCTCGAAACGACTTCAGTTGCTCCGGTTTGGGCTAAACTTGTCGGAATCTCGCTTTGTGCTAAAGAGGGCGAGCCTTATTACCTCCCAGTAGGTCACTTAAAAGGTCCCCAACTACCGAAGACCGAAACGTTGGCCATGCTTAAACCGATCCTCGAAGATCCAGCGATAAGCAAAATAGGGCAAAACATCAAATACGACATGATCGTATTAAAGAATGAAGGCGTCAACCTCCAGGGTGTCGCTTGCGACACTATGTTGGCGTCTTACCTGCTCGACCCGTCTCGTAGAGGTCATTCCTTGGACAACTTGGCTGAAATTTATCTGGAGCATAAGATGATCCCAATAACAGATTTGATTGGGACTGGGAAGAAACAGATATCTTTTGCCGAGATCGAAATCGATCAGGCAAGTGAATATTCCTGCGAAGACGCTGACGTCACTTTCAGGCTCGCTACGATAATGGCCCCAAGGCTGCTGGAAGCGGGGTTGGAAGACCTTTTCCTGAATGTCGAATTGCCGGTAATCTCTGTACTTACAGATATGGAATTAGCCGGTGTGCGAGTTGATTCCGACTATTTGAAAAAACTATCAATTGAGTTCGGAGAGAATCTAAAACAAATCGAGCGAGAAATATATGACCTTGCGGGAGAAGAATTCAACATAAATTCGCCCCAGCAGGTTGGTGAAATCTTGTTCAACAGGTTGGGACTAAAGGGGACAAAGAAGACAAAGACCGGGCTATCCACTTCACTGGCTGTGCTTGAAGAATTGGCGTTTCAGCACGAACTACCCAAGAAAATTCTTGAATACCGCTCTATCTTTAAACTCAAGTCTACCTATGCGGACTCCTTGGTAAACCTGGTGAACCCGAGGACTGGTCGCATTCACACATCTTACAATCAGGCGGTGGCTGCAACAGGTAGGCTTTCTTCTTCTGATCCGAATTTGCAGAACATTCCTATACGGACCCCGGAGGGCCGCAAAATTCGTAAGGCCTTTGTTCCAGATAAGAACCATGTTTTTATATCGGCGGATTATTCCCAGATAGAACTTCGAATAATGGCGCACTTGTCTCAGGACAAAAGGCTTTTGGAAGCATTTGATTCAGGCGAGGACATTCACTCGATAACCGCCGCAGGCGTTTTCGGTCTCCCCTTGTCACTGGTAACCCCGGAAATGAGGAGAAAAGCAAAAGAAATCAATTTTGGCATTATCTATGGAATGGGCGCATTCAAGTTGTCAAACCAGATAGGTGTCAGTTTAAAGGTGGCTAGGCAATATTTGGAAGACTATTACCTTACCTATGCTGGTGTGAAAAAATACATGGAAGAAGTCCCGGATCAAGCAAGCAGGGTCGGGTTTGTAACAACCATCCTTGGACGTAAAAGATTCTTGCCTGACTTGACAAATCCTAACAAGGTAGCACAACAGGCCGCTAGGCGAATTGCAATAAACACCACCATGCAGGGTAGCGCGGCAGATTTGATGAAAGTCGCTATGATAAATGTCCACAAACGGCTGGAGGCGGAAAAACTTCCAGCAAAATTGATACTTCAGGTCCACGATGAACTGGTTCTGGAGGCTCACAACAATTATGTGGACGCGGCTATCAATCTTCTAAAGTTTGAGATGGAACATGCTTATACCTTGTCAGTTCCACTAGTTGTAGATGTTTCTGTCGGCAATAATTGGGATGAAGCCCATTGAGCCTTTGCTTGGAGTTGATTCCCAAGTAAGTGATTTAAATTTTTCTACAAATGTTCGGAAATCTATTCAGAAATATCAGGGCTTATCATGAACATGATTATAGATGCTTGGATACTAACAATCGGTAACGAAATCATAAACGGCGTCATAACCGACACTAATCGTGAAACAATTTCTAGGGAACTCAGATCAGTGGGGATATCAATCAAGGGAATGTCATCTGTGGGAGACGACATTCCCGCAATGATAGGGGAAATTGACAGGGCAATGAGAATGTCGAAGGTGGTGGTGGTTTCCGGCGGTTTGGGTCCCACCGAGGATGACAAAACGTCTGAAGCGGTGGCAAAACTGCTTGACGTCCAACTAACTTTGAACGAGGCACAGTTTGTGCGAATCAAGGACCGTTTTCTGCAATGGGGGAGACCCATGGCTGAGAGTAACCGAAAGCAGGCGTTGCTTCCCGGGGGATCAGATCCCATTCCTAATGATTACGGTACGGCCCCAGGGTTTATGATAGACCGAAATGGTTCAATAGCGATGTTTTTCCCGGGTGTTCCACGGGAGCTAACTCGCATGCTCAAAGAGCAGGGAATTCCAAGGATATTTCGAAAGTTTGGTCAATCAAAGAGCATCTTCCGCTCACAAACGGTTATGGTTTACGGCTTGTCTGAGTCAAGGCTGGCTGAAATATTACAGGATGTGGCTAAAGATGAGCCTGGCTTTCATCTGGCCTTCCTGCCGAGATTCCCTGTCATTCGGCTGAGGTTGGATGTTTCAGGGGATGATGGCCGTGCGGTCGAGGATGTTTTGGCTCAGAAGCTAGGTATAATCCTCAATAGGATCGGCAAAAATGTAATTTCTGTAGACGGTCAAAGCATAGAACAGGTTACGGTTGGTATCATGCGTGATCGAAACCTTACTCTTGCCTTGGCCGAATCGATCACGGGGGGTATGATCGGGGAACTGGTTACCCGTGTTCCGGGATCATCACAGTGCTTCATGGGATCAATTGTGAGTTATTCTAACGACATGAAGGCCAACCTGTTGCGGGTTTCCGAACAGACCTTGCAGGAACATGGGGCGGTTTCGCATCAGTGTGCTCAAGAGATGGCTATTGGAGCCCGATCTGTAGGTTCTGCCGACATAGGTCTTTCAGTGACCGGGATCGCCGGACCTGATGGCGGGACGCTCCAAAAACCGGTAGGGACATTTTATGTTGGCATGGCGACTGCTGAAGGTGTTTTGAGCAGAGGTTTTCTCCTTCCCGGTCCTCGGGATTGGGTAAAGACTCTGGCTGCAACTCAAGCGCTCGACATGCTTCGAAGGTGGCTAAGCGGGACCATGCTCTATGGAACTGAATTGTAATCCGCTGTTAAATTTAATCCAACAAACGGACGACTCTGCCTCTGGTTTGGGATTAACCTGGAGTGAGAACCCAAATGGTCTCACTCCAGCCATGCATTAGTGCCAATTATTCAGCCAGAATGGCCTTTAGTTCTTTATTAAACTCGGGGACAACTTTAAAGAGATCGCCAACTATTCCGTAATCAGCTTTCGTGAAAATAGGGGCCTCTGTGTCCTTGTTTATTGCGACTATAACCTTGGATGAGCCCATACCGGCCAAATGCTGAATTGATCCGGAAATCCCACAAGCGATGTAAAGATTGGGCGTGACCGTCTTACCAGTCTGTCCAACCTGATCCGAGTGCTTTCGCCATCCCGCGTCGACTGCCGCTCTGGACGCCCCCACTGTGGCCCTGGATCCGAATATAGCGGACATTTCCTCTAGCAGGGTATAGTCGGGGCCACCCATGCCTCTTCCCCCAGAAACAATTATTTCGGCTTCTGTGAGGTCAACCTTGCCGCTTGTATCGAGGTTAAGTTCTTTGGTTACATAAGTTGTGCGACCAGTGTCTACGCTAAAACTAATCTTGGAAACAGCCCCTGCCTTAGGGTTTTCCGCTGTTTCCAGGACGTTGGGTCGGGCTGTGGCGATTTGAGGGGCACTAGCGGCTGACCACTCGGCGAAACATTTCCCTGCATACATGGGACGTTTACCAATTAGGGTTGACGCATCGAGAGAAAAAGAAACGCAGTCCGCCATTACACCAACTCCGAGTTTGGCAGCCGTTCTAGGAGCAAGGTCTTTGCCCTGCATGGTATGACTCATCAGCACGACTTCAGGTTTGGTTTCTGAGATCAAATGAGCGAGAGCCTGCGCGAAATATTCGGAATTATAGCTTTCCAATTCGGGAGCCTCCACTGTGTAAACTGTGTCAACTCCAAATTTTGCCAGTTCAGCGGCGAAGGATTCCAGACCAGGGCCTATAAGAGCAGCTCCCAACTCTCCTCCCATTTTGTCAGCGAGCTTTCTCCCCTCACTTGCCAGTTCAAACGCTGATTTCTTAATCTTACCTGCCTTGATTTCGGCGTATATCAATACATTAGCCATCTTATTAAAGCCTCCATGTTGAATAAACCAATCAAAAAAATGTAACTTAGACTCAAATTACTTTCGCCTCGGATCGTAGAGCTTGAACCACCGTTTTGGCGGCGTCTTGGGGCTCCATGCCCTCAAATTTCTTACCCGCCTGACGAGCGGGCGGCATAGAGTAATTTTTGGCTTGCAGTTTTGTTTCTGGAGAGAACCCAAGATCAGAAAGTGATTTCTTCTCGACCGGTTTTTTCTTGGCTTTCATAATCCCGGGGAGGGAAGCGTATCTGGGTTCATTAAGCCCCTTTTGGGATGTGACGACACAGGGAAGGGGAGATTCTACTGTTTCCTTGCCGCCTTCTATGTCACGTTCGCAAATAATGGTTTTCTTGTCCGCAGAAACCTCGATTTTGGTCACTAAAGTAATTTGGGGAATCTTTAATAATTCAGCTAACATGGACCCGGTCTCGGCAAAATCGTCATCAATAGCGCGATGTCCGCAGAATATTATGTCGTATTCCTGTTTTGAAGCGACTGCGGCCAAGGTTTGAGCCATTACGAAAGGATCACCGTTATTGACGGCGTCGTCACAAACGTGAACACCTCGGTCCGCTCCCATGGCGAGAGCTGTTCGTATAGCTTCCATACATCTATCTGGACCTATGCTGAGTATTGCGACCTCACCGGCCTTGAATTTTTCCTTTAGTCGTAAGGCTTCTTCTACACTAAATTCATCGTAGGGATTGATGACATATTTTATGCCGTCCGTCACAATCCCTGACCCATCAGCGTTAACCTTGATCTGTGTCTCCGTATCAGGGACCTGTTTAAGACATACCAGAGATTTCACTTCTTGCTCTCCTTTTAATTGGGCTTACAGCTCTTAGAGGGAATCAAATTTCCAATGACTTATGAACTTAATAATATTAGAGAAGAATAAGCGACGGAGTCAAGTTAAATAGAACACAAAAATTGATTTAGAAATCAATTTTATCAAGAAGAAGGGGTGTCAGATCAAGAATTGACAGGTATTTCGCAACGTTTGGGCTGGGACCAATCAAGAAACGCGGAGTTTAGTTCAGCCTCAATAGGGAATGCCCCCAATTGGTTCATGAGAAATCACAATTGTAATTCTGAAGGGTAAGTGTATTACCAATTTAGTGCTTCGGCCCAAGTTTTTTTTCCAAATCGGAAATTTCTTCACGTAATCGAGTTTGCGCCTTCGGTGAAGGCTCAAGTTCAAGCGCCATACGATACCAACGCAGAGATTTGTCGAATTCTCCTTTCTGTCTTGCAATGTGCCCGAGATGTTTAATTGCCATGACATTGTTGGTGTCCATGGCTACAATGGCTCCCAAATCTTTGACAGCTTCGTCGTATCTCCCCATTTGCTCAAGAATATAGGCCCGATTGCCAAGAGCGCTGAACATTTTTGGATTTAACTTCAGAATCCTATCCAGATCCTGCAACGCGCCTTCATGTTCCCCCATGTCAAAATAGAGGGCGGCCCGGTGGATTAGAGCGTTGGTATTAGTTGGATCTACCGACACAGCTTTGGTGAAGTCCTTAACTGCGCGAGAGAAATCGCCGACAAGCCGGAAAGCCATTCCTCTTGCGACGTAAACTGAAGCCATATCGGGATTCAGTTTCACCGCTCGGTCAAAGTCTCCTATTGCCTTGTTGTATTTGCCCTGAATCATTAAGACCTTGCCACGATTGTAAAAAGAAGAGACGTTTTTACCTGAAGCTTTAATTGAAGCGTCAAACAAGGTCAGCGCCTGATCATAGATCTTGCTGTTAGCCTTTATAATGGCTTGCCTGCATAGTTCTGAGGACCTGATTTCATCACCGCCGCTAGGTCCTTGATTTCTCTTAGCCGCATAAACCGGGCATGTGAACAAAACGACCGACACAAGACACGATATTAAAAGCTTGAAATAGTTCATGATAATTTACTGCTTTGTTTTTACTATTGGCCCGCGTTACGGGTCAAAGCCGAATTGGCGGCATGGGAAGGTTCTCTAAGGAAGAACGCGAAGAAATCTTTTGAGTAACGATCATCGTACCTATTTAGGGTATAATTTGCCTGTTCAGGAGATAGCTTGGCCTTTCGCACCATGTTGCCGAACATATCCCTTATATAAAGGTTTGCTACTATATTGTCAGGGTTGGCGTCCCCATGGAGCCCCCTTTCACAGCCAGCCAGGACGAGAGCCCTGGCGAGATCCTTGCTTCCAATATGGTGACCTATGGCGAATACGAGGTTGCCGTCTTTTCTGATGCCGAACGCGCTTCGATGCGCCACAAACCATGCGTGCTTACCATCAAGGTCTTTGCCTCCTCCCCCGAGGAGAAACCCCAATCCGATTTCCGAGTCTTCCATCTTGCCCTTGCGAAGCACAGACTGAACGACCATTCCGTCCTTTACAATCAAGTGTCTAAGTTGCCTGGCGTCCTGCACCAGTTCTATTGGGATATCCGGTGTCCACTCCCTTATGTCTACTGACCCGTCTTTGTAAACGATAAGGGTGGCGGTTCCATTGATCATAGGATACATTATTTTTCCCCGGAAAATTGCGCCGGCCCCCTTGGAATGTCGTTGCATCCACATTGCATTTGTAACCGCCATTATCTTGGAACGCATATCAGGTTCAACTTCCGAGTTCCCTTTGGATGCCGCGGGTTCCTGAGATCCCACGTAATAGCGCATGGACACCACGCTCATGTCTACAACCATCATGTAAACGACAGCATTGGGAAAGTCCACACTGGGCCTATAGAAGGTTTTGTAAATAAGTGGTTTGCCGCAGGCATCTCGTGGGGCGCCCGAAGACTCCCATACCCCCTCACCCTGAAGAGCTGGTGAGGCATATAGGGGTTTGATATTATCCAGCTTCAGCATGTCCAGTGGGTCACGAGCCAGTAAATTAAATTCTCCTCGTTCCGGCAAGATGACAGTATCATCAGCTACCTTAGCGTTTTTGAAATCATCAGGCGCCTGACCAACGGTTGTCGCCTGATCTGAAGGTTTGCTTAGACTGTTTGGACCTGCCTGTGAGACGGAAACGTGGGAGCCTTTTTTGGCCATTAGTACTCGTTTAGAGTGGCCGGGTAATTCGGCGAAAGCGAGTGAAGCTGAAAGAAAACAGAGGAGCAACAGATTCCATGCTGTAAATTGTTTTGACAATTCTCAGACCCTCTTGAAATAATATGTCAAAATGTAATTCGTAAATTTGAAACAGTTGTCCAAATGATAACCTAAAATGCAAAAAGTTTCAAGGCTAAACCGCTATAACTAGCTATTAAGTTGAAAGAAGATGATTGATTTATAAAATGGATTCAAGTGGATATTTTAAATTTGACCTCAAATGTCCACTGCGCCAATCATGACCCATGTTGGAGCAAAGCCTTTGCCATGGTTTCTTTTGGAACGACACCAAAAAAGGATCCCTTGATCTCTCCGTCACGGATTATGAAAATAGCCGGGATTTTAGTGATGCCGAATCTTCTTGCTATGAGGTTCTTGTCTGTGTTTACTCTCCCCACTATGGCTTTGCCTCGCATGTCTTTCGCAAGTTCTTCTAGAATTGGATCAAGCATGCGGCAAGGGAAACACCAGTCTGCGTAGAAATCAATGAGAATTGGTTTGTTTTTTGAAGCTTCTACAACTTCAACCTCAAAATTGTCGTCAGTAATATGCTTAATGTCCGATGACTCGTTCTTTTCCAAACCCTTTCCACCGGTCAATTTGGCCAACGAATACCCACCCCTGTAGGCCGACCACATGAGTATCCCACCGCCCACCAGCAGACATACGACTATGGATATAACGAGTATTCGAATCTTGTTCATGATGCCTCCATCTTGGCAAATCCGTTTCCAGTTTCAAATGAATTCACTTCGGCGCCGCACTCATAATCGCTGCTATATGACAAAAGTGTTGATCGATGAAAATTCATAATCATAATTGTAATTGTAATTGTAATACATTTGTCTATTAAAGTTATAGTATGCTCCGGACAGTTCTTGTTCCTTGTGCGTATGTAACAAATTACTGAGGCGTCTTTACATTAAATCAATGGGGTCAATATCCAGTATAATCCTTGCTCCGGGTTCTTTTAGCAGTCCTTGTTCAATCAACATCTCAGCCATCCTGCGCACAGCGGAACGGTCAGGACTTTTTAGGATTATCCTCCATCGAAAATTTCCGACCATTTTGCTGCGGGGACAAGGGGCCGGCCCCAATATCATGACATTAGGGACCTCATTTTTTAGGGATCGAGCTTCACGAGCGATCTTCAATGCCTTATCTTGAACCCTCTTTTCATTCGGACCCTGTGCCTTGATAAGTATGAGGTGACCATGAGGAGGGTAACAAAGTTCTTTACGCAGTTCGGACTCCATTTGAAAAAACTCTTCATACGAATGTTTGGCTGACAAGCGTATCACTTCATGCTCGGCATCAAATGTCTGAAGGATCACCAGACCAGGTTCGGTGTCACGGCCAGTTCTACCGGCCACCTGAGTCAACAACTGAAAAGTCTTTTCTGCTGCCCTAAAGTCCGGAAAATTGAGAGACGCGTCTCCAAAGAGTATTCCAACCAATGATATTCCAGGGAAATCATGGCCCTTAACAATCATCTGAGTTCCAACCAGTATATCAATTTCCCTATTCCTAAAACGTTTCAAGATCTCATTTAGTTCATTTTTCTTTTTGGTCGAATCCCTGTCAAAACGCTCAATCGTTGCGTTCGGAAATATTTTTATCAGCTCATCCTGTACCTTTTGGGAACCAACTCCTGCAAAATATAGATTAGCGCTTGAACACTTTGGGCATAATGGCGGCGCTGCCTGGGAAAAACCACACAAATGGCATCTTAAGTCCCTGGCGCTTTTATGATGTATAAGACTCACATCGCAATTGGGACACCTGAATATATGACCACATTCACGGCATTGGGCGAAAGTGTCAAATCCTCTTCTGTTAAGGAAAAGAACCGTCTGACTTCTTTTCGCTAAAGATTCCTTGATAGCATCTAGTAGAGGCTGTGTTAGGAAGCATTTGGACGCATTGTTCTCTTTTCCGTTTTCCTTGAGATTGACGACTCGTACAAACGGTAGCTCGCCCCCATGATGACGTGAAGGTAGGTCTATTCGTTTTAGTTTGCCGTTAGTGGTATTGACAAAAGTCTCAAATGACGGGGTAGCGCTTCCCAAAACAACACAAATCCCCTCAAGTTTGCCCCTTGCCAGCGCCAAATCCCTTGCGTTGTATGGGCATCCTTCTTCCTGTTTGTAAGACGAATCGTGTTCTTCATCCACTATTATGAGGCCAAGGTCCGGAATTGGAGTGAAGATTCCGGAACGTGTCGCCACGACAACCTTTGTTTCGCCTCTCATTATTCTACGCCACTCAGCAACCTTCTGAGCGTTTGTTATCCCGCTATGAAAGAGTGAAATGTTCCGGCCAAATCTGGACACTACGCGCCGAGCCGATTGAGGTGTAAGCGCAATCTCTGGAACCAGCATTAAGGCCCTCTTTCCCTGTTGAAGAGCTTCCTGAATATTCTTAAGATAAACTTCGGTTTTTCCCGATCCAGTCACACCAAACAGGAGGTGCGGCGCAAACCCCCCACTGAGTATGGATTCTCCTATAGTGGCGCATGCGCTGTCTTGATCCGGAGTCAGTTTTGGCGCCAATTCCTGTTTTTGCCCAATATCGGCACCGAACTCTCGTAGGGCCGGGATCTTTTCATTCCTTTCAGGTCTGATGCTCCCCACGTGTTCTTCTATCGTAACCAACCCTAGACGAATAGCTGAGTCAAGCTGTTTCTTGCCGATTATCGAGGCTAACCGTCTGCGAGAAATGGAATCATGTTTCGACAACTTAAGCTTAACAGGTACACCTTCGGGAAGAGATATATCTGCAAGCCAAGCCTTTCCTTCAGGGGTGAATTTGACCCATGGCTCGGAACGTCTTTCGAATCCGGCCGGTATAGCCGTTTTTAATACCAGCCCTGCAGGAGACATGTAGTAATTGGAAACCCATTTTATAAAGTCCCACCATGGCTGGCCGAAACACGGAGGTTCCTGCGGGATCTCCAAAATCTCCTTGAGTGCGCCATCAATACGACACGCAGGGTTCAATCCAACAATGAAACCTGCCCGTATCTTTTTACCAAATGGAGCGAGGACTCTTCGCCCGAAGTAAACCTCCTTTCTGAGCTGAAGCGGGACCTCGTATGTGTATGGCCCTTCGACAGGAAGAGGAAAACAGATGTCGACCAAAAAGGATTCATTAGGTTTCATACGCAAATTTGGTATCTCATCTTGGCAGATTCAGTCATGGTTTGAGGGATGTTTTTTACGGAGACTTTTTAACGACTCTTGAGTCATGAGTCCGCAGGGCAGGGGCATATAGGTCTATGTCCACATTGCCGACAGTGGCCGCCCATCCATATAAAATCGAAATAATTCATAAAAGGTTCGACAGCATTCTGGCCCTCGAAGATAAATCCGACCTCGAAGTTTCGATTCCTGGAACTCTTAGCTCCGATGCCCGCTCCTGTCAAATTGGCGCTACCCACCAGAGCTGAAGAACCGTCTACTATGAAGATCTTGGAGTGCATTCTTGGGCATTGCAGAAACTCAACTCCTGCGCTAAGTCGGCCTTTGGTGTCTATCCTTTCATAACGATCCCTAAAGGGCTTGGACGGAGCCTCCGAATGTATGATTCTGAACGAGACGCCATTATTTATGAGGATTGCCATTATGTCAGGGAATGACACGAATTTCGATTTGTATTTCAAGAAAGTCATTTTGATATTTGCGGTAGCGATCCATACGAAACGTTCCGCATTGACAAGACGCTCCTGAGCGAATTTCTCAAAAATTTCCCTATCCCATAATGTTTTCATATAATTGGTGATGCTTTTCAGGCCAGGCGTAAGCAAGCCATTATAACTTGAGTTTCTAATACCGTATGGCTTTAGCCCATGCGCCGCGACGATCGAGGTCTTTGTCCAGTTCAAGATCAGGCCGCGCCGCGGCCATTAATTCCGTGCCGTCTGCCTCGAGGATAAGACGCCACAATGTAACCATACCCTTGTTAGAAAGTGAACGCATAACCGACTGAATGTTCATGCTTTCTTCTGAATCAGCCGGGCTGGCGGGATCGAGCAGTATTCCGCGTGTAGTTACCCATCCGGGGTTTTTAATGCGATCCAAGATTTTTTTTTCAATATCCGATTCCACTCAAATTTCCTCCATGCTTCCTTGACCTGAAATCAGGTTCAACCGTAAGATAGTTCAACCGACTGCAAAATTCTACAAGAAGTCTGAGAACAGTCATGATATGTGCAGCTATAGTTACGGCCGGGGGCGTTGGAACCAGAATGGGGGCCGATATGCCAAAGCAGTATCTTTGTTTGGCAGGCGTTCCCATACTGGCCAGGACCCTTCGCATTTTTGAGGAACATTCCGAAATTGATTTTATAGTAGTGACGACCCCAAAGGAACAGGTTGATTTCTGTTTCTCCCAAATTGTCAGGCGTTATGGTTTTAGAAAAGTGAGGAATATTGTGCAAGGCGGCAGTACAAGGCAGAAATCTGTTCTCAATGGTCTAAAGTTAGCCGAGGACAGTGATTTCGTAGTGGTTCACGATGCCGTGAGACCATTGGTTGAGGCTTCCATAATTTCCGGGACTATTAAAAACGCAAGATTACACGGATCAGCCATAGCGGCCTGCTCCGTTAGAGATACGGTAAAGAAAGCTGATGGATTCATTCTAGGCACATTGCCGCGGGAAGATCTGTGGTTAGCTCATACTCCGCAAACATTTCGAACCTCACTGATTTCGGAAGCCCACGCAAAAGCCCTCGCAGATGGTTTTACAGGAACCGATGACGCTTCACTAGTGGAACGCCTAGGGCTAAAAGTCGCTATTGTGCCCGACAGCGCTTACAATATCAAAATAACTTCCCCGCAGGATCTCGCAGTTGCTGAAAAACTTTTTGTTCCTCAAAAATCTTGACTCTATAACTATGGCCATACATTTGGTCCGGCTGTGTTCATTTCCAGACATAGTTTGGTGGAATCATCGGTGATCTGGATTGGATATCTGCCCGTAAAACAGGCCGTGCAAAAATCTTTGGCCGGAATGGGCATGGCCCGTAACATGCCTTCCAGACTCAGATAAGCCAGAGAATCAGCTTCTATAAAGTCGCAAATCTGTTGAACCGATTTAGAGCACGCGATGAGTTCTCCCTTACTCGAAAAATCAATGCCGAAAAAACACGGAAATCGTATTGGAGGGCAGCTTATTCTCATGTGAATTTCTCTTGCTCCGGCTTCCCGTAAAGCCCTGGTGCGCAATTTACTGGTAGTTCCCCGCACTATTGAATCGTCAACAACAACAACACTTTTATCTTTGAGGATTTCTCTGACAGGATTAAGTTTAAGCCGTACCCCAAGGTTTCTTATGGCTGGTGAGGGCTGAATAAATGTTCGCCCAACATAATGGTTACGTATCACGCCGTATTCAAAGGGCAGTCCACTACCCTGCGCGTAACCGAGGGCAGCATAGTTGCCCGAGGCCGGCATAGGCGCCACAAAGTCCGCCTCTGGGACGGGACTCTCAATGGCAACCTGAACCCCAAGAGATTTTCTTATCTGATAAACCCCATGGCCGAAGATTGAGGAATCGGGGCGGGAAAAGTAGATGTACTCAAAGATGCACATTGCAAGATTTTTACGCTGAGGGCCTTTTATAGAGCGAAGACCGTCTTTGTCGGCGACTACGATCTCTCCAGGTTCAACGTCTCTAACGTAATCTGCTTCGATAATGTCCAGAGCACAGGTTTCCGACGCAAAAATTATTGCGTCTCCTTTACGTCCAATGCATAAAGGCCTGAATCCGAAAGGGTCCCTAGCCGCATATATTCCGCTTGAACTCAGAAACACCAGAGACCAGGCCCCTCTAAGTTCCTGGAAGACTTTTACGAGCCTCTCTTCCAGAGGCCCTTTCTTGTGCAAGATTAGATGGGCTATCAATTCCGAATCAGTGGAAGTTTGGAATATTGCTCCGGTTGACTCTAGTTTGCGCCTCAGCTTGGAAATGTTGACTATGTTTCCATTGTGTCCGAGTGCGAAGAACCTGTCTATCTGCTCAACCAAAAAAGGCTGCGCATTTCTCAACATTGAACTGCCCGTGGTGGAATAACGAACATGTCCAATGCCCATGTTTCCTTTCAGATCTTCAAGTTCCCCGTTCTTGAAGACATCGGGGACGAGCCCCATCCCCTTCTTGGTTGAAACGGTAACGCCGTCGGAAACAACAATCCCGGCCGATTCCTGACCGCGATGCTGCAACGCGTACAATCCAAGATAAATATGTTTTGCGGGGTCATCAACCCCGTATATGCCAAAGATTCCGCAAGCCTCTTTCTTCGAGGGGGTGTCAAACATGAATTAGAACTCCGATTTAATCAGGCTATTCCAGCGTTGTACAAACAAATTAGCCCAGGTTTGAGGCAGCGTCAACCGGCACAGAGCGCAGGAACTCAAAAGATTAGCCACAAAACAATAGGGTCTTGTTGGATTCAAGGCCCTATCTTGTAGGATTAATTAATTCTGGTCGGTGGGCGTCAAAACACTAAAAACTAGATAATGGTTTAAATTCTCTAAGAATTCTTTACGGCAACAATGATCATTGAGCCGGAGGAGCAACCGGCGCCCCTCTATTAAATGAATTCCAACCAGACCGAGGGTCTTGCCCTTGGGGAATTTCTATCGGGCGAGGCATAGCGATTGATGTTCCAGGGCTCTCATTGGTCCCTGTTGATGTCCGCTGTTCCTGGGCCGGATTCTTGACTCTCGCTGGCTTTGGACCAGCTTGCCCGCGGCGTTGTTTGGGACGTCTGGCCGGAACCGGCTGATTCTCGGCATCTTCGCCTTGTGGCGGATAATATTGTACGGTGGTGCCATCCGGAGTCTGTGTGGTGATTCGGACTGCTCCGGCAGGTAAATTTTCATCGAACTGTTGGGGCTGTTGGTAAGAAGGATACTGACCGGGCACCGGTTGAGGCTGCCCACCACTTTGCGCCACTGGCCTTCCGTTGGGAGGAGGCCCCTGTTGAGGAGGAGGAGCGGTATAACTTACAGGTGGCGGTCCCTGTGGGGCGTTGTTTGGCTGCTGATAATTTTGCCAGTCGGAATACACTCCCTGCTGGTTGTAGTTAGGATAGCCGGGGGGAGGGGGCGCATAGCCTGGGTTTGGCTGAGCATAAGGGTCTGCACCTTGTTGATAACCCTGTTGTACGGCCTGGTTTGGCTGCTGTCCTTGAAATTGCTGATAGTTGAATTGATTAGCGCCGCCTCCATTCCAAACACCGAGTCCTCCAGGTCCAAGAACAGACTCCAGAATACCTTGTCCAAAGCAGGCGGCCGGTATCAGTATCGTGAGTATTGTAATCAGCGCTATTTTCGACATCTTGTTTCTCCTGGCGCCCTTCTGAGTGTCCAAAAAGAATATAGGGAGATTGAAAACTTTATACTGATCTATCTAAATCAATATTTTACAATATTACTAGCTTTCTGTCAACGCGTGGTATTAGGTTTGGGTCGCAAGTCTAGATTATTAGCCGTAAAACATAAAAGGGAAGTGTTTTTAACAAGAAACTGGATCTTCGCGTAAGTGCGTATCTAGTTGAAAAATGAAAACGGACATGATTTCTGCCTTCTTGGATTTGAAAAAGATATGGGAAGGCGAGGAAGTCATGTCCACAAGCATACTTTATCACTGTTTTGGAATTACGGTACGAGGAATACGTCACATTCATTCCCATTTCGAGAACGGCCGGACGATATTCCGAATCGGCCAAGATCCTACTACTCTTACATGCTCGATATGCGGGAGTCGGAGAGTCATCAAGAAGGGAAAAGTGTTTAGGAGGTTCATGACTCTTCCCATTGGCCTGAGGCCTACTATTATCGAGTTTCCGATTCAACGGGTGTTCTGTCTGGACTGTAGTGTCACGCGACAGGTAAAGATTGGTTTTGCTGAAGGCAATCGCAGATACACCAAGCGCTTCGAGTGTTATGTCTTGGATCTGTGCAAACATATGACCATGAGCGACGTGGCTCATCATTTGGGAATCAGTTGGCATCCAGTCAAAGATATTCAGAAAAGATATCTTCAGCGCAAGTTCTCCAGCCCTTCATTGCGCGACTTGCAGAGAATCGCCGTGGATGAGATCAGCGTTGGTCACGGACATCGCTATCTGACGGTGGTCCTGAATCTGGACAATGGGGCGGTTGTCTTCGTTGACGATGGCAAGGGAGCCGATGCTTTGGAACCGTTCTGGAGAAAACTCAAAGCCTCCAGAGCCCACATTCAGGCGGTGGCTATGGACATGTCCCAGGCATACATATCTGCGGTGACAAGACATCTTCCCAACTCGACCATTGTGTTCGATCACTTCCACGTGATCAAGCTTTTCAACGAGAAACTCACCGAGTTGAGACGCGAAATCTATAGAGAAGCTACTGACCTGCTTCATAAAGAAGTCCTAAAGGGAACTCGATGGTTGCTTCTAAAAGACCCCGAAAACCTCAGTGATAAAAGAAACGAAAGAGCCCGACTGGAAGAGGCGTTGAGCATAAACAAACCCTTGGCGACGGCATATTACATGAAGGAAGATCTCAGACTTCTTTGGTCTCAGCCAGACAAAGCCACAGCGGAAAATCACTTGCATGACTGGATCGACCGGGCCGAGGCCTCGGGTATCAAAATGCTCAAGGACTTTGCCAATACTCTACGAACTCATCGCCGTGGAATAATCGCCTACTATGACCACAACATATCAACTGGTCCACTCGAAGGGACAAACAATAAGATCAAGACGCTTCAACGACAGGCATACGGATTTAGAGACAGGGCCTTTTTCATGCTTCGTATCTATGCGCTTCACACTACAAGATACGAATTGATAGGTTGATATACCAAATACGCAGTTTCGCGAAGAGCCAAGAAACTTGCTCGGATTCGGTTAAAAAGTAGCTAGAGCTTTACCAGTTCATATTTTCTTGAGCCGATACCGATCTTTTCCGCATAGTCAAGCTGATGTTCCCAATCAATGTTTGGAAACATCGCCCTGAATTTGTCAGCGCCTGGTTCCAAACCACCTTTAAGATTCGACATGGGGTTGCCAGGAGCCTGATTCACGAGGTCGGCGGCGGCCTGGTCAATTGCTACAGGGTCCGTAGACGCAAGCACCCCAAGATTTGGAACAATGGATCGGTCAGAAAAGGGATTGCAATCGCAAAGTGGCGAAACATCAGTCACAAAAGCCATGAAGATTGACTTGCGTGTTTTTTGACTCAAAACCACCTTTGCATACTCAGTCACTTTTTCCATGAAGGTCGGGATAGACTCGTTCCACTGGATTGAAATAGCGCCCTGCCTGCATGTCAAAATGCACTCGGCGCATCCAACACAGCGTTCAGGATCAATATGAGCCTTGCGGGCTTTTTTCTCTCCAGTGAGGGAAATGGCGCGCCCCCTACACCAAATAACACATTCACCACAACCGACACATTTCTTGGAATTCACCTTGGGAGAAATGTTGGAATGTTGATCTAGCTTACCCTTTCTCGACGCGCATCCCATCCCAAGGTTTTTGATTGTTCCACCAAAACCAGAAAGTTCATGGCCTTTAAAATGAGTCATTACGACAAGGCCATCAGCGTAGTGGATATCGGCGCCAATATATGCGTTTTTGATATGTGCTCCATTCAAGGGTATTTCTACGTCGCTGTTACCCCTCAGTCCGTCGGCAATTATAAGTGGGGCACCGGTAACTTCACGCGTGAAACCATTATCACAAGCGGTGTTCAAATGAGACCACGCCTCTATACGGGATCCGACATAAAGTGTATTTGTATCGGTTAAGAAAGGTTTTGTCTGGAGACATTTGAGAATGTCAACGATTTGACGGACGAATTGGGGTCTTATGTGGGCTGTGTTGCCAGCTTCACCAAAGTGGATCTTTATTGCGACAAGATCTTTTTGTTTGAAAATCTCAGCAGGGTTTAGCGAATTAAACAGGTCAGCGACCTTGGCGGGCACACTTTTCTTCCATGAAGCCGAGAGATCTATCGTATAAACTAGTGAAGTCATTTTTAAACTCCTATCATTCGGTATGTCCATTATTTAGGTTTTCCGGATATTTTCAATCATTTTAACCCTAGAAAATAGAGTATGTTAAAAAATATCATTATTTCAGTCTATTGAAATAGGGTCTTTTTGAGCTAAGGACGCCTAAACTTGACTTTTTCTTAACAAAAGGATACAAAGCCGATTCAATTATAGGAAAACTCTTAGGAGACTGTCTCAGGTGTCGGAACCTTCGTCGAATTCACAGAAGCGCTCCTCGTCATCTTTAATAGATGTTCGTCTAAAAAAACTTGAAGATCTGGTGGAAGCTGGAATTCAGCCCTATACATCGGGCTTTAGTCCGGACATCCATTCCGCTGAATTAAAATCAAAATACTCAGGGATCTCGGAAACCGATGAGATAAGCGATGTCGTGCGCCTAGCCGGAAGAATTATGGCCATTCGTATTTTGGGCAAAGCTTCGTTTATGCGTGTTCACGATGTTTCTGGTGACTTTCAGATCTATTTGGGCAGAGACATCGTCGGTTCCGAGGAATATAACAGGTTTAAGAAGCTCGACATTGGGGATATAGTCGGTGTTAGCGGAACTCCGTTTAAAACGAAAACCGGTGAAGTAACCGTATTGGTAAAGGAATTGGTTCTCCTAACCAAGTCAATTAGGCCTCTTCCCGAGAAATGGCACGGTCTTTCCGACGTTGAGATTCGTTACAGGCAACGATATCTTGATTTGATGGTCAACCAGGCGTCTCGTGAAATTGTAGTTACCCGTAGTCGCATCGTATCGTATCTCAGGAAATTTCTTACAACGCGCGGTTTTCTGGAAGTCGAAACTCCGATGATGCAAACCATTCCTGGGGGCGCTGCTGCTCGTCCGTTTGAAACTTATCACCATGCTCTCAGTCGACAATTATACTTGAGGATAGCACCTGAACTCTATCTGAAAAGGCTTTTGGTAGGAGGTTTCGACAAAGTTTTTGAGATAAACCGAAACTTCAGAAATGAGGGAATTTCGACCCAGCATAATCCTGAATTTACTATGTTGGAGTTTTATCAGGCTTATAGAACATATGAAGACCTCATTAAACTGACAGAGGAAATGATTTCTAATCTGGCATTGGAAATAGTTGGGTCTTATAAACTGACTTACGGTGATAGAGGGGTTGATTTGACGCCCCCATGGCCTCGGATTACCGTCAAGGAATCTCTGATTGACAATGGCGCCTTGCGGCCTCATGAGATCGAGGACAGGAACGCCGTATTTATAAAGGCTATGGAGATGGGAATATCCGTTAACAAGGGTGATTCCTTGGGTAAGCTTCTGATGGCGGTATTTGATGAGGTTGTAGAAACCAATCTTTGGGGACCGGTATTTGTGCACCAGTACCCTGTAGAGGTTTCTCCACTAGCCAGGAGAAATGAGGAAGATCCTACCGCCACAGATAGGTTCGAGTTATATATCTGTGGTCGGGAGATGGCTAACGCCTTTACTGAATTGACAGACCCGGTGGACCAGCGAAACAGGTTTGAAGAACAGGTCAGGGCGCGTCAGGCCGGTGACGAAGAAGCGCACTTTTTGGACGAGGATTTCTTGCGGGCCCTCGAATACGGAATGCCGCCTGCCGCCGGCGAAGGTCTCGGTATTGACCGCCTTGTGATGCTATTAACGAACGCCCAGTCAATTCGAGAAGTAATATTGTTTCCCCACATGAGACCTGAAAAAGGGCTTGAATGAAGCTGCCATTAGAACTATGGGTTGGCCTTCGCTACATCAGGGCCAAACGCAAGCAGGCTTTTATTTCGGTCATTAGCGCTTTCGGTGTTCTCGGGGTCATGCTTGGAGTCATGACCCTGATAATCGTGCTCGGCGTGATGAATGGGTTTGAACGCGACCTCAAGGACAAAATACTCGGGACAGTTTCCCATGTTGTAGTGATGAACAACTCGACCAGGTCCATCGTAGATTGGACCCAATTAATGGATAGAATTAAGTCCCTAAACGGAATCAACGCGGTAACTCCTTACATTTACGGCCAGGCCATGCTTTCGGCCAGAGGTAGGGTCAGAGGCGTGATTGTAAGGGGCATTGAACCAAAATCAGCGCCGCAAGTCATTTCGATCTCAAAGTATTTGGAAAAGGGGTCTCTTAAAGACCTAGGCACGGCGAACAAACCCAATAACGGAGTGATAATAGGGAAAGAACTCGCGACTGCAAACGCTCTTAAAGTCGGAGACACTGTCCAGCTAATTTCTCCTCAAGGTAAAAGGACACCCATAGGGGCCATCCCTAGAGTCCAGAACTTTAGAGTGGTTGGAATTTTCAAATCCGGCATGTACGAATTTGATTCCAATTTGGTCTATATGGGTTTGATGGAGGCTCAACAGTTTTTTGAAATGGGTTCCGGAGTATCGGGAATTGAGGTAAATTTAAAAAATATCTATGATGCTCCAAAAATTGCTTCCCGGATCGAATCTACCCTTGGAGCGCCATATTGGACAAGGACCTGGAGAGATATGTACAGGAATTTGTTCAGTGCGCTGAAACTCGAGAAAATAGCCATGTTCATCATCCTGACCTTCATCGTTCTAGTGGCGGCTTTTAATATTATAATTTCTCTGATTATGTTGGTAATAGAAAAGAGTAGGGATATCGCCATATTGAAATCCCTCGGTGCTACGTCGGATCGTATCATGAGAATATTTGTCGCTCAGGGCATGATTGTTGGCTCTGCAGGGACATTGCTGGGCGCTGCGGCCGGATTGGTAGGAGGGGCGCTTCTGGCCAAATATCCTTTCATTGAACTGCCCGAGGAAATTTACACGATTTCTACGCTTCCAATAGCTATATACCCTTGGGATGTTGTCATCATTTGCATAGTAGCCTTGACTATATGTTTCCTTGCTACTTTATACCCTGCCTATAGAGCGGCTCGTCTAGAACCGGCGGAGGCGCTCAGGTATGAATGATGCATATATTTATCAAATTTCAGACTTACGAAAAGCCTACCATCATCCCGTAGGGGAACTTGAAGTTCTGAAGGGTGTCAGTCTATTAGTGCGCCATGGAGAGAGTGTCGCCGTAACCGGGCCGTCAGGGGTTGGCAAGACGACTCTTTTGCATGTGCTGGGTTTATTGGATGAACCGACCTCAGGCACGATTCTTCTTGATGGAGTAAATGTTCGGGACTTGGGGGAAAAGGAGAAAGCTAGAATAAGGAACCAGCGAATTGGTTTTGTGTTCCAATTCTTTCAGTTGCTTCCGGAATTTTCTGCTCTTGAGAATGTTTTCATGCCAGGACTTATCGCTGGCGGTAACCCCAAAGAATTACGAAGCAAGTCTGAGCGTCTTCTAGTCGACGTTGGTCTCGTTGACAGATTGAGTCATCGTCCCGGTGAACTTTCAGGTGGGGAACAGCAGCGCGTAGCCATTGCCCGTGCCTTGATTATGGACCCGGATGTTATTCTTGCAGATGAGCCTACCGGCAACCTTGACCCGGAATCCGGGGCTGAAATAGAAAAAATCCTGAAGGACCTCAATCTTAATAGGAAAACCTCATTGATCGTTGTGACCCACAAAGATGCGTTGGCGAAAACAATGGACAGACGTGTTACACTGTGTGCCGGCAGAATAGAGGAGCTTCAATGAACAAGGCCCTCTTGGTATGCGCAATTATTGTCTCGCTACTAGCCATCTCCATAGATTCTCATGCAAAAAAAATAGATAAGATCATTGTCTTCCCTTTCAAGATGATGACGAAAGGGCTTAAAGCGAACGAGTTCAGCAACGAAATGGCTGGCGCCCTGGCGGCGGAGCTGTCGCGGGACGGAGACATTGAAGTAATCCCCGGAATGCCATTTGTGTCAGCGGTGCAGGAAAAGAAAGTTGATCCACAACGTTTGATAAGAATCGCTGAAAAGGCAGGCGCTCAAGCGGTAATTTGGGGCGATGTCACACAATTGGAAGATGGCCTTTCAGCCGAGATCTACGTTCTCCTCGCGGAAGCAGGAGCAAAGCCCAGGTTCTTCTCCACTACTGGAAGAGATTTTAAAGATCTTGCCACTAAGATGAAAGAAGTTTCTAACGATATTGGTGGTACTGTTCTAAACCGGCCAAAAGTTGGAGAAATCAAAATTGAGGGCAACAAGAGAATTCAACGTGAAGCCATCCTGAACAAACTCGAAATGAAAACTGGCTCCCCTTTCAGCAAAGGCGCCTTGAGTGATGACATTCGGGAAATATATTCGATGGGCTACTTTGATGATGTCCAGATCAAGGCCGAAGAGAACTCCAAGGGGGAGATGGACCTCCTTATAACCTTAAAGGAAAGACCTTCCATAAAGACTATTAACATTGAAGGCAACAAGGTCTTTTCCAAGGACGAAATTCTGGACGCTCTGACGACCAAGTCATTCACTGTAGCAAGTCTTCAGAAAATTCGCGATGATGTAGCCAAAATTAAACAGATGTATGAGAAGGAAGGCTACTATCAGCCGACTATTGATTACGATCTTAAGGAACTCTCCCCCAACGAAGCGAGCCTAACCTTCAAGATTAGTGAAGGTAACAAGAGCTACCTGACCGACATAGATCTTGAGGGACGGTCCAAATTACCGGCTAAAGACATAAAAAAGATAATGACCGTAAAGGAGAAGAGCTGGTTCTGGTTTTTGGATGAATCAGGCACATTTACCAAGGAGAAGCTTGAAGAAAACCGGATGCGTATTATCGCCTACTATTTGGAGCACGGCTTTATCAATGTCCAGGTGGGCGCCCCAAAAATTTCCATCGAGGGAAACAGAGTCAAAGTCACCTATCCCATCAGGGAGGGTGACAGATTTCAGATCAGAAAAGTCGACGTTGAAGGCGATTTGGTCGTTCCTGCCGAACAGCTAAAAGGAATGCTGGAGTCAAAACCTCATACGTGGTTCAAACGATCCGCTCTAGCCGACGACATTAAAACCATAACGAAACTTTATAATAATCTTGGTTATGCTTACGCTGACGTTGAGCCCATACAGAAAATCAATGACAAACATGATTTTGTTGATCTGTTTTTCAAGATAACCAAAGGCGACAAAATTACTATTGAGCGCGTGGACATTACAGGCAATGACAGGACTCGTGACAAGATAATCAGGCGCGCTCTTACCATAGCCGAGGGTGATATTTATAACGCCGATAGTTTTGAAGCTACCAAAAATAACCTCGAAGCAATGGATTTCTTTGAGGCTGTCAAGCTTAAGACATCGCCGGGGTCCCGTCCGGACACGATGAATGTAACTGTGGAAGTTATAGAAAAGAAGACAGGGTCTTTAGCTGCTGGTCTTGGCTATTCTTCGCAGGACGGGGCTATGGGCAACATTGATTTAAAAGAGCGAAATCTTTTTGGACTGGGCATTGTGGCAAACGCAAAGGCTAACCTGTCTGCCCGTCGAAGTAATTATGAGGGTTCCCTTACCTACCCATGGATTTTTGATCTCCCTCTAACTGCTAGCATTAGAGGCTACCAGTCGGTTCAGGGAGAACTACAATATGTCCGGGACAGCAATGGCGGCAGTGTATATTTGTCATATCCTTTGTACGGACGTTGGTCGATGTCTACCGGGTTTGCTCGGGATTCCAGCAAACTGTCAGGTTTTCAACAGACGTTTGCTAGGTCTATTGTGGCCTATTACGCTAAGTATAACACTAACGCGCGGAGATATCTGAATATTTCTGAGAACTCCGTTTCTTTTAATATTGGAAGAGACACAAGAAATAACTCCGTAATCCCTACTGCAGGGACTAAACTGACGTTTGGCGCCAGGATCTCAGGTTTTGGCGGCGATGTAGCCTTTTCGAGCTATTATACAGAGGGTATCTATTATAAGTCCCTATTTTGGCGGGCAGTGCTAAAACTAAGAGCCAACGCTTCAATGTTACTGGAGTCAAATGGTGATCCAATACCCTTTGATCGTCGAATATTGCTGGGAGGTATTCAAAGCATCAGGGGATATAAGGTTGGCGAAGTAGGCCCTCGTGATAAGTTCGGCAGTGTTATGGGAGGAGATAGGGCGATGTTTTCCAATGTGGAGTGTCTCTTTCCTTTAGTGGACAGTTTGAAATTAAACGGAGTGACATTCTTTGACATTGGAAACGCATGGAATGTCGCTGATAGCCCTTTTATGACTGATGTTAAGGCTGGAATCGGTTTGGGGGTAAGATGGATATCACCCATGGGGCCACTGAGAATCGAATATGGGTGGAAACTTAATCCTGAAAGAGGTGAAGATCCTGGCGCATTTGCCTTTGCTATGGGGCAACTATTCTGATAGAAGATCACACCTAGCGTTAAACCGGTTCAGTGATTCGTCTCTCAACCTATAAAACCAATAAATTAGGACAAATCTGAAAGGAGTTTAATTCATGGCTCGCCGCAGCGCTTTAATTTTTTTCTCAACCGCTTTGCTTCTCGTTTTTGCTTTTGGAACGAGTTTTGCGCAAAAACCATTGACCATCGCTTACGTTGACCTGCAGCAGTTCCAGGCAAAATCGAAGCGTATTCAGGAGATGCAAAAACGTTTCTCCGAACTTAACAACATCAAGAGAACAGGCCTTGAAAAGAAGCAGAATGAATTGAAATCTCTTTCCGATCAGCTTCAGAAACAAGGTCCTATGCTCAAGGAAGAAACACGTAACGAGAAGATAAAAGAACTTGGAATGAAAGAGATGGAATTGAAGCTGGCTCAGAAGCAGGCCGAGAGCGAACTGCAGAATGAAGCCAGGGCCCTTGATGAGTCAATGATGCGAGATCTCATAAAGATAATCGGCGCATTGAGAAAACAGAAGAACCTCTCGCTCATTCTCAATTCTACCAGCGCCATCCTTTCAGCTGATGATTCTCTGGATATCACTGAAGAGGTCGCAAAAATCTATGACTCGAGCGCAGCGTCAAAACCAGCCGCAGGGGAAAAGGGAAAACCAGCCACTCCTCCGGCGGCGCAGCACCCAAAACCTAAACCTAAATAAGCCACTTGTAGCTTATGATCCGGAACTTAACCGAAATTGCGGAATTTCTTGGTCGCCAATCGTCAGAGATCCCAGGACCGCTAATCTCTGGCGTGAAGCCTCTGGAATTTGCTACAGAAAGCGATGTTACTTATATTACAGAGGCTAAATTTTTGCCTTCGTTCGAAACCAGCAAGGCCGGTGCCGCGCTGGTTCCGGAAGGCATGTCACTTCCAGGCGCCAGGCCGTTCATCCAATCCAAAAACCCTGAAGCTGACTTTGCCAGGTTGACTGAGTTTTTCTATGGTTATGCTGACAAAAGTGATCCTGTTGTCTCGGAAAATTGCCAGTTGCATCCTTCAGCCAAGATCGGAGACCAGGTTTCAATAGATCCGTTCGCTGTCATAGGGAAAAACTCTATTATCGGCTCAGGTTCTTCAATTGGTTCGCACACAGTAATAGGGGACGGGGTCATCATTGGGGAGAGTACGACAATTTTTCCTAACGTCACGATTTATCCCGGCGTCAGAATAGGTTCTCGCGTGATAATTCACGCTGGTTCCGTTATTGGTTCTGACGGCTTTGGGTATGCTCGAGACATTGACAGTTCCGGACTTCCTGTGAATATTAAAAAGTTTCACAGCGGTTCTGTAGAAATTGAGGATGACGTTGAAATCGGCGCGTTAACAGCCGTAGATAGGGCGCTCTCTGGAGTTACAAGAATATGTAGTGGCGCCAAGATCGACAATCTGGTCCAGATCGCCCACAACGTCACCATAGGTAAGGGAACTGTAATAGCGTCCCAGGCAGGAATAGCCGGGAGTTCATCTGTTGGATCTTTTGGAATGGTGGCTGGGCAGGTTGGTGTTAGAGATCACGTGTCGGTTGGGAATGGAGTGATCCTGGCGACTCGCGTAGGCATATATCGCAACGTTCCAGATGGTTCTGTGATGGCAGGTTCCATACCGGCCATGCCTCACAAGTTGTTTTTGAGGGTGCAGTCACTGTTTAAGCGTTTGCCGGAAATGTTGGAACGGATAAGAAATCTGGAACGAATTGTGCTGCAAAAGAGTAAGGACAAACTATGATCCATCCCACAGCCGTAATTGAACCTGGTGCCATTGTTGATCCAACAGTGTCAGTAGGGGCCTTTTCGATTATTGGTCCAAAAGCTCAGATAGGACCCGGAGTTAAAATCGGCCCACATGTTGTCATAGATGGGAACACGAAAGTCGGCGCGAATACCCAGATATACCAGTTTGCTTCAATTGGAGCTCCGCCTCAGGATCTCTCATACAGAGGTGAAGATACTCGTGTAGAGATAGGTCAGGGTTGCCTGATCCGTGAATACGTCACTATCCACAGAGGAACTGTCCGTGGAAAAGGCGCAACCACAATTGGCCCGGATTGTTATCTCATGGCTTATTGCCATGTAGCGCACGATTGTGAACTTGGAGAAGGTGTCATTATGGCCAATTCCGCCCATCTTGGCGGCCATATAGAAATAGGCAAGAAGGCCATACTTGGTGGTATTGTAGCCGTTCATCAGTTTGTAAGGGTTGGCGAATACGCTCTCGTCGGAGGTGTCTCAGGGGTAGCCAAAGATGTGCCCCCCTATACGCTCGCTTCTGGTTCCAGGATTTACCTGTATGGCTTAAATGAGGTTGGACTTAGACGTAACGGTTTCTCCGCCCAGACGATCAGGACACTGAAACGCGCCTTCAAGATTGCCATGCGGTCGTCTTTGAAAATCCACGACGCCGTTGATAAAATTCGCGATGAAATGTCGGATACACCGGAAGCCCTAATATTCGCTGATTTCCTTGCTACATCAAAAAGGGGACCGGCTAGGGTTTCACTCAGTCGTCATACGTTTAGGACAAGCTGAAAGTGGAAATGATAGGGGTCATAGCAGGTACAGGCGATCTGCCCATTCGGGTTGTTGGAGATGTCACCGAACAGGGATATGAAACGGTAGCTCTCGCGTTTGAAGGGTTTACAAACCTCGAGATCGAGAAGACCGGCGCTAAGGTCTATTGGCTGAAATTGGGGCAACTCGGCAAGGCCATTGATGTTCTTAAACAAAACAGGATTACTCGTGTGGTCATGGCAGGGAAAATCGACAAGAGTAACTTGCTCCAATTGTGGCGCCTGAGACCGGATCGTCGAGCGCTGGGGGTCCTTCGAAGACTGGCTGATTGGCGTGACGACACGGTGCTGGCAGGGATAGCCGATGAGCTTGCTAAAGAAGGTATCAACATTGACAACATAACGCTTTGGGCATCCAGACTTATGGCTCACCAGGGTGTTTTGACCAGGAAAGAACCCACAAAGCATCAAATAGAAGATATTCATTTTGGCAGGGAAATGGCCCTTGCAATAGGCTCTTTGGATATAGGTCAGACTGTGGTAGTAAAGAACCGTGCTGTGCTGGTAGTTGAAGCGATAGAAGGAACCGATAAGGCCATCCTGAGGGCTGGCGAACTAAAGATTCCCAATTCAGTGGTAGTCAAGATGGCAAAACCAAAACAGGACATGCGTTTCGATGTGCCTGGGGTTGGCCCCTCTACCGTCAAAAACATGATGGTCGCTGGATCCAGGGTTTTGGCTATCGAAGCAGGCAAGACAATGATCGCCAATCATGAAGAAACGATTGATCTGGCCAACAAGGCAAAAATCTGCGTGATCGGGATACCATCCTCCGGGCCCATAATTTAGCACAGCGCTGCCCCTCCATCTGGCGCCGGTCATTTGCTCGCTTTCTCTAGAACCTTATGGTTTTTAATCCTATCGTTTGCAGCTAGATTAGGATTTATTGAGGCTAACAACGTGGCGGTTTACAAGAGACTCCTAAAATACTTGGCGCCATACGTCGGGAAGTTGTGTCTAGCGGGTTTGTGCATGCTTGGTCTGGCGTTGCTCACCGCTTCTCTGGCTTACCTCGTAAAACCGGCGCTTGATGACATCTTTTTTCAGAAAAACCTAAAGATGCTTATGTTGATACCGATAGTGGTAGCGTCCGTATATATTCTGAAGGGGATTTGTGATTTTGGTCAATACTATCTGATGGCGTTCGTTGGCCAAAGCATTATTCGTGATCTTCGATATGAGATGTTCCGTAAAATTGAAGAAATGTCGGTCGGTTTTTTCGTTAAACATTCAACTGGCGAACTGCTGTCAAGAATGAGCAACGACGTATCTCTGGTTCAGGGGGCGCTAACGAGCGCAATCACCGGTGTTGTGCGCGACACGTTGACAGTATTTGCTCTGGTTGCCGTAGTTTTTTTTCGAGATTTTAAGCTAGCACTTATAGCAATGGTTGTGTTCCCGCTTGCGATTTATCCCCTCATAAATTTCGGTAGGCGAATGAAGCGTTATTCACGCAGGATGTTGGTATCGCTCGAAGATATTACTGAAAGGTTAAATGAGACGATTACCGGCATACGGATAGTAAAAGCTTTCGCTATGGAAGATTATGAACGACAAAGGTTCGCCATAGTTAATGAAACCCTTTTCAACGCATTCATGCGCAGGTTCAAGGTCAGAGCCATGTCAAATCCAGTAATGGAGGCTCTAGGTGGCTTTGGTGTATGCGCCATTGTGACGTATGGTGGGTATCAGGTTATCAATGGTGAATCCACTCAGGGGACCTTTTTTTCATTCATGGCTGCTCTAGTCATGTTATACGAGCCCATAAAAAGAATAAGTGAGGTCAACAACTCACTTCAGGAAGGCTTAAGCGCAGGGGAGCGAATTTTCAGCCTTCTCGATACGGAACCTGAGGTCAAGGACGCTCCTGACGCCATAATTCTCAGTGAAATAGCTGGCAAGGTCGAATTCCAGGACGTTAGCTTCGCTTACGATTCAGTTAATGTGATCAAGGATATCAACCTGTACGCGAACCCAGGAGAAGTAATTGCCATAGTTGGTGAAAGTGGAGTTGGCAAGAGTAGCTTACTGGACCTCGTGCCCAGGTTTTATGATCCCTCCGAAGGACGAATTCTGATTGACGGAATCGATGTTCGTAAGGTTTCTCAAAGGTCGCTTCGTGAAAAGATCGGTATTGTAACTCAACAGACAATTCTTTTCGACGATACGATTAGGAACAACATAGCCTATGGAAGGCCGGACTTGCCATTGGAACTGGTAATACAGGCGGCTAAAGCGGCTCATGCCCATGAATTCATAATTGCTCAACCTGAGGGTTATGATAGTATTATAGGCGAGAACGGAATCAAGCTCTCTGGCGGAGAGAGACAGAGAATAGCAATTGCCAGGGCCCTGCTCAAAAACCCGCCGATTCTCATTTTGGACGAAGCTACTTCGAGCCTGGATTCGGATTCGGAGAAATCGGTCCAGGCAGCTTTGGAGGAACTCATGAAGGGTAGGGCAACCCTAGTCGTAGCTCATCGCCTTTCAACAATTCAGAATGTGGATCGCATATATGTTATGGCCCAAGGGAGAATAGTCGAGCAAGGGACTCACAGTGAATTGCTCTCTTTGAACGGAGAATTCGCCAGACTTTATAACCTCCAGTTTGCAAGCCCCAATAGCGAGATGCCGTGATAAATGTCCCGTAACGCTGGTCACCTGTCGGGAATTACGCGATTGCCAACCTTACCGTTCCTGGGGCTTTCAGCAGCCGTGTATTTTCTGATTCAATCTGCCTGGCGAAAAACCCACGAACTCAAATGGGTCAAAAGTTATCAGGCCCCAATGCCTGTAGTTTCAGTAGGTAACATCGCCATTGGCGGAACAGGCAAAACACCATTCGTAATGCGCCTCGTCGAATCTCTTCTGGATCAGGGTCTGAAACCATGCGTTATAAGCCGTGGGTACAGGGGAACATACACCGCTGATTATGTATTAGTAAGTGATGGGATTTCGCTTGCCCCTCAAGTCGACCCAAGACTTGTCGGTGACGAACCTTTTCTCATGGCGAACCACCTTATGAACAAAGCCCCTGTAGTAGTGGGGCGAGATAGGATTAAATGTATTGAGTTTGTTCATGACAATTTGAATTGCGATCTCGCAATCCTTGATGATGGCTTCCAGCATCTAAGATTACAGCGGGATGTAGACATAGTTCTTCTCTCAGGGAGAGAGGACTATATGTTCCCACTTGGGATCCTAAGGGAACCGATTTCGGCTCTGAGTCGAGCGGATATTGTCGTTCTTGATTCCAGTCAGGAAGTTGTTTCAGAAAGACTCCGCGATTTTCTGTTATGTCACGAGCATTATACGTTTAAGAGCTATGCGGTCGCCCTGTGTAACGGAGATATTCGCTATTCCAGAAATGTCAACGACCTCAAAGGAATGGACGTGTTGCTGGTTTCTGCGATAGCTAACCCCGATCGATTTCGTAGAATGGTCGAGTCGTTGGAATGGCGAATCGTCAATCATCTAATTTACAGGGACCACCACAGTTATAGTTCGGCTGACCTCACCTACATACTTGAGAAAGCTGTAGGTGCCACCGTTGTATTCACAGAGAAAGATTGGGTAAAACTTACGCCGGAGTTTCAACAAAGACCTGACATCTTTTTCCTGAGTATGAGCTTGAAAGTTGACAAATCTGAAACGTTTTTGAAAGGACTTCTCGAAAAGCTGGACATGCATGGATCTCAACAATAAACGTGTCCTCGTAATTAAGCCAAGCTCGTTGGGAGATGTGATTCATTCCCTTCCGCTGTTACACGCCCTGAAACGCCATTATCCCTCATGTTACATTGGCTGGGTAGTGCAGAACAACCTTGTGAGCCTCCTGGAAGCAGATCCCAATATTGACCGAATATTCCCCATAGACATCCCTTCAACATCAGAACCTGCTGCTACTTTGAGAACTTACGTCAGAGCCCTGTCCAAGACAGTGATCTGCCTTAAGAAGCTTAGATCAGAATTCGCTGACAATCCGTATGACCTTATCCTGGACTTGCACGCTTCTTTTCGGAGCGGACTGATCGGTCGCATGAACCAGGGAGGGCTCCGATTGGGATTTGCCGAGGCGAAGGAATTGAACACATTGTTTCAGTCAAAACTTATACATTGCGCTTCGAACACCCTTCACGCCGTTGATAAGAATTTAGAATTTGCAAAGTATCTTCGGATAAATGTTGAGCCGATAGATTTTCAATTGTTCCTGGGACCAGGAGCTGAGGTTGAGGCTTCATCATTTCTGGAGCAAAGTGGAGCGTCTGTCAGATATAGACTAGTCTACGCAAACCCGGCGACAAGATGGGCTACCAAGTTCTGGAATGAGCGCGCCTGGGCCGACCTTGCCGATAAACTTATCTTAGAATTAAACTCGTTTGTAATTTTTGGAGGCTCCTCCGCAGAATTACAATATGTGCATAGAATTGTTTCATTAATGAGCCAAACCCCCGTTGTTGCCGCTGGACGCCTTACCCCGATAGGCGCTGCTGCTATTATAAGAGCCTCAGATGTTTACGTTGGGGTAGATTCGGGTCCGATGCATATGGCGGCGCTTTTAGGAAAGCCCGTTGTGGCGCTTTTCGGGCCGACAGATCCGGCCAAAGTAGGTCCTTATGGTCATGGACATTCTGTAATCCGGGTTGAAGGCTTGTCCTGTCTTGGGTGCAGAAAGTCGGCATGTATCGACAAGCGCTGCATGAATGGGATTTCAGCGGAAAGAGTATTTGAAGAGATCAAGAGATTGATGAGCTGGACCTGAATAGTGTTCACTCCGGGACACGGGTTCATGGCGCCGTTTTGTTCAAAAAGAAGCTAATCACATCGCCGGGGAAAATTTAATTCTTTGTATCCAATCCTTGACGAACAAGCCTAGGTTGTGGTTTATTCAAGTTTTACATTTAAGTTCGAGCGCCGAAACAATCAACCGGTAGCTCGCTTCCGAAGGGACGCCTATGAAGCAATTCAAAACTGAAGACATTCGAAATGCGGCAGTCGTCTCCCACGCCGGTTCGGGAAAGACGACCTTATGTGAAGCCATGCTTCTTGATTCAGCAGCTGTGGATCGTCTGGGAAAAGTTACCGATGGTTCTTCCAATTTTGACTTTGAACCTGAAGAAGTCAAGCGAGGTATTTCAATTGGTTCGGCTCTCTTTTCGGTGGAATGGAAGAAAAAGAAAATTAACATAATTGACACACCTGGTGACCCAAATTTTGGGGCTGAAGTGACCTTCGCTCTTACAGCTGTTGACGTAGCTTTATTGGTGGTAGATGCTGTAGACTCAGTCAAACCGCTAACAGAAAAAGTCTGGTCAGCAATAGAAGACGCAGAGCTACCCAGGGTCCTGGTAGTGACGAAAATGGACCGTGAACGGGCGAATTTTGACAAGGTGATCGCCGATGTAAAGCAGGCATTGAAGGTAAAGCCCGTCCCGCTACAGATACCCATTGGTAAAGAAACCAACTTCAAGGGTGTCGTGGATCTCCTGTCCATGAAAGCCCTGATGTTTGAAGGAGACGGTAAGAACTTCACTAGAGCAGACATACCTGATGATCTTAAGGAAGAGGCCACGACCCGCAGGGATGTTCTAATAGAAGATCTGGCTGAAGTCGACGACGGATTGATGGAACGATATCTCGAGGGTGAAGAACTTGGCGCCGATGAGTTGTTCAACGCCTTGCGCGGAGGCATACTGAACCGTGTTTTTATGCCTGTGCTGGTCTCTTCTGGCTTCACCAACAAAGGTATACAACCTATTTTGGACCTGATAGCTGACGCATGTCCTTCACCTGCGGATATGAAACCCGTGCTTGGCTCCACAGCCTCGGGCGAGGAAGTTTCAAGAAAACCCTCACCAGATGAGCCCTTTTGCGCTCAAGTGTTTAAAACTCTTGCTGACCCGTACGCTGGAAGGCTTAGTCTCTTTAGGATTTTTTCGGGAAAACTTATCCCTGACTCAAACTTTTATAATTCCACCGGACAATCCAAGGAGAGATTTGGCCAGTTATTCATAATGCGTGGTAAATCCCAGAAATCAATTGAAGGCGCTCAAGCGGGTGACATAGTTGCAGTGGCCAAACTTAAGGAAACGCTGACTGGAGACACGCTGTGCGACGAAAAGGCTCAGATAATTCTCCCGAAACCGGATATTCCGCAGGCGGTAATATCATTCGCCATTGAACCAAAAGCCAAGGGAGACGAAGAAAAGATCACCCAGAGTTTGGCGCGCCTTGGCGAGGAAGATCCGACTTTGACCGTGAACAGAGACGCTCGGACTAACGAATTTCTCATTTCCGGAATGGGTCAGGTCCATATTGAAGTGGTAGTAGAAAAATTGAAAAGGAAATTTGGAGTTGATGTAAATCTCAAAACCCCTAAAGTCCCATATAAAGAGACGATCAAGGGCAAAGCGAAAGTTGAAGGAAAATTAAAGAAACAGACTGGCGGAAGGGGTCAATTCGCCGTAGCCTGGCTAGAACTGGAGCCAATGGAAAGAGGCAAAGGTTTTGAATTTGTCGACAAAATTGTTGGTGGTGTTATCCCAAGGCAATACATTCCAGCAGTAGAGAAGGGTGTTGTCGAAGCAATGGCGGCCGGCGCTTTAGCCGGACATCCTGTCATAGATGTTCGTGTAAAGGTATTCGACGGAAAATATCACGATGTTGACTCATCGGAACAGGCCTTCAAGATCGCTGCGTCTAAAGGTTTCAAGAAGGGGGTGCTGCAAGCCAATCCAGTACTCTTGGAACCGATCATGAATATGGAAATAACTGTCCCTGAAGATTGCATGGGAGACGTCATGGGTGATTTGAACTCCCGGCGAGGCAGGATAAGTGGCATGGACGCAAAGGGCGGCAACCAGGTCGTTAAAGCCTTGGTTCCCATGTCGGAAGTGTTGAAGTACGCTTCGGACCTTACTTCAATGACATCTGGGCGTGGTATCTTCTCCATGGAATTCTCCCATTATGAAGAGGTGCCGGCCAACATCGCTGAAAAAATCATAGAAGCTTCGGGTAAAACTGCAGAGGAAGAAGATTAGTGGTGGGGAAATCCGGTTCAACATCAGGCTTGTCCAAGGTTCACGGAAGGGTGATCGCAGTCTGTTCGAGCGAAAAGAAGGGAACGCCCAAGATCGATGTGAGTGAAGGCGTCCTGGCAGTCGGGTTTGGTCTTAAAGGTGATGCTCACGGTGGCGATTGGCATCGACAGGTTTCATTGCTGGCCATTGAGCAGATTGAAACCATGAAAAATAAAGGTCTTGACGTACGGCCAGGTAGTTTCGCCGAAAACATATGCACGGAAGGTTTTGACCTGGGTTCCATCGTTGTGGGCGCACGTTTGAGAATCGGGGCAACCGCTATCGTGGAAGTTACCCAGATTGGCAAGGAATGTCATACCCGATGCGCAATCTACAACAAGATTGGAGAATGCATAATGCCCGAACAGGGTGTATTCGCAAAAGTAATTGAAGGCGGGGTTATCAAAACGGGCGACCAGCTTGAAATATCACAGTAAACAGAGTCGCTCGGATTTTCTGTGCTGGATTTTCTGTTGACATTATGAAGCTGGAATTTGTATATTACGCATTCATGCGGGAATAACTCAGTGGTAGAGTGCAACCTTGCCAAGGTTGAAGTCGCGGGTTCAAATCCCGTTTCCCGCTCCACTAACCCATTGAAATCATTAAGAGTATGGTCCCAAAAAGTTGTCAGCAAGTTGTCAGCAAATTGGGGCTCGAATCGTCTTTAGGGTTTGAAGCTAAGTTAAAATTTACCCACCTGACAAAAAAACAACGCGCTAAAAATCAGATCAAAACTGTAATAATAGGAAAATCATCGATCTCATTGGAGTCAGACAATGATATTGGTGTTTTATAGAGGTAGGTATCTTTTTCGTATCGATCTCTAGAAAATATATATAGGCGCATCATTTGGTGCTAGTTCATTGATCAAAGTCTATCCCATTGCTGTGAAACCACAGACAACTGCTTCCCCAAAGATGCACAAGTGTAATTGTCGCTGAACACGGGATTATTAACTTGGAAAATTCGGCAGTTTATGATTGTGTAAAGTTGAACAGAAAGGCGGCTTGATATGAAAAAGAGTCAATATTCCAAGAAAGTGTTAGAGATAGCGGACATGCTGGATGTTCCTAAGTCAATTGTTGATAAAATCCGTCGAATCAAAAAGGAAAGACCAGACCTACTTGAGCAGATACAAGCTGGCGACCTGTCAATAGACGGAGCCTTTAAAATAATTCAAGACGCTGCCGAAGTCGTTATTGTCCCGCTAAAAGATATTAGAGAAGCTGCAATTCGGTTAGCACGAGCCTATGAACTTGGGAGAATGACTAGAAAGGATTTTGACGAGCTATTCTATCATGTAGAAATCCAGCTGGCTAAAACAGATGAACTGATACAACGGAAAATAAAGGACTGCGAGAATCATTTAAAATTGGTGCCGAAGTCTGGCAATTCGTGATGGCGTGATATTTTGGAAGTGAAGATTAACTTCCGGAAGTATTTGGAAGCTACTCACCCACAGCCCGGGAAGTCCGGCAGTTTGTGACGGTGTAAAATTTGCCCTCTAATCTGCCTCCGGATAGATTTGATTATTCTTAATAAGACCCTCTTTTACCCGGTATCCCTCGTCCGTCAAGAGATAGACATCTATTCCCTCTGTGAGCCACCCCCGTTTAAAACAGAAATTTAATCCTACTGCAATATCTTCTCCCCTCCATGTCGGTAAGCCCACGAAATCATATATATAGCACTTCTCTAAAGTTCTGTCGGAATGGCGCAAGTTTTAGTGTTTTCATCTTGTCTGGTCATAAGCCATCTGAGAGCGTCGGTGAGTCTCTCGATTAGTTGATCTTTGGTTTTAGCGTAGAATCCAGAAAACCATTCGCCCTTCATAACGAGCCAGAGGCGTTCAATGGGGTTAAGATCTGGAGAATAAGGTGGAAGAAAAATCGGCTCAAATTCCCCCCAGTCCAGTGATTTACTCTTGTGCCAAGACGCATTGTCCAGGATGAGTAGATTGCGAGGACGCTCGAACTTGATGTCCCGATTGGCGTGATTCAGGAAGATCTGGAAGATCTACGTATCGGAATGGCTAAATTCTAGCGCATAGAATTCACCTTTTCTTGGCAAGACCATGCCCGTGACATTCATTCGGAGATGCGCCCCGCCGTATGCTTGACGGATTTTGTCTCCTTTTTTAGCAAAACGCCTTTTCGGACGAGGATCTCCTTCGACACCACACTCGTCAAGAAACCAAAGATCCACGCATTGATCACCAAGAAACTTCCTGATCAGTTCAATGAAGGCCTTTCTCTTAACTTCATCCTGGCCATCCGGCCAGGGGCGAGGGACCTTCAGCCGAAAATCCTCATCGTGAAGCCACCGCATAAGTGTGCTGTAGCCTGCCTCCATCTGGCAATGCCTGGTGAGATATCCGTGAAACTTACGTCCGGTCCAGTGGGTCTCATTGACCAGTTCTGGATGTAAGACCAACTTGGAATATTCATAGGCCTGCTCCCCGCTGATTTTGGGAGGACGCCCAGAGCGGGGACCTTCTGTAAGCCCATCGATACCCCGTGAATTAAAACGTCTCACCCAACGGGAAACCGAGTCCTCATTTACACCGAACAAGGCAGCCACCTGCTTATGGGGCAGCCCCATTATCAAGGCCTTGATAGCCATCAGACGAACATACGACCACTGGACCGACGAGGCCTTCGCTGCGGTCTCTAATTCAGCTAAAGCGCAGTTTTCCGGGTTAGGCATGTTTCGTTGACGACACATACCGACAGATAACCACATCTCGATAAAAAAGTCGCGTACTTTTCGCGATTATTTTCGAGAATCGCTATAGGAACGCCGTGACCGGAAGATTTCTCCTTATAAAACTCACGAAGAATTCTCTTAGCCAATTCTCCACCGAGAGAAATGATTGCCATTTTCTCCTCCTTAAAGTGTTATGATACAGTTGTTCCACTCTCTCCGCATCGTTGCTCCTCTAAGTTAGCTATCCGGCACCGACTTAATCAACGATAATATCCTCGTCAGCCAAAAGAGTACCCTGGAAGTGCAGAAAGATATTTTAGCCTACCTCAAAAAGATGTCTACAAACCCGGATACGGACAATAGCAATCCCTCCAGCAACTGACTAATAGGAGTTTTGTCGAAGGTCTGGTTATTTTAACTATCTGCCCCAATTGTCACATAGAAAGAGTTGCATGCTTGGAGTCTTTGACGCTCAATAAGTAACGTTGTAGGGTTAAGATTGAGTCAACTTGGCAAAGAATCGACGCGCAAAAAATCGTTGAACACAAACTAGTAAATAATAGCAAATTGATCCTCACTATCCAAAATGAAACAGTCAGTCACCTACAGAATACCATACCCGATAAGTAAGCATTCAGGGTCTGGAAAAGAGATTATTTTTGATCCCGTCCACCTACTTTAACCCTGCGGATTAGTCAAGAATCAGTACGCAATAGTTCTTTTGCCGAAATCGCGAGGCTCAGTTTACATTTAGCCAAGATGCTTAACAGGCGTTGTGGCTTTTACAACAAATTGGAATCCACCCTTTTTATTTGGATTTATTTGACAAAATGCTTATTGTTCCACTGATAGAATCAAACTGCTGAGGGTTGGCTAATGATGAATCAAGGAAAACTCGAAGAGGGAATGGCGGAAGAGAATATTCGGGAGAGAGAACAGAGATTCACGGCTATCACTGATTCTGTCCTTGATGCGATCATGCTGATTAATGACAGGGGAGAGATATCATTTTGTAACCCGGCCTCCGAGCGAATCTTCGGTTACAACTCTTCGGAGGTAATTGGAAAAAACGTCCACGAGTTATTGGCTCCTCCAGAATATCACGCCGCTTACCGATCTGGTTTCAAAGAATTCGCCGTATCCGGCCGAGGAAACGCTGTGGGACGGATTACTCAGCTTGTTGCTCGTAGAAAAAATGGAGAGGAGTTCCCCATAGAACTTTCCCTTTCCGGCTTCAAGATTGATGGTCGCTGGCACGCAGCAGGTATCGTCCGTGACACCACTAATCGCAAGCGGGCGGAGATGGCTTTAAAAGAGATCGAGGAGCGATTTGGGAATTTCCTGAACTCTAGCAAAGATTTAGTGTTTATAAAGGACCAACATTACCGCTATCTGTTTGTGAATAAAGCAAATCAGGACTTTTTCGGGCTTTCTGAACAGGAGATTATTGGAAAGACTGATTTCGAATTGATGCCAGAAGAACTTGCGGAAAAATGTCTAAAGTCAGACCAACTTGCAATTGCCGAAAACGATATAGTAACCGTAGAAGAGAGATCCACGGACAGGATCTTCGAAATTCGGAAATTTCCAGTAAAACTTGCGTGCCAAAAGGTCGGCGTTGGGGCATTTATAAGGGATATTACCACTCGCAAGCGAGCAGAGGAGGCGCTGGAGAGTAGTGAGGAGAAATATCGAAATCTGGTTGAAAGCATTAGCGATGTTATCTTTGAGATCGATGAGTTGGGAACGCTAACCTATATCAGTCCCGTTGTCCGCAATATGGCCGGATACGAGGCGGAAGACCTCATTGGGAAGTCGTTCCTGGAATTTGTTCATCCGGAAGACAGAGATGTCTTGATGAAAAGATTTTCTGAACTCACTGAAGGGGTCGAGTATCCATGGGAATATCGCCTCATGGGGAAATCGGGCGAGGTCCGATATGTCCGGACATACACCAGACCTATTATGAAGAAGAATATCTTCGAGGGAGCGCGCGGGACACTAATAGACATCACCGACCGCAAGAAGCTGGAAGAACAGCGCCTGGAGATGGAACGCAAGCTACTCCAAACTCAAAAACTCGAGAGTCTCGGGGTAATGGCCGGTGGTATAGCGCATGATTTCAACAACCAATTAGCCGTGATCTTGGGTAACCTTGAGCTAGCTCTCACAGATCAGACTCTTGATCCAAAGACCCGGCTCAGCATGGAGAACGCCGTCAAGGCATCTGAAAGATCAGCGGAACTCTCTCGCCAGATGCTGATCTACTCGGGAAGCGCTTTCTATCTCCCCAATGATATTCATCTCGATGAGTTGTTGAACAGAAACTTTGGCCTCATGAAATTGGGTGTTTCCGAACATGTCTCTCTCAGCCTGGATAGCAGCGACACGCTTCCACTCATTAACGGAGATCCGGAACAAATACAGCGGGTGATCATGAATCTGCTCACGAACGCCTCTGAAGCTATTGGTGATACCAAGGGCTACGTGACCATCAGAACCGGAGTCATGGATTGCGACTCGGCGTATCTGAGCCATAGCCGCCTCCAGGAGAAGCCCCAGCCTGGTCGGTTCGTCTTTCTGGAGGTTGTGGATAATGGTTACGGTATGAACGACGAGACTCTGCAGAGGACATTTGATCCGTTCTTCACGACCAAGTTCTGGGGTCGAGGGTTGGGCATGCCCGAAGTAATGGGAATAGTAAAGGGTCATCACGGCACCATAATGGTAGATAGCCAGATCGGAGAAGGAACCACAATCCGTGTTCTTTTTCCAGCGGTGGTTTTGGATCAACCGTCCTTTAAAACCAGGGAAGTAGTAGCGGCAATAGATTCCAATTCTGGTTCAGCCGATGGACGAAAGACTATTCTGGTAGTCGATGATGAGGAATTGGTACGTGGTATGGTCCTAAGCCGTCTGGGGGTTCTTGGCTACGACACGATTCAAGCCTCGGATGGGGAGGAAGGTGTCCGGATTTTCCAAGCTCGATCAAATGAAATAGATCTGGTGATACTCGACTTGGCAATGGCAAAAATGAATGGAGTTGAAGCTTTTGGAGAACTTATAAGCATAAAACCGGATGTCAAGGTGATCCTATGCAGCGGTTACACCGAGGACGCTGAACTGCAGAGCTTTCCGGGGCAACGTCCTGCCGGCGTTTTGCATAAGCCCTATAAAATGGAAAATCTGAAGCGAGAACTTGAGAGATTGCTAGGGGCCACTGATTGTGTGGCTTTGAAAGGTTTCGGAGCATGTCAGGAATATTTGCCCAAGGAGAATGACAATGTTCTATCTGGAGCTGGTTTAAAACGTAGGTCTCCTGGTGTCCCTTGTCGTAATCCACGGCCAGATAATACGTCGTTGGAATAAGAGAGAGCCGAATTCAGTTCCTTGGGCAAATCCAAATGGGATCTTCCCGATTCTTATTCCCTATTTTGGATTGTTCATAATATTCATTATGTGTGTAAGTTTTCATCGTTTACTGGTATTGTTTCTTGGGTTACGTCAAGTTTGTCCAATTTCATACTCGCTATTATAACGCCTCCGATGACGAGACTGCTCTTATTCACGCCGCTTTGGGCGCGTGATTGGAAAATGGGACCCTGACCCCGACAATAGGGCTAATTTTTTTATTGACGGAAGCTGCAACTGCCCATAAAGAATTAATGGGCTAGCGCTCAATCGCGAAATCAGGATTGATTCCATAAAGATAAGGTGAACAATATGCCAAGCCTTTTCGATACATTTACCATCAAATCCGTGACACTACGCAATCGGATCGGGGTGTCTCCGATGTGCCAATACGTTTCCAACAATGGGATATCGAGCGACTGGCACCTTGTCCATCTGGGTTCTCGCGCCATTGGCGGGGCTGGCTTGATAATCGCTGAAGCTACGGCAGTTGAGCCTCGCGGCAGGATCTCTCCGAGAGACGCAGGCCTGTGGTCTGAGGAGCACATAGGCCCGCTGGAACGCATCACCAGATTCATCAAGGATCACGGAGCGGTCCCCGGAATTCAGTTGGCTCACGCAGGTCGTAAAGGCAGCGCCTCACGTCCCTGGGAAGGAGACCATTCCCTCAAAGATGAAGAAGGTGGATGGGAAACAATAGCGCCAAGCGCCCTAGCCTTTGGAGACAAACTCTGGCGAGTTCCTAAAGAAACGACTCTTCAGGACATCAAGGATGTGCAAGACGCATTTGTAGCAGCAACCAGGAGAGCCTTGGATGCAGGGTACAAGTGGCTGGAACTGCACGCAGCGCACGGTTATCTTTGCCACAGTTTCTATTCTCCCTTAGCCAACAAACGAACTGACGAATACGGGGGCAGTTTTGAAAACAGGACTCGATTTACTGTGGAAACATTTGAACGTATGCGGGCCGTCTGGCCTGAGAATTTGCCTTTAGCCGTGCGATTGTCCTGTTCCGATTGGGTAGACGGCGGATGGGCAATCGAAGATAGTATTGAACTGGCGAGAACGCTGAAAGAAGTTGGAGCGGACATCATAGATTGCAGTTCAGGTTTTGGAAGCCCTGACCACAAGAAGTACCCGTTCGGGCCGGGCTGGCAGGTCCATTTCTCCGAGGCTATCCGTAGAGACGCCGGGATAGCGACTGCGGCAGTAGGTCTAATAACTGAACCGGGTCAGGCTAATGACATAATTGCTAATGGCAAGGCGGACATTGTGCTGCTTGCTCGGCAAATGCTCAAAGATCCCTATTGGCCCCAACATGCGGCCAAGACCCTCAATCACGATTTGAAGAGCATTGTGCCAGCCCCGTATCTTAGATGGATTTGAGATTTACGTCATTTCGACCGGCAGGGGAAAATTTCGCGTTGCTGAATTCCTCGAAATGACATCTCCATAATTTGGCTCAATTCTTCCTGAGCCCCAATACCTGATATATAGTAACAAGGCCCTCGATACCTTTTAGCTCAGCCTCCCTAACATGTCCGATGACAACATCGGAGGAGACCCGTTCATAAACAGAGGCCGTCATAAGGATATCCCCTCCGGTGGTCTGAGTCTGAACGCGGAAAGCAACGTTAATCGGGCTGCCGACAGCTCCGTATTTCTTGCGCCTATTCGATCCGATGTTTCCTACGACAAGTTCTCCGCAATTAATTCCTATTCCCATGCTAAGTTCCGGTAAACCAAGTTTGATGTTGTCTTCATTCAAAGACTTCATGGCTCTTTGCATCTCGATTGCGCAGAGGACGGCTCTACGTGTGTGATCTGAAAATTCTCTTGGAGCTCCAAAAAAAACCAGTATTCCATCTCCTGTAAATTCATCGATTGTTCCGCTATACCGAAGGATAATGTCTGTCATAACTTCCAGATAGCGATTCAGGATCTTCAAAACCTTCCTGGAATCCATCGATTCTGTTATTTTGGTAAACCCGCGGAGGTCCGATACCAGGATGCTGATTTCCCGTAGTTCCCCTCCAAGGTTAATACCACCAGGTGATTCAAGTATTTCCGTCACGATCTCATCACTGAGATATGATCCGAATGTTTCCAGAACAAAGGCACGTTGGGCCTGTTCTCTTTCAAGTTTTTCCTCGGCGAGTTTCCTCTTCGTAATGTCAATTACGATTCCCTCGTAGTGAGTGATATCTCCCTTGTCGTTCGTGACAACCCACATTCGTTCATCTAGCCAGCAGATAGAGCCGGAACCGGTAATGATTCGATATTCCTGGTTGAATTCCTTCTCCACACCCTTAGTTTTTGAGACATCACGCAACTTTTTAGCGACCATCTCCCGGTCGTCAGAGTGAATCACATCAACAAGTTTTACACGACCTGAGTAAAAATCACTGGCATTGTATCCCAATTCACTAACATTTTCTGACACATACTCGATTGGCCAGCCGGGCGCAATCCTAAATCTGAAAGCGATTGACGGACTGCGTTTCACGATTTGTTCCAGGACCCCTACCGGTTTTGTGATCAGGCGAACGAAGAAAGGAGCAATTACCAATGCAATAATAATAACTCCAGAAACAGTCAGGATCGCTATTATCATAGTGTTTCGAAATGAATTCCGGATCCTGGAATCTATCGATTCCTGCTGTATCTTTATGGCTGCCCTGGCGCTTTCAACATTGTTCGAGACTTTGACGGTCGCAATTTGGAAGAAATTCTGCAGGATCTGCCTCTGCCTGGATAATGTTTCAATCTGCGCCCTGTGGTTCGGATTTGTTCGCTCAATTTTCTCCAATTGACCATCAAGTTCTCTCAACTTTTCAAAATTTGCCGAGAATCTCGCTAGAATATCGCCAACCCGGACCAGGATATCCTTAATTTGGGGTGTGGTATCGGCTTTGTGCGCCATTTGAGCTATTCGCCTCATCAATGCCAACCGATATTCAATGTCCCAGATTGATTGCATGTCGCTGTGCGCCAAATAACTTTCCAGAGCCTCATCCAACAGAAGCATATTTGAACCGATGTCATTGGCCAGGCTCGTATCGCGTGCTAGAGCGCTGTAACGGGTAGCGTCTTCTATTGCCTCTCTAAGAGCGAAATAGCCGACTCCTGCTGTCACGATTATCAGGGCTACCATGAACAGGAAGGCTAAAATTACAGTTAGCTTTATGTTATTAAGATTCATCTATCGAGCTAGTCTCTCATCAATCCGCATTGAGACCCTCGTGGTCTTTTTCAGTATGGATAATTGGCCATGTTCTTCGTGGTTACATCTATCCAACCTCGTCCAAAAAACAGGTTTTGTTTGAGCTTGTCTTGTCTCAGATTATGATATCCCTTTGCTCCGAGGTTTGTCCCGATATGAATTTTCTTTCCCTGAAGCAATTTGAGGGCAACCTCATTCATGGCATATCCCGCTTCCGCTGGGTCCCAGAAGCTGATTTCCTTTATTGAGCCAGTTTCCAGATAGGATTTGCAGGCGGAAACCAGTGACACTCCCACAACACTGAGCCTGTTCCGGAGTCCGAGAGTTTCGACAGCAAGGGCAGAGGAAGGGCACGAAACCATTGTAAGACCGAGTATTCCTCTGAGGCCCGGAAACCTGATGAGCAGGTCTTTCGCTTTGGCATAAGAGCGTGCGGCATCGTCATGATCTTCGATTGTGTCAGTTACCAGCCTCATCTCGGGATAATGCTCAAGTTGGTGGGAGACGGCTGCGTCACGCCATTCCATGTGGGACTGACTATCGTAACTGACTAAAATAATAGCGTAATCATCTTGTCCATTCATACTCGATGCGAGTTCGTCCATAAGGTGTTTCCCCCATGCCCTATTGTCGAATGGCTCAACAATGACATCGGCGTGCTTAAGGTTGGCGGCTTCCTGAGCCACGACAACAATGCCTTTTTGTTTAGCCCTTTGTAGCGCCGGTTCTACGGTGGCAGCAGAAAACGGCACAATACAAATCGCGTTCACACCCTGCTTGATTAGTTCGTCGACCATTTGGGCCTGTAGAGCGCCATCTGCTTTCGCTGGTCCAATCATAAAACTATCTTGACCGGTTTCTCGAGCGAATTTCTCCACTCCAACTTTCATCCTTGCAAACCAGGGGATGCCGTCCACTTTGACGAGTGTGGCAATTTTGAATCTTTGTTCAGGGGTCGATTCTGTTTTTGGTTTTTGCAGATCGGTATCGCAGTCTACTAGTCCGCATATAACTACGAATAACAGAATTATTTTGATAAAGGTCCTTAACGTTCTTTCCATGTTTGTTTTTCTTGACTTTACCTAACACTTTGATAAGTTCGTTAAAGTAATGCTGACCTGTTCAATTCAACAGCCGCAAAGGAGAACATAACATGTCTGATGTCCCAAAAACAGATCAGAATCAGGGAATAGATATGGCCCACTGTGCAAGGAATGGTGGACACGGTCCACGGTCCTCCTGGAGTGTTCTGGGATAGGGGTCGTTTTGGCGGCCCTCTCCCCCTGGTGTTTTCTCTTTTATATATAAACTTTACAGTTTCGATTTTTCTTGCGTTTCTAAATTGAAATTGCTATTTCGTCCAAGGACAATTGTCCGTTCGTTTATGTTGTGTGTAACTATCTGGGAGAGGTTACTCACTGGCCCTAGTCGTTCGAGCGGTTAGGGTTTTATTTTTTGTGGAGTAGAGGTCACGATGAGCAATCCACTTGATCCTGTTCGAATCGCTTTCGACAAGGCCGTGGGGCCTCACCAGCAGAGGCAGAACCTGATAGCGGTTTTGAAAGAAGAGGATGTCGGAAAAGAACGCCGCGCTCAGATGGTGAAGGAATCGACCCAACTTGATGCAGAGTGGGTCGCAGCTCTGGTTGAGCTTCGTAGGGTTATGGATGAGTGTTCCGTTCTCCTGGATAAAAAGGACGCTTGAGCTAATCCGTTTTGCTCAAAGATATCTACAACGGAGCCTTTTGCAAAATTAGTGATGCATGATGATGTAATCGCGCCGATTACTTATTGATCGGGAAAATTTTGCTCCAGAGACGACGCCTACACCTCTTTGGCGAGAATTTCACATCGTTATCTTTGATACATCTGACGGAACTTTTCTTGCTGTTGCCATTGCAACTGCTGCTGACGGTCATAGTTCTGACGGACCTGTTGCTCTCGCTGCCATTGAAGCCACTGCTGTTTTTGATAGTTCTGTCTGGCTCGTTCTTCTTGCTGCCACTGCAGCATCTGAGCATTTACAGGGCTGGGCCATGTAAATAACGCCGAGGAAAGAAGCGTCAAGGCCGCCAGGACACCTAAAGCCAATCTGTTCATTCCTGCTCCCGTTTTTGTTCCTTTTAACGGGGAATTTTAATTCCCCAACAAGAAAAATGAACTATACGCAGATCGAATCTCGGTTCGTATGCGAAGGTAATCCTTGACTAAAGCATCTCCATCCCTGCCGTAGCCAAGCCTCTTGGCCAAACCCTCAAGTTTTAAACCAGAGAGAGGCAAACGATCTATACTTCGATTTTCCATAATGCGCAACCTGTCTTCGAGGTTGGTCAAAAACCTGTAGCCTGAATCCATGGTCTTGTATATCTCATCCCCGATTAATTCTGCGTTCCTAAGACAGGCTAGAGCTTCCAGTGTGTTTGGTTTTAGAATTTCGGGGTGTTGGCCCGCATGAGTAAGGATCTTGCCTTGAGTGAAGAACTCAACATCTACCAATCCCCCCCTGCCGGTCTTTAAATTAACATTTTTAGAGTCTTCAAGAGCAATTTCCTTTTCCATGCGTTCACGAATTCTAGCGATCTCAGCCAGATCAGCTTCATCGACATTGGTTCTAAAAATACACTCATGGACCAGTGTCTCGATCTTTCGACCTAGAGTAGGGGGGCCTGCAACGACCCTCGACCGAATTAGCGCCTGTTTTTCCCACAGAGCTGAAGAATCTTTGTGGTAGTCTTCGAAAGATTGCAGAGTGGAAACGAGCGCCCCTTTGTTGCCTGAAGGTCTCAGACGAGTATCGATGGAATAGGCCGAACCTTCGGATGTAGGCACGCTTAGAATTGAAATGATTCTATTCGCAAGCCGCGTAAACCATTCTCTAGACGATAGCCGTCCTATTCGTTCACTCGGAGGATCAAACACAAAAATGACATCCAGGTCGGACAGGTATGTCATTTCCTTTCCTCCGAGTTTCCCCATCCCTAAAACTACAAACGGCAGTGGTCCCTTGAGGCCGTCTGACCCAAATTTACATTCCATTTCGAGGCGGGCTGTTTCGACCGCTGCTGTTATGCAAACATCGGCGAGTTCAGCAATAAGCCGCCTGGCTACCGGTGAACTGATGTCTCCGTTGAGCTGGCGTACGCCAATGAGCAATGTTTCTTCATTCTTGAATGTGCGGAGAACATTAAGTTTGTCTTCCAAAGTATCGCAGTAATCAAGACGTTCCAGCAGTTCCTTTGTAAGGTTCTCGGAACTCTTGGACGAATGTTCGAACCCGCGACCTATAAGTGAATCAATAGATTCCGGATGTCTCACTAGAAGGTCCGTGAAAAAACTGCTTTCCCCTAAAATACGTATCAGGAACCGAGTAGTGGCCGTGTTTTCAAGAAATGTAGAATAATAGTTCGGAGCAGCCTGCAGGGAAACTATATATGAGTCGAGTCCGTTCAAGGCCTTTTCAGGTTCAGGGGCTTTCAATAGCTCGTCTATAAATAGGGGGGCTAACCGCTCCAGCAAGTCCTGGGCCCTTTCAGAAACTACCCTTCCTAAAGAAGGCGATATCAGGTTCCTTAAAATAGGATATGCGGATGAAGGATTGCGGAAACCAAGGTCCGTCAATATTGAGATGATTTCATCATGATTATCTATTGATTCGATCAGATGACGGGTAACAGATGACACACGTTCCGGGCTGTCCTCCGGAGAATGATAAAACAGGGAAGCGAATAGTTCCTCTACAAGCCTGCGGCGTCTTTCCAAGTCCTCCAGAAAACTGTCAAGCGCTTCCGGATCTTGATATCCCATTCGCCTGGCGAGTTCCTCCTGCTCCTCAGGTGTCCTGGGTAGATCATGTTTTTGCAACTGATGGTTTATCTGGATCCTGTGTTCGACTTTTCTGAAGAACAAATAGGCGTCTCTCAAATCCCTTGCGGTGTCGGAACTTATGTGGCCCGCCTCAATCAGCAACTCAAGGGCTCTCAATGTCGAGGCTGAACGCAATCCAGGGTTTTTGCCCCCGTTAATTAGCTGCAAGGTCTGGACAAAAAATTCAATTTCACGTATCCCGCCCTGACCAAGCTTGATATTCAAACCTGGTTTCTTCTTAAGCTGGACCTCTATCTGCTTCTTCATCGAACGCATTTCATCGAGAGTTGAATAATCGAGGTGCTTCCTAAATACGAATGGCTCAATTTCCTTGAGAAAATCTTCTCCGATGCCGACATCGCCCGCTATAGGCAGCGCCTTCATAAGGGCGGCCCGTTCCCATGTTCTCCCCCATGAGAGATAATATTCCTTGGCATTGGTAACTGAAGGCGCCAGCTCGCCTTTGTCACCTTCCGGCCTGAGTCTTAAATCTACACGGAATACAAACCCATCTTCAGTAATATCCGACATTGATCGGCTGATGGACCTGGCTAGATTTTCATAAAAGCGAGTTACGACAATCTTGTCAGGTCCAGAAGTCAACCCCTCTTCCGGGCCCCGTAGGTATATTAAATCTATATCAGATGAAAAATTGAGTTCGCGCCCCGAGAGCTTTCCCATGCTTAGAATTACGAACCCATATTTACCTGGCGAAAGCCCTTCGGCGATTCCGTGCTTTTGGACCAAAAGCCTAAAGTAGAAATCAAGGGAAGTTCTTAATGCCGCAACGGCGAAATCGGACAATTCAGCCATCACCTCAGTAACAGCGGCATTGTCTGTAAGGTCTCTGCATCCAATTCTCAGGAATTCCTCTTCTTTGTATCGCCTCAATTCACGGTGTAGATCCTCCGATGTCGGATTTGGAATCAGAGACAGGCGACTGTGTAATTCTATTTCTTTCTCGATCCTGGCCTTGGTTAAAGTGTAGCCTTCTTGCAGGAATAGTGATTTTATCAAATCCGGCGAACGCCTGACGACCGAGAATAGGAAAGCTGACGCTCCAATTGTTTTTACAAAACAGCTCCACGTTTTAGGATCATGTGAAAGTTTTAGAATTAGTTTTTCCGAATCATGGCAAAGTAATTCTTCGAGTCGAATAGCCGCGATTCTGGGATTCACGGTCTCCATAATGTCTGAAACCAACATATAGTCCTGATATAGTTTTGCCTGATCTATTAGATTGTGTAGAAGAGGAGCTTCGGATTTGACGAAATCTTCGAGAATCTGTTGATCCATTGTGGACTGGAACTCACACTAGCTTTTAAGTTGACTCATTTGATAACAATCTGGGGGCCAGACTGGTTCTCTCTGTTCCGGGTTGAGCCAATCACCCAAACCGGTAGGTCATGACTTCTCAAACATCGGATGGCGCTGTCCGTATCATCTTCATTGATGATGATAATCATTCCTATACCCATGTTGAAGGTTGTGAACATCTCTCGATCATCCAGGCCGGTATGCCTTTTTAATAACCCGAATATTGATGGGACATCCCATGCTGTTGAGTCTATATTGGCCCCAATGGTTTCAGGCAAGACTCTGGGAATGTTACCGTAAAAGCCGCCTCCGGTAATATGCGCCATACCATGAACAGATATACGGTCAAGAAGTGAAAGAACTGGTTTAACATAAATTCGAGTTGGAGTTAAAAGCTCTTCCCCCAGGGTTTTATCTGAATCCGGAAAGTTGTGATTCAAGGAATATTTCGCCTTTTCCAGAAGGGCCTTACGAACAAGGCTGAAACCGTTGCTGTGTAAGCCGGACGAGCCGATTCCCAGGATGATATCCCCTGCTTTAACTCTTGATTGATCGATGGCCTTGGATTTGTCGAGTATGCCTACACAAAAACCTGCCAGGTCGTATTCTCCAGCCGGATAGAAGTCAGGCATTTCCGCTGTTTCTCCCCCTATAAGCGCACATCCGGAAATTAGGCATCCTTCAACTATACCCGAAACCACACTGTCAAATGTTCCTGGTTCGATCTTGCCGGTGGCGAAGTAATCCAGAAAGAAAAGCGGTTCAGCTGCTGTAACCAGAAGATCGTTAACGTTCATTGCAACCAGATCGATCCCGACTGTGTTGTGAATACCTGTTAAGAAAGCGATCTTCAGTTTTGTTCCGACACCATCAGTAGCAGAGACCAGAACAGGATCCTGATATTGTTTCCAATCGGGTCTGAACATCGCGGCGAATCCACCCAGATTGCCAATAACTCCAGGCGTAAACGTCGACTGAATTTTCTTTGCTGCGGAGCCCAATGCCGTGTCCGCCATGTCTATGTCAACACCAGCGTCTCTATATGTGATCTTTTCTGACATGATTAACCTTATGTTTGATATAATTTTTTGCCGCTATCTGATGCGATTTTTTCGGCCAATTCGAGAACCTGTTTTCTAATATCATCGAAACTGACTGAACAGAGTTTCCGATTCCTGACTACCCATCTTCCGGCTACGATGACGTCACGGACATCAGACCCTCTAGCACAATACACCAATTGTGAAACAGGGTTATAGAGCGGCTGCAAGTGTGGCTGACTGAGATCTACCACTATTATGTCCGCCTGCTTCCCCGGACTTAATGTACCGGTCGAGTCACCCAGTCCAAGGACCCTCGCGCCTCCAATCGTTGCCATGGTGAGTGTTTCTCTGGCATTAAGAGCTTCAGGATTCTCGCATACCAGCTTCCCCAATAATGAAGCTGATCTCATTTCCTCAAAAAGATCAAGATTGTTGTTACTAGCGGCCCCATCCGTTCCGAGCCCTACAGTCAGGCCATTATCCAGGAGATTCTGAATGCGGGCATGGCCTGAAGCAAGTTTCATGTTTGATTCAGGACAGTGTACTACTTTGACTTGAGAGTCCCGAAAAATTTCCACATCCCTGTCATTCAAGTGAACACAGTGAACAGCCACGAATGAACTGTCCAGGACACCAGAGGAGTCTAACAATTCTACAGGAGTAACACCGAATTTCTCGTGTATAAGTTGAATCTCGGTAGGCGTTTCAGCCACATGTGAGAATAATTTGACACCATGGGATTTGCAGATTTCCGCCGCGGCGCTGTATGTGCCAGGTTGACACAAGTAAGGCGAATGACAAAACAGGGCAGGGGTGATGCTGGGATGCGATGGCACGGATTCAAGAAAATCGAGGGCTCTTTCTTTCCAGGCGCCTTGTTTTTTTGCGTCTGGGGTTGGAACATCCAGAACACCTTGAGCAATTACGGCGCGAAGCCCTACATCGATTACGGCTTGGGCGGCTTCCTCCATAAAGAAATACGCGTCGGCGATGGTGGTTACCCCTGAAAGGGCCATCTCAACAGCCGATAGGGTCGAACCGAGTCTAACCATCTCAGGTGTCAGATGCCTGGCCTCGCTTGGGAAAATGAATTCGTTCAACCAAGTTTCCAAAGGCAGATCATCCGCTAAGCCTCTGAACATACTCATGGCGGAGTGAACGTGACAATTTACAAGACCAGGCATGATAAGACAGTTTGAACAGTCGACGACCTTTCCCGGTGGACAGTCTATCTGGTCATTAGTGTTCAGGGAGGTGATGACGTCATCTGATATCATGGTCCGTAAATGAACATCAGGCTCAGATTTCGATGGATCGCGTAATATCAGTCCGTTCTCAAGGACGAGGAAAGATGGGGCGTTTGGTGAGTTCATTAGGGCTCTATTCTGAGCTAGTCAAAGAGTTATTCGGCTGAGGGTGATTTCCATGATTTGTCCCATCAATCGTTCGGTAAGCTTAGCGTTTTGAATCACCTGTGAAAGAGAAATGGGTAACATTTCGTCCGGGTTATTCACGTTTGTGATAGCGGCTAGGAAAAGAACTCTAAAACCAACCTGGACAGCGGTAATCACTTCTGGAACAGAGCTCATTCCCACTGCATCGCCGCCAAGAATCCGAAGTGTCCGCGTTTCTGCGGGAGTTTCCAGGCTGGGCCCGGCAACTGCCACGTAAACCCCGCGCCGCAATGGCGCCCCAATTTCAATTACTGCTCTTGACGCCTCTTCAATACAGTCGCGGTCATAAACCCGACCCATGTCCGGAAAACGATCTCCAAGTCGCGGGTCAGTCAATCCTCTCAGCGGGTTGGAGCCGAGCAGGTTGATGTGATCAGTCACTATCATTACTTCGCAAGGTTTGAAAGACTGGTCCAGTCCACCCGCCGCGCTGTTTACAATCAGCAATTTTGCCCCGAGAGCCCAAAATACCCTTACAGGAAAAGTCACCTGATTGAGTTCATATCCCTCATAATAGTGGAAACGCCCCTGCATGGCCACCACGCGTTTACCGGCGAACGTCCCGAATATAAGTTTCCCTTTGTGACCCTCAACAGTAGAGGTTAAAAAATGGGGGATATCCTCATAGGGAACCACACAATTGGGAGTTAGCTTGTCGACCAGGTCACCGAGTCCCGTTCCAAGGATAATGGCCACTTCGGGATTTTCCCCGGATGATATGTTTTCCAGGAATTCCTTGGTTTCCATTACTTTTTCGAAGATATGGTCCATAATAGCTAGTAACACCATATAAAATTGCGCTGAAAAACAATCGAGTCCCGGCTGACTATTAGAGGAGTCATGCCGCAGACTCGACCTGTGAAACGATAGCCCAGTGTTCCCCACAATCCGAACGGGGAGCGCCGTAAATGTTGAAAAGACTACCCTTTAAGCGCTTTTATTTTCTCGTCCAGAACGGGGACAACTTCGTTGACGTCTCCCACGATTCCATAAGTGGCTACGCGGAATATTGGAGCTCTGGGGTCTTTGTTTACAGCCACAAGAAGGGGCGATCCCTTAATGCCGCCGAGGTGCTGAAACGCTCCACTGATTCCAAGAGCCAGATAGACCTTGGGTTTGACTTCAATCCCGGATGTCCCAACCTGGTGGAATTTTGGAAGCAGATTCTTGTCCACAATTGGACGAGAACAAGCCAGAACGCCACCCATGGTGTCCGCTAACGATTGGAACACATCAAGGTCCGGTTCATCGCCAATTCCACGACCAATGGAAACAATTATGTCAGCGGACGCGATATCCACATCACCTTTCTCAGCTTCAACATATTTCATAAAGCGCTTTTTCAGAGATGACAGGTCTACAGGGCAAGTGACATTTTCAATAGCGCCCTTGGCCGCGTCTGACGGAGTGAATGGAAATGACCCGGCCCTTATGGTCAGGACCACCCGTTCCGAGTCTTTGAAAGAAACCAAGGAATTTATTTTGTAACTATACATCTGCCGAGAAGCAAAAAGCTTTCCGTCTCTTACTTCCACAGAAAAACAATCAGTGGCCAGAGCCGCGTCTAGAGCCACAGACAGACCTGGGGCTAAATCCAGTATTGCGTTAGAAGCCCCCATGAGCAAGACATATGATCCGCTGGGTTTCAGGATTTCCCTGAGTGTTTTGGTAATGGCTTCAGAGTTCATCGTTTCGAATATTGGGTCGTCAACAGCGATTACCCGTGGTGCCTCCGCGGACAACGTTTCCGACATGGCGGCGTTTCCGGACAGAAGGATGCAGGTAAGTTCGGCTCCAAGTTCGGATGAGAGTTTTCGACCTGCGGCCAAGGCCTCCCATGTAGTGTCTCTTATTACGCCTTTTCGGTGCTCTGCAAGAACATATATATTTTCCATTATCCTATGGCCCCTTTTTCTTTCAGGATTTCGGCCAGACGAGCAGCCGATTCTTCAGCTTTGCCCTTTATGATCTCGGCGCCTTCGCCTTCTGGTGGTAGAGAGACCTGTTCAATTTCAACACGGGCGCCTGATTGACCCACTTTGCCCGCATCAATTCCGATGTCATCAATCCCGACGTTGGGGATTTCTATTGAAGCCACTTTTCTGACAGCCCTTATCGAAACAAAGCGAGGCTCATTCAAACCGGTAGCGACAGCTATCAAACATGGCAGGTCCATTTCCATGGATTCATAAAGGCCACCTTCAAGTTCTCTGACAAATGAAACCTTTTGGTCCTTGATTTCAATCCTTGAAACGAGAGTAGCGCTGGGAATATCGAGCATTGCAGCCAACATTCCCCCCAATTGACCTGCTCCGTCATCTTCTGCAAGCGTTCCGCACAGGATCAAGTCATGTGGTCGTCCTTTGATAAATTGACTGAGCACGGAAGCTGTGGCAAATCCATCTCCGCCTTCCATTTCACCGGACCAAATCTGGAAAGCTTCATCAGCGCCCCGAGCGAGACATTCTCGAAGCATATCCTCTGATTCCTCAGGCGCTAAGCTTACAACCGTAACTTTGCCGCCGACCTTCTCTTTGATCTGGGCGGCTTCTTCGATGGCAAAACGGTCCCAATCACTCATGTCATAATCAAGATCTTCCTTCTTGATGTCTTTGGCCGTCGTCGACAAGGTAAGATCCGCCTCCGACGTGTCCGGTGTCCACTTCATGCAGACGATTATGTTCATATGTCCTCCCAAACATTCTTTGGATTCTGATGACCACTCTATTCAAAGTATCCTTTACGACACGGATCGATCAACAAGTTCAACCAGGTCGATCACCTCAATTTTTCCTTCGTTGCCTGTTGTCTTTATCGCGTCCTCGATATTAATCAGGCAGAAGGGACACGCTGTGACGATGACTTGCGCCCCAATTTCCATGGCCATTTTGACGCGCCTTTCGCCCATGCGTTCCTTTTCCTCCTCATTCTCATACCACAGCAAAAGGCCTCCACCACTGCAACAGAAGCTTCGGGAAAAAGAATGGCGCATTTCCTGGTACTGGATCCCGGGGATAGATTTCAGCACTCGTCGAGGTTGGTCGTAAATTCCATTATGCCGTCCCAAATAGCAGGGATCGTGGTAGGTTACCATCCTGCCACGAAGATAGTCCGCATTCAACGACATGGCACCATTGTTTAAAAGTCTGGTCAATAATTGACTGGAATGAATAATTTTGAAACGCTCAGGATAGTCGTTTTTAATTGCGTTAAAAGCATGAGGGTCAAATGCCACTATCTCCCCAAAATCGCGAGATTTGAAAGCTTCAATATTACGCCCCGAAACCTGCTCGAACAACCCTTCTTCTCCAAGTCTTCTGACTTCATTGCCAGAATCGTTTTCTTCCTCACCTAAGATGGCGAAATCCAGGTTGTTGCGTTCCATGATCCTGGCAAAAGATTTGGTGATTTCTTGAATGCGGGGATCGAAAGAACCGCAACTGTCGACAAAAAACAGGAGATCAGAGCGTTCCCGCTCGGCAAGCGTTCGAACCTCAAAACCCTCCAGATCTTTTGTCCACGACGCTCGCTTGGATTTCATCGCGCCGTATGCGTTCCCTTTTTTCTTAATCTGTTGAAGAGGTTTCTGGAGCGACTGCGGTACCTCACCTCGATCGATCAAATACCGTCTCATGTCAACTATCTTATCAATATATTCAATAAAAATCGGACATTCAGACTCACATGCTCCACAAGTCGTGCACGCCCAAATTTCCTGTTCGGTAATGATATCTCCAACGAGTTTTTTTTCGTGGGCCTGATCTTGGGATGTTTTATCGAAGATCGGAAAATGCTCGTAAGCGTAGTCGCGGGCTTTGACGCTTATCATTTTTGGCGAAAGCGCTCTACCAACTGTATTCGCCGGACAATTGTCCGAGCATCTACCACAATCGGCGCAGGAGTAAAAGTCTAGTATATGTTTCCATGTGAAACCGGTCAGGCCACTAACACCGCACTGGTCCAACTCCATCCAGTCAGCAACCCCATACTTGACGGGCTTGATCCTCCCCTTGTTCAAATTTGAAAAGAAAACATTGGGTATTGCTGTAATAACATGGAAGTGCTTGGATATCGGGAGGTAATTCAGCAAACCGAAAAAAAACAGAATGTGAGCCCAATAGCCTCCGACATGGAGAAAGTTGAGGGTGGTCGGGGCGTTGGAGGGCATGAAGACAGATGCAAAGGCCGCCGCAGGGAACCAGTGGTATTCTCCGCAGACCCCGGATGCCTGATAGGCGCTACCATCGTGAATCATATCCGTAACCATAAGCGCCGATACCAGGCCGAGAATTATGTAGGCCTCATGTTCATGCCCGGCGATCCCCGGATGATCGTATCGCTTCGGATGAAAAACAGCACGTCTCACGATTGCGATCAAGCACACTGCCAACACTACAATTACTGTGTAATCCTTTAATGACTCATAGGCAAAGCCGACTGAACCCGTTAGGAAAGGAATATGGAATGTCGAAGAGAAACCCCGCCCGATAAGAGTCAACGAGCGCAACGAGAGGATCATGAACCCGGCGAACAAAAGAATGTGAAGAATACCAGCCCCTAAATAACGAGGTTGCCTCCACTGACCGAATCCGTAAATTAAGGAGCGCATTAGCCTGGTTGGGATGTTCGAGAATCTAGGGTCCGTAGCGGCCTTAAGAAGCACATCCATGCGACGGAACATTACGTAGCAGAAGAAAGAAACTGACAGGAAAAGAACGATAAATGATATTACGGGGGCAGGAGCGCCCAGAATAGACGCATCCGCCGGTTTAAGGATGTTCATAGACAGTAACCTCTTGTTGAACCGAGAGAAACTTTCTGAGCTCCTGGACAAAACTGAGAGAAACCAGGAGGATTCCGATTATAAGTAAGCAGTACAGCTTTGTTGGCGCTGTAAAGCGGCGGCAATTTCACGATATTACCGATCTGTGTTACGCTGCTGTGTTTCCAAAGAGACTGACTAGCGTAGCGGCCTTTGACCGCCAAATTAGAGACTTGCAGGCTTAGATTGCCATACAAACAACAACAAAGACATCCTTTGGCACACTAACTTATAAGTACAGCCAATATCTTGGCCGGCTTGTCTCCGTGCGCTTTTACCAGATGTATGTCGCAGGAATCATAATAAATAGCGTCTCCAGGGCCCAAAACATCTTTTGTTTCCCCTACTACGACATCCATTTGGCCCTCAAGGACATAAATGAATTCCTGGCCATCATGAGCCGAGGGTTCATCAGCGTCAGTCGGGTGGAGCGTGACGATGAACGGCTCCATGAGCCTATCCCTTTTCCCAGGCGCCAGAGATTCATACTCATAGCCTCGATGCTCTTCCTTGGATTTGCCGAAACGCTTAAAACTCTTTCTGCTACCGGCTCTTACGATTGTAAAAGCCTTGTCCCCCTCGGAAATAAAATCCCCCATCTTTAGAGATAGTGTTTTGCTCAATTTGATAAGCTGACCGAGAGGCAGAATCGCTTTTCCTTCTTCCATTTCCTCGAGTAAGCTGGCGGAAATTCCGATTTTGGAAGCTAGTTCCTGAAGTGAAAATCCCAATGATTGTCTCGCCGCTCTCAATTTAGGCCCGTGATCCGCATCCTTTTCCTTTTGAGATTCGCGTTTTGCCGCTTCAACGGCCACAGGGTCGGTAAGCAAGTCAACACCCTTTTCGTCTCCGTATCCGTCAACAGTGTCGCGGAAAGACTGATATGAAGTTTCTTTGAACTCTTCGTCCATGTCTCATCCTTTCAATCGGTTCGGTTCCAAACAAATTGCCCCAATTCTTGCGCTCACATTGAACGGCCAGGGACACCAATGTTTCGAGCAATTACAATGCGCTGAACCTCAGATGTTCCTTCGCCGATGTCGAGAAGTTTCTGGTTCCGATAGTGCCGCTCCACCGCATAATCCTTCATCAAACCATACCCGCCATGCATCTGGACCGCATGATTGGCCGCCCTGTAATAGGTTTCCGAACATACTAGCTTGGCCATTGCGCCGTACTTCGGGTTAAGCCGATCATTGTCTTTCAACCAGCATGCCTTATAGAGAAGTAACCTGGCCATTTCGATTTCAGTGGCCATGTCCGCAAGCTTAAAGGCGTTTGCCTGGAAGGACCCGATTGGTCGTCCAAACTGTTGTCTTTTCTTGGAATAGTCAAGCGCAAGCTCAAAGGCGCCCTGCGCTCCTCCCAGACCCATTGCGCCAATAGACAGTCGTCCGCCATCGAGAGTCTTTAGCATCTGGTGAAAGCCTTCACCTCGTCCACCAAGCAAGTTCTCTTTCGGAACACGACAATCCTGAAAAGTAAGTAGCCCCGTGTTGGATGATCGCCAACACATTTTCCCGTGCATCTTCTCAGCAATGAAGCCCTTTGTGCCGTTTTCAACAAGAATGCAACTGACCTCGGGTTTCCTGGGGTCAGACCTGTCCGTTACACATTGAACAACGCACACAGCGCTAATGTCGGTAGCTGAATTGGTTATGAAAATTTTGCTGCCATTTATCACCCACTCATTGCCGTCAAGGACAGCCGAAGTCTTCGACGCTCCAGCGTCCGAACCAGCGTCAGGCTCCGTAAGTCCGAAAGACGCCAGAATTTTTCCTGCGCAAAGGTCCGGCAGCCACTTTTTCTTCTGCACCTCGGTCCCAAAATAATATATTGGGGCTATACCCAAAGAATTCCCGGCTGCGATTGTGGCGGCCTGTGAACCGTCGATTCTGGCTATTTCCTCGACCATTATAATGTAGTTAAGATAGCCAACATCACTGCCCCCGTACTCTTCGGAAACAAATGGCCCAAAGAAGTCAAGTTCTCCCATTTTCCGCGTCAAGTCATAGGAAAATTCCTCTTTGTCATCGAGTTCCTGAGCGATTGGCGCAATCTCCTTCTCTGCAAACTCTCTAACAACTTTTCTGGTTAGCTCCGCATCCTTGGAAAGATCAAAATTTAACGACATTCGAAAGCCCCCTTTAGGGATTCATTAAAGATGAAAAACAGCGCTCTCAGAACAAATCAAAAACGCTATCAGCACCGATCGAGTTGGTTGTAATTCACAAATACAAGGCGATTGATGACGTCTAGCGAACGGGCAGGGAATCGTATTCAGCACGTTTTCCCACCTGATCAGGTATTTGGCGTTTTATCGGGTCTCGCCGATGTGGAGAGAAGAATAGCTAATAATTGATCAATAGCAGATGGTAAAGAAGGTTGTCAAGCCGAATGGCGCTCGCTCCTTTTTGAAAATGACCGAAAATCAAGATACAAAGGCGCGTTGTTAATAGGCGCCAAACATCGCGATTGACAATTGTATGATTCTAATAATTGATTATCTGACGTTTCAGTGTGGAATTAAGATGAAATGAATTTATTATCTAAAAACTGAATACTGTATTTATAACAACATACCATATTTATTATAATTTAATTGACATGATTGATTTTTATCAATAGAATTAGCCTAATTGGTAAATTTATTTCGTAGTTTGTCAAGCTTATCGCTGGCGTAGAGCTGGCGTAGAAAGGAGGTACCGGGAATGAAGTCAGCAGGATTGATTTCAATATTTCTGATACTGGCCTCCGTGTCCCTTCAATCTTGTGGAAGAAAGACTGATCAGTATTCGGGTTCCGAGAAACCTGGCACGACAATTCAAACGCCCAACGGGGAGACAGAATTGAAACGAGCCAAAGAAAAGCTTTCTTTTCTAGAATCAGAGAACCAGGATTTAAAGGCCTCCAACAAAATGCTTTCTGAGAAATTAAAGGAACTGCAAGACGCCACCGAAAAAGAAAATAACAACGCGTCAAATGGGAAACGGTCTGGCGGACCGTCCGATCAGACTAGAATTGCCCTCATGGGGGCCAAGGCCGTCGCCGAATTCAAGGCTCAACAGGCCGAGAGACGCTTAGAGTCCCTTACTTCGGATCTGGCGAAAAGGAGTGACGATCTGAAAGGAGCCTTGGAACAAGTTGAAGCCTCTTCGCATGAGAACGAGGACCTCAAAAAACAACTGGAAGCTCTAAAAACTGAAGCTGCCCAGAAAGAGTCGGACCTTGAACAAACCGTAAAGAAACTCGAATCTACGATTGCTGGGCGCACGTCCGTGATTGCTAACAGGGAAGCGGAATTAAAAGAAAAGGAAGATCTTCTAAATACGTTAAAGAAAGCCTGGTCCGACGCTACGCAACTAAAAAGCGGGGCGGAAGCGGATCTACGCCAACTCAAAACGAATTTTGCGGATTGCCAAAATCAGGTTGCTCAATTCAAGGCATCGGTGGATCAACAAAGGAAGGAAAACGAGAGACTTGCTGTAGAACTGGAAAATCTGAAAAAAGACTATTCTTCATGTATGACTCAGTCACAGCAACTAAAAGCCCAATCAGACGCTTATATCAAGCAGATTCAGGATTTAAAATCCACCGGCGATCAGCAAACTAAAAAACAACATGCCGACCAAACGGTGCCAACAGAGGATAAGAAACCCTCTTCGGTCATTGAAAAGCTCCTGGACGGCGTAGTGACGGACAACCAATCAGGAGAAAAATGAGGCTAGTAATTTTTTTTAAAAGTATCCGACATCTTCTATGAATTTCAGTGATTTTAAGTCCTGTCCTCTTATATATCGAACGAAGGCTGACAGACTCCGCCTAATTTCTGTACGGGCGCTTCGACTCAATTTAATTCTACCGGCCAGCCGCGAATCGGAATTCAGGGCGTGACACAGGGCCACGACGGTTGCGGGGCTGACCGACGCATTAATGGAAGTTGGCTCGTGCAAACACGTTTTGTGACATAAGCCTCCGGCCCATGGGGAAAACATGATGTCATCGTTAGCTGAAAAGCCTTTCCCACACATAGGGCAATTGTCGAACACCGGCTGATAGCCCAGCAATGCAAGGAGACGAATTTCCTGAACCAGAAACTCGATAGAACCTGCGGTTGACTTATCCAGACTCTCAAGAATTTTCTCTAGGAGATCGAACACATTAGGGTCGGGCTGGCCTTCGGGCAGGAGCCCCGATGACAGTTCCAGGAAATAGGACGCCCTGGCCAGTAATTCCATGTTTTCCCTTAGCTTTAGGAATCCTTTCACCATGTGAGCTTCATCAATCCAGACCATCGTATCCTTGCGCCTGGATCTAACGACGATATCGACCACACTGAAAGGTTCGAGATGCCCCCCAAATCTGACTCGACTTTTTCTCGAGTTCTTAGCTACTCCTGTAAGCCATCCTTTGTCACGAGAAAGGAATATGACCACTTCGTCGGCTTCGCCTCGATCCATTTTCTTCATTATTATTGATCTTGTTGTCATTGCGCCAAACAGAATAAGTTGAATAACGAACGGTAAACGAATTCGTAGAATGAAGTTGCTGCCACTGGCTAAATTGTTCCTTCGGCTTCGATTTGCTTCACAAGCCACAAAGTGACGCGTCTGTGTCCTTCCATGGATACTCGATCAAGGATGGTCAAAATTTCTTCGAGTCTTTTGAGATTCCGGGATTTCCTGGAGAGCAAATAATTTATCACATCAGGAGTCAATCGTATTCCACGCCTTATGGCCATCCTGTCGAGGATCAAAATCCTCGCGGCGTCATCCGGTGGTAACAGTTCCACCGAAAGACCCGACATCATTCTGGATCTAAGGTGTGGATCATCAGAGAAAATTTGGTCAGGACCAACTGATGACGAGCAGACAAGATGTGCTCCAGTTGTGAGAAGCTTGTTCCAAAGATTCCAGAGGTGTTTAGAATCAATGCCTGACACTTTGTCAACATCATCAATCAGGACGGCTCCATGTTGACTTAATTGCTCATGATTCATGCCGACTACTGATTCAAGAGTCGGGCCAGCATGAGCATTGTTTGTGACTGGTACAAAAATGCATTTGGGTCGGTGTTTCATGTTTTCGGACAACAAGAATTCATGCAAGGCTTTCAAGACGAGAGTTTTTCCTGAACCCGAAGGCCCATGTAAGAAAACCGGGACGGCTTCATTTAAATCCGAAAGGAATGTTGCCCGAAGCATTTGAATGGGATCGGCTATACCTGGATGAGTAACTATATCCGAGAATGAGCAGTCATCCGGATCGTAAAGTGGGAGAGCTATCTGCTTCATGTGTTGATTGTACTGGCGTCTTCAATAATGATCAACAAGGATTTTTTAGCAAAAAAGCTTGACAGTTCGGACTGCCTCCATTAATCTTCGACAGGCTGCTATACGGCTGCTAATCTTCAGCCGCGCGAAACCATCCGAGGAATTCCAAAGCAAGGTTGGGGCACTACTAAATCCTGCGATTTTGTTTCCTGTTTAACCTGTCCTAGAATTGCTTCAAAAATTATAGATCCCAGTAATCATAATATATTAAATCCAGTTTGGAAAAATCGATCAGGAGAAGGCATGGACGTTCAAGAATTGAAAGAAAAAAAGGTGAGTCAACTTCTGTCTATAGCTAATTCCCTCGAGATCGAGGGCGCTAGTAGTATGCGGAAGCAAGAATTGATCTTTGCGATCCTGCAAGCTCATCAACAGCAGGAAAAGGAACAGCCGATCCGGGGAGAAGGGGTGCTGGAAACGTTGCCCGACGGATTTGGGTTCCTCAGAGCGCCTGACTACAATTACCTGCCAGGGCCAGATGACATTTATGTCTCACCGAGTCAGATAAGACGTTTTAATCTGAGAACCGGCGATACCGTCGCGGGGTACATCCGACCGCCAAAGGACACAGAGCGCTATTTCGCTTTGCTAAAAGTCGAACAGATAAACGGCGAAGATCCTGACAGAGTGCGAGACAAGATCCTGTTCGATAATCTGACACCTCTATACCCTGACGAAAAATTGAAGCTCGAAATTGGCCCGACTCAATATTCAATGCGGATCATGGATCTGGTAGCGCCTATTGGTAAGGGCCAACGCGCTCTTATCGTTTCCCCGCCAAAGGCCGGCAAAACTGTTCTGCTTCAGCAGATTGCCAACAGCCTTACCATGAATCATCCCGATGTTTATCTGATCGTGCTCTTGATAGATGAACGTCCCGAAGAAGTTACGGACATGCAGCGTTCAGTCAGAGGCGAAGTGATCTCATCAACTTTTGACGAACCGGCGCAGCGTCATGTCCAGGTTGCTGACATGGTAATCGAAAAGGCTAAACGATTGGTCGAGCATAAAAGGGACGTTGTCATATTGCTCGATAGCATCACCCGCTTAGCTCGCGCTCACAACACAGTTGTGCCGCCCAGTGGGAAAATCCTCTCCGGAGGTGTAGATTCAAACGCTCTTCACAGGCCCAAAAGGTTCTTCGGAGCTGCGAGAAACATCGAAGAGGGTGGAAGTTTGACGATAATTGCTACAGCCCTTATTGATACCGGAAGCAAGATGGATGAAGTCATATATGAAGAATTCAAGGGAACTGGAAATATGGAAAGTCATCTTGACAGACGTCTCTTGGAACGGCGCATATTCCCGTGTATTGACATCAATCGTTCCGGTACCCGAAAGGAAGAACTACTGCTTAATCCTCAGGACTTACAGAGAATATGGCTGCTTAGAAAGCTTTTGGCTGATATGAATTCAGTGGACGCGATGGAATTTCTTTTGGACAAAATTATGCAGACAGATTCGAATAGAGAGTTTCTGCAAGTCATGAACAAGTAGTCCGACTTGGCGTTATAGAGCTTTATGGAGCTTTATAGAGCTTCTATTGGAGAAAGAGTGAGTTAGATCTATTGGCTTGCAGTTCAAATGATCGTACGGAATGTTCTTGCCCTGCTTGAACTTGTGTCTGCTAAAATTATGATTTATCTTTTAATCGCGGAATCTTAGTGGTAAACTACGTGGTTTAAGACCTAATTCTTGGAGGATAGCTATGAAAAAAGGGATCCATCCCGAATATAAAGAATCTGTTTTCCGCTGCGCCTGTGGCGCTGAAGTCGCTACAAGGTCATTGCAGGAGGAGTATCGTCTGGAGATTTGTTCTTCATGTCATCCTTTTTTTACAGGAAAACAAAAGCTCATAGATAGCGCTGGGCGTGTTGAAAGATTTTTAAAGAAGTATGGTGATCAGGCCATCGCTACGGGTAAGAAGCCGGCCAAAACCAGAAAAAAGGTTGAACCGGCTGTCAAGGCGGCCCCAAAAGCGAGGAAGGAACCCAACTAGGCGACTTCTAAGGATAAATAGTTGTTGAATACAGAATCCGGGGCTTTGACGTAAATAAGTCTTTTTGTCATGGGAGTCAATAGTCGCTTCCAGTGAGCGGGGGCTCATGATTTTAAATAATGATTCCAGCTCCAGTGTTAGTCTTGTAAAGGTCGGGGGACAGGCGGTAATCGAGGGCATAATGATGCGCGCCCCGAAAACTTTTACCGTAGTCGTCCGGAGACCTGATGGTCAGCTATCAGTTAGGGAGGACCGATGGTACTCTCCGATGGAAAAGTGGCCATTGCTTAAAAAGCCATTTTTACGTGGTTGCGTGGTTCTTTACGAAGCTCTCTTTAATGGTATCCAGGCATTGACCTATTCTGCACAGGAAGCTCTTGGAGAAGAAGAGGAAAAGCTGAGTCCGCTTGCGCTAGCCGGTACTATTGCCTTTGCGCTCGGCGGAGCAATCTTGCTGTTCGTTGTGGTTCCACACCTTGCCACTCTAGGGATAGGCGCCCTCACCGGGGCGGACCTAGGGGTTCGTAGTGTTTGGTTCCACGTAATTGATGGCATAATCAAGGTAACTATTTTCGTGGGATATATCGGATTAATTTCGATGCTTAAAGAAATCAGGCGAGTTTTTCAGTATCACGGAGCTGAGCACAAATCGATTCACGCTTACGAAAGAGGAGAAGAACTCACCGTAGAGAACGCTAAGAAATACCCAACGTTGCATGCCCGCTGCGGGACGGCTTTCATATTGTTGGTCCTTATGCTCAGTATATTTTTGTTCACTATAGTGTTTCCATTTGTGCCTAAAGAATTATTTGGCAACAGGGTTGCTACCAATGTGTTCTTTATCCTTGTCAAGATTGCCCTTTTGCCACCTATCGCAGGCATTTCTTACGAATTGATAAGGCTCGGAGACAAGCGAAAGAACGCCGTGCTTTCACTCATATTGTCCCCGGGCTTGTGGTTGCAGAAATTGACCACCAGGGAACCTTCGGATGATCAGCTTGAAGTTGCCATAGTAGCGCTGAAAAGAACCTTGCAAAAAGAGGAAGAGTGGGCCGAATTAAAAAACGCCCTTTAAAAAATAATAAATGGAAGTTTTGGCAAAACTGGAAGAATTGAATCGCAGGTATGAGGAACTCGACCACGAACTCGCACAACCAGAAATAGTTTCAGACCTAGCATCCCTCAAGAAATTTTCCAAAGAACAGTCTGAGTTGAGTAACATAATTTCGGCGTACAAAAAGCTCAGTGGCGTTATTCATGAGATATCGGAACTGGAGCAAATAGTATCGGACGGCGAAGACTCTGAGCTAGTTGGAATGGCTCGTGAAGATCTCATTGGATTAACAGAACGTCAGGCTCAACTCGAGAGTGAAATCAAATTGCTTTTGGTCCCTCGGGACCCAAATGATGATAAGAACATTTTTCTGGAGATTAGAGCTGGGACCGGTGGAGAAGAGGCTGCCCTGTTTGCGGCTGATTTGTTTCGCGCATATTGTCGTTACGCTGAATCAAGAAAATGGAAAGTCGAGATGATGTCGGTCTCAAACAGCGGATCAGGAGGCATTAAGGAAGTTATCGCTCTGATTCACGGTCACGGAGCCTTTTCGAGACTGAAATACGAAAGAGGTGTCCACAGGGTCCAGCGTGTGCCGCTAACTGAATCCCAGGGTCGCATCCATACTTCTGCCGTAACAGTTGCTGTATTGCCTGAAGCTGATGACGTCGAGGTAAACATCGATCCCAGAGATCTTAAGATTGACGTTTATCGTTCCTCTGGTCCTGGGGGACAGAGTGTAAACACCACGGATTCAGCGGTCAGAGTCACCCATTTGCCGACGAACATAGTAGTTACTTGCCAGGACGAGAAGTCTCAGCATAAAAATAAGGCCAAAGCCATAAAAATTCTTCAAGCCAGACTTCTTGACAAGATGGAAGAGGAACGTGACTTCGAAATAAGCAAGGAACGAAAGAACCAGGTAGGTTCTGGCGACCGGTCTGAAAGAATCAGGACGTACAATTTTCCTCAGAACCGTGTTTCTGATCATAGAGTCGGTTTGACCCTCTATCGTCTCGAAGAGATCATGGAAGGAAAACTAGATGACCTTATTGATCCTCTGATTATTCATTTCCAAACTCAGGCCATGAAAGACACTTTCACCAACTGATCCGCACAGACATTGACTCTACAATCAAATTCACCCATTCAGGTCGTAATAAATTCTTGACACGAGCATGCTGATTCATTAGTGTAAACCGCTGTATATGAAGATTACTCAAATGGAAAGCGCACTGCCTATCGAGAGCTTTTAGCGCACTCTCGTAATCAAGAAACAATTGAATGGATAACGCTCGTCCGGAATCCGTCCGAAAGTCGGCAGTCAGATATGGTTTTTGACTTCGACGCTAACTTGAATACTGGGTTCTGACACAAGGCAAAGCAAGAGGAAAAATGGCCGGAACAACATTTGCGAAAGGCGGGATTCATCCCGAGGAACACAAGGAATTAACTGAACATCTGGCGATAGAAGAAATGCCTCCGCCGAATCAGGTGGTATTACCATTGTCCATGCATTTCGGGGCTATCGCTCAGCCGATAGTCAAAAAGAAACAGGAAGTACAAGAAGGCGAGGTAATAGCGGTAGTCGAGAAGGCTTTGGGGGCTTCGATACACAGCAGTGTTACAGGAACAGTCAAAGCTATTGAGTCCAGGCCTCATCCGACCATGGTGAGGTGTGACGCGATAATTATAGATCGTGATCTGTCGGCGCCGCCACGTCAATATGCGACTGAGGACTGGAGGAAATTAAGTCGTGAACAGCTACTCGCAAGGATAAAGGAAGCGGGGATTGTCGGACTTGGGGGGGCTGGGTTCCCCACACATGTTAAACTCTCTCCCCCGTCAAACGCAAAGGTGGACACACTTGTCCTGAACGGAGCTGAATGTGAGCCGTATTTGACCACGGATCACAGGCTTATGCTTGAATATCCGGAAAAGATTGTTGAAGGGGCAAAAATTATTCTTAAGGTTCTGGGTATCAAACAGTGTGTGATTGGCATCGAGTTGAACAAGGTTGATGCGATAAATGTCATGAACAATGCTGCCGCTCAATCTTCTGAAAAGGACGATACCGTAGTTCGCGTCCAGGGGATGCAGGTCAAATACCCCCAAGGTTCAGAAAAACAGTTGATTTATTCTCTCACCAAAAGATCGGTGCCTGGGGGTGGGCTCCCGTTCGACGTCGGCGTCATAGTTCAAAACATATCGACAACCATGGCGGTATTCGAAGCCGTTGTGATGCAAAAGCCACTATATGAGAAGGTGGCCACGTTTTCCGGGAGAGCTTTGACGAGGCAGGCGAACTTGAAGGTTAAGGTAGGCACGCTTCTTTCGGATGTTGTAGACAATCTCGGCGGCGTAAATGACCTCGTAAAGGTAGTTTCGGGCGGTCCTATGATGGGGTTTGCAATTTCTTCTCTTGATGTCCCAGTCACTAAGACTACATCAGGTGTTCTTTTTCTGAACAGTTCCGAGACAGACCTCGGAGAATTTGGTCCATGCATTCATTGTGGCTGGTGTATGGAAGCGTGTCCCATGGGGCTGAGCCCCAAGGAAGTTGGTCTCTATGTCGAGGCCGGCAGGGGGCACTTGACTGAAAAATTCGGTATTTTTGATTGTTTTGAGTGTGGTTGCTGTGCTTACGTCTGTCCCGCCAAACGGCCTCTCGTGCAGTTTGCAAGACTAGCGAAAATAGCGATCAAAAAACGAGGATGAATTTTGCGACCGATGGTCCGGAACGCTTAGCTCATTTCATTTTCTGTTGTGAAAACTGGAGTAGTGCGGTGTTTCGGAGATAAGGTTTCTTAATTATTTTACAAATGGTCAACATATTGACTCAAACCCATAACTTACAAGGGAGGATGGGAAAATCGAAACACTAGATTCTAGAAACATGATTCCTAAACCTGACTGGGCTGTTTCGGTATCCCCGCACATAAGGAAAGGTACCACTACGTCCCAGATCATGTGGACAGTGTCAGCAACATTAATGCCTGTGCTGATTCTGTCCATTTATAATTTCGGGTTCAGGAGCCTGATCATAACACTCATCAGTGTTTTTTCGTGTATGTTTGTGGAAGCGATATCACAAAAGGCTTTGGGTCGAGCGGTGTCCGTCAAAGATGGAAGCGCAGTGCTTACCGGGATTTTGCTAGCGTTTGTTATACCGCCCGGTGTTCCGTACTATCTTCCATTGATAGGAGCGGTGGCCGCCATGTTCGTAGCCAAAGAACTTATGGGTGGTTTGGGATACAACGTATGGAACCCTGCTCTCGTTGGAAGAGCCTTTCTACAGGCGTCTTTTCCAGTAGCTATTACCACTGCGTGGATAGCCCCTCAACAGTTGGCCAAGGGCGTGTGGGACGTTTTTCTCAGCCCTGGAAGTGTCGACGCTATATCAACGGCTACCCCTCTATCCATTGTTAAGCAGTATGGGATAACCGCTCTAACACAGCAATTCGGGGGTTTAGACTCCATTTATTGGAATTTTTTCCTCGGGTTCAAGCCGGGATGTATAGGTGAAACGTCCGCTTTGCTGATTTTGCTTGGTGGTCTGTACTTAATGGCCCGAAAGATAATCACATGGCATATTCCCGTGTCCACATTGGCGTCTGCCGCCATCGTGGCCTGGATTTTCGGTGGTCAGACCTGGTTTAGCGGTAATCCATTAGTCCACGTGCTTTCCGGCGGACTCATGCTTGGGGCCTTTTATATGGCCACTGATTACGTGACATCACCAACATTGAAATCCGCGCAACTTATATTTGGAGTCGGTGTTGGAGCTTTGACGGTCCTGATCAGGCTTAAGGGTGGGTATCCCGAAGGCGTTTGTTACGCGATACTGCTCATGAACTGCTTGACACCCGCGCTGGACGAATGGTTCCAACCCAGGCGGTTCGCTCCACCCAAAGCAGCGCCGGTTGCGGCTGCAAAATAGTACCTATTCCTGAAAGAGGTTTCAATGAAAGAAATCTTCAAAATTACATTGAGCTTAACCGTAGTTTGCATAGTAGCTTCCTTGATACTCGGTTTTGTATATGCGAAGACAGAGCATGCTCGAAAACTAAATGACGAGCGGATAGAACGGCAAACCATACAAAGTTTGCTTGGTTATGGCGCTGGCGCCAAGATCCCAAGCGACCTCAAGGTATACCCTGTTTATAGATATGTCATCACAACTGAAAAAGGGGAAACGGTCCTGGGCTATGTTTTACCAATTAAAGACGACAAGGTAGCGCTTGCGGCATTGGACCTTTCCGGTAACCCCATAAAAGTTATCCCCATCCCTGTCGAACTATCCGCTCTTTCCGATAAGGCCACTAGAGACAACGCTGTAAACGCTGTTTTGCCTAAAGGTTCAAAATCCATATACGCTCAGACTATCTTTGTCGCCGACCAGGGAGGCAAACGACTGGGTTATGTTGTTCCCGGCGTGACTCAGGGATTCAAGTCATTCATAAAACTAATGGTCTCCTTGAACCCGGACTTCGCAGTTACTGGCGTGGCCGTAACATCGGCGGAAGAGGACCCAGGCCTTGGAGCGGAGATTCAAAAGAGCTTCTTCAGAAATCAGTTTGTTGGAAAGACACTAGAATTGCTCAAGAAACTCACCGTGGTAAAGGAGCCTCTTCCACCAAATTACGCTGCTGCTCTCGATCCCGCCAAAGCTAAGGCGAAAGGCTTGACACCGGAGCAGGTAAAGGAAATCAAAGACAAACATTTGAAAGATAATATTTATGCCTTGACCGGCGCGACTATTTCAAGCAGAGCGATGACAAACGGAGTTGTGAACACGGTCAAAAAATTCGTCTACCGTCTCGACAAATTGAACGAGGCCATCAAAAAAGAACAATTAAGCGTGGCGTTTTAGCGGAGGTAAAAAGTGAGCGGCAACCTCAAACTTATTTGGAATGGACTGATACCTGAAAACCCCATCTTCCGCCTCGCGCTAAGTATGTGCCCGGCGGTCGCGGTTACGACCTCAGTTGAAAATGGATTGATGCTCGGGCTGGCCGTCGTATTTGTTCAGGTTTTTTCCAGCTGCACAGTATCAATATTCAAGTCTTTCATCCACCCCAGGATAAGGATCCCGGCCTATGTCATAGTCATAGCGCTATGGGTTACAGTTATCGACATGATTCTGCCGGTTATTTCCCCGGATGTTTACAAGAAGGTGGAACTCTTTGTTAAATTGATAGTCGTTTTTGCTATCATCATTTCAAGATTGGAACTGTTCGCCTCAAAGGAACCCCTTATTCCTTCTTTCTTCGATGGGCTGGGAATGGGTTTCGGATTTCTATTCGGTTTATGCCTTATAGGCGCTATACGGGAATTCTTTGGAACCGGCCAACTCTTCGGTTATGACATCTTGGGATTCAATCCATTACTCATCATGGTACTACCAGCGGGTGGATTTTTCGTTATCGGATTCATAATGGCTATATTCAACTGGCTCGAATACAAGATTACGGGAAAAATCCCCACATCGGGAGGGGCCCACTGACATGAACGTAAAACAGTTCTCAAACGTGGCGTTGCTAATAGTTTTACCAATATTCCTGTTTCTGATGGTTTTTTCGACCTTGGTCCATGCTGCTACAGGTTCTGGTTCTTTTAAGAAAGACACGGAAATCCAGATTTCCTTTGGAGCGCCTGTGGACGAAACATGGGCCAAGAATCCTGCAAACTACAGAGTATTTCAGAAGACGGACCCGGATATTGAGATACCGGTAACCTCAATTACCCTAAGTCCCAGGAGAACAACCGCAGTCCTAAAATTTGGCGAGGCGCTTAACCTGTCGAGTGAGTACGAGGTTCAAGCCAAGAACATCACATCCGACGGAAAAGTTTTGGGGAATGTGGAGTTTATGGTAAAGAAAAGCGAAGGTCAAATCCTTTTCACAATATTTCTCGGGGCTATGTTGATAAACAACTTTGTTTTTACGAAATACCTCGGGCTATGTATTTTCTTTGGAGTCTCCCAGAAAAAGGAAACTGCCATCGGGATGGGGATAACCTTTACCATAGTTATGGTTCTCAGCGCTGTGATGTGCTGGGCCTTGCTCACTTTTGTTTTGCACCCACTCCACTTAGGTTTCTTGCAAATCATTGTGTTTATCGGCACGGTGGCTATTTTTGTGCAGGCTGTCGATACAATATTGAGAAAAGTCAATCCATATCTATTCAAGAAACTCGGTGTTTTCTTGGTCCTTATTGTCACGAACTGCATAATTCTCGCGGTTCCGTTGATAAACGCGGACAGTGGTAACGGGCCCTTTGAGAGCCTAACATTGGGACTTGGCGCCGGACTCGGTTTTGCTCTCGCCCTATTCCTGATGTCATGTGTCCGAGAAAAACTGGAACTTTGTAGAGTGCCGGCGGTTTTTAAGGGTTTACCCATAGCGTTCGTCGTGGCTGGCCTCTTCGCGCTTTCTTTTCTGGGATTTTCAGGTTTTTCAATTTTTTGAGAACGATAAACAGAAAATGGCGACCTCAAGAATGTAGGTCTTTAGAGGTGATCTGATATGGAAGATGTCTGGCATGTAGCCACTATGGGAATAATATTTTTCGCGGTGTTCGGCGCCTTATGCGGATTAATTCTAGCTTTGGCGGCCAAGAAGTTCGCTGTAAAAGTCAACCCAAAAATAGAAGCCGTTCGCGCCTGCTTACCTGGGGCAAATTGCGGAGCATGTGGTTTCGCTGGATGTGAATCCTATGCCGAAGCGGTCGTTACCGACCCTAACTGTCCAACAAACAAGTGTGCTCCAGGCAAACAAACCGTTGCCGAAAAGGTGGCGGCGATTACTGGAAAGGCCGCCGGGGCTGCGAGCCCCATAATCTCAGTCCTTCGTTGCTCCAGAAATGAGGGCGAGGTAAAGAAGAAATATTCCTATGTTGGTTTCGACACATGTCAGGGTGCGGCGATAGCCTTCGGTGGACCGTATGAGTGCAACTTTGCGTGTATCGGCTATGGTGACTGTGAAACAGCTTGCCCGTTTCATGCCATACGCATGAAAGATAATATGCCGGTCATAGACTCTATATTGTGCACTGGTTGTGGAGTTTGTGTTAAAACCTGCCCCAAGCAGGTGTTGCAACTCATCCCAAAAAACGCTATCTGCTACGTCCCTTGTAACAGCCGGGATTCTGGAAAAGCTGTCACTAACATCTGCAAAGCTGGCTGCATCCATTGCGGCGCATGTACCCGTAAGGCCAAAGATATTGTCACAATGGTCAAAGACCGTATCGAAATTGACCACGAACAGTGTGATGAGGACTACGCAAAGGCAGGAGTTTGGGCGTGCAGCAAACAATTCATTTTCAGGTACACCGACTCGGAGCGTCAGGCCAAAGCAGTTCAACAGATAAAATCAGAACAGGCCTCGAAGAAAGCCGCAGCAGCTAAAGCGCAACCACAGTCGGACGTAAAAGTTCCTGAGAGTGTTTGATAACGCATTATTATCAAGGAATTAGCTGTTACCGGTTATGAGGTTCTGTCACACTGGTCCTGGTTGAGATGTTGCGTTTTAGAAAAGATATAACACGCTAAATGTTGCTCACCCTGGAAGGAGGCGCTCATTATGAAAGACAAAAGCTATGTCTGGAATCCTCTTCGTATACTGAGTCCAAAACTCAATTCCGAAATTGGAAAGTTGGAAGAAGAATCGGACACCCCCGTTGACGCTTCAAAATCTCCGGATGAAGTCCTGATCATCATGCTTGGCAAACTTATTGAATTGACTGGAATGATATCATCGGGCTTTAAAGGCGCAAGTGAGTCTCAGCTTAAAGTTTGCGAAAAATTGATTCTGGAGATCGGACAGTTGGAGCGAGTTTCAACATCAGAACTCGTTAAAGAGTCCGTAACCTTTGGACAAAATGTTTTCAGGGCTGTTGTTAGACTTCCAAGTCGAGTGGAACGTATCGCCATAATGTTCGAAAACATCTTAAAATGCCTGAAGGTTAAGAACAAAGAGGGGATACCTTTCAGCGACAAGGCCCAAAATGAACTGGATGAACTGTTCACTGTGACGGTTGAACTCCTCAAAAACGTTCGCGATTCTCTGATGACATGTAACAGTGTTATTCTGGACCATATCAGGGAAGAAAGCGATAAGTTGGCGGAACTGGCCGAAGAAGCGCGGTTCAATCATTGGGACAGACTGGAAAGAGGTTTTTGCTCACCTGACGCAAATGCTATTTACCTCAAGGTATTGGATGCTTTTAAGAATATCAGTCAATATGTCCTGAAGATTACCGATTCGGTTTGTTCTTTAGAGGACGTAGCCAGTTAGTTAATTGAAATCAGACTGAATTTGTCTATGCCCTGTCGGTTATTTGCCAACAGGGCTTTTAATTTTAATTTATATAACACCTAATAATGGAAAAATTGGAGGAAAGCCCTATTTTCTGGCCTTCCTCCAATTGGATCAATTGTCTGGTGTGTTTCAGTTCTAAAAAGTAAAAAACACTTTCTGCAAGACCTTGGGCGTATAACCTACAACATCCAGATAAAGAGTTATGCCTCCATTAAAGAAAGGCCAGCCGGCACCAAGGATCATCGCTGTATCTATGTCTTTTGGGTCTGCAACCACCTTTTCCTTCAAGACTTGATCAACTTCAAGGGTAAGACTCGTTAAGATTCGGTCAACTATTTCTTCCTTAACGAACTCCTTGTCTCCTCGATTCTTGAAAATTTCAGCGACTTTTGGATTAAGCGACTTTCCGGGGCCCATTCCATTATAGATTGCGGTGACCTTTGCTTCCACCATCTTCTTCAGGTTTTCACTGATGGGGAAACGATCCGGCCAGGCCTTGTTACATGTTTCCAATACGTGGAAGGCTACGGCGGTCCCGACAAAAGCCAGCAGATCAAAAGGAGCCATTGGTAATCCTAGCGATAACACAGCTTCATCGACTTGCATGAAATCTGCGCCTTCATCTACCATTTGGAAACAATCGCCAAGGAGTTTCGTCAACAGCCTGTTAACCAGGAACGCAGGAGAATCTTTGACAAGAATCGCAGTTTTCTTGAGTTTCTTTGCGCACTCAAACGCTGTGACCAGGGTCTGGTCATCAGTCTTTTCACCCTTAATTATTTCCAATAACGGCAATACCGCAACTGGGTTAAAAAAATGGAACCCGACAACTCGTTCCGGATATTTGAGGTTGGATGCCATTTCAGATATTGAGAGACTGGATGTGTTTGTCGCTAGGACACACGTTGGCGAAACCACTTCTTCCACTTGAGCGAAGACCTGCTGTTTTACTTCGATCTGCTCAAAAACGGCCTCAATCACAAAGTCACAGTCAGAGAAGTCTATCCAGTCCAGTGTTCCGATCAGGATGTGAAAAAGGTGATCAGCCTTGGGCTGAGTCATCCGTCCTTTGCTTACCAGAGCGCTCAATTCCCCTTTAACATATCCCAAGCCTTTATCCAGGAATTCCTGTTTTATGTCTTTCATCACAACAGGAACACCGTATCTTCTCAAGAAAAGCATGGCTAATTGAGACGCCATGAGACCGGCGCCAATAATACCGATCTTGTTGATTGGACGGGCCTTTATATCTTTAGGTCTGCCAACCGGTTTTTTTGCGCGCCTCTGAATCAGGTCGAAACTATAAACCCCAGCTTTACACTGGCGGCTCTTAATAAGATCCCCGAGCGCTCTATCTTCTCCTGCGAAACATTCATCAATTGAATGACTCATGTCACAGGCAAATTCGATCAGTTCCAGAGCACGGTAGGGAGCCGGCGCCGCGCCGTGAACTCTCATGTCAAGGAAGTTTCTAGCGGCGTCCAAACTTGTTTTGAGTTTCGACATGTCGGGCGCTTTTCTTTCAATTTTGACTTTTCCTTCAATTATGTCTTCCAGTAAAGCCAGAGATTCATCAAAAAACTCAACGGATTCAAAGAGCCTGTCTGCCAAACCTAGTTGGAACGCCTTGGACCCATCGAGCATTCGGTTTTGATTCATGGGGTTGTAGACTATAATTTCAAGAGCCCTTTCCGGGCCGATCAGCCTCGGGGTAAGAGTAGATCCTCCCCATCCCGGTATGAGACCGAGAAAGCATTCAGGGAATGCGATGGCGGGAACAGCCTTCGAGACAGTTCGATAATCGCAATACAACGATATTTCCAAACCGCCACCCAGGGCAGCGCCGTTTATTGCCGCCAATGTCGGGACCTTCAGGTCCATAATTCTCTTCATTGCCGCGTGACCGGCAGCTCCAATGCTCCGTCCCTGTTCGAATGTGTTGATGAATGGAACCTGCATCAAATCAGCGCCAGCCGCATAAATGTAATGTTTACCGCAGAGCATCATGCCCTTGATGTCTTTGTCCGCTTCTATCTTGCTAACAGCTTTGTGCAAAGAGGTTAACGCGTTTTCGTCAAAGGTGTTGGGCTTCTTGTAATCCTCACCATTATCCATGGTGACTATCGCTATCTTGCCAACGCGAGAATTATAATGGTTAATATGGAACTGAGTATGCGCTTCAGCCATGGCGTTTCCTTTCTATACGAGATGAAACTGGGTAAAATCCGAGTTTTGCTATCTGTCCTTTTTATCCTTTTTGCCGTCTCTTTGGATGTTCTTCCATATTACGGCTCCACCTTGACCGAGACCGACGCACATAGTTTCCAAGCCATATTTGACTTCAGGACGTTCCTTAAATGCATGCATCAGATGTAAAGCCAGCCTGACACCCGATGACGCCAGTGGATGCCCAAAGGCTATCGCTCCACCATATATGTTCAATCTCGGGTCATCTGGGAAGCTCAGACCAAATTCCTCCATAAAAGCTACTGCTTGCACTGCGAAAGCCTCGTTCATCTCTACCAGACCAATATCGTCAAAACTAAGTCCGGCCGCCTTTAAAGCCTGGTGTGTAGCCGGAATTGGGCCTATCCCCATGATTTCCGGTTTTACTCCGGCATATGAAAAGGATTTGAGTTCCATTTTGGGTTCAACTCCCAACTCTTCAGCCTTTTCAAGTGTCATCAAAATCGCTCCCGCAGCGCCATCATTTAATCCGGAAGAGTTGCCTGCCGTTATTTTCCCCATTACTCTAAAGGGAGTTTTCAGGGACGCCAAACCTTCCCTAGTGGTTTGTGGACGAGGTTGTTCATCCTTGTCCGCGACGGCCCAGCCATTCTTAGTGTACACAGTCATGGGAACAATCATTTCCCCAATCTTACCCGACTGTATCGCCCTGGCGGCTTTTTGCTGACAGATCAACGAATATTCATCGGTCATCTCTTTTGTAATATGCGGGAACATGTCATGCAGGTTCTCGGCGGTCATTCCCATCGACATTGCGCTGGAATCGACTAGTTTGTCGGTGAGAAACCTGGGATTTGGGTCCGCTGTCGCTCCCATAGGATGATGGCCCATATGTTCGACCCCTCCGGCGATAGCTACATCGCATCCTCCCAGTGCTATTTCCGACGCTGCTGTGGTCAGAGCGCTCATTCCGCCGGCGCACATCCTGTCGATAGAATATCCGGCGACTGTCTCAGGCAATCCTGAAAGTATAACCGAGGTCCTCCCCAATGTGAGGCCCTGATCCTTTTCTTGACAAAAAACGCCCCACGCGTTTTCTTCAACCATTTCAGGTTTGACCTTTGGATTTCTTCGCATGAGTTCTCGGATTACTTTGACAACCATATCGTCTGCTCGAGTATTCCAAAAGACACCTTTTTCACCCGCGCGGCCAAAGGCTGTCCTGATCGCGTCAATTAAAACTACTTTTCTCGCTTTCATATTGCTGACTCCACAGAATATTAAACTAACGCAAAAGATTCTTCGGGAAGATCTATGGCGGAGCGTTCCCCACTCATGATCGCCTTAGCTTTGCCGGGTGCCAAAGACAGAATAGTGTTGGCAAAAAACTCGGCGGATGCCACCTTGCCGCGATAGAAAGCCGCGCTTCTGTTCGATTTGAGAAGCTCAGCTCTTTTTTCGGGGGTGTCTGCCTTTGCATCGCTGTACAGCTCTTCCAGACGTCTGTCCGCTATGACCGCCTGCCATAGCAGCATGAAACCAACCGCCACATCTCCGAAGAGTTCAAGGTAGGGGGTTGCGTATAAAATTGGCGTCATGAAATCTTCAGTAATGCTTTTAAGGCCAAAGTAACGGGTAACTTCAATAAGATGCTTACGGGCAGTCTCAAAAGGTTCGACTGTATCTTTCAACCTGTAGTTTTTCTTAGCGATCTTTAATAGGAGCCCCGTTTCAGTCACAATGTTCTTGAAGAGCAAGCCCTGTTTGTAGCCAAGCTTTCTACCTACAAGATCAAGGGCCTGAATGCCATTTGTGCCCTCATAAATAGACGAAATTTTGCAGTCTCTCATAAACTGCTCTACAGGATACTCCCTGCAGAAGCCATAGCCACCATGTACTTGAATGGCCAACTCAGTAACTCTGAAACCCATATCGGACCCCCAAGCCTTGCAGATGGGGATAAGAATATCAAGAAAGCCCTGAAATTTTGCTGCTTCTTCAGGAGTCTTTGCAATATGTACCCTGTCCTCACAATAGGCCGCGTAATAGAGCAAAGCTCTGATTCCTTCAGTCACACTTTTCATCCACATCAACATTCTGCGAACATCCGGATGCTGAATAATTGGTACTTTGGGTGCTTTTGGGTCCTTCATAGTGGAAATCTCAGGCCCCTGGAAACGCTCTTTCGCGTATTTCAGGGCGTGCATGTAGGCGGTGCTAGCCTGGGCAAGTCCCTGGACACCAACTGAGAGCCTCGCTTCATTCATCATGTTAAACATGATTTTCATGCCCTGGTTTTCGCCACCAAGCAAATAACCTATGCAATTATCCTTTTCCCCAAAGTTTAAAGCGCATGTGGATGATCCATGGATACCCATTTTTTTCTCAACCGCCATGGTGGTGACATCGTTGTCCACGAGGTTGCCGCTCTCGTCATAACGGAATTTGGGGACTATAAAAATACTTATCCCTTTTGTGCCAGCGGGGGCGCCTTCCACTCTGGCAAGGACCATGTGAATTATGTTTTCGGTCAGGTCATGATCGCCAGCAGAGATAAAAATCTTTCCACCGGTGATGGAGTAAGTTCCGTCAGGTCTCTTGACGGCCTTGGTTCGCAACGCTCCAACGTCACTACCCGCCTGAGGCTCGGTAAGACACATTGTGCCGCACCATTCTCCAATATACATCTTGTCCATATACGTCCGCTGTTGATCTTCGGAGCCGTAAAGCTCGATCAGACGAGCTGATCCAATAGTGAGACTCGGATACATCATCAACGCTTGGTTCGCGGACACAAATAATTCCATTGACGCCAGGTAAAGGCAGCTTGGAAATCCCTGTCCGCCGTGTTCTTGAGATATAGGAAGGGAAGCCCATCCTCCTTCGCAATAACGCTGGTAAGCTGAATGAAAGGACGGGGGAACTGTTACTTTTCCATTTTCGAGTTTTACGCCTACGGCGTCGCCTTCAACGTTAGTAGGGGAGATCTCCTTTTCTGCGAGTTTTTGTGCGGCTTCCATGACCATGTCGAACATTTCTCTAGAAAATTCGGAAAACGCGTCTGAGTCGCAAAGTTCTTCCATGTTCAGTTGCTCATAGAGCACGAATTTCGCGTCGCGCTCGTCAACGAGAAGATTGGCCATCAGTTTTCTTCCTCCTTGTGTAACTTGGCAGAGTATTCAATTTTTGTTTAATCAGCTTTAAGTGAGCTCCAGAATTCCATTTGCGCCCTAGTCTCAAGGAAATTAGGTGACTCATCAAAATGATCATAAAGCAACCAAGGTTAGCGTATTTCAGAATACGTTTACACGTTACAGTTTAATATCTCAAGAAAAAAGATTCCTTACTCAATCAGTCAAGATTATATAATTTCGCTTAAAACATTGACTTTGTCCATAATCGAGCTTACTTGTTTTCAAAATTCGTTTTTTATTTCGTTCAAAAACCATTGGCGCAACATCTCCATCGCTTACTGATTTGCGCGTCTCCAGGAGAAACCTTATGTGGGAAGAAAATAACAGGAAGGCCGTGGAACTTTTTCGGAGTGGCAAACGATCTGAAGCTATAGAGCTCGTAGAAAAAGCTCTCAAGCAGGCTGAGGATGAGTTTGGCCCGGACGACCCAAGAGTTGCGCGCTGTCTGAACAACTTGGCAGAGATGTATAGAACTCAGGGAAAGCTCAAAGAGGCTGTGCCTTTTTGGGAACGCTCGCTAGAAATTCGTAAAAAGGCGCTTGGTCCAGATCACCCTGAAGTTGCCATAGCCTTTAACAACATTGGAGGAGCATATTTTGAACTCGAAATGTTCACCGAAGCTGAATCTGCGTTAAAGAGAGCCTCACGCATCGCTGAAAAGTCGGTTGGAGAAGAATCCGACATAATGATCAAGTGTTTGAATAACCTCGCTTCAGTCAATCGTGCTATGGGGAGATTTCCGGCGTCCAAACTCTATTACGAAAAGATTCTCGCAGTTGAGGAAAAGCTACGTGGTCCTTCAAGTGTAGAAGTGGGGGTAGCCCTAAATGACTTGGCTGGTCTCTATGAAAATCTTGAACGATATCCGGATTCCGAGCCTCTGTATCGTCGCTCACTGGCCATCGCGGAGGAGAATTTTGGGCCGTATCATCACCATGTGGCGCTTTCACTCAACAATCTTGCCTCGGTTTTGGTCGGTTTGGGAGAATACGAAGAAGCGGAGAAGCTTCTTCTCCGCGCGCACGAGATAACGGAGAAGAATTTTGGGGTCTGTAGTTCTCTAACAAACCAGAGTTTAGAAAATCTGGCGGAGTTTTATGAAGGAGTAGGTCGGCCTGGTGACGCCCAAAAGATGCGAGACCTCGTTTCTGGTGGGTGTTCCGGCCGCAAAGATCCATGCGGCTAGGCCCAACCTCAGTCAACCGGAGCATTGATTTCGAGTATGACTATTTTCTAAGACTAAATCTCCATGCGCAAAACTGCTGATCTGGGACCCTATCAGGCGGGCAGTAGACACATTCAGTAACGATCTTGGGATCTATCCCCAACGCAAATTCGGTATATTCGACTATACCCGCTGACCTGCAAGGATAATCACTCATTTCTTTACGCCTGCGCGCTGACTGAACCCGACATTTAGTCATGTAAAACAATAGGTTCCCATCCTCATCCCGCTCTGAGGAGTGGGAGTTTATGCTTGAATAAATTCTTAGCTTCAACGCCTTTTCAAGTGTATCGAGAATGTCCATCTCGTTAGTTTCGAGAAAACTTTTGATTTTAAAGGCTTCGAGTCTTGCGAATATTGACCAGCAGGAATCATTTACAGCTTTAGCCGGTTCCATTCCATGCGGGCCTTCTATCGCCTGAAACCACAACCCGTCGCCAGTTACCCACAGCTTCGCAATATCACTTATCAGTAGAAGCAACTCTTCGCGAGACTTCTCGAAAAGTATCGCAGGGATCCCTTCTCTGGTTTCGATATTAAAATGCGGGGCCAGTCTGGTCATGGCGCTTTGAAAATGCCTTTGCGCGACACCCTGTTCTAAAGCAAGGGCCTCTTTAACTCCCAGCCTCAGGGTAGCTTGAGTGAACCAGATTCCGTAGTGCGTGACTACATGCCCCAGAAACAGACCTACGACTTTTCTCAATTCATCGTTTCCGAGATCAACAAGCTCCAAATTGTTGTCCTGAAACATGACTAACTCCCAAAATTGAACCGAAAAATGATTACCGAACGAAATGCCCGGAACGCCCACCAGACTTTTCCATCAGTTTAATGTCGGAAATGACCATGGCCCTGTCTACCGCCTTAACCATGTCGTAAATCGTGAGACATGTAACCGAGACTGCTGTCAATGCCTCCATCTCAACCCCGGTCTTTGCTGTAACCTTGACCCGCGCCTCGACATCTATAGCGCCACTTTCCCTGTCTGGAGAAAATTCTATGGTTACGGAATTCAAGGGAAGAGGGTGGGCAAGAGGGATCAATTCCGGGGTTTTCTTCGCCGCCATTATTCCTGCTATGCGAGCGACCCCAAAGACGTCTCCCTTTTTGGTGGTGCCTCGTAAAATCAATTCCAGAGTTTCCGGTTTCATGTAAACCTTGGCATGCGCCACAGCAAGTCTTTCAGTTATTTCTTTCGGACCGACATCTACCATTATTGCCTGGCCCTTTTCATCAAAATGCGTCAATTCGGACATGTGATCATCTCCGTTCAGGCATTCCCCGGGGGCACCGATTATTTCTGGACCGGTTCCATCCTGTGAACCAATGCCGCCGCATGTGCGGCGAAACCTTCATATCGAGCTAAAGTCAGTGTCTTAGGCGCAAGTGAATCGAAACCTTCCTTTGTAACTTCCGCGAAAGACATTTTTCTGGTAAAATCCCTTACAGACAAAGCAGACGCTGTACGACCAAACCCTGAAGTAGGGAGAATAGCGTTTGGACCAATTGAGTAGTTAGCCAACGTTCCTGGAGTAAATATTCCAAGCAAAACTTCGCCGGCTGTAACTATCTGATCAAGGATATCCTTTGGGTTGGCTGTTAGAGCCTGAAGGTGTTCTGGAGCAAAGTCGTTAACAAATCTGATGGCGTCTTCCATATCGGCCGCCAGGATAACCCCTCCGGAATTACTCAGGACAGTTTCGCAATAAGCCTTTCTTTCCTCGGGCAAATTGCCGATGAGTCTTGGGATAATCTCCAAGGCTTTTTTGGCCAAGTTCGCGTCAGGAGTCACCAGATAAGCTGAAGAATCCGGACCGTGCTCCGCCTCTATCAAAAGATCAGTTACCGCTGTAATTGCATCGACAGACGCGTCGGCCAATATTATGGCCTCGCTTGGACCAGCCGGCAGGCCCGTATCAATTTCGGCTGAAAGCCATTGTTTGGCCGCAAGAACATAACCTGAACCAGGTCCGACTATTTTATCGACGGCGTTAATGCTCTCAGTTCCATATGCAAGGGCAGCTATCGCTTGAACACCGCCGACCGCATAAAACTCATGTACACCGATAATGGCCGCTGCAGCAATAGTTGCTTCGTCCGCCTTTCCGAATTTATCCGGCGGGCTTACAGCGACAATTCTTTTGACACCAGCGACTTTAGCCGGGACCGCCCCCATCATCATCATCGAAGGAAAAGATCCCTTGCCTCGTGGAACGTAAATTCCTACGGAGTTTAGAGGTATTGTCTTTTCGCCGGCAATTACACCTGGCATGATTTCGATCTCTCGAATTTTGGGTTCCTTTTGAAAATCGTGAAACCGGGTTATGTTGTCAATAGCCTCTTCAATGGCTCTCCTCAGGTCGGGTGCCATTTTATCCAGCGCGTGCTCCATCTCTTTTCTTTGGATTCTAAAATCTTGTGAACCCATCCGGGCACCATCGAATTTCATGGTGTAATCGGATAAAGCAAGGTCTCCTCTGGATTTAACGTCTTCTATAATTGGAACTACTCTGGGAATCAAATCCCTGAGTCTTACGCTCGGTCTTCGCTCTAATTTTTTCCGCTGAACATCGTCAAGCCCAGCCAGTTCGACATAATTGATTTTCATATTCCACCTCTCAATCTCGCCGACGGTTTTCGGCACAAATGTCTCAACGGTAGTTCCGCTGTCGTATGGATGTTTGCGAAGATAAACGGAGCAGTGACCCGGATCAAGGCGTTCTTTTAAATCGTAGCCTTTTCCTATATCATAGAAAGCATAACAATTTCCCGGATTAATCAAAGGTTTTTTGGAAGGCGAATATGGAAACAGATTTCAATAAAGCTGAATGGAGTTTTTTTGTAACCGCTCTGAAAGAAGAAGCCAGAGACGTTTTGTGGAAAGTGGGGTCTACTGTTGAACCTGAAACACTTCTAAAATCGGTCATGCGAAACCTGGAGGAACTGGGTCCCAGGCCGGAAGGAGAAGAAACCCGGACTCAAGAGGAAATTTGGAAACAGGTGCGTGAGCGTCTCCTCGAAGCGGCCTACGCAACCAGACCCTACTGTATCAAATGTGGTGAATGTTGTTCCAATGGAAGTCCTACACTTTCCGTAAGTGACATGAGTCTGTTTGAAGCGGGGATACTTGGACCGAAGGACGTGTTTACTCTGCGCAAAGGCGAAATAGTATTTGACAGCCAAATTGAAAAAAGCGTTGCAAACGAACAGGAGAGAATCAAGATTCGCGAAATTCCTGAAGGTAAAACCTGTATTTTCTATCAAAAATCGAATCGTGAATGTTCAATTTATGATCAACGTCCAACGCAGTGCAGGATCCAGGAATGCTGGGCACCAAATTCTGACGCCTACACCATCAATGCGCCGATGACCAGGAGGCGCCTCCTTGAGGCGGCTGACGACATATGGAAAATTATAGAGAAGCATGAAGAAAGATGCTCCTATGAAGACCTGTCCAGAGAGATCAGTCGATTAGCAGCCACCAAAGGACAAACGGTGAAGAATGTATTGGAATTTCTCAGTTTTGATCATCATGTCAGAGAATTTGTATCTGAAAAGTTGGGGATAGGGGCTGAAACCCTGGATCTTTTTTTTGGGCGCCCATTGAAAGATTCTCTCAAGTTTTATGGGCTGACATTAGACGAACGCAAAGATGGAACATTTATCCTAAGGCTCATTGAAGATCACGAGTGAGTTTGAAGCATTGTCGATTTGGAGAAGGATCACGGACTGTAGCTTGAAGCGCACAAACCTACTGTTTTGAGCATACTATAAGGACATCGTGTGTCGCCATTGGCCTCGAATCATGGTTGATTTACAGTCCAGAATAAAATAGTGATCTGGGGCCCAGCCGACGAGGCTTGAACGGGTCGAAACCGTGCCCCCTGCATATGTAAATTTGGCGAATCGATTCGCCGTGGTACATTACTTCGTAGGGAGGGAGCTGGTCAACAGAGGAAAAATTCTCGTAAATGGTCATCAACACGGAACTTGTGGGTCCCAGTGGCTTTGCGCTTACAAAAAGGATGTCCTTTCCGGCTAGATCATCATAGGACCTATTCCAAACATCAAATTGAGTTGGTCTGTCCCACGGTGCCAGATACCGAATATTTGGTTGACCAGGTATATTGAATTCAAGAAGAGCGCAAAGTTGATATGAGTCAGCGGCGATAACATCATCATTCCTTATTAAGCCTGGCAAGTATTGACCCAATCCGTACCAACCGTGAGTTTCCCAGATGATTCTGTCGGCCTTCCCTATGCGTCGTTCGACAAAAGCAGGAAATAGTCCCACCCACGCGTGGAAAGTGACTACAAAGACGAGCAAAAGCGCCGTTATCGTTCCTGTCCGAACGAAGCGGTCAACACCAAAGTGTTTGGAAATGTATATTGTGGCTGGATCATCACGATTCAACAAGACCCATACAGCCAGAATACCCGTTGACAAATAGCCCATTACCGCCCAGTTCGCTTCTGCGTGCCCCTTGAAGGACATTAGGCTGAAAAGGAGAAGAGGCGTTCCCATAAACAGAAGCAACAACTTGTCGTCACTGCGTTTGCGTAGCTGAGAAATTGTTGTTGAGAAAATGGCGGCGATTATCGCGAAGTAGAAAAATGGGGAGATAGTAAGCAACTGAGATAGTTGATATCCTAAGCCATCGGACAGTCGTCTCCAAAATCCGACGTGTCCTGAACCGATGAACAGAATATGTTTGAACGAGGCCCAGTCATTTTGGTAATTCCACCACACGATCGGCAAAGTAAAAAAAACCGCTATGATTGCGCCTATCCAAGGTTCCTTCCTTCCTAAAACCGGTCGGAACCGCTTTGAGCAAACAAGCCACATCAGTATGGCGGGTAGGATCAACACGCCAGTGTACTTGCTGAGAATGGCTAGCCCCGAAGCCACGCCGGTTAGGTAAAAATAGGAGCAATTCCCGGTCCTTGTAAATTTAGCTGTAGACCATAATGCAAGAGCCCAAAACATGATCAAGACATTGTCGTGTACGGCCGTGCCTGCGCCTAGCAGAGATACAGGCGTCAGGTTAAAGAATACAGCGGAGTACAATCCAACCCGGGATGATCCGGAAATCAAAGTCGCAGAAAAGTACACCAGTAGAGTGGTAATAAATGAGCCTATAAGGAAGGGAATCCTGACTACAAAAGGCGTTGATCTACCAAAAATCTCAGTAGACAACCTTATCAGGTAGGCGGTCATTCCTGAATTGTCGAAATAGGACCAGTCAAGATGTCGTGACCACGCCCAGTAACTACATTCGTCAGGTATCAGATTTAGGAAGGCTGACAACATCGTCCGCCAAACAAAGATGGCCATTATGGCGGATAGCAGTAACCACTTCTCTTTAGTGGAGCTGTTTGTCCCGATTGGATCGTCTCCGATTTGTAGGGATGAGCTTACTTCGTGAGTCGGTGAAGGGGTATAACTACCGGGATGATCCATCTGTCCTTATATCTTCCTGTGCGATGTAACGTTCAACTTCCATTTATGAAATTGAACAGGGGCTAAATGGCCTCAGACCTTCTTGTAGTAAGATTCACCAAGAACCTGACGACCATTTTGGCGAAACGCGATTTACTTGGTTCATCCTCAATTTGTTATCAATTCATTGATAAAATGTCTACTGGTCATAAGCGACACGCTGAAGCCAATAAGGCCATGAGGCTGACTGGTGGGCGTTAGCCTGAACCGTAAAATATTCACTATAGAAGTTACCGTACCCGACAGTTCCAGCCTGTCAAAGGAGCTACACACACTTTGTGGTTCGCTGGATCGTCTGTTGACGAGGCACAGGGGAATTTGTTAAGTTCATTAAATCTTATTCTACATTTCGATCCATGGAAATGACAGGCATTGGATAGTCTCACTCTCTTAGGAGTCGCTGTTGCGCTGGGCATGGACGCGTTCGCTGTTGCGCTCGCAGTATCAAGCGGTCTTAATCCGGTAACTTTCAGGAACATATTCAGACTGACATGGCATTTTGGGTTGTTCCAATCGCTCATGACATTTTTGGGTTGGTTGGGCGGTAAAAGTGTATCCGACATGTTCGGTGGGCTGAACGACTGGATCGCCTTTGGACTCCTAGTTTTTGTTGGCCTCAAAATGCTGAAAGAATCCTGGGACACTGCGAAACGTCTCGAAGGATTCGATCCAACAAGAGGTTGGAGCCTTGTGGGACTTTCTGCGGCTACGAGTTTGGACGCCTTAGCGGTCGGTATATCTTTTAGCCTGATCAGGATGCAAATATTGGTTCCCGTTTTGATCATCGGTGTTACCGCATCATTGATGACTTTAGTTGGAATGAAGATCGGACATCACGTAGGCAAGAGTCTAGGCAAGTGGGCTGAACGGGCAGGCGCGATAGTCCTGATTATAATAGGGGTTCGCATCCTGATTTAGTCCTTAGGTTTTATTCACTTTAGCAGAGGTCAACCAACTTTTTAACATTACATCAGTTCTTATTAGTAAAGGTGAATGACATGATACTCGATTTTCAGAAGAACAGCCTGACAACTGTTACCCAGCTAGGACCGGGTGTGTGGCAAGTAGAGCTTGATGCAGGAGATAATCTCCTCGAAGTTTCCATCCTATTGGAAATAAAGGCCCCCACTCTGGATATCCGAAAATCGGAAATTCTTGTTAAAAGAGATGTCCTGGGTGTTATTCCGGACATGTCCTCGGTTGCGGCGAAGCTTTTAGGAGTTAGAGTCGGTCCGGGCATGACAAAAATAGTTCGAGAACTCGTTGGTGGCACCAACGGATCAAACTGGATAGCCGACCTTGTTTTAGAAGCCATGGAAATGCTTGTGAACGGTCTCACGGTTCCTGAACTTGGCAAGGCTGCCGAAAAGGGCGGTGAACAAATTCGAGTATCAAGCGACGGCCCGAGAATTTTTTTGAATGACGTAGTTATTGGTCCAGAAATGATCAAGGTCCTGGGTGCCAATCCACGGCTTAAAGATAGTTGCGCGGCTTTTCAGAATATCGAATGAAAGGAGACTCAAAATTGATTTCAACAACCATGCCCATGTATAGACGAATGAAATCCTGCGGTGTTCAGAAACAGGGCGCTGACAAGAGAGTCATTTCAGGCGTGTTGGAAGACGAACTATACGCTATGCAATGTGAAATTCTGGTTGACTGGCCAAGTCTCACGATAGAGTCAATTCAGGCCAGACTGAAAAGATTCACTACAGTAAAGTGCATTCTTGCGGAAAAGATTTTTCTCCGGTCGGAAGGCTGGAAAATTGATAGCCAGATCGAGGGGAAAATAAAGAAGGAACTAGGCCGGAACGGCTGTCGGCATATGGCCGCGTTGATGATTGATTGTCTTCGTAGCCTCGCCAGGTCCGAGCTCGCCAACAATTTGCGCTCCGCTATGGAATCGACTCCAAATTTGGACGAGGCTGGTTTCATTGAGGACTTTTTTAAAGACCACCCTGATTTGAAAGGTCTTGCTAAAATTAACTGAATCAACTTATGAGGGTCCTGACTGATGAGAATAGACCTACACTGCCATACGAGTCCTATGTCTTCGTGTAGCGAGATGACCCCTGACGAAATGATGTTAGCGGCTGTTGAAGCCAAGTTGGATGGGATCTGCGTCACTGAGCACAATCGTGTGTGGAGTCCTGAACTGGCGGACAATCTCAGCCAGAAACACGGCATCGCAGTATTTAGAGGAATTGAGGTAACCACAACCGGTGGAGACATCCTGGTATTTGGAATTGACGCCGAACCTAAAGGATTGGTAACACCCCAACAGCTAAAACATATCGTAGACGTTAATGACGCCGTAGCAATCGCTGCCCATCCTTTCAGAGGATTTCTTCTGTTCGGATTTGGAATACTTCAAATGAACGTAAATGACGCATTGGAGAACCCAACCTTATCCCAAGTACACGCCCTAGAGATTTGTAACGGCAAAGTTACCGATGAGGAAAACGACTTTGCCCGTCAGGTGGCTGATGCGTTAGGTATCATTAAAGTTGGTGGCAGTGACGCTCATTCCAAAGAAGCCGTCGGGACCTGTGTGACAAATTTCGAAGCCCAGATCAGGAACGAACGGGATTTGATCACAGCCATTGTGAATCGTAGATTTTCACTTGAACGATGCAAATAAGACCGGTAATCCGTAACGTTCATAACGAAAGGGTAGTAATCAAGTTATGGAATCAAACAATATCAAATGGTCGGAATGGACTAGGGGAATGGAGAAATTTCTGCGGCTCAAGACATTTCCCGTAGGCATAAAACTGCTTGAAAAAATCGAGGAACTTGATCAAAACAAATGGCTTCGGAGACCTTCTGAAAAGCTCTCTTTATGCCAGCTAATAACAATCGTAAGGACGTTTGACTGGACTATCGGCGGGACAGCGGACGACCTGGTCACACCGGGATGCGCATCTGTTCTTGGCTTGTCGAAACTCGACGAATTTGTCACCAGTGGAGAAATGCGCAGTAAGGTGTGGCTCGAGAAACGAGAGGACGCCGCCAATTGTGAGAAGGTTATACAGCGCATTCCTTACGGTAAATATAATGCCTTCATGTTGGCTCCACTAGCCTACGATCCATTTGAGCCTGATCTTGTGCTTATCTACGGGAACCCGGCCCAAATGTCCATCATGATAAACGCAATTCAATTCGATAACTTTAAGAGACTAACATTTTACTCGGTTGGAGAGACTTCGTGTTCCGACGTCATTGGTAGATGCTTCGTGGATCGAGAGCCCGCTCTGTCAATACCCTGCTATGGAGAAAGAAGATTCGGGCATACCGCTGACGACGAATTGGCGCTTGGCTTGCCGCCTGAGGACTGCGCCCGGATTGTACATAACCTTGAAACATTGTTTAAGCGGGGTATTCGCTATCCCATCTCGCAGTATGGGGCGCAGGTCAGTCCCTACAAGGCGCTGGACGCTGTTTATGGTTTCTCAAAGAGACCTTGACTAATTCATAGAAGAACATTAGACAGCCCTCTTCCAAATTGGATTAAGGCTGTCCTCCGTTTTTCGATCGGGTAAATTTTCTCGCAGTGACGTAAAACTTTTTTAGCCCAAGCTAATCGCCTTTAAGGTCCAGGAGTTTCTTTACCAAGTCCTTTTCGTGATCATAGTTCGCAATTCGTTGGATCATGATTTTTTGCGCCATGACCGGTCCCGCTCCATGCCAGGTTCCTACTCCATGTTGCCCGGCCGTCCAGTGTTGGAGCAACTTGTGGGCCTTAAGAATATCTTCCGTTGGCTGATCCGAACCAAAACTGTAGAATTCCTCAACGTATTGTTTTGTTTCCGGATTGTGCAGTTCCTTCATGGAGGGCATTGTAACAATCAATCCACCACCTATATCTCCGGCCAGCGCCATAACCCGCCAGAACGAGTTACAAATATTTAGCTTCGAAACATTACCCATCAATTCATCAGGGAGAAACACGCCTGAGCCCACAGGATCTTCAGATCCAAGTCTCGCGGCGGCAAGACCGCACGCCCGTCCGGTTTCCCTCAGAACTACCATTTCAGTCAGCTCATCGTTGATATGTGGGACTTCTTCAAGGCCCTTATATTCCTGGATAAGTCTGCAAGCGCCGATAATCTGATTCATAAAACCGACCTTGCATGTGCCTCCACACGTCATGCGATGGGTTCGCGCGAACCTGACTACAAAATTCAGCGAATACTTTGTTTCGCCGCAATGGAACACACGATTCCACGGAACGAAAACATTGTCGAAAACCACCATCGCTGTTTCTCTTTGCCCGAACAATGGATTGCCAAGTTCATCGATGTTGTCGGCCAACTCTCTTTCAGCGGAGTAGGGCGAATATTGACAAACATAAGTAATACCTTCAGCGTCGGATGGCACAGCGAACGCCACAGCGTAATCGGCCTCATTTTCCATTCTGGCGTTTTGAGGCAACACTACCAGTTCGTCACACGCGTAAGCTCCGCTGATATTGATCTTCGCCCCTCTCACAACAATACCGTCCGAGTTCCTTTCTACTATTTTAAGAGACAGATAAGGATCAGGCCAATCAATTGCCCGTTTCATCCTGTGTCCTCTGGGTTCTGTCAATGCTCCGGCCACTGAAAGGTCTTCCCGCTGTACCATTTTAAGGTATTCAAGAAATTTTGAATGATAGTTCGTCCCCAGGTCCCTATCCATTTCCCAGGTTGTCGAAGCCAACGCATGGAACGCGTCATAACCCACACACCTGTAGATACAGGTCCCCAGGTTTTCGGCGGTAAATGTTCCAGCTTCCGCTTTCGCCACAAGATCTTCAACACTGGCGCTAACGTGGGTGTGACGATTGACAGTTTCGTTTATGAGCGGAGAATAGCAACTCATAATCTTTGAATACTCTGGATCCAAAGCCCATCTGTAGCTCGCCTTATTGGATTCAACCACGGTTCTTGTGTTCGGATTTTCAAGAATATTTTCGACTCTTTTTCCATTCATGAACACTCTTGGTTTTCTATCGCGTAATCGAGCTTCGAACTCTTCTGGAGTTTTTAGAGCCATTAATAAAGCCTCCTTGAAAAAAATCACTTTGATCTTAAAGCTAAAACCATTACGGCGATGTAAGCAGCCCCGGCTTTTCTGACAACTTTTGCGGTCTCAGATACCGTTGCGCCTGTAGTCGAAACATCGTCCACAATCAGGATCCGCTTGTTTGAGATGTTTTCAGCGCATGAAACTTTAAAAGCATTCTTGAAATTTACAAGTATCCTTGCACGGGAAAGTCCCACCTGAGGTTCTGTATCGCGACTTTTAACCAACGATGTTCTATCAAGAACGATTCCGGTTTCCTTTGAAAGCCTTTCCGAAATTGTTATGACGTGGTTAAAACCCCTCCCCACCAGACGTTTTCGGTGAACCGGGACTGGAACGATCGCATCAAATTTATCGTCCGAATAGTGCCGTTAAAAGGCGCTTATGAGCAATTCGGAGATAGGACGAACATTGAATAGAGACGCATGGAATTTCAACCTTGTGACGCCTGCGCGAACGGTTTGTTCATAATAAACCCAATATCTGGCCTTGTTATAAGGAGCAGTTTTAGTGAGACATCTTCCACATATCCTGGAAGTGCAGTCCTCGAAAGTCGACAAAGGAAGGCCGCACAGGCTACAGAAAGGTTGCGCTACCAATCTGACAGAATCTCGGCATCCCGGGCAAATTACCGAACCTTCAGCATGAACTCCTGATCCGCAGAAATAACAGACTTCCGGAAATAGTACGGAAGAAACGTGATCAATAAACACAGAAAGAAGGTTGCACCTGTTCAACTTAGTGTTCAGCCAACATTAGAATTTGACCTGTGACGTCAGGGAAAGAAACAACATCAAGTATACTATTGATAGTCAATAAACCAGTTGAACGTAGGGCTGTCAACAATTTGCTGTATAGCGTTGATTCCAAGCTCATGGATCTGCTACATCTATTAGAGTGGACGCAAGGATCTTTTTGGAGACCACAGTGCCTGGAATCATAACATTGACTTCAGACTTCGGTGAACAGGACGGATTCGTGGCTCAGATGAAGGGGATTATTCTCGGAATAAACCCGGACGCTGTCCTCATTGACACCACCCATGATATTGAACCGTTTTCGTCGCTAGACGCGGCGCTTGTTGTAAACGGCTTTTTTCGCTATTTCCCTCCTGAGTCTACACACCTGGTTGTGGTCGACCCGGGCGTTGGTTCAAACCGACGCGGCATGGTAGTGAGAAGTTCCGGGCATTATTTTGTTGGGCCGGATAACGGGGTATTCTCGTTTATATATTCAAACGATGATTTGGTTGAGATTCGCGAGATTGAAAATCGGAGTCTGATGGCGCTAAAGCCACATCCCACGTTTCATGGAAGAGACATTTTCGCTCCGGTAGCAGCCCATCTTTCCAAAGGAAAGGATTTTGCCGAAATTGGCCGTGAAATTTTAGATCCTGAACGGATCAACCTACCTAGCGTTGTTGAGATGGAACATGGCGTTGAGGGCAAAGTAATTCACGTGGACAGATTCGGGAACCTGTCGGTAAATATCCATTTGGACATGCTTGAAAGACCTATACAAGAGATAAATCTGGGGTCTTTGAGGATAAAGAAGCTGAGCCGCACCTTCAGTGATGTTCCCGATCACAAGCCTGTGGCGCTGATCAATAGCTTTGGGCTACTGGAAATCGCCATTAACAAGAGATCTGCCGCCGACAGTCTCGGAGTAGGAGTAGGAGCGCGTGTAAAAGTAACCTGGCAAGATGTTAACGTAAAAGGCTGAAGCTTTTTAACAGCCTTCAATGTGGGGAAATGAAGATTGAAAAATCCGTTGCCACAGGTTATTGCTTTAATCGTCGTTCCAGGATCCCAAGAATATTGGCGCCCATTATTTTGTCTCGTAAACACCCTTGGATTTCGGCCTCGTCCAGCATCTTCCGGTATCTCGAAATACCAAGAAGGGGAAAGTCTGTGCCAAGAAGCACGTTATCCTCCCCAAGCGCATGAATGGAAGCGGTCAATATTCTACTGTCGTACAGGAATGGGGCTGCGGCGGTATCCACATAAACCCTCTTCATAGTTGGACCAATCTCCGGCATCAGGCTGTATATGAAGAACCCTCCGCCAAAATGGGCCAGGATTATATCCAGATTGGGGTGGCTCTTCATGGTCTTGAACAAAGCTCGAACGTCAACTGAAATCTTGCCAGGATATTGATGACCTACGGGTTCGTTTACATGGATGATTACCGGAACCTGCCAGTTCATGGCCAGGGCAAGACAAGGTTTTAACGCTTCAAAATCAGCCAGGTTCCATCCCACCTGATACATGGAAAGCTCGCCAAGACCAGCAAAACCGGATGACAGGGTGCGGTGGCTTTCCTTATAGGCCATGTCTCTCTCGGTGAGGGAAAAGGTGGCAAACGGGATAATTCTTTCGGGATAGCGCTGGTGGAAATCCCAAATCTCGTCATTGTTTTGCTTGACGGTGTCGAAGTTTTCCCAGGGAAAGCCGAAAACAATCGCTCTGTCGATTCCTGACTCGTCCAGATAACGGATAATGTCCTCAGTAGTTACTATCCGAGCCTTGGGCGATGAATACAGTGACATGAACGCGATGTCAGACTGTAAAAACACTGTTCTGTCCTGTTGCGCCTGACGTGGTAACAGGTGAGTATGACAATCAATAATCATGTTTTGTTTTATTTTCTGGAATCCATTCAAGGCGCATATTAGGCTTTGGATCTATTTTTGGCAAGCCGAATCCGCTTGGCGCAGCTTGACAAAACGCTGTCTGTAATTAATTATTTCTAGGTAATTTCAACACTACTTCGAGTCCGCGCCTGTAATATGGTATACAGTATAATGACCCACTGGACTTGAGATTCGGAAGTTTCAGTTTGAGTCTCTTTCAACTGACAGGAAAAATAAAATGGCGGGTAACGATTATTACTCGATATTAGGCGTCAAAAAGGACGCGAAAGAATCTGAAATCAAGAAAACTTATCGGAAGCTGGCGCGGAAATATCACCCGGACGTTAATCCAGGTGACAAGCAGGCTGAAGATAAATTCAAATCCATATCTGAAGCCTATGAAGCGTTGTCAGATCCAGCAAAAAGAAAAAGTTATGATGAGTTCGGAGAAGAAGGCTTGAAAAGCGGCTTCGATCCTGAACAGGCCAGGCAATATAAACAGTGGAGTCAGCAATCAGCCAGGACTCGGGGACCTCGGGGTTTCGGAGGAGGCCAATCCTTTGACACAGGTGGCTTCAAATATTCGGGGTTCGAAGATGTCTTCTCGGACCTGTTTGGTGGAGCAGGGGCCGCTCAAAGAGGCCCGTCACGCGGCAGGGACATCGAATCCGCTCTCAGCCTGGACTTTAATATTGCGATGCACGGCGGATCAACCAGAGTCAGCCTTCAAACCAGCGCGCCATGCGGTGCCTGTGGAGGCAGTGGCAGAGTAGGGACCCCCGGCGATGGGGTCTGCCGGACGTGCAACGGCACGGGCCAGACAGGAGTTTCCCAGGGACCGGTAAACTTCACCAGGACTTGTCCTGATTGTGGAGGCACAGGCAGGGCAGGGCAAACATGCAAGGATTGTGGTGGAACAGGGATTCTGCCGAAAGTGGAAACCATGGATGTAACCATTCCCGCAGGCGTCAAAGACGGATCAAAGATCAGGCTGGCGGGTAAAGGTGAACCAGGCAGGAATGGGGGGCCACCGGGAGATCTTTTTATAATCACCCATATAGCCGCCCATCCGTTTTACAAACGAGATGGCGATTCCCTGAGGGTTGAGATTCCCGTGACAATAGGTGAGGCCATGAACGGCGCTGATATCCCCGTGGATACGCCTACAGGAGTTGTATACCTCAAGATTCCCAAAGGCACTAAGGGTGGTCAGCGGTTCCGGCTCAAAGGCAAGGGAGCGCCCAATTTGAAGACCAAAATTCCTGGAGACCTTTACGTCACGGTTCGCGTTCAGGTCCCTGAGACTGACGATCAGGAAGCAATGGCAGCGGCAAAAAAACTGGATACTTTTTACAAGGGTAATGTTCGTCAGGGTATAAAACTTTAACGATGGATAGTCAAAATGTCCGGCGTAAAATGGCCTTTCTTCTTGGTTAAATATTCAGAGGCAGACCTCCGGAGAGTTCGGGATTGAACAATGACAGAAAACTATTATCGTAGAGAACAGATACTGGAGATATTCGACCTCCAAGAGACTTTCTTGGATGAACTCGAACGGGAAGAACTCATCCGTTGCTCAATTGTGGAACAGTCTGAGGGGAAAATATACACCATCGACCAGATTGAAAGAATTCGAATAATTTCCAATCTTGTCCATGATCTTGAGGTCAATATCCCTGGAGTCGAGGTCATTCTCCAAATGAGGGAAAATATGATGCTTATGAGACGTCAGTTTGACCAGATACTGGAAGCCTTGGTAAAAGAGATTAAACTCAGGATGCCTTAAATTGTTTGGCATGAAGAGAACCTTCGATCCTGGTTCAAATTTTCTGAAGTGTGTCCCATAAAATTGTTACTTCTGTTAATCCTTAGTATCACGCTAAATTTCGTCATTGACGGTAATCTGAGCGCCGCTCAAAACATCGATCCAGTATTAAGCCGCATCTCGGAACTCAAAGAACCATCCAAAAGAATTGAAATCCTTGATGAAGCACTTCAGCAAGAGGGTCTTAGCACACAAGCGCTTGCGTCTTTGTACCTGGAACGGGCGATTGCTTTAAAGGAAATGAAGGAGTATTTCCGGGCGCTGGAAGACCTGGATTCCGCTATGAGTCACTCCAGGCGTCTGTCCACAGCCTTGCTGGAAAAGGCAGAATGCCTCACCATGGTGGACCAACTGGACCAAGCGTCGCTGGTGTTGGAGAATTACCTGCTGACAAGACCGGGAACAGCTCGAGCTTATACTCTGAGAGGGAAAATATACGAGAAGGAAGAGGCGTTTCTTAAGGCTGAAGACGAATATACCAGGGCCTTGCGATATGATCCATCGTATTTGCCTGCAATGGATGCCCGCGCAAAAGTCCTTTTGAGACAAGGCAAGCCCAAAAAGGCGCTGGAAGATCTTAACGCCATAGTGAACCTCGCTCCAAAAGATCCTGACGCCCTGATATTCAGAGCAAGCGTTTACTCCAAGATTCGAGATTACAAGTCTGCGCTTGCCGATTACACCAAAGTTGACACCCTCAAGCCTAATGACGAGAAAATCAGAAAAGACAGGGTCCTCACCTATCTAAAGATTGGTAAACCTGAAAAAGCCCTGGAAATATTGTCTCGTCACCCTGCGGCGACTGACGATATTGACTCACCTATTTTATCCGCCCGGGCATACATTCACTCCAAGGATTTCAGCAAGGCTGAAACGATTTTGGCGCAAGTACAGACGAAGTGGCCAAATAACGCTGAAGGTAGATTACTTCAGGGGGTTATGCATAGCCGACGGTCCGAATTTGACGCAGCGCTGGCCAGCCTGAACACTGCGATAGAACTTGATCCAAAGCTCGTCGAGGCATACAAGGAAAGGGCGCATGTGCTTGTGGAACTCAAGGAATATGTCAGGGCTGTAAACGATCTGACATCAGCTTCTCAGATCGATCCTGCTGATGGTGAAATTTTTGCGTTGAGGGGAGAAACTCAGTGTCAACGGGGGATGTTCGACTCAGCCGCGAGCGATTTTTCGCAGGCATTGGAAACCTTGAACGATGACCCGAGGGTCATATACGATCGAGGCCTGATCTATCTGCGCCAGGGAGATTTCCAACGCGCTTTTGACGATATGCAACGGGTCTGCAACTTGAAACCGGATTCAGCCCGGGCTTTTAGCATGCGAGGCGTTGTCAGGTTTTTTAAGGGCGAACTTGAGCAGTCTATTGCTGATCTCGAGAAATCTTACAGTCTCAATTCGCATGATCCACTTGTTTTAAATAATCGAGGATTTTTCTATTTGAAGGTAGGCAATTATCCTGCCGCCAAATCGGATTTTGAAAGAGCTTTGGCAATAGACCCTGCTTTTTTGGACGCAAAACAAAATCTCAGGCTGTTAGAATCCAGAGAACTTCAGGAAAACTTATCAGAGAAAAGCGTTTACGCTGAACAGGGCCCCAAATGAGCTATAAAGCCATATTGGCTGACATGGATGGCACAATTAATCGCGGGGATAGGTTGATAGCGGGAGCCGACGATGTTTACAGGAAACTCTCTGAAGTGGGCGTGAGGTGGCTGTTTTTGTCAAATAACGGATCCACTCTGGCGGCTAACCTGGCCACAAAGATAACCCGACTTGGATTACCGGTTTCTGAAGATCAGGTCATTAATTCGGCGTCAGCTCTTATTAGAGAAGTCGCTAAAAACTTTGTCCACTCAAGGATCATGGTCGTAGGACAGCCCAGACTGATTCAGGGCCTCGAAGGCGTTGGGGTTACTGTGACTGACGGTCCGTCGGATACCGACATAGTTGTAGTTGCGCTTGACAGATATTTTACTTATGAAAAATTGAAAAGGGCGCACCGCGCTATTCAAATGGGGGCCCTCTTCTGGGCTACAAACCTTGACGCGACATATCCCGAGGCGGATGGCTTTAGTCCGGGAGCAGGTAGTGTTGTCGCTTCAATTGCCACAGCGGCGGGCAAAAAGCCGGATCGTGTTTTTGGAAAGCCTTACACGGATATGGCGGAATTGGCGTTGGAAAGACTGGAGGTTGAAGCTTCGGAGTGTCTCGTTGTTGGTGATCGGATGGATACTGACATAGAATTCGCGAGAAGGGCCGGCATGTCGTCCGTCCTTGTCCTGACCGGGGCCACCTCGCTGACTGATCTTCCAAAATATTCATTTTCGCCCAAGTATATTCTTGACAGCATAGCAGATCTGGGGAAATTGTTTTGACGAAGTTTGGAAAAACTTTGGCTTGAAAGGGAGAATTGAAATTGCCTGAAAAAACTGAAATCCAGCAATTGTATGAAATGCTGAAAAGAATTCAGGAGCCCAAGGGCTATTACTTTAACAATGACAGAGAAAAGGTGATGGACCTTTTAGATTCCTTACTGAAAAACAAAGTCAGGTACGGGTTTATGTCATGCCCGTGCAGGCTCTCTTCCGGTAATCGTGAAAAGGACAAGGACATCATTTGCCCGTGCGCATACAGGGAAGACGACGTAAAAGATTACGGAAGTTGCTACTGCGCTTTGTATGTTTCCAAAGAATGGAATGAGGGAAAACTCCCTTGGAATTACGTTCCCGAAAGACGGCCACTGGAACTGTTTTTTTCGTAACCATCCCGGGATTGCGGGGCAGGGTTAACGCATATTTCCCGGGAGCAAACCGCCTACTGCTCTGGCCAATTCATACTGCGCTTTGTTGAACTCCGCGAGCGCTACCACATATTCGGTGCAGGCTCTTTCCAGCGCCTGCTGGGCCTGTATCACTTCCAGCATATTGCCCACGCCATAATCCTTGTGGCCTTCAGTCAATCGCAACGTTTCACGGGCTGAGTTGATGTTTCGCCGCGCCATGGTTATCTGATCGTAGTATGAGCGGACTCGGGTGAAACTTTGGACCACCTGGCAGGTGATTTCATAGAAAACTTTCTGCCCTTTAGGCTGTTCGGTATTCAAACGAGAGTTGGCGGTGCGAATAACGCCAACATCCCCAAGACCCCATGGTCAAGTATGAATATTACCGCCGGATTGTTCCCCTTGATAGCCGCGGCGTGCAGCGCCGTATATCCGTCTCTGCCCTGAGCGTTTATATCGGCTCCCTTTTCGATCAAGAGCTTGGCTAGTTCAAGATATGCCGCGTTCTGATGTCTCATGACAGCAATCAGGGGAGTGGCTAGATCTTTCTTGTCTGCGGCGTCTACATTAGCTCCTTTTGAAATTAACAGGCGCATCATTTGCATGTTGCCATGCAAAGCAGCCTCAAGAAGAGGATTCCGCCACTCTTTATCCGCAGTGTTGACATTAGCCCCATTTAATAGCAGTAATCGCGAGATTTCAAGATGGTCGCCATCAGTCGTTTTGAGCAGCGCGGTGGCGCCTTCTTGATCTTTGAGGTTTACATTAGCGCCCTTGGATAGTAACAACCTCGTGATTTCAAGATGTCCATCCTCAGCCCCTGCGATCAGGGGCGTACGCCCCTTTCTGTCGGATAAATTTACATTTGCGCCGCCTGCCAGGAGCAATTCAGCCACTTGCGAATTACCATTTTCAGCCGCGCCAATAAGTGGAGTACGACCGCCCCTGGCTGTAGCGTCTGGAATCGCTCCATGTTCCAACAGAACCTGGACCACATCAGCGTGGTCATACTCGCTGGCCTGATCCAGCGCCGTGTTTCCCGAATGACCCCGTGCGCTCACATCGACACTGTTTTTAGACTGGGTTACCAGCTTGTTCATGACGCCGCCTTCCGTTGCGGTGCCCAGCTTAAGGGGCCCTTGAGATGCGCATACAAGCCATGGGAAAAGGGTCAGCGACATCACCGAAATGGAAACAAGCGCCACTTTGATGGCGTGCGTTAGTTTATTGCCACGTGTCATCATTGTCCCACTCCGAAAAGCGCATTCCCAGGAGGATGCCACCAATTTTTTCATGGCATCCTGAGTCGTCCAAGGAAAATAATCCTCTGAATATTTTTGAGACCGCTAAAAGGCTGTCGGGTTTCCCCCGATAAACTCAACCAAATGCAATGGCAAATGATTGTAGACTATTTTATTTCACAATAGGTTGTGAACCGCTCTTCTACTTTGTTCCAGTCAATAATTCTGGCGAAATTGTCAACATAGTCCGCCCGCCGGTTTTGATACTTGAGATAATAAGCGTGCTCCCAGACATCACAAACCACCAAAGGCATAGCTCCCCAACTCGTTAAATTCTGGTGTTTTTCGGCTTCGAGAATGAATAATTTTTTGCTGAAAGGGTCCCATGCAAGAATTCCCCAACCGGAAGCTTCCACATTTTTAGATGCTGCCGAGAACTGTTTCCAGAAGTTATCGAAAGAGCCGAAATCACGCTTGATGAGTTCCCCCACTTTCCTCGTCGGGGTGGCGCCAGCCTTTGGCCCGATAGTACTGAAATAAATCCAATGGAGTATGACACCTGAAGCATTGAAAGCCAGGTCTCTACTCATTGCCTTGATGTGTTCAAAATCCCCGGTCTGGCGGGCCTTATCAATATCCTTGAGAGTCTTGTTCAGCCCTGCTACGTAAGCAGCAAAATGTTTGTCATGGTGTATCTTTACCGTTTCCTTATCAATCACAGGCTCCAAGGCGTTTTCGGGATATGGAAGCGCTGGTAATTCCAGCAGGTTTACCGAACCATGGGATAACAAGGAAGAAGCCACGGCTTCCGGAGGCAATGCGCCGGATAAAACGCCCAAAGCTCCCAAAGCCCCGATCCCGCCAATAATTTCCCGTCTACTGATTTCATTTCCCATTGTTTGATCCTTTCTCCACGAAGATTGAATTGGACGTCTGTACACAGACTGGTTGAAAAGAATGTTCCGCGTTAAGGGGTTTTTTGTTTGTCGAGAGTGTTTGGCCAGTTAAAAGATGAAAGCGCAAGACCGGCGGCGGATTGGGCGGCTTCTTTCTTGTTTTGTCCTTCGCCTTCGGCGGCAAGTAAGTCTCCAATATATACGCCCATTCGGAATATCCTGGCATGTTCGGCTCCTGATTCATCCAGCAAAACATATACAGGCGTTATTCCCATCAATGCCTGAGATTTTTCCTGAAGCATGCTCTTGGGATCATCAAAAACTCGAGAAGTCTCCATATCATCCAACATGAATCTGAAATGCGTGTTGATAAATTTCTCTGCACAATAATACCCACCATCCAGAAAAACCGCAGCAATTATAGCCTCAACAGTGTCCGCAAGAATTGAACCCCTTTCGCGACAACCGGAGCGTTCATCTCCTTTGCCCATCCTTATAAATTTTGCTAGATTCAGACGCCGCATTATTTTTGCCAAAGCGTTTTGCTTTACAAGGCTGGCCCTCTTTTTCTGAAGTTCACCTTCTTCAGCGTCTGGAAACCACACGTACAGCACATGCGCGATGATCAGGTTTAATACCGAGTCCCCGAGGAACTCCATGCGTTCATTGTTTTCATTGCATGTTGTGCGGTTTTCATGCCAGAAGCTTCTCCTTGTAAGCGCGTTCAGAAGGAGATCCGAATCTTTGAATCGGTACCCGAGGGCCGTTTCGATCTCATAAAGTTCTTCCGCTGATAACGGAGAACCTATTTCTTTGTAAGTGACCATGCCAAATCTTCTATATGCTTGTGAGCGGTAAGATCGTAAAAAAGTGGAGTCACGGACACATAGCCATTGCGTAAGGCGGAAATATCGACATCATCTTGCTCTTCTTCGGGCGCCGATTCACCGGACAGCCAGTAGTAGAAGTCCCCCCTCGGGTCCTCCCTACGTTCAAAAGTCTCATGGAATCGGGAGAGTGACTGCCGGGTAATTTTAATTCCCTTGATCTGTTCCAGAGGTATAGCGGGTACATTAACATTGAGAGCGACACCTTTCGGAAGATTGTTCTGTAGGATCCAGAGAGCAATTTGTTTGAGAAAGGGAAAGGTCCTCTCAAATGGAGGATTTTTCTTGGCCGCAATTGAAACCGCTATTGCGGGCGTTCCCAATATAGCCGCTTCCGTAGCGGCGGAAACTGTCCCGGAATACAAAACGTTGATTCCAAGATTTGCGCCGTTGTTTATTCCGGAAATAACGAGATTGGGATTTCGGGGCAACAGATAGTGAATCGCCAGCTTTACTGAATCAGCGGGGGTTCCTCCTATCGCGTATCCATAAAAAACCCCATCGTCATATACTTCATGCGCCTTGATGGGATCATAAAGCGTGATTGAATGTCCGACAGCGCTCTGTTCCGTATTGGGCGCGGCGACTATAACTTCACCAAGAGTCTGTGCGAAGGCTCTCAGAATGCGCAAACCCTTGGCGTGGATGCCGTCATCATTGGTTAGTAAAATTAGTGGCTGTTCATTAACCATCTCAAAGCTCAGAGCAAGCCAGTTTGATTCTTCCCATGCCTTCAGAGATGATCTCTTCTTTTGTGGCAAACGAAAGACGAACATGATCATCGGAGCCAAATGGCGCTCCAGGCACGCATGCGACATGATGTTTTTCCAACAGATAGCTGGCAAAGTCGATTGAACCGGAGACGCCGGATTTGCCGATTAACCTGGAAACATTCACGAAAGCGTAAAACGCTCCATCCGGTTTTAGCACTGAGAGCCCCGGTATTTGATTCACAAGATCAATGATGAGGTCTCTTCTACGTTCAAAGATCCCGCGCATTTCCAATACTTCCGATTGAGGGCCGGAAAGGGCCTCTACTGCGGCTGCTTGAGCAGTGTTGCAGGGATTTGAAGTCGACTGGCTCTGAATGTTGGTCGTGGCTTTTACGATTTCCATGTTGTCTGTGGCCAAGTAGCCTATTCGAAGTCCAGTCATCGCATAGGTCTTTGAAACCCCATTGACAGTGATTGTTCTGGCCTTCATTCCCGGAAAGGTCGCAAAGGGGGTGTACTTTTTGCCGTCAAAAAGGAGTTTATCGTAAATCTCGTCTGAGATAACCAACAGGTCCCTGTCCGCGACCAGACCTGCAAGCCGTCCAAGAAATTCTTCAGAATACATCGTGCCGGACGGGTTCGAGGGGTAGTTGAGTATGATCGCCTTGGTTGAAGAAGTTATCCTGGATGCTATGTGTTTGATGTCAGGTTCGAACATGTTTGCTTCAGAGGTTTCGACAATTACCGGCTTTGCTCCGGCAAGGGATACCATCTCAGGATACGAAACCCAGTATGGGGCCATACAAATGACTTCATCCCCCGGGCCGGCGATCGCCTGAAAAATGTTGTATAAACTGTGTTTGGCGCCACAGGAGACAACTATATTCTCAGGTCTGTATTCTAGCCCATAATCTTCGAGGAACCTGTGCGCCACGGCCTTCCTAAGTTCCAATGTTCCGGCTACCGGTGTATAGAATGTTTCTCCACGGTCAAGAGACCTTTTACTTGCTTCACGAATTCTGGGAGGTGTAGGGAAATCAGGCTCTCCAGCGCCAAATCCTATTACATCTATTCCCTGACTCTTAAGTTCCTTCTCTTTGGCCGATATCGCCAGAGTGGCCGATGGTTTTAGTTGAGCGGCCCTTTCAGACAAAACTCTTTTCATATTAACTCCTGCATTTGCCTGTCTTGCCGTGGGAAATTTTAATCATAGGGAATTTTTTCCGAAGGACCTCTAGCACATAGTCGGGCACCAAACCCTCCGGAGACCCACCGGCAAAGACTGTAGCCTTTATTATTCTAGAACTTACATAAAGATATCTGTGAGCGGTCATGAGAAAGTAAGTTTCAATCTTACGGCTAAGTTTGCGGTTCATCAAGGCCAACTGAAATTCGTACTCAAAGTCGGAAACGGCCCTCAAGCCTCTAATTATTGCGCACGCTTTCCTTTTTTCCGCATATCGGACCAGAAGCCCCTCAAAACATTCGCTCTGGATTCGCTGGTCACCATTTACACTGTTTCTGATCATGTCCATGCGTTCTTCAAGTGAAAAGAGAGTTTCCTTTTCGGGATTCAAACCTAACGCGACAATTATTTGATCAAACGCGCCCAAAGCACGACGGATAATTTCCAGATGCCCATTGTGAAAGGGATCAAAGGTTCCTGGATAAATTGCGATCCTTTTGCCCATAATTTTAATAAAACCCCAAACTTAACTCAACTCCGAGTTAACGGATGTAAGTATCTCCAGCATGGTGGTCCCGTATTGTCTGGAGAAAGTAGTTTCCAATTCAGGACTTTCATGGTCTTGAATGTCTTTTGACAAACTGGTTCTCTCTACAACTATAAGTCCCCCGGGAGATAACAGACCCAGAAATGACACGTCGGACAACAATATCGATATCCAGTCACTATCATAGGGTGGGTCCAGGAAAATCAGACCGAATTTCATGTTTCGCGACGACAGGTAATCCAGGGATTTGCCTGCGTCCATGTTTAACACTTTTACACTGTCGAACATTTTGAGACCAGCACAGAATCCAGCGAGATTGCGAGCCAACCTCAAATCCTTTTCGACCATAGTCACTGATCCGGCTCCACGGCTTAAAGCCTCGAGCCCAAGAGAACCCGATCCTGCGAAGAGATCAAGCGCGTCTACTCCACAGACCGCAGATCCCAAAGCGCTAAAAAGGGCCTCTCTGACTCGTTCTGCGGTAGGTCTAATTTTCGCCTTTGCAGGGAGAGCTAGTCGCAGGCCCTTTAGTCTGCCGGCAATGATCCTCATAAAGCCAACTCTATTTTATATACGCGTTGTAAAAACTATTCAAGTTTTACAAAATGTGATAATTAACGCGGTCAGGACCAAATTTACAACGTCAGGTCCCTGAACATCGAAACAGTCGCTCCGGGAGTGAAACCCCTCTCCTGGGCCAATATATCCAGATAAATCAACTCTATAGGCGTTGTGGAGGGATGCGGAATACTTATCAAATTTCTGGTGTCCAATCCTACTATATATTTCTTGCAAGAGTGACATAGCTCCGCATACTCAAATTTCCTGTCCTCAGAAAAAATAATTTCCTGCTTTGTGGTATCGCTATTCTCGCAAAAAGGGCATTGAATCCGCATATAGTTCCACTCATGACCACATACGGCACAATTCAAGAATCTGCGGCCCTCATTACCTTTCAAAACACTCACTGTTGGCCAGGCGCCACAAACGGGGCAGTACCCCTTGAGCCAACTCTGACCCTCAATCATCGGCGCTATTGTCTCTCTAACTTTCTCTGCGAAAGGTTTTACCAGTTCAGAACAAACAAATTGCAGGGTCTCCACGGGTATGCCCAGCTTGACAGCCATGTCGCCGAGAATTGTCGATGATCCCGATTCAAGGGCAGGTTGCAATTGTTCCATTGCAGTTTCGTCATCGATAACAAAAGACTCCAGGCGGCTGAGATCATCAGCCATCTTGGGGAAGCCCTTTTTTATCGCAGGGATTATTAGCAGAGCCACCTTTCGTAATGAGTCCCTGTTTACTTCGATTTTCCTATCGTCCAAGACGGGCACGCCTTGGGAGAACCTGACCAGGTCAATTTCAACACTTGAGAAACCTAGAGTTGAGATCTGGGATTTCGCAATAGATTTTACGACCAAGAGTTCCTCAAAAGCTTCCACAACACCGGTTAACTGCGGAATCCCTATCTTAATCCACTCCAATGAATCTTTAATCGATTTTGCTGTTTTATTGTGAGTCTCATCTGAGACCATTTTGTCCCTCCTAATTTGAGTTGGGTGTTCCAAGCTCTTTTTGAATCTTAGGATAATATCCCGGGAACTTGTAAAAAAAAAGCCCCGGAGGCCTAAATGACTTCCGGGGCTGCAAATTCCTTTCTAGGAATAACCAATGATTCTATGCAGGTTATTTACCTGCCGCGTAACTTCTCAATAACCTGGGGAAGGCAGTAGCCTCCAGTATTTCTGAGGATCATCGTTAACAATATAAATGACTCTTACGTCTTCAGGATTTATGGCTTTAGCTTTGGGAAATTTTTTGGACAACTCTTCAACTCTGGCCTTGACCATCTCAAGAACCTTGGGCCTATCTCCGAATTGCATTGCGTCTGTGGGACAGGATTTCACACATGCCGGGATCATGTTGTTTGTGATTCTATCAAAGCACATTGTACACTTGAAAAGTTGTTTGGTTTTTAGGTCCTGACGCGGAATGTCATAGGGACAAGCATCGCGGGTGGCCTGATAATTGAGGTCTTTTGTTTTTGGCGTGTAGATCACCGCGCCGATCTTTTCATCCTGTATTATTTCACCGTTTTCGGCTTCAGCCATGCATCCGGGGGACAAGCAGTGCCTACACTGTTCCGAAAAAAAGTGCCAGTATGGGTTGCCATCCTGGGAAGGCCCTTCAGAGAACCTGACGATTTTCCATGTGTCAGCGGAAAGGTCTAATGGATTTTCGTGTGTTCCTTCGTTCTTCGTATGCGTACCGGGAAGGCCGTTCCACTGTTTGCAGGAAATTTGGCATCCTCTGCATGCGGTGCATTTGGAGGTGTCCACAAGAATAGAATATCCTTCAGACATTTTACATGCCTCCTTCTATTCTAGTTACATTGACCATAAATGCCTTTGATTCAGGAATCGTTGTGTTTGGATCTCCCACGTTAGGAGTAAGAAGGTTTGCGCTCTCACCGCCATCCTTGGGGGCCATCCATCCAAAACACCACGGCATGCCGACTTGATGGACGATTAAATCGCCTATTTTGAACGGCTTGAACCGTGTGGTCACAATCGCGACAGCTCCAACTTCGCCCCGCACCGAAGAAACATTTACCCTCTCTCCATTTTTGATTCCTCGAAGTTTTGCAAGTTCATCGCTCATTTCGACGAACATCTGGGGCTCAGCCTCGACCAGCCATGGTTGCCACCGGGTCATAACGCCTGTTTGCCAATGTTCCGTGACACGATATGTGGTTCCCACAAAAGGAAATCGAGGATCACAAGTAAGGTGTTTGTCCATAGATCCAGAGAATATTGTTATTGTGGGGTTAACAAACTGGGAGGACAGAGTATTCTTAGGAACAGGGCATTCCAGAGGTTCATAATGCTCAGGGAATGGTCCATCCGCGAGACCAGGGCCGAAAATAGCGCCAAGTCCATCCAGTTTCATGATAAATGGATACTTGCCACCAGCCTCACTCATCGGGGGCCAAGGCCCGTCAGGAATGTCGCCGACCCATTTCCCCGGTTGCTTCTTTCCGTCAACCTCTTTACCTTCTATCCACTTAATGACCGGTTTCTTTGGGTTCCATGGCTGGCCATTCAGGTCTACAGAGGCCCTGTTGTATATAATACGGCGATTTACCGGCCATGCCCAAGACCACTGAGGATATAGCCCTAAACCAGTTGGGTCGTCCTTTTTGCGTAGCGCCATGTTATTGCCCTGGGCATTGTAACTCTGGCTATAGATCCAGTTCCCCGAAGATGTGCTACCATCAGCTTGAAGCAGGGCAAAACCGGGTACTGACGAACCTTTCTTGTGCTCTACATTGCCTATCTTGACATCCTTCAGGAAGTAACCATTGATTTCCTTAGCCACCTTGTGAGGATCGAAGTGGCCCTTCTCGTCAACATAATCCCATTTTAAGTTGAGAATGGGCTCTGGAGATTTTCCCCCTTTTTTGTAGAGTGCCCTGATTTTGTCAAACAACTCAACAATGACGTCGCCATCGGGTTTGGCCATTCCGGGCGCATCCACAGCTTTGTACCGCCACTGGGCCCACCGACCGCTGTTGGTGATACTCCCCTCCTTTTCGACTGACGCCGCAACAGGCAACATGAAGACTTCTGTTTTAATCTCCTTGGGGTCCATGCCCGGACCTTTCCAGAAGGATCCTGTTTCATTGTCAAAAATGTTGAGGTTCACCATCCAGTCAAGTTTTGCCAACCCTTGACGCACTTTGTTCGCGTTTGCTCCGGAACACGCTGGGTTCTGACCCCATGCAAAAAAGCCCTTAATCTTTCCATCGTACATGGCGTTAAAGAGATTTAACCATGAACAATTTTGACCAAGATCCAGCTTGGGAAGCCATTCATAGCCAAACTGATTTTCTTTCGTCGCCTTGTCACCCCAGAAAGATTTCATTAGGCTGACGAAGTATTTTGGCAGATTTTGCGGCCAGTTGGCAGACATGGGGTCTTTGGTAGTAGGAGTTATGGCCTTAAGATATGTTTCAAGGTTAGTCCGGTTGGCCCTCGGATAAGCCAGATAACCAGGTAAAATATGGAACAACAGGGCGTGATCCGTAGATCCCTGAACATTGGATTCCCCTCGTAAGGCGTTAACTCCGCCACCGGAAATTCCCATGTTCCCCAAAAGAAGCTGAATTATACACATTGCCCGGATATTCTGGACCCCAACCGTGTGTTGGGTCCAACCCATCGCGTACATGATCGTGCCGGCTTTATCCCTGGTTCCTGTTGAAGAATAGGCTTCGTAGACCTTAAGCAATTCCGGAACAGGTGTGCCGGAAATTGAAGAAACTGTTTCAGGTGTGTATCTGGAATAGTGCTTTCTCAGCAATTGAAAAACGCATCTTGGGTCCTGGAGGGTATTATCGCGCTTTACCTTACCGTCCGGGTCCTTTTCAAAGGCCCAGAAACTTTTGTCATATGTCCGGGTTTTGGGATCATAACCCGAAAATAGCCCATCCTTGAAATCATACTTGGGGCCAACAAGGAAAGAGGCGTTTGTATAATCCACCATGTATTCTTTGAAGTACTTATTGTTATCCAGTATGTATTTGATCATCCCTCCCAGAAAAGGTATGTCGGTCCCGGACCGCAAAGGAGCATATAGATCCGCTTTTGCCGATGTTTGAGTAAACCTCGGGTCGACTGATATTAGGGTCGCTCCTTTGTCTCTGGCTTTCTGGACCCATTTCATGGAGATTGGATGGTTGGCGGCAGCGTTGCTGCCCATAACAAGAATGCAGTCACTGTTTTTGAGGTCAATCCAATGATTCGTCATTGCGCCGCGCCCGAAAGACTCTGCCAGAGCCTGTACTGTGGCGCTGTGTCATATGCGGGCCTGATGTTCTATATAAACCAGGCCTAAAGCTCTCATCATTGCCTGCAAAGGCCACAGTTCCTCGTTATCCAAAGCTGCGCTTCCGACATGGGCTATGGCTTCAACTCTGTTTACAGGTTCCCCTTTAGAGTTCTTTTCGATAAAGTTCTTGTCCCGCGTTGATTTTACACGTTTAGCGATCTCTGTGAGGGCCCATTCCCAAGACTTTTCCTGCCACTTATCGCTATTGGGCGCCCTATAAAGGACTTTTTTCAGTCTGTTGGGATTGTTCGCGGTTGTCTGGATAAGGCCAGCCCCCTTTGAGCATAACGAGCCTTCGTTAATAGGATGATCAGGATCACCCTCGATGTTCATTATCTTACCGGATTTGATGTCCGCGCTGCAGATTAGGCCGCAACCTACAGCGCAGTATGGACAAATTGTAGTTGTCTGCCTGGCTGATTTGACTATGTCGACTTTCTTCAACTCGTCAGCATATGCCTTGACAGGACATGTGTCGATTCCGAGTTTTGAAAGAGCCAGCCCTGCTCCAACAGCGCCTGAGATTAAAAGAAATTCCCGGCGTGAGATTGTCATGACGCTCTCTCCTTTGGTAAACAGTTCAGCTTGGGAAAAAGCAAAATGGAACGGAGAATATATGAGACGTTGCAAGCCTCTATCAGAGTAATACAGGAGGGATAAACTGAGTCAAGACCGGTTTTTAAGCTAAAATAATATCTTGTTGATTTGATTAATGAATAAAACGATTTTAAGGGTGCAGACTAGTGTCTGAAATGACATAAGTTTGACGCTCTGATTCATGTTGAAACGCCTTCTCAGGTTGAGTCGCGATTTGACAATTCTCTCAGGCTTTGCGCCAACAGGTACACAAAAGCAATCATGACAACCAACCTAGCAACAAGGACCGTGTCCCAAGGGCCGTTCGAGAAAATTGCCTCATAGAGGGGCGTATGTACAAAATAGCCCAAGATCAGGACGCCGGCCAAACATATGACTATTTTAGATATAGGATTCAGAAATTTCTTTCCAGCCATTTGCAAGACCTCACACACTTGCGCAATATAGCTTACCTCTTAATTCCATCCGGCGTTTTTTTGCAATACTGTTTCTTTTTAGTGGGTTTAAGAGCTAAATTGATATGACATTATTCTAACACAACATCAATAAGGAGCAGGAGCTAAAATGAAGATCCTAGTGTTAAACGCCTCTCCGAGAATGCAGTCAGGAAATACTCAGGTTGTTCTCACACCGTTTCTTGTCGGGGCCAAAGAAGCTGGAGCCACAATAGATATTGTCCACTTGGCGCAAAAGAAAATTAGCCCGTGCATAGGTTGCTTTTCATGTTACGCAAAAACACCGGGGAAATGTATTTATGATGACGACATGGATCAATTGACAGAGAAAATCAAGGACTCTGACATGCTGGCGCTCGCCACGCCACTGTACATTGACGGAATGCCCGGTTTGGCGAAAAAGGTTATAGACCGGCTAGTAACATTCATGGACCCTCATTTCGAAACCGAAGCAGGCCAAATCAGGCACCCCCTGCGCTGGAGTTTCCCCAAAAAAATGTTTATGATAGCTGTTTGTGGTTATCCGGGGCTTAGAAATTTTGATCCTCTGGTCTTACACTTCGAAAGAATTTGTGAGAATTTTCATTCAAAATGTTGCGGAATTTTGCTGAGACCAGCCATATTCTCTGTTCTTTTAACCAGAAAATACCCCGAAAAAGTCAAGGGGGTCCTGGATGCGATAAGGACTGCGGGACATCAGTTGGTGTCTGAAGGTAAAGTAGCGACATCCACGTTGGAGTCAGCGGCGATGGATATCTGTTCAACCGAAGAACTGGTTGTTACTGCGAACAATTACTGGGACCGGGAATTGGGCAATAAGTCGGAATAGATAACAAAAATGACGACCATTAATAAATGCCTCATGTCTTTTGCTCGATCAGGGCTCAGGCTTTGTCATGGGGGAACATTTTTGACTCTGGTGTGCCTGGGGACGTCAATTCTAGGCCTGTCTCAGAATTATTGTTTTGCAGGAGGAATGTTGCTAGTGTTCCCTCCTGAAGTAGATGGGAGACTTTGTCCCGTAGCCAGACCAACTTGTCTGATTTCCAAAACGGTCCTGACCGTCTCGGACTCATATATTGAAGTCAAGACCGAACAGGTTTTCAGGAACGACAATGATTACTCTCTTGATGCTGTGTTTGTTTTTCCCTTAGCTTTTCAAGGACCCTACAATGTAGTGGAAGTCCTTACAAATGGAGAGAATGGGACTTTCGATATTTTGAAACCTAATGAAGTCTTCCCTCTTCTGAAGAAGATTACGTGCGAAACCCAAGACCCTGCGCCACTTGCCATTTGTGGTTCACACACAATCGTGTGTCCGGGTGTCAAGCTGGGTTTGAGGGAGAGCAGATCGTTCCAAATGACTTACAGAGTCCCATATATGTCAACTGATGAAATAATGGATATGACCGTTCCGATGGTCGGTGAGCGTTACGCCAGAAACCCGATTGGGGATTATGAGGTCCTTGTCAGATTTAAAATTTCTCGCACCGTCAGGACCTCGATTTCTCCGTCAAACTATATCCATATTGACGACGAGTCGACTGGTCGAAGGATCGTTTCCTGCAAAGAAGCAGAACTTCGAGCGCCCCAAGATTTCAGGCTTATAACAACTTTTGGTGGATCAGATTTAAACTTACGGACTCTTTTTTACAGGTCTGGCGAAAACAAAGGTTATTTCATGGCCATAGTGGAGCCTCCAGCAATAAAAAAGTCGAATGAACTTCCAGTAGCCGATTTGGTCCTGTTGCTCGATTGCTCTAGTAGCGTTGATCCGCGAGATCTTGAATTGTCCAAAAAAGCCGTCACCCTCCTTGTCGAAAAATTACGCCCAAAAGATCAATTCGAAGTGATCAGTTTTACGTCCAGACAGAAAAAGTTATTTGGCTCCTTGGTGGAGGCCCAGCCTAAGAACGTGTTATCCGCAGTGAAATTCGTAGAAACTGCCGAACCAGGCGGAGGAACAGACCTGTATAACACCATTTTGGACGCATTTGACATCCTTGGATCGAGAAAACGTCCGAGCATGATTCTTCTGGTAACCGACGGGAAAGCTACTATAGGCAGGACAACGCCTGAATCGTTGATAGATGTGGTAAAACGCTTCAACAAAGCCAAAACCAGGATATACATAATAGCCATGGGACAATCTCCGGACGTGGCGACCCTCGACCAGATAGCCAGGATAACGGGAGGCGCAATGCTGCAAGAGCCAGACCGCAAGAATTTTGACACTTCCGTTTCTCGATGGCTTTCCAATATCATATCACCTCAAGTAACCGAGCTTACCATCAACCTAAAAGGGTTGACCACTGAAAGTTTCATTCCAGAACCGGCGCCTGATATCATCGGTCATGAAAGTGTCATCGTCTTTGGCAGATACGACAAAGAAGCATTGGGTAGAAAGCCTGTAATTCTCAAAGGGAAGATAGGAGGTAAAGTCAGAGACCTAGTTGAGAAAATTGATGTGCCTACGGAAGAAACTTCTTTCGACTTTATTCCTACCCTGTGGGCCATGCGTAAAATGGCCGGTATGCTCGATCTTGAGAGGATGAGGGAAGAAGACCGGACGAGCGAAGCGCAAATCCGACAATTGAGTTCCAAATTTGGTTTCACGGTTTATGACGCCTCACCGAAATTTGGGAAACTCTTTGCGGACTCACTATGGAAATATAAGACTTCTTTTGTTCCTTCGGATGTTACCCCGAGGGGATTTAGGAGGGTTGGATCCATGGTGTTCAGGTACGAAGATGGCTGTTGGTCTCAATTGTGCTCAAAACCTTCAACGCCAATAAAAGAGATCAAATTTTTAAGCGATCAATACTTTGAGATGGTCCTCAAAAACGATAAGCTCGGGAATGTTTTTGCGCTAGGGCCGGATGTGTCATTTATGAAAGATGGTGTTTATCTCAAAGTAATTAAAACGCCAGCAAGAGACATTACGGAAGAGAGTGGGTCCCAAAACTGATGTCGCAGTTTCAGATTATTGGAGGTCTCATGATCAGGGAAATTCCCTCTCTGGCCGCATTCGCCAAGGCCGGTTGTTCATCTTCAAGCCCTACAATTTGTCGCAGATGGTCTGCGGTTCTCAATAACATCATGGCAAGATCGCCTTCATCGGCGGATAGATTTTCGATCAATTCATCCCATTCTACCTGCCTTGCCCACAAAAAGGTCGCAGCGCAAGGCCAGAACGAAACTGGAGGAAAATCAAATCCCTTATCTATCATATAATTTACCAGCGGTTTCAGCTTCTGTATGATATTGCGAAATTGTTTCCAAAGCTTTCGGGTATCATTCCATAACTCGCGACTTAGTTGAATCTCACGGTCCTTATCGACAACGAAAGGCGCAATCAATGACGCCAGGCCGGTAGGGTCCATGTTCGAAAGGTCTCCACTTCTTATTAGTTCGGCTATTAATAAAGGTTGATCTAGCCTCAGTTTTGCAGCCCACTTACCATCAGAGGTCGGGGCTCCATCCTTGTCAAGGTAGCCTAACTCCTCTAGCAAACCCATGTGAAGATAAAACTGCTCAACCAGTTTGGTTTTCACCTTCTTTGCGCGTGCCTGATTCAGTGAATATGACGCAAAAGATAGTTCCAACAGTTTTATTACTCCGGCGGGATCGTGAGATAAAAGTAGATTCAAAACCATTGAGAAATTTATAGCTATCTGTGAACGCAGCGGTTCGGGGCTGGAGGTCAAAAGCTCTTGCGCCACCGATATATCGAAGAATTTTCCGGGGACCATAACTGTAAAACCGGCTATGTCTTTGCCGCGCCTACCAGCTCGACCCGTCATCTGGTGAAAGTCGGTAGCAGTCATGTCAACAAAGGACCTTCCATCAAATCGGTCTGTCTGGAGAATTACAACAGTTCGAGCGGGGAAATTGACCCCTGCTGCGACCGTTGATGTCGAGAAAATAGCTTCAAGGCGACCTGCCTGCATCATGTTCTCAACCAACAGACGCCAAGCGGGTAAATGCCCTGCGTGGTGCGCTCCAACTCTACATGTCAGCAGTCTATCTATGTGTCTCTGAGTGCGCAGGTCAGGATTAGCTTCCAAATAGGCGTCAAGCTCTATATCGAAACCATCCTCATGTGGCTTCAAAGGCGCTGGACGTAGGGAACCCAAAGCCTTGTCGCAGTCTGATCTTGACTTCATAAAGATTATTGCTGGCAAGAGATTGAAATGTCTCAGGACGTCCAGGATTCGGTTGAAATCCGGTGGTTCGTTAGATGGAGACCTTCTTTGTTTCTTTTGATTTTTGGCCAGGAGAGCCACTTGAGGGAAAAGACGTTTTCCTCTAAGAAATGGCGTAAGTTCTCCGGATGGGGCCAGAAAAAGCGCATTAAGCGGAACGGGCCTTTCTACCGAAAGGACCACCTTACACGGTGAATTCCGAATATTTTCCAGCCAATGAGCAACTTCCGTAGCATTTGATATAGTGGCCGATAGTAGCAGAATTCTGACTCGAGGTGGAAGATATATCAGGACTTCTTCCCACACCACGCCACGATCAGGGTCTCCGAGATAATGAGCCTCATCCAGTATTACAAGATCCACGTCAATATCCAAACCGGACTCCATCGAATCGTAGAGCTGATTTCTGAGAATTTCAGTTGTTCCCACTATTAATGGGGCATCAGAATTTTCTTTACGATCTCCGGTCAGGATGCCAACGTTCTCCGTCCCAAATATAGCCCCGAATTCTTCGTTTTTAGCGTTTGACAGCGCTTTGAGAGGAGTGGCGTACCAAACCTTTAGGCCTTTGGTCAGACAATTTCTTGCGGCCTCAACAGCGATCCATGTCTTGCCTGATCCTGTAGGAGCGCTTACCAAAACATCCTTAACCAGAATATTTTCGAGGGCCTTTTTCTGAAAAGGGTCGGGGACAAAAGGGGTCTGTTCAGGCACTCCTATTTTAGACAGCAACAGCTCCGCCTCGCTGTGTATATGTGGATGAAACGAACCAACTTCTTTGGGATGCGGATCATGTTTTCTTGAGGGCTTGAACGTAGGTTTTCTGGGCAGATCCGGTCTTGTTTTACGCTGTTGAGAACTCATACCTTGCTGCTAATACTTTTAGATGACTTGAAAAACTGATATTGATAAGCTATTCACTTAAACATTGGAACACGATGTTTATATATGAATGATCACATCATCTAGCATACACAATTAAACGCCATTTCCAAATCGTAAAGGATATCTTCTTCATCCTCTATACCAATAGACAACCTGATCATTTCGTTGGGGATCCCTGCAAGAAGACGCTGTTCGTCGGAAAGTTGTGAATGTGTAGTGCTTGCCGGATGAATCACGAGACTCTTGGCGTCACCAACATTAGCCAGATGAGAAAACAGTTTTAAACCGCCCATAAATTTTTTTGCAGCCTCTGTTCCCCCGTTTATCCCAAAAACTACAACGCCGCCTGACAGGCCATCTCTAAAATATTTTTGTGTGAGTTCAAAAGATGCGCTGGACTCCAGGCCTGGATATTTCACCCAGTCAACTTTAGGGTGTTTTTCAAGATAACGAGCCACAGCGAGGGAGTTTGAGCAATGACGTCTCATTCTTAACGACAAGGTCTCTAAGCCCTGGAGAAAAATCCATGAGTTGTCCGGGCTGATGCAAGCCCCCATGTTTCTTAGAGGCGCCAATCTCATCCTCAAGATATAGGCCATCTCTCTCATTTCCCCAAGATCATGGGCGAACCTCAATCCGTGATAAGATGGTTCAGGTTCATTAAACAACCTGAATTTGGGGTCAGTCCAGTCAAATTTGCCGGCGTCAACTACCACGCCCCCAATAGCGGTACCATGACCACCAATCCATTTAGTTAATGAATGAACCACGACATCCGCCCCGTATTCAATGGGCTTAAAAAGGTATGGAGTTGTGAAAGTAGAATCGACAATTAATGGAACATGAGCCCCATCTGCCACCTTCTTGACTTCCAAGAACTCCGGCACGCACAGTTCAGGGTTTCCTATTGTTTCGAGGAAGATCGCACGAGTCTTTGAATTAATAGAACTTGCGAAAGCCTCTGCGTCTCCACAGTCAACGAACCGTGTCTTTATACCCAGCTGCGGCAGAATATCGTGGAAAAGCGTGAACGTGCCCCCGTATAGGTGTCTGGACGCCAGAAGCTCGTATCCATGCTCAATGATATTGATTACGGAATAAAAGACTGCGGCGCTACCAGACGCTAGCGCCAAGGCTGCAACTCCGCCTTCCAAAGAAGCCACCCTCTGTTCAAGCACGTCGGATGTTGGGTTCATTATTCGAGAATAAATGTTGCCCAGCTCTTTCAATCCAAAAAGATTTGCGGCATGCTCCGAGTCTTTGAAAACAAAAGACGAAGTCCTGTACACTGGTACAGCGCGAGACAAAGTCGCTGGATCAGGCGCATGACCAGCATGAATCGCCGTTGTATCAAAACCATAAATTCGTTCTCTATCTTCCACTGTTCGGCCCTCCTGCTCCCGTTCCAATTTCACCGCACGGCCGATTAAAAATAGTCACTCGACCAAATTAAATTTACTTTTCGGCTACTCCTACGCTACCAGCGTTACGGAAATTCCGGCACAAAACAACTGTGCGCAAGTTTTTTACTCCTGTTTGAAACAATAACACAAAAACAATGTGAAGACCCAAAATAATACTTTTCTACGCGATCAGAGTAGGGGGCCAGTAACAATCCTGAAAGAATATCTAACCGCAAATTAGACATCACTCAAAAAAAATCAGGTCTTTTTAAGGCTTTGTTTACTTGACTTTTTATGTGATTTTGAATAATTAGTTAATTATGTTCAACCAATTCATAATCGAACTCGAGAAACGAACCAGGATCGACACGGTACTTTCCAAGTTCAGGAATTTATTCTGTTCGAGCCCGGATTCACTTTGTTTCTCTGATGAAGCTTTTGTAAAGCTTCTCGATATAATAGAATCGGGTGGACGTTCATCCCTGAATGTGGCTATTCAAACCGGTGTGAGATGGGCCAATCCAGTTCAACGAATGTCCTTGAGAAAAGCAATCCTTTCTCGCGGGTTTATTTCTCCTGCCTGCCTATGGGCTTACAGGAGTCTCAGAGGCGGATATGAACCTATTTTGAAGGATTTCAAGGCCCCTGAAATGGGCTTTATGCAGATACTCATACTCCGCCATATTGATCCGGCGGTTTCCGTTCCGTTCCTTATAGAAAATTTTCAACAGAAATCAGACACTTCGGAAGAATTGAAAGATCTGGCACGACTCTGCACCCTTACCATCCTCAACAACGGTATGACTCCCGACCTTCTGAAGTCACTGCAGACGCGTTATCCAAAAACATCAATTTTGAGGAATTGGAGACCATCCATCCCATGTGGGGAAATTTCGAGAAAAGTTCCAGCGACTTGCGGGGCAGATGATTTCCATCAGTTAGTCAGGTCTGTTCTGGACGTCAGGGAACTCTCCTCGCTCACGAGAGTCCTTTATTTAACATGGTTGTTCTATGTTCCTCTGTCAGACAAGGACTTTAGACAATTGTGGCTCAATTCAGAGGATAGAAATTATTTCCAGCTTCTAACCGGTTCCGGAATCGTCGAGCGGACCGGCTCCGGTTACATACTTACGTCCGATATTGCGAAACAAGGTCTCGCCAGGAGATTCCTGTTTGAAACATATCCTCTAGCCAAGGAATCCATACAAAGATCCAAAACCGTCAAGATGAAAGAGGAACGGGAACGAAAAGTTAAAAACAGTGAATTGGACAGACAAGCTCTTGAAATGTCTCCAGATGGTATAATTTGCGTGGACCAGGCAAGATCTCTTTATTATATGAACCCCGCCGCAGAGAGGACATTACAGGACGAAAGCTGGCTCCGTGCCACACTGTTCGGTCCTATCTCCTTCGAAGACTCGATCCGAAAGTATTCCAGGGAAAAGGTAGTTTCCAATATCAGAAAATTGGGATCCGACAAATCAATATCAGCGCAAATCTTTGGTGATAGAATTTCCCTGGAAACTCAGGGCAAGCATTTTGACATCGAGCTGGGTCCGCAGGTGGTACTCATCAGGAATAGCACTGATCAAAATCTAATAAACAAAGAAGTCGGAAAGTTATATAGGCATGAGTTGTCAGCGGCCCTTGATGTCATGGGAATCGGTATAGACAGCGCAAAACGGCTAATATTGGAAGGCTCGCCTGAAGAATCCGTAAAAATCCTCGAACAAATAGAAAACAAGCGATTAGAACTTTCCCACATGTTGGAAGAACGAATTGATTTTATAAGGCTCCATTCAGATTCCTTTCAGATACGACCGACACCGGTAAACCTGAACATGCTTGTAGACAAGTGTTTGGTAAATTATTCAGAAGTAGCTGCTAACAAAAGCGTAAAGATTCAATCTAATCATCTGGATGAACAGGGAATATTCGTCGCAGGTGAAGAAAGATTTCTTAGACGGGCAATAGACAATCTGGTTAGAAACGCTGTCAAGTTCTGTCATCAGGGCGGAAGGGTCGAAATCAATTTGAGATCATTGATCAATCACGCTTGTTGTTCAGTGGAAGACGACGGACCTGGAATACCAGCGGAAAATCTGGGGAAAATCTTTCACTTGGGTTTCACTACAGGTGGCAGTGGTAGGGGTCTTTATCTGGCCAAAAAGATCGCAAAGGCCCACGGTGGACGCCTTGAAGTCAAAAGTTCCCTGAGAAACGGGGCCTGCTTCACCCTCACACTGCCAAAATCGATTGAGATATGATACATGCAAAAGCTATCTCTTCTCATAGCCGATGACGAAAACATAATCAGAAAGAGGGTAGGGCTCATGTTAGGCTCCTCTTTCAGGATTCAGGAGGTTTCAACGGCAAAGGACGCCATGGAATCGTCATCCGGTGATTTTGATGTCATCCTCCTGGACATCATGTTTCCTGATGGAAATGGTGTAGACATATGCAGGTCTATCAAGCAGAACGATCCTCACAGTACCGTGCTTATCAACTCTTCCATGGAAACCGTGGATGCCTGGAATCAGGCTTTCGAAGCAGGGGCGGACGGCTATTTTGAGAAACGGGAACTTTTGAATACAGACCCTCGAAAGATATGCCTGATGATCAACAGTCTTGTTGAACGCAACCGATTGCGCAGGCGGACGGAGGAGATTAACAGAAAACAGGCGAAACTTCTGTCTGTGCTCACACACGATGTCCGTGCGCCATTTCAAGCCTTGCTTGGCACTATGAACCTTTTGAAAAACAGTGACATCCCCGCCGACCTTTCGATAAATGTGGACAGAATGTTCGAATCCGCGAACCAGCAATTGTCATTCATCAACTCTCTACTGGAATTGATGCGACTCGATTCAGGTCTTACCCAGCTCAGACTATTGCCTACGGATGTCAATCTGGCTGTGAATCAAAGTGTTCAGACTATGAAGCCCTTCGCTATGGCCAAGGATCTGAAAATAGAGACTGAACTTCAAACAAATCTCCCAAAAGTTTCAGGGGATATTGGACAAATAACCAGGGTTCTGAATAATTTGATAAGTAATGCGGTAAAATTCACTAACAGGGGTGGAATGATCCGAATCCATACAAACGAACTTTCGAAGAAGGTAACAAACGGCGTTTCAGTTGTGGTTTACGATAATGGAATCGGGGTAAGCGATCAAGACCGATCACGATTATTCTCACCTTTCCATTGCGGAAGAGAAAAGGGAACGGACGGAGAAGTCGGCTCAGGGTTGGGTCTTTCGATTTGTAAGGAGTTAATGGAATTGCATAATGGTACAATAGAATTGGAAAGCTGTCCGGGAAAAGGTAGTATGTTTAAGCTTTGGTTTCCATTGCCACAATGGTCTAAGCATGGAATAACCGGAACAAATGAAGACAGAATCTAGCCGTTCAGTATCAGTATATAGCGCCGGCTCAAGAATGCAGCCGACCCTGCTGGTTTTAATTTTAATTGGGGCTGTAACTCTCTCCCTGCTGGTAAGTTGCGACGTTACGCCGGTGAAGCCGGAAGAGGTGTTTATCCTGTATCGTGAGAGAATGAACGCTGACAAAGTTCAGGACGCCAGAAATTTACTATCCTCAGATTCCCTGAATCTTGTCAAAGAGATCGACGAACGGTACAAGTTGGATCAGCCGCCTGAGAAAACGGCGTTGTTAAACATATTGGACCCTGTGGCCCCGCCCACTCTGGTAAAAATGGATGAAGGACTGACGCTATTGCAGGTCAGGACCCTCAAGGGACGAACCCGGCTGATAAGATTGACCAAGACCGATCCCAAATCTCCCTGGAAAGTCGACATGACAGAAGAACTCAGATCACTTCAGGCATTTCTGGAGGCCAAGGAAGCTTTGAGTGGCCTACAAGGTCAAGCCGGTGAATTTGCCGCATCATGGAAGGCGTTCGACAATCAATTGGAAAAAATGGGAGGGCCGGAAGCAGAACCAAAACCTCAGATCAAAGAAGCCGTTCGTAAACCCGTCAAGCCCAGGCCTACATCAAAACGACCTAAGAAAGAAGAAAAGTCCCGAGCAAAATGAGGCCATTGCACGGTTTCGGAATGGGTCTCATTTAGTCCTTCAGTCGGTTCAGTTCAGCCACCAGGATTTCATTGACCATCTGAGGATTTGCCTTACCTCTGGTAGCCTTCATTGTCTGACCGACAAAGAAGGCCAGCAACTGGGTCTTGCCTGCCAGATAACGTGACACCTCCCCGGGATATTCAGTCAGGATCTTTTTAATCACATCCGTAAGTTCAGAAACATCAGAAACCTGTAACAAACCCTTTTCTTTAACTATTTGATCAGGGGTTTTCCGTGAAACCCACATTTCCTCAAAAACGGTCTTGCCAATTTTTCCGGAGATTGTTCCTTCTTCGATCATGCTCAAAAGTTTGGCTAAATCGGTGGGAGTAACAGGTGAAGAAATTATTCCGGGATCCTGTCCTTTTGCGGCTCTCATGAACTCGGTCATTATCCAGTTACTGACTGCCTTGGGGTTGGGAAAGATGGCTACAGTGTCTTCAAAAAACTGAGCCAGATAGCGTTCCGCAGTTAAGACCCACGCGTCATATTCGGGTATCCCGAGGTCCCCGACAAATCTGTCCCGTTTCTGACGTGGTAGTTCCGGCAATGTGAGTTTCATCTTTTCGATCAGGTCTGGTTCAACCTTAAGAGGCAAGAGATCCGGGTCTGGAAAATAACGATAGTCGTGGGCCTGCTCTTTACTTCGCATTGACACAGTCGCTCCAGTCGATGGGTCGAAAAGTCGCGTCTCCTGCACGATGGCGCCACCTTCTCTCAAGACCTCAGTGTGTCTTTCAATTTCATATTGTAAACCCTTTTGAACATTCTTAAAGGAATTCATGTTTTTTAGTTCGGTTTTGGTCCCGAGACTAGTTTGTCCCTTAGGGCGGATAGACACGTTTGCGTCGCAGCGGAAACTGCCTTCTTCCATGTTTCCATCGCATATCCCCAGGTAGACCAGGATGGAACGCAAGGACCTGAGGTAGGCGGCGGCTTCTTCAGTAGTCCTTATGTCCGGTTCCGAGACTATCTCTATAAGAGGGACCCCGGTCCTGTTGAGATCAACATATGAGATCGGTTTGCGCTCGTCGTGAATAAGCTTTCCGGCGTCTTCTTCCATGTGAATACGTGTTATGCCGATTCTTTTGACTCCTGATGATGTATCCACATCCATCCATCCGTGCTCTGCGACCGGAAGTTCGTACTGGGATATCTGATAGTTTTTGGGCAGATCGGGATAATAGTAGTTCTTTCTCGCAAACCGGCTTACGGTGTTGATTTGACAGTTACAAGCAATTGCCATCAACACCGTGTATTCAAGCGCTTTCTTGTTGAGTACCGGCAGAGAACCTGGCATTCCCTGGCAAATAGGACAGGTATGAGAATTGGGCTCGGACCCAAACTTGGTTGTACACGAACAAAACGCCTTGGAGTTGGTTAGAAGTTGAGCGTGAACTTCCAAACCTATTACTGCTTCGAATTCCATTATTCTGTTCCTATATGGCTGGATGTTTCAAATGATGATCGGTTTCTCTTTGGAATGCTGAGACTAACTGGACCAGTTTCGACTCCTGGAAGTGGGACGCCATGAGCTGCATACCTATGGGGAGCCCCTCCCTGGAGAACCCTGCCGGACAGGAGATGCCAGGCAACCCTGCCATGTTTACAGGGATGGTGAAAACATCAGTCAAGTACATTTGTATTGGGTCATCAATCTTTTCCCCGATTTTGAAAGCTGGGGCAGGAGCTACTGGGCAGAAGATTCCATCACACGATTCGAACGCCTTTTTAAAGTCTCTGGTTATGAGTGTTCTAATCTTGGCGGCCTTGAGGTAATAAGCGTCATAATAACCCGAGGAAAGAGCATATGTCCCGAGCATTATTCTGCGTTTGACCTCCGGGCCAAACCCCTCCGCTCTGGTTCTGCAATACATGTCTATCATGCTGTCGAATTGCTCTGCTCGATGGCCATATTTCACACCATCGTACCGGGCAAGATTCGATGAAGCCTCACAGGGCGCTATCACATAGTAGGCCGCAATCCCATAGTCTAGAGAGGGCAGGGATAGTTCGACGAATTTTACACCGAGTTTCTCTAAAATCCTCCTTGCTTCCGACAAACTCCGTTCCACATCTTCGTTGCCCAGCTGATTAAAAAATTCAACAGGAACCCCTAAAGTCATTCCTGATACCTGCTTATCAAGGAAAGTTGTGAAATCCGGATGCTGGAGTGGAACCGAAGTGGAATCCATGGGGTCATGTTTACAAAGAAGATTTAGAAGTAACGCAATATCCGAAACATCACGAGCGAAAGGTCCTATCTGGTCAAGGCTTGAAGCGTAGGCTACCAATCCGAACCGCGAGACTGCGCCGTAAGTGGGTTTCATTCCGGTAACCCCGCAAAACGACGCCGGCAGTCTAATTGAGCCACCCGTATCGGACCCGAAGGCCACTGTAGCCTGACCACAGGCCACGGCAGCGGCAGATCCTCCACTTGATCCGCCAGGGGCCCTTTCCGTATCCCAAGGGTTCCTGGTAGGCCCCCAACACGACGTCTCCGTCGATGATCCCATAGCGAACTCGTCCATGTTTGCGCTTCCCAGGATCACCATGCCTTCGTCTTTGATGGATTTTACAACGGTCGCGTCGTATGGAGGAACGAAATTCGCAAGGATTCTCGATCCACACGTGGTTTTCCTTGATTTTAGACACATGTTGTCTTTGATCGCAATTGGGATCCCAGTCAAGGGACGAGCTGTACCTGCTTGGATCCGCTTGTCAGCCTCTTTAGCCATTGCTAGGGCCAGATCGGGATAAATATTCACAAAAGAATGGACCTGGGATTCCAGTGTGTTGATCCTATTTAGAACAGCTTCAGTGATTTCCACCGACGAGATCTTCCTGTCAAGCAAAAGTCCCGCCAATTCAGTAGCGGTTTTTTCGTAAAGGTTGGACACCGATTTTCCCCTTTATGAAGAATTCATGAACGAACTGGTCACTCAATGATTTTGGGAACAAGAAAGGACGAGCCGTCGCTCGCCGGAGCGTTTGCCATCGCCTGTTCAATAGGCAGAGAAGGCTTTACCGCGTCTTCTCTCAGCGGAGTGAAGAGTTCAATGGGCCCAGTCATAGGCTCAACGTCATCCGTTGGAACAGCGGAGAGTGTGTCCATGTACTTGAGGACGTCATCGAGCTGCCCCATGAATTTGGTCTTTTCTTCATTGGACAAGGCCAATCTGCCAAGTACCGCCACATATTCGACTTGTTCTTCTGTGATTTTCATTTTACTTCGTTTTTGTGAGCTACCCGCTCGTGATCAAAACGGGATGTTGTGTCAACTTAAACCCTTGCGGCAGATCATGTCAAGTCGCTGTTCGATTCAAAGATCCGAGTGGCTCAATATGATTCGCATGTAGACGCCTTACATGATCAAGAGAATCTGACTCTAGCGCGATCTATCAAGGTATTTGCTCCAAACTGATCGGAAGTGGGACCCTGGAAACAGAAGTTTCTTGAAAAGCTCCGGCCCAAGAGGTCCGGCTCCGGGGTATGAACTGGACTGAAGCGCTTTCCCATTCTTATCCAGTAAGGCGTCCCATCTGAAAGTAACGGCAGGTAATCCTTTCTCGGGGCTTAGTATTGGTTGAACAGAAAACTTCTGAGTCCCGATAAGGGCATCTCCCAGTCCAACCGCTTTTGGGCTTCCGTGACAATCGTGACATTGTCTACCCTTTTCCTGGATGGTGTGAGGAGAGTAAGGGTCCATGACAAGAGCGGGCTTGCATGAGCCGGTCGTAGGTATAACACTGTCCAATACTACCGTACCATCGGCTTTGACCCATGACACTACATACTGACGCATGGGCCTCATTACCGTGACCTTGCCGGAAGCGTTTAGACCGAGAGGAGGATCTGACCATCTTCTAATTGTAAAACCTCTAAACCATGCGCCAGGCCTGGACTGTCCATTCAGCCAGTCGCTTGTCCGGGGAGGAGTCCAATCCTTTTCAGGAAGAGGAGGCTTGATACCATCTCTCGGAGGGATCAGTTCCGCATAATCCCCTACGAATTTTCGTAGGAGACTCTGAATCTGAGGGTCATTCTGGGCCGCATTTATCGACCACATCCAGTATTCGGCCCTCTCGTCCAACATAAGATGAAACCCGTAGTCCTGAAACGACCAAGCCGCATGGCAGGCTACGCAAGTCAACAATTTACGATGTTTATCCACACCGTGAGGGGTTATTTCGAGACGCAACGCAGGGACTTTTATATCCGGCCTACGTTTTAATACGGTTTCGCCATTGGTGTTTTTGAAAATAAGCGGGTGACTGAAGTTAACATGACAACTCTCACAAGATAGTGATGGTGTGGCTTCCGAATTGTATACCGGTCCGGTCCCATGAATCTGCGCTGATGTGTGGCAATCGGAACAAACCATACCAGCTCTGAAATGAGTATCTGACATCAGACTGTGTTGTTCTGATCCGTAGATGGTGGGGGCTTGGGCTCCGGCAACAATTGGACTACGAAAACCCCGGTTGAAGTCTTTTTCGAAAAGCCCGACGTAGTCGCATCCGACATGGTTCGAATTGTGACATTTCAAGCAAGGGGTAACACCCAATGATTTTGAAATGACATGGGCATAGGGCTTTTTTGAGTCCGAGTTTGAATATGGAACATGACACGCCGAACAACCCTTACCTCTGTGCTCTCCAACACGTGTGGACCCCTTTGTATACAAGTGACACCGCAGACAGGACCTCCGCAAGAGATCATCTCCCAATGTCCCGAAAACAGGTTTGTTGGCTGTTGTAGAGTGCTTACCCTGTTTTGGCGTCTCAGCCGGATCACCGGAGATCAAATAATCTAACTTTGGGACGGGGATTTCTTTAAGCCCAGAAAGGCCTCTAACTCCAAACACAGCATCCGATGTATCTTGCGCTCCGAAAGAAAACCTAGTGTGGTTTACCAGCTTTGGAGCAAGGGCCATTCTGGAGATCTTAACGTTGTGAGCGTGTTCCGGGTGACACTCTCCGCATGTCTGATCGACATGATCCAGGTCCCCGGGGTCAGGAATCAGTCCCTCATGAGCACGGTCCTTGTCGGCTACTTGAGCATTTCCGTTGTGGCATGTTGTGCATGGGAAGGCATGGTGTTGGTCCATTTCCGTATTGTCAGGATGGCACTTTACGCATGTTCCCGGGTTAATGCAGAGCGACTTAATCGACTTTACCGGAGGTTCTCCCCACCAGTCCGGGTACAAATGATTCGGAGATAGACAACTGACCCCGGTCAAAGGCGGGATCAATTGGACTTGTGTCGCCATAACCGGGCCAAACCAGATAAGGGAGGCGAAAGTCACAATTACAGCTATCAAAACTCCTGGCAATTCAGGTTCGATTCTCCCTTGATCACGGAAGCTGACCATTTTTATCGAAGTTTCGATATTATCTGCTGCAATTGAGCTGTCGGTAACGCGCCTCCAGACGGGTTGTTTCGTGCGAAATTTGTGAGGACACCTTGTATGGCTCCTAGCGCTTGAGCATAGTTTGGATGTTGAGGTGAAATTCCGTTCAAGGCCAGAATATGCGCAGCCGCTTCACCCTCACGGCCAGGTGTCAGATTGAGCGGATTGGGCCACACGAACCGCGGTTTCTGAACTTCCTGCTGGTGTTGAGGCGCCGGTTGTTCTACGGGCCGCTCAGGCCGTGGTTGACTTGTTTGAACAGGAGTTTCCCGTTTCTTGGCGGGCGAGGTTGGTTCAGCGTGAGTTCCTTTGGGGCCCATGCAGTAATCATTATTCCGAAAACATTTCAATCTGCATTGCTCAAGATAGTACTCATCATAACCAGTCTTCTTGCAACATTCGTCACACTGTTCACGAGTTTGCTGGAAAAGCGCCTGGCCTCCTGAATCATTTACGCCAACCGTTAACAACGTTAACAAAAATAATCCTGTCATAAAGCCCTTTTGAATTAATGGCGTCAATTTTAAAGCCAATCCCGGTTTATTCCCCGCCGACTTGTTGATCATTTCTCATCTCCATGGACCCAATAAAGTGTTTCAAAATCGGCCTATCCTTATGACAAATCAACTTCGCTACAGAACTTACCCTTTAGTGTACTAAAATCAACAAAATTCTCAAGCTTTGCGGTATAATCAGTTGCGATCACCGCCCTTTAACTGGTTGCATTGCTTGTCCGCGGACACGAAGCTCAAATGCTTTTTCCACCCGGCAAGTGGCTTGTTCCCGGATTCATATTGGTTTTCCCATTTATCATCAATGGGGTCCCAGATTAAAGATTTGTATCGGAAGTTATTGGCCTTCTTGAAATATATCGTCAAAGACCACTCATCGGTGGTCGAATCGCAGCAGAGCGTAGCGTAAAATGGGTCAGACTCTTTGTGCAAAGCTTCCATTGCAAGGTCTTTTATGCGTTTCACATATTTGGAATGGTTATGTTTCTTGAATTTTGGCTTTCTTTCGTCAGACAGCATCCAATCCGCGTCCTCAGGCGCTACGATTTTTACGTCACTAGGTTTGTCACCCTTAATTTGCTCGGACTCAGGAGGGACTTTTCCCTTTTCTACACCGATTAGTCGTCTTGGTGCCTTATCTTTGTTATTTGAACTTTCAGATTTGGAGCGACTCGTGGATTCTTTTCGGTCGGCAGTGGAAACATCAAGAGAACTGGATTCATCATGACCTTTACTGATGAGTTTATCATCTGCTCTGACTTCATTTAGTGAGTTCTGATTGTTATTGAATGGAGCCTGTTCAGAACCGGCAGTCTGTTGGGCCAGTCGCGGTTTTATTAGAGTTGATTCCTGTTTCTTGGTTTCTGTGTTTTCAGCAGCAGTCTTCGCAGTCCGAAACAGTGTTGGGACGCAACCTGCCAGGATTATTGCCGACAGAACGAATATCCTAACCGCAATTAGGATCGAAGACCTAGATGTGTGCCTGATACAATAAGCATTGAAAAATATTTTCGGGAGCATCAGGTCAGTTGTACGCTCCGTACCAACCATGGCGGTGGATTTTCCCTTGACCTCAGCCTATTGGTAATATTTTTCTCCACAAAAGGCAAACACGGAAAAAATCTATTGTTAGCACTGAGCAAATAATTCACGTCGGATAGGATGGTTAGAACCAAATACAGCGCTATTTTAGCGCCATATTTGGTTCTATTTATTCGGATCTCTAGCGCCTAGTTCCAGTTGGCTTTGGACAAACGTTCTATTTGTTAGAGTTGTCCGAAGGCGGATAAATATCCGATTGGACAGTACAACAAGGCTGGGTAGTCGATTCGGCGCCTTTAAGTCCGATCTTCTTAAAAAGGGAAAGACAAACTTCACCTATCCATTTTTGGGGGAGGATCTTTTCGGTGATCCATACCATTACAAAAACTATTGCAGCTATTATACCAGCTGAGATTAGAAAGGAAACCAGAGCGGCAAGACCAGCCAATAGCAGGAAAAAATACAGCGGGAAAAAGAAACCATAGAAAAATCCCCTCCCGATTCGGTTAACTACGTCCGCGTCTTCCTCTCGTCCGAGAATGTCATCGAAAATGTTCACAAAAAAGTTCTTTTTGTAGTAGCTCAATCCACCACTAATTATTCCAAGAATGATCATTCCAATTAATTTCCACAGCATCTTGTCCTCCATCTAAATATAGTAGGTTCGAAACATGGAACCGGATTCAAACATTTCGTCCATACCAATTTAATAAATTCTAGGCATGGTCATACACATATAAGGATCGGCTTTTTAGGTTATAATTTGGTCAGCGTTTATCGTCGGGATTTTTTCCTCGCCTTTTTGGCTTCTTTGTTTTTTTTGCGTTGTTTTTCGAGATTTTTCTTGGAAGCTTGCTGTCCCTGCTTGACCTCCGGGAGACCAAAGGGGTTTTCCGGCGTTGGGACAGCGGGCGCATCACCTCCCATGAGATTTCCTAGACCGCCGCTAAACATACGCTTCAGGCCCTTCATTCTTTTCCAGCGACCACGGAGTTTGCCGCCTCCCATTGCGCTCATGAGGTCGCGCATATCCTTAAATTTTATCAACAAGTCACGGACTTCGTTTTCGTTGCGTCCGGAGCCTATTGATATCCTCTTAATGCGACTATCATTAATGAGATCCGGAGTTCGTCGTTCACCCGGAGTCATTGAGTTAATCATGGATTCGATCTTGACAAGTTCATAATCGTCAAAGTTGGCCTGGGCAGGAAGACCACCCTGAAAAAACGGAAGCTTTTCAACAACGTCCTTTAACGGGCCCATTTTCTTGATCGTACGAATTTGAGACAGAAAATCGTTGAGTGTGAAGTTGCCTTGAAGCATGCGCATAGCGTCTTCTTCAGCTTTCTTTTCATCGACAACTTCCTCAAAATCTTTAACTAATCCTAATACATCCCCTAATCCCAGTATACGGGAAGCCAACCCTTCAGGTCTGAATTCTTCCAGGCGGTCGAGACCTTCGCCCATACCCAGGAATTTTATAGGGACTCCAGTAGCTTCCTTTACGGATATGGCAGCCCCGCCTCTAGCGTCACCGTCAAGTTTCGTGAGGATGAAACCTGTAAGGTTTATACTCTCATTGAAGGCCTTTGCGACATTTACCGACTCTTGACCAATCATTGCGTCACAGACCAAGAGCACATTATCTGGAGATGTGAGCTTTTCGATTTGATGAAGTTCATTCATCAAGTTTGAGTCGATGGTCAAACGACCGGCAGTGTCGAATATAGTTACATCACACCCAAGTTCAGTCGCCTTAGACAGAGCGGATTTGCATATTTCCGGCGGATTGGTGGACCCATTTGAATGAACAGGGATGTTAAGGTCTTTACCTAGTTTCTTAAGCTGTTCAACAGCGGCGGGACGATAAACGTCGGCCGCTACAAGCATGGGCCGCTTACCGGACTTCAAGAGATATCTTGCTATCTTAGCGGCTGTGGTGGTTTTCCCTGATCCCTGGAGCCCAACTAACATGATCGAACTAACGGGTCTGGATCGAAAATTCAGCGAAACATCGGCCGGCCCCATGAGACGGACCAGTTCATCCTGACATAGTCTTATAAAATGGTCTCCCGGGGAAACCTTGAGCTTTTTATCTTTATGTTTGACCTTTACCTGAACTATTTCTCCAATAGCCTGCTCTTTAACCTTGTCCAGAAAAGAGCGAGTCACCTGGAACTCGACATCAGCTTCCAGAAGGGACATGCGGACAATCTTGAGGGCCTCGCCCAGGTTTTCCTCGTTGAGCGTTCTCATTCCCTGCAAGTAATGTCGAGCGTCTCGGAAACCACGAGACAGTATCTCAAGCACGTTTCATGCCTCCAAAGTCAAATATTCCCGAAAATATTTTTTTTACCATAGCGCCGTCCAAAATGTAAGGATTTTCTTTCCTTGATTGGGTGGGCCATATTTGTTATAGAATTGTCACATTATGACTAGATTCTCCTGTTAAGTTTGGAGTTCGAATGTTAACAAATTTAAAGATGTTTCATTTAAAGACAAAGATTTTCTCGGGCCGTGGAGCTATTTCTGATCTGGGTGACGTAGCCAGGGAGCTTGGCGCCCACAAATGTCTCCTGGTGGCCGATCCCGAACTTGAACGACATGGAACCATAGAGGCTGCTGTGACTTCCCTCCGGAAAGCGGGCATTCATGTCGAAACCTCATTGAAGATCGAACCGGAACCATATCTGGATAATGCCGATGATGCGGCGGTAATCGGTAGAGAAATGGAAGCGGATCTAGTCGTAGGTGTTGGGGGCGGTTCCGCTATGGATACGGCTAAAGCAGCCGCTACACTCATAACAAACGGGGGTCAGGCTGCAGATTATGTTGGCTTGAACAAGGTGAGCAAATCGACTGCCCCTACCATTATGATACCCACCACTGCGGGCACAGGGGCGGAAGTAACCTTTACTGCGGTCTTTACACATAGAATGACAAAGATTAAAGGCGGAATCAACAGCCCATTTCTTTTTCCCAACGTAGCGTTGCTTGACCCTGAACTCACTTTGTCCCTGCCGCCGCAGATAACTGCGTTTACCGGGATGGATGCGCTTACCCACGCAATCGAGTCCGTGACCAGCCGATCCGCTACGGTCTTTACTGAGGCGCTTAGTCTGACATCAGTCAGACTAATATCTGAAAGTCTCCGAAGGGCAGTTTACAACGGTTCAGATATTGACGCACGAGAGAAAATGCTTCTGGGAAGTCTTTTCGGTGGATTGGCTCTCGCTGATGCTGGAGTCGGAGCAGCTCACGCTCTGGCTTATCCACTTGGTGGCAATTATCGAATACCCCATGGACTTGCCAATGCGGTCTTGATACCACACGTCATGGAGTTCAATCTGCCCGCGGCAGAACGGTCCTTGACGCTGATCGCCAGAAGCATGGGAGAGTCAATCGAAGGGCTGTCGCAAAGGTGGGCGGCTCAAACAGCGGTAGATGCTGTTAGGACTCTAGCTGCAGATATTGGCGTCCCTGAAAGCCTGTATGACTTGGGCATATCTGAAGCCGACATCTCGATGCTTGTTGAAGAGGCTCTAAAAGTGACTCGACCTGTCGAAAACAATCCTAGGTTCCTTGGGCCTCAAGAAGCTCAAACGATATATGAGGCGGCTTTTGAACAGTGAAATGAATTTTCAAAGAACCATTGAAATATAAAAACCTTCACCGGAGTTGCTATCGCACTTGCACAGCCGGTAGAAAAGATCAGGAGAGATTGATGCCAGGTTTTGAATTAATAGGCGACGCTGAACGTGAACATGTGAATCATGTTCTCGACAATGGGATATTCTTCCGTTACGAATTCGCAAATGAAAGAAAAGGCGTTTACAAAGTACGTGATTTTGAGACCCAATTCGCAAAGTTTGTGGGAACCAAATACGCCCAAGCGGTCACTTCAGGATCTTCTGCTTTGAAGGTCGCCCTAGTCTCGCTCGGAGTAAAACCTGGAGATGAGGTTATTACCCAAGGATTCACCTTTGTGGCCACTTTTGAAGCGATAATTGAATGCGGGGCAATTCCGGTTCCCACTGAAGTGGATGAAACTTTAAACATGGACCCGGCTGATCTTGAGAGGAAAATAACCCCCAGGACCAAGGTTGTAGTCCCGGTTCATATGCTTGGGAGTCCGGCCCGAATGGTTCAAATAAAGGACATTTCGGACAGAAACGGGCTTAAAGTCTTAGAAGACACCGCACAGGCCCTTGGCGCCGCTGTGGGCTCAAAAATCACAGGGTCTATTGGAAACTGTGGGACCTTTTCGTTCGATTTTTACAAGACAATCACAACTGGAGAAGGTGGCATGATTGTCACGGATGATCCGAAAACCTACAAAATTGCCTCTGAATATGCTGATCACGGACATGATCACAACCCGGATGTAGGCCGGGCTCTCGAAGGAAGAAGTTTTCTGGGGTTCAACTTCCGGATGAATGAATTCCAGGGAGCCGTTGGATTAGCTCAGCTAGGCAGGATCAATAAAATCCTAGAGATTCAGAAGACGAACCACTCAATTATTTCTAACGCCCTGAACAAGATCAACGGAATCATCATGAGATCGCTTCCGGAGGATGGTCGAGACAGCAATACTCATGTTTGCTTTTTCCTGCCCGATGCTGACGGTGCAATGGAATTTCACAAAAAAGTCACCGCAAAAGGAATCTCGGCTATTAGTTTCAAGAATAATCTCTGGCATTTTCTTGGGAACTGGGAACACCTGATAAATCGTAAGACTGCCTGGCCGGGAGTTTTCCCATTTGGAGAACCATATTATTCTGGAAAAGTGGATTACAGTCCGTCTATTCTGCCTGTTACTAAGGGTTTGCTTCAACGCTTGATAGTAATTCCAGTTTCCTTACGGACAACTACGGAGGCAGCTGAACGTCTTGCATCAGATCTGAAGGAGATCGCCCAGGAAACTTTGTAGAGCAAGTTCTGAAATCAATTGCGCTCGTAGTCGATGGTTTTTATTAGTCGAAAGGGATCCACCCGCATTTTATGTACAAACCATACCGGATAGTAGGGTTTATACCCGCTCGAGCTGAATCTTCAAGGTTTCCAGGCAAGCCACTGGCGGATATTCATGGGAAACCAATGGTGGTTCGCGTCTTGGAGCGGGTAAAATCGTGCGTTCTGCTGTCAGAAGTCTATGTAGCCACTGATTCCCGTCTCATTTACGAGGCAGTTTTGGAACAATCTGGGAATGCCATAATGACCTTTGAGAGCCACTCTTCAGGTTCAGATCGCATCGCCGAAGCGGCTAGGCGACTAAAACTTTCCTCTCAAGACATTATTGTTAACGTTCAGGGAGATCAACCGCTGGTGGAGTCGGCAATGATCCAGCAAGTTGTAGATCCCCTGATCGAAGACGAGTCGATTCCTATGTCGACATTAATATATAAAATTATTCGGGATGAAGAGATTGATCATCCTAATGCGGTAAAGACGGTTTTTGATTCAGATGGTTTTGCTATTTATTTTTCTAGGGCCACGATTCCATTTTGTAGAAATGCGGGGGAAAAACAAGCGTACTTTAAGCATCATGGGATTTATGCATATAGAAACGATTTTCTTCAGAAATTCAGTAGACTTCCTGTAGGAAGTTTTGAGAGGTCAGAGCGTCTGGAACAGCTCAGGGCCCTTGAACACGGGTTCAGGATCAAGGTGGTAATTACGGAAATGGATTCCGTTGAAGTTGATACCCCTGGGGATCTTGAACGGGTCAGACACGAGTACGGCAACTGGCGTTGATTTTCACATCAGAATAAAATAGGAGCAGTCTTTATAGACTTTTAATGATAGTAGTGTAATATAAAGAATTAAAGGTGGTTGGTCTGGCTTTGGCTACTATTGTTCTTTGCAGACCTATGGAAAAATGAGAGGAGATACGAATTAAGTGAGTCGAGATGACAATGTAAAGGTTGAAGGAACTGTGGTCAAGGTGCATTCAGGCGGTATGTATCAGGTTGAGACAGACGATGGGAAGAGTATCCGGACCAAATTATCGGGAAGGATGTCTCGATTTAGGATAAAAGTGCTTCTTGGAGACCGTGTGACTGTTGCTCTGTCTCCATATGACCTTAGTCATGGGCTCATTGTTTACCGAGGCAAGTGACTTTTCAACATACTAAATTCTAAAGCTATCAGCCTGCAAATTTCATATGTCCGCATATTGGCATGGACGTTGCTAGTTGCCCAGCCACGAGAAGACCTGTCTTCGGTGTCGATTGTTTTCATATTTGAACTTGAGAGAAACCATTGGGATTCAATAGGGTTATGTAATTCATTTCTTAATTGGCAGAATTGAACTTCAACCGGACTTTCCACAAATCAAAAATCTTATGAACGTTCCGGAGGGGTAGTATGGACATTCTATTCTCTGGCGCTGCTAGCGTATGGCGATTCCCCGAATATTCTGCCGCTGCATGATTTGCAAAAAGATGACAGAATTAAAAGAGGAACGAACTCGAACATCCATTCAGGTAAAAACAAGGAAAATATTTATTGTCCGTGGCCCCGGATCTGTTGTTTCACATGCGCCAACCTAGGATGACTGTCCCACAAGATGGACAAACGTTAACTTTTTGAGCATTGATTATGGGAGCTGCAGTTTGTAACCCGATCTGATATTGAGAAATCAATACGCTGAATTTTGACGCTGGCTATATTGCTCTATATATTCTTTACAAAGCTCGAAAGCCTTGAAATTCTGAAGGAGGCATCATCTTGACTGACGACTTAAAATCCAGAACTGCGAAAACGGCAAGCCTATATTTCGAAAATTACACGGGTGAAAGACCTTTCGATCTGTGGCGTTCTTTTGACAAGGATCTTGCTCGAGAACTATCGATGTTCATCACTGGTCAAATGTACGCTCGTGAGAGGATTCCCCATGCAACCAGACAGCTTATCACCATCTCGGCGCTTACAGTTCTCGAAAGATCAGAGGAACTGAAACTTCACATTAGCGCCGCATTGAACGTAGGGTGCAAACCGAAGGAAATTGCAGAAGTAATATTTCAATGCGGAATTTACGGTGGAATGCCTGTAGTTAATAAGGGTTTGAAGGTGTTTCGCTCCATCCTTACGGAAAGGGGTATGTGGCCACTGGAGTCTGAAGCCGAATGATTTTTCTGGGCCGAGTCGCAAACACCTAGTCTACTTTTAGGCAAACACCCCTAGTGACTCGGTTTAGGTATTATTTTTTTACAAAAGGCAAATCTTGGATCATGTTCGTAGAAAGTCTTGGGTAATTACCCTGTGTATGGGAATCATCACTCTGATCGTCGCTTGCGCCACTGTTCCTCATTCCGGGAGGAAGCAACTGAATTTCATGCCGGATAAGGACCTGGATGCTCTTGGAGCCCGAGCTTATTCAGAATTGATTGCCCGAGAACCATCGTGCAAGGACATAAAAGTCAATGATGAAGTAAAAAAAGTTGCAAACCGTGTCAGCAAGGCTGCCGAAGAAATAGATCACCCTGGATTCGATTGGAAAGTCCATGTCGTTGATCGGGACATTCCAAACGCCTTTTGTCTCCCTGGCGGTAAGATCGTGGTGTACACGGGAATACTTGGCCAGGTTAAAAACGAAGCCGGACTAGCGACTATCATAGGACATGAAATTGCTCATGCCGTAGCGCGGCACGGAGGCGAACGCCTTAGTCAGCAATTGGCGCTTCATGGAATAACTTCAATAGGATCAGAGACATACAGGGACAAAGATGGTAATTTGGATAACAAAACCAAGGCGGTGATCGGTGCCCTTGGACTGGGGGCTACAATTGGAGTTCTTTTACCATTTAGCCGAACCCATGAGATGGAAGCCGATAGGATAGGGCAATTGTACATGGCCAAGGCCGGTTATGATCCTTCGGAATCAATACATTTGTGGGAGCGAATGGCAAATATCGACAAACCGCCAATACCCGTCTGGCTTTCGACTCATCCGACCGACAAGGAAAGAATTCGTAATCTTAAAGAGTTACTTCCGGAAGCAAAGAAAATCTACGACAAAGCCACAATGAAATATGGACTGGGGGAATCCATAGGGAACCCATTGAACAAAGGACCTATACAAAATGACTCAGGAAGAAATCAGGGCCTTCTTAGCCATGGATCTGCCGGATGATGTGACTTTTTTCCTGGGGAACATCTCCAGTAGGTTAAAACAGAGTGGGGCGGATGTTAGGTGGGTGAATCCCACATCCATACACCTTACCCTCAAATTTCTTGGAAACATAAACGGCGCTCAAATCCCGGATATTGAGAATGCTCTGCGACCAATTGTTTCGTCTCAGTCGCAACTACAAATCGAAATATCCGGTATTGGCGCGTTTCCGAACCTGCGTCAGCCCCGTGTAGTATGGGCTGGCGCATCTGAACCATCTGGCCGTCTTGTCAAGATGGTTTCCTTAATACAAGACGCCTTTGACGGGTTGCGTTTTAAACGTGAATCCAGATCCTTCAACCCTCATCTAACGCTCGGAAGGGTGAAATCCAATCGGGCAAAAGAAAAATTGGTAGATTTGATTAATTACATGAACCCCGAACCCTGTATCACTTTCTTCGCTGATAGGGTAACTCTTTTCCAAAGTATTCTAGAACCCGCTGGCCCGCGTTACAAAGTCTTGTCAGTATTCTATTTGAGTCATCCCGCTGCTGCTGAGAGTCTAGGGAATAAATTGAAAATCACCCCCTTTTCCTAAAACCCAGAATTCATCAACCATCTCACTAAGATCACGCTTCCAATAAGGAAAAGAGCTGTCACCAACCAACTTAGAGATTGTTTCATGCCAATAGCCTGCTTAGAAATTAGATAACACTTATTACGTTTAACATATACCGGTGGTGTTTTTAAAGTGTGAGGCCTGACGTTTGAGATAGACTGGGAATAGATCAGTGACTCAGTCTTGTGTCGCAGGTGGCGGCAAAAAACCACCACCTTAAGACAAAAAAACGGGTCAAAAGAATAACCCCGATGATGCAAAAGACCTCAAGGCCCGGATGGGGGGGTTATGGGGGAGGGAGGGTGTCCACCCGGGCAGAGGTCCAAATGGGAACAATTCGGCAAAAGCCAAATCACGTTCTCACAGTTGAGGAATATAAGATAATTCTGATTGAAAGTCAATATAATACTTTAACTAATTAATATAATATACTGTTTTTGCTTAAATTATAATCTCATATTGTCGTGTATGGTGTCGCTCAGCTTGAAGGGCTAAGTCCTTGCACTAGGGTAAGTCCAATTGTGCCAAGGCTCAATACTATTAAAACAATTACCGAAATCCACGCCACCATGTTGAAGACATGACCGTTAGAGAAGTTTCGCATTACGGATTTATCATTTATCAGGTGGAGGATGAAAAGAAGAATGATTGGCAAGACTAGGCCATTCAATATCTGGGACACGTACATTATTGAAATCAAAGGTAAGTTCGGGGCGAGGATCACAAAACCGGAGAAGAATATTATGAAGCAATAGAGGCCGTAAAATTGTGGCGCTTCCGAGAATTTCTTGTCCAGGCTTGATTCCCATCCAAATGCTTCGCAAATCGTGTAAGCCGTTGATAGCGGCAGGATAGCGGCAGCGAATACCGACGCGTTGAACAACCCAAAGGCAAAAAGCCATGTGCAATATTTCCCGGCTAACGGTTCCAGAGAGAGCGCGGCTTGAGATGCTTCTTCAATATTTACACCTGCCTTGAACAGGGTCGCTGCACACGCTAGAATGATAAAGAACGCGACAATTGACACTGCTATTGAGCCTACTATGACATCTATGCGGACTGCTTTTAAATCCTGAACCCTAAGCCCTTTATCAACCACAGAGGCTTGAAGATAAAATTGCATCCATGGGGCGATTGTGGTACCCACCAGACCTGTAAGCATCAACAGGAAATCAGTGTCTAGCCTTATTGTTGGTCGCCCCATAGCGCCAACTACCTCAATCCAGTCTGGTTTAACGATAAATCCTACAGCGACGTAGGAGACATAGAAAATGCACGCGATAAGGAAAACTTTCTCTACGGACCTATAAGTTCCCTTCACTGCAAGCCACATCAGGAACATTATGCCAAGAGGGATGGCCAGATATTTTGATATGCCGAAAATCTCCAGGGATGCGGCTATGCCGGCAAATTCAGCTATGGTATTTCCCAAATTTGTGATTACCAGCAATATCATGACATAAAATGTAATCTTTACACCAAATCGTTCCCTTATTAGATCAGAGAGTCCTTTTCCGGAAACAACTCCCATCCTGGCACCCATTTCTTGGACGATCACTAGAATCAACGTAATTGGAACTAGTGACCACAGCATGCTGAGCCCATATTTCGCGCCTGCTAGGGAATAGGTGGTTATACCGCCAGCGTCGTTATCAACGTTGGAAGTTATTATCCCTGGTCCCATAAGGGCTAAAAGAGCCCAAAGCTTTATGAGTCTGGACCGGAACACTGGTTTCTCAGAATTTTCAGTCTGTTCAAGCTTTGACAATTAAAAATTCCTGAATGATTCTATTTCCCCAAGTATGGGGCAAGTATCTCCAAAAGGGCCTTAAAACGGACCACCCCAGCGATCCTTTCGTTTTCATCAATTACCGGTATGCCTCTGAAGCCATATTTTGCAAAAAGGTAAGCCAGATCTTTTGGACCATCGTCAATCTTGGCCGTAATTACACGTGAGGTCATTATTTGTTCAAGAGGTGTGAAAATCTCGTTGGATAACAGTTCCTTCAGGTCTGTTACACCAAGGAGTTTGCCCTCGGCGTCTACTATATACAGATAGTAGACCACGTCCATCTCATTGGCGTGTTGCCTTATGTGAGCAAGCGCTTCAACTATGGTGCTGTCGGGTGGCAAAGCCATGAATTGAGTAGTCATTAAGCCCCCGGCCTCGTCTTCCTCATGAGCCAGAAGGCCTTTCAGCTTCTCTTCATATTCCGCGTCCATCTCCCGCAGGATTCCAGTCGCAGTATCTTGTGGGAGGTCCGCTATAAGGTCCGCAGCCTCGTCGGGCGACATTTCTTCAATAATGTCGGCTGCTCGATCGGGTTCCAGTTGTCTCATGATGGACACCTGGATTTTGGGATCCATTTCTTCGATAGCTTCGGCGAGGACCTCTTCATCTAAGGTTTCCACCAAAGCGGATCGCTCGTGAACATCCATGTCTTCTATGATATCGGCTAGATCCGCCGGATGCAGTTCAGCGAGACGATTTTGGGGAATCTGCAGTTTTAGGCGGTCCGGATAAGCCAAAGGTTCGACATAGTTCCAGGCAATAAAGCGCTCTTTAAGATCATAGTCAAAAAACCATTTGTTGAAGCGTACGACTGAATCTTCGAAACCGAGCCTCCTCAGGAGCCCCCTTAAACCAACATCTACCTGAACTAGCAGCAGCTTCCCATCTGATCTAACGAATTTTAGATCATTGACCCGCTCAACCTTGGCGCCATGAACATCTACAATTTGTTTATCCAGAAGGAAATCTCGCAACAAAACTTCCGTCTGCGCTAATGCGCCTTTTTCGAGAGTTGTTGGACTGTCAAATCCGTTTTTAACTACAATCAATGAATTGGAAAGATCAATCACGTCAGCCCATTTGACGCAACGTCGGAGCCTCGAAAAACCAGCCCGATAGACTACGCCAATGACTTCAGGCAAAGCTCTCTCCAGATCCAGGATGAGATCGGAAACCTTGCCCAAGCGCTGCCCAGTCTCAGAATATAACCGACGAGCTAGTAAATCGCTGAGATAATAACTTTCTAAACCCGAAGGCTCCACTAATCCTTCCTTAGACCGTTAAACCGGTTCAAATGCCTGTTAACGTAACGCGCTAACGAATGAGAGTCCGTATCGAACATCAGTTTTGTTCCCGACCCATATTGCCGTGCTTTCCCCATTAATCAATCTCGACGAGATTGACACCTTATAAAAACCCGTAGAACAATTGGGAAATGACGCCGCAGGCCGCGTTAAGAAACGACCTGCAGCCGTTTGCGGGTCCCTTAATGCCGATCTTGGACGCTTTAAAGTTTATCATGAAAAGGTTTTCTTTAAAACAGGAACTATTGCATAATGCTATAAAGTCAAATGAAAGATTACGGAGCTTGCCATGCCTGTAAAGAAACAGTTGGAAGTCATGCTGGCTGACGCGCCCGGTGAGCTGGCCAAACTTACGGATGTCCTCAAAGAAGAGCACATCAATATCCAGGCCATGAGTATTCAAGATGCGAATGAATATTTGCTTGCACTGTATGATGTCAGGAGCCAGACTGGTCGTCGTGTCGCCCCACGTGATTATTATGAAGCTATTCTTAAAGAATCCGCCAAATATTCGATGATCCGGCTGATTACGGACAATCCCGACAAGGCTTTGGAATCCCTGAATAAGGCTGGATATAAAGTCAAAGCCGAGGAAGTTGTCGGGATGATTCTTGATAACAAGCCGGGTCTCCTCAACAAGGTTTCTAAAACTTTTGGAGACGCTGGTGTCAATATTTCCTATACCTATGGGTCGGGATTTTCCGATAGCGAATGCGCTTTGTTTATATTTAAAGTTTCCGACATCGAAAAGGCTGTTGAATTGTTCCCAAATGGAACACTGTAGGGATTTGACAGCATCTCAACAATCGTCACGCGCTTACACAATGTCCGATAAGATATATTATGTTAACTCGCCTATCCAAACTGGTATGCTATTTCAACCGATGCTTCTTTAGCCCTTCGTTTAGGATCATGAGGTGAAGTTGTTTCGTCCAGGTGGCAGTAATAATGTTTCCATTGGTCGCAGCCTCAGCGTAGCCATCATCACCAAGAATGAAGAGGATCGCATTGAGGACCTCCTTCGTAGTGTTTCTTTTGCGGATGAAATAGTCGTAGTCGATTCCGGAAGTTCGGATAGGACTTTGGAGATATGCAAGTCATACGGGGCCAGGATCTTTCATCAGCCGTGGCTCGGTTATGTCGGACAAAAGCAGTTCGCCTTAGAAAAAGTGACCTGTGACTGGGTGCTCTCTCTTGATGCGGATGAGGTAATCCCGGATGAGACGCGAAGCGAGATTCTTGACGTTTTGTCGATGGAGGACAACCTAGCTGCTGGCTTTTCTTTCCCGCGATTAAGTTGGTATCTAGATCGATGGATTCATCACGGAGGGTGGTTTCCTGACAGAAAAATTCGTTTAGTTCGCCGTGGATCAGGCCGGTGGATCGGTGAAGCGTTGCATGAGCGGCTTGTAGTCCATGGATCGGTGCAGTTGCTTAAAAACCCTATATGGCATTACGTCTATCGTGACATTTCGGACCAGATACGTACTGTCAATTCATTCTCAACAGCTTTTGCATCTCAACACATGTCCCGATTCCCTCGACTCTACTTGGTGCTCGGGCTTTTTCACTCAATAGCGAAATTTTTTGAGTGCGCTATCTGGAAGCTTGGCGTCCTTGATGGACCGCAAGGCGTGGTTATTGCCGTCAATAGCGCGTTCTATGTCTTCCTGAAACACGCCAAGGTCTGGGAAAACAGCTTGAGACGTCATACCGAACGTCCAGATTCTTAGATAATCCATTATGAAGAAAATTGCTTTATCGCTTGAAAAGTTTAGTCGTTTCTCGGGCGGAGCTGAATCATACGCTGTGGAGCTGGCGGAAACACTTCAAAATAACGCATGGGAAGTCCATCTGATTGGCTACTCCTGGGATGGAAATCCTCCAGGGGCTATTTTTCATAAACTTCCACGTTTGCCGAAGCTTATTCCACCCTTTTTAAGGATACTGCATTTTGCCTTTAGTCAGCAGGCTCTTATAAGAAGATTGCATATGGATGTTGTTGTTGGATTTGGTAATACGATAGAGATGAATGTCTATCAAAGCCACGGTGGAGTTCATTTCACCAGTAGTCTTAAAAAGATCCGTGCAGAGAGAAGTCCATTAATTCGTATTTTAAAGACTGTCTTGACTTATGTATCGCCGAAAAGCATTTCGCGTGCATGGATCGAAGGCGCGCCTTTCCGGAAAAGTCCCATGCCAGTCATTATTGCCATATCCGATATGGTCAGAAATGATATATGTAGGCGTTACCATCTGGAAACATCGCAAATTCATTTGGTTTACAATGGGGTTAACCTGCAAAGGTTCGCCAAAAGTTTGGTAAAGGAACAAATTCAAAAACTCAGACTCGCTCTTGGATTTTCTCATGAAGTCATCTTCCTTTTTATGGCGTATGATTTCAGAAAAAAGGGTGTCAGATATTTGATTGAAGCCGCCGCGAAGCTCAGAGGTAGCGTCGGCGAAGGGAAATTCGGTGTCATTGTGGTCGGTTCATCCCCCTCACCTTCCCTGCGGAAATTAATACGGAAACTGCATCTTGAATCAACAGTAATTTTCAAAGGCCCGACAAGAGACCCCGAACGGTACTACGAGGCTTGCGATGTTTTCGTTTTGCCTACATTCTATGACGCCTGTTCGCTAGTCGTTTTGGAAGCTATGGCCTGTGGTCTCCCGGCAATCACTACCGTTGACAATGGAGCGTCGGGAGTTATTACAGACGGAGTGGACGGCTCAGTCCTTGATGACCCCAGGGATGTAGAAACGATGGCAATATCCATGAACCGGTTTCTAGACTCGGACTTTCTCAGTAAGGCCTCTCTCGCCGCGAAAAACACTGCGTCGCGATATTCCATAGAAGCTAATCATAGTCGGATGCTTGCAATCTTTGATGCAATTGCAAACTGTGATAATTCAAACCAATGAGTTGCCCACGATTAAAAACGCGAGCATGAGCTAAAGAAGTCTTTGGGCTGTTAGCTGAACTAAATCTGGTCAAAAATCAGTCATTTGCGTCGTGATTTTGACTCGAATTGTTTTAAATTTTCTTGAATTGTGAACTCTAGCAGTGGCATTATCAAAAATCGCGCATTATTTATATAGGGATCTTATAGAGTGCATATGGATATACCGAGTAAAAAAATAATTGTTTTTCATTGTCGTAACCTTCGCCTGTTTCCGGAAGGCGGACGAAAAGAATTTTCTAAGGCATGGCCTGATGTAAATCTTGTGTCTATACCCTGTTCGGGAAAAATTGAGGCGCATTTTCTTTTAAAGACACTTGCATCAGGGGCGCGGGGAGCGCTTGTGTTGGCGTGCGCTGAACAGGCCTGTCAATATTTGGAAGGCTCTATGCGATCCCGAAAGAGAGTTGATTACGCTAGATATTGGCTCGAAAAAATTGGAATCGCCCCTGAGAGGATTGAGTTTGTCCGTATTTGGCCTGTTAGCAAGCAAGCCCTGGAAGCTCTCTTGAAAGAGTTTGTGTTAAAACTCGAATCTCTTGGAGCGCTGGGAGCTCCAGAAAAAGTCTAAGGAATAGTCCTAGGTTGTTTTTATATCGACTCGTATCATTAATTGATACGGTCAATCAGCCGCGTGTCATCGGCGTGGTTTCCGAGGCTGAGAGAGAGTCGATTAAGGAGGAAATCCGTGATTGTCGCCGAGTTAAAAGACATTAATGAAATTAGGATGATGATTGACCGTTATTCGTCCATGCTGGTCGTTGGGTGCGACTCGTGCGTGGCTGAGTGCGCCGCTGGTGGGACAAGAGAGACTCAATTATTGGCCGCTGCGTTGAGACTGTCATATCTCAAGGATGGTCAAAAAAAGGTTATATCGGAGGCTTGCCTAGACAGGCAGTGCGTAGATGATTTTATTGACGGCATCGCTGAGCAGGTCCCTGAACATGAGGTTATTCTATCCCTTGGCTGCGGAGCGGGTGTGCAGGCCCTCGCTCGGGTTTATACAGATAAACCGATAATTCCCGCCCTCAACACCCTGTTCATTGGTGAGACCGAGATGCGAGGGGTTTGGACTGAAAACTGCCTTGGTTGTGGCCAGTGTAAGTTAGGTTATTTTGGCGCAGTATGTCCGGTAGCCCGTTGCTCGAAAAAGCTCATGAACGGTCCTTGCGGCGGTTCTAAGGGGGGGCGTTGTGAAATTAACCCCGAGACACCCTGTGGTTGGGACCTTATTATTAGACGTCTTGAGGCGATTGGAGAGCTTGACAGGCTCGGAGAGTATGTGCCCCCAGTTAACTGGTCGACATCGCATTCGGGAGGACCACGTCGCGTGATCAGGGAGGATCAAAAACAGTGAAAACTGAGAGTTTACTTGAGAAAGCGCTCGAATCCGGGAAATTTGTTGTGACTGCAGAATGTGGGCCCCCGAAGGGAGCGGACACTGAGATTCTTATCAAAAAAGGAAAATCTCTCCTTGGTTGGGTTGACGCTGTCAACGTGACAGACAATCAAACAGCTATTGTCCGAATGTCCTCGGTAGCGGCCTGTTCAGTACTAAAACAACTCGGACATGAGCCGATTCTCCAGATGGTTACTAGAGACCGAAACCGAATCGCTCTTCAAAGCGATCTATTTGGAGCATATGCGCTTGGAGTTCGAAACGTTCTCTGCTTAACCGGTGACCATCAGAGTTTCGGGAATCAGAAAGAGGCTGTCGGAGTGTTTGATCTGGATTCGATCCAACTCCTCAAAACAGCCCATGACATGAGAGAATCCGGGGTCATTATCGGAGGAGAAGGAATTCAGAGACCTCCTCAATTTTTTGTCGGGGCCGCTGAGAACCCATTTGCGGACCCTCTAGATTGGAGAGTAATAAGGTTGGGCAAGAAAATCCGCGCTGGAGCAGACTTTATCCAGACGCAGTGTATTTACAACCTTGCCAGATTTGAGACATTTATGACTCAGGCTAGGGATATGGGATTGACTGAGAAAACTTACATTCTGGCGGGTGTCACACCGTTAAAGACCGTTGGCATGGCCAGGTATATGGCCACAAAGGTCGCGGGTATGGATATTCCCGAAGAGTTGATTAGCAGAATGGCGAACACACCTAAGGAAAAACAGGCGGAAGAAGGCATAAAGATAGCTGTAGAAACCATACAGAGAGTCAAAGAAATTCTCGGCGTCGCAGGTATTCATCTCATGGCGATTGAATGGGAACATATGGTCCCGGAAATACTTCAAGCCGCAGGTATAGGTAACAGACCATCAGGTGTCGCTTAAATTGTAAATGGGTCCGAAGTCAAATCGATTGATGTTTAACGCTTATATTCGATGGCTATAGAACTTTGGTGGGTTGAAAAATGCCGAAAAAGTATCATGTAGATGTTCAGCCTATTGCTAATAGGTTCCCTGTCATTGGACGCTCTGGAATAGTTGACTGGGGAGAGGGCTGCCTCAAATGTGCTAAATGTGTAAAAACCGAATGTGTATACGGAGTTTACAAGCATCGCTCATTTTCAACTTCTATTTTGGAAGACACAATTGACGAATTTTGTAAGAGTTGTTTCCGTTGCGTTCAGGGTTGTCCCAAACGACTCATTCACAAGACCATAAACCCTGAGTGGGAGTCTCTAGGTGATGAGTTATATTCTCCAGAGATCATCTCCATCACATGGGAACAGGCCGCCACCGGCAAAATACCGGTTTCCGGAGCTGGATATGGTGGCAAGTTTTCCGGGACCGGTTTTGATTCCATGTGGACGGACATGAGTGAAATCGTCAGGCCTACTCGTGACGGAATTCACGGGAGAGAATATATCTCGACTGTTGTCGATTTGGGTCGACGTTTGGACAAACTGGAATTCGACAAGGAAGGGAAACTTCTTTCACAAGCTCCTCATTCAATAAGGCTTCCCTTACCTATTGTATTCGATGTCTTTCCTTTCGGCGATCTTTCACCCAGAGTTTGGTCAGCAGTGGTTTCAGCGGCTGCCCGACTCGAAACTATGGTGTTCATGCCTTATGAGGAAGTTGGTAAGTATACAGATCTTGCGACTCATATTGTGCCGCTTATTGCTGCCGACACGTTAAACGAGGCGGATCTGGCAGGTTTTAGAATGGTCGAGTTGCCAGATAGACGTGAAACAACGGAAGCCCTAATTTTTCTAAAAAGACATTTCCCGGACCTTTTGGTTTCGGTCAGGATGCAAGCCGTGTCGTCTCCTGACACCATACGGCGAATGTTGGAATATAACAGACTGCAGGCTGACGTTATCCACTACGTCGCCAGTGAAAATGGATACGAGCCTGGTGTGAAACAGGGCTTGCACGTTAAGGATGTTATCAAAGAGATAAATTTAGGCCTCCTCAGGGAGGGATTGAGGGACCAGGTGACTTTCATAGCTTCGGGCGGCATAGCGATGGCCGAGCACGTGGTCAAGTCCATTCTCTGCGGGGCAAACCTCGTCGGAGTGGACATTCCCCTTCTGATTGCCCTTGAATGTAGAGTATGCAGAAACTGCAGAGATGGCCTTTCTTGTCCGGTTTCTATCTCCAAAATCAACCCTAACTGGGGCACTCAAAGGATAGTAAATTTGATCGGGGCATGGCACAACCAATTGCTGGAAATGATGGGAGCCATGGGGATTCGTGAGGCTAGACGTCTTCGAGGGGAGAGAGGGCGAGTCATGTTTCGGGAGGACCTGGAAAATGACACGTTTGCGCAATTATTTTCCGAGCTGAATTCTTAAGAGGTTTTAGATAAATGCATTATAGGAATATCTGGAACGAAGTGCCGGAACCGAAAGTTGAGCATACCCCTTCGCGTTTTGGTCAAGCGTTGGGTAAATATACAGTCAGAGTTCTAGACGCTTGCACCGATTGTTTGAAGTGTGTGGCCGTATGTCCTCAAGGAGTATTTCAGACAAAGGGGAATCGTTTAGCCCAACCTCTGGATCATCTTTGTCTTGGTCGTGAATGTGCAGCGAAACCTAACCGATGTGTCAAGAACTGTCCTGTAAATGCTATAAGAGTTGGGTTAAATCCCAGCTCCAAAGCTCTAGGGGATTTTCGCTGGACCCCTGACCTGCTCATGAGCGCATGGCATATGGCCGAAACCGGTAAACTTCCATCCAATGACCTCGAATATCGTATTGGTGGATCTGATGGTGGTTTCGACAAACTTCGTTTTCGATTCCCAGACACCCCCCCTATCCCCGATATGGATCCATCCAGGATAGACACTTCAGTTCCACTTAACAAGAAAAGCGATGGGCGTTTTGATATAGTAATACCTATCCCTGTCTACGGTGGTGGGATGTCGTTCGGCTCAATTAGCCAAATAACGATGTTGAGCAGAATCAGGGCATTTGCCGCTTGGGGTTCATTCACATGTACAGGTGAGGGAGGATACCCTGAAGCACTCTATCCGTTTGATGACCACATCATAACCCAGGTTGCGACAGGTCTTTTCGGGGTCAGGGAAGAAACCATCCAGCGCGTAAAGATTGTTGAATTCAAATACGCCCAGGGAGCAAAGCCTGGTCTTGGCGGTCACTTGCTTGGGCCCAAAGTAACTGAAGCGGTTGCTCGGATACGGGAGACCGTGCCTGGGTCGTCCCTTTTCAGCCCTTTCCCGTTTCACTCCGTATATTCGGTTGAAGATCACAAGAAACACATCGATTGGATCAAGGCCATCAACCCGAGGGGATTGGTATCGGTGAAAGTGTCTACCCCTTCGGATGTGGATATGGTTGCCGTTGGCTCATACTATGCCGGCGCTCACATTGTGCATCTTGATGGCTCTTATGGTGGTACCGGAGCAGCGCCGGACGTAGCGAAGAAAAATATTGCTATGCCTATCGAATATGCAATTCCTAAAGTTCACAACTTTCTTGTAAATGAAGGCGTAAGGGATTCAATAACATTAATAGCGTCCGGTGGAATTCGCACTGCTTTTGACGTGGCCAAGGCAATAGCCCTTGGGGCTGACGGTGTGGTCACTGGCACCCCTGAACTGGTGGCCTTGGAGTGCGTAAGGTGCCATAACTGCGAGAGTGGGAGAGGCTGTGCCAGAGGCATAGCGACAACTGATCTAGAATTGGTTGGATTGATGGAACTTCAGTGGGGCACACAGAGAATCATCAACATGCTCAGTTGTTGGAGGGACCAGTTAAGAGAGATCCTTTTCAGGCTTGGTCTCCGCAGCATTCGTGAACTAGTAGGAAAAACTGAGGTCCTGGCTCACCTGGATTACAATAGTTCCATTCCGGATGATGACATCCGATCGAGTCTGATTTGAGGTTAGAACATGCGTACTTCTGAATATGCTAACAAGATACTGGCATCCCGAATTCGTGAAATGGGTATGTCGGATTTTACAAAGGTTAATAAAGGAGAGGATGAGGGAGGCTGCGGGGTAACAGGTTTCGCTTCGAATATTCCTCTGGCAGGACGTCACATTTTTGAGCCTTCTTACAGAATGCACAACAGAGGTAACGGCAAAGGCGGAGGAATCGCAGCAGTCGGAATGAACCCTGAAAAACTTGGCGTGAGTCGTGAGATCCTGGATTCTCACTATATGCTTCATATAGCTCTGCTCGAACCTCAGTGCATTCACTCTCTAAAAGACGCATTCATAACCCCTTTCTTCGATGTAGCCAAAGAAGAAGTGCTGGATCATTTATCTGACTTCCGAGATCTCGAAGGTTTGGAAGTCAAACCACCAGATATTTGGCGTGCCTTTGTGAGGGTGAAACCTGCGGTCTTGAAGGAATTCTCCGATAAAAATGGCTTCAAAGGCTTGTCCGAAAGAATGCTTGAAGACGAATTTGTAAGCCGAAACTCGGTTAGGTTGAACAAGCAGTTCTACAGTTCACTGGGAGAAAAGCAGGCGTTTGTACTCTCCCATGGCCGAAACGTCATGATTCTCAAGATAGTTGGATATGCCGAGAATGTTGTACGTTACTACAAACTGGATGATTTCCCCGCCCACGTGTGGATAGCTCATCAGCGTTATCCCACCAGAGGTCGAGTATGGCATCCAGGAGGCGCCCACCCATTTACCGGCCTTAATGAAGCGCTTGTACACAACGGAGATTTTGCTAATTACCACGCCACCTGTGATTACCTGAAGCAGAGGGGGTATGTGCCTCAATTCATGACTGATACCGAAGTCAGCGTGATGCTCTTCGATTTATGGAATCGCATATATGGCTATCCATTGGAAGTCATAATTGAAGCCCTTGCGCCGACAGGAGAATTGGATTTCGACCTCCTATCTCCTGAAAAACAGGCCCTGTATGAGGCCGTGCAGTCAACTCATATTCAAGCTTCTCCCGATGGCCCGTGGTTCTTTATTATAGCTCGTAACATTCCCGACAAGAACACTTTCCAACTTATAGGTATTACAGATACGGCAATGCTTAGACCTCAGGTTTTTTCGATATATGATGGAGAAGCGCAGATTGGATTAATATGTTCCGAAAAACAGGCCATAGACGCGACGCTTCGGTCGATCTCATCTGAAGATCCCAGATTCAGCCCAGTTGCAGACAAATACTGGAATGCTAGGGGGGGGTCTTCATCTGATGGCGGCGCTTTTATGTTCGATGTCAGTGAGCTAGGCCAGGGAAAATACGAACTCCGATGTTATGACAAATTCGGACGAGAGGTCGCTGCTGAAAAGCGACAGCCGATGGATGTCACACAATCAGTAATTAAACCTCAGAACGTCGACGATCTTTCGGTAAAAATGCAAGACGCCTTAAATCAAAACGATCCCAACGCTATTTTTATGTTATTCGCAAAGGAAGCTTCATCCTGGGATTACAACACAATCCGGTGGGTTATCTCGGAATTGACGAGAAGCGCAACAAAAAGCAGAGACAGAATCTCTATTGCAATTGAGTCCTTGACCTTACTGCTGGACAGACGGGTTCCTTTGGGCATCAAAAAGCGTTCTGCTATCGTTCAAATTGTGGTTGACGGACTTAACCGAATTTTTAGATCTTTGCCCAAGATTACCGAGACTCTCAAAATTGGTCACTACAGCCTCATAGACGCATCTAACAGGTCGGCGCTTCGTCCACCTATCGCTGTAGAGAGAATCCTGGTTATAGACGGTAAAGATTTTGACCCTGAAGGCGACAAATGCGACGCAGTGTTGTTAGCCGACGCCCATAAGCTTGGATGGAGAAAATTCATAGTCTTTGATCTAAGGGGCCAGCGTTTCGAGGGTTGCGGGTTGGGACCCATGACTTCAGGGGTTAGAATGGACCTGTTTGGGTCTTCCGGTGATTACTCGGCCAGTGGCATAGATGGAATGGAAATCTACATCCACGGAAACGCCCAGGACCAGATAGCGCAAATCATGAAAGACGGGCTACTGGTTATTCATGGTGACGTAGGACAGTGCTTCATGTATGGTGCCAAGGGCGGATCTGTCTATGTTTTGGGCAATGCGGCTGGACGCCCCCTCATAAATGCCGCAGGACATCCTAGGGTTGTAATCAACGGGACTGCCCTTGACTTCCTTGCCGAAAGTTTTATGGCAGGTGACCCTTTGAACGGAGGCGGATTTGTTATATTGAATGGCCTAACCATAGACGAAGATGGAAAAGTCACGTTCCTTGACAGACCTTATCCCGGTTCTAACCTTTTCTCTCTGGCGTCGGGCGGCGCGATTTATGTCAGGGATCCACATCATCTTATAGTGGAGGAACAACTGAATGGTGGGGTACTTGCCGAATTGAAGGATGACGACTGGCAGCTCATCCTTCCCTATTTGAAAGAAAACGAAAAACATTTCGGCATATCCGTCGAACAACTCCTCAGTGTAGATGGAGTTTTGAAAGAACCTAAGGAAGTGTACAGGAAAGTTGTCGCCGTTCCTCTTTCCGTGTTGACTCAGGTCCCAAGCACTGATGATTCAGTATGGGACGCTGACGCCGCTTAATCTTATAGATAAATTTCGACGATTACAAATCCGGGACATCAGCGCAACGTGGTAGCTCCCGGATTGGAAACGCGCATTAGATCGACGTTTACAATTTCCAACCAATTAATCTTTTAGTACCAACAATTATGGATTATGTCTGTTAATAAAAAGAACGAAGACCGGCTCGACTCGCTGATGAACGCGGATCAGAACAGGGATATGTTCAACAGTATTGCGCCATACTACGATGGAGCAAACCGGATATTGTCGATTGGATTGGATCATTCATGGAGACACTCGGCCGTAAAACGACTCGCTCCAAAAAATGAACATGTCTACCTGGATATTGGTTGTGGGACAGGAGATATATGCCTTGAGATACTGAAACAGAGTCCAAAAGCCCGTGTCATAGGAATAGATGCGTCTTTGGGCATGCTGGAAATTGGTTGGAAGAAGATAAGACGATACGGAATGGACTCCCAGATTTCTTTAAGACAAGGCAACTGTCTTGATCTGGATTTTCCCGACAATTCATTCGACGGAGTAATAACCGTCTTTTGCATTAGAAATGTGACCGATCACAAGAGGGCGTTTTCTGAAACAGTGAGGGTTTTAAAGCCTGGAGCAAAGCTAGTGGTCATGGAGTTGACAGAACCAATGGGCATGGTAATGAAACCGCTGTTCCGAATTTATTCTAATACGGTAATGCCTTTTGTCACTAAAATAATGTCTTCAGTATCGGCATATAAATACTTGGCCGCTTCAATGGAAGCGTTCCCAAAAACGGAAAATATAAAGAAAATCATGACAGACTCGGGACTTACCAATGTCGAATATTCGAAGATGACCTTCGGTATCGTAACGGTTTACGAAGGTTTAAAGGACACGAACACTACAACTCCATGAGAGTCTTTCACACGCCAAACCTAATTTGTTTCCCATAGTGTCCTCACACGTTTCTCCAATAAGTTTAAAATGCTACCTCTTATACCACTGTGCAGTCTAACAAGGAATTCTCAGATAGGGGAAATTTGTTAGGGACCGGAGCCGGTTTGGATCGTTTTGAAGACGAACAATCTCGTTGCATAGAGCCTGCTCAACTTCCTCGATAGATTTGAACGCCAAGTTAGGAAACGCCTTCTCCCTGAGTTCGTCCCATACATGTTCCACCGGATGGAGTTCGGGACTGTGAGCTGGCTGAGGTAGCAGGCGTATATTCTCAGGGATGTTAAGATTCTTGGAATTGTGCCAGCCTGCTTGATCCACCTGCATGATGACAAAGAACTCACTAAAGTCCCGGGACACTTCTTCAAGGAAGATATTCATCATCTCAGTATTGGCCCAGGGAAGTATAAGAGCGGTCATTTTCGCCAGAGCAGGACACACTGCAGCGTAAACATAGAGATATTCCCGAATTATTTGTTGGGCGACCTCAGGTCGCATCCCTTTCGGAGCCCAGCAACTCAGTAGTTCACTTATTCGACCAAATCGGCCCTCATCCTGGGGAACATATGCCACGGGCCGCTTATCCCTCGGATCACGATCTGCTAAGATCTCCTCTATCTTCTCCGGGAGTTTTTTTAAAATCCTCTTGGGCCTCTTTCCTGGAATCTACATGAAAAGGCCGAGGAACCACTTTACGCCATCCGTTGCGGTTCAAGAGCCGATAGGTGATTGAGTGATGCAGTGGACGCCCGACTCGTTCTTCTAGAACCTTCCCAATTTGAGCTCCTACAACGATCTGACCTTTCCGAGCCAAATCAATAAAAGGAGCTATGAATTCGGCCTCCTCCTCACGAGTCAAATGAGAGTTTCGTCGGCCCCCACGTCCAACACCCTCCACGACTGAAGGACCAAACCGATTGTAATTGGAGATCAGATTATGAACGGTTCCCTTTCCAACCCCAACATGGAGAGCAATTTCTCTGGCGGGTTTCGGATCAACCGTCGCATGCAATATGACCAGCCATTTCTGAGAGATCCACGGTGTCTTTGCCACCCGTATTCTCTCTAATCTCATCTTCCGAAAGATGTCTAGTCGCTCTTGTTATCCTTCCCATGGTCCCCTCCAAATAGATGGGGGAACCTCTATCACATTACGCGTGCGAACGCGAGGTGGTATTATTCCCGAGATGATCCCTGAATCTTTTTAATCTCACGCTTCATAGTGTTTATGTACTTTGTCACAGGGATCTCTTTCGGACAAACTCTGGTACACTCGAAGTGATTAAGGCATGCCCATACCCCGTCGTCCACGTTCAACTGATCCAAACGTTCGCCTTTTTGTGTGTCGCGTGAATCGAATATCCTCCGAAAAGCTTGAACCAGCGGCGCCGGGCCAAGAAAATTGTCATTTTCGTTGACTACAGGGCAAGCTGCGGAGCAGCAAGCGCATAGAATACAGCGAATCGATTCCCCCATTTTCTTGCGCTCCTCAGGAGACTGCAAACGCTCCTTTCCCGGGGGAGTTCCCGCAAACAGGAAAGGACGTATAAGATTCACTTTGTCAAAAAAAGGATTCAGGTCAACTATGAGATCTTTAAGAATTGTGAACGATGGCAACGGTTCAACGAGAATCAGGTCGGCCTCACAATCTCTAACCAGTTTTTGACAGGCCAAAGCGCAACGACCGTTGATTTTCATAGCATCAGATCCGCAAACCCCATGAGCGCAGGACATTCTGTACGCGAGGGTCCCGTCCTGTTCCCATTTTATTCTGTTCAGACAATCGAGCACCCTCTCATAGGGCTCGGCTTCTACAATGTAGTTTCGGTAATAAGGCGCTTCATCAACAGAAGGATCAAACCTAAAAACCCTTAGTGTGATTTTCATCAGAATGTCCTCGCCTTGGGTTCAAATTTCGTAATTTTGACGGGTTTGAAAGATATTTCAGGACCATTGGACCCCGCTGTGATCATCGTGTGTTTGAGCCAGTTATGGTCATCGCGTTCCGGATAGTCTTCGCGATAGTGCGCTCCCCTGCTTTCAGTCCTCACAATGGCCGAAACAAGAATTGCCTCTGCCAACCCTAGCAGTGATTCCAGTTCAATGGTGTCTAGAAGATCTGTATTGAATTTTTCAGCTTTGTTATCTAGCGAAACGGATCGATATTGCTCCTTGATGCTACGAATTTCTTCCAACCCCCTTACCATGTCATCATTGTTGCGAAAAACTGAACAGCAATCAGTCATGATTTGCCGCATCCTTGCCCTCAAAATTGCAGGCTTCGGACCTTTAGAGCGCTTAATTGTATCTATCTTCGAAGTCAATGTTTTGACAACGTCTCTTGATATATCAGAGAAATGAAGATTTTTTTCATCTTGTGTAATTGCCCTGCCTGCCCGTCTTCCGAAAACCACGAGATCAAGAAGGGAGTTTGTGCCTAGCCTGTTAGCGCCATGCACAGACACACAGGCTGCTTCACCGGCTGCGTAAAGCCCGGGTATAGGTGTCCCATTCTTGCCAAGGACTCTACCGTTAAGATCTGTTGGAATTCCCCCCATCATATAATGGCAGGTGGGAGTAACAGGAATGGGCTGAGTAGCTGAATCAACCCCCAGATAAATTCTGGCGAAAGAGGATATGTCGGAAAGCTTTTCCTCAATCTTGTCTGCCCCAAGATCGGTGAGGTCAAGATGGACATAGTCCTTGCCGTTGACACCACGACCCAGCCTGATTTCGGTGTCAATCGCTCGTGAGACTACATCGCGCGGGGCCAAATCCTTTAACGTGGGGGCGTAGTCTGGCATGAATCGGAACCCAAGAGCGTTTTTCAAAACACCGCCCTCACCTCTTGCCGCCTCGCTGACCAGTACACCCAATGGATAAATTCCAGTTGGATGGAACTGCACAAACTCCATGTCTTCCAGAGGCACACCGTTGCGATAACAAAGGTAAACACCATCGCCGGTATTAGAAAAACAGTTGGAGTTGGTCTTGTAGACACGTCCGAACCCACCAGTGGCAATGAGGACCGCTTTTGCCTTGACTATATGGATAGCTCCGGTAGCAAGATCGTATGTCACTATGCCGGCAGCGTGCCCCTTTTCGATTATAAGATCAATCATGTAAACTTCAGAAAAGATGTGGATCTTTTTCTCCAACGCCTTCCCGAAAAGCGTGTCCAGAACTACACGGCCCGTGCGATCGGCAGCATAACAGGACCTTTTTACAGGCCCCTCGCCAAAATTCCTTGTGTGACCCCCAAACGCCCGTTGAGAAATTTTACCTTCAGCCGTTCTGTTAAAAGGGACCCCCATATGTTCGAGTTCATAAACTGCTCTCGCAGCGTCCATTGCTAGGGTTTCGGCGGCATCCTGATCGGTGAGGTAATCCCCTCCTTTAACAGTGTCATACATGTGCCATTCCCAGGAATCAGGCTCCTCATTACTCAGTGCGGCGCCTATACCACCCTGAGCTGCCCCGGAATGTGATCTGGTCGGAAAGACCTTGCTTACCAAGCCGACCTCGAAGCCTTCAGGGATTTCAAGGGCAGCGCGCAAACCAGCCAAACCCGAACCTACCACCAATGCGTCAAATTGTAATTCCATGTATAGATAACCTTCTAGTCGCTAGGATCCTGCCTGTCCAGTAAAGGAGAATACTCGCATCCCATTAAACCACAATAGTTACCCACGTATTCAGCCTGAGGCCTGTAGAGCATTGGTTTTTCCTGAGCTTCTCCAAATTTTTCCTCAATAATATGGCTACACCAGCCTGCTATTCTGGATATTGCGAAAATTGGCGTGAAAACATCTTTTGGTATACCCATCATGAAGTAAACAGGGGCGCTATAGAAATCAACATTGGGTCGAATCTCACTCTTGTCTCGTTTATCGAATTCTTCTAAGGAAATTCTTTCAACAAGTTTTGAAAGCTCGTCCCACTGTTCCATATGTTCGGCCTTGGCCAAACGAGTCGCCATTGGCTTCAGGTATTTGGCCCTTGGATCCATAGTCCTATATACGGCGTGTCCCAAACCCATAATCTTTTGGCCGGAGTCGATACGGCTTCTGATCCAGCTTGAAACATCCGGTTCGTTCTTCAACTGCAGGAGCATTTCCATTACTTTGGTGTTGGCGCCTCCATGCAGACTTCCTGACAGAGCGCCTACTCCAGCAGTCACGGCCGCATACATGTGCGCTCTGGTTGAACAAACCTCTCTGCAAGCGAAAGTGGACGCGTTAAATGTGTGGTCAGCGTGTAAAACAAGACAGCAATCCATGTCTCTTGCCATATTGGGATCAGGCTTAACCCCCGTGAGCCGCCACAGGAAGTTCCCGGCGTGGGACAGGCACTTGTCATACGGTAGAGGATCTTGACCATGGCTGATCCGGCGCCATGCAGCGACCACCACCGGCAGCCTTGCGATAAGTCGCATGGCCATTCTTACATTGCCAGCGCGACTCTCATCTTTAAGATCAGGGTCAGCGATTGCAAGTAACGGAACACATGCCTGGAGAACGTCCATGGGGTTGGAATCACGAGGGAGCGTTCTCATGCAGTCGTAAATATAGTCAGGAACATCCGAAGCGTCTGCGATGGTTTGCTCGAAGACGTGCAATTCGTCCTGTGTAGGGAGGTAACCGTTTAGGAGAAGCGAAGCAGTTTCCAGGAATGATGATCTTTCAGCTAGTTCCTCAATCCGATAGCCTCTATAGATGAGTATGCCCTGGTTTCCATCGATAAAGCTTATCTTGGTGTCAGCTACTGTGACACCCCTGAGACCGATGTTCTTTACTGAAACAGTTTGCTCCATACCGCCCCCTTGTGCTTTCAGAGATTTTTCAAATCGCTTTAAGAATCTTTTAAAGGCGCCTGACGGAAACCCGCGCCGTCTTCTGAAAGATCTTTGCATACAAGGACCGACGCGGGGCTCTAATATAAATTAATCAGAAAGGAAGAATTCATCCTTTTTGGCACCACAAACCGGACATTTATCGGGCACTGAATCCGCTACAGTGTATCCACATTTCGCGCAAATATAATAATCCTTTTCTGGCAGAACTGCGCCCGATTCAACAATTTTAATCGCCTTTTCGTAGAGGTCTCCATGTACTTTTTCAACCTCATTGGCCCAGTGAAAACTTTTCAGGGCGGCACCGTTCTTTTCCGCCTTGGCAGTCTCGAGAAAGGCTGGATACATAGAGGTGAACTCGTGATGTTCCCCACTGTAGGCCGCCTTTAGATTCTCAAGAGTGGACGCCACGCCTTTAAGAACTTCAAGATGATTGTGCGCATGGATTGTCTCGGCTGCCGCCGCTGCCCTGAAAAGTCTTGCGACACCTTTCAGGTTCTCCTGTTCAGCCTTCTTTGCAAAAGCCAAATATTTACGATTAGCCTGTGATTCACCTGCAAAGGCTTCTTTCAAGTTTTTCTCAGTTTCGCTCATCATTTCTCTCCTTTAAGTTTCAGCCCAAGATTAAAAAGCTTCTCTGAAAAAATAAGCATCACGCTCGAAAAGGAAAACATTTATCCCCTAATTATTCTTGGAGTAACCATTTGGTGGTGAGGACAAATTGAATCCGGATTCTGATAAGCGCATCCAGCGAATGCGACCATATAATCCCTCATTTTCGTGAAGGGTACGACCTCATCCACGAACCCTCTTTTTGCGCAGTATATTGGCCTTGACTGATCATCGTACTGCTTGGCCAACGCATTCATTTTCTCGATGATAGGATCCAGGGGTCTGCCAGCGTCCTTTTCCTTGACGAGTCGCCTGGCGAAAGAAGCCGCAGACGCGGTTTCTCCATGCATGACGTAAATTTCACTTGCAGGGGTGCCTAAAGTAAAAGCGCAGTGATTGTTGGCGGTCGGTCCGCCCATTATGTAATGAGCCGCGGCAGTTCCTTTGCGTAACACGAAAAGCATCATAGGCACATTGGTCTGTTCTATGGAATAAATCAAGGACTGCCCCAATCCAAGAAGTTCGGCCTTTTCCGCTATATCTCCTACATCAATGCCGGAGGTATCCTGGAACCAAACTATAGGCACACGGTCCCTACCGCAGAGCGTCACGAATTCGTTCATCTTAATGAGACCCTGACGATAAAGCTTTCCTCCTATCCCATGATACTGAGCATATTCCGGGTAACCTTGTCCCAAGAATCCCTGTTTGTTGCCTATGACCCCGACCAGAAAACCATCGATTTTGACAAGTCCGGTGTATATTTCAGGACCGTACGTAGGTCGGAATTCCATATGTTCACTGTTGTCCGTCAGTCTAGCCAGAACATCTCCAAAATTATAGATAGCCTTTTGGTTCATCGGGACTATATAATTAAGGTCCTCAGATTTAAATCTGGGAGCGGCTGGGGTCGCTACTCTGAAGAATCTTGGGTCATAAGCCGGCATGTAACTCATATATTCTTTAAGAGCATCGAGTAGCGCTTCTTCAGTGTCGAAAACATGTTTAAAAAAACCGGTCTGGTCGTGGTGAATCCCCACACTGCCTGGCGGGACTTCCTTGAAATGGCGGGTAGCCTCAATGAGGGACTCCGCTCCTTCCAGGTCAAAGAAGCCCTTCGGGGTCATTCCGCTGACTATTCCGCCACCGCCAACCGCTATGTTACAGTCTTTGTGAGCTAATAAAATGGCAGGGCTGATGCCGTGATAACCCCCACCGGCGGGGTTTGTGCCGTATATTCCGGCAAGAACTGGTATTCCAAGTTTTGCCAACTCAGCATGTCTAAAAAATGTAGCTCCACCGCCCCTTCGATCAGGATATACTTCCTGCTGCTCTGTGAGTTTTACGCCAGAACAGTTAACAAGCCAAACTAAAGGCAATCTAAATCTTTTTGCCAGATCCGTAACACGTAAAATGTTGGCGGCCTGCCCAGGTACCCACGCCCCAGCCATGACTTTGTTGTCAAAACCTATAATGACAGCCCATTTGCCGTTAATCTTTCCCAGACCGTCAACAACCCCGGTACTTCCTTCTTCATTGTCTTCTGGATTAAATATTGAGTGCAGAGGGCACCATGTCCCAGGGTCCACAAGGCGTTCCAGTCGCTGAAAAACAGTTAGCTGGCCGCGATCGTTAATTTTCTTTTCCGGAAGCCCGGCAGAGCGCTTCTTTTCAACTTCTCGCTCAAGCTCTATCTCTATTTCGCGAATTCTTGCTACGTTAGCTTCACCATCGCGAATCTTAGAATCAGGTAGCGGCTTTCCAATATCCGCCATCTTTTCGAAGTACGGTCTCATCCCACTTCCTCCGTCAATAACTATTTCTAATACTCTTTTCCTCTCGGATGACGTACAATATCAGCTTGAGCAAGCCTTTTCAACTGCCACATGCTGCAATTGTAGAACTGTTCTCATTTTTGAAGTTTTTTGACTTTGATTAAAAGACCATCAGGAATAGGGAGAGCGCGTCTCAAAACCTCCGAAGATCGTCTCCGTCGGATTGCTCCAATCCCTCCTTAAGTTCATCCGGCGAGAATTCTGTCTTTTTCGGCGGAATACTTCTAAGCGGTGGGAAAAGCCCCTTGAATTTTGGCGAGTTCTGCTCCATTCGCTCCGGCGAATGTTGCGACCAGTACGGTGTGGAATCTTCTTCTTCTATCAGGACGGTCAGTAAAAGAGCCGGGTATCTGTACCTTGGATTATTACCGAGAAAGGTGAGCATTTCTCTAGCTCTCAAAAATGATTCTCGACGCCTGTTTATTTCTCCAAGTAGATACATTACCATGGCAGGGTCACCCTTAGTCAATCCTCGCCGCAGAGCATCGTCCAGATAGTGATCAGCCCTTTCCAGAAGCTCTGATTCAGTGTGTAAAGCCCCTAGTTCTCTAGCAACCCAGGAGCCCTTAAGCCCCATTATGCCCAAATCTCTAGGGTTTAGCCCTCTGGCCTCGAGCGTATTTAATAGAGCCAGTTGCGGCCTAGCGCGCCTCTCATCACTTGACTCAATGACAAAAATGCTCTGATATGCAGACGATCTAACAACGAGTTTCAAATTTTCTGGCACTCGATTTTGGAAATCTTGTGTCCTGTAGGTGAAAAAACAGTTCGGACATGAAGCGATTTCAGACACCCTGTTTGAATCGCGGGGTAAAAGTCTAAAATCAAGCCCGTAACCAAAAGCCGATACAGTCTTTCCCTCAGTGTTCCAAAAGTGAGAGAAATGATGGTGGCATATCGGGCAAGCAAGAACTTTCACTGAACTGTTCACGCGATCCTCCTTAGATTACATTTAACTTTTGACGACCAAACAAAATGGAACTAATGCGGTAATATTAACATAAATAGACCTTTTTGACCATTATTTTCTTTATTCCAGATCTTAGTTATAAGGTTAACTATCCCATTCTTCGAGGTTTTATGTTTTATGACCTCTACTCATTCTAAAAAGCGGCTTATTGACTACGAGCACGAAATGAATCCGGCCCAGTTTGTCGCTGTTTCGACTGAATTCGGGCCAGTTCTCGTAATCGCAGGAGCGGGCTCCGGCAAAACTCGAACTATCGTATATCGGGTCGCGTGGTTGGTAGATCACGGAGTCGATCCTTCTTCGATCCTCTTGCTGACTTTCACTCGAAAGGCTTCCCAGGAAATGTTAAGCAGGGCAATAAGACTGTTGGACGACAGAATTGCCCTTGTGTCAGGCGGCACATTCCATTCGGTCGGCGCGTCCATTCTTCGGCGATATTCTAGCTTTCTTGATTTCGAATCTTCATTCACAATTCTTGATCAGAGTGATAGCCATGAGATGATTGATATCGCAAGGAAAGAGCTTTCCCCTCCAATCGATGATGTTAAATCGTTTCCTAAGGCTAGGACTATCTCCGAAATAATCAGTCGAGCGGTTGGTTCTGGAGAGACCATTCAGGAAATAATTCGGCAGAGATATCAGCATCTCGAAAACTACGGACCTGATATAGAGAGAGTCAGAGCCTTTTACGAACAATATAAGAGGACCCATCATTCAATGGATTATGACGATCTGTTGAAACGCTCTATAGATTTGCTTGAAACAAACGATAGAGTCAGAAATGATGTTTGCTCAAAATGGTCTCACATTCTGGTTGACGAATATCAAGACACCAATAGGCTCCAGGCTCGCATGGTACGCCTGCTTGCTAATAAACATGACAACGTCATGGCCGTAGGTGACGATTCTCAGAGTATCTATTCATTCCGAGGGGCTGATTTCAAGAACATCATGCGATTTCCTGATTTGTTCCCTGGCACAAGAATTATCAAGCTCGAAGAAAATTATCGTAGTGTTCAGCCAATTCTGGAAGTAGCCAATAGCATCATCGAAAGAGCGGGTATGGGATTTCAAAAGAGGCTGTTTACATCCAGAACACACGGAACACGCCCACTACTGGCCAGACCGTTCAGCGAAAAAGACCAGAGCGCCATGATATTAAGGATGGTGAAAGAATTTACCCGACTTGGGATTCCACTTAATGACGTCGCCGTGCTTTTTCGAGCTGGATTTCATTCTTTCGATCTAGAAGCTGAACTTACAAAGGCACGCCGGCCTTATGTTAAATATGGCGGGTTCAAATTCGTAGAAAGCGCGCATATTAAAGATGCGCTGGCCCACTTACGAGTCATGGCCAATAAAAATGACAGAATCAGTTGGGCAAGAATTCTAAAGACAATTCCCCACATAGGAGACAAAACAGCTAAGGTTCTCGCAAGTGGTTTTATGGAAGCCGACCCTGCTTCTGATCTGGCGATTATCGTCCCCGAGCGTAAAAAATATACCGATGCGTTAAAAAATCTGGTGAAAACGCTGACTCAGATTTCTCAGTCGGATGGTTCTCTTCCTGAGCAGATCGAGCAGGTAAACCGTTTTCTAACTCCATATCTTCAATCGTCATACGACAACTATCCCAAGAGGCTCCGAGAACTCGAGCAATTGGCGCAGATGAGCGCTCCATACAAATCGCTGACAGAGTTTCTGAATGATGTTGCGCTGGAACCACCGGATCCTGAAATTGACGAAGAGTTTGATTCGCAACAGCGGCTTGTTCTGTCAACCATACATTCGGCGAAAGGACTTGAGTGGGGAACAGTCATAATCATTTGGGCCGCCGAGGGTAGGATCCCCTCCCCTATGTCACTAAGTGACCCTGACGATCTAGAAGAAGAGCGCCGATTGCTCTATGTCGCTGTTACTAGAGCCAAAGATCGCCTCGTCATAGTTGTTCCACAAACCACCTATGACAGGAGATTGGGAGTAGTTCCAACGACCCAGTCGCGTTTCCTTGAAGAAATCCCCATGGATCGCTTTGCAACCCGATGGTCGATGGATTGTGTGGAAAAGCCTTGACAGAAAATTGTGAGACCAATATGGTAATGTTTTAAGGCTAGGAGAGATGACCGAGAGGCCGAAGGTGCTCGCCTGCTAAGCGAGTGTGGGGTGTAGAGTCCCACCGAGGGTTCGAATCCCTCTCTCTCCGCCACCATTCTCATCTCAAATTCCACAGTAGAGCGCCCCCAAGGCAATTTATCAGACATCCTTTGACAATTTTGACAATTTGCATTTTTCAACCGAATACAATCCTGCAGACAATCACCGACGCTATTACTCCAACTAGGTCCGCTACTAAGCCCGCGTGAACCGCATATTTCGTTTTTGTTATGCTGACTGCCCCAAAATAGACCGCCACAACGTAAAGTGTCGTCTCAGTGCTGCCCAATATTACCGAACCCAACTTCGCCTGGAAAGAATCGGCCCCCTGTGAAGTCACGATCTCGCCCAAGATTCCGAGGGACGCTGCCCCGGACATGGGTCTCGTCAGGGCCAAAGCTAGAATATCCGATGTAATCCCATAATCTCTCAGGGATGACGGAATTAGGCTCGTTAGGATATCCATGGCACCAGATGAGCGAAACATGCCTACGGCTACCAGGATCGCAATAAGGTAAGGGATGATATTGACCGCAATATCAAACCCCTGTTTTGCGCCTTCGATAAAAGTCTCGTACACCTTGACGCCCTTCACAGCGCCATAAACTGGGATCCCCACGAGAAAAACTAGCAGGATCAAATTTGATATGATAGAGGCGAGTTCGTTTGTTGACATGCTTTGTAAAGCGCTGAGCAAATTAATCCTGGAATCTTTTCATTTTCGACATTATGCGAGCAACACAAAATGCTGAAATGGTTGAGAAACTGGTAGCGATTATGGCAGGGAGGATTATGATTGTAGGGTCTTTCGAACCACCTGCGGCCAGTAAGGCTATCGCACCAAAAGGAACCAGTTGCAAGCTGGAAGTATTCAGCGCAAGAAACATGCACATCGCGTGAGTAGCGCTGCCTTTTACAGGGTTAAGAGTTTCCAGATCCTTCATTGCCTTTATCCCAAGAGGCGTCGCAGCGTTGTTCAAACCGAACATGTTGGCGATCATATTGGCGGCGATGGCGGCAATTGCTGGATGGTCCCCGGGAACTCCCGGAAAGATCTGGACCATCAAGGGAGCGATCATTGAGCTGAGTTTTTCTGTAAGGCCGCTTTTCTCGGCTATCCTCATTATACCAAGCCACAAAGCCATGATCCCAGTTAATCCGAGAGATAGTTTAAAGGCGTTTGTGGCCGCATCTGGAACGGAATTCACCAATGGTTTCAGGTTACCGGTCAGTAACGCTGTAACTGCGGAAACCACCAAGAGTCCAAGCCAAATCAGATTAAGCAATGATAGCCTCCAACGACCTCAAGCTATTTCTTGTTTCCAGAAGCGGATTTGGAAGGCTCTGTCTTTGTAGTTTTTGACTTTTCTTTCGCCTTCGTCAGATTTTCCTGTATGACCTTGTTTTCCGGAGCCAATTTGGCAGCTTTGGTTAGCAAATTGATTTGTTGTTTCACATCTCCCTTTTTGTCAAGGCTAACAGCAAGATCATTATAAGCAAGGGCCAAGTCCGACTTTATCTGAGGACTATCGGGTGAAACAGCCAATGCCTTGTTGAGAAATTGAATCTCCTGCTCATGTTTGCCCTGTTCCCCAAAATTAAGCGCCTGATTATGATAGATTGCTGCCAGATTCGTTTGGGCAGCCTTGTTTTGCGGATCATTCTTCAAAGCTTTCTCTAAAAGCGAAACCGCCTTGGATATTTTACCGGCCTTGTACTCACTCACTCCCTCTTTGGTTAGTATGTTTGAAAGATTGGAATGGGTCAGTTTATTCTTAGGATCAAGCTTCAGAGCGCTTTCAAGGTTTGCCACCCGATCAGCGAATTTTAAGGCCCCCGGCCTTACAGCGATGTTGTTATATGCCCCTGCAAGGTTCTTTTGGGTTATTGGATCGTTAGGTGTCAATTCAAGAGATTGTTTGAGCAGTGATATTTGGGTTTCAAAATCCTCTGCCTTGCCTTTAGTGACCGCAAGGTTAGAAAGAGCCTTAGCCAATTCATGCTCCGTCAGAGTGACCTTGGGAACCAGCTTTAAAGATTTCCTCAGTAAATCTATTTCATCTTGAATTTCACCATTCTTTCCCTTTTCAAACGCTTGATTATAGTAGGCTACACTAAGGTTCTTCTTGATTCCTGAGTTGTTTGGGTCAAGAGCGAGAGCAGTTTCCATTTGCTTTATCTCATCCTGCCCAGTAGCGATAGACCCTTTTACGATACTTGCATTGTTTAACAGAGCGGCCAAGGCCTTTTTGGCCACCGTATCCTTAGGATTAATTTCCAAGGCTTTCTTGAGAAAATAAATCTTGTCCTTTTCGTTTACCCTGTCATCCGCAACCGACACCGCCTGTAGGCATGCGTTAAAAAAATTTGTCCGAATCTCGGTGTCTTCCGGCTGTACACCGAGCGCCTTTTCGAAGAAACGGAGTCCCTGAAGAGTTTTGCCCTCTTTGCTCAGTCGAATACCATAATTATTGTACGCTATTGCCAGGACTCTCTTGAATTTGGCATTTTCCGGGTCCATACTGACCGCCTCCTCAAGGGCGGGAAGCGCCTCGGTCATGTTATCCCGGGACAGCAAATGGCTCCCTCTGAAAAACGCATTCTCAGCCTTTTGGGTCTCGGTCGGATCAGAACCCCACACAACCATCGTTCCCACAAGGTTGACTGACATCACCAGGCAGAGACAGACTGTTATTTTTGTAGGAAGATTGGTTCCAAGCAATTTTTTGAATCTCCTTTAAATTTGAGTTGTCGTATAAAATCAGTTCCGTAAAAATTCGGCTTCGTGACCGATCGTTCAGGCGGACAACGTATATCATGACTAATATGGCCGGTCAAGAACGCAGGCAGTTTCTTATTACCGTGATAACAGTATGTTAAGTTTTAAGTATCATTGGTGGGATACGAGATGTTGATAATCTCATGAAGAGTTGTGGTAAATTGGATTGCTTGACAAAATCTTTCGAATTGTTAAAACGGCCATCTGAACAAAGTAGTTAAGGAGGAGACCACATGATTGAGGTCATGGGGCTAACCAAATACTATGGTAACCTTGCCGCTATTAGAGATGTGAATTTCAGGGTTAACGCTGGGGAAATAGTTGGTTTTCTTGGTCCAAATGGCGCTGGCAAGACAACTACTATGAGGATTCTTACGTGCTTCACGCCTGCCACATCGGGAACCGTCAGGATTTCCGGAATAGATGTAGGCGAAGATTCTATGGCTGTCAGACGTAGCATTGGCTATCTTCCGGAAAATGTTCCACTTTACAACTGGATGCGCGTTCGAGGCTATCTGGAATTTGTAACTCGTGCCAAGGGGGTCCCATCGGTGGGTCGGGACAAGGAAATCGAGCGGGTTTCGTCGGTTGTAGGGATTCAGGATGTTCAGACAAAACTGATCCGATGGTTGTCAAAAGGGTACAAACAGCGGCTAGGTCTTGCTCAAGCCTTGATCGGTGACCCTCCAATAATCATTCTTGACGAGCCTACCATCGGTTTGGACCCTAGGCAGATTCGTGAAATCAGAAATCTCATTAAGAGCTTCGCCTGGAACAAAACAGTCATCCTTTCATCACACATTTTACCAGAAGTGAGTCAGGTTTGTTCTCGTGTGATAATCATAAACAAGGGCGTAATAATAGCTGAAGACACTCCGGAAAACCTAATAAGCGGATCTGGCAGAGCTTCTAGAGTCCAGGTCATTCTACGAGCGCCGGAACATGAAGCAAAGAATCTGCTCTCTGGGATAAACGGAGTTTCTGCGGTCAAGACATTGGCGCCATTCCGCGAAGAGATGGTGACTCTAACCGTAGAATCCCAACGGGACATGGACATCAGACCAGAATTGGCGCGGACCATCGTGGCCAAGGATTGGGACTTGCTGGAGTTAAGGTCAATAGATGTCAGCCTGGAAGATGTGTTTATTGATCTGGTGACGGAAGAATCTGGTGACATATTGACAAAGGAAAACGTTATGGACAGGGAGGTGGCGTAGTGAAGGGTCTCCTAGCGATCTTTAGAAAAGAGATGGCCAACTTCTTCGTGTCTCCCATAGCTTATACCGTGATTGGCTGCTTCCTGATAATCGCCGGTTTCTTCTTTTGGGCCAATGTGTCGTTACTAAGTCTAATAAGCTTACAGGCGGCAAATGACCCATCAATAGCCACCAGGATAAACCTGACCGACGTTGTGATTCGTCCGTTAGTTCAGAATATGAGCATAATATTATTGTTTCTTGTACCGTTGTTGACCATGAGGTTATTTTCAGAAGAGAGGAAGACTGGCACAATAGAGCTCCTACTTACATATCCGGTAAATGATTTTGGGATCGTTTTCGGAAAATTCCTGGCTGCAGTAACTATATTACTGATAATGATGGGATGTACGCTCTCTTTTCCACTAATTATGGCATCTCTGGGTTCTTTTGACATTGGGGTCTTTTTGAGCAGTTATGTGGGATTGATCCTGATGGGATCATCTTTTATCGCTCTTGGTGTTTTTATATCATCCGTCACTGAAAATCAGATTGTAGCCGCTGCTATTTCATTTGGAGCGGCCCTGATGTTCTGGGTAATAAGTTGGACATCATCGTTCACAGGCCAGACGTTGGGAGCGATAATTCGTCAGACGTCCATAATTGAGCGACTCGATTCATTTCTAAAAGGTGTCATAACACTTTCCGATGTTACTTACTTCCTGTTTTTCACCGCTTTCTTCCTGTTTTTAAGCTTCAGATCAATTGAAACTCAGCGGTGGAGGGGATGATCAATGAGTGATTTCTTGCGATCACGCGCCATGAAAGGCGGAGGATTGGCTTTAGGGACTCTAATCTTCTTTGCTATTATAATAGCTCTTCAATACATCGCTATTCAAAATCCGCTAAGGTGGGATGTCACGAAAACCGGTAAACACACGCTTGCGCCTCAAAGTAGACAGGTAAGTGAGACATTTGGGAAAAAAAATACTCCTGTTTCCGCTCTAGCTTTTTATGAATCCAAAGATCAGCGGGGCCGGGAAGAAACGCAGGACCTGCTGGATCGTTACGGAGATGTTTCAAAGAATTTTACTTACACTTTTTACGATCCTGACAAAGACCGCTCCATAGCTCTTCAAAACAAAATTGACAGCTATCCTGCGCTCATTTTGAAAGCGGGAAACAAGAGTGAACGGCTAAACGTCATTGATGAAGAATCGGTAACAAACGCGTTGGCACGTCTGCTGCGCTCGGGCGTAAAGAAGGTCTATTTTCTGAAAGGCCATGGGGAGATGGACCCTTCCGATTCCGGTGTTCATGGTTTCAGCGTCGCCAAGGAGCAAATTGAAAAGCAGAATTACAAAACGGCAGACTTGGTTCTTCTTGAAACTCCTGAAGTACCTAATGATGCGACAACACTAATCATTGCAGGGCCTAAAACAGACCCGATGGACAATGAGTTCAAGGCTATCAAGGATTTTGTGAACCGCGGTGGTAGTCTGCTGGTAATGTTGAATCCGTTCCAAACTACAAAGTTGTCAGGGTTTCTTAGGAATTACGGTTTTCAAACCGCCGACGATATCGTGGTTGATAGAATGAGCCAGGCATTGGGCGGAGATTATCTGATGCCCGTTATCACAACCTATGCGCAGTTTCCCATAACCAGGAATTTCACTGTGGCCTCGTTCTTCCCACAGACAAGGTCTGTTGGTACTATTTCCCCGGCTCCTCCTGGAATTCAGGCAATAGAACTTGCCAAGACCAGTCCTGTTTCCTGGACTATTAACGAACAGCAACTAAAGTCTGGCGTGGCCGATTTTGATGAGAAAACCGGGGAAAAGGGGCCAATTCCGGTTATGTCCGTCTCCACCATTACCCCGAATACTACGGAAAACCTGGAACATGATACTCCGGCTAAATCAGACACAGCCAAGAAAGATGAAGTAAACAAAAAGGAACAGGACTCAACCGGCAATCCTACCTCTCATAAATCGGAGTCAACCATCAAGGACAAACCTTTAAGAAAGGGACGGGTCGTTGTAACCGGAAGCTCTCTTTTTGCCGCCAATCGCTTCTTCAAACTTCAGGGAAACGCTGATCTGTTTCTTAACACTGTTTCATGGCTTGCTGAAGATGAAAACCTGATTGCCATAAGACCCAAATCCGAGAAGGCCCAACCGATTGTGTTGACCGCCAATCAGTCCCTTTTGTCATTTTTAATTCCCGTCTTGATTGTGCCCCTAATTTGGATTGTCGCAGGCGTTGCAGTGTTTGTTTACAGAAGAAAGCCGGCAAGAGCTTAACAATTTTCCCACAATGTCTAAAATACAAACCAGGAGGTAGAATCGAGGCATGAAAGGTTACAAGCTACTAATATATTTAGGTGTCTTGGTCGCCCTGCTGGCATATATATATTTTGTAGAAATTAAACATAAACAGGCAGCGTCGGAGCGTAAAGAACAAGCGTCCAGGATTGTGCAGCTTGACAAAAATCAAATTGACAGGATTAAGATTTCCCGTCCTGATGGACACGCAATAGAAATCAAGAAGTCCTCTCCTGACACATGGAACATAGTTGGACCTATAAACTCTGCGGCAGATATTAGAGCTGTCCGAAAGCTTCTTACAGCGGCTACGCTGGCTCAGCCTGAAAAAGTTGTCTTGGAAAAAGATGTAAAGTGGAAAGATTATGGTCTGGACAAGCCTGATCTTGAACTGTCCTTAACAGGCCCTAATAAAACAGTAAGCATCGCGTTCGGCGCCTCTAATCCTTCGCGATCATCTTATTATCTCAAAGTCAATGGGGATCCACGGCTTCTTCTGGTCCCGGACACTCTCAAAATCAGCCTGAACAAGAAAGTTTTCGATCTTCGAGACAAGTCTGTCTGCAAATTGACACCTGAAAATATTCAAAAGGCAAAGATCATTCGCGATAGACAGGAAGTTGAGCTGGAAAAGATCAATGGGAAATGGCGGATAACAAAGCCGGTTAACGCTGCTGCCAAGCCTGCCAAGATCGGGGCGCTAATCAGAGGGATTTCCGATCTGCACGCAAAAGAGATTGTCGATTCGCCTTCCGTTGAGAATGATCCCTATAAATTCGAAAAATCCAAAAATAAAATTATATTAGAAGGTAAAGAAGGATCCACAACGTTTACTTTCGGCGGAGCCAAAGAAAAGAAAGTGGAAAATGGACCATCGGGGAATTTCAGATATCTATCGGTATCAGGTCAGACTCCTGTATATATCGTTGACGACAGCTTTTTCACGGGGGCAAAGCTAGATCCTGAATCTTTGACCGACAGGTCTATTGCATTGATCGATCCACTGATTGTTGAAAAGATACTAATTGACTTCAAGGGGAAAAACTGGGAGTTTGCCAAAACTAGTGACAACAAGTGGAAAATGGAACAACCGGCACATAGAGACAAACTTGATGATTGGCGTATTAGTGAAATGCTGTGGTCATTAAAGGATCTTACTTACAAATCCATGATCGCGCCTGTCCCGGATGATCTGGCGCCATACCGGTTAAACACGCCGCAACTTGTAATGTCGATTTGTCAGAAGGCAGCAGAAAAACCTATAAAGATAACATTGGGCTGGCCTCCTCCGGAAACACTTCCTGCTGCTAAGAATAAAGATGATCCTAAGTCACATGATATCGCAGCTAAAAAAGGCACAGAACAGGGTGCGCAATCACTGGTGACGTCGACCCCGGAAACCGTGTATGCAACGGTCGAACCTCAAATTGATGATCAGTCTGCGATTTATGTGTTGGACGGCGGATTTGTGGGAAAACTTAGAGTTGACCTGGATCAGCTTGACAAGAAAGAATGATCAATTAACCCTGCAAGGGCCTCTGTCTTCATAACCGGTAGCGGGAAATCCATAGCAGACCGGACGTGAACCATGTCACGTTGCGCCAGTCTGAAGCAGTGGTTTTCCTCCATTGTTGCGCAATATTACCATGATTGCGGTCAGCGCGGCCGGGGTGACCCCTGGAACTCGTGAAACCTGCCCTATTGAATTAGGGCGTACCAGACTTAGCCTTTCTTTTAATTCACTAGACAATCCTGGAACTGACGCATAATCAAATGTTACCGGGATTGCAACTTGCTCCAGTTTGGCCAACTGTTGGGCCTCACGCTTCTGCCTGCTTACGTACCCTTCATATTTCAGTTCTATTTCAATTTGTGACTGTAGTTTCTCGTCTATGCGGTCATGTTCCCAGAAACCAAGTTTTATCAGATCGGAAAACCTAACCTCCGGTCTTTTTAGAAATTTGGCCGCGGACATAGCCTCGTGTAATTCCGATCCACCTCGGGAAAGGACCACCTCGTTGAGTTCCGCTGTTGGTTTGATTCTAATTTCATTGAGTTGTTGTAAATAATCTATGAAATGTTTTTTCCTAAGTTCAACAATCCTCAATGTTTCGTCGCTCACCAAACCTATTGACGCGCCCTTGTTTACTAAGCGTTCATCGGCGTTATCCTCTCTCAGGCACAGTCTATGTTCGGCCCGTGATGTGAACATGCGGTACGGCTCGACGACTCCTCGGGTTACCAGATCGTCTATCATAACCCCAGTGTAAGCCTCGGACCTTTCCAATATCATCGGAGGCCGGTTTGTCAATTTGAGCGAGGCGTTGATACCGGCCATCAAACCCTGAGCCGCAGCTTCTTCATAACCCGACGTTCCGTTAATTTGGCCGGCAAGATAGAGATTATCCAGGATTTTGGTTTCAAGGGTAAGCTTAAGACATCTCGGGTCAATGTAATCGTATTCTATCGCATAGGCCGGCCGTACAATTTCAGCTTCTTCCAGCCCTGGGACGGTGTGTATTAAGGAATATTGCAGGTCGGATGGTAAAGAATTTCCCAAACCTTTGAGATATATTTCGCTGGTGTTTAGTCCTTCGGGTTCCGCCACCACAGGGTGGCTTATTCGGGTAGGGAACCGGGCAACCTTATCTTCTAACGAAGGGCAATACCTGGCGGGCTTTCCCTTAATGGCTCCTGAGTAGAGAGATGACGTTAGGAGATGTTTACAGACAAATTCATGCGTCGCCTCTGATGTGTGTGTTTTAAAACATGACATGGTTGGTCTATTGATGGATTGTGTTTTAATCGAAAACGGATGAATTTCAGGGTCGCCGCTGTCTTCTATCATTACGGAGAAGTCAATGCTCGATCTTTTGATTCTGGGGGGTGTTCCCGTTTTAAAGCGGCCACAAGGCAGGCCAAGCTTTCTCAATTGCATTGCCAGTCCAATCGAAGGGAACTCCCCTGCCCTGCCGGCTCTATAATTGACTGGCCCGATATGTATTGTGCCATCGAGAAACGTTCCCGTAGCAAGTATTACAGCCCGAGCACAGATCTGGTAGCCGGTGCGTTCAACAACACCGTAACAAACCGAGTCTCGGACAATTAGGCTGTCTACCATCTCCTGACGTATAAGGACATTCTCCTGGGCCTCAACGGCCATTCTCATAGCGATTGAATAATCCTGTCTATCGCATTGCATCCGTGACCCCCGAACCGCAGGTCCTTTACTAATACCAAGCAGTTTATACTGGATGCAACTTTTGTCAGCCACGACCCCCATCTCTCCGCCAAGGGCGTCAACTTCCTTAACCAGGTGCCCCTTGCCAATGCCGCCGATGGACGGATTGCATGGCATCAAGGCGATTGTGTCAGCGTTGAGTGTATACAGCCATACCCTCAATCCCATTCGGGCGGCCGCCAGAGCGGCCTCACACCCGGCGTGGCCTGCGCCTACGACAATTATGTCAGTTTCATTCCGATTCTTCATATTTTCAGTTCTTTTCGAATAATTGCATCCTAAATCTTAATATCCGTTTTGAATCGAATTTTGCAAGCGAAGGATGAGAATGAATTGACTTCAGCCCATACACTCGAACGTTTTTGTCTTGTAACAACTCAGTTCCATTTGGGATTCTTCTTTACAAATAGTTTCGACATGTTATAAAATTAGATAGTCTTTATAGGCTGTTCGAGTCACATGCGAGACTTTTTGTTGCAATTAAGGAGATCGTCATGAAATTCCAGAATCTCGGGTTGAAGACCAAGATTATCGCGACTGCTACTATCCCTGTTCTGCTGGTGGTTGTCCTTTCAACAATCGCAGTCATCAGTCTCAGAGAATTACTCACGCTCGTGGATCGCTCGAACCGTTCTTATAAAGTTATAAATATGGCTATGAAGACTCAGGATAGCGCTCACGACATGCGCTCCGCTCTGGAAGGTTTCCTGTTGTCTCGAAAAGAAGCCGCTTTTGCGCCATATAAGGACGCTCGAAAAAAGTGGTCAAAAACTTTCGAAGCCCTAAAAATGGAGTCGATGCCGCCGGCCCAGAAAACGGCGGTCTCCGAGGCGCAGGAGTCTATGGATCAGTGGGAAAGGGAAACAGTAGAACCGTCAATTCGTTTGAAACGAGCAGTCAAAGGTAGCGAAGACTGGGACAGGTTCGACCAGGCGATGAATACCTTTGAGGCTAAGGAATTTGAGGCCCTCGCTGAAAGTGAGGCCGGCGGCCATAGAAGTGAGTCTTTGACCGAGAGAATAATGATTTTGGGAACAGCCTTCCTGGTCATTATAACATTTCCTTTATGTTACGTTCTTGCCAGGTCTATGACGAGACCACTCGGCGAAGCTGTAAACCTTGCAGAAGGAATCGCCGGGGGTGATCTTTCGCAGACTCTTGTCGTTAAAACAAAGGACGAAGTTGGGATCCTTGGACACGCCCTGAATCATATGGTCGCTTCCCTGAGAGAACAAACTCGTAAAACGTTGGAAGGAGCAAACGTCCTTGCTACCTCCGCCGCCGAGATTTCTACGAGCATTGCGCAACTCGCTTCCAGCGCTACCGAAACATCCTCCGCTGTCACTGAAACTGTCTCAACTGTAGAAGAATTACAGCAGACCGCAAAACTTTCGAGTGAGAAGGCTAAAAAGGTTGCTGAAAACGCTCATCAGGCGGCTCAAATAGCCGACGACGGAGAAAGGGCCATCGAAGACACTGTCCAGAAAATGTCCATGATCAAGACCGAAATGGAATCCATCGGCGAAACGGTTCAAAGGCTAAGCGAGCAGAGCCAGTCAGTTGAAGAAATTGTCAATTCGGTCCGCGATCTTGCTGACCAATCCAATTTGCTGGCAGTAAACGCATCAATCGAAGCCGCCAAAGCGGGTGAACTCGGCAAGGGTTTCGGTGTAGTGGCAGGCGAGATTAAGACTTTGGCTGATCGATCCCGAGAATCAACCGAGCAAATCCGGTCGATATTGGAAGACACCAGAAAATGGATCGCGGCGGTGGTAATGGCCACTGAGCAGGGGAATAAGGCTGTATCCAGTGGGGTCAAGCAAACCAGACTGGCCGGGGAATCAATTCGATCTCTTTGCAAAGGCGTCCTGGATTCCGCCGATTCGGCGACCGTAATTCAGGCTTCCAACGAGCAGCAAGCGGTAGGAGTAGATCAGGTTTCCAACGCCATGTCCTATATTGACCAAACTGTTAGAGCGAACGTGGCAGGAACCACTCAGCTTGAAGAAGCTGCTCAGCAAATAGCCGACTTAGGTAAAACGCTCAAGGATTTGGTTGAAGGTTACAGGATGTGATAGTTTGAATGAAGTATATTACAATGATTGAGTTGTAACGTGATAATTTCAAAAAGCTATATTAGCAGATATTTTCTCATCACTTCTTCATTGTCCCGTAATTCTTTTATCGTGCCATGGTACCTTATTACGCCGTTATCCAGAATATAGCCGCGATCACTGAGGTCCAGGGCTGTTTTCTGGTTCTGTTCCGCTAGAAGAATGGTTAAACCAGCATCTCTCAAAGCCAAAATGCGCTGTTCCAGCATATTGACTATTATCGGGGCTAGCCCTTCTGTGGGTTCATCTAATAACAATAATTCAGGGTTGGTTACCAAGGCCCTCGCTATAGTGAGCATTTGCTGTTCACCTCCGCTGAGAAAACCTGCTTTGCGGGTGCGTATGTGTTTAAGGGGTTGAAAGAAATCATAAACACGTTCCCTGTCCCACGGCTCGGACCCGTCAATCCTTCTCTCGGAAATTTCAAGGTTTTCATCAACAGTTAAATCAAAGAAGACCCGTCTGTCGTCCGGAACATACCCCATACCCATCCTCGCTATAAGATAAGGTTTTCGGGCTGTGATATCTTCTCCCTTGAATCTTATAGCGCCTTGGCGAGCAACGTTCAAACCGATTATACTTTTCATGGAGGTGCTCTTGCCCGCTCCGTTGCGTCCCAGCAGACAAACTATCTCTCCCCTGGATACCGTCAGTGATACTCCAAACAATATGTGACTTGACCCATAAAAAGTGTGGATCCCATCAACCTGGAGCATCACTTCGTTCCTCCCAAATAGGCCTCTCGCACCTGTTCGTTATCCTTGACCTCATTAGGCGCCCCTTGGATAATGGACATCCCTTGTTGCATAACCATTATTCTGTTGGCGAATGAAAAAACAATTTCGATGTTATGCTCGCAAAATAATATGGTAAGTCCGAGATCTGAGTTTAGCATTTCAAGTAACTTGATAGTAGACGCTGTCTCTTCCGGCGCCATTCCAGCCGTGGGTTCGTCCAGGATAAGAAGCTCTGGGTTAGAGCCCAGAGCGATAGCCATTTCCAAAACTTTTCGCTCCCCATGTGACAGAGATCCGCTAGTCCTGTTTTCAACTTTTAACAATCCCACACTCTTGAGAATCTTCCGTGTTTCTTCAACTGCGACTCGTTTAGCAGGTGTGATTAGATCAAAAGAGCGTCCTAAGCGAGAAAGCACGGACGCCTGAACATTTTCAAAAACGGTCAAACGGTTAAAGACATTGACGATCTGAAAGGACATGCTTAGACCAAGCCGGCAAATTTGATACGGAGCCATACCAACAAGATCTTTGCCCTTGAAAACGATTCGTCCTTTGTCAGGCTTCAAATGCCCGGATATCAACTTGAACAGAGTGCTCTTCCCTGCGCCATTTGGGCCGATTACTGCTACGATTTCACCTTGTTTGACTTCGAGATAGGCTTTTTTTACAGCCAAGAACTGGTCGAAGGATTTTTGAACCTCTCTAATGCTTAACATTCATCTATCCTCTGTCGGCACCATATGAGAGTTCTTGTACAGCCCTTCAAGGTAACCTATTAACCCTTCGGGTAGGAAAAAGATTAAAAGCATTAGGATTATCGCTAATACAGTCGTCCAATATTCGGTGTACGCACCGGCCATTGTCCTCAAAGATACGATTATGGCGGCCCCCAACATTGGTCCAAGGAAAGTAAACCAACCACCTAGCAGACACATGATGAGAAACTCAAGAGACAATGTCCAGGACATAAGATCAGGGAACGCTGAGCCTTCTACTGTCACGAAAAGCACACCGGCTACTCCAGCGAAAAAACCTGCAATGACCTGCGTAACAAGTTGATGAAGTCGAACCTGGACCCCTATACTTTCGCTTCTTTCCGGATTGTCACGAATGGCTTGCAGTATCCGGCCAAAGGGTGAATTTAGAATTACATACATCAGGATGAGAGATATAACACAAACGATCAGAGTAAAATAATATGAACCACTCACTGAGCTGATCAATGAAGGGACAGGGATACCGTGAAGCCCATCATCCCCACCTGTGAATGAATACCATCTGAAGACGAGTATCCAAACCAACGACCCAAGAGACAGTTGTAGCATCCCAAAGTATAACTTTGACAACCGAACGCATATATAGCCCATGACCAGGGCTAGTAGCGCTGAAACTATGGGCGCAACGACAAAACATAACACAATCGGAAAGCCTGATTTCATAAGCATAAGGGACACTGTATAAGCGCCAACCCCATAAAAAACAGCATGGTGAAATTGATACATCCCACCGAAACCAAGAGCCATGTTTAGGCTGGTAGCCACCAGGCCAGTAACCAGAATCAACGCTAAAAGATAGGTAAAAAATCGTGGCAGGAACTGGGGGCATAAGGCTAGGACTACAAGGGCGCCTACACCGAGCGCAAACCATTTCAGTCCAGAAGATCCCACTGTCAACCTCTCTACCACGTCGCTTTAAGCAGCCCTTTTGGCCGGAAGATAAGCACAATGACCACAACAGCGTAAGGAAATACTATTGAGAACTGAGGCCAGATAAGTATTCCCATTGAATCTGTGAGACCAAAGATAAGGGCCCCCAACAGAGCGCCCCATATGTTGCCCAGGCCACCAACTATCACGATCAGAAAGGCTTCCATGATGATAGTGTGATCCATGCCCTGAGTAATGTTCTGAGTGGGGGCTACCAAAGCCCCGCCAAGACCTGCAAGGAAACAGCCAATAACAAAAACAGACGCGAACACCCAACTCACGTTTATTCCGACTGCCCCCACCATGTCCCGGTCGACTGCGGCTGCTCTGGCTATTTTACCGATTTTGGTCCGCTGCGTTAGGAACCATAAGGCAAAGGCCACAATCGGACCAATACTTAACAGAAACAAATTATATTTCGGAAAAGGCATGCCGAGTATCGCCAAAGAGCCTTGAAAAATAATAGGGGGTGCCAAAGATCGGTATTCTGACCCCCATATCAATTTTACTGCGTCACGAAACAGCAGCATCAGGGCGAACGTAAACAGGAGTAACATAAGATGTTCCCTGTCATACAAACGACAGAAAAGGCCGCGTTCCGTAGCAAGGCTGATGAGGGCCACACCGATAGGCGCCAGAAGCATGGACAACCAGAATCCCATAGGACAGGTGCCGAAAAGTGTCGCTATCGAATAGCACAAGAACGCGCCAAGCATGTAAAGCGAGCCATGAGCCACATTAGGAATCCTGAGCACTCCGAGAACCAAGCTCAGCCCGGATGAAACAATAAAAAGAATGGTGGTCCGGCTAAGCCCCACCAGGAATTGCTGGATAAGTCCATTAAATGTAATTGTCGTCGAAAAATCCATCTCTACAGTTTTTGGTAACTAATTCTGGGATCTAGCCTTTTTGATGCCTTCTATGGAAGGCATAATTTCTTGCGCTGGAATGGTAATTATGTCGGTCGCTATAAGAAAATCATAGCCGGGGACCTTTTTGGTAACACCCATAAACATGGGAAGCATTAACTGATTGTCAAACTGCCTTACAGTTAGCCTCCCTATCGGGCTGTCAATGGTCATTCCGGACAGGGCGTCAGCAAATTTCTCGGGGTCCACTTTGCCTGCTTTTTCATAAGCCTTGGCGATAAAATTGGCTGTATACCAACCAATCAGGCTACCAAATGAGGGATATCGATTGTAAGCTTTTTTAAAATCGTCAACAAAGACCTTGTTTTCAGGGGTTTCAGGATAATAGAAGAAGTAGTTCGCTGTTCCAATGACTCCCTGAGGGGCGTCTAGTCCCAACGGTCGCAGCGTGGACAATTCGGTGGCCGTATGCATGAAGATTGCTACCTTCTTATTGAAGCCTGTATTCTTGGCCGCCTTTAAGAACGGAATACAGCCAGCGCCGCCAGTAGCCACGATTACAGCATCCGGTTTAGCAGAAAGAATTGAAGTAATATAAGGTGTAAAATCCGGTTCACCCAACTTCCACCACGACTGCCCCATCAATTTCACATCAGGTTTGATTTTCTTGAGATGGTTCCAAACTGCGTCCGCTATGGCGTGTCCATATTCGTAGTCATCGCCCGCAATCCAGTAATTCGCAAATGGACGTTTGGCAAGACCGATCGCCGCTGCTTTACCGATCATCTCGGTATTTTCATTCATGGAAAAAACAAACTTATGACCTTTGGAGCCGGAAATATTGGAACTCTTTCCGTATGTTACAAGAAAGGGGATTTTCTCCTTTTTGGCCAGGTCGGAAACCGCCAGTGAAACTGCGCTATTGATGGTGCCAACCAAAAGGTTAACATTTTCCCTCATTATTAATTCTTTGGCCTCGGTTAATCCCAGATCAACCTTAAACTTGTCATCTCTGGTAACAAAGGTAATCTTATTCCCCAAGACCCCACCATTAGAGTTGATTTTGTTTAAAGCTAGCTTAAATCCATCTAGAACGTCCAGTCCGTAAGAACTCGGTGGACCACTATAAGTATCTATGATCCCAATCTTGATGTCGCCTGCTGCAAATGCTATAGCGCCTAAGCTACACATGCCGGCCAGCAAACATAAAAACATCATGTAAGAAACGATCTTTCTCATGACAAACCTCCCTATTGCCTTTGGCTTGCTTGGCTGAGAACCAGGGCCAACATAATTCGGGGCCCTTCTAGAATGAGTATAGTAAAAAAGGGCCAAATTTTCTACCGAACAATATAGCGAGAACTTTGAGGTTATTGGGTTTTCGTTCTTGTACCATATTTCGGTGCTAGTTGGACGGAATATGAGAGAAAAAGTTTTGGGCTAGCCTACAGAGTCCCAAAGTGAATGCTCCACCGCCTATAAGGCGGTGGCTTCCCGTTTGTCGACTGTAAGTCGACTTCATGCATTGTCGCCTATCGAGAAGTCGTCATCACGGGCTCGCTCCATTTTGTCTTGCATCTCGATGTGTTGGGCTATTACCTCGTCAGTGACGTTCCCACTACTTGCCACAAAATATCCGCTAGCCCATAGATGACGTCCCCAAAATTCCCGAGAGAGGCTTCGATACTCATTTAAGAGCTTGCGAGAAGTTTTTCCCTTGAGACTCTGCATTAATTTTGAAACCGCCAAATTGGGAGGACAAGATACCAAAATATGCAAGTGGTCTTTTGAAACATGACCTTTTATGATCTCAACATCCATGGACTTACAAATCTCTCGGATCAATTCCCGAAGCCGTATCGTCACATCTCCATGGAGCACCGGCTTGCGGTATTTTGTGATCCATACCAGATGCAGCTTGATGTCATAAACAGCGTGCGATGTCTTGCGCTAGTGTTGCATAATACCGCAAGCCTACTGAAGTCTTCGCCTAAAGGCGAGGGTTTTTCTCCCATTCCCCGAGGGGGACAATAACCTGTGGGCATTGAGGATGGACGGCTTAACACTCGTTAGTCCAATTTCTCCTCGACCACTCTTTTTCTACGAAGGTGTGTGGTTGCTGCCCATATTCCCAGGGCCACAATAGCGAGCCCCCCTACTACGATATCGAGTTCGTGCGAGTACTGCTGCACAAGTGTCCAATTCTGTCGAAGTTTGTAACCGCAGAAAAGCAAAAATGAGTTCCACATGGTTGCCCCGACAATCGTAAAGATACAGAAATGACTCAAATTCATACGGCCGAGGCCGGCGGGAATGGATATGAGGTGACGAACTACCGGGATAAAACGGCTGACGAAGATTGTCCATGAGCCATGCTTGTCGAACCAGCGTTCCGTCCACTCTAGGTGTTCATGGTTTAGAAAGAAGTAACGACCCGCTTTGAGCACTAGAGGCCGACCGCCCCAGAGTCCCAGGAAATATGATATCAGAGACCCTATCAAGGAACCGCAAGATGTGACGAATATTACGGTGGGGATTGAGAATTTGTCTTCTGCCGCCAAGAACCCCACAAAGGGCATAACGAGTTCGCTGGGCACTGGGGCGATCATGCTCTCGAGAGCCATCAGAAAACCAGCCCCCCAATATCCGAGCTGTTCTATTATATAAATGAAGTAAACAGTTAGCTGTGCTACCATAAATTCTGACCTTTCCTTAGCGTGGATTCCGTGAATGGGGCCTAGTTACGCAACATCGAAGATTTGGAATAATATCATGAAAACTCCAGTGACTCAATTCTCTGTTCAGCTGCTAACCCCATCTATCGTCATAAAACCATGCATTAGACCTTTCTTTAGGAAGATACCGATTAAGTAAACGATTCTACAGCACTCTCAACGCTGTGATGAACTTCGAAGACCCTGTGAAGTCTGGTTAATTGAAAAATCTCAATAACTTTAGGCGTAGGCCTGGCTATTTTCATTTCCCCATGATTATCTTTGAGGGTTTTTAGGGATGATACAAGCCCTCCGCAACCTGAACTGTCCAAGAAAAGTGTCTTCCCCATGTCAATCACTAATTTGAGGCAAGGTTCCCGATCCAACAACTGCTTCACTACATCCCTCAATTTTGGCCCATCAAGGCTATCCAGCCTTTCCTCCGTAATTAAAATGGTAACGCCATCTATTTTTTCGACCTTCACTGTTTTATTTACTCCTTTTGTAAAAGAGAAAACGTTGGTCCCATAGATAGAGAGTTTGCCAAAAACAACTAGCCATTGCAAATTGTGTTTAACTTTCTAAATCCATTCTTTTGACTGTCGCTGTCCTTCGTCACGGTTAACAAAATTGGGAAGATTTATATCGCAAGACAGGCCGGTTAGTTATATATTGTGAGCGAGAACCGTTCGCTTTGGTTTCAAAAGGAGTCTGAATCATGTCAGAACAAGAGAAACAGATTTTAAGCTCTTTAGTTGAATCTGCTGGGATTGAACCTGAAATAGACTTTCCAGGCATAATTGGCGATGAATGGGCAGACCCTGAAGAATTCCTGAATGATTTTTCATCCGATGATGTCGAGGCTGAAATCAAATCGAGGAAAACCCTTTAATCCCGATTGTTTTGACCAATCCAGTCATCCAAGATAAATATGGTCCCTCCCGATTAGATTGCTTTTTACTTAACTATATTAATGCTAGTACAATATAAACTCGTTCATAGGAGGGTACAATGAGCGTCAGACGTTTAATGGTTTTTTTCATCGCCGTCATTTTTGTTTTGACAACTGTGGTTGATTTCGCCGCCGGAGATAGGTACGTCGTAGTCAAGGACGGAAAAAGTGTTCGTACTGTGATAAAAGTCAAAGGAAAGAGACCTCAATCTGTGGCTCCAAATCCTCCTAAGCCAGCGCCTACAGAGCGAGTTATTAGATAAAATACGCATCTTCTGAGCCCGGCATGGAGAATATCATACTCGCTTGCTTTAGCGTTCTTGACTAGGACTTTTATTTCTTGTGTCGCAACATTGCAAACAGGTTATTTTTGTGAGGATGATGGAGCCAGATACGTCATGGTGAAATTGCCTGGCTCACATCCAAGTCTTTCGTGGGATTTCGATACTAAAGCTTGGTCGATTCAATATTATTTTGCATATTTGAAGGCTGGCATTTTTTTTATGGCATCTTTTGTTGCGCCAGGTAATGTAAACTTTCCATCTACCACTTTAAATTGTTTGATGGGAATAGCGACGTCATGCTTGTCCATGCCCAGGAATCCACCTGTCCCGATTATCGCATAAGTAACGACCTTATCGGGAGCGATGATAACATCCTCCACCGTGCCGACTTTCTTCTTCTTATCGTTGTAGACTGGTCTACCCAAAACTTGTTTCTTGACGCTCCAACCATTGACCACATTTGTTAACTCTGTAACCGTTACACCTAAGATTACCGTCTCAGAACCGGCCACAGGAGGCACCGGGGTTGCCTTAGGAACAGGGGGCGTGGCAGGCGCGGCCGCCGGGGCTGCTGTAGGAGTAGGGACTGCTACCGGGGCCTTTGCAGGTTCTTCAGCGGCATAAATTAAAGATGTCATGAGCATCACCATCCCTATGGCTATCAAAATTAGTTTTTTCATCAGTTCTCCTTTCCTGAACAACATGTTGATTCTATAACTCGAGAAAGACCTAAACTGTAAGCATAAGTTTGTCAATAGAGCGTGCTGAAAAAGCACGGTTCCGTCAAAGTCTTTCCTCTAAGTAGGATCTTCGGGCAGAGTAATACACGTAAACGATGTTTTGGGGGGATTGGAGCCGAGGCATGACAGAAAGGAGTTCCTTTCTCACTAGTGTCCCAACGTTTAAGCAAGATAAGTCCTTAACTTATTGATTAAATGCTATAAAGACTACCTTATGTCATTAATCGACTTGTAATCTTTCCGGTCAAAAAGCCACCCTTGGAGAAAAATTCCTTGGGGGTTTAGTGGTGTATTCCGGAAAAGTCATCTTCTCTCAAGTGATGGAATTTCTTCCTCTCCATGTCTTTCGTCAGTGCGTGGATCGCTACAACGGCAACTACAAAGTCAAGGAGTTCACCTGTCTCGATCAGTATTACTCCATGGCCTTTGCCCAGATCACGTATCGGGAGAGTCTACGCGATATAGAAGCGTGCCTTCGGGCACAGCATGGCAAGCTCTACCACATGGGAGTCAGGGGGCCGGTTTCCCGAAATACCCTGGCAAACGCGAACAAGGTCAGGGACTGGCGCATCTATGCGGACCTTGCGCTCTCGCTGATTGCCACGGCCCGCAGGCTCTACAGCAAAGAAGCGTTTCTCGACGACCTGAACGAGACCGTTTACGCTCTGGACGCCACAACCATCGATTTATGCCTGTCCTTGTTCCCTTGGGCGCATTTCCGGAGGACGAAAGGAGCTATCAAGCTCCATACCCTGTTGGATCTGCGCGACAATATCCCGTCCTTCATCCACATCTCAGATGGAAAACTCCACGAGGTCAACACTCTGGATATCATTCCCATCGAGGCAGGCGCTTTCTATATCATGGACAGGGGCTACCTGGACTATGCCAGTCTCCATTGTCTTTCACAATCTGCGGCCTTCTTTGTAACCAGGGCCAAGTCCAACCTAAAATGCCGACGTGTATACTCTCATCCAGTCGATAGGAGCACGGGCCTGATATGCGATCAATCAGTCCTGCTCACTGTTCCAAAGTCCTCCGTGGACTATCCAGGCAAGCTGCGTTGGGTGAAATACTACGACTCAGATACCAAAAAGACCCCGGTCTTTCTAACGAACAACTTCACTTTACCGTCTTTGACCATCTGTATGCTATACCGGTGTCGTTGGCAGGTAGAGCTATTTTTCAAATGGATCAAACAAAATCTCCGAATAAAGACCTTTTACGGCACATCGGAGAATGCCGTCAAGACTCAGATATGGATTGCTGTGTCGGTCTATGTGCTTGTGGCCATCATGAAAAAACAGCTAAATATTCGGGCCAGTCTCTACACAATTTTACAGGTGCTCAGCGTCTCTGCCTTCGAGAGAACGCCGCTTTTTCAACTAGTTGCACAGCCCGACTACAAAAGCGAAAAGGCTGAAATAGATAACCAATTGGATCTATTTAACTAAACGTTGGGACACTAGTGAATAATTATAGAAATTTATTTAATGAATTTAATAGATAATCTAAACGTATTATTCAAATCTCATGCGGTCAATTACTGAAAGGAAAGACGGGGCCGTCGATGCAGGACCGTAAACCATTTTCCGTGCCGCAACTGCCGCACAGGCCAATCCCACATTTCATAACATCTTCTCTGGCTATATATACCTCTTTTGGATCTAAAAATCTCGAAAAATAATCGCCTGCCCTTTTCATCATAGCACAAGGACCACAAATATATACTCTAAAAGTCCCAATTCCAGAATCAGGCAAGGAAATTTCCCGTTCTATTGACTCGAATACAGCTCCGGGATCACCTGGCCTGTCTATAGAAATCTTTGCCTGCGGCGCTATGCGTTCAATTTCTGAAACAAAACATTCATCAATAATATGAGAAAACCCGAAAAATGCCTTAAAAATATTTTTTGGCCACTTCATCGCAGCCAGCAGAATTGGAGCTACCCCTGTGCCTCCACCCAGAACCAAAATGTCGTCTCGTTCATGAGGAACTTGAAAACCCTTGCCGTAAGGGCCGCGAAAAAATATTTCGGTGCCTTCTTCGAGCGTAGAAAGTTTTTCTGTGAAGGGACCAACGGATTTTATCAAATATACAGGTTTTTGGTCTCTCATGGGTGAGAACGGCTTTTCTCCAATTTCAGGAATGCGAAGGAAAAAGAACTGGCCCGGATCGCATTTGAGCCCTTCATCCAGTTCAAGTCTAAACATGTTGGGGGCGATTCTCATATTACTTGCGACCCTCGTCCGAAAATATCTAGTGAGCCCGGCCTTAGGCGCAAATGCTTTAATCTTCCTCCCCTCTTTGCCTTGGTTCACAGGACTTGCAACCCATTTAAAAAACTTTTTAATCTGAGGTGTCGTCATCCCGGCCAAGCTAGACCCAATTGCAAAATAGCTGGCGCCTGCTCTGCGATAAGCCTCGACATCCCACGGTGACGCGATGCCTCCAGACGCGATGATCGGTAGGTCAACCTGTGATGAAACATCTTTCACCAATTTCAGGCCTATTGGTTTTACCGCAGCTCCGGAAATCCCACCTACCACATTTGACAAAATTGGGTTTCCATCATTATCAACCGATATTCCTGGTCCAACTGTGTTTATCAATGAGAGCCCACTTGCTCCAGAGCTTTGGCATACTTTCGCTATTTCGACGATATTTGTAACATTGGGAGACAGTTTTGGCACTACCGGCTTCCGCAAACGATCACAAAGCAATTCCACGATCTTCCCTACCATGACAGGGTCAGTCCCAACACTCAGTCCAGCGCTCTTAACATGGGGACAGGATAAGTTAAGCTCAAAAGCATCGGCGACATCATTAAGAATATACGCACATTCAAGAAATTCGTCAGGGTCACTGCCCATTATCGACACTAGCAACGGTTTTCGAGCGTGAAGAGGAAGTAGTAACCTCATTGCTTCAGCAAAAGCTGCAGCGCCTGGATTGGCTAAACCCACAGCGTTTATAAAACACCCGGGATGATACTCGTGCAGAACTGGTTCTTTATATCCGGGGCGTGGAGTCAGACTCAGCGTCTTTGTTGTTAAGAAACCAATTTCGTCAACTTCTCGGGCCATTCTGGCAAGAACGGACGGAGAAGTGGAAACCACACCTGAGGGGATTGTAAACGGGAATTGAACTGGCAAGAGTTTTGGCCGCTCACTGTTTTGGCTGCAATCCGTCAGGTGATAGTGTGATTTCATATAATATTCAGCCTCCACTGTACCATCTATGGCCGTGAACCCAAAAACTTAAGAGGATTCACCGGTCTGGCGTGGGATCTCACTTCAAAATAGAGTGTCGGGCCATTTGTCTTTTGAGATTCAACCAGAGAACCGATTACCTGATTCCTGGAAACCTTGTCCCCTACTGATACGGTCGCCTCGCTTAAAAGCGCATAAACAGTAACCAACCCTCCAGAGTGATCTATCAGGAGAACCTTGCCCAAACCGGGAATCTCCCCCACGTGCCCGATTTTCCCAGTCTCAGAGGCCTTGACTTTTGCTCCATATGTGCCTTCTATTATTATCCCATTCCGACGCACAGCGTCACCATTTCCAAATCCTTGTATGACCTTTCCTGAGATGGGCCAGGCGAGCTTTGAATCTGATTGTTCATCCCTTTCCACAGTAGGCTTCTCTTCCCGAATCTTTTCAGTGGCCCTTTCAGTGCTATGACTTGGGATTAGCAATCTTGCGCCTTCTTTCATGACGTATGGCTCGTCAAGGTTGTTAGCCTGTGCGAGATCCCGGGTATTTAAGTTATACTGGCGCGCTATCCCTGACAATGTTTCATCCTTGGCCACCACATGGTACGGGAATTTGGCGCCAAATGGAGCTTCAGTCCGCTCGACGGGGCTAACTGTCCTGGGCCAGTCGACTCCCCTCCTGACGCAACCGGCCTGTATTACAACCAGCCCAATAATAAATAGTAAATTAAGAATTAAATGCAATTTTATTTAACAATAGCTGTCCGGGCCAATCAGTGAGTCCTCAGATTAAAACAACCGAGCGTGAAACCAAGCTGACAATGCCCTACGTTAGGATTGAGACCAACCGTACTCTCCAACCAAATCAACAAACCTACAGTCAAAAAAGTTCCTAATCCTTTTAGCGCCATCAATTTTCTCCACGACTTTAAGAGTTTGCGAGAACCTGTCACCAACAGGTATGACTAGACGACCGCCTTCGGCAAGTTGATCAAATAGGGGATCTGGGATACCCGGCGCTCCCGCTGTAACTACTATACCGTCATAGGGCGCTTCATCAGGCCAGCCTTTGGTACCATCCGCAATAATGAATGTTATATTAGTCAGACCGCATTCAGCCGTGTTCATCCTCGCCATTTCGGAGAGTTCCGGTATGCGCTCTACCGTATAAACCAGGTTGGCGAGTTTTGCCAAAATCGCGGCCTGGTATCCAGACCCCGTGCCAAGTTCAAGGACTTTCTCATTGCCTGTCAACCGGAGTAATTGCGTCATTACGGCAACCATGTAAGGTTGACTGATGGTTTGACCAAATCCGATTGGCAAAGGGCAGTCCTCATAAGAGCGGTCTTGATTGGTCCTTTCGGTAAAGATGTGTCTAGGAATTTCACGCATTGCAGCGAGGACTCGTTGGTCCGAGACGCCGCGCGCCTCAATTTGCCTTCGGACCATGAGTTCTCGGGCTTGCTCAAATTTGTAACTGCGGCCCACTTCACCTACCTTCAAAGGTTCTCATCGACCACCAGGGGTATACGAATTGGCAGGAGGCAAATTGGGAGGCTCCCGGTCCGGATTCTGTGGAGCTACAGACAGCGCCTGAGGAGACTTACCACCATAAGTGGCCGGTGACCTTGGAAAAAGTTTACTATCGAGATATCCTGAGAACTGATCCCAGACACTCGATGGAAAACTCAGCGCCCAGTCTATTGCGCCGGAAACCATATTACCGGGAGAGCTACCGTCGTAATAAGGATTATTGTATTCGGGATATGTGTAATTTGGCCATCCTGGGGCGTTTGATTGGGATTGGGGCTGTATTAGCTGACCTGCGCCCGGTCCCGTCTGAGATGCTATGGGCGGATGGTGGACCGAATTATGTGGACCGCCTTGCTGGGAAGCTTGCGATCCAATTCCCGAGGCATAACTACCGGGACCATGCTCAGATCCTGCGACCTGTGCAAAACCCGGGGAAATGATTATGGTAGACATCATGATTGTTAAAATAAGCATTGTGTTTTTACGCGCGATCATGGCGTCTCCTCCAAGATAATTCTTAGGACAGACAAATAGAACGAACCGTCAATAATTTCAACCCATTTTAACTGGACTCTAATCTTTCCGAACCACACAAGAAATATTTTGAACATATTCACGATATGCTGAGATCTGGCAATGCAGGAAAATATGAGACTTAAAAATTAACCGCCAGGAATTAATTGCGGGCGTGGGCGAATCGGTTTCTAAATTTGGGGAGACGTTCACGAACTGGAGTGAGAAAACTATCCGCTACTTCTATTCCAGATAGTTGGGATTGATTGAAGAATATCATTGGGTCATAGAATTGACCCCCATTCCTAACTTGAAGATGCAAGTGCGGACTTGTAGCCCGCCCAGTGCTGCCGATTAGACCTATCTTTTGGCCTTCGCGAACTTTCTGGCCGGGGTGGACAAGGGCTTTACTCAAATGCGCATAATCCGTAGAGATTCCCTTACTGTGATCTAGCGTGACCAGAACACCCAGCCCCCTAAAATCTTTCTGTTTTCCAGCAGCGCCCACTACACCATCAGCGCACGCGAAAACAGGGTCTCCTCTTTTTGCGGTTATGTCTACGCCTGCATGGTATCTTCCTCGCCTATATCCAAAAGGAGAGGACAAAACCCCGCATTTAACCGGAAATTTCAATTCTCTAGTCGGTAAATTACAATTCGATGCGCTTGCAAGGCGCGCCTGAGAATTAAAAAAACCTGCTAACGCGCCTTGGTCGCAAGACTCGGAAACAAGACTTGCCAGTTGAACAGGTGGTCTATGCGCTTTGATCACGCGTCCCAATGACCGAGCCAAATATTGAGGATCAAAGCCGCAGGACACGGACTCCTTTTTGTTGATCACGTCAGTAGATGAACACGAGGCCATCAAAAAAACGCAGAAACATATTAGAAGGTAAACCTTACCTTTCATTCGAACCCCAATCAGGATTTTCGAATACGACGTTTCTCCTCTAACGAATTGTCAGCGCTCTGTCAACTCAAAATTGTCGTCAACAGCTAAAAACACAATCGATATTTTTACGGTCGCAGGGTTTGATCAGGTATTACTAACGCGCAAAACCGAGGGGAGCAGGAGAAGCGCTGCAAACCGGCGCACACATCGGTGGAGGCGGACAGGCTGGTGGGGGACATATTCGGTATGTAGCGGGACACGGTTCCGGTGGACACTTGCATATTGTCATAGGCGCGGGCGGAGGCCCAACCAGTTTTCCAGGGTAACATCTAATCGGTGGACACGGCGTACAGGGCGGGATGGTCGGAGGCCCGGCACAAGTAGGCGGAGCCGGTGGACCATAAGTCATCGGAACAAGTTCACATGAATCAGGCGGCGGCATATATGAATAGGAAGATATTGGCGCGCCTATCACAAACGCCACGCTAATCCCTAATAGCAATAAAGTCCTTACCAACGACACAATTGCACCATCTCATCTGGGAAAATCCTCAAAAGGATAAACCCAACTGTCCGACAAACCTTAATCTTTTGCTTAGACAACGGATGATATTAGAATACAGAACGAAAAGGACAGAGTCAAGAACTTTTCGTTAAAAGCCCCTACTTCTATAAAAAATATTAATAAATATGTATAATACTCAAATATAACTAATTAATTAACTGTATCATTAGCCTGATGATAGGCTTTAATGAAGGCACCTATCTCTCTTCTGACAAACGAGACGCTTTGGTGAGAAACTCCAGAAATGTCAAAAGAAAAACAAAGACTGTCAATTATCGAGTTAATCAAAACTTTCTCGTTTTGATCCGAATGCTTACGTTTGAGATAGTAACCGCTCCTTCTGCTCCTCGAATCCTTGCTGTAAGGCCATGATTCTTTCCATGCCAGGATCCCCCTTAATATCATCGCAGGGGCCGGTCTTGATATTGTTCCCAGATCTAGCTTGGCGTCTATCAGTAACTCTATTAGATCAATCACCGCCATCAAATAGTTTACGTCAGTGACTACAAGACCGTAAAGGTGCCAGTCCCCTATCAGTGTCCTGACAATCTGAAAGATGCGTGCGCTCAGCTCTTCGCATGCTGGACAATAAAAAGTCTTACAGGCGGCGCTCCCGTAATAACAGAGTCCCCTGAGATCAACTCCATTGTTTCCGGGAGCGACAGGGTGAAGCATGCAGCCTACCTTTAAATTTTGACCGTCCACAAATCCAACGTACTCACAGACGTGAATCTCAGGATCGAGGGGCGACAAATTGTGCAATCCTCTGACGTGGTCTCCAAAGTCAATCAGAGCGTCAACTTCCCTGGCAACGTTCCTAAATTTCTTGGTTCTCTCCAGAATAGAGTCATTCAGGATCTTTCTACGACCATCCACTACGTTGTAGACCCCGCAGCAGGCGGAGCAGGATTTGGACGAATCGGGGTGACACAGATTCATGATTGATCAACCCCCGACCCGTAAGAATGTCCAAGAAAACTAGAAATCCACATATCATGCCTAATATTGATAAAATCCCCTACCACTCTTTTTACCAACGAAGCCAGCATCGACATATTTCTTTAGTAATGGGCACGGCCGGTACTTTGGGTCTCCAAAACCATCAAACAAAACATTTAGGATCGCCAGACATGTGTCCAGTCCAATAAAATCAGCAAGCGTCAAAGGTCCCATAGGGTGATTCATCCCAAGCTTCATGACCTCGTCTATTGCCTCAGCCGTGCCAACACCTTCAAAAAGCGCATATATGGCTTCATTTATCATGGGCATCAACACGCGGTTTGATATAAATCCAGGAAAATCCTGAGCCGTAACTGGTATTTTCCCGAACTTTTTCGATAGCGCGACAGTAAGCGCAGTCGTTTCCGCATCGGTAGCAAGTCCATTAATGACTTCAACGAGTTTCATAACTGGCACGGGGTTCATAAAATGCATCCCTATAAATTTTTCGGGACGTTTTACGCATGCGGCCAGTTTAGTGATTGATATCGAAGACGTATTGCTCGCCAGTATCTTGCCGGGAGCGACAACTTCATCCAGTGTCTGAAAGACCTTTTTCTTGAGGTCAAGATTTTCAATTATGGCCTCAACAACAAAATCTGCTCTTTCGAAATCTCTCAAATCAACACTGGGTTTTATTCTTCCCAAAATCGTGGATTTCTCGCCAACGGTCATTTTGCCTTTCGAAACAGCCCTGTCGAGATTTTTCTCAATAGTTTTCAGCCCTTTGTCCACAAACTCCTGTTTAACGTCATTCATAATGACTTCTAATCCGGAAGCCGCCGCTACGTGGGCAATTCCGTTTCCCATCTGCCCTGCCCCTACAACTCCGAAAACATTAACTCCCATGAAACACTCCTCCTCAAAAACAAAGAATTTGACACAGGTCTTCCTATCAACTACATTTTGATCGTGCGCCCGTAGCTCAGTGGATAGAGCGCAACACTCCGGATGTTGAGGCCGGACGTTCGAGTCGTCTCGGGCGCGCCATCAAAGTCAGACCATCAAAAGGTTTTTCTCGCCTTTTGTATTTTCAGAGTTCCTCTTTAGACTTAGTATAACATACTCTGAAAAGGTCTAAAGGGGCAATTCGCCACATTCAAGCAATCATCCAAACCACTATTCCGACTACTAATGATGATATCAGTCCCAAGGGTATTGTCCATCGGAGGATATCACCCTCCTTCCCTACCGCCCCACACATCGGAGTGGCCAGAGCAACTTTGAATGGCGATGAAATGGACCCTACGGAAGATCCCGCAGCCAGACCCGCCGCAAGCCAAATTGGGGAAACCCCGAGCAGAGTAGCGGCTTGAACCTGAAGTTGACCAAAAAGCATCAGCGACGCCACACCATAACCGGTAAGAAATGTCCCCACCCATCCCAGAACTGGAACAAAAATGGGATAGGAATTTCCGCTATAGAGCGTCAGGCCCTTGGAAATTATTGAGGGAATGTTATGGGCTGGGTCGAGATGAGAAAACCCTGCATCGTAGCCTGTGTACAATATCATTTGCCCCATCGCGCCGAATAGCCCCATCGCGAGGAATACACGCCATCCCTTCTTCAGGCTAATCTGGACTATGGTTCGAAGTTTTTCGGGTGGGGTCCTCTGAAGCCGTATCGAAAGCAGAAAAGCCAGAAACAGGTATACATACGCTGAGAATAGAGGGCTGAAAGTGATAGAGTGGATGGGAACAACGGATACTTTGAAAACGAGTTTTTCAAACGCGAGTTCACGCAAGTACGGAACTATGTTTACGGAAAGCAGGCAAACCAGCATGAAAAGAAAAGGAGCCAGATCAATCAGAATTCCACGGTCTATCTGAAGCCTGCCTGATCCAAGTATTACTAAAGCGGCAATTACTGCTAACCCCGCCACAGTTCCGGAAATATGGATTCCAATAAAAATGGCTGTGGCAAGACCCGTGATCCCAAGCACCAATCCACACAAAAGGACCAAAAGAAGTTTCCGCACTCTTTGGTTTTGCGCAGGCAAGAAAAACGGCACGCAAAGAGCCATAGTCAAAGTAGCAGGGACTGACAGCCAAGCCGAAGCGATTCCCAGGTCGGTTAACGATAAGTTTGTAACCAGCGAAAGGACTGTAATGATAACGCCGGCCAATTCGAGAGTCATCATCCCTGAGTAGCCTATTATCGAGAGAGCCGCAGACCCGGTCGGAGATACTCCAGCCTCATACAGCATCGGAGCTACAACCGGTTCAGCTATTACACCTGAGCCCTCCATGAAATTCCCCACACCAAATGTTATTAGCACATTCCTGGAAAAGGCGTCTCCGGCACCGTGTTCAAACCATTCAACTATCCTCGTAATGGAACCACTAGCCATAAGAAGGCCGGACAAAAGGATTCCCGTCAGAATCACCAAAAGTAATGGCAGAGAAGTCAGCACTCCATCCAACGAAGCCATAAGTGCGACCTTCAGTGGGGTATCGAAAAAATATAACGTCAACCCTGCGGAAAAGATGAAACCATAGATGGAAAGCTCAAGAGCCGACCTTCGAAAGAATACCGCTAGTATGGTCAGAAATATCACCGGTGACCAGCTCACCAAAAAAAGATGCGAATCCATATAGGAAAGGTCCTCCAGCAGGGTTTGTCGCAGACCTAGTTTAAAACATGAATTTCGTCTCCGAATGTCGTCAGTTTCTCCATACCGTTTTCACCGACAAGGTACGTATTTTCTATTCCGGCAAGCCCTTTTTCGGGAATTATAAACTTGGGTTCAATGGCGATAACCATCCCGGTCTCAAGAACATGCCCGGACTTCCTGCCCAGAACCGGCAGTTCGTCCAGTTCCAGTCCCACGCCATGCCCCACAAACGGGACAGTCGCCGGATAACCCATAAAACTGGCCCCATGATCAACTGCCGCAGCCATCTCAACCGCCATATCATAAAGAGCTTCAGCCTGACCACCGGCCTTACCCTTTTCGGCTATTGCGTTCTGAATCTCCAGCGCAAGCGAATGGATTTTGAGAAACTCGTCAGGAACATAACCTAGAAAAAATGTCCTGGCTTGATCCACCATATAGCCATCGACAATACCGACATAATCAATCGAAACAGGCTCCCCGGCGGCTATTTTCTTCAGACCGGCGCCCTGAGGCATGGAGGCGTTCGGTCCGGGGCCGCCCGTCGGCCCAACTGAGCAACTGGGAATTGCCAGATTTGCCCCGGACATTATGTGTCCATAAAAAACCTCATTGTTGAAGCTTCTTACTCGTACAAGCCCCTGATGCCCGCGACTACGATAGAAAGACTCGAGCAATCCCGCAAACTCAATTTCAGTCATACCCTCTTTTAAAATGTCCTGCACACTAGAAAACATGGCTTCGTTCAACTCGGCGGCTCGCCTCATCAGAACAAGCTCATAGTCTGATTTGACCATTCTTATCTCACGTATTAACGGCGAGACATCATGAATGGTTACGTTTGGAAATAGAGCCTGGTACTGACGAAAGTTATTTACGGGCAATACATCGAGTTCCATACCCAAGCTGGAAATACAACCGTTAAACGAAGAACCGATCACGTCCCTGATTTTTGACATACTTTTCAAAGGCATGACTATTTCAAGAGGCGAGTCTTCCCGCGCCCTTTCGAAGCTTCTACGGACAAGCAGTATCGGAGTGCCATCACATGGCACAAAAAGATGAGCGTCTTGAGCTGTGCCCGTCAGGTAATATAGATCAACTCGATGAACGATTAGCGCCGCATCGAGACTTTTCTTTGTAAGCGCAGCCTGAAAAAGTTTAATACGGCGGTCGATTTCGAAAAAAGGTATTGATGGCATAAATTCCAAAGGCCTCATGATTAGATGAAAGTTCCAGGGCGTGGTTTGAAATGCGAATCTACGAATGACATAAAGACAAGTAAACCAAAATCTTAGGTTTGAGGCTCGATAATTATTTTTAAGGATGAGCCCGCTTCCGCCACGAGAGCAAACCCTTCCTGAGTCCTTTCAAGAGGCAGCCTGTGAGTTATCATGTCCGACACCACGATCTTCCCTGAGCCTATCAATTCGATTGCGGCAAGAATATCTCTAGGGCTTCCGGCGTATGAGGACGTCATAGTGATTTCATTACGCCACAAGTCATTGAACGGCATTGGGACTTCCAATCCAGAATCAGTTGGAGCAAAAAACAGTATGTTTCCTCCGCGATCTACAACCCTGAAAGCCTCTTTAATAGCCGGGACAGCTCCGGTGGCTACTATCACAAGGTCCGGAAGACGCCCATCATTTACTTCCCGAATCCTTTCGGTAAGAGCTGGGCCCGATGGTATGGCGACGTCTGCGCCAAACCTCAGGGCTGTCTCAAGTCTTTCTTCGTTTATGTCAACAGCAAGGACCCGCGCTGCGCCGAGTCTTTGAGCAAGCTTAATGTGAAGAAGGCCAGTAATGCCGGCCCCAATCACCATTACACGCTTGGCTGGGTCCCAACCTGCATGAAGCTGACCTCTGAACACGCAAGCTAGAGGCTCAATAAAAACAGCGTCCTCATAAGACATCTGGTCTGGTAAAAGGAATACACCGTGGCGGACGTTTATTGCCGGGACTCTAAGATATTCAGCAAAACCTCCCGGATCAAAATTGGTCCTCGCCAAAGTGTCGCAAACCGAATGATGATTGGACAGACAATACCTGCACATGTTGCATGGAACGTGGTGTGAAACAAATACACGATCTCCAAGTTTCCACACTCCCACATTGGCGCCTACTCCAACAATCTCACCCGCTATCTCGTGCCCCAGGACGAGTGGCGCTTTGGGAACACGGTACCATTCGAGGACATCACTGCCACAAACGCCGCTTGCCCAAACCTTGACCAGCAGCTCATCCGGACCGATTTCAGGCACCGGAATTTCCTGAATTCTAATGTCATGATTGTTGTAATACATGGCGACGCGCATGTTGTGACTCCCAGGGACTATTCGATTATCGGTCAACATTGAAGAGCAGAGCTTGATTTGTCATCTACGACAACGCTCAACTGGACTTGGAAACCGGGAAGATCACGCCATAAGCCGCTTCTTTTCGTCTTCATAGATCTTTAAAGCAATTTCCGGTTTTTCGTTGTAGTGAACGACTGCTCTAACAGCTTTGATCATTCCAACCGGACAATCAGACTGGAATATATTCCTTCCCATGTCCACACCAACCGCTCCACGGGTCACAGCATTGTACGCCATTGCGAGGGCTTCGATCTCAGGGAGTTTCTTGCCACCGGCCATGACTATGGGTACCGGACAGGTTTGAACGACCCTCTCGAAGTTTTCACAATAATAGGTTTTCACAATATTTGCGCCCATCTCGGCGGCTATACGTGAAGAGAGGGCCAGGTACCGGGCGTCCCGCGCCATGTCCCTACCAACGGCTGTGACCGCCAGAACGGGAATACCGGCGGAGTAGCCTGCGTCTATAAGCTTGGCGAAAGCAACCATAGTCTGGTGTTCGTGAGGCGCTCCGACGTACATTGATAGCGCCATGCCTGAAACGTTCAATCGAACGCAATCTTCAATCGCAACATTAAGTGTCTCATTAGATAACTCGGTCAGCACGCTCTGACCACCGGAAACCCTCAAAACTATTGGGGCTTGCACCCCTGGAGACACGGAGGTCCTAAGGATCCCCCTCGTTAGCATCAAACAATCAGCATAATTGGCTAGAGGCGCCAAGGTGTATTCCATAACTTCCAGACCTGACGTAGGGCCCTGAAAATAACCGTGGTCAACCGCCAGCATTACTGTTCGTCCGGTATCGGGCTTAATGATTCTTGACAAGCGGTTTTTCATACCCCAGTCTAGGTGTGAACCGCCTTTAATGTGAAAGTCACCGGCGCAACAACCCCCGGCCGCCACCCCGATGTCTCTCGCTTCCTTGAAACCTTCAAGATCCGCCATTTTGTAACTCCAAGCATTATTAATCATAACTTGATAATTTAACAAACACCAGGCCATGAGTCAACTTACGAGCTGTTTTGACTCACGGTTCCGTCAAAGTCTATCCTCTAAGTAGGATCTTCGGGCAGAGTAATACACGTAAACGATGTTTTAGGGGGATTGGAGCCGAGGCGTGACAGAAAGGAGTTCCTTTCTTATTAAAAACAGAGATTCTAATGATGCCGAGGGCATGGCTATACTCGGAGAACTCCTTTTCATAGGTGATCTTAGTCAGTCTTAGTTTTTTTACAGACCGATCAGGGCTGGGGCAAGATGGGTCTTAAACGAAAACCACCGGAGGGTCTTTGCAATATTGGTAGCCCCACATCTTCGGAATATGCTGATCACAAGGTTCTTCAATGAGGCAAAAATACGCGGAGCGTTTCCGGTCCTGATCTGCGATCGGTCTTCATCAAATGTGACGTCTCGAACCCAATGAAGGCTATTTTCAATGGACCAATGGCCCCGGTTGAGTTCGAGAATTAGTTGTGGAGAAGCCTGGTTAACCGAAAGGCTGGTGACTCCATAGACCGTTTCATAAGATTCTCGATTTTTCTTTATATGAGATACTTGGCGGTGGATACAGAAAACCTGGCGCACATACGGGAAATTCAAATAGCCGTTCAGTTCTTGACTGGTCCAGATACTGCGGACTTCTATTCGTCCATGCCCTTTGTAGATTGTTTGGTATTGAGGGGAAGCGTCAACCAAGTTAAGATCTTCCAGATCTTTTTTGAGGGTAGGCTGGTTATCCTTAACAGTGAAGACATAGTCCGCTTTTTTTTGTTCGACCAGGTAACGGGCCGTTTCTTGTTGGGTATGCAATGCGTCCAGAGTAGCTACGCTGCCTTCTATAGGCAGCGGGTCAAGTAGTTTTCGGACCACGGTAATTTCATTTGTGGTGGGATGAACGCAGAAAGCAGCTTAACCTGCCGACCGTCAGAGGTCCGCGCTCCTTTGAGAGTCTTGCCGTCTATTGCGATATCGGCTCCGGTTCCCATCATGGACTGAGTCCAACTCATTAGAGCTAAGTCTATAGCTTGTGCGTCGACAGACTGCAGAAAGCGACGGATTGAAGGTTCGCTGGGAGATTCATACAATTTGGTCTTCGGGTTTCTTCGGCATCGCAGGCGTTTGAGCATCTTTTGAGAGCACGCTTTACCCCATTGTGCTATGGCGTCGAAGCTTCTGGCTCCACATATTATGGCGCAGACCGCAATAGATGGAATGGCCAGTCGGTGGCGCCGGATTCCTCGAGGCATGCGTGAGTCGGGCCTTGAGAAGTAGGTCAGCATTATTACAAGACAGTCCCATTGATGTGATCATAGGTTTGAGTTCCAGTTGGATATATGGGTTGGCAAGTATTTTGGCTGCGTCCGGCCGAAGGGGCCGGACAAAGACGGATTTAATATGCCCGTGATGGACGTATTTGTCGTGGCGCCCTAGTATATCCTAGAAAGATCCATCCAGCTGCCCTGTAACAAACGCCCCGAAAGAGCTGGGGATCAACAAAGGTCTCCGCAAGCCGGATCGGGTGGCGATAAGCCGCCTGCCAGTCATCGGACAAGCGTTTTAGGTTGAGGGCAAGAATACGTGATGCAAGGTTAGGCGCTTTGACCTCGGGAAGAATAAGGAAACGGCAGTTGTTAGCTACCAATGGGAGGTGTTTCAATTTAAGGGAGCCTCTAAAAATCACTTTTCCAGTCTTCGGGTTTCGTAAGATTCCACAATTCAGCATAATGTGATCAGAATTTTCATCATCACGAGTTTATAAATCATCTTTGTCGGCCTAATCTTGGCCGTTTACGCTGCTAAGGACACAACTGTCAGAGGGGAGTCTGGTTGCAGAATAACCTTTGTGGCATCACGCTTAACCAACTGGACCAGACGCTTCATGTTGTAGACCAGGTTCATCATGCCGATCTTGACCCTTGCTCGAGCCAGACCTATCGTTCGAACAATATGGCCACCCATTTCGTGCTGCGCCCCAAATACGTGTTCCACCCGAGCCCGAGTCTTTGTCTTTATACGATTTGAGGCCTTTTGTTCATCGGTCAGCGGATGACAGCGAGTCCCTCTCTCATGGATCTGGCTCTCAAATCCATCAGCGGCAAGCTTATTTTCCTGATCTTCGGAACGATATGCGCTGTCCGCGTATATGGGGCGCTTCCTGCCATCGGCGTCCGATGTTTGGTCAAGGAGTTCGTCAAATACCTGACTGTCATGGACAGCAGCATGGCTTACGGCAAAGCTCTGTACTTACTTGTTGCTCTGATCTGCGTTTATGTGATTCTTGTAACCGTAGTAATTCTGGTTATTCTTCTTGGTCCAGCGTGCATCAACATCCTTTTGACGGAGTTTGGCAGGCTGATTGATCCATTCTTCGGGCACCTTACCCGATTTGATGGTAGCGTTCTCTTCCCGATTGTTGCGCTGGCAAGGGACTTCAACAAAAGTGGCGTCTATCATCTGCCCAGACTTAGCCACATATCCCTTAACCGCCAGCTGCTCGCGGAACTCCGTAAACAAATTGTCAACGAGGTTCAACTCTTTGAGCCGCTCTCGGAAAAGCCATATAGTCTTGGCGTCCGGCACCCTACTTTCAATCTGTAAACCAAGAAATCGCATGAATGACAGTCTGTCTCTAATCTGATATTCAATCCGGTCATCAGAAAGGTTATGCAATTGCTGAAGGACCAGAATCTTGAACATCAGGACCATATCAATCGGTCTGGCCCCAGCATTGCTCTTGCGAGCCTTTTCATACACAACATTCAACAAGGATCTAAAAGCTTCCCAATCAATGAGCTTGTCCAAGGCCACCAATGGATCACCCATCTCAGTCAGCTTAGCCGCACGTTCATTGATATCGAAAAACCCCAGTTGAATACGAATAGGCGATTTGATTTCACTCCCTGCTTGAAATAAAATCCCTATAGCACACACTGAACAAGACGCGAAGACTATCGGCTCTAAAATCAATCAAATTTTAGAGGCGACCTTAAGCGTGGGAGTCCAACCGATCCATTCATCACGAGCTTTGCACTTGAGAGCGGCGGCGGCCCACCCCAACAAGGCGAGCCAACGATCTTCATAGACCGCCACATAGCGCAGCGATTCTCCTATAAGCGACTGGAACCCAGATAGTGATGCTCCCGCATCAGTCGGTCCCACTGCTCTCGTTCAACAGCCCTGACCGGCCGGAGTTCGACACGACTGACTAATTCCCGAGCTTCCGCTTGTCCTTTGTCTTCAAAATCATTCATGCCCCACTTGATAATAAATTTTTGCGCGAATATTCAGAAATTAATACTTCTCTTGTAAACAATGACTCTTATGCCTGACTATGACATGGCCCTGTGTTTTGACTTGACAAGGATGGGCTTCTTAACTATAAAGTGTGTTTAAATGAGCTTGCCTTTCCTCCCGGCCTCAGCAGGACTACGGGCGCGAAGCAAGGAATTTAGTTTTAGGGTCTAACGCTCGTGGCTCCAGCCAAAAATCATTCCTATAGTCCTTCAACGGATAACGGGCGCTGATTGTGTCAACCAGCTCTCATGGCTTGATTGAGGGCGATTTTGTATCAAAGGAGAAGAAAAAGTGGCCGCTATTAACATTTATGTCGGGAATCTGTCCTTCAACACGGGAGAAGAGCAACTTAGAGAGCTTTTCGAAAGCTATGGACAAGTAGAATCCGCAACTATAATTTCCGACAAATTTACTGGACGCCCACGTGGCTTTGGCTTCGTTAAGATGCCTGAACGTGAAGAGGGCCTGAAGGCCATCCAGGAGCTGGATTCCAAGGATTTCATGGGTCGTAATATCAAGGTCAATGAAGCCCGACCAAGGACCGACAGAGATAGAGGCGACCGACCGGGTGGTGGCGGCGGTCGAGGAAAAGGCGGCGGTGGCGGCTGGCGCCAATAACAAACCCGCTATTACTTGGGACTTTCCGAAGATGCGAGTGAAATCTCCGGCAAGGAAACGTCTTCGGAAAGTTTACATCAATTCCCCCTCTCCATTTCTGCTGTGCTCTCCTCTTTATTTCCTAAAGAAAATCGAATTATTAGTTCATAATTTATAAAAACGCCGGATTTTTCTCGACCAAGTTAAGATGTTTTGATAGTTTTCTTTGAGTGCGATTACGGTTTTGGTTCTTAGGGTCTTCGTCACCCTGTCTTTGACAGGGAACCGGCTTAACTCGTTTCTGTGAAAATTCGATCCAATTCCTGCTGTCACTTTAGTCTGACCATTACAGGCCACTTGACTCTTTTTCAAGGAGAATTGATAATGAACGATAAAATACTTAACGCCGCTACTACTGGAGATCTTTCTGAACTAAGGAGCTTATTAGAGTCTGGCGTTGACGTAAATATTCGGGACGCATTTGGATGGACCTCGATGATGTGGGCTGCTTCCATGGGGCACGCTGAGGTCGTCAGGATGCTTGCCAAAAACGACGCCGACGTGGACGCAGTCGATCAGTACGGAGCAACTGCTCTTATGAAGGCATCCAGGAGAGGATTTCTGGACGTGGTCAAGGTCCTGCTTGAAGAAGGCGCGTCTGTGAACCAGGAGGATGAATTTGGTTGGACAGCCTTAATGCGCGCGGCAAGGCGAGGTTACTCTGATGTGGTAAAAACACTCATCGATTTTGGCGCAAATATTGAGAAAGCCGATCAGTACGGAGCAACTGCCTTGATCATGGCCGCATCCGAGGGGCATGTCGAAACCGTAAAAATTTTGCTGGAACGAGGCGCAGACCCACACGCCCGAGATCGCAACAGTTGGACTGCGTTAATGTGGGCTGAGTCTATGAGACATACGGACGTAATTTCATTATTAACGAAATATGAAAACGGGATTCAAAAGAAATCCTAATACCACGTGGAATCTCCGGCAACTGATCCACTGAATCAACTCGAAGAAGTCTCGTGTCTCCTCGAGGTGTTCCCATGAACGAAAAGCTTTTGCGTTATTCAGCCGAAGGCAATTTAGAGAAGGCAGTGGCGCTTCTTGATAAAGGGGCGAATCCTAATGTAACTGATGAGTATGGTTACACACCTCTACTCCTGGCAGCCTCCGAAGGTAAAGAAGAATTGGAAAAAATCCTCATTGAGCGGGGAGCAGACGTAAACGCCAAAACGACTTCAGGCTGGACTGCTCTTTTATGGGCCGCATCCATGGGTTACGCGGAGATTGTAAACCTTCTTACGGAAAAAGGCGCTGATCTAGAGGCTGAAGACCAATACGGCGCCACCCCGCTTATGAAAGCTTGTCGAAGAGGGCATTTCGATGTTGCGAAAGCGTTGCTGGAAAAGGGCACAAATGTAAACGCCAAAGATGATTACGGCTGGACTCCACTAATGCGTGCTTGCCGAAAAGGCTATTTTGATATCATAGAGCTATTGCTAGATCATGGAGCCGACACTGAAGCCAGCGACCAATATGGGGCTACACCCCTTATAATAGCATCGTCGGAGTTCAATATTAACGGTGTTAAATTACTCCTGGAAAGAGGCGCTGACCCAAACGCGACAGACCGCAACGGTTGGACAGCCCTACGATGGGCTTCGTCAATGCGGTATGATCCAATAGTGAAGATTTTGGAATCCTTTAGCTCACAAAACCCCGATTAACGATGATGGGCTTTTGTGGTGTGTAAATCTGGAAATAATTTCTTGTAATCTGACACTCCTCAAATTCAATCCATAAAATACATCAACCTGATTTTCGATCCCGATCATCACAACATCGGGACCGATATTTCTTCTTGCACAGTTTATGTAACTTCTCAATAACCCCGGGCAGGGTTCGGTAACACTTGATGAACGCACGGTGATGGTCAGTGGGCAGGTGTTTGTGTCAGGCACAGATTTGAAGAAGTAGTTTATTGGCCTGTATCGAATGCGTTTTCAGGGGTAGATTTCCGATCGATTCCCTCACTCGCAGGCTAATGAGATTAGCCAAGGGCAAGATAGAGTTCTTGCCGGTCAACCTATCATTGAGGTAAGCCCAGAATCCAACCCCAAGTTTTCGGCACGTCTTCTTGAGGCTTGCGAAGGTGTCTCGGCAACGGCGTCCAAGATCACTGCGAGTTGAACCACTGATCTTGCGCTTCTTCACGTATTCGCGGATGTCTGTCTCGCTTGTATTGTTATGCAAAGGGATGTCGGGTCGATCCAGAACCAGCAAAAGTTCCGATTTGTTTTTGTATATTCTTTTGAGGGCCTGATTTAAACTGGCATAACAGGTATGGGTGGTAAATATTTCATCGAAACGCTTTTCAAGCTCTAACTTCCTATTCTTACATGGGGTCTGTTTGTAGATTTTCAGCTCTCCGTAAAATTCCCATATCCTGGTTCGTATCTCCTCAATCGCATTACGCTGTGAATCGTTGAATCCAACAAGCTTGTTTATTGAGCGCTCCGCATGTATCAAGCAAAGGGCATGGAGCAAGACGTCAAATTGGCCGGCGTCGTCACTGAGAATAACCAGATCCGGATGGATGACCCCGTGTTCCAAGATGGTTCCCAACAAGGCGCCTTCCGTGGCGATCCTGACATGCCGATTGTTGGCGAAGTCCAAAGAGTTAAGGAACACTTTCCATTTGGCTTCGTTTTCAAAGACAATGTTTCCGAAAAAGGCCAGTTGTTCAAGCTGCGTCTTGGGAAGCTTTCGCTCATTCATGTAATCAAGCGCCTTGCTGTTTAGCGCATAATCATTCTTGCCCGCCCTGAGAAGTTCCAGGAAGTTGATTCGGTTCTTGCTCTCAGTACTTTGAAACCAGGCGAACATCTCATTACCGATGTGGGCGCAGTAGCCATTCTTTCCCTGATGACGTGCGCCCGTGTCGTCAACATTTACGTAGCCCGAGACTTTGAGACCGATACGAAGAATCTCGTCCTTTTCATCGTGAAACAGTTCGTTCCCCTCGACGATGATACGATTCACCTGACCGGCCGAGATATCGATACCCAGTTCCAGGAGTTGTTCCAATATCAAAGGTTGGGTCACTTGCGAATGATAGTACTGGTAGACAATGAAGCTATACAAGGAGGGACCAAAGTGACCACCGAGGGTCTTAATCTCATCTGGAAGCGCAGCTACAATGTCGCTGCCTTGGGAGGTTCTCCACCGCTCCCGGTAGAGCGTATTGAATGGTTGCAAAAGCATGTTCTGAACCGTAAAATCGTCATACCCCTTGAACGTGTTCCCCGACGGGACGTTCTGAGCTTTGACAACTACAGTCTCATGGATCTCAAGCCTCTCGGTCTTGTTCCGCTTAACACGCCTTCTTGCTCTACCCTGCGTATTCTTGTTTCTACTATTGCTTCCCAGCGTAGAAGGCTTGATTGCGGGTTTAGGCTTCTGACCTTTTAGTCTTGCTATCTCGTCTCTCAGTTCTTGAATAAGCTCCTGCTGGATCTGAACTATCTCCAACAGGGCTGTCACCGACGGTGTGCGTTCCTCATCAGAAATTTCAGGAATCTTTAAGGTGGCGCTCACAAAACCCTTAAAGCATACTTCAATCCCTGTGTCGCGCCTTTTTTTGCTCTCTCATCAAATAATGTCAAACGGTCGAATTCCTAATATCGGTGCCAAAACCTCGACCAACATGCAAAAACAAAACATCCTGCCGCGGACTTACCCTGGGTTTTTGAGAAGTTACCGCACTTCGTGTTAATTTATTGACTTTTCAGCGTTTTTTCTGTTCTAGGAGCCCGTCGGTCTGGGAATTGAAATCATCCAAAATTTCCGACCGTTTTTTCTATTAAGCACCTTGAAGGGCTCCGTTGGTATCATTTGAAAGCTGAATGGGGCCAAGTCCCAACGTTAAAAAACTTGCGAACCGTACAAATCTGTTCCTTTTGCTTATTTTTACTTGTTCTCAAGCTATTTGGCCAAGGCGAAGAGCCTTTTGAGCAACTGTGTTGGCTGTCAATTGATTTTTTGCGTTTCCAGAAAACAATTTTGGTCCCAGAAAGAACCATTTCGAACCATGCTGTTTATAATGGTTAATAGTTTTCGCATGCATGCCGTAAGAGACACTTTTGCCTTTTTCCCGGCTGCTATGACGCGTTTGTAGAATGACCTTATTGCTGGATTGTAACGCACTGCTGATAAGGTCGCCATGTATAAGATAGATCTGATTAGGGATCTGCCACCCCATACTCGTCGATATCCTTTGTGTTTGCCGCTATCACAGTTGAGGGGAGCGACTCCCACCAAGGCGGCTATTTGACGCCGGTTGAGTATGCCTAACTCGGGAAGCTCTGAGATGAGCGTAACGGACAAAACGGGACCCGCTCCAGGAACACTACGGATAATTTTATCCTTTTTCCTCCAAACCGGTGAGTTCTTAATCGAATCATGCAAATCCTTATCTACTTCTTGGAGTTGGGACTCAAGCCAAAATATATGGGCATGTATGTACTCAAGAACGCCATTGGTGGCTTTATCAATACGGTTTTTCTCCATTGTGAGCATTTCCACCAACTGTTTTCTTCGGCCCAACATCGCCGTTAGTTCCTGCGCCTGCTCATCTTTGAGTGGCCGCGGTTCAGGGTTTACCGACTTTCCATACTGAGCTAACACAAGACAATCAATCCTGTCAGTTTTCGCAAGTATGCCGATAGCTTTGGCAAAAGATCTGACATGGCGAGGGTTGATAACCACAACCGGTAATTGAGCCATGGCCAGCGAACTGGCGACAAGAGTTTCATAACCTCCCGTGGCTTCAATTACTATTACAGAGGGCGACAATGCGACCAAATTGTCTATTAACTGCTGTATGCCTGGACCGTCGTTTGAGACCTTCCATGCCCTTGATTCAGGCAGTACACCTATTTCCAAGTCGGCCTTGGAAACATCAACACCCACAAAACATCTTGTTGATTTCATGGACTTTCTCCTATACCCTTCCTTGCAAGATTCGGGATATTATCTCCCATGCAACTGTTCGGGCTATTTAGAGAAAGGCGTGACGACACAAGCTCAAAAACGGGCTTTGAGTACCCCAGGTTAAAGACGGTCTGTCACGCCCACCAACCATCTCCCTATCAAAGAACACTAAGATTGATAAAGAGATGAATCAAATCGAAACCAACATACAAGGTTAAAGGCAATACAAACGAGATCCCATTCACCTTTCACCGCCTCCAGTCCTCGTAACAGGAATTGGCGAAAACCCATGACCGATTTTATGATGACAAAGACCGGTTCGATAGTGCTTTTCCTCATTGCATAGACAGCTTTACCTGATTTTGATTTGAGCCTATGCTTCATGGTGTCAAGGGCAGTGGCGTTATCATTCAATGGTGGTGGTTCCTGGAACCGATCTATGATTGGGGGATGATGTTTTTCCCGATTGACAGCTATGTATGTGGTAATTTTGTTCTGTTGGCAAAGCATTACGTTTTCTTCACTGAAGTAGCCGTTATCCGAAAGAATATCAGTAACGGTTCCAAGTTTTTTTGGTAACTGTTTCAGATTTGTCAGGGCTGGTTCCATCTCCTTTTTGTCGTTGGGAGCCTGGGTCACATGGGTCGTGACAATCAGCATGGTTTCCGTATCTACACCCGCCTGGACATTGTACGCTTGTTCGAACCCACCGCCGGATGTTGGCATTATGCGTGATTCCTTATCATTGAGATTAACCTGATCCTTTTCCGTTGGACCAGCCACTGGTGGTTGTGGTTTCTTACCCCGGGCCTTTTTCCCGGTTTGTTGTTCTTTTTTAGCTCGCTCGGCAACCTTGGTCTCATATACCTTTTGTTCCTCGTCGTGCCGTTCCGCCGCACGACGCCCTATTTTGGCTTTGGCTTCCTTAATTGCCCTAACACGCTCCTGGCGCATCGAAAGTTCAGTCGGGATGTCCATGCCATCAGGAATATCAGCGTTGTCCACTGATTCAGCCCGTTGCAGCAATTCGGCCACCTCTGCTTCAAGGAGCTTTTCCAGTTTACACGCATGACCGTAACTTAACGCCTTGTGTTTGGACACATTGGCTTTAACCTTGGTACCATCGATACTAACCTTGCCTAGCTTTAGAACTTTCATCTCGTGGGCAATAGAGAGTATCTCCACAAATATCTTCGTCAACTCGGGTAAAAAACGCCTGCGGAACGTAGCGATCGTATCATGGTCTGGATGACTGTTGGCTGCGATGTACCGGAAAGCCACAGAGTCATAGGTGCTGCGTTCCAGCTTGCGACTTGAAAAAACTCCTGTGGCGTAGCCGTAAAATAGAAGCGCCACCAACATCTCGGGGTTGTAAGGCTGTGACCCACTTCCACGGTAGGATGCCTTAAGGGATTGAAGGTTGATTTGCTCCACTATTTCCACCACAAAACGTGCCAGATGCTTCCCCGGCAACCACTCCTGAATGGATGGCGGCAACAGGTATAGAGTATCTCTGTCAACGTCCACAAATGTTACCTTCATGTTTATATCCCCTTGAACAAGCATCTGATCTGTTGGAAAATATACCCCGGAACTGCTGTGAAATGCAAGGCTAAAATGCTGTTAAATATCATGATATCAAGATGTTGCACCAATTAGAGTCTCTATAAATTGGGGAGTGTCGGGTTAAGTCCGACAGTCTCCTAGATGCCAAGTTTTGGATTTCTCTGATTGCGCTTGTGTACCTTTGACGGGTCGGCCACCGATCGACTGCCAAACGGATAGGGATTGCGCCGCTTGTCGAAAGTGTCGCGACGGCAAATGTCTTCCTGCGATAACATGTCCCGCAAGGCAAAGACTCAATCTTGACACATGTCACTGCGAGCCGGTAGACGATGGATCGCAAACGCCGACTACGACAGGACCGGATTGCAAGAGCAATTCTGATTGTGGATCCGGCGAATTGTGCAGAAGAGGCAAATGTGTGAAGAGAACCCCACTACGGCGGCATGAGATCCCCAAAAACGAAACGCCCTCCACCGGGCAAAACTTCGAGACGGAACCCAGCGGCTCTTCCACGTTCTATCGCCGCCCAATTAACCCGGGCAGCGGGATCGAAATTGGAATTGGCGGTGGTAGAAGACAAGAACCAACTCCAGGAAGAATCAGACGTAGATTAAACTAACATTAGAGCCTCTTGCAAAAGTGTTTTTTGGGGGTTAAGCATTTGTAATAAATGAGCTTCACGGGCAGTCCCATGGTATAGTGTTTTTAACAGAAAGACGCTTTGTCACAGGAGCCACCAGTGAAGCTTAGAAAGAGAATATCATGGTTGATGGGAACCCTGCAACGAAGTCTGTTTCCTAAATTGGAAGAGTCTTGGAATGGCCCTTTAACTGAAAAAGAGAAACAGCTTGTGTCGATCTTGGAGTTGGTTCAGGTTGAGAGATTCATTCCCAAAAGCTCTGATACTCAGTGGATGGGTA
>CAWCTI010000011.1:0-24899 GCA_963798475.1 uncultured delta proteobacterium
CCGTCAGGAGCGCAATTAAACGCGCCCAGTTTTTGTTAGCAGAGCTAATGGAATCTCCGGGGTTGGCTACCATAATTGACTACTCCGTGGATGCGTTGATCATAATGCCTTTTGGCTGAAACTAATGCGCTTTATGACACTACGAGATCTGATTCCGATACAACATTTAATAGTCGAACCCGAAGCAAATAGGTAGGGAAAATTGATTTGACAGCTGCCTTTGTAGCTGTGTAATCTGATTAAAATTCTTGAACGTAATGTTCCAAAGACAGCAAAACATAAACATTGTGTGACAAATACTGTGATGGGACCGCATTTTAGGTGTCTACCCTCTAAGTCTTTCACATGCGCTATTCTCGGTCAGAGTCAAACAAGTCCTCAAAGGAGTTAGAAAATGACTGGTAAGAAGAAGTGTAAAATTGTGTCGGCTGTCCTATTGGCTTTTCTTTTTGTGGTTTCAACAGCTTATGCCCAGAAACCCATAATTATTGGCGCGCCCCTTTCCACTGCCTTCCTTTATGGGTGGGCCGCCGAACGGGGTATCAAACTTGCTGTCGACGAAATCAACGCTGCGGGCGGTGTTAAGGTGGGCGATGAGAAACGCCCATTCAAAGTCGATGTAATCGACACACGGGATCTTGAACCGGGTGTTCCAGTAAGCGAGGCCTTACTCGCAGTTGAAAAACTGATACTTGAAAAAAAGGCCGATTTCCTGATTGGAGGGCCTGTGAGATCTGAAGCCGCTTTGGCTGCGATGCCTCTGCTGGCGAAGAACAAAAAAATTTCCATTCTGACAACAGGGTCGCTCACGCCGAAATATAATGAAACAGTAGGTCAACAACCGGAAAAGTACAAATACTGTTTCAGGATTTCCGGGGAAGCGAAATGGATGGTAACGGGCGAGATAGTTCCATGTCTGGAATACATAGGAAAGACCTTTGGCCTGGATAGACTTATGATAATGGTTCAGGACGTCGCTCATGCTCGAGCCGGTGGTCAGATCCTGGCCAAAATCATGGGTGGTAAAGGATGGAAAGTCCTTGGCGACCCGATGGTTTTTCCGACTGGAACCACCGATTTCTCGATGGGATTGCTGGGCGCGAAAAAGCAAAACGCTCAAGTCATCATAATCTGGATGGACATGCCGGAATCGGCAATACTTTTGAAACAATGGTATGACATGAAAGTCCCGGCTCTCCCGTTTGGCACTATTATTTCCGCCGCCGAACAGCCAGGATTCTGGAAAGCCACGGAGGGAAAGGGGGAGTATTGCCTGGCCAATGTGGTCAATGCAGGGAACGTTCCCAGCGAAGCCACCGCCTGGACGATGAAGTTCGTCGACGCTTACAAGAAAAAATATGGACTTGAACCGGAAGGCTATGGTACGTCATCCAGCTACATGGCTGTTTATGTCTTAAAAGACGCTATAGAACGCGCAGGGTCCCTTGATTCTGACAAAGTAGTGGACGCTCTGAAAAAAACGGACATGATGGGCGTTTATGGCCTTATAAAGTTTGATCCAAAGACAAATCAGATTGTCCCGAGCCTGAACCCTAAAGAGGGAGCTGTCGGCACGATTTTCCAATGGCAGGCCGGTAAACGTGTCGTTGTATTCCCACAAAGCATAGCAACAGGCAAGATCCTCCTGCCGCCGTGGATGAAAAAGGAATAAGCCCTCGCAGTAGATTAACTTAGGGCCCCCGAACAGTGAGAGTTGTATGACTCGCATAGGGGGCCCACAGAGGCGTTTCATGGACATCATAATCTACGGGATTATCAACAGCGTGTCGTTGGCGCTTATGGCGGTTGGCTTCACTCTTGTTTATGGAGTGAGCCGATTACCGAATTTTGCTCACGGGGCGCTCTATATCCTCACCGGATACCTGACCTGGATACTGATGAACATGGTTGGGCTGAACTATGTTTTTTCGGCAATAATCGCACTCGGTCTAACCGGATTGATCGGGGCCGCCATGTATCAGCTTGTTCTCATACGCGTGCGAGGCATGCCGATCTCTGAAATCATAGCCTCTTATGCTATTGGTCTGGCAATCCTTGAAGGTTTACGTTGGGGCGGTCTTAAAGGTGGCACATTCAGGCTGCCACCTTTCGTCGAGGGTAGCTTAACGATCCTGGGGGTGTCGGTCGATTTTCAACGGATATTTGTCGTCATTCTTGGAGCGGCCCTCATGGGGGCTCTGTTGTTGTTTGTGAACAATACCAAACTTGGGCTAGCGCTAAAAGGGATGGCTCAGGATGAGCGGGCAGCATTGACCCTGGGTATCGACTCGGACCGTATGGCTGTCACGGCCACTGCAATAGGATCCATGTTGGCGGGCGCGGCCGCAATTATTCTGCTACCGCTCGGAAGCATTGTAGTGGAATCGGGGTATCATGTCCTGATAATGGCTGTAGCAGTATGCATCGTGGGTGGTCTGGGAAGCTGGACCGGGGCGGTCCTGGCCGCCTTCATCATTGGTTTTGCGCAGATACTCACGGTAGTATATTTCGGGGCCCATTACCAGGCGGTGGTAGCATTGCTGGCAATTATAATTACGCTGATTTGTCGTCCCAGCGGCTTGTTTGGAAGACAAAAAGAGTTGGAGGAACGAGTCTGATATGTCCGGCTCAAAAGGGGATCGTCGTAAAGAGCGAATAGATCGAGGGATCAAGGTCAGGTCTGATAGCGTATACGCCATTTCCTCGTGGAAGGAGATAACCTATCTGATTGCTCCTCGCCTAATGTTAATTCTGGGGCTGACGCTCGCTCCCTTGCTTTTGAGCGCAGTGCCATACTGGCAACGCGTCGTCTCAATCATCTGTGTATATTCTTTACTCGCGATGGGGTTCGATTTTCTTGCCAATTATGTCGGTCTGGTATCATTAGGCGGAGGCTTCTACGTAGGGATAGGCGCCTACGCTGCGGCCCTTTTGAACACTCATTTCGGGCTGCCTCCGATGATTACAATCCCTATGGCCACTTTGTTGGGAGCAATAATTTGCACCGTCCTCTTTCTCCCCTGTTTGCCCCTTAGAGGGGTCTATTTTGCAATAGTGAGCCTTATGTATCCACTGCTTGCTGCGCGAATCATTGAGGCCCTGGACATATTTGGCGGTACGGACGGCATCCTTGGGGTTGATGGGTTCTCAAACGTTTGGGTAGAGCAATACTTCCTTGTGCTATGCGTCCTTGTTATGGTTTTTGCGCTCAGACGACTCGTCGAGGAAGATATCGGTCTGGTTTTCAGAGGAGTTAAGGACAACGATCAAGCTGTCAAAGCCTCGGGGATAAACATCAACCAATACAAAGCGCTTGGTGTGTTTATCGCCTCGGCCTTGGGCTGTCTCGGAGGAGCGTGTCTCACCCATATGTATATGTGGGCCGGTTTGTCTCAGTTTGCTCTCGATTTTTCAATCATTCCTATCGCCGCTACAGTAGTAGGTGGTGGAGGAACGCTGGTGGGGCCAGTCCTGGGATGTCTGATCCTCGTCCCAGTTTCCGAGCTGTTACGGGATTTTGGTTCACTAAGGATCGCAGTATATTCAATAGTCCTGACAGCGTTCATCGTTTTCAAGTCTGAAGGCATAATGACATATGCCGCCAGAAAATATGAGCAATTCGAGAGGTGGGTAGAAATATAGTTTGGACCAATACAAATAGACTGCAATCTTGAGGAGTCTCACGACCAGGAATTTTACCTGGCGGCGGGATGGATTTCCCGCTCATGTCCAAATGACAGACAGCGCAGTGCCTGTACGGTGGAGCAGCTTATGAGTTCGGAACCATTATTATCAGTCCGGAATTTAGGCAAGAAATTCGGTGGGGTTCTCGCTCTGTCAGGGGTGAGTCTGGATGTTTTCAAGGGAGACATCGTAGGGATAATCGGACCCAACGGATCAGGAAAAACCACACTTGTCAACGCTATTACAGGATTTATTCAGGCTGATACCGGCTCTGTGCAGTTTAAGGGAAAGGACATTACCAACTGGAAGCCTCACAAAATTGCGGCACTGGGTCTTACAAGAACATTCCAGGTGATGCGTCCATATTTTAGCTTGCCCGCATATAAGAATCTGATAGTTCCGCTTTTTTCCCCTCGCGCCAGGAAGACCGGCGGTTGGCGGGGTGGCGGGAAAATGGGTAGTCGTGACACAGTAGCTGTTGACATTCTTGAAGAGATCGGATTTGAACGTGATTCCTATGTCCCTTTCAAGATGGCGTCATCCCTGCCCACAGGCTATCTCAAACGACTGGAACTGGCTCGCTGTCTTGCTTTAAGACCGGAAGTCATTATCTGTGATGAAGTGTTGTCAGGGTTAAGTATGAGTGAAATGGCCAGCATGGTTCCTTTAGTCGAGAAGCTGCAAACGGAAGGGATAACGTTGATCATGGTGGAACACCGTCTCCGGGAACTATTCCGACTTGCTGGTAGGGTAATTGTCCTGAACTTTGGATGCAAAATTGCGGAGGGAACTTCTGAGGAAGTGATGGAGTATCCAGAAGTCAAACAAGCTTATTTCGGTTCCGAGGAGGTCTATGACTATGTTTGAAGCCGCCGGCCTAATGGTTTTCTATGAAAATATGCTGGCCTTGAACAATGTTAGCCTCCAATGCGGTGAAAATAAAATTGTAGGGGTTTTCGGAGCCAATAGCGCTGGAAAATCGACACTAATGTACACTCTTTCCGGCATCATCCTGGATATACGTAAGAAGGAGGAGATGGCAGGAGGCGAAAGGATAACGATCCGCGGCAAGATTATTTACGAAGGCAAAGATATCATGTTAGACAAGCCTTCCCTTAGAGCAAGGAGCGGAATCGTCCTGTGTCCGGAACGGCGTAGAATTTTCCCTGAAAGTACGGTTCTGGAAAACCTCAGAATCGGCTCATATCTGGCCACAACCGCGCAAGCCGCCGAGACCCTGGATTATGTTTTGACGACATTTCCTGCTTTGAAGAGAATTCTAAAACGTTTCGGGGGATTTATAAGCGGCGGCGAACAGCAGATGCTCGCTATCGGCAGGGCTTTGATGGCCCAGCCGAAGCTCTTGCTGCTCGACGAACCGCTTTTAGGGTTGAGCCCTGCGATTCAATATCTACTGGCAAAAGCAATTAGAGAAATCCGGGACCAACGAGGCATGTCCATAATTGTCTCGGAACAGTACGCCCGTCCGATCATTCCTATAATAGACTATGGTTACATACTTGAGAACGGTGCGGCTGTCGTCGAAGGTTCAAAACAAGAACTTTTGGACAATCCCGACGTTAAGTCCGCATACTTTGGAACCTCATAAGGAATTCCCTGTATGAACCCCGAATATACTTTCACCAGATTTGAACAGGCGTGTGAAAAATATCCCGACAATACAGCCGTAATCTTTTTGGGCGATAATTTCACATACCGAAACTTGAAAAATAAGGTTTATCGATTTGCCACAGGCTTGAGCGAGCTTGGAGTAAGAAAAGGCGATCGAGTGCTGCTTTACCTCTCCAATTCCATTCAAATGATAATCGCTTTCCTGGCCGTACAGAAGATTGGGGCGGTTGTCGTGCTCGTTTCCCCAATTTACACGTCACATGAACTTGAATATATGATCAAAGACTCTCAGGCCCGGATAGTAATATGTCATGACACAAATTACGGCTATGTTTCAGAAACCTTAGCCGCCACCGGACTCAAACACATAATTTACACCAATCTCTTGGATCTGATTTCTTTTCCGAAAAGAGTAATCGCCGCACTATTCGACAAGGCCCCACACGGAAAGGTTAAAGGAGGGATTGAGACCATTCCATTCCGGAATTTGCTCAAGTCTGATCCTAACCCGCCTCAAGTTGATATAGACCCTATCCAGGACCTTTCCTACATATTGTACACAGGTGGAACCACCGGTTTCCCCAAGGGGGTGGCGGGAAATCACTGGGGCCATACCTCTTACGTCGATGACATTACAGACGTGGTCTTTGCCGGACATCTAAAATTCGGGGGTGATGTTTACATAGCTATAAATCCACTGTTTCACATAATGGCCCTGGGACTCTTGATGGCCGTAGGGCTGAATTGCGGCAACGCGACTGTGTTAATGCCCGTCCCTCAGGTTGACGCGATCCTTGCGGCTATTGAACGTTACCGGGTCCGATGGATGCTCGGCGTCCCTGCGCTCTATCGTATGATTCTTGAGAATGACCGTCAGGACACATATGACTTGAGTTCACTTCTCTATTGTTATTGTGGGGGTGATGTGCTCCCTCGTGAAGTGCTCCATCGTTGGAAGGAGAGGGTGGGCTCGCCGATATACCAGGTCTATGGCTCGACCGAAGCGGGCCATGTCTGTTACAGCCGCCTGGACGAGGGCGAGCCTGATCCAATGTCCATAGGCAAACCTCTTCCGTCCAGGCGTGTCAAAATAGTGAACTCGGATACACTGGAAACGGTGCAAGTTGGAGAGGTCGGAGAATTGCTGGTCACATCCGATCATTCGGTGAAGGAATATCTAAATAAACCTGAGGAGACAGAGAGATCATTTGTAAGTATCGCTGGGGATGTTTACTATCGTACCAGCGATTTTGTGACAAGTCTTGCGGATGGTCTTATAGTGTATGTCGAGAGGTCGGCGGATATCCTAAAACACAAGGGCTATCGTGTGTCGGCATCTGAAGTGGAGGCCGTTCTTCAGGACCATCCTGTGGTCGTAGGAGCCTGTGTTGTAGGGGTCCCGGACCCGAAAGTGGGCGAAAGAGTCAAGGCGATAGTTGTTCTAAAGGATGACGCTAAAGGTGTAAGCGCTACTGATCTCATTAATTTCTGCAAGGAAAAACTTGCGCCGTACAAGGTCCCCTCATACATAGAATTTCGGGACATGTTACCAAAATCTAAAGTTGGGAAATTGTTACGTAGAGAAATTAGGGATGAAGAAAAACGCAAAATCCATAGGGACAAGGGAACCTAAGCATCGCTGGGCCAACACTGGGTCTGAAATATGTAGCCACACCGGTAACCAAAAATCCGGCTGAAAAAACACGGATTTCTATTCCTGACAGCCTACAGAGGATAGTCGGCGATATCTAATTCTGCTTGACGATTCCGAAGATTAACTTCGTAAATCAGAACTAACAGAATAACCGGGGCGTCGGCGCCAGCTTAAAATAGGTAAGTGGCGCCGAATTCTCCGGAAATGAAATGGCAGGATGTTAAACGCACCCGGTAGGCTTCGGTAGGCCGGCCACTTTACAGGCGCCTTTAGCTGGTCCAGAGGGAAACAGCTCGTAGATTTTTTTCAGCTTGAAGCCGGTATCCTTACAAACCTTACGAATCATAGGAGCAATGTTGAATTCAAGGTAGTAATTTCTGAGGTAGTGAACAACCTTCCAATGCTCCTCAGTCATTTCGTCGATACCTTCGGTTTTAGCGAAAAGAGACGCGACTTCTTCGTTCCACAGATCGGGATCTTGAAGGAAACCATCCTCATCAACGTCAAAGGTTCTTCCTTCAATTTCAAGTGTAGGCATATTATAGAGCCCTCCTTTATACAAGTTAGCCGGGACAACACCGGACAAGATATCTAATCTTTTTGATGTTAGCATCCGCGAAGATAAAAAACAAGATCGAATATTTTTGCCACACCTCTCGCAAACAAGTACACTAGTCAATTAAGAAAATCAACTACAATTCTTATCAATTCCCAGAGGGTTTTTTAAGCTTGGCTTCCGTGTCCTGAATGTATTTTTGAAGGACCTTTTTAGCAGGGGGCCGTTTTTCCAGCTTCGCCGCGTCCTTATAAGCCTGAAGAGCGGACGCGTAATCCTTTTTTATCTCGTATAACAGCCCCATGAGTCCGTAAGCGTCCGGATAATCCGGATTTAACTGAACGGCCTTCTTGAGATCAGCGATGCTTTTGTCGTATTCGCCCTTTTTAGAATACGCGATCGCACGATTATGATATGCCACAAAAAAATTAGGATTGTCGTTGATTGATTTTGAGAAATAATCAATTGCTCTGTCCCACTTTTGTACACGGAGCGCAAATTCGCCCTGCTCGTAATAATCCAGGTAATCTTCTGCAAGCGCCGCTGACACAAGCGCCAAGGTGATGACTGCGAATATTGTTAGGAAAGTGACTCGTTTCAAGGTTTTATAAGACATGACTCCTCTTCAACTCTCCATATAAAGTCATTATGTTATCACACTATTATTCTCATATAAAAACTGTTTTTTTACGATTAACCGACTATCCTGGGCCGCGTTTTGGGCCACCGCCTGCTTCCTTCTGTTTCAACCTCTAATAACACACTAACATTATTATGTATATTTCCATTTTCCGATGAGCGCTTGCCCGAGATGATTTGGTAGAAGATAATGTAATCAGGCTGAAAAACAATCGTAACTTCATCTGCTTGACCGAATTGCCATCCTTTGGTTTTCACATTTCTCTCAACACACCATAAAAAAAGGAAAGGAAACGTAGAAATGCCCGCAAATGTGAGTGATTTTCTGAAGCTATGGACACAAAGCGACCAGGTCTCAGAACGCAGGTTACAAAAATTTCTTCTGATGGGGTTGGACAAGATAGTTCAGGAACAAAGCGACGTGCTGTCAAAGCTTTCCATTGGGCCATCAGCGTCCGGTCCCGTAGTCCGCTGATGGAGGAATGGGGCTACCCCACTCAGATAACAGCCACTCTCTATGAATCGGTTCTAACCTTTTCCGGTCGGCTCTTCGGCAAGGCCATCGATGCGGAAGCGGTCAGAAAAGTTATTAGGCAGGGAACAATTCTCGAGAGACCTTCCGACGGCGCGCAAGTGAAGGTAAACACCCTTAACGAACTGACCGCAAATGTTTAAAGCTATGGCGGCGGGTTCTGAATGACGATATCACGGAAACGGTCTGGGACATTATAGCTGAGGCATGGTCCGATTATCGTGACGCTAGTGATCCAAGGTCGCTGGACAGGATCTTTCGTGAAGTGGGGACCCAAATTCATGCTGAGACTTTTGAAATCCCCAAGACTAGAAAAAATACCAAATACGAAATAGTGGATGACGAAGTCGAACATCAGATCAGCGCTTTGCTCGACAAGTTGAGACGACAACTCGCATACGCGGTCCTGAGGTCACGGCCTTTTCATGACGGCACAGGCTTTGTTTACGGCAACAAGACTGAAGAATCCACGATGTGCGGCCTTTGCTCGTGGCCGCTGATAACTCAATCTGAAACCCCAAACCCCAAAGTTTATGTAAACAAAGATTCACAAGCCCTCACGAAAGATGATCTGGACAACCTTGCGCTGAGCCGGTGGTTGGACGAACAAGCCGATCTCAAAAAGGGAAACTGGTGGATTGTCTGTCATCCTTTGATCAGCCGATACATTCATGATTTTGATATCAGTTACCGTAGGACAGAACGGACTGATACCGGTGTCGGTTTCTACGCGGACCATTTTGATTCCAAAATAGGCAAGAATTTTCCTATCCTGCCGGACCGCTACATGAGGCCCGACACATTAATGATAGCCAACTTTGTCGCCGCCACCTACGAATGTTACGCAAATGACAGGATGGGCAGAAAAGAGGTTTCAACGCAGGGAAGATATCAACGCTGGCTCATATCCTTCCAGGCTTATGGAGTCGTGGTTCGTAATCCAAGGGCGAATATCGGGATGATCTATGGTTTGGCGCATTAAAATCATTTTCATCCCGGCTTTGCGTAAACGGACCATGTTTACGACTTGGAAAAATTTTCTTGGTTGACTTGTTTGGTGAAGGTTTGTAACCTAAAGGGTGTGGAGGGCGTAGCTCAGTTGGCAGAGTTCAGGGTTGTGGCCCCTGCGGTCATGGGTTCGAGTCCCATCGCTCTCCCCACTACAATTTTCATCTCTCTGCGCCCGTAGCTCAGCTGGATAGAGCGCCGGACTTCGAATCCGTAGGTCGCAGGTTCGAATCCTGCCGGGCGTACCAAAGTATATCAATAAGTTAGCCTCACGTCTTTCCCGCTTTTCCATTCCATAGGACACATTTTCCATTCACATAAGCACGTATAAGTACGCATTTTTATTCATATCAAAATAACGATTGTGTCCCTAGTATTTAACAGAGTAAGTTTGCTGCGCAGCCCAGAAAAGGCAACAAAGCTGAATTCTCTTACGCCGTAGGCTTTTATATTCCCATAATAAGATCGTTGAAATTTGAGGCTATAAATGGCAAATGGGGGCACAATTCTGAGTGTGTCCCAAGAAAGGTTGCGGTCCGGCTTGACTGCTTGGATGCTTGTAATTATACGGTTAGGTGGCTTAGACAGTCCCTTATGGAATCAGCTATCAATGGGAGCGAGATAAGGTGTCCATCTGCGTTGTTGAATTGGAAGGTCCGGCGGTTTGTGACGGTACAACTGCCTAATTTCACACTTTGTTCTCAATATCAGTTAGCAATTCAACCAATTTTGTGCTGAGAGCTTGTAGTTTAGTCATCTGTTCCTCTGCTCCGGAAGAATCGCCTGTATGTTTAAGGCTTATGATTTTCTTAACCGTAGCGTGGAGTTCGGTATGTACTTGCTCTAATGATCTCATTTGTGGGGTCTTTCCATACTGATCAAAGCCCTTTGAATAGAGCCACTTACCTAAATCACATTCTCTTTCTGAGATTATCTCGGACTCAGGTATTTGCTGATGCCCATTAAGAAATTGTCTCAATTTAAATTTCCAAGTGCTATGGTTTAGTTTTGCAGTTACAAAGTCTAAGTTAGCCATCTCTGACTCCATTCTTCATCGATATCTTTTTGTTAACTTTTCCATTGTATATTGGAGATGTCAAGAATTCTATTAGCAGACGCTGTGCTATTCCAGACCATTCCAATAAGAAAGCTCTTTGTCTCAGAATTATGTGGTAATCTAGGACGAAAACTGCCCCTGTGATCCGGCTTAACGGCTTGGATGCTTGTAATTATACGGTAGGAGGCTGAGACTAGAGGTCTAGTGTCGCGTTTTGACCATTATGAGCCAGTGAATTATTTTGGATTTCATGATAATATTGGCTAGTTTTAACAAACTCTCTAGCGGTGAGAACCTATGTTTTCTATTTTGCCAAAGGAGTAGCTAAAAAGTGAAGGTCGAAAAAAAGGATGGCATTACCGTTTTGAAAACGGAAGAAAGGCTGGATACCCTTGAGGGGCCAAAACTGAGAGATGTAGTAGAGCAGTTGGCTAAGGAAAGCGCTCTCCGGCTAGTGTTAGATATGGTGGGAACCCGTTTTGTTGACAGTATTGGTCTACAAACGCTTCTGTCGTTACGCAAAATTATGACGATAAATCAAGGAGACATAAAAATAGCCAGACCAACCCCTAGGGTTCTAGAGACTTTTGAATTGACCCGGCTTGACCGGATTTTCGAGATTCATGATAGCGTTGAGAGCGCAGTGGACTCTTTCATTCTATCTGCCCCAAAAATCTGAACACACCCCGTTCCTTCCCCAACAAACCCAATATATAGAAAAGGTCCACGAGCTCCAGCACGGGAATTACCTGTCGGTCGGTCAACTGAATCATTGTTTACATTGTTAACATTGACAGTAGCTTCAAACGTCTGTAAATGGAGTGACGGAGTTTCGAGATTCTTTATTCTATTAATTTCCAATAGGAGATGGAAAATGCGCATGAACACTAAATTGCTTGCTGTTGGACTCTTGGTTTTTTCTTCTGTTATGTTTCTATTTGTCTCTGCGGTCTTTGCAGAAACTGCCGACACGGAACTTAACAAATTGCAAGGAACTTGGGTTATGGTATCGGGGGAACGGGATGGAAAGAAGATTGCCGATGAGTATGTAAGTAAGAACAAAATAATTTTTCAGGGGAACCACGGGCAGATCACGTCTCCCCATCAGAGCAACGAAACGATTCTCTTTGATATCGTAAAAATAGACCCCACGAAAAACCCGAAAGAAATGCACTTCATCCGCAAGAACGGGCCGAGCGCAGGTAAGACGATAATAGCAGTTTACGAGTTCGATGGTAACGACCATTACAAATTTGCCTTCGACCCGACCGGAGTAACTACCCCCAAAGAGTTCGCTACCAAAGAAGGGACAGGGCACCTTCTACACGCGTGGAAACGGGCAAAACCGTAGATGGATTGATAAAAAACTCAAAACTGATCCACAATCACCGATATTCAAAAATCTTGTGCGTTCACAATCTACATGCTCAAAACAAATGAGGTGTAATCCAGTGGCGAGAATCTTATTCTTGGTAGTGGTCGTGTCAATCGTCAGTGCGTCCTTGGCTTTTGCCTGAGGTTGTGGCTGAACCTCAAGTTTGAGGTCCTTCCTGATTCACGCCAAAGCCTCCAGTTCCCGCAAAACCTCTACAAGCGACATCTCTCGTGGCGTTTTACACTTTCGGCAAGTAGGTTCATCTATACCAATCCTAGATCCGCACACCCGACATCGGCGTTCTTCAAAATATGACATGGATTTTTCCGTTTAATCTTCAATCTATGACCGCGCATTTGTCGCTTCCCCCTATTTCCCATTATTAAATAGCCTTGTCATTTAGTAGTTCGATCAGCACCTCGCCGTGGCAGGCCCCCGGCCAGCACCAACATAAGAGCAGTTTCCCTTTAAGTTCTGGAAGTCGTGCAAGTAGTTCCGGCTTATTGTGCCATTTCTTCCATAGGCGTTGCCTGGAGTGCTTTTATTAGGTGTTAAATATTGCTATCTGATTTATGCCCTCCCTACTGCCTTTAATTGTACCTCCCAACTATGACAACAGGGTTATTTCAAAAGAACCTCAACTTGTTCAGCGACAAATACACTTGAGCATCAGCTACAGTATTACGGGTATTAATTAGCGATTGGTCGCTTATTGATCTGCAACAAAAAGCGAGCGATATCCAAGGTTTTTTTGCGTCGTCCATCAGCGCTCAAATGGTAGTAAGTGTCAAAGAAATTATTGACAGGCAAAACATAATCAAAAGGCATGCCGTCAACCTTTATGTCTGGATATTCGGTCATTTTAGAGGCAATACGTTTAATCCATTCTTTTCGAGCAAGATAGAATGGTTCGGGAATACTTGGCCAAATAACGACCATTTGCGCCTTTTTTCTTGCCGCATATCTACTAAACTTATCCAGCAAGAAGAAGGTTTCTTCATTGAGCGTTTCATCCTTTTTGACGGAGAACTGACCATCCAAACTCGGGGGCTGGCTCAAGTGCGCAACGAAATCACCATGATCGTTGAATGAGCTGCGGGAGTATAGGTCTGGTTTAGCCTCAGGCGTTATCCCTAAGGCTGTCGTCAATTTGTACCAGGCTACTCTGGACCTTGTATACAAGAAAGTATGAAACGATTTTAATAGGACAAGATATTGGCTAGGAGATCGCAGGTTCCTGTATCCCTCAGGCACATACCAAAGAAGGTGCCAAACGTACTCACTCCCGTATAGGAAGTTTCCATAGAAGTGTTCATACTCCGGCATCACCACCACAATGTCCCCGTGGCCTATGAACGGCCTGACTTCCTCAAGCATATAACACAAACCGATCGATGCATGTAGACCCATATTTACAACAGGTAAACCTAACTGATGCTGAATAATTTCACTGTCCAGGCTAAAAGCCGTGTTTGAGCCGCCGGCAAGTATTACCCTAGGACTTCGAGTTGTTTTCAGCAACTTGTTCTTGTCTATTGTGGCGGCCAGTAAATTATTCTTCTGCCATCCTGCTACAACCATAATAATGTAGCAGGTCAATATTATGAGGGCAGTAAGAAATACTATTTTCCACAGTAAAACCTTCACTTGGGCCATACTAGAACCGACCATATATGAAGTTATTGTCCGTGCTGGTAAAAGTGAACAACAACAGAGACATTACCAGGAGATAGTAGAGTATCCATCGCAGCCTTGATGAGCGAAGCCATTGAAAAGACCAACTGTCTTGGACAATCTCTACGGTCATAAGTACCGCCAGCCAAAATACCAGCCAGAACATATCGGCGCTATCCAGGGGTAGGACTTTAAAAGCGTTATTAAATGTGCCGTAAACTGTAGACGCAGATTGCATGAGTAACCAAGCGTTCGTAATCGAATCCGCCCTGAAAAAGATCCAAGCAAACACAACGAAGTGAAACGTTAGAAATATTCCAGCGCATTTGTTTAAAGTATGAAAGCGCTCCAGGCTACGAAACATCCCAATCCTAGTATAAATCGACTTCATTCCGTCAGAAAGAACGTAATAGACCCCATGCAACGCCCCCCAGACCAAAAAGGTCCAGTTTGGGCCGTGCCAAATACCGCTGAGCACAAATACAACCATGATATTGAAGCGCCATCTCCACTTGATCACACGGTTTCCCCCCATGGGGAGATATAGGTAGTCACGAAGCCAGGTGGTCAGCGAAATGTGCCACCGTCGCCAAAACTCCCTTATAGAACTAGCCAGATATGGCCTTCTGAAGTTCTCCAAGAGATCGTAGCCCATCATTCGAGCCGAACCGACGGCAATATCCGTGTAACCTGAGAAATCACAATAAATTTGAAAAGTATAGAGATAAAACGCAAAGATAATTGGCCATCCAGCGTGGTCCACAGGATTGCTGTAAACCGTGTCGACATAGAAAGCTGCTCTGTTGGCGATAACAGTCTTCTTAAAGAGCCCCCATGCTATAAGTTTCATCCCTGATGTGATTTTAGTGTAATCAAAGTCTTTTTGTTCGTGTAACTGGGTAAGCAGATTTCTCGATCTCTCTATAGGACCAGCTAATAACTTTGGAAAAAACAATATATATAGCGTAAAGGTTCCTGTGTTTTTCTCGGCAAGGTGGTCTCTGCGATAAACATCTATCAGGTAGCCTATGGTCAAAAATGTGTAAAATGATATTCCGGTTGGAAAGCCGTGGTTAATGTTCGAAACGTGAATAGACAACCCTAAATAAGATATTGCCGTCGTGAACGATGTCAAAGCAAAATTGGCATACTTGAAAAATGCCAGGTTGCCGATCAACAGAATTGTTGCAACGATGAGATAATACTTTCTCGCTGATTCATCTTGGCATCTTTCTATTAATATCCCCCCACAGTAACTAACCAGAGTCGCTAAGAGTAGGGGAAACAAATAAATTGTGGGCGCAGACACATAGAAATAGATACTGGCACTCAACAACAAAACCCAACGCCACAGAGTGGGCACAGTGTAAAAGAGAATGACGATTATTGGTATGTACTGTTTCAGACATTTCAACAGGAAAAAGTTGTTAGTTTCTGATTATTAAGTAGCCACTCCTGACTTCTTTTCTGTTTCGCTTGATGTACTTTTTGTCGATACTCGTTAGGAAATATGGTTTTGTTATTTCTCCGATGAACAACATTCGGAATATTTCCTCTTCACCGTTTCCAGAATGGTGTGTTCGGTCATCTCAACCACTGTCTTGAGTGAAAACTGATTGACCATCATTTCACGAGCTCTTTGACTCATCAAGTTTCTGGTACTGTCATCCAGTATTAGCGTAGCCATTGCTTCCGCCAATTGTTTCGGAGAGCGAGGCTGAACAAGTAGTCCGTTTACACCGTGTTCCACAATCTCAGGAACTCCGTCTACGGAAGTTGCTACAACGGGCAAACCACACGACATGGCTTCGAGTATGACATTGGGAAATCCTTCCAGTACGGAAGATGACACTAGAAGCCAGGAGCGTCTGAGGAAAGGTCTCACATCTCTTGTCCCTGGAATGAAGTCTATATGATCTGACAGCCCGTAAGCGCTAATTTTTGAGCGAACCGTAGAATCTAGATAGCCCTGGCCAATCATTATCATGCGAGCGTCTCTAACGAGTTCTCGAAGATGACAGAACGCTTCGATCAATGTCAGAGGATCTTTTGCCTTAACCAATCGTCCGACAAAAATAACTGTAGGTCGTGAATCTTGACAGGCAAAATCCGGTGTGAAGAAATCGCTGTCAACACCGTTAGAAATAACAGCCATTCGATTTGGATCGATTCCGTGATTTTTGATGACAAAATCCCTGGATGCCTTGGCGTTGCATATAAGTTTGTCGGTGAATCGCCATAGAATGGATTCAAATTGTTGTTCTTTCTTTGATCTCCAGCTGGATATGACGACGGAGTTTGTTGTCAAAGCGGCGAATATGCGTCCCCAGATGTTTGGCACAGCAGTCATTGTATAAAGCACGTCCGGTTTGTTCCGCTTGAGCTTCCAGAAGAATTTCCATAACGCTCTCGGGGTGACCCATGAATCCCTGGTCAGATATTTAACGGGCAATCCAGAAGCTTCAGCAACGGGTAGCATCTGTTCTCCACCTCGTAGAATCCAGAGTTCCATATCGAAAAGTTCCCGATTCAAATAGTGGAGCAGATGCGTGGCATAACGCTGAGTGCCTCCGAATTGTAGGTCCTGTAGGACGATGACCATTTTAAATGGTAGCTTTGGATTCAGTTCCACAAATTTGATCCCTATCAACTCATGGATTCTACTATGTCCCCTTGGAGGCCTAACTGTCGTAGAAACAGTGGACTCCGGAATCTAAAATATTTTATACCTGCTTAAACCAAATATCCCGCGAAGCGGACGACACATTTACTCAATTTTGCCTTTGAAGCCTCGTGTGGGGCTCCGCTGTTAATAACATCCACAACAGACAAAGCTCTTTTAGCGATGCCTGGAAGTCATATAAAATCACCCGCCCTGTACGGGGTTTTAGGCTCAAAAATTCCACGATCTTTGTCGCCATGAGGTTTTCTATTACCCGCGAGAGAATCAGCAATTTGAGGCCGTAAAGATGCCTCTGGTGTAACTTCGCCAACCTGAATCCCCACCGACGCGAGATAGTCCCTATGAGTCTGTAAGTAATGTCGCAGATTTTGATCGGCGGTTTTGAAAAAGTAATCATCCAATGCACTCAAAATGAGCTTTTCAAACAAAGGGTCCGCAACCAGATACTCAGAAACGCTTCTCGCTAATGAATCCAATTCGTCTGTTGTCATTTTACCGTCCTGATCTGAAGGGGGCACTCTTAACGAGTGATAATTTCCGGCCGCGAAGTTTATCGGACAAGTTGTCTGCGCCTGTTTCATCTTTGTCGGGCAACAATGAAATATACGGAAAAACTGCTAGAGACTTACAGCCAAAACAAATGTTGAACCTTTGACCACACGACCAACACTCAAAATAAATTCCCACAAAGGGGTTATTGTCCCATTCTTCTATCCCCTCTTTTTCTACACTCTCTAAAAAAATGTAATTACTGTGACATTTCGGACACTTTAATGCCGGCATGCCGCGCCTATCTTTGTATGTTTTTTGACCCATCGTGAATTCAATTTCCATCCTTTCCCCCCGCTCTAAAATGTTGTTAAGGCGCTGGCGTTATGTCCATAAACCCTCTAATGTGGAATATGACGATTGATACGCCCCGCGCCATCCGGTATAGCCATTCTCAAGCCATGACCGTAGATAAGCCTCGCGTTCCTGTAACTGTTCAATGCTGGTCTCTGGTTGACAAGTTCCGCCTTGGTTCTGTTTTAGTTGCCACCAGATAACCCTGGCCGGTATTCCTTCCATTTCTGCTAGTTCATCCACCAAACTCGAAACAATCTTCGGGTAGGGTCCAGACTGTAACTGCCATCGCAACTTCGCCGGTGTCTTTATGTATCCATTGCCGGTAAAATCATCATTGAGTTTCGTAATCTGTAAAAACGTGCCGCCTATATCCAAATAACACTTCGCTGAACATGCCTGTAATGACTTGCGAGGTCGTTTCCATATGAAGGAAACCCCTGGGCCCTCTGCTTTGATTGAAAGACGATCCTCGTCATACGCCGCAACTGCGTCAAAGATCCAAATCATGTCGACATAGAAATTCTCACGTTCAACAATCTCATCAACCGATATATGTGAGTGTTGAAGTTCAATCACGGTATCAAGCACCTGTATGTCGGCTCTGTGAATAACACCATCGCGTGTGATAACCCTTTCACAATTCTCAATTCCGAAATATTCCTTCCAGTTCCAATGCCAATCAGACTCACCCTCGGCCCATTTCTCACAATCAGATCCACTGACATGCGCCCAGTGCCACGCTTTAATGCAGCCACATTTACTAAGTAAGCCTGCCCCGCATATTGGACAGTTAGCATGTAGCTGGGGCGTGGCGAGCGCCCTCTTACCATCAACTAACCCGTAGATCACCGTACCCCCCAATATTCTACCTAGACTCTAGGCTGGCCCCACTCATAGGGACACGCCTCTAATCCGTCCAAGAATCGCAGTTCGTGGTCTGGCCCTATACAAATGTCCTGTTCCCGATGTTCGCACGCGGCGCACCGGACCGGGCGGAATTTTAACCGAAGTTGGTATTCTTCATTAGATACTTCAACACTAAGCTCAGGTGGCCGTGGAGGATGTTCTTGACCTCTTAATGCCCACATGATCGGCTTGAGAATCGCAGTCATGTCTATTCGTTCACCTATCATCCGAATTTCCTCTAACCTGGAACTTTCTAGTTTATATGCAACTATGCAACTAACTCTCTAAAACCCTCTAATATAGCCGCATAATTCAGTTGCATACCTATGTATAATGTTTCAGCCCAATCTGGACAAAAACTGAGAGAAAAAGTTGTTAGTTGCCCGACGGGGGTCATAATATGAACCCCGGAACCTGGAGGAGGAGTATGCATGAGCGTCCAACTGACAACGGTGGAAGGCAAACAGCGCAAGAAGTTCACAGCCAACCAGAGGCTGGAGATCCTGAGGGAATGGGATGCCTCAGGAAATGGAGTGGAGGTTTCGCGACGCCATGGGATTCATCCCTTGACCCTGTATCGTTGGAAGAAGAGACTGGAACAGGGAGCTGCGGAGTTTCTAAAGGGAACCCGGTCCAAACCGAATCCGGAGGTCAAGGAACTGCAAAGGGAGAATCAGAAGCTCAAGGACACAGTGACTTTATTGTCTCAGGAACTGATGCTCTTGAAAAAAAAGATGAACTTGGTTTAACGGGTAGAAAGCCAGGTCAAGCCTACACTCAGGAGCAGCGTCAAAGGATTCTGGACACAGTGGAAAGCCTCAAGTCACAAAGAGTTTCAACTAGCGGCGCTTTGATGGGATTAAATATCCCTCGGTCTACCTTTTATTCTTGGAAGAGCTTCAACGCTAACAAAACTCGTCCAACTTCGTCCAACGCTCTGTTGGAAAGTGAGACGAAAAGCGTTATTTCCATGAAAGAAAAACAACCTCATTTGAGTCATCGCCGAATCAGTGGATTATTAAGACATCAAGATGTCTGGGTAAGTTCATCAAGCTGTTACAGGACACTAAAATCTCAGGAATTGGTATGGGAATGGACCATTAGAGAAGCTCCCTGGAAAACAGCTCATTATGAGCCATTTAGACCGAATCAGATCTGGGGCGAAGACTGGACCGGTATAGTTATTGACGGACTGCGTCACTATGTGTTGACCTTGCTGGATTTATTTTCCAGATATTTAGTGGCTTGGGGTATCTTTAGGACAGTCACCCAAAGGGAAGTCAAGAACCTGGTAGCCCTTGCCATTATGAGTGAAAGAATCGGTGAAAACGACCCCAAACCCATATTGAGAACAGATCCTGGCTCTCCCAACATGGCTGCGGACGTGAGAATTTTTCTTCGCCAAATAGGGGTTGTATTTTCTCCCGGGCGAGTCACCCGACCAACTGACAACGCCCGGCAGGAAAGATTTTATCGAACATTGAAACAAGAAGAGGTCTATTGTCACGAAGGATACGTCTCTTTAGACAGCGCAAAAGCAAGTATCGGTTACTGGATTAACTACTACAATGAAGTCAGGCCGCACCAGTCGCTGTTCGGGTATCCACCAGCGATTGTTCACCGCAGCGGAAACAAGACCAGGCTTCTGGAAGATTATCGGCGCAACGTCGAGAATGCCAAGGAGAAAAGAAGACAGGAGTGGCTACTTAATAATCAGAAACTAACAACTTTTTCCTGTTGAAATGTCTGAAACAGTACATTCCTTGTTCTCTGCCATTTAACCCTCCGTAGTTTGGACCCCACTATAGCGAACCCAGTTTCAAATTCCTGGATAAGACTGCCCGGTACAATGGGCTATATTTGCTCTGATGTCAAGACAAACGGAATCATACCAGTATGTTAGGTATAGTGAGGACCACAATCGCCGGCAGGTTCACAACTTAAAATACAACTGAGGGCCAGATAGGAACCAAGCGGTCCAAATACTTCGTCAAATATTACAGCTAATTGCACTGGCTTATAGCATCCCCTTGCAATTATTTAATCGCCATGTGATTTATGGGGTGCCGACCATTTCCAAGACTCCGTGGTTACAGTATCGATTTCCGATATGTCCTTAGAAGTAAGGAACCTGTCTTTGACGGTTCCGAAGAAAATAGCTGGCTTGAACACTGTCAGCTACGTAACAGGTTAAAAATGCTCACATTTGTGTAGGATGTTGGTGTGTATACTGAGGACCACCGGTAACAGGTTGGATTACAAATTAAATAACAATGGGTGGGGTGGGGGCAAACACTCGCAGGCTAATCCCCTAATTAATCATCACCAAAATCATAGATCGTGCCGGTTGGTCTATCATTTTTATCAAAGGCGGTATTGGTATCCCGGTCGTACCAGCCCCTCGGGTTGAAGGATTTGTCATAGAATCTTACGGTGTCCCCATGTTCTGATCATTAACCCTGAAATCTCACTAAGAAACGAGAGGATCAAGCAAGAATGAGGCAATCTCGGAGCGATGAACCACCGAAAGGGACGGAAAGGACGGGGTTATTGGGCTGTTATACACTCGGTATTCTAACCCATTATTAGTATAGGATTTCCCCCAGCCTAAGGCCGAAGGAAATCTAAAACATATTCGACCATAAAATCAAAAACCTAGACTGTTCCGTTTTGATTCCGGATGGTCACTATCGGCTGTCGCCATTCTTCACTGGGACATGAAACTCATAGACAGGACCCGCATCTTCCCTTCACAGAAGGAGGCGTAATTTACTGGCAGTAAGTAAGCGTGAACTCGGCGTTTAACATAGAGGAGGTGAGTAAGATGGCAGAGAATTTTTCAACAGGAGTCGACAAAGGATCGGTTGGCGATCTTGAAAAATCTGCAAAAGGCCATAGTCCGTGTTCAGATTTGAAAGATCCGCTTAGAAGAACACTGTGTCGTTTTTGTGAAACGCCTATAGTCCGCGAAGCGCCTTTTTGTAAAGATTATGAACCGCCGGTACCATAAAAACGAGACAAGGATTTAAAAAGGAAGGTTGGCTAGTTTGCATATCACGAGTCAACTTGTGATATGCAAACCTTTAAGTGAAAATTAAACCTTATGACTTTCATATTGATATCAGCAGGTTTAAGAGGCTATAAGAAAATTTGCTTACTGAGGAACGAAATCCTCCATAATGATGGTCATAGAGCATGGGTTGGGTGAGCGCGGAGTGTATGCTCTCCGCCCTTCGAAATGACGGGAATCGGTTTTTTCTGAGTAACGGCGGACCAGTATGAATAAGTTTTCACGTTGGTTGATTGTCTCTTTTGGTCTGACGATGCTGGCTGTGTTTAGCTGTGGCGTCTGGTTTTACCATGAACAGGAGAAGAAACTGAGGAAGGACGTGGAGGATGCTCTCAAGTCCATCGCTCAGTTGAAGGTCAACCAGATCGCTCAGTGGCGGTCTGAGCGTTTGGCGCAAGCGGCATTCCTAATGGATAGCCCCAATCTAGGCGAAGTGATTTCGCGATGGATGTCCGACCCGCAACCAGATGACGAGCGAAAGATCCTAAGTCTATTCCGATCAGTTTATGAGCACTACGAGTGTAATGATGTTCTGCTGGTGAACCCGGACGGAAAGCTCCGCATGGAATTACGCGGCCAGGTTCAGTCGCTCGATAAAAGCGTATTGGATTCATTGCTCTCGGCGTTCCGTGACCGGCGTCCGGAGATTACAGACCTGCACGCTGGGCATGACGATCTGCCGCCACACATAGATGTCATCGCTCCCTTTTTTGCTCTGAATCGAGGGGAAAGCAAACCTGTAGGCGCTGTAATTTTACAGATAAACGCACAGCAGTTTCTTTATCCATTGATCCAACTCTGGCCTACGCCTAGCCTTACCGCCGAAACCCTTTTGGTGCGGAGGGATGGAGACACTGTACTATTCTTGAATGAGTTGCGTCATCAGACTGGCTCGGCGCTCAAATTAGCTATCCCTCTGAGTCATAAGGATGTACCCGCGGTAATGGCGGCCCTGGGCAAGGAAGGTGTGGTTCAGGGCAAGGACTATCGAGGAGTGGAGGTGCTGGCGGTCCTGAAAGCGATCCCTAATTCACCATGGTTTATGATAACTAAGGTAGACGAGTCGGAAGCTTTTGCCGCTTGGCGCTTGGACTCTATACTCATTGTGTCGCTGATCGTGGCTATGATAGCCTCGTTGGCCGCTATTACAGGCGTAATTTGGCAGCGGAACACTAAATCGCAATACAAGGCTCTTTTTAAGTCGGAGGAGGGACGGCGCAATACCGAGGAACGTTATCGAAAGCTAGTGGAGTTCCTTCCCAAAATGATAGGCGTCCATGTTAAACAGAAGTGGGTCTACATGAATCCGGCCGGCGTGAAACTCCTTAGAGCCAAGAGCGAAGGAGAACTGCTCGGAAGGGAAATTCAGGAAATTATCAGTCCGGAGTTTCGTGATATCGTAAGGTCAAGGGTAGAACAGGTTCAGGAAACGGGGTTATCCTCCCCGGAGATCGAGGAGCAATTTATCAGACTAGACGGCGCAAAAGTGGACGTGAGCGTGTCAGCGGTTCCAATCGATTATCAGGGAGAATCAGGGATTTTCGTGTTCGCCGAAGACATCTCTTCCCGAAAACAGGCTGAAGAGGAATTGCGGCGGTCTCACGATGAACTGGAACGTTCGAACACAGAGTTACAACAGTTCGCCTATGTCGCGTCTCATGACCTGCAGGAACCATTGCGAATGGTCTCAAGTTATATGGGTCTCCTTGAACGTCGATACAAGGGGCGCCTAGACGCTGACGCCGATGATTTTATAGGGTACGCAGTGGACGGCGCTAAACGTATGAGGATGCTTATTAATGACCTCTTGGAATACTCGCGGGTGGGGACTCACGGCAAGGCTTTCGGACCCGTTGACTGTGAAACATTGTTGAATAGGGTCCTCGGCCATCTTCAACTGTCGATTCAGGACAGCGGCGCCACGGTAACTCATGACCACCTTCCGATTGTGATAGGGGACGGTGCCCAACTCATACGGCTATTCCAGAACCTCATCAATAACTCGTTGAAATTCAGGAAGGACGCTCCCCCATTGATCCATATCTCCGCCGAACCATCTGACGGGAATTGGCTCTTTTCGGTCCATGACAACGGTATCGGTATTGATCCACAATATGCGGATCGGATATTTGTAATATTCCAGAGGCTGCACGATAGAGAGGAATACCCGGGAACAGGCATAGGACTGGCTATTTGCAAGAAGATCGTGGAACGACATGGAGGACGCATCTGGATTCAATCAGAACAGGACAAGGGAGCCACCTTCTTTTTCACCATTCCCAGACAGGATTCTGAATCCTAGAAAATGAGGTTCAAATGAATACCCGATCTATTTTGAAACCCATCGAAATACTGTTGGTCGAAGACAACCCCGGTGATGTGCGACTTACTATCGAAGGGTTCAAGGAAGGGAAGATACTCAACAACCTGAGTGTTGTGAGCAACGGCGTCGAAGCCCTAGCGTTTCTCAGGCGAGAGGGGGAATACGCCAATGCCCCCAGGCCGGAACTGATACTCCTGGATTTGAACCTGCCAAGGAAGGACGGTCGGGAAGTCCTTGCAGAGATTAAGAATGACAATAATCTAAAGCGTATTCCTGTTGTGATACTGACTTCTTCGGAAGCTGAACAGGACATTGTAAAGAGCTATAACCTTCACGCGAATTGTTATATCACTAAGCCAGTAGAGTTGGACCAATTTATAGGCGTGATAAAAAATATCGAACATTTCTGGCTCACCGTCGTAAAACTTCCTCCAGGGGACTGAAATGTTGCAAGATCGACTGACAATTCTGCTGATAGAGGACAATCCCGCCGACACCCGTCTCATTAAGGAAATGTGCCTGGATTGTGAGACCATTGACCTGGATATCCAGCGTGAATCCCGGCTGGCTTCTGGATTAGCCCGTCTCGGAAAAGGAGGAGTCAGCGGTGATTTTGCTAGATCTGAATTTGCCCGATAGCCAGGGGATTGAAACGTTAAGATGAAGTCAGGCCGCACCAGTCGCTGTTCGGGTATCCACCAGCGATTGTTCACCGCAGCGGTAACAAGACCAGGCTTCTGGAAGATTATCGGCGCAACGTCGAGAATGCCAAGGAGAAAAGAAGACAGGAGTGGCTACTTAATAATCAGAAACTAACAACTTTTTCCTGTTGAAATGTCTGAAACAGTACATACCCAACTTCCTATCAGCGTGATCCAGAATTGATTCTCTAATCTCCGAGTATATGCCGCTTCTACGCGCATTGGTCTTCCAGGTATGTCTCAAATCGTGAAATCTCGGTCGTGGTTCCTTCCATTGCAACTTGTCCAAGGCCCGGACCCACGGCATATGCAATGACTGATTGCTAACATGAAAGATTCTATCATCGGCCAAAGACCGAATCTTGCCAAGTCTATTAAACATTGACAATAAATCCTCGTGGATAGGAACACGCTTGGGCTGTCCCTCTTTGGTTTCCGTGGCATGAAAGGTGATAATTCGAGTGTTCAGATTAATGTGCCGCCACCGCAACTTGTGGACTTCACCCCGACGCACACCAGTCCAATATGCTACCCACAACATGTCCCGGAACCATGCTGG
>CAWCTI010000012.1:0-304569 GCA_963798475.1 uncultured delta proteobacterium
CCGCATTTTCAAGAAGTTGTTTCTTCCACTGGACTATCTGGTTAGGATGAACCTGAAAACGTTCGGCAAGCTCAACGAGAGTTTGCTGCTCCTTGATAGCTTCATGGGCTACCTTTGCCTTGAAAGCTGATCCATGATTCCGTCGTGGTCTCTTTGACATTTCTGCTGCTCCTTTGTGTTGTCTAATTTTAGAGCAGCTTATCACTCATGTCACTGTCCAGTTTTTTGGGACCATCTCTTTAATACAGTTGTCAGGAACTACTGATGTCTATCAAAAACTGATTGATTGTTTATGAATCTATTTATGACTTCTTTGATTCTTCAGCCTCATCCTGAAATGATAACTTAGGTCTACCAAAATAATGCCAAAGAGCTGAATCCAAGATATGTGATAGTTGTTGTCCCTGTTGTTGCCGCTGTTTAATCAATTCAAACAATACTTATTCAACAGTAGTAGCCAGTTTCTCTCGTTTACCTTCTTTCTTTTTATGGAAAATTCTAGGTCTTGGAGCGTCTTCCAATGATGAAAATGAGGACTGTCCTTTCTGTTTTGACAGAATTAATGCCTTAAGGCCATCCAGGGCTTCATTTAATTCTTTAGCGGAATGTATCTATCTCCACCAAAAAGTTTACCAGATTTAATGTCAGATGGCTTTTTAGGCATCTCTCACCTCTTATCTGTTTTAGCAGTCTTGTCAGAGATTATGTCATCAAGCATTTCTTGTAAACGTTTCTTTTTATCTGGAACCTGTTTCCTGAGGTCTCTGGCTAACTCCTTGAACTCCTCAGTTTCTGTGACTGAATGCTTCTTCTTTTTCTTTTTCTTTTTTATCATTGAGTAGCCCTGGCAAAGTTGAATAGAGCTAGAGATCCATACAATATCATTCTGCTTGGTATTTCTTCTTGTAGTAAAGGCCATCCATGAGACGTAAAAACACAAATAGAAGACAATAGGTCAAACTGATTGCAGAATTACGCTCTGGTCTAAACGATGCATATTTTCTTACTGCATCTTCTAAATACCTCATTACTTCTATCTGAAAACCAGACTCCACAATTCTATTGAAAAATCTCTTTTCAAGATTCATCCTAAAAGATTCATCCATCTTTGTATCGTTTAAAAAAGCATTTAATTCGGCATTAAGTAGTACAAGAGAATTATGACTATGTTTTTTCTAGAAGAATCTTTAGGCGGTTTACCAAACGCATCACGGTAAATCCAGATGGTGCCAAGCATAGCTCAAGGTACAATTTTGCCATATCAGCGTTCTCTTCAGCTATACCGTCAGACGGTTCTCCCTAGATGGTTGCGTAAATGTCTGCTTGGTTCTTCTAAACCTCATCTAAAATCTTTGTCACTTCTTTAAATGACAGCATTCGCCCCTTCATCAGAATCCGGTCTATCTCTTTCTTGGCTAAAATTCTCATCAATAGACTCTTTTAGAGGAAAGATTAATCAATTCAGAATTACCACCCCACAGGATTATATAAACAATTGGGATTTACCAGGAAATGCCATTTCAAAGTAATTGATGAATCTTTACCAGTTTTGAAACTGGTTTCATTTTTAATATTAATGTTAATTGGAATCGTCTGATTCCTTTTGGAATGATAACAATGGCTTTCCAAAATACTTCCATAGAATAGAATCAAGAGCGGCTGACATATTCCCTGAGAAATTTGCATCACACTCAGCAGACAGCATCTTAAATAGCTCAGAATCTATCCGACACCGTACATCATCCTTCATTCCCTCAAGCTTCTTACCATACGGTCCTGTTCGTTTTGGTTTAGGCGGTCTTGCCTTATCATCATCAATTGAGACAATACCGGACCTAGTATTTAGCATCTCAATTAGTTCAGTTCGTAAGCTTGAGATTACAGATTCAAATTCTTTCCTGGTAATGGTCTCATCATTTTTCGATATTTTTTTCATCTTCTATTCCTGTCATAGTTGACAACTCTGATAATAGTTTACAAGCTTGGGGACCATCTGGGTCGGTTAAAATATCCAGTATCCCTTGATAAGACATGTGTTCTGGTGAATTATCAGCCTGCTCTTCTGCTATTAAGCTGATTTTCTTAGTTTCCATATTTCACTAATACCAAAATCATTACCGTTACGGTTGCTATAGCCCTGTTTAGATAGATAATTAATGATAAACTTAATAGTAGAACCTTTAGCAGCCATATTTTTTACAATTTGAATTACTTCCTGTTCGTTGTCAACGGTGACAATGTTGTCACCATCAAATTTATGACCATATGGAGCAAATCTACTTATTCTTTAACCTTTAGATTTTTTTAGGGATAAGGCTGTAACAGTTCGTTCACTAACAACTCCTCTCCCATTCGTTCATTGCTGATAAAATATGATAAAAAAGTTTTCCGGTAGCGGAACCAGTATCTATTTTCTCACTTATTGAATGTAACGCTACTCCCTTTTTCTCCATCAATTCAGAAATCTCACAGGCTTCCTTTAGGTTACGAGCTAATCTATCCAGTTTAAACACGACAACGTTGTCAACTTTGCGAGCTTTGACTTTATCAATGACCATTTGTATGACAGGACGACCGCTGACGGACTTTCCAGAGATACCAGCATCTTGAGTTATCTCAGTGAGGTCCATGTCATGGAGGTCACAATAGGCTTCAATCTTCCTACGTTGAGCTTCCAACGAAATTCCTTCCTCAGCCTGGTTTATAGTTGAAACTCTGATGTATCCAATAGTAGATTCCATAGATTTCCCTTTATTGTCAATGTTGACAACATAATATTATATTGAATATGATATATCAATACTGACAACTAAGAGATATATCAATAGTGTCAACTATTATTATTTTTGTTAACCGTTCGCTTAACGAATGAAAATGTGTCTAAAATCGTGTTACGAGGTCTAGCAAATCAACTGAAAGTGGGCTTATGTCCTTTTCATAAAGCATATCCAAAGGCGATTTCCAGAGGGTATCAATAAAATGGTACTTTCAAGCCTATAGGATTGAGCAATTCACATTTCCTGTTGATAACTCCTTGGCAGCCAAGCCTTTGTTAGGATTTCATTCAATGGTTCTTAGGTATTATGCAGACTGTCACAGGATTGAGCAGATACAATATATCCAATAATATCAAGCAACAACATTACGGCTTGTTATTACTAGTCCGTAAGCTGTTTAGAAATTGTTAGCATATTATTTTATCAACAATTGTTGGTAACTTGATAAAGTTCAGTAAAAAATTGAGGAGAAAAATTTGATAACTGTTCCTCATGTACTCTGTCGATGGGACTTCTAGGAACTGGATACCTGGTGAAGATGTTGACGGGCAGGATTGATGATTCTAGTTGGCTATTATAGCCACATTTATTCCAGATTACTCATTTGGTTCATACTGTTTATTGGCTTCCAGATGTATCTTTTATGAATAATTAGAACATTGGTCCTATCAGATTAGGGTTACTAATTAATCTCTTGGAGACAACTAGTCCCTTCAATGTTTAAATGTAATTGTCGTTGACGCTCAAATGTAATTGTCGCCAGTGCACAAATGTAATTGACGCTACTGGATGCTATAGACAAAATGACTTTTGACCATGGGGAAACAGAGATTCTAGTATCAACCTCGAGGAAATCTTCTTTTCAGAAAAAAGGTAACTGAATGGTAACTGGAGTGACTAAAAAAGAGAAAAGCGAGGGTGCGACCTCGCCTAACTCGTTGATTTTATTGGTCGGAACGACTGGATTTGAACCAGCGACCCCTGCGTCCCGAATGCGTTTCCACCAGTCCATATAAACTGTATCTGCCTTGAACCCGAAACGATTTAGCGCCATCTCAGAACAATAGAAGCATTCTCAGAACACTTTAGGTCACGTATTTGTGACCTTTTTGTGACCTATGTTTCCGGGCACACACAACCCAGTCTGATCCCCACGTCTGGGTCTATTCCAGCCGGGACGAACCAGCACAATTTAGCCCAAGTGCTCGGGGCGGGCCACATCGCTAAAACATATTAGTGACGTAAACAACCCACCTCTAAAATTCTACTCAGGCCGCATCCATCCCTAAGAAAGGCTACGCTCTCGGCGTGCCCGCAGCATCAGTTGAAGTTATTTCACATCCATCTAGCGCGGTACACACATTTAGATGGTCCAGCGCGTTCATTCTATTGTCGTTGCGTTCCATGCCCTTGATTGGTGTCGAGTGGGCGTATCTTTAGTTTTGTAGATCATCCTAAGGATTATTCTTTAATGGCTGCCCTGGGCAGACGGCAGCCACATTCCCCCGCCCCCAGAGGCTGGTCCCCAATCCGTCTCTTGCCTGTCTTTGGATTCAAGCGAATTGAACACGTGTTCAAACCGTCCATTTCTTCTAAATTACCCATTGTAGCGTGTTTTATCTACGTAATTACGCAAAGTTAGGTTATGACGTATCTCAACTAGGTTTTCCACCTAGAGATCACGAATTTCACGGCTAGAATCAATTTTCCGTGACGATCTCTGTTTTGTCCTGTTTTGGGGTGTGTCTTTTTTTGAAATCGCGCGAAACGGTTCTAATAACAACCCTGAGCGAGGGAGTGTATTTTATCGTTAATCTCTGCGTTTCTTTGTCACATTACCGTTCTTTTTACTTTAAAAAGCTTCATTTCTTAAGGCGCTGTTGTTTTTCTCAGGCCATTAATCCTATTGACAAAAATACCTTCGTCAAAGATACTAATATCGATAGAATCTTTTACCCCAGCGTCACAATGACGACTTTTCTAGAAGAAATGGTGGTCGCCCGTAAGTGAGCCAACGGGGAAAACCCGACGGCAGTCAGCATCGTCAGATTTGACGGGTTTGTTCCTCGCTCACAAATTTTGAGTACTTAGGAAGACTCCAAGCACACCGTCAATTGACTTAACCGCGCGGCCCGCGGCTGTAACCCATAATAGAGGGAACGCTTTACCAAGCCTTAAGCAAGAATCTTCGCTCTACGAGAGGAAGGTCACGAAATCACCGTAATAGGTCATTGCGCCTGCAACAGAACATGGTTCAGATGTTTGGAAGGGTGCCGTTCATGCCTGATTCAATAACATTTTTAGTTATAGACTCGTGGGAAGTGAGGGCCGTGAAGCTCGTTCTCATGCTCTAACCGCGTCTCCCGATGGGAACGCAATCATGGAAAAGGAGACAGCCATGAAAGACGAGGAAAAGGAAAAAGCAAGAGGAACGTCAGGGGAGCCCCCCGAGGAATCGACGAAACTAGACAGGGGCAAATTTCTCAAAGCCGTTGGTGTTGGTATTGGGGCCGTTGGGCTTGGCATAGTCACTGCTCGCCAGTTGGCTGCGGGAACCACTCCCGAGCCGGACAGCGGTCGCCTTGCGATTCAGAAGCTGATGCGCAGTCTCGTGGAAAATCCGGAAAAAGCGAGGGAGTTTGTCGAGAATCCCGAGGTGATCGCTGGGCAATTCGGGGTCCGTTTAACTGACGATGAAACAAAGAAGATCAAGTATGCGTTCAAGAAATTGGCCCTGGAAACTGGCGGAAATTTCAATGTAGAGGCCAGGAAAGGGCACGACGAATACACAGACATAGAAGGTAAAGGAACCCATGGGCCTGGTTACAAATTTACGTACTCCAAGGATCTACCTATTCAGGAGCCAGCAACTAAAGAGCCAACCCATCCAACCCGACCCCCCTTGGGCGGAGGCATGAGGCGCAAGTAGTCCGCATGACTAGAGAGTGAGGGTCTGGAATTGGAGGTGCTTTCAGGCGAAATACGTCGGATTGCTACGGGATTCAATTGAAGGCCACAGCCCCTTGGAGTTGAGTCGGCTTCAAGATTCTAAGGATGCCACCAAACAAGGAGCAGGTAGCATGGATTGGGACACAGCAGCAAAGATGATATGGAAGGTGGCTCACACCATGTCAACAAGGGGGGAGGGGCATGTCAAGCTCGGCTATGCGTGCAACAACAAGTGCCTCTTTTGTACAGCCGCCTGGAAGAAACCGTACGGTGATCGTGATACGCAGACCGTCATTAATGAGGTAAAGCGAATTATCTTTGAAGATGGTGTCTTCAGAATAGTTTATTCCGGCGGGGACCCAACTGTGCGAAATGATCTCCCTGAAATTCTCAGGCATGCGAAGCGCATGGGGATCGAAGACCAAAACATCCAAACGAACGGGCGTAGACTTGGGGAACGGCGCTATCTTGAGACTTTGCGCGACGCGGGATTGACTTCCTGTTTTGTCTCGATTCATGGACCTGAACCTGGTATTCACGAGTGGTTGACTCAGGCCCCTGGATCATTCGCCCAGACATACGCTGGTCTTGTAAATCTCGAGCGCCTCGGCATGAATTTCACCACAAATACCGTGGTATGCAAGCAGAATTATAGATCCCTCAGTCAGTTGGTGACTTTGCTCGGTTCTGAATTCGGGTCTGTGCGAAGAGTCAAACTTAGTTACCCTCGATTGCAAGGTGGGGCTTACGACAATCTTTCCGAAATCATAGCCCCGTTGTGGGAGGTAGCGCCGTTCATTCGGGAAGCCATTGACAGAGGGAATGAGATAGGGGTGCACGTACTAACCGAGTTTGTGCCCGCTTGCTTGAATGGGACTAGCTATGATAGGGCTGATGACTTCAATCTGCCGAGGATCAGTCTGTCTGACCTGGCTTATTCGGATTCCAATTGGTGCCGCCCGCGGGGGCAGGTTTTTTATGAGTTTTGTGATAAGTGTGATCTTCTCAATGTCTGTTTTGGCATTGAGGCCCGTCACCATGAGGCATTTGGTGAGCACCCTTGCTTCACTCCCGTTTCCTTTGCCGAGTCAGCCGACTGAAAGGTGAAACCATGTTCTATTTTAAGCTCGAGGACGACTATTTCACCAAAATGCTTACTCAAATTGAATTTGACTCTTCGGAGCCGCATTTTGACGAAAAGTTATTTGGTGCAAATCCGCGGTTGGATCCGATTCCAATTGAAACGATGGAATGCGGTAGGCGGATCTTGCTGCTCGAGAAGCAAACGGGCTCATGGTGTTTCCTCGAACCGGTAGAGTTCGAGGTTTTCAGATCCTTTGACGGCAGGGAATTCAGAGATATACTGGCCGGGGTTCCCGATGCTTTCAAACCGAGGCTGCCAGAGTTTGCGGCGCGCCTCTACTGGTTGGGTCTATTGGAATTAAACGGTCGCCGCTTTATCGAACCGGCCGTTTTCAATGAGGGACCAATGTATGGCTCTGCGTTCCTTTTTCTCATTATCCCCACTGAACGCTGTAATCTGGCCTGCAAGTACTGTTGCGCGAGATCCCACCCGCTGAGGCAGGAAAGTATGGGTTGGCATACGGCTAAGAGGGCAATCGATCTCATAATTGACTGTGTTTCCCCGTGTGGGGTAGTCGAATTTGTCGGCGGGGAACCATTTCTTGAGATGGATCTCATCGAGCGAACGGTAAAATACGCCAAACTGGCAGCGGAAAGGGCAGACAAGCAATTGTCCTTCACTTCTCAGACCAATGGCACATTGCTCACCAGCGACTTAATGCAACGGATTGAGGATCTGGGGATATGGCTGAGCCTCAGCCTCGATGGAGATCCGGTCTCGAACGATACGACGCGAGTGTTTCCAGGAAACGTAGGAAGCCACCAGACCATAGAACGGGGCATGGCGCTGATGCGTGAGAGGAACCGTGACTTTGGGGCGATCTGTGTTGTCTCGAAGGCGAATTACCGCAGATTTGACGAGACACTGGAGCACTTTACGAAAATCGGTCTTGACCATATCAAATTGAACCATATCGACAGGTACGGCCGTGCACAGGAAGAATGGGAGACGCTCGGCCTTGAACCGGAGGAGTTCTTCGAAGTTCACGCGAAATACCTTGACAGGGTGCTTAATGACGGGTGTCGGGTGAGAGACTCAAATACCACCCACATGCTCCAGATTCTCGCCAGCAAAATTCACCCGTACCGATGCATGAGGTCTCAGTGCGGTGCGGGACGCGATTTCATAACCTTTGCGACGGAAGGGAGCATTTATCCCTGCCCTGAAGTCAGAGGGAATCCAAAATACCGATTGGGTCATGTTGCTGAAGTCGAGCGGCTCGATGAGGTTTGGAAGTCCAATCCGCTGATGGTCAGGCTCACGCAGCGTCAGGTGGGGGCAATATCCAAGTGCAATAAATGCTCCTACAAACGCTTTTGCGAAGCTGGCTGCCCTATCAATAGTTACGAGTATTATGGAACTACAAAGGCGAGCCACCCTTGGTGTCGATACTACAAACTCATCTATTCAGAACTCTTCCGGAGATTAGGAGATAAGAGCGAACTAGCGGAATTCCTTTGCCCCGACGCCAAAGTATATGACCACTGTTTTTTCCCGGAAAATGCAGCCTGAATCACCAAGCCTTATCGTAGTGCACCTCGAAGGCGTGAGAGATAATGTGCTCTCAGTGCCTCTTTTCGGCATCATTTCTCATTCGTTCAAGGATTATGAACGGAACCTGTTGCTCAGTCCAAGGCATTACTCATGATCCTCCTTCAGCATGATGTCTGATCTCCACGATTATCGCCACAAGTGAAACGCTCAGGAGGAAAACTCGGCAATCTTACTATTATTGGGCGCTAACATTCACCTTGCTAAGAGCAGCTTTTGATTTTGTGTTACCTCTCATTGTTGGAGGGTATGCCATCTGGCTTCTCTGGTCTCGTTAGAATCTTTTGTAGCCCCAAGTGAAAACCAATGAAACCAACAACAGTATCTCTAAAATTCCATCCAGCTAAAAACTGAAATATTATTTTGCCCCGTGCGCTTTCAGAATTTTCACAATCTTATGGTAACGATCTTTTGTAGCCTTATACAGCGCAGTCTCACCATTGTCGTCCCTAGCGTTTATATCGGTGCCTTTAGCCAGAAGCAGCTTTATCGTCTTTACCGTCTCTGCGTCGTCAATAGCAACAGCCCTCATTAGTGCAGTCTCTCCATCTGTGCCCCTAGCGTTTACATTAGCTCCTTTATCAAGAAGAGCCTTCACTATTTCAATCTTACACGATGGAGAATCTATTGCTGTTCGAAGGGCTGTATCAACGTCTTTGGTCTTAGCGTTTACATTGGCTCCTTTATCAAGCAGTAATTTCACAGCTTCAATCTGGCCATTATAAGAAGCTGTCCTAAGTGCTGTCCAGTCGTCATCGCGGTTTGCATTTACATCAGCTCCCGCTTTCAAAAGGCGTTTGATTCCTTCCAAATCACCCATACTAGCAGCTATTAACAACTGCTCAGTTCTCTCTGCAGCTGTCTTGGGGATCTGAAGAAGGGGATTTGTGGGACTTACATCCTCATAAAGGTCTCGAATGGCTTGTTCGCAACCTCGCTTCTGCTCTGGATCATTACGGCATTCTACTGGCATTGAAAAATCATCTTCCGGGTTGCACCTCAATCCATGAAGACCCATTGTGAAACACTTGCCCCGCCTATACCCCAAATCGTAACAACGACCGGCGGCTTGGCTAGGCAGTATCCATATCATTACAAAAAGCAACCCCGACACAATTATGCTTAGTATTCGCTGCATGTGAGATTGCCCTCCATCCAGTCACAGTTGATTACAAGATATCAAGAATCCGCAAATGGCACCAAGTGAAAAGCTGGCAGTTGAAACCCTGCCGTCCAACATAACTTTGTCTCTCAAATTCTACTCAACTGGAGCTGAATTATTATCTAGCCCCATGAGCTTTCAAATAGTTCACCACTTGAATGTGGCCTTTCCTCGCAGCTATCATGAGGGCTGTATAGCCGCCATATGTTGTCTTGGTATTTACATCAGCCCCCTTATCGAGCAGCAACTTCACCTCTTCAATGTGACTTCGCCTCGCAGCCGCCATCAGAGTTCGCTTGAACTCCAAGTTGGCCCTAAGAGCAGCAGCCTCCGATGCTCCCCTCTTGTTTTTCTCCGCTGTTGTCTTGTCGGGACAAGGTATAAGTATCTTGGGCCGACCAATCATGTCTGGGGGTTATTTGCTCGCCTGATTTTACGATAGCGGTCAAGATCTTTTTTGATCACCTCGACTCTTTCAACCTCATAAAAACGTGTGGATGGCGCTGCTGCCCAGACATCCTTTCTAATTACTTCGCAAACGATGTATTCCCCGCTAGACACAGATTCTAGTCACTTTTTACAAGGTGCCAGATCTTCTGAAGAAATAACCCATGTTTTTTCTTCGCCTTTTCTCTTGACCTCTTTCAATATGGCAGTCTTCGAGAAGAAAACTGGCCCTACTACTTGATATATCGTCTCGCCACTCTTAAATTGTGTGACCCGTCCATGGGAAATCAAATTGTCAATGTTGCGAGATTCATTTTTCGCTATCATCGACAAAAGAAGCTCTGTGGTTTCCACGTCACATCCCGCTAGGGTATCTTTAAGAACGAACTTGCAGTTAAAATTTTCTGAAGGATTGTCCTTGTCATTTGTATAAGTCACTCCACCCGGCTCATTCAGTTTTTTCCCTTTTACCTCTCGATCAGCCCCCCGTTGCAGAAGTAGTTTCATAATTTGCCGTTGGTTCCTCTGCGCTGCGAAGGTTAGAGCTGTAAAACCCTCTTGATTCCTCTCGTCCAAATTAGCTCTTTTGTCTAGAAGTAGTTTCGTAATTTCAAACCCACCTCCTTTGGCCGCAGCCATAAGAGCGGTGGAGCCCACTGTGTCCTTTAAGTTTACATCTGCGCCCTTATCTAAAAGTAATTTGACTATTTCCGTGTTGTCATTTCCAGCAGCCTTTATTAAAGCGGTGAAGCCCGCTGTGTCCTCTAAGTTTACATCTGCATCCTTGCCTAAAATTAGTTTTGCAATTTCAAGGTGATCTTTTTTTACGGCGACCAGTAAAGCAGTCAAGTGCCACTCAGTCTTTGCGTTGATATCAGCTCCATTATTCAGGAGCACCTCCACAGCCTTGAGTTTGCCTTCCTTGGTAGCCACCATAAGAGCTGTTTCGCCTTCTTTATCTTTCCCATTTACATACGCCCGGTTATCCAAAAGCATTTTTATTACTTCGGGGGTACACTTTTTGACAGCTAAAACAAGAGCGGTGCCGAGAGCTTTGTGCCTTGTATAGACGTCAGCCCCTTTCTGAAATAATAGCCGTAATAGCTCTATGTCCCCACCATTAGACAAGCTCTGCAAAAGAGCCGTTTCACCTTCTCCGTTCTCTGTATTAACATCTGCTCCACTGTCTAAGAGCAATTTGGCGATCTTCACACTATTATTTCGAGCGGCTGTCATTAGAGCAGTAGAGCCGTTTTTGTCCTTTGAATTTACATCTGCACCCTTGTCTAAGAGAAATTTCACAATTTCAAACTGGTTTTTTTGTGTGGCTTTGAGAAAGGCCGTGAAGCCCTCTTTGTCCTTTGCGCTGATGTCAGCGCCAGAGTCGAGCAATAGTTTCACAACAGCTATTTGACCTTCGCCCGCTGCTGCAATCAGCGCTGTGGTTTCCGAATAATCTTTGGCATTAACATCAGCGCCGTTTTTCAAAAGCAATTCCACTATTTCAAGATTGCCCTTTACAGATGCCAACATTAGTGCTGTGTTCCCGCTAGAGTCCTTCGCATTAACATCAGCGCCTTTCGCAATTAGGCTTATTATTTCTAACTGGTCAGCTGAAGACACGGCTCTCATCCAAGGGGTTTGGCTGTCTTGGGGTGTTGATGGTGGATAGTTTACTGTTTTTGCTGATCCCAAAAAAGGTTCAAGCCTTTGCGTACTAATGAACCATAGCTTTGATTCGTTTCGTCGTCTTATTGGAACGAATTCACGAAAACCTATCTTCATCAATAAACGAGTGCACCAAGACCTTCCGGTCTTCATCAAATAGACGGTCTCCCCCTTATTGACCACCGTGGCTTTCCCTTGACGAATCAAATCCTTAATGCCGGGTTCTTCTTTGTTCAAATACATCGAAACGAGAATATCCATAGTTTCATCGGAATCGCCAACGAGTGTATCCTCTGTGGCCATGAAGCCGTCGAGCTCTTGCCCATAAGCCAAGCCAACAAAACAACAGAGCAAAATAAGAATAAGTAGTGTCTTCATTGCTCCCTCCCACACAGTGGAATTTATCCTATTATAGCGCTTCTCTAAAGTTCTGTCGGAATGGCGCAAGTTTTAGTGTTTTCATCTTGTCTGGTCATAAGCCATCTGAGAGCGTCGGTGAGTCTCTCGATTAGTTGATCTTTGGTTTTAGCGTAGAATCCAGAAAACCATTCGCCCTTCATAACGAGCCAGAGGCGTTCAATGGGGTTAAGATCTGGAGAATAAGGTGGAAGAAAAATCGGCTCAAATTCCCACCCAGTCCAGTGATTTACTCTTGTGCCAAGACGCATTGTCCAGGATGAGTAGATTGCGAGGACGCTCGAACTTGATGTCCCTATTGGCGTGATTCAGGAAGATCTCCGTATCGGAATGGCTAAATTCTAGCGCATAGAATTCACCTTTTCTTGGCAAGACCATGCCCGTGACATTCATTCGGAGATGCGCCCCGCCGTATGCTTGACGGATCTTGTCTCCTTTTTTAGCAAAACGCCTTTTCGGACGAGGATCTCCTTCGACACCACACTCGTCAAGAAACCAAAGATCCACGCATTGATCACCAAGAAACTTCCTGATCAGTTCAATGAAGGCCTTTCTCTTTTCTTCATCCTGGCCATCCGGCCAGGGGCGAGGGACCTTCAGCCGAAAATCCTCATCGTGAAGCCACCGCATAAGTGTGCTGTAGCCTGCCTCCATCTGGCAATGCCTGGTGAGATATCCGTGAAACTTACGTCCGGTCCAGTGGGTCTCATTGACCAGTTCTGGATGTAAGACCAACTCGGAATATTCATAGGCCTGCTCCCCGCTGATTTTGGGAGGACGCCCAGAGCGGGGACCTTCTGTAAGCCCATCGATACCCCGTTGATTAAAACGTCTCACCCAACGGGAAACCGAGTCCTCATTTACACCGAACAAGGCAGCCACCTGCTTATGGGGCAGCCCCATTATCAAGGCCTTGATAGCCATCAGACGAACATACGACCGCTGGACCGACGAGGCCTTCGCTGCGGTCTCTAATTCAGCTAAAGCGCAGTTTTCCGGGTTAGGCATGTTTCGTTGACGACACATACCGACAGATAACCACATCTCGACTAAAAAGTCGCGTTCTTTTCGCGATTATTTTCGAGAATCGCTATAACAGCCATTGATATGATCAGGTTTGATCACGGTAAAACCGAAGTCTTTCTTGCAGCAGAAGGATGATCTGCATGACATCAGTTGTAAGGTGTGACCTTTTTGTGACCTTTACGGCATTACTAATAGGCGGGATGAGGGAAAAAGATCAAGTAACTGCTTGATTTTATTGGTCGGGACGACTGGATTTGAACCAGCGACCCCTGCGTCCCGAACGCAGTGCTCTACCAGGCTGAGCCACGTCCCGACAAAACATAATTATAACCTTCCTTGGTGCATGTGTCTAGTTTTTTTGCCCCCAAGTTTGACTCGATAGAATTTTCGTTTTCCTATCTGCATGATAGTTTCATTAGCAGAAAGAGTTATTTCGACCGAGGGATCTTCAATCTTAATGCCGTCAAGTTTTACTCCACCCTGACTAATGAGCCGTCTAGCCTCGGCTTTGGAAACCTGCCTGATCTCGGCGACCAGTTCATAAGCAGGATAGTTCACAGCAGTCAACTCAACAAGAGGAACATCACTCGGAAGCTCCCGACGTTGGACAACCTTTTCGAAATGATCTTCACCACGTTTAGCAGCCGACCAATCATGATATTCAGCCACGATGCTCCTTGCAAGAGCCTTCTTGATCTGCATAGGATGGAACGGGTCGACGGCTTCCTGATGTTTCTCAACTTCTTTCAATGCCTGACCAAACTTGTTGACCTCGTTGATATCGACGTCAGTCAACAACGTAAAATATTTTACGATTAGGTCGTCCTGAATGGACATCGTCTTGCCAAATATATCTTCTGGTGAGTCATCAACTGCTATGTAATTACGTTCCGTTTTACTCATCTTTTTGGAACCATCCAGCCCCTCAATTAATGGGGTCATCATTACAACCTGCGGCTCTTGGCCAAACTGAATTTGAATGTCCCGACCGGCCAGCAAATTAAACTTTTGATCTGTTCCACCCAACTCCACATGACACTTCAAGGCGACCGAATCATACCCCTGCATAAGCGGGTATAAGAATTCCGTGATACTAATTGGTGAGCCTTCCTTAAAGCGCTTTTCAAAATCGTTTCTTTCCAACATTCGAGCGACTGTTGATCTGTAAGCCAGATCAAGGCAATCTGCAAATGACATTGGATCAAACCATTCCCCATTGTTGCGAACTTCTGTCTTTTGTTCGTCCAGGATTTTGAATACCTGGTTCGTGTAATTTCTGGCGTGTCTCCAGACCTGCTCCTTGGTAAGCCTAACCCTAGCTTCCGACCGTTCAGTAGGATCACCAATCCGAGCGGTAAAATCGCCGATCAAGAATATGGCGATGTGTCCCATGTCCTGAAAATGTTTAAGCTTTCTAATGGTAACCATGTGCCCCAAATGTATGTCAGCCGCAGTGGGGTCTACGCCCAGCTTAACTCGAAGAGGCACGTTGGTTTGTACGCTTTTTGCAAGCATTTTGCGTAGTTCTTCTTCGTGAATAATTTCTTCAACCCCACGCATGATGTGCCGCATTTGGGTTTCTATATCCGGGAACGACATAATAGAGCCTTTCATTGCTATTTGTTTTAGTGATGGGAGTGTATCAAAGAATGAATTTTAACTGACCAAGACGCTGTTTTCAATTGAAAATAAATTGGACAGATAAAGGAAAGTATCAAAAATCGATTTTAGCTGTGAGAACGAGATGCAGCAAGAATTCTCGATTGCCCTTAGGGCCACGAATAACGGATTCAACTTGATTTAAAACCGTAAAACCGGAGTCAGTCGCCGCTGTCCTAACATTAGATACCGCTGCGGCAATGGCGTCAGAATTTCGAACTACGCCGTGTTTACCCACTTCCGATCTCCCCACCTCAAATTGTGGTTTAACTAAGGGTACTAACCATGCTCCCTCGGGAAGAATCTCAGCAATTTTTGAAAAGACAAGTTTCAGGGAGATGAAAGAGAGATCTGCAACCGCGGCGTCGATGTGTTCATCCACGGAAGCTACTTCCAGATGTCTAATGTTAGTCCTCTCAATTAATCTTACTCTTGGGTCAGTACGCAGTTTCCAATGAAACTGCCCATATCCAACATCCACAGCTACGACTCTAGCTGCGCCCCTTTGAAGCAGACAATCCGTGAATCCACCTGTAGAAGCGCCTGCATCCAAGATGGTAAGACCATTGGGAACAATTCCGAATTCATCAAGCGCCGCAGCGAGCTTGATACCCCCACGACTCACATATGGTAGTGGTTCTTTAATCTCGAGTACCTGCTGAACTCGAAACATCCTTCCCGGGTTTTTCAACCCTTATCCCGTCGGCTAGTACTTTTCCTCCCATGATCAAGCCGCGCGCTTGCTCTCTGGAAGAGACTACACCCCTATTCACCAACAACATGTCGAGTCTAATCTTGGGGTCTTTTTGCATTAGGAATGTGTGCAGGATTTAGGATCCGGGCATGATGGTAAAATCAAGAACATCCACTATACTGAAACCATAATATAAATAGATCATACCGCTTCCAAGGAAATCTTCCGGTTTATGAATGGTGAATTGGTAATCAAACTCTCCTTGGCGATTGGCGAGTCGAACGGTTTCTTCATATTGTCTTGAATCCGGCAATTTAATGACAAATTTCAACGGGGTATCAGATGTTGAAGCCCGGTAGGAGAAGCGCACAATAAGCGTAAGGCGATCACCAAAAAGGCCTGCGTTAAATGTCCGACTATTACCAAGAAATTTCCATTTATTTTGCTGAGCAATAGCTGGCCCAAACTGCAAATCATAGATTGACAGTCGTCCAGGCATCTCCCAGGAAAGTTCGCGACCTGGAGTTTCGTCGCTTCCTGGGATATTTTTTTTTGCAGTGTCGATAACAGGTTTCTTAGGTTTGACCGTTTCCGCTGCTGTTGCTGTTGCCGAGGCAAATCCATCACACAGAATCGATAGAATTATTAGCGTGATTCCAATGACATATAGTTGCGCAATAGGCCGAGAACGCCACTCGATCGTTCGAATAACGCTCCCCGCTTTCATGCGGCCCACCATTTAGGATGAATAGGCTTCGCTGTTGTTTGGCCACCCGTAGTTTGAGACCCTGGATAATATACGTCTTCAGATTTATACGCGTCGTAAACTTCAGGGCTTGCAGGTTTAGAACTAAGGCCCTCATTCGTCGACTGGTCACCGGTTACGGCCTTGAGGAATCGCTCCTGTAATCCAGGCGAATCGCCTTCTTCATCTTTTTTGCTCATTTTTTTAGCTTTAGAAGTAAGCATACTGAAAATCCACCAAAAAGCAAAAAGCAGTAACAAGGGGACCACGTTACCTACACCACCAACATTCTTCAGCAGTTCGTCAATATTATGCATTGTCTGAGCCCTCCGACAAAGCTAGAGAATTCGAACCAGTTAAAGAATTGCATAAAAAAAAATCATATTCAATTCGATTCTTTTCTAACCGAATAAGAGAAGACGTTGATTTTTGTTGAAAAGCACCTGTCTTTTCACCTATATTTATAAACTTGTGTATTGTAATCAGCCCCTTTCATAGTCTCAGGAGGTTCCGAAAATGACTGCTCGCATTCACAATTTCAATCCTGGTCCTGCCGCACTGCCGCTATGCGTCCTCGAAGAAACCCGTGATGCCATGTTGGATTTCAAAGGTTCAGGCATGTCTATTGCCGAAGTTAGCCATCGCTCGACAGTCTTTGAAGAAGTCGTCCACCACTCAGTATCACGAGTCAAACGTTTGCTCAACCTGAGTGACGAATACAAAGTTCTTTTTCTGCAGGGAGGAGCGAGTCTCCAGTTCAGTATGGTTCCCATGAACCTTATTCCTCAGGGTATTGCGGCCGACTACATCAACACCGGGACTTGGGCCACAAAAGCCATAAAAGAAGCCGAAATCCTCGGCAAACCGTATACGGTGATTGCATCCAGTGAAGACCGAAATTTCAGCTACATACCGGAAAATTATCATGTCTCAACAGGCGCCGCTTATCTTCATTACACTTCCAACAATACCATTAAGGGAACTCAGTGGAACTCAACGCCAAGGGCTGACAAAGTCCCACTCGTTTCCGACATGTCTTCAGACATCTTCAGCCGTCCCTTTGTTCCTGATCCTTTTGGCTTGATCTACGCTGGCGCTCAAAAGAACCTGGGGCCGGCTGGGGTCACTTTGGTTATCATTCGTGAAGACATGTTGGAACGTTGTCCTAAAAATATCCCGACCATGCTGCGTTACTCGACGCATGCGGAAAAAAATTCGCTGTACAACACTCCCCCATGTATATCCATTTTCATGGTTAGCTTGGTCCTCAAATGGATAGAAGAAACCATTGGCGGACTTGAAGCCATGGAACGCCGGAACAGACAAAAGGCTACGACGTTATATGACTACATGGACAAAAGTGATTTTTATGTTGGGACTGCAGACAAAAACAGCCGGTCTATGATGAATGTGACCTTTCGCCTTAAGTCGGAGGAATTAGAAAAAAAGTTCATCGCCGAATCGGCGAAGAATTCATTGGGTGGGCTCAAAGGACACCGTTCAGTAGGCGGTTGCAGGGCCTCGATTTATAACGCTATTGAACCCGAATCAGTTAAGGACTTGATCGATTTTATGAAAGAATTCGCCAGAAAGAATGGTTAATTTGATATGTCTTTCAAGATTTTAATAGCAGATGAGATTCACGAAGACGGGCTTAGAATTCTACTGTCAGATCCTTTGCTCGAGGTTGACCAAAAGGCTGGTTTGGCTGCTAGTGAGCTACGAGCCTGTATTCCGTTTTATGATGCAATAGTGGTGGGAGAAAAAACAGCAGTTCAAAAGGACCTGCTTGAACTCGCCCTCCGGCTCAAGGTTGTAGCCAAAGCCGGTGCAGACATTGGGAACATCGATGTCCAGGAAGCGACTCGCAGAGGTGTGATAGTCATGAACGCGCCATCGAGCCACGTTGTTTCCGCAGGCGAACATACCATAGCTCTTCTCATGGCTGTCCACAGGCATTTGCCCGCTGCGGTCGACTCTATGAAACAGGGTAAGTGGGAGAAAAAGAAATTTCAGGGTCGAGAGATGGCTGGAAAAACCCTTGGGATCGTCGGGTTTGGCAAGATAGGAGCGCTTGTAGCCCGATACGCCTCAAGGGGACTCCGCATGAACGTTTTAGTTTATGACGGAATTGTAACATCTGACATGATAAAGCAGCATGGATTCAGACCTGTTTCATTGACAGAACTGTATGAGAAGTCAGACGTAATCTCGCTGCATATTCCCCTAAATCCCGACACCAGAAACATGCTCAACGAAAAGGCCTTCAACTTGATGAAAGCAGGGGTAATCATAATAAATACAGGTCGAGCAGGTTTGATCCACGAAAATGCGCTATTGGCCGCCCTGGATGGGGGCCAGGTAACAGGGGTAGCTGTAGATGTTCACTCGGAACACTATATCCATCATGGCCAACTGTTGAATCATCCGAAAGTAATATGCACCCCGGACCTCAGCGTGGCGACAGATGAAGCCCAAGCCAACGTATCGCGATCAATAGCCGAATCTCTGAGGGACTATTTCGAGGGGGGAGGGCTGGGAAACGCTGTAAATGTGCCAGCTGTTGACCCCGTTCTGCGATCAAAGATTAGCCCTTATATTGAGCTGGCCAGACGTCTTGGCATGTTTGTGGCTGGGTTGTCGTCTGGAAATGCTGTTAAGGTTGAGATAGGATACCGAGGAGAATTAGTAGGTTGGGACCTGAGGCCTATGACGACAGCGGTGTTGATGGGATTTCTAAATGTTTTTAAGGGATCTGACGTTAACCTTGTTAACGCTAATTTTGTCGCCAAAGAGGCCGGAATACAGGTACACGAAACAATTCTCAAAGAATCTGTTGATGGTCGGCCATCGATTACCTTGGAGGTTTTTTCGAAGCAAGGAAGCCTTGTAAAGATCGAAGGGGCACTGATTCGGAGATTCGGGGATGAGCCTCGCATCATTGGTATCAATGAATTCGTCACTGAAGCTGTTCCGGCAGGGCCGATGCTAATTGTTAAAAATCAAGACATCCCTGGAATGATTGCTGGGATCTCGGGCATTCTGGCTCAAAGAAACGTAAACATTGCGCAAATGAATTTATCTCGTGATTGCGCTGGCGGAACGGCTATATCAATAACAAATCTTGATTCCCCGGCGGATGATGAGACATTGGAACAGATTAGAAGCATTAATGGTATATTGAATGTTTACCAAATAATTATTGAGGGTTTACCTGAATTGAAAATATGTGATTGATTACAGCAAACGCTGATAAGTTCTTTAATCATGGTTAGACTCATCAAGAAAGGCGATAACTTTTGAGCACTCTTGTAGTTGTAGGCGCCCAATGGGGTGATGAAGGTAAAGGTAAGATTGTAGATCTTTTAACCAGCAGAGCGGATGTTGTGGTTCGCTTCCAGGGGGGTAATAACGCCGGCCATACCCTCAAAGTCGTTGGGGAGCAGGTTATTGTTCATCTGATACCATCCGGGATCCTCTACCCGAATATCACAAATGTCGTCGCTAATGGCTTGGTTGTAGACCCATCTGTGCTCCTCCAGGAAAAGGTAGAACTTCGAGAAAAGGGACATTTTCAGAAGGATGGTCAACTGCTCCTTTCTGATCGCGCTCATGTTATTATGCCTTACCACAAGATCATTGACATGGGTCGTGAAGAATTTCTCGGAAATGCAAAAATTGGCACCACTGGTCGCGGTATCGGACCAGCGTATGAAGATAAAGCTTCACGAATGGGAATAAGAATTGGAGATCTTATAAGACCCGCGGCCTTCAGAGAACGCGTATATGCTGCGCTGGATGAAAAGAATTTTTTGATCGAAAGACGATTCCGAAGACCAAAACTGAATCCGGAAGAAATTGTGATGGAATATCTAGCGTACGGAGAAAAGTTGCATCCACATATTACTGACACGTCGGTCGCCCTTCAGAATTTTATCACTGGAGGCAGACACGTCCTGTTTGAAGGAGCTCAAGGGACCCTGCTCGACATAGATCATGGCACCTATCCGTTTGTAACTTCATCAAACGTGGTGAGTGGAAATGCTTGCGCCGGCTCCGGAATAGGCCCTAACTCAATTGAGAAATGTTGGGGAGTGGTTAAAGCCTATACCACGAGAGTCGGTCAGGGAGCATTCCCAACTGAGTTGACTGACAGTCTAGGCGAGAACCTCCGGGAGAAAGGCGGCGAGTACGGCGCCACAACAGGGAGACCTCGTCGCTGCGGATGGCTGGACATGGTCATTGTTAACCATAGTGTTCGGCTCAATGGCTTAACTGGTATCGCTTTAACCAAGATGGACGTATTAACAGGTATTTCGCCTCTAAAGATCGCCACAGGATATGAATTGGATGGCAAAAAATTGAACCATGTTCCGTCGGACATAAATGATTTCGGTCGGGTTAAACCTCGTTATAGACAAGTAAAGGGCTGGGATGAACCCTTGTCTGATTGCAGGTCCTTTGAAGACCTCCCAAAAAACGCTCGTGATTACGTTGAGATGATTGAACATTTGTCAGGTGTTCCGGTCACTCTTGTTTCCATTGGACCAGGTCGTGAACAAAGCATTCTAAGAAAAACACCGTTTTGATCATTGGAGCCAATATTTAAACGGTGATCTCTTTGAAAAGCCGGTAGACCCTTAGAATGAGGTTTAAAGACTTCTCGCTCAATTGGAAGAGTCCCGATTGCAATAGATATACTAGCGCTAATAGTGGGATTCTGAACTCAATGGATTGTCAGTGTGCAAAAATTGAACTTTGATTTTGTCGCCTGCTTTGAACGGCCCCTTTTCTGGCGGTAGAATCATTAGGCCATCGGCTATAACCATTGAACGCAAGGAACCGGAGCTTTGAGTCCCGGTTGAAACTGCAAATTTTACCCCATCTTTTTCGAATAGTTTGCATCTTACAAGGTGAAGTCTACCCGAGGAAATTTTAACATCTTCCGCCAGTTCAGCGTCCAACAACAGTCTGAAAAGGTTTTTTCGACCCATCATTTTAAGTAGGGCTGGTCGTACAAACTGTTCGAATGAGATCATTGCGGATGTTGGGTTACCTGGTAAGCCAAAAACCGGTTTGTTTCCAAGTGTTCCGAAAACTAGAGGTTTACCGGGTTTCATTGCTACTTTCCAGAATTTCACTTTCATGCCAACTTCTGTGAGGGTATTTTTTACGAGATCGTATTTTCCTACGGATACGCCACCGGAAGTTAGAATCACGTCGGCCCTCAGGCCATCTCTCAATCTTTCCCGGAGATCTTCAATGTTATCTGAAGCTATCCCCAAAGAGAGCGGAATGGCCCCACAATCGAGTACTTGAGCAGCAAGACTATAAGTATTTGAACAAACAACCTTGCCACTGGTGAATGGTTCATCCAGATCAACAAGTTCATCGCCCGTGGAAAGAATGGCGACAACGGGTCGCTGATAAACATAAACGTATGCGTGACCCAGAGTGGCGAGCATACCTACTTCAGGTGGTCTTATCACGTCACCCTGACGAAAAACGGTCTCGCCGGCACGGACGTATTCTCCCCCAAATCTTATGTGCGAATTGAACCCAGGGTTGTTAAAGCAAACCACAAAATCGCCTTCACGCTCTGTATCTTCCACCATAATTACAGTGTCGGAGCCATTTGGGATGAGACCACCGGTCATTATCCTGACTGCCTGCCCAGATTCCAATGTTCCTGGATAGGGTTTACCCGCAGGCGATTCTCCAACTATCTTTAGACGAACTGGATTTGATGAATTTGCGCCTGCAATGTCCTTATGCTGTACGCAATAACCATCCATTGCCGAGTTGTCATCGGCTGGAACATCACGAACGGCCTCGACATCCTGAGCCAAAACCCTGCCCAGCGCTTCCAGGATAAATAGTCTCTCTCGTCCTAAAACAGGTATTTCTTCAAGAACTTTTTGTTGAGCTTCACCAATAGGTAACATATCAGACGTGTCCCCGTTTACAAAAATGGAGCTATGCGTTCAACCGACGCTTTTAGTCCCAGTTTGAAGTTAGATTAACAATTTAAGCAATTCGGCGGTCTTTGTCCCATAAGCCCTGCGTTTAGGTTTTTAACCGCAAGCTTACCCATAGCGATTCTGGTTTCTATTGTAGCGCTTCCTATATGCGGAGTCAGAACAGTGTTGTTGAGTTCCGCCAGGCCCTCAGCTAGTTTGGGCTCCTTTTCGTAAACATCCAGACCGGCCCCAGCGATTTTCTTTGCCCTAAGAGCGTCCACTAGGGTGTTCTCATTGATTACAGGGCCCCTTGAGACATTTATCAGGAACGCTGTTGGTTTCATCAGGCCCAGTTCCTTTGCTCCTATGAGACCTCTGGATTCATCATTCAATAATACGTGTATAGAGACGAAATCAGATTCCTTTAATAACGTTTTCAGATCAACGTATTTTGCGCCCAGTTGTAATTCTTCATTTTCAGGGATACGCTTGCGGTTGTGATACAGGGTCGGCATCCGAAATCCTTTTGCTCTACGGGCCACTTCTTTACCGATTTGACCAAGGCCGATTATCCCGAGGGTCTTTCCTGTCACTTCAGATCCAAGAAAACCAAATGGCGCCCACGGTCCCCACTTTCCTGAGCGGGTTCGGCTATCTCCTTCAACAACCCGACGGGCAACCGCAAGCATAAGTGAGAAAGCAAGGTCAGCGGTTGTGTTCGTGAGGACCCCGGGAGTGTTGGAAACCTTTATCCCTCTGGCTGTGGCCGCCGGCACATCGATGTTATCGTAGCCCACTCCAAAATTCGCTATCATTTTCAGCCGCGGAGCGCAGTCCATCAACTCGCCGTCAATTCGGTCCGAAATCGTGCAAAGTAATCCATCTTTGTCTTGGACCTTGTCCAGGACTTCGGCATGGGACATGGGGAAGTCGTTGGGATTCACAACCAGGTCGTGCGCCGGTCTTAATGGGGACAGAATTTCCTCACTCAGTCTTGCAGTCACAAGCACCTTCATTGTCAATATTCACTCCCTGCAAGAAAATTCAATTTGAATCCATGATATTACAATTATAGTAAATTTGCGAAACATGAATTTATCCAACTTGCCAGAAGGCTGGAAAATTCCATATTAAGGCGCTTTGATAACTGTTTGGAACTTTTTGTAATGACCCTTGAGGAAGATTTTTTTCCATTGTTGATTCGTCATGGGAATTTTCGTGTTCTTCAAGGCGGTGTCATTCCACCCCTCAAAGAAAATCATCTCCATTCCTATCGCCATGGCTCCGTTTTTAAATGATCTTTCAACTTCAAATGGGGCGATGGCCCACTGAATAAATCCCTTATCATTACGACTATTCAGGGAAAATACATCAGCCGTAACCGTCGGATCACTTGTCAATTTTGAGAGCTGATTTAATATGGTCACCCCTTCAGCGCCATTGGACGCAATTGGGGCCTGCTCATTCGATGCTTTTATGAGACTTTCATATAGAATGGTCTGTAGTTCCTGTTCGCATATCGACGAAATCGTTTTGTCCGCCAACTCTAACTGTTTTAAAAAATTATGGATCTCGGGTTCTATGTAAATTTTAACAGGTTTGTTGTCCTGATCAGGATCAGGGGCTGCTGATTTGGGAACAAGAGTGGTCTGTTTTGTGACCAGGATGGTTTGCTCCGAAAGCGCAGTCAAACATGCTGCGCCCGTATTAATTGAATATACGGAAGACTCAAAAACGGGTAGGTCGAGAATCGCCCGCAAACAATATTGATAAAATGGCATTCCCGATTCATTTGGCTTAAACTGAGTTTCAATGAGGCCTTGGACTTCCTTTTTCGGCCCCTTTTTCCCGAAAAATACCCTTCTTATTTCCAGAGTATCCATTACCTTTTTTCGGTTTACTTTCGGGTCATTGGTCAGAAAGGTGTCCGTCAATCTATTGATGACTTGTTGATGCAGGGCCATGCGTTCCCCGAGAAACTGAATCCCAACCCCCATTTGTCTGTTAATTTTGGGCAAGTCATTGTCTTCGGCGTATCGTAGAACATCATCGATGGTAAGAGTGACATCAGCCTTGATCAATCCAGAGAAACATGGCAAGTCCGAGGGCCCGACCAGCCTGTCGTAGAAAGTTGAGACTTGATTGAGTTTATCGAGGGTGGCCTTATTATCAGTCTTCGCCAATGTTGTGAGGACTTCAACCGCGGCTTCAAACGGAAAAAGCATGTAATCCCTTTGAGCGAACCACTTCTTGTCGACCTTGACGTCAAATGTCGCTTTGGTTAAGAACTGGACCCCCTGGAAATAATTCTTAAGGTTCTCCGATGAAGTGTAACGACCACGAGGAATATTCTGAGGATCTTTTTTAAAACTCTCAAGTCTTGACGTTACTTCTTTAGAAACAGATGGATCAATTTTTGCCTGAGGGCCCAGAAGTTTGCGAGCCATTTCTATGAAAATCAATGACTGGCCTTTTAATCCCATTTGTTTAATTTCGTCCAGCAGTTGGCGCAGTTTTGGGAAAATGGTTGTCTGTTCATATTCTACGAGAAATTCTTGAGTCCTAAGTTTGGTAGCTTGAAAAATGTAGTTGGCCGAGAAATAGATATCTCTTCCATGAGTAACCTGATCAGCGTACCAGTTCTGAGGAGACCTAATTTGATTGAGAAAAATGGGTTCAGAATTGGTTTCCTCTGTCTCTGTGGCGGTAGACACAGAAGAAACGAGCAATGTTAAGAGCGCTATTACCATGGTTACTGTTATGGATTGCGTATTTTTGGAATGTTTCATTTTGCCTCCCTCGACACGCTACATGTCCCATAGTTGACCGTCTTTGCCCAATTAATTCATAATTCGGAAGGACCATCAAAATGTGACACATTGAAAGAGCATTTCTAATTCATATTACGTTAGGCCGTAACGGTCAAGACCACTATTAGTCGTAATTTCTCTGTCAGATTTATCACTACAATTCGAATAATTGATTAAAATGGCCTGATCGGTCCAAATTGGCGCCTGGGCCTATGCTTTTATGAAGGAAGTTAGTTCAACTTTATAAAGTGAGACAAAATTTATTGGATATACTTAAAGGCTTCGTGATATGATTTACGCATATTCTCATGCAATTATCTTTAGCAGGGAGTCATGGTTTCTATTAAGGAAAACAGAGACATCGCTCTCGTGGGGCAATGCTTGTCAGGATCCGAGCCCGCCTGGGCCGAATTTTATACACGATTTCAAAGATTGGTCAGGTTGGTTGTCAGGAGACGTCTGCACGTTTCTCAAGACGGGGTGGAGGATGTCATTCAGGAGGTCTTTATGGTCCTGATATCCGCTCTCAAGAATTATAATTCCACTTACTCCTTGCAAAAGTATGTTAGCACAATTGCTGAAAGGGTCTGTGTCGATCATTATAGATTTTCCACGGCCGCAAAGAGGGATACGGAAACTGAACCTTTCGAAGATTACCTTTCCCGTGTCGCCGACTGCCGAATGGAAGACCGATCGGCGGGAAACCAGGAAGAAGAACTGGCCCTGAGGCAGCAGACTCATTTATTGAGGCAAGCATTGCGAGCGCTTGGAGCAAAGTGCAGGGAACTTCTGCGGTTGAGATACCTGGAAGAACTGCCATATCAGAAAATCTCCCAGATCCTGAGTATCTCTGAAAACACACTCACAGTGCAAGCCGCTCGTTGCGTTCGGGAACTAAAAACCATTTTTCATGTGTCATTAAAGAAAGGGGCGCGACTATGACCCCTTCCTTTAAAACAACATTTAGTCAACATCCAAAAGACCTGCTACCGATTTACATCGATGGAGAACTGGCGGAGAAAGATCGTGTTGCGGTTGAAAACCATCTAGATCAATGTTTAGAGTGTTCTGAAGAACTGGAAGCTCTAAAACAAGTTGTAGACGTTTTAAAGACTGACAAAAGCGTTTTCTGTCCTGAAGCCTGGGAGTTATACGAATTCATTGAAACAGGCGAGGACCCTGAGGGAAAACTTGTCCAACATCTAGAAGATTGCCCTTTATGCTGCGCAGATGTAGCTGAATATAGGGAAACCGCCATACAAAAAACTTTACCCTCAGAAATAAAAACGGAACTCAAGGGCTCTTTCCTAAAACCTGCTCAGCGCCAAATCTCAAATGAAAGTAAAATCTTTGCCTGGGCGAAAGGCTGGTTGACTTCAATTTTTAAAATGCCCACTCTGACTTTGGCGACAGCGGTTGCGGCCATCCTCGCCGTGGTTCTGCTTTATCCTCATGGCTCTAGTCCAGTTTTTATAGGGGTTAGCTCTGAAAACTGGGAAGAGGCTAGTTTTAGCGCCACAGCCAAATCACTTGTTTCTGATGCGCACGAGCGCGAAGAAATTGCCAAACCCGTCCGCCCAACAATCCGTGAGGCGTCTAAACCCCGTCTTTCTGCAGCGCCCAAACCGAGAGTCGCTCCTATCGTCTTGTTCCACGGGTTCGAAAAGCCCCTGCCTCAATCGACAGTTGATTCTCTCTATGAACAACTCAGGCCAAGCGAAGAGTTAGAGGAGAGATTTCAGTTCTCAACCCCAGCTGACTTGAAACAATTCCTGGACAAAGTCGCGGATCGACATCTTCCCCCAGCTCAGGAGTTGAGTGAATTTTACAAGGAATCTTCAATAAATTTCGCCCTTATAGAAAATGTTAAAGCCGAAAAAGACAAATTCGGATTGAAATCACAGCTTATTGAAACACGTAACGGCAAAATTCTGGCTGAGTCCATTGAGTCTCGATTGTCAGAGACCGACTTGGCTTCCAGGGTTAACGACTCATTAATTTTATTGAATAGCGTGAAAACCGAAAGCCGGGCCAAATGAATTACTACCTCTATCTATGAGGAAACGCGGCCAATGATATTCAACATATTGCGCTGAACCACGTCCTGTGGAAATTACGGTTAGGGAGGGTTAACAATGATCCGTAACTCTAGCGCCTATCTGTTTTGCTTAATGTTAATCATGATGGTCTTTTGTTCCGCAGTTCCCGGGATGACCATGGAAAAAGGGCCCGGTACGGTGCCCAAAGGGGACAAGTGTTCATCGGCAAGAGAAAAATATAACGAGGGGGTAAAATTACTCAATTATGAGGCTCGTCGATCAGCGTTTCAGAAAGCAGTTGAACTTTGTCCATCATATGCTGAAGCGCACGTGAACCTCGCTGACGCTTTTGAACACTTGGGTCTCATGAGAAAAGAGAATTTCAATGGTGTTCAAGAGGCTAACAAACTTCTCGACCAAGCAGCACGACATTACAGCAGAGCAATTGAATTGAAGCCCGATCTTATCGCCGCTCGACTAGGCCTAGCGGACGTGTTAATGGCTCAGGGTCGTTATCCTCTAGCGGCTGAGAATTATAAGAAGGCCTTAAAATCTGAGCCAAGATTTCAGGGTTTGGAAACCCGTCTGCACGAAGCGGAACGGCGTGCTAGCCTCGTTACAGAAGGTATAAAAAAATCGTCCGAAATAATCACCGAGGCTAAAGAGTCCAATTTACAAACTATGTACAAGACCATGGGGTTTGAAGATTATGTCATCAAGGATAGCGACAGGCAGTCCTTCAACAACATACTTTTCGAAGGTTGGTCTTCGGCCATCCGACCAGGTGAGCCGATTAACCAATTGAACGAAATAGGAAAGGCCTTGTCGTCGAAGGAAATGTCTTCTTTCAGGTTCATAATTGAAGGTCACGCCAACGCTGTCGGTGAATCCGATCGCAACATGAATTTGTCAAATGACAGAGCGAGGGCTGTGAAGGAATACCTAGTCAAGAATTTCGGAATAGACCAGGACAGAATGATAACCCAGGGCTTTGGATACACCAGGCCCAAACACGACCCAGCCACCAATGCTCTGAATCGACGGGTAGAAATAGTTTTCTTTCATGAGGATGACAAAAAATGAAAAAATATCAAGAAACCATGATCCAGCGTCCGGGGTGGTTTTCTCGAACCACTATTCCACTCATTTTCCTGATAATCTCATGGCTGGCATTGCCACCTTGTGTGACTTTCGCTGCGCCTTCAGATCTTTCCGGCAGTGAGCTTTACGCCGTATTAGTCGGCATCGGAAAATACCGTGACACCACCAGGCTGAACCAACTGGAACTATCAGCCAAAGACGCTCAGGATTTCTATGCGTTCCTAAAAGAGCGTGAGAAACTTTTTAAAAAGTCCCACATCAAGCTTTTTGTCAATGAACAGGCTACGAGAGAGAATGTGACCAAGGCCATTCGAGATGACCTGAAGCCAGCAGGCAAGGACGATGTGGTAATTATTTTTCTGTCTGGACATGGAGCGTCTGATCCGGTCAGGACAGACGAATTTTATTTCCTGACGTATGACGCTGACGTTGAAAACCTTTTTGGGTCAGCGCTTCCGATGAACACATCGGGTCTGTTCAAGGGAATTGATTCCGATCGTCTCATCCTCATGTCCGACGCCTGCCATTCTGGTGGGTTCAGTTCCGCTCTTGATAAATCAGCATCAAAGGCCGCTGACATATTCTTTTCAGTTTTCCAGAATTTACAAGGGAGATTCGCTTTTGCTTCCAGCAGGCCAGATGAAAAGTCATGGGAGATTAAGAAGTATGGCAATAGCATATTTACATACTATGCGCTTAAGGGACTTCGGGGCGCCGCCTGCAAGAAATCCGGAAACGGAGTCATCACTGTCAAGGATTTTTACGATTATGTGTACGAAGGAACACGCTCCGCGACAAAAGGGATGCAAAATCCGCAACTTTACGCGGCAAAAGGCAGGGCCGACGAAACCCCCATTTTCAGGGTGCCGGTTTACGATAAGCCGTTAAACGTCGAGGCCCTTTTTGTGACACAGGCTGACGATGGCCAAGTAAAGCCCTTAGTAAACGATTCCACACTTAAATCGGGGCAGCACATTGGCCTTGCGTTCAAGACTGACGCGGATTGTTTTGTGCATGTAGTCTGGTGGGATTCCAGTGGCAATGTAGGGCGTTTGTTCCCGAATCCCAAGCTCACTGAGGGAACTGGTGAAATTAAGGCGGGTGTCACTCAATGGCTGCCATACAAACAGGGGAAGCACTGGTACGTACTGGACAAGAATGAAGGTGAAGAGACCATCTATCTTGTAGCGAGCAGAGAACGCAATCCCAGGCTTGAGGAATTGTATACAAAATTGCGTTCCGCAGGCCTCGAAAGAGAATTTAATATCATGGGAATTGAAGACTACACGGTTCCTAATAAGGCGAAACAGCTTTCCGATCAGGACAGACAAAGGCTCTTTGAAAAGATGGAAAGCCAGATCAAAGTAGTTGGAGCCGACAAAGTGATCAGGATCAAATTTAAACATGTCGCTCCTTGAGTAATGTTGGTCGATCATCGGCGAGACTAGCCCTTGCTGAGCAGACAAAGAGGTTACTATGCTGAACAAATTATTGAACGTCGTGATCATTTGCATGGTGATTTTTTTAGCGGGGTCCACTTCTATGGCTCAGTCTGAGACTGAAGGCTGGGCACTTTATAATCAAGCTAGAAAATTAAGGAATGAGGCAAAATCCAAGGACGATTACATAAGGGCTCAATACAAATTTGAGCAGGCCTTGAGAATCTTCCAACGGGTAAATTCTGAAAAGGGGATTGCTTACTCCTGGAATCAAATGGGATCCATAAATTCCAGTCAAGGCCAGCATCAAAAGGCGCTGGAATACTATGAGAAATCCTTGGAGGTCACCAGGAGAATCAGAGACGTAAAACAAGAGGCTATCGCTCTGAATAACATCGGCACGGTTTACGGCTCGTGGTGCCAGTTTGCCAAGGCCATAGATTACTACGAGATGGCCCTGCCAATCTACAGGAAAGTGGGAGACCTGAAAGAGGAGGTTACTACTCTTAACCATATAGGAAAACAATTTGAGCGCCAGGGTCAATACCAAAAAGCCCTGGGATACTATGAAAACGCTCTTGTAATAGCAAAAAAGGCCGGGCATTTAATGGGACAAGGAAGTGCTTTAAATAACATCGGATTGACTTACTACTGGAGTGGCGAGAATCAAAAGGCCCTGGAATTCAGCGAGAAAGCCCTGGAGATACAAAGGAAAATCGGACACCTTCAGGGTGAGGGCTGGACCTTGGACAACATGGGAAAGATCTATTCGTCGCGTGGCCAGTATCAGAAGGCTTTGGAATTCTACGAGAAGGCTTTGGTAATCGATAGGAAGATCGGAAATGTGAGTGCCGAGGGGGTGACCCTGAATAATATGGGCAACGTGTACAGGGCGTGGGGTCAATATGAAAAGAGTTTAGAATACCTTGAGAAAGCGGTTGGAATCTATAGGAAGATTGGAAATGTAAAGGAAGAGGCGGTGACACTGAACAACATTGGAGATGTTTATCGTTCGTGGGGTCAAAGGAAGAAAGCTCTAGAAAACTATCAGAAGTCCTTGGAAACCAGCAGGAGACTCGGCGATCAGAGGACAGAAGTTTGGACTCTTGGGTCCCTCGGTTTGGTGCATTACGATTTAGGTCAATATCAGCAGGCGCTCGAGTGTTTCCAGAAGTCTTTGGCGATAGCCAAAAAGATCGGAGCGGTGAGGGACGGGGCCTACAGGATGAACAACATTGCGCTGGTTTACTCGGCGTGGGGCCAGTATCAGAAGGCTCTAGAATATCATGAGACGGCTCTGGAAGTTTACAGGCAATCAGGAAACCAGAGCGCAGAAGGCACCGCTCTCAACGACATTGGGAATGTCTACCGGAGCCTGGGCCAGTACCCCAAGGCCCTCAACTACTTTAGGCAAGCTTTGGTGATAAGTAAAAAAACTGGTGAATTATATAATCAAGGCGTGAATCTTTGGAATATTGGCCACACATATGCGCAGATTGGCAAGTATGCCGAGGCCTTAAAGGCGGCTAATGAATCTCTTGTAATCCAAGAAAAAATTGGTGTTCCGGTTAAAGGAATCAAAGACAGCATCGCAAATTATTATCTTGACGCTGGTAACACGGCTAAAGCAGAACCAATAATCAACGAAACCAAATATAATTCGACTCTTGGCCGATTGGCCCTTATAAAATCAGATTATCCGTCGGCGCAAAAATATTACCAAAACGATGTGAAATGGGCTGAGAAGACAGGGAACACGGATTCTCTTTTCCGTAGTTACACCGGTCTGGCCAGGGCCTATGAAGGCGCTGAAGACTATAACAAAGCTGAGGAATATTATGAGAAAGCAATGAAACTGGCGGAAGAAATAAGGTCTGGACTTTTGCCTTCGGAACGTAAGAACTTCTTTGAAGTAAAAGTAGGAGGTTTTGCTAGATCAGACCCTGCAAGGGGGCTCACCAGAGTTAAGATGAAGCTCAACAGGGCTGATGGAAGTATTGATTCGAGTGAAGTGACGAGAGCACGAGCATTCTCTGACCATCTATCTGAAACATCAGCTTCAGGGTCATCTGGCGCATCCAAAACGACACTCGAAAAAGAGCAATCTCTTGTTAATAGGTTGGCCGCTCTAAAAAAGGATTTGGCCAAGACGGATAGGGAGAAGCAATCGTCCAAGTATGAAATCCTGACTAAAGATGTGAAAGACGCACAGACAGACCTGAGCGATTTTGTTAAGACCCTTTGGAAAGAGAATCCAGCATACGCCGCAGTGAAATATCCCCGACCCGTGACGCTGAAAGAATCAGCCCTTAAACCTGATGAATGCGCTGTGATTTTTGATGTGTCCGGTGAAGGAGTTGGGGTTAAACTCATTAGAAACAAAGCCATAGCTGAGACCTTTTTCAAGAAATGGGACCAGAAGAACCTTGAAAATGATGTCAAAAAGTTTAGAGAACCTTTTGAGAAGCGCATGTTCAAGGAATTTAACCCTGAATTGGCTGAAAGCCTTTACAAAAAGCTTTTACTCACAGTGCTACTTGATGTTCCTAAAGGAACTCCACTCATAATTATACCGGATGGGATTCTAGCTGTCTTGCCGTTTGAAGCCCTCGTAACCGGAGGCAAGGCGACCTGGAACAAGGGCGAGTACGGGGTAGATTATCCTGAAGGTCTCACCTTCCTCGGAGATGAACACCCAATCAGTTACTATCAGTCCATAACCGCTCTTACTCTCGCCAGAACCATGGGAAACAAGGACAAGCCCAAAGACAAATTGCTTGTACTAGCAGACCCTGTGTTTGCGATGAAGGACCAACGAGCCCAACAAGCCAGCTCAACGAAGCTGGCTGAACGCGACAAACAAAATAACCTTGAATTGATGCAAACGATAGAAGACACCGGCGACGGTTCTTTTAGTTTCAAACGACTGCCTGAAACCGGGGTCTTAGCTGATTATCTTGTCAAAATGTATGGGGCCAATTGCCTATCACTTACTGGCTTACAGGCTAACAAGGCTGATTTCCTCTCTAAGATTGCTCCCAAAATTGATCAATACGGTAGTGTTGTCTTTGCAACCCACGGGGTTATGTCCACCCATGTTCCTGGTCTTATGGAACCGTTTTTGGCCCTGACAATGGCCCCATCCGGCACAGACGGCTTCCTCAAGATGTCGGATATCCTGGCGCTCAAGATGAACGCCGATGTAGTAGCTCTTACAGCGTGTCAGTCGGGGCTAGGAAAAGAACTTTCTGGAGAAGGCGTCATGAGTATGGGGAGAGCTTTCCAGTACGCAGGCGCCAAATCTGTTCTAATGTCTTTATGGGAAGTTGAGGAAAAATCCGCCGTGATGTTAGCCGAGAACTTCTTCAAACATCGCAGGAAAGGAAAGACCAAGCTGGAATCACTGAAATTCGCTAGAGATGATATCCGTAACGCTGGTTACAAACATCCGTTTTTTTGGAGCGCTTTTATACTGGTTGGGGAAACGTCTTGAATTTCCAAAATCTTATGCGTTTGCTGAGGCGTCTAAAGAGCGCCGTAATCTCAGGACAGTTTTGAAGTATTTTGATATTGCTGTCGGCCATCGTTGGTCATAATTGGCTCTAACGTAAGTAATTAATCGTCGGTAAATTTCTTGGTCAGAATTTCTCATGGAATTCGAATAAGTTTATCAGAGACCAGTGAGGAGTTCGGCAGTTGAAAGACTCGCCGAAAAATAGCCTCGAATAAAAAACCAATTAACTGGAGAGTGAGGTATCGGTCATGAAAAGAAAGATGTTTCTAGCGACACTGTGTGTCCTGTTGTTCGGGATGGCGCCGGCATTTGAGGTCCATTCGGTTTTTGCTTACACTTTGCAGGACCTCCTGAAGCTTACAAAGCAGATTCAGAATGAAAATCCCGGAATAGATTTTAAAATAAGAACCCAAAAAGAGGATTATAAACAGGGGGAAGATGTTGTAATTGAATTCATTACCGATAAGGACTGTTACCTTGCGCTTATCGACATTGGAACCAGCGGGAAGACAATAATACTGTTCCCCAACAAATGGCACACAACCAACAAAATTGAAAAAGGTAAGATCTACACAATTCCACCATCTGGCAGCAACTTTTCATATAGAGTGATGGGACCCGCTGGAGTGGAGAACATCAAGGCGATAGCCTGCGTGGACCCAGTACTGGCCAAAATCGATTCGCTGCAGGAAGAACTCAAGCAACCCCTGGAACCTAGTCCAGAAAAGGGACAGCCGTCCCCGGGGCAGGTATTCCTGAGCATGAAGGACCCTGGAGTGGTTCTAAAAGACATTGGGGTTGTATTTCAGAAGTTGGATCCCAGCAAATGGGCGACAGCGGAATTAACTTTCAAGATTACCGATGCGGGACCAAAACCTTCTACAGAGGAAAAGCCTCCAGTGACCCCCCCAGAAAAAAAACCTTCTCCAGAAATGAAACCACCAGCGCCAGTACCAGCGCCAAAGCCTTCTACAGAGGTAAAACCGCCGGTGTCTACCCCAGGGACAAAACCTTCTGAGGGCAAAGAGGTGTTCAAGGGTAAGAGTGGACTTTACGAAATACAGTATGACCCAGCAAAGTGGAAAGTTGGACCTTCAACCAACCCAGCGGCCGAAACCTCATTCTTTCATACGCCTGGAGACGCTTCAGTAGAGGTAATCTGCGAAGGCAAGGCATTTCCCATGGCGACCGTGAGAAAAGCGTTCTTGGCTAATCTGAAGAAAATTGGATCTGACGTGGTGGTTCAAAAAGAAGAGAGACTGCGCATAAACAACGTCCCTGTCAGATCCATAATGGTTGACTGCAAAATTAAGGGGGGTGCTTATACGGTCCACGCCTACCTATGGTCCGGAAAATCGGGGGTAATTAAGGTCATTGCCGGTTGCCCACAAAACACTTTCCCGGAATTCAAGGATGACATCGAAAAGTTGCTAAACGGGTTGGTAATTACGAAACCTTAGCCAAAGAAAGGCAGTATTCCAGAGACATAAAGCTATAGCTGTCGCAATGGATCTTTGCAAGGAGACGCCAAGTTACCCAGCAACTCATGGGACTGCAGATTTTTTGTAAGAATTAGTTAGATTTCACGAATATTCATTTTAGCTGATTTGGTAAGTCCCGAACGGGACATTGATAAGAGCGTCAGGAGTCGTAGGATGAGTCGTCTATCTAAATTTGTCGCCTTTTTCGGGATTGTGGCCATTGGCCTGATTTGTGCTGGAATAGGCCACGGTCAAGATTACGAGACAACAATGGATTGGAAAGATATCTACATCCTTCCGACAAATCCAAATCCTCAGAACAACATAAAGATTACTCTTTCAGCGGAAAGACAACCCCTAAAACCTGGAGATGAACTTAACCTGACATTCACGGCGGATCGAGAGTGTTATCTGACCCTGATGGACATGGGAACGTCCGGAAAGATATTGAGGATTTGGCCCAATGATTATTCGGGACAAGACAACCGGATAGATGCTAACAGTCCCAGAAAATTTCCAGGAAGCGGCGACAAGTTCAAGTTCAGGATTGCTGGTCCTGACGGCACGGAGCGGCTCATCGCTTATGCGACATCCGAAAAAGGAAAGATTCTGTCGGAGCAGGAATTCGAACAACTCAAAAAGACAGGATTCAAAAAATACCCCGGCAGCGCCAAGGACCTAGCCATTCAATTCCAGAAACGCACTGAAAGCATAGGGTCAAATATAAGCTGGGGAACAGCTCAGCTAAATGTTCCCATAGGTTCCGGTCCACCACCATCCGTGGAGTCACCTAGGCCTTCGAGGATTTTTCTGTTGTCGGTCTCAGGGCACGGAAGGCATGATAACAGGCCTGAAGACAATTCGGCTCAGAGGATAGCCGCAACACTACAGTCCAAGGCGGGCATCAAAAAGTCTGATGTTAGAGTTCTGAAGGATGCCGACGCTGACTACAGGGGATTCTCCTCAGGTATTCAGTGGCTCGCTTCTAGCGCCCAACCTGAAGATACTGTTGTAATCTACTTCACTGGGCATGGTGGCAATCTGCGAGGAGAGGGGTTCCTTGTGCTTTATCCGGGCCAACAAAAAAACCTGAATTTACAGGATCATTTTCGAAGAAAAATCTTCCTGATTAAGAATGAATTTGGCTCGCTCATTAAGAAGATCCCAGCTCGAAAAAAGATTCTGATAGTGGATTCTTGCCATGCCCGCGCCATTACTAAAGATTTCAGAACTGACGACGATGAGCTAATGTCCAACTACTTGCCCTTGACTGACTTTGGAGAAGAAGAATGGACTATGGTCGACAAGGGCGGCCCTCCGAGTTATGGCAACGACCATGAAGCATTACTCGCCGCATGCCGAAGACATGAAACATCTTTTTCGAACAAATTTCTCAAAGGAGCTGTTTTCTCATACTTTCTGGAGGAGGCCATAAAACGGGGATGTTGCAATCTGGAAGACGCGTTCTCATTGGCTAAGAAGAACGCGGCAATATGGTACCGCAAAGGTGGCAACAGAAACCCACCTGAGCCGTGCCTCGTAGACCCTCACGGCTTAACAAGGGAATTTAGATTTAAGAATTAGCGAAATTGAATTCGTGATCATTTTAACTCTCGATATTCGGTAAGGGATGAACAGTTCATGCGTCCTCGTGGAAAGGAGGATCTCATGTGTCTCAGATTTAAAAGTTATACATTGATCTTAATGGTAATCTTGGCCTTCCCAACCTTGGCGCCAGCGAAGGAAAGTCAACCGAACGTTAAAGCCTTGGTTCAGGACAACACCGCTTTCGCTGTAGACATGTACAAGAAGCTCTATGGAACAAGCGGGAACATTTTCCTGTCTCCATATAGCATATCCACAGCCTTGGCGATGACATACGCCGGCGCCAAAGAAACCACGCGAGAGCAGATGGCAAAAACCCTCAGGTTCTCTCTTGAGCCAAAAGATCTAGATCCGGCGTTTGGGTTTCTGCAATCGACACTGAGTAAAGCGCAAAAAGGGGGGGATGTCAGCCTCAGTCTCGCAAATTCATTATGGCCTCAGAAGGGTTACAATCTAATACCGAAGTACTTAAAACTTTCCAAGAAATATTATGGCGTTTCGATTACTTCATTAGACTATCAGGATCAACCTGAAGAGGCCAGGAAAACAATAAACAACTGGGTTAAAGAAAAAACCCACGACAAAATCCGGGACATCATTCCTCCCAACAGTCTGAACACAGCTACCAAACTGGTCCTAGCCAATGCAATCTGTTTCAAAGGGAAGTGGGAGCGAAGGTTCGAGGCTGATTTGACCGAAAACGCTCCATTCTTTATTTCATCAGAAAACTCCATCAAGACTCCGATGATGAAACATACCGGAATGTTCAAATACGCTGATATCAAATCCTTTCAAATACTCGAAATGCCTTATGCTGGTAATAAATTGTCGATGATCGCGCTACTTCCGAAAGGCAGAGACGGACTCAAACCTCTCGAAAACGAGCTATCGACGAAGAGCCTTAATCTCTGGAAGAATAAAATGGTTCCAACCAAAGTCCTGGTACATTTCCCCAAGTTCGAGATAACCAGCGCATTTAACCTGTCCGATACCTTGATCTCAATGGGGATGGCGTCCGCATTCAGCGCCAAAGACGCCAATTTTAGTGGTATAGCTCCCCGAAACAACGATCCTCTATACCTATCATCTTTCATTCATAAGGCTTTTGTAGAGGTAAATGAGCAAGGAACTCAAGCGTCGGCTGCAACTCTCAACACTGTCCAAGATGCAGTATCGGTTGGAGAACCGGTCCTTCCTGTATTTCGAGCAGATCACCCGTTCATTTTTCTAATTCAGGAGAATCAGACAGGGGCTATTCTTTTCATGGGTAGGCTGTTGGAACCGACTGCGGCAAGGAAAACAGACACGCAGGACAATCTGCCATCATCTAACAAAAAAAGTTCGCACAAAGATCGATCCAATCTGAAGTCATTGCATAAATGAGAGCATTGGGCATGAAAAGAACTTCGTTTCTATTAATTTTCAGGAGGATTGAAATGCTAAGGATATTTCTCTCGATATTGATTTTGATATTTGCTTCCCATACCGTGATCCTTGCGGAAACATGGGAGGAATTCCAAATACTCAAAGCTGCTGAAGAGGAATCCGCGCCGGTCCCAAAGAGTGGGTCCAAATTGATACCCAAGGACGTGGTAATTGAAAAGCTAAAGACTGATTGCGAAGTCACATATAACAGCGACGCTCTGTTATTCAATTTTGGCCAATCGACTCTGAAATCCGACTCCATGCAGAACCTGAAGAGTCTGGCGGAAGCTCTCATCCAAGCCGCCAGTGACCCTGAACTGTCCAAGATTAGCCGATATTATGTGGATGGTCATACATGTAACATAGGCGGAGCCGAAATGAACTGCAGACTCTCATGGGCTCGATCAAACGCTGTCATAGATCACCTTGTCAAGTTGGGTGTTCCCAAGGACAAGCTTGTAGCCAGGGGGTACGGACTCTCATACCCCGCTCATTCAAATGATAGCGAAGAGACTCGTATGCTCAACAGAAGGGTTGTGTTGAAAGGGGACTGCCGCAAGGCGTCATCGGAAAAAGATCCCGAACCTTGTTCCATGTCAGGCAAGGGAGCTTCCAAGTCCCAGAAAGAACCCCGGTATGAGCGGGTTTCTCCAACTCTGGAGGAAGTCGCGGGTATTAAGCGGGGTTCCGAGGACCGCAAGATAGGAGGAAGCAAGTCGCCGGGTTTCGATCCGGGCAAGAATAACCAGTCTCTTCCAAGAGGTTTCAAAAAGGTTGATTAGGATTTCAGATTTTTCAGTTTTGCGAGACCTTGAAATACAAGCGGCTATAACAAAAATGGAGGACCAAAAAATGAGAACAATAAAGACAGTTTATGTGCTGCTCGCCATCCTGTTGACGGTTTCTTTAGAATGCCCAAGGCAGAGCTGGGGTGGACCGCTCGAAGAAAAACTCATGTCGGAATTCCAATCATTATATCCCGAATCTGGTCAAAGCAGAGACGCCACTCTGAAGCAAATTAAGGAATTAGTTGATCAGAAGGCGGATGTTAACGTGAGAAACGCAAAAGGTGACACGCTGCTAATTACCGCGACATTGAGAGGCGATCTGGAAATGGCAAAACTACTCATCCAGGGAGGGGCCAACGTTAACCTGAAAAGCTTAGAAGATGGTCTGACTCCATTAATGGTCGCTGTATACAATGGCGACATGAAAATGATCGATTTGCTGTTAAAGAACAAGGCTGACGTGAACGCTACGAACCCTGGTGGTCAGACAGCCCTTTTTATGGCAATTGAACGAGGTAATTTGGCGGCGGCTATAATACTGTTAAAAAATGGGGCTGACGTGAATCATCAGGATCCCAAATCTGGTCTTACGCCGCTTTTACTAGCTTCAACCCTGGGGGATCTGGCTATGACGAAGGTCCTTGTTGGAGCCAAAGCAGACATTAACTATGCGGACGCCAAGGGGAACACCCCTCTTATGATAGCTTCCGCCAGTGGCGATAAAGAATTGGTGAACTGGTTGCTAGAGCATGGAGCGAAGTTTGACGCGAAAGGGGGAACTAAGGGTCTTACACCGTTAATGGCCGCTGCGGACAGCGGAAACGCGGAGGCTACTGAGACGCTTGTGGCTAAAGGGGCTGACATCAACGCCATGAGCACTGATCGTACATCGGCTCTGCTGCTGGCGACCAACGCGGGCAATCCAGATACCGTTAAACTGCTTTTAGACAAAGGCGCAAAAATTGATGAAGCCAATAACGATGGATATACACCACTGATCGTGGCGGCCAGAGATGGAAACTTGGAAGTAGTCAATCTGTTGCTGGAAAAAGGAGCTCAGGTGAACGCAAAGACCCGGACTGGGGCAACAGCGCTCATGTACGCTTCGTTCTTGCTGGGCAATGACAAGGTGGTTAAACTGCTCATGGAAAAGGGCGCTGATATTCATGTCAAGGCGAACAATGGAGCAACCGCGTGGTTATTGGCCGGAGTAACAGGGGACAAGAAAATCATCAGACTCCTGGAAAACGCTGGCGCAAATAAGCCGCAGAAACCATCTTCGTCCAAGAAGTAGCCGAAGTGACGTAATCTGCGGAACGCGAAAAGGTAATCAAAGTAAGTTTTTTTGTCATAATTTTCCAGTCACTGCGAAGAACTCTATTGAAGTCGATGTTACATTGGATTCTTTGAGTGACATGGAGGTGGCACAAATATGAAGACGTTAAAAGAAAACGGTTTTATAGGATATGGTGTTTTTGTCTCTGTGACGATTATCCTCATGCTGTGTTCAGCGCCGGCATGGAGCGACTCAGATCCAAAACAGGATGCGACATCTTCAGTGTCCAAGACGTCAGACGTTTCTGACGACGGCGATTCGCTCCTGATACCAAAAGGTGTGAGGAGAGGTGGGGGAGGATTCAGGGCGCCGAGAGCGAGGGTAGCGCCTCGCCGCGTTTCCCGACCATCTTACTCTGCTCGCAGGGTTTCACGGCCCGCGAGTCGACCTCACTACTCTTCAAGGAGACCTTCGCGTCCTGTAGCCACACACACCCGGCCCACCGTTAGAACACGACCAGCTCCGACTCATCCTACTCCTAGCGTTAGAACGAGGCCAGCTCCGATTCATCCGACCATATCTCCGACCGTGAGCAGACCACCAGCATCGGTTAGTCCAACTACTCGCAGACCAACTTCAGAGTTTGGCGCAACTGAACATAAACCGACCCCTTGGACTAGTTCAACCGATCGTAGACCACCTGCGGCGGTCAGCTCAACTGAGCACAAACCCACTCCTTGGGTTAGTTCAACCAGCCATAGACCACCTGCGGTGGTTGGTTCAGCTGAACATAAACCCCCTCATTGGGTTAGCTCAACTGAGCACAAGCATAGTCATACAAGTGAGCGCAAACCCCATCATTGGGTGAGGTCAACCGAGCACAAACATGGTCATACAGGCGAACGTAAACCCCATGAAGGCCACAAACCACCGCATTGGGGCGCTGCCACTATAGCGTCCTTAACTGGGTCTGAGTTTAGTCCACCTGATCCTGATGTGGATCCTGACATAGATCCAGACCCTGACCCAGATGTTGATGTTGAACCCGAACCTGAACCTGTGCCTGTGCCAACAGTCACAAGAACGCCGGTTGAAACGCCTGCGCCGCCGGCTGATCCATGCGCCCGAATAAGACTGGAATATGCTTCGTCTGATCCCGGCGACCTGAACCAAAAAGGCATGGCGGAATTTGAAAATAACAATTTTAGGACGGCCCTTTGCTGGTTTGAGTTGGCCCTGAAGCGACTGGAAACCGCCGGACGTACAGAAGAACCCTTGACGGTAAATGTCCTAGAAAACCTGGCCAAAACCTATCAAGCGCTTGGCAAAGAAGATGAAGCCGCTAGTGTTAGCCACAGGGTCTCGATCCTTAGAGAAAGGCTGAAGATGTAACATCGCTAGGCTCTCAATCCGTCACTCAGAGGCATAGCACAGGCCTTTGAGTGATCCGTGTTAGCGGTCTCCGCACAAAGGGAGTTTTACATGGCGCTCCTTGACATAGGACCAGAGGCACAATGACCCGAAGCCATCGGATATTTTGGTTTTGTCCTGGGAGCCCGTCGGTCTGGGAATTGAAATTATCCAAATTTTCCGGCCGGTTTTTTTATCAAGCTGCCTAAAGAGAACCGTTCGTATCAGTTGAAAGCTGAACAGGCCCAAGCGCCAACGTTAAAAACTTATGAAAAGTACAAATCTGCTTCCTTTTGTTTGTTATCAACCTATTTGGCCAAGGCGAAGAGCCTTTTGAGCAACTGTGTTGGCTGTCAATTGATTTTTTGCGTTTCCAGAAAACAATTTTGGTCCCAGAAAGAACCATTTCGAACCATGCTGTTTATAATGGTTAATAGTTTTCGCATGCATGCCGTAAGAGACACTTTTGCCTTTTTCCCGGCTGCTATGAGGCGTTTGTAGAATGACCTTATTGCTGGATTGTAACGCACTGCTGATAAGGTCGCCATGTATAAGATAGATCTGATTAGGGATCTGCCACCCCATACTCGTCGATATCCTTTGTGTTTGCCGCTATCACAGTTGAGGGGAGCGACTCCCACCAAGGCGGCTATTTGACGCCGGTTGAGTATGCCTAACTCGGGAAGCTCTGAGATGAGCGTAACGGACAAAACGGGACCCGCTCCAGGAACACTACGGATAATTTTATCCTTTTTCCTCCAAACCGGTGAGTTCTTAATCGAATCATGCAAATCCTTATCTACTTCTTGGAGTTGGGACTCAAGCCAAAATATATGGGCATGTATGTACTCAAGAACGCCATTGGTGGCTTTATCAATACGGTTTTTCTCCATTGTGAGCATTTCCACCAACTGTTTTCTTCGGCCCAACATCGCCGTTAGTTCCTGCGCCTGCTCATCTTTGAGTGGCCGCGGTTCAGGGTTTACCGACTTTCCATACTGAGCTAACACAAGACAATCAATCCTGTCAGTTTTCGCAAGTATGCCGATAGCTTTGGCAAAAGATCTGACATGGCGAGGGTTGATAACCACAACCGGTAATTGAGCCATGGCCAGCGAACTGGCGACAAGAGTTTCATAACCTCCCGTGGCTTCAATTACTATTACAGAGGGCGACAATGCGACCAAATTGTCTATTAACTGCTGTATGCCTGGACCGTCGTTTGAGACCTTCCATGCCCTTGATTCAGGCAGTACACCTATTTCCAAGTCGGCCTTGGAAACATCAACACCCACAAAACATCTTGTTGATTTCATGGACTTTCTCCTATACCCTTCCTTGCAAGATTCGGGATATTATCTCCCATGCAACTGTTCGGGCTATTTAGAGAAAGGCGTGACGACACAAGCTCAAAAACGGGCTTTGAGTACCCCAGGTTAAAGACGGTCTGTCACGCCCACCAACCATCTCCCTATCAAAGAACACTAAGATTGATAAAGAGATGAATCAAATCGAAACCAACATACAAGGTTAAAGGCTATACAAACGAGATCCCATTCACCCTTCACCGCCTCCAGTCCGCGTAACAGGAATTGGCGAAAGCCCAAGACGGACTTTATGATGCCAAAGACAGGCTCGATGGTGCTTTTTCGCTTTACATAAACTGCTTCACCTGATTTTGTTTTTAGCCTATGCTTCATGGTGTCCAGGGTAGCGGCGTTATCATGCAAAGGCACCGTTTCCTGGAACCGACCCATGACTGGAGGATGGTGTTTTTCCCGATTGACAGCGATGTAAGAGGTCACCTGGTTCTCTTGGCAAAGCATTACGTTGTCTTCACTGAAATAGCCGTTATCCGCAAGGACATCAGTAACAGCTCCAAGCTCTTTTGGTAACTGCTTCGGACTTATGTTCCAGCCCAAAAACAGCGTAAACCATTGCTAATAGAGGATAAAGAGCGATTCATAACCTGATAATGTCGGCATGTAAATCTTCTTCCAGCAGTCGATAACACGAATTTATGTTTGACAACAATCACCCCTTTTTGATAGCTGAGTCGTGTTCTAGCTTCGCTGTTCGATGGCCAGATGTAGGCAGGCGCCAAGGGGCGGAGCTTGAAGAGATACGATAAACATTCCTTATAGATAACCAATCTGGAGTGCCGTTTTTCGACTGGAACATGGGTCGGACATAAGCCTAGGGGGAAGTACGTTTAAAAAAGGGCTCTAAGTCGGAAAATGAGCCTACCAAGAGGCTGGACGAGTTAATAAGACCTGTTCACATGGAGGGGAGACAACATTTTTGCAACATTTGGGGTCCAAAAACCTCCCAAATTAACCGTATGAAAAACACCCGGTGAATTTTGGTGGACGCATTGACTTTAACCTTGGTCCCATCAATACTAACCTTGCCTACCTTTATAACTTTCATCTCGTGGGCAATAGAGAGTATATCCACAAATATCTTCGTCAGTTCCGGTAAAAAACGCCTACGGAACGTAGCGATCGTATCATGGTCCGGATGACTGTTGGCTGCGATGTAGCGGAAAGCCACTGAGTCATAGGTGCTGCGCTCCAGCTTGCGACTTGAAAAAACTCCAGTTGCGTACCCTTAAAATAGAAGCGCCACCAACATCTCGGGGTTGTAAGGCTGTGATCCACTTCCACGGTAGGATGCCTTAAGGGATTGAAGGTTGGTTTGCTCCACTATTTCCACCACAAAACGTGCCAGATGCTTCTACGGCAACCACTCCTGAATGGATGGCGGCAACAGGTATAGAGTATCTCTGTCAACGTCCACAAATGTTACCTTCATGTATATATCCCCTTGAATAAACGTCTGTTCTGTTGGAGAATATACCCCAGAACCGTTGCGCTACGCAAAGCCAAAATGCTATTAATTATCATAATATCAAGTTGTTGTCCCAATTAGGGTCTCTATAAATTGGGGTCGATCACGTTAAGTCCGACAGACCTAGAGTCTTTTGACTTCAAGTCTGCCAAAGGTCTTTCTGATTTGTTGCTAGGCGATCTGCTGACAGATCTCCCCAAGGGGGTTTTGGTAAAAATTGTTCCTGATGACTGTCTAGGATTGCTCCCGTTTGAAGCGCTCGTCCTGAACGATGGAGGGAAAGTTACTATTGACGGTTCAAGGACGCAGGTCTCAGGCGCTGACTTTTTCGGGGATCGTAATGAGATTTCTTGTTGCCAGTCGGTTACCGCCTTGACTCTTGCCCGCGCTGCAAGCGCGAACCGGAAGACAGGTGCTCAGATGCTAGTGATTGCTGATCCGGTATTCGCAATCACGGATGATCGAGCGCAAGCCGCAACGCAGACTAAAGTCACAGTGGGCGAGAAGGAACACTACGAGAATCTCATGACTACTATCGAAGACTGCGCCAAGGGCGCTTTTAGTTTCAAGCGCCTGCCTGAAACTACGGCGCTGGTAGACAATCTTGCTAAACTTTACGGTTCCAAAGCAGAAAAAATGACCGGCCTGGATGCGAGTAAGAGCAATTTTATTAACACTAAAGCTAAAGAAATTGAAAAATATCGCTGTATAGTCTTTGCCACCCACGGCTTGTTTAGCAAAAATATACCGGGATTGACTGAGCCATTTCTCGCACTGACGATGGTTCCGGATGGTACCGACGGTTTTCTTACAATGAGTGATGTAATGTCTCTCAAGATATCTGCTGATTTGGTTGCATTAACCGCTTGTCAGTCTGGCATCGGGAAAGAATTATATGGGGAAGGTACGATGAGCATGGGCCGAGCATTCCAGTACGCTGGCGCACGCTCAGTCTTGATGAGCCTTTGGTCAGTCGCCGAAAAATCTTCTGTCATGCTTGTAGAGAATTTTTTCAAAAATTTGAATGATCATAAAAGCAAGTCAGAATCCTTAAAACTTGCGAGGGACTATGTGAGGAAAGCCTGTTACGATCATCCCTTTTTCTGGGCTCCTTTTATTTTGGTGGGGGAAGCAAATTAACCGCAAGGATGCTTGAAAACCTCACTCTAACCCTTAAAGGTCTTGGCTGCAGAAAATTGCCGTTTAAAAGCGCCTAAACTCCTTACATGTTCGGGCAGCGGGAATAAGGGACAAGGGAAAGATAATTCTTGGCATATCAGTGATGTTATAGCGGTTCTCGAAAATAACTTTGGATTGTTTGTCATATTTTTATCTCGTTTTGAAACAAGATCTGTTTCAGACAGGGTATATTGCGACAGACGAAGATGCCCAATGCTGAGAACTGCACGATGGCTGAATCGCCACTACGGCCGGCGCTGCTCAGAGGGAATCAGGCATGCAAGTCTTGATAATCGGCAATTCTATAAGTGGTAGAGGGAAGACCCCTCAAAGAGTCTACGAGTTAGCAGGCTTGCTGAAGTATAACGGTCACAATGTGGAGGTTTTTCTTTCATCAAAACCACGGGACGCGCTTATTCGCGCCGCCTCAGTAGACGCCGATTTACAACGAATCGTGGTGGCAGGCGGAGACGGCACGGTAAACGAGGTTCTTAACGGTCTTGTAGACCCCTCGATTGTTCCAATCGTTCATCTGGCGACAGGAACAGCCAACATGCTCGCGCGTGAGTTAGGTTTGCCGACAAGTGTTTCAGAGACTGCCAGCCTCGTGGACACCGGACGCATACTGCCGGTTGACATGGGAATAGTATCAGGACGGCGATTCCTCTTGGTGGCCAGCGTGGGGTTCGATTCGTTTGTTACTCTACAAATGACTGAAATGCGGCGACAATTTCTTGGTTATCGTGGATATCTCAGGCCCATTGTTAAGGCTGGTATTAGGTATTGCCCAACCAGTCTGAAAGTTTGGGTAGATAACCAAGAACCAGCTACAGGTGAGATGGTAATGGTCCTTAAAACTCGTTATTATGGAGGTCTTTTTATCTTTGATGAAGAAGCCCGTCCGAACTCGGGCCTTTTTCATGTCCGAGTTTTTCCACGTGGAGCACTAACGTCTATTTTAAAATATGGCATAGCGGGTTTGACTCGACAAATTTCCCGATTACCCGAGATGATTCGTCTGAAGGGAACGAGTGTAAGGATAGAGTCTGAGTCCAAAATGCCGTTGCAGGTTGACGGCGACCACTGCTGTTGGACACCGGCGGAAATGAAGATACATCCATGTTCGGTTCCATTAGTAGTTCCTTCCACGCCTTGACCTGCCCGTGAGTTGGTCACAAATTGTTTGAATTCATGTGCTGGCGTTTAAAAGCATTATGCCCGCGGCAAGGCCAAACAATGTGTTGGCAGCCCAGGCGGCCACGACAGGAGGAATGTAGCCGCCATGCCCCAATGCAATGAACATGGTATGAAGGATCCAATAACTGAATGCGATTACGAGTGACCCTGCCAATCCTATAGCGACCCCTCCACCCCTTGGTCCAATACGCACAGCGAAAGGAACACTTAAGGCGGCCATAATAAGACATACGAGTGGAAACGCAATTTTATCATTCCAATCAACCAGATAACGGGTTGGTGTTCGGCCTTCTGCGTTCAATTGGTCTATAAGTTCTCCCAGCTGGGTGAGGTTCATTTCCTTTGTGGGAGTTTCCCCTCTTTCGAAATCCCCTGGGGTTTTGTTTAATGGCCCTTTCATCGATGGAATCATGTCTACAACAAACATACCATCTGGCCTCTTGGTCGTGCGATTGACTCCGTAGAAAGTCCATTGATCTTTCCACCACCTTGCCTTATCCGCAAAGAGCTTTTCAACGAAATTGAAATCGGAGTCCCATTGCACAACTGATATTTTTTCCAGGGTGTTGTTGGACTTGTCAAATTTTCTGATGTGAGTGATTGAATCTGGCCCCTTGAGCCATATCTGGTCGAAATGAACGAAAGTAGTTTGCTTTTTGCCGGCTATCTCAACATTTTGAATATATTCACTATAACGGTTTGACCACGGAATAACGGTCTCGTTGGCCAGAAACATTACAGCGGACCCGATTAAACCAACCAGAATCAGCGGCCGGGCTATGCTGATAGCGTCAACACCCCCAGCTTGCATGGCAATCAATTCCGAATGCTTGGCCATTGTCAGAAGTGAAAGCATTCCCGCCAACAAAATCGCCATGGGAAGAGTGAAAAAAAGATAACCTGGTATTTTGACCAGAAAATATTTCAGCATCAACATACCCGGTGGGTTGTATTGAAAATAATATTTTATCTTGTCCGTGATTTCTATCAGTAGAAAAACGAAAACAAAGACAATGAGGCAGATGACGAAAATTTTGAGAAATTCTCGTATTATGTATTTGTCAAGGATCTTCAAAGCCGTTTTAGTCCATTTATGTTCATTGACCGGTTAATCCCATGGGACGCGACTCAAGTAACCAGTCGTTTTTCAATAGATACCTTGTTGTACGGCGAATACCTTCTTCTATCGATACATGGGGCTCGAAACCTGCCGATCTAATTTTGGAAATATCAAGATGAACAAATGGACTGTCTCCAATCCATCCTCTTGTCCCGCCGGTATAACGAAACTCGACGTCTTTGAGTCCCATTTCTTCGACTACAATTGAGGCTAGCCGTTTGACATTCATGAAATCTTCATGGCCTAGGTTTAAGATATTTTTAGATTCGCGAATGTTCTTTAATGCAAGAAAGATTCCCTCTACCCCATCCTGAACATGTAGATATGACTTCCTCTGATTTCCATCTCCAAGGATCTCAAGTTCGGTTGGGTTCGCCTTGAGCTTTCTCATAAAATCATAGACCACGCCGTGCGAGTACCTTTCACCTATCCAGGACACAAAACGGAATATATAACAGCGGGTCCCAAAATATTCGCTATAAGCCTGAATCATGGCTTCAGCGGCCAACTTGGAAGCCCCATAAAGTGACGTTTGCAGTGGAGCGTAAGTCTCCGGGGTAGGAAAGACATCCGGTTCACCATACACCGTAGCGGAACTGGTAAAGACCAGCTCAGGAATTTGGTTCATTCTAACGGCTTCAAGCACGTTGTGAGTACCGATTATATTCTGTTGAAGGTCTATATGAGTATTGGCTTTGCCGCCTCGAACGTCCGCGTTTGCAGCGAGATGGAAGACCAATTTAACATCCTTCATGGACCGTGCGAGCTTTGAGTAATCCAGGATGTCACCAACAACCAGTTGCAGTCGATTGTGGGTCAATCCGAATTGCAGGTGGCGTTCAAAGCCGGTGGAAAGATTATCGTAAACCACGACGTCGTAGCCTCTACGAATAAGTTCGTCAACAATATGACTTCCTATAAAACCTGCTCCACCAGTGACAAGGGCCTTCATGTCAAACCTTAACTATTCGGGAAAAGCTTGAGTTTCAAATTCAGCTTTAGACAACTTTCGGGAAAGTTTCGCGGATTCCAGGAGTTCGTCCACTATGTAAAGGGCCCGGCCTCTCGAATCCTCATAACACCGCAATACATATTCACCTACTACACTGAGACAACTGATGGAAACACCGAAAAATGTCCATCCAAAAGGGAATAAGCCAAGAAGGAGCCAGTTGTATCCGAAGCCTTTTGCAAAACCATAGATAGTCCAAAGGATGGTAGAGATGATCCCGACAAAGAAAATCCCCAGCCCCAAAGCCATGATCATTCTAATCGGCGCTTTTGAAAAAGGAATTATTCCATCCAATGCTATGCCGATGGCGCCGAAAACAGATATTTGAGTTTTTCCGGTTAGCCTGGGGTCTCGTTCAAAAGGTATGACCGTGGTCTTGAAGCCGACGAGAGCGGTGAGGCCTCTCAAGAAGCCATGCCGTTCATTTATCCTGCATATTTCGTCTACAACCCGTTTATCTAACAGTCGGAAGTCTCCGGTGTTCCTTGGAACCTTAACTTCCGAGAATTTATCCAGGACCCAATAAAACAATTCTGCGGCCTTCAGATAAAGAAAGTTTTCCCCTTGTCGTGAAGTTCTCTGAGCTATGACAACGAAGGCGCCTTCACGCCACTTTTCAATCATTGCTTCGATTAGCTCGGGAGGGTCCTGCAAGTCTGAGTCAATCACTATTGTGGCGTCCCCAAGGCAGTGACGGAGTCCTGCCATGAGTGAAACGGGTTTTCCAAAGCGCCGTGAGAATTTTACCAACCGTATAGGAAAATTTGCCTGAATCATTTCCACGATTTTTTCCTCAGTTCGGTCGGCACAAGGATCTAGAGCGAACACCAGTTCCCAATCAAGGCGCAGTTTGCCAAAAACCTCACTAAGTCTTTTAACAAGGGGAACAACGTTCCTTTCTTCATTATAAATAGGCGCTACTACGCTTATCAAAGGATTGTCGTTTTGACTGGATGACAAGATGGATTTTCTCCAAATAAATTTTGAAAACCGCAAACTTAGAACTGACCCCTAACAGAATCTGCCAACACGTTCAAGAAAAATGAATCTAAAAGGCTCCCTGGGATTTCATTAACTTCCCTTTTGTCCTGCGTCGAAGTATAATAAAAGTGTTAGTTGACAGTGTCCATTCCGTTAGGATTTGACGTCGGATCTTGTGACCCCATCGGTGTGGCAAAATATTATTGTGAAAGAGGAGTCATGACAAACATTCAGGTTGAAGATTTAAGCGCTGTCAGAAAAAAAGTGACTTTCGAAGTTCCTCAGGATCGAGTATCGGAAACACTTGAAGCTCAATACAAAGACCTTAAAAAAAATGCGCAGCTCAAGGGGTTTCGCAGAGGAAAGGTCCCGATGGAGATCATAAAGAACCTATTCAAGGAACAGGTTCATAGTGATACGGCTAAAAAGATAATTGAAGATACATTCGAGCTAGGGTTGGACGAAAAGAAAATCAAGCCTATTACAGTTATTAATTTGGATCAGGAGCCTCTAGACCCTGAAAAGCCTTTTGTTTACACTGTGGAAATAGAAGCGCCTCCGGAATTGGACGTACAGGGATTTAGGGGGATATCACTTAGCAAGACCGTTCGTGAGGTTAGTGACAGCGATATAGACGAGCGAATGGAAGTCATCCGTCAGCGCCACGCGAAGCTGGCGCCGATCCCGGAAGGTAGAGGAGTTCAAGACGGAGAACACCTGGTGGTTGACGTTGAAGCCTTTGCGGATGGAGAGATTATTAAGTCTCTGAGCGTTAAGGATTATCATCTTGAAATGGGTAGGAACTTCTATCTACCTGACTTTGACTCCAAGTTGATTGGTTTGAAACTCTTGGAACCGGCTACTATTGATCATGCTCTGGCGGAAGACTTTCCCCGAAAAGAACTGGCCGGTAAACCTGCCACTTTTAATGTAATAATCAAGGAAGCTAAAGAACGATTAATTCCTGAATTGAACGACGAACTTGCCAAAGACCTCGGCCAATTCGAGTCGTTGGAGGACCTCAAGAAACAGGTTTCCGAAGACCTTAGAGAATCTTATGATATGGATATCAAAGAGGGTCTCAGAAAACAGATCGTTGAAAAGATCATCGAAGCTAATCCCTTTGAGGCCCCTGAATCATTAGTTGAATCCAGAATTGACGGTATAGTTATGGGCGCAAGAGAAAACCTGGCCCGCCAGGGAATCGATATGAAAAGGTTCCCGCTTCCGGACAAGGCTCAGCGTGATTCAATAAGACCAAAGGCCGAAGAGCAAGTCAAAGCGGCTCTAATAATAAAGGCCATAGGAGAAAAGGAAGAGATTCTCGTCACTCAGGAAGATATTGACGCTGAGCTTGAAAAACGGGCCAAATTCTTTGGGTGGTCTCCAGACTTTTTTAGAGATCAATTGGAAGAAAATAACAGGATGGAAGATTTTACATCTTCCTTACTCGAAGACAAGATTTATTTATTTATTGAACAGCAGGCAGATATCACCGAAGTTCCGTATTCGGCGGAAAAGCCTGAAACGATCGAATAATTTAGAAAAGAGAGTGATCAATAATGTTGGTTCCAATTGTTGTTGAACAGACTAGCCGTGGTGAAAGATCATACGACATATATTCCCGGTTACTTAAGGAGCGCATCATTTTTTTGGGCACGGCGGTAGATGACGTAGTCGCTAATTTAATTATTGCCCAGCTTTTATTTCTTGAAAGTGAAGCGCCTGATAAGGACATCAATTTTTATATCAATTCCCCTGGCGGAGTTGTGACATCGGGCCTCGCCATCTATGACACCATGAAATATATTAAACCTGAGATCCAAACAATCTGCATTGGTCAGGCAGCGTCGATGGCTGCACTGCTGTTGGCGGCTGGGACACATGGTAAGCGGCACGCTCTACCGCACGCGAGAATCCTGATTCATCAGCCAATGGGTGGTTTCCAGGGGCAGGCGACCGACATTGAGATACATGCGCGCGAGATCCTGCGAATGCGCGGTGAATTAAACAGGATTTTGGTGGATCACACCGGTCAGCCACTGGAAAGGATTGAAACCGATACTGAACGTGACTATTTCATGAGTGGCGAAGAGGCTGTTGCTTACGGAATAGTAGACAACGTTTTAACTTCCCGGGACATTCTCGAGGAAAAAGAATAGAAAAATGGCAAAAACGTCGGGCTTCCTTCAAATCTTCGCTAGCAAAAAATTGATTGGATGAAAAGGAAGCTCGATACGAATTAATTACGAAAGTTTCAGTGACCTTTATCTGGACCGACAGGATGTATGAGTTTCTGCTAGGGGTGCGCTGAAGGAGGATTACATGGCTGCAAGAAAGGGTAACTTCTCTTCTCTTTACTGTTCATTTTGTGGAAAGAGCCAGGATGAAGTTAGGAAACTCATCGCCGGTCCGACAGTCTATATCTGCGATGAATGTATTGAATTGTGCAACGAGATCATTGCTGAAGAGTACGAAAAGGAAGAAATGGGTCGGGGCAAATCCAGGGTGCCGAACCCGTCTGAAATCAAGTCTTCTCTGGATGAATACGTAATCGGTCAGGAGCAGGCGAAAAAGATCCTTTCAGTCGCTGTTCACAACCATTACAAACGAATAGATTCTAAACCCGACCTCGACGGTGTAGAGTTACAAAAGAGTAACATCCTGCTGATCGGACCTACTGGCTCGGGGAAAACCCTTTTGGCTCAAACCCTTGCCCGTATTCTGAATGTTCCATTTGCAATCGCCGACGCTACCACTCTAACTGAGGCAGGATACGTGGGCGAGGACGTTGAGAACATTATCCTGAGTTTACTGCAGAATGCCGACTATGACATATCGAGGGCCTGCCGGGGTATAGTGTATATTGATGAAATCGATAAGATTTCGCGCAAGACCGAGAACCCGAGTATAACAAGAGATGTTTCCGGTGAAGGTGTACAGCAGGCGCTACTAAAAATAGTTGAAGGGACAATGGCAAATGTACCTCCTAAAGGTGGACGGAAACATCCTCAACAGGAATTCTTGCAAGTCGATACTACGAATATACTTTTCATATGCGGCGGGGCGTTTGTTGGTTTAGATCGTGTTGTGCAGCAACGCTTAAACATGAAGTCCATGGGATTTAACGCCCAAATTGGTGGGGCGAAGAATGACGATGTCGCTGATCTCCTTGAACTGGTTCAACCGGAGGACTTAATCCGATACGGGCTTATCCCGGAATTTGTAGGTCGTTTACCGGTAGCCGCAACTCTTCATGAACTAGATGAAGAGGCGTTAGTGCGTATCCTTCTCGAACCTAAAAACGCTCTTGTAAGGCAGTATAAAAAACTTTTCGGTTTTGAGCAGGTGAAATTGAGATTTACGGATGAAGCCCTTCGTTCAGTAGCTTCGCAAGCCCTTCGGCGAAAGACAGGGGCTCGTGGTCTCCGGTCAATCCTTGAAGCGTCAATGTTGGACATCATGTATGAACTGCCCGAGTTCAAGAACTTGCAGGAAGTAATTGTGAATGACGACGTGATTCAAAAGAAATCTCCTTGCATATTGGTTTTTGAGAAAGAGGCTGAGACATCCGCATCCTGAAAAAGCTAGATACGGCTTTTGCCTTACGTGGCTTATTTATCATTAGTATTCAATTTGGGATATTGGAATAATGTTTTTTGGAAAGAAAGACGAAGCTGTTGTCTCTCCGAATTTAGTGCTGCCCTTGTTGCCCCTCAGAGACATTGTCGTTTTCCCTTATATGGTTTCACCGCTTTTTGTTGGAAGGGATAGGTCCATAAAGGCTGTTGAGACGGCAATCAAAACCGAAAAGCTCATTTTTCTGGCATCTCAAAGAAATGCTCAACAGACCAATCCCGAAGCTGCTGACATCTTCTCCATAGGGGTTGTTGGTCAGATCATTCAACTGCTCAAACTGCCGGACAACACGATCAAGATTTTTGTTGAGGGACGTTACCGCGCCCAAATCAGACGTTTCATTGAACAAGACCCCTATTTTATGGTTGAGATCAGTCCAATTGATGACGAGACAGCCGGTCGTGAAATTGAGATCCAGGCGCTGGTAAGAGGGTTGCGGAAGGTATCGGAAAACTATGTGGCCTCGGATAATAAGGCCCCCCAGGATTTCCTTAACGCAATCAAGTCGATTAATGAACCCGGTCGTCTTGCTGACACAATTGCAGGGCAAATCAGCCTGAGGTTGGAGGATAAGCAGGGCCTGCTGGAAAAGATCTCCATTCGTCAGAGGATAGAACGTTTACTGGAGTTGATGCAGAGTGAAATAGAGATCTCGGAAATTGAAAAAACAATTCGTGAGCGAGTCAAAAGACAAATGGAGAAGACTCAGAAGGAATACTACCTGAATGAGCAAATGCGCGCTATTCAAAAAGAGATGGGGGAAAAGGATGAGTTCAAGACCGAAATAGCCGAGATCGAAGAGCAGCTTAAACAAAAGAAATTGACCTTGGAGGCGGAGTCCAGAGTTCGAAAAGAAATTCGCAAATTGAAAATGATGGCTCCGATGTCGGCAGAAGCTACGGTTGTCAGAAATTACATTGATTGGTTCCTTGTATTACCTTGGTCAGAAATCTCCAAAACAGAGCTTCATATAGATGAAGCCCAGAAAATCCTCGACGAAGATCATTATGGTCTCAGAGAGGTAAAAGAGCGAATAATAGAATACTTGTCGGTTCAGAAGCTTGCACCGGACATAAAGGGACCTATTCTTTGTCTGGTGGGCCCGCCCGGTGTAGGTAAGACTTCTCTGGCCAGGTCGGTAGCCCGAGCCACTGGCCGGGAATTCGTTAGAATCTCTTTGGGTGGGGTCCGTGACGAGGCTGAAATAAGAGGACACAGGCGGACATACATTGGGGCCCTCCCTGGGAAGATTATTCAAAGCATGAGGAAGTGTGAAACAACAAATCCAGTTATGTTGTTGGACGAAGTTGATAAAATGAGCACAGATTTCCGGGGAGACCCTTCCTCCGCTCTGCTGGAAGTCCTTGATCCAGAGCAGAATCACGCCTTCAACGACCATTATCTGGATGTTGATTATGATCTCTCCAAGGTAATGTTTATAACTACGGCCAATACTCTCCATGGAATTCCCGCTCCATTACAGGACAGGATGGAGATTATCAGGCTTCCGGGCTACACGGATTTCGAGAAGCTAAGAATTGCGGAACGTTTCCTTGTTCCGAAACAGACTAAATCCAATGGCCTGACACCCAGTCACATCACTTTTTCTCGCAAGGCGATCATTCGTATGGCGAGGCGCTATACCCGTGAGGCCGGTGTTCGGGAACTGGAACGGCAAATCGCTAAGGTATGCCGTAAAGTCGCTCGGAAGGTAGTAGATGGTTCAATTACCAATGGGATCGATATAAGTCCTCGCGACATTGGAAGCTTTCTGGGCGCGCCCAAATTCAGATACGGAGCGAGGGAACAATCCCTAAAGACCGGCATAGCAAACGGATTGGCCTGGACCGAAGTGGGTGGAGAACTACTTACTGTAGAGGTTGCTCTAATGCCGGGGTCGGGGAAGTTTACCGTTACTGGAAAACTTGGTGAAGTCATGCAGGAATCGGCGCAAGCTGCAATGAGTTACGTAAGGTCACGCGCTTTAAGTTTAGGGCTGAAGCCTGATTTTTATGACAAAATTGATATTCACATCCATGTTCCTGAAGGAGCAACGCCAAAAGATGGTCCGTCGGCCGGCATAACAATGACTACCGCTATTTTGTCCGCATTAACCAAACAGCCTTTCCCAAACGATTTGGCCATGACCGGGGAAATAACGCTCCGTGGCCGGATTCTCCCCATCGGTGGTCTCAAAGAAAAACTACTTGCAGCCAAAAGAGGCCTTTTATCAAGGGTTATTATCCCTAGAGAAAATGAAAGAGACTTGACCGAGGTCCCAAAAAAAATCCGGAACGGTCTGGATATAATGTTGGTCGATCACATGGATGAAGCGTTACGAGTGGTTTTTCCTGAAATTCGAGACGCCTTCATACCCTCTGAACAGGTCGCTGAACAATCTTTGGCTGTTTTGAAACAATAATCGGACAAATTGCATATATTTTTGTATTATAAGGAACCTGAGCAATTGTCAGTTTACTAATTTGTATATAACGGATTGAAGGAGTGACTTATGCTGAAAATGGATGGATCAAGAGTAAGGCTGACACCGGAGAACGTTCACACAATGTTGAAGCAGGGTCTTTCCTTTAGAGAAATAGCCGCTCGTTGCGATGTCTTTGAGGACGCCATTGACGCGTCATTGGTGCGATGGCTGAATCAGGGACGATGGCCTATTGAAGACGATGTAGTCGCTGCATAGGCCAAAGATGGGCGCGCCTTTAACAAAAGGTGTCTGGCTAAATAAATAAGCATTTTGGGTTGAGTTAAATTTGAGAACGGAGCCTAGACAATAGGTTCCGTTTTTAGTTTAGCTTCAGTTAATCAATTGATCTTTCGCGGAAATGATCCGATAAATTTAGGCCCAATTGTGAATAAAACCACCAAATAAAGAATCAACGTTGTCGCCACAGCGGGATGCAGAGTGATTAATGGTTCCAGAGCCATGAAAAGACCAAACGAAATGACGCCTAAGGCAACGGGGAAAAAGAAATCCCTAACATGGACAAATCCGAGACGGACACGACAATAACCAAAAGTCAAACAAGCCATGAACAGCTTGGTAAAAATGATTACCAGACAACCTCCTTTCAGCTTCAGCATTGGAACAAGAGTAAAATTAAGAATGAAATTGACTACTGTCCCGGCTATTTGAAACACTAGCAGTAATTTCGCCGCCCCTGCTACCATCATCACGTAAGAAAAAAGATTGTTCTGAAAAGAAATGAGAATCGTCCAGACAAGATATTTCTGCATCCAAACGGCGTCACTATATTTGGCCGGATAAATTAGCCCTATTATCAAGGAACTCTCAGAGTAAAGAAAGAAAATCATCGGCAAAGCGATTGCCATGAGCCACTGGGCGTTCCTCTTTATCAGGTCTCCCGCCTTGTTTCTATTTTGCCACCATAGTGTCGCCAACAGAGGAAAAATTACCCACCCTAGAAACTGTTCAGACCCCAAAACACTAAGCGCGTCAATTATATTCCATGTCGCGCTGTAGAAGGCCACACTATCTAAACCCGTTTCTTTCTGGAGAAAAAAGATGTTGGTTTTATTGTAAATCACACCGAGTATTTCAATTAACGCGAAAACCAGAGACACCTTAAACATAGAGTTAACAGACGCCCAACAGCCGGAGAGGATTTCATTTTTTGGATGTCCTTGCAGATAGATTTTGTATCCAAAAACAATTCTAGTTATACCGGACAAGAGCTTGAAAACGCTGATATATATAGCGCCCAGGCCAAGGGCCGCAGCAATGAATCCATATCCATAGGAGGCTACGGATCCGGTTATCTTTATTCTTGCTTCTACATTTTGCCGACCATTTACTCTCAATCCTGCAAAGAAAGTTTCCGCCATGGCTTCGACTGAAAATCCCAAAGACATTATCGCCAAGACAATGCTTAACTCAGTGTTCAACTGTTGTCGCCACGCAAAAATTAGGACCCCAAAAAAACAGGCGACAAAAAGCGCCATTTTAATTAGTTGAACACTTATAATAAGCCGCCTGGATTCAGACTCACTGACGTTCCCGAGCTTTGACACAAGAGGATAATAAAGTCCAAACTGTATTATGGTCTGAACAACAGCGCCTCCGGCCATGGCATACATAACCCGGCCATAATCTGAAGCGTTTGTCCAGGCCAAATACAGAAAGAAAGTCGTGCTCAGCACGCCTTCTACCGCTTGTGCTGAAAGAAGATAGGCCAGACGACTCAAGATGCTGTCATGGCGGGAATGTCGACCATTTGATCTATTGGACTTGAACATAAACCTCCCGGAATTTATGACGCAAATGGGTCGTGTCCAAATTCGAATGGACAATTTAACATTTTGACGCCAGTTTCGTAACCTTAATCCCAGAAAGGTTGAACCTCTTTGCTTTAATACGTTATGTTATAGGAACATCCCGCAAACGATTCACAAAAATCAGGAGTTGGGCTTTTTGAAGATAGAAGATCTACTAATAATGTGCTGGCGTTCGGTACTGCGAAACCGTCGACGTTACAAGGCGGTGGTGATAGGAATAGCGCTTGGCACTGCCGGTTTCATAATTGTTCAGACAATGGGTGATTCTGTTGAGAAAAAAATGGGAGAACACCTTGAGTTGTTAGGTGAAGCCACAGTCATGAAAGCGGTTTGGCGGAACAACGACAATTACCATCCTGGCGAATATGAAATGGTGGATGTGAAAAAGCTCAGGGCCATCCCTAATATAATGGCGATTGCTCCAGTAGTTTCAATACCAGCGATAGACGCGTTTTTCCGGGATAACGAATGGAACCCTGGTTTGATAGGAGTTGATCAGGAATTTTGGTTGACCCAAAGTTCGCAACTCAAGCAAGGGAGATTAATCGGCGCTACCGACGTCGTTGGAAGAAAAAATGTGTGTGTCTTGGGGGAAGACGTCGTCAAATATCTTTTTGGTAAAGACAATCCGGTTGGCCAGTCCTTGGGAATCGGGAGCTTGAAGTTTGAAGTAATAGGTCTTCTGGGTGGAGTACAGCAGAACGATCTCCAAAGATATATTGTCATCCCCTTGACCACAGCGCAAAACCTGTTTTCCGGCCTGGAAAAAATTAGAGAAATTTATATTCGGGTAAATAATTGGAATGATGTGGAACCAATCAGGGAAGCAGCCCTAAAACTCCTGAGAATTGATCACAAAGGCTATGAACAGGGAATTGATATTACGTACTATCCTAAAAGAATTGAGAAGGTCAAATCTACGGTCTATGTGGTTAAGCTTTTTGTTTACGCGGCATTAGGAGTAACCATTCTTTTAGGTGGTTTAGGGATTATGGCGGTGATGTTGTCGGCTGTTCAGGACCGTACTCGGGAAATAGGTTTGAGAAAAGCGCTAGGCGCCAAAGAAGACCTGATACTATTACAATTTTTGCTTGAGGCGGTTCTCATAAGTTTGATGGCTGGAATTGTAGGAGTAGTAATTGGCGTGCTGTCCGTTACTATATTTAAAGGTCCTCTGGGAATTCAAATATCAAGCTTGACACTTTCTGTGAGTATCATAAGTGGAATTCTTTTTACGGCCTTTCTGGGTATCGCGTCAGGTCTTTATCCTTCATTGAAGGCGAGTCGTATGGACTCAGTAACCGCAATGCGTTTTGAGTAAACTATGTGTGATCGGCAAGCCGGAAAATGGAGTGGAATTGGAAGCAGATATCGAGCTATCAAGGACAAAATATATGGCAACGTAATTCAACCACTCGTAGCGTCACGCAACACTCCACACCATGACGCTTTGGGGGTGGCTCTAGGTCTGGTCGTAGGATTAGGCGCTCCTTTAGGCAGCCACATGGTTGTCCTTGGCTTGTTACGACTCGGGATCAAGTTCAATGTCATCGTCGCTTTTGGCTTCACCTTTGTTATAAATCCTCTCAATGCCGTTCCCATGTATTATGGATACTATTTACTTGGATCGTTTATGCTGGGAGAGCCCGCATCGCTTAATTTCGAGAATTTTAGAAAAACAATCAGTCCCGTAATGGAGAGTGAATACTTCTGGGAATCCATGTTAACTTTTTTCCGTCTTAGCGGCGCTATATTCTTTCGGTGGTTAATAGCTGCGATCTCCCTAGCTATCACATTCGGGACTTTAGCGTATGGAACCACATACTACATTCAGCGGAAAAGACTGCATAAGGCGGCCTTGCGGCTTGGTCTCGAATACCGGAACCTGGTGGAAAGATTACGGACTAATGATTCCGAATCTGATGTCTCTGATAAGGACGAAGACAGGGTCCATTTCAAACAAGGATCCTAATGATCATCTGTTGAACCTCAATCCAACTTTTTGAACAAACTATTCTCAAAGGAGAAAAATATGAAAAAAAGTGACGAGCCTGGAGCCAAAGGTAGAATTAACATTGGCGCAGTGAAAAGCCTGCGTGTCGATGTCCTGTCTGAAACAGGCTGGTTTGACAATGAAATAATAACAAAAAACATGATGGATTATGGTGGAATAACGACGGGCCAGTATGACATCCCCTGGGATCCTAAAAATGCTGGGGGCTATTCAGCTCTGATTACGGTCACAAGCCTTTATGGCGAAGAAAAGAAAATATTACTCGACACCGGATGGAGTAACGATTGGATGGATTACATCTTCACGGAAAAGAGCGATGTAGCCGCTATGCTAAAAAATGATCAAATTGATTTTATGGTTCTATCGCATTGGCATCTGGACCACTTTTGGGGGATCGAATCCACATTAAAACATAAGCCTGATATCACACTATACGCGCCCAAGACCTGTTATCCGGAAGATATGGCTCTCCTGAAGGAAAAAGCTCATTTGAAAGTGAAGAACAAGGCTGGTAAAGAAGTCCTAATATGTAAAAATGATACGCCGCACACGGGTAAGCTTATTTCATGCGCGCCGGAAGGGGAAGAGAACTCAGGAGTTTATAAATTGATGCCAGGGGTTGCTTTGAAAATGTTTGATGCGCCGATAATACTCAGAGTTCGTGGCGAAAACGTTTTATATTTCAATGTTGAAGGTAAAGGCTTTGTTACTGTTACTGGATGCGGACATCCAGGTGTCTTGAGTGTCCTGTCGTTCGCCAGGGATAACTTTGAAGAATATAAAGCATATGGTTGCTACGGCGGTCTTCATATAGCGGCCTTTGAACAATGGGACCCAAAATTTGATGAATTGATAGAGGAAGTAAAGTCATTCAACATGACCAGGATGGGGTGTAACCACTGCACTGGGTGGATTTGGGCCGAAAAAGCCACTACTTCCGGGCTTCCAATTATTCAAGGGACAGACAAATACAAAACCTATACGAGACATTCCACATCCAACAAAGGGAACCATGTGTTTCTTACAAATGGAGATTCAGTTGTTTTCTGATCTCAAGGCTTAACCTCACTTTGTATTGCTGGGAATTAATAGACATTGCGGCTTCCGCTAAGAATTTGTAGCTTGAAGGCCTAAGACCCTCATGATCATTTCTATCTTGCGCTTGACGCTTCTGAGCACCCATCAGTCTAAAATTGCATCAATATTACAATAGAAGACAGGAATGAGTTGGGTAAGAGACAACAAGGTTAAGTCTAAGAGGAAATGCGTGAACCGATTAGCGTTACGTAAGTCAATCGGCCCACGTAGTTACCAATAAAGCAATGATTGTTGACATGAGCTTTTAAGATCGCTAATTTGAAAGGGTTAAAAGGCTTGAAGATTGATCAGGATGAATCAGAAGGGGGTTGCTATGAGAGTTATTAATATGGATCACGTCGCAGCTTCTCCGATACTACCGGAAGTTGTAGAGGCGATGTTGCCTTTCCTGAAAGAAAAATACGGTAACCCCTCAAGCATGCACGGCATGGGTGAGGAAGTGACGGACTCTATTGATGAGGCCCGTGAAAAAGTTGCCGAATTAATTAACGCCAAACCCCAAGAAATATATTTCACTTCAGGCGGCACTGAATCGAACAACTGGGCCCTCAAGGGTGGTTTGTTCGCTAACAGGGCTAAAGGGAATCACCTTATAACTTCATCCATAGAGCACTTTTCTATTATGCACGCTATAAAGGCACTGGAGAAGATGGGTATTGAAGTGACAAGGCTACCAGTAGACAAATATGGATTTGTTGATCCGGACGATGTCAGAAAGGCCATTACTCCAACCACGGCGCTCATTTCGGTAATGCATGCCAACAATGAGATAGGCACCATAGAACCTATAGCCGAAATTGGAAAAATAGCGAAAGAACACAATATTCCGTTTCATACAGATGCGGTAGCCACCGTAGGTATTATACCCGTAGACGTCCAGGACCTTAACGTAGATATGCTATCCCTGACAGCCAACCCATTCTATGGGCCTCATGGAATAGGGGCTCTTTTTGTTCGCAAAGGGACAAAGATCTCCCCTTTGCTTGATGGTGGTATTCAGGAAGGAGGCTATAGGGCGGGAACAGAGAATGTTCTCGGAATCATAGGAATGGGTAAAGCCGCTGAAATAGCTATCACACAGATTCAAAACCGAATGGATCACGTAAGACCGCTGCGTGACCGATTGATGAAAGAAATCCCGGAAATAATAGAAGAAGTCGGTTTTGTGGGGCATCCAACAATAAGATTACCCGGGAACGCGAGCCTCACTGTAAGATATGTTGAAGGCGAATCAATGCTTCTGTTTCTCGACATGGAAGGAGTTAAAATCGCCAGTGGATCAGCTTGTATCTCCAGGTCACTCAAGGTGTCCCATGTTATGTTGGCAATGGGAATCGACGCAGGGACAGCGCAAGGTTCGCTTTTGTTTACTTTGGGCACTGATAACACAAATGAAGATGTTGATGAAGTATTGAGAATTTTGCCGCCTATCGTCCAGAGACTCAGAGATATGTCGCCTCTGTATAAGAAAACAGGAAGAATCAAGGCTGCAAGCTGACAAAACGCTTTGCAGCGCAATTCAGGAGTGTCAAAATGTACAACGAAGTAGTGATGGACCATTTTACAAACCCCAGAAATGTTGGAGAAATTCCGAACGCTGATGGCGTTGGTAGTGTAGGAAACCCGGCTTGCGGCGATATCATGGAATTTTATATCAAGGTAAAAGATAATGTCTTGGAAGATGTTAAGTTCAAGACTTTTGGCTGTGGAGCCGCTATAGCGGTGTCCAGCATGGTGAGCGAACTGGCCAAAGGCAAGACCGTGGATGAGGCTATGCAGATAACAAACGCATCAGTAATTGACGCGCTCGAAGGTCTCCCCAAGAAGAAACACCATTGCTCGAATCTTGGAGCGGACGCGTTGCACAGAGCCATTGAAGATTACCAGGCTAAACAGAAGGGAAAAGCTTTTGATAAACCTTCTGATCCTCCCGAAGTCTGTTCATGCCCTATTTGTGATGTGTCGGACGCTGAAGAAGCCCCCTATTGCGCGTCCGCGTGTGAACGATCATCTACCAAATAGACCGGCCATAACCCTAAGGATCACATATCTTGATTGTCCCGGCGGAAGGTTTTTAGTCTTCCGCCACGCTCTCTTCATACTCATAACCTTTCTTACAGACAAAAATTAGTTTCGTACATATTTTATTGATATGACCAAACTCATTTTAATATTAAACTCTTATAGCTATAGCGCATATAGCTATCTAGTTTTTGTTAAAAATTATATTAAAAAAACTTGACAACATCCCAATAAAATGATTGATTCCTGTGCAGCGACAAACCAAACCTAATCCTTCCTTTGGCCCGTTTACAAAACGGGCTACTTTTTTGTGGGGACCAAAATTTAATCTTTTGTCTGTTCCGCGTCGAGCGATCGCATACGGGGTTTTCAGTTTTCAATGCTCAACAACGTATGACGATTCAGTATATTGTTGGGATCAAGGCGTTTCTTGATCTGTTTCATCTGGCGGACAGCATCTTTCCCAACCGCCATTTCTAAATATTTGCTTTTTATCTTGCCGATGCCGTGTTCACCCGCGATACTCCCACCCAAAGAGACGACCCGTTTACTCATTTCAAGCATGACATGTTGCGCCGTTTCCAACTCGGCCTGTGTCCCAGGTAGGATGTTCGCGTGGATATGGCTATTCCCGATGTGCCCAAAAACATAGGAATGTCCTTCAGGAAGAATCTCGTCATACATTTTCAACAAATCTTCGAGCTTGTCCGTTGGGACGGAAAAGTCAGAGCCGATCTTGATGAACCCCGGATGTATCCGTTCATTGAGGTTCTCAGGGACAGATTGTCTCAGATTTCGGAATGTCCTGGACTGTCGGTTATCCATCGCGACCTGAGTTGTAATTCTTCCGGATTTATCGCCGCACATCAGATTGAATTGATCTATCAACTCCGACCACTGTGACGCTCTCTCAATCAACTGCTCTGGGTTGTCATGTTCCTGTTCGACAAAAATCGCCCCGTACGATTCCGTCAAGTGTTTTTTACTCTCATCAGGTAGAAGGCTCGCTGTTGAACACCCGAACCACTCCAAACAGGACGGCACAATCAATCTAAATCTTGAATAGTCGATTTCGTTAAACAAATGAACATGAGGAATTTTATTATTCGAGTCAATGTCTGGAGTGGCATTGGAGAATTGTGAATTCAAATGCGTCAATAAATTCAAGGTCTCGACAAACCTGACAGTAATTTCTCGATCAGGCAGATAGATGATTAATGAGAAATAGGGTCGTCTCTTTTTCAGAAGCTTTGTGGTAATCTCGACGATGACACCCAGAATCCCTTCCGATCCTATAAAAAGATCTATGAGGTCCATGTGATCCGCGGCATAAAACCCGGCGGTATTTTTGAGAATTGACCAGGGTGGTGTTTTCCATGAAGGGGCAGGTATAAGCAATTCATTTTCAGGATGTGGGTCCAGAATCCGTTTCGGGATTCGAAAAACTCCCTTATCACTAAAAACATCGCCACGCCGGAGATTCAGGATAACGCCTGTTGGGAGAACAATGCGCAGACCGTGGATGTAATCGCGGGTTGGACCATAAAGGTAGCTCAACGCCCCGGACGCGTTGCAAGCGACGTTTCCGCCAATTGTGCACGAATCCTCGGAAGTAGGATCAGGAGGATAAAACAGACCAATTGAATCGACAAAATTCTTGTAATCTCTCACGATGGCTCCCGGTCCTACTTTGTAGGGATCATCCGAATTCATAGAGTTGAGCTTCTTAATGTCAAGCACAGCCCCACCTAGAGGGACCGGGGCCCCAGTAAGGGAGGTTTTTCCAGAAACAACGGTAAGGGGTGTATGAGTTTCATTGCATAACAAAATGGCTTTTGTAACATCATAATCCGTGTATACGGTGATCAGCGCCTCTGCGTAACCTGTGAAGTGAGATTCGTCCCTTAAATAATTTTCAAAATTATCATCTCGCACATGTAGACCGAATTCGGAGAGTCTCTCAATAAATGATCCAGACATAAGAGTTCCTTCCTTTTTCCCCGGAGTCACAAGCTCCATTAAGTGAACTCCAGGTTGCGCCCCAGCATATATCCTACTCCCCGCATTGTCATAATCAGCTTTGGCTCCTGTAAAAAAATGTTGACAAATTTACTATTTCTTAACACACTTTTACATATCATTTCTTGATTGGTCATAATCGTCACACAAGAGAATTTAGTCTCCGTTAGCGACGGGAACTCCCGGTAAAATGGCAATGGGGACTTTCCAACAAATATATTAATCAGTAGCAAAAACTTTTAACTGTTCAAAGAATACCGAGACAGGGAGTCGAAATCATGAGAAGAGTTCTCATCCTGGTCGCAATTTCGGTTTTTGTGTCATGCAATCTGACTCATGGGGCGTCGAAGGTCGATCCTAAACTTTATGGGGCCCCTGAAGGCCAAGTTTGCATCAAGTGTCACGAGCTGAAGACCCCTGGTCTTTACAAGATGTGGCGTCTCGGAAGAATGGGGCAGATGGGCGTAAACTGTTACGACTGTCATAAGGCTGAAAAGAAGACCGACAAAACGCCGGGGAAACCGGGCGGATTTGATCACCGCGGTTTTTGGATATCGACTATTGTCAGTCCGAAAGACTGCTCCCGGTGTCACAAGGAACAGTTTGATCAACAGCAGGCTTCCCACCACGCTAAAGCGGCTGACATACTGAATTCACTTGATAATTACCTTGGGTCTGTTATTGGAGGACCTGCCGCAGTGACGAACGGTTGCCGTCAGTGCCACGGGTCAAATGTGAAAGTTCTTGCAAACGGTCAACTGGACCCGATTACATGGCCAAACACCGGCATAGGCAGAATCAACCCCGACGGCAGCAAAGGCAGTTGCGCCGCTTGTCATACACGTCACCGCTTTTCCAAAGAGCAGGCTCGACGTCCGGACTCATGCGGAAAATGTCACCTAGGACCAGACCATCCACAAATGGAGGTTTTCCGCGAATCCAAACACGGTATTTTGTATCAGGCGTTCAGAGACAAATTAAACATGGACCGTGATCAATGGATTGTTGGCGTTGATTATCAGGATGCGGCCACTTGCGCCACATGTCACATAAGCGCGACGCCGAATCAACCTGCCACTCACGAAGTCGGGGCCCGGATTTCCTGGACCTTGAGACCGCCCATTTCCATAAAACTTACTGAATGGAAGGCTCGAAGGGAGCGTATGCAGGACGTGTGTAGTCAATGCCACAGTGACTTCATGATCAATTCATTTTATACCCAGTTTGATTCTCTGGTAGACCTGTACAACACCAAATTCGCTATTCCAGCTACGAATGTGCGAAACAAGCTACGGGAAATGGGCAAAATCTCTAAAACTGATTTTGCGGATAAACTTGACTGGACATATTACGAAATTTGGCATCACCAGGGTCGAAGGGCCAGACATGGCGCGGCCATGATGGGTCCAGATTACACTTGGTGGCACGGCCTTTATGAAGTTGCGAAAGATTTCTACGAAAAATTCATTCCAGAAGTGGAACAAGTCATGGGAGGAAAAGCCCCTGCCGCTCCTATCCTGAACGAGTATATTTTCAGTAACCCTCTGCACAAATGGTACAAAGAAGGTATGACCAAGGAACAACTTCAGAAAGTGGAAGAGTTTTATCAGCAGAGATACGGCGGGAAAGAAGCGAAGTAGTAAATCAAACGATCAGGCCATCTTTTCAGGGCGAGAGTTATGACAAACAGAACTGTGATATGCCTGACAGCTTTTGCGATCTCAGTGTTTTTAACGGGATTTCAGCTCCGTGGATCAGGGTTTACCTGGGCGCAATCTGAGGTTGACTCGGAGGAATCGAATGTGAAATCTAAGCATCCCACTGATCAGGAGTTTCCAATCCCGCTGAAACCACTGTCAAAGACAATTACGCCGTGTCGGGCGTGTCATGGCCCTGAAAAGGATTTTCCTGTCAATTTCAAGCGCCGAGAGGACCTTCTTGTCCACACGAATATTAAACTCAACCACGGCGGTGTCCGTCTATGGTGCCTGGATTGTCACAACCCTGAAAACCGAAATTATCTGTTACCTCTGAGTGATGGCAAGCCGATAGATTTCGAGCATTCCTATTTACTCTGTGGAAAATGCCATGGAACCAAATACCGGGATTGGCGCTATGGTATACACGGTAAAAGGACCGGTTTTTGGAATGGGACAAAAAGTTATTATTTGTGCGTAAGTTGCCATGATCCCCATTCGCCGCGATTTAAGCCATTAGCCCCGATGCCCCCGCCTAAAAAACCTCGGACACCCAAAGAACCTCAGGCAAAGAAATAAGGGTCAACTGATCATGAGCAAAGAAAAATTGGAAAAATCAGGCCGGATCAGTGAACTGCAGGACGCCCGTCGATCGGACGCAACTTCAATTGAAGTGAGTCAAAAGGAATTGATCGACCGAAGAATGTTCTTTCAAGGCGCAGCGGGTGTCCTGGCAACGATGATGCTGGGGTCTTGCTCATGGCAGGAATTTTTTCAGAATAATTTTAGAAGGATGACAAAGGGAGAAATTGAGCAAACTGTCGAAAGACTCAGAACAGAATATAAAGAGAAATATGGGAAAGATTTTGTAGTAGGGACTGAAGGTCCCATTGACGCGACTCTCTTTGGATACGCGTTGGATCTCCAGAGATGTATCGGTTGCAGACGATGTGTTTACGCATGCGTCGACGAGAACAACCAATCCCGTGATCCCCAGATTCAATACATTAGAGTCCTTAGATTTAAAGATGGCGAAATGGACCTCGAACATTCCACCATCTATTATGATCCCGAGGAAGTTCCGGAAAAAGGGCACTACTATATGCCCGTTCAATGCCAGCATTGCGCCAATCCTCCATGCACTAAAGTTTGTCCGGTCCAGGCGACGTGGACCGAGCCGGATGGCATTGTGGTGGTTGATTACAACTGGTGTATCGGATGTCGGTACTGTATGGCCGCTTGCCCATATATGGGCCGATGGTTCAATTTTGCCGAGCCGGTAATCCCTGCGGACAAAGTTAACGTCAATACCCATTATCTTGGAAACAGGCCAAGGATGAGGAATGTGGTTGAGAAATGCACTTTCTGCATTCAAAGAGTTCGAAAGGGTCGATATCCCGCATGTGTCGAGGTTTGCCCGGTAGGCGCCAGGAAATTTGGAAACCTCCTGGATCCGGAGAGTGAAATCAGCCGGATAATCCAGACGAAGCGTGTTTTTAGACTGAAATCAGAACTCAACACACAACCCAAATTTTACTATTTCTTCTCGATTTAAGGTTTGAGAGGGCGTCATGGGTAGATTTTTCGTTGGGGCCACGCAAAGGATAATCAAAGGAACGCCGCTTTATTACGTATGGGTTGTGTTTCTGCTCATTATGATCATTATTGGAATAGGGGCATACGTCAAGCAGATGAGGTTGGGGCTGATCGTAACAGGAATGACCAGTTATGTTTCATGGGGTTTGTATATCGGCAATTTCACGTTTCTGGTTGGGGTCGCCGCTGCTGCTGTTCTTCTTATAATTCCAGCGTATCTTTATGACTTTGGGCCGATAAAGGACATCGTAATAATTGGAGAAGCCCTTGCCGTAAGCGCTTTACTGATGTGTTTAATGTTTGTTACGGCCGATCTGGGGCGACCAGACCGAGCGTGGCATCTGATTCCCGGTCTCGGGATCCTTAATCTCCCCAGGTCTATGCTGGGGTGGGACATTGTTGTCCTCAACGGATATCTCTTCCTTAATTTGTTTATTCCCGGCTACATCCTTTACAAGGCGTACAACGAAAAACCCGTAAACATGCGCTTCATACTTCCGTTCATTTTGCTTTCAATCCCGTGGGCCGTCAGCATTCACACAACCACGGCCTTCATTTATAATGGCCTTGCCGCTCGCCCTTTCTGGAACGCTTCTATCCTGGCGCCTAGATTTCTCGCGTCTGCTTTTTGCTCAGGTCCTGCTCTGATAATCCTACTCTTCCAGTTAGTACGGTATTACACACAATTTCATGTCAAGAACGAAGCCCTGTTCAAGATCGCGGAAATGATTTCGATCGCAATGGCGATTAACCTGTTTCTTCTTGGAGCAGAATTTTTCAAGGAACTTTATTCTGATACTCACCATCTGTCACCACTAGAATACCTTTATGTTGGGTTACAGGGTAAAGGGCGTTTGGTTCCGTGGATCTGGACCGCATTCACGTTTAACATCATAGCGTTTGTTATTTTTCTCATACCATATACAAGAAAACGTTTTCTGACTCTTAACATAGGATGCGTCCTCATCATTATCGGCATCTGGATCGAAAAGGGCATGGGACTTATAATTCCGGGTTTTATACCAGCCACCCTTGGTGAAGTTTGGGAATACGCCCCTACTTTAATAGAAATTCTGGTTTCAATCGGCATTTGGTCTATTGGAGCGCTCACGCTTACGGTCATACTCAAGGTAATTATTCCTATTGAATTGGGTGAGTTTACCAAGACCACAAGGATAACTGCCTGACAACACCTGGTTCGACTTGTCAAACCAAACTTTAGTGGAGTCATAAATGAGAAGAAACGCAATGAAGATAGTCGTTTATATTGTTTTTTGCGGTACGCTTGTTTTTGTTTCCGCTATGGCCATCGCTCAAGGTAAAACAAACGGGGCCCAACAGGGGACAGTTCCATCCGACTCCACCTCTTCCGTCAAATCGGTCAGGCAACTCAAACAATCGGGGACGCCGGTAAAAGACATACTTCCGGTTTTGGTTAAAGACTTGACGAATCCGAGCGAAGTAATCCGGCTCAATGCTGTGGAAGCTATAACCGAACTCGGTAATGAAGCGACGCCAGCATTACCAGCTCTGATCAATATGTTACATGATAAAGACGCTCTCGTGCGTGAAACAACCTCCATTGCGCTGACAGGGTTCGGCGCCAAAGCCGCTCCAGCGGTCCCTGAACTCATAAAATTGCTGGGGGATCAAAACAGGAGGGTCCGGGAAGGCGCTTCCCTCGCGCTTGAAAATATAGGTCAAGAAGCTGTCGATCCACTGATGCAGGTTTTAAAAAAAGGAAAAGGGCCTGATGTGGATTTAGCGATTCAGGCCCTTTCCAGGATTGGTGAAGCCGCAGCGCCGCCATTGTTAACAGCGCTCGAGTCTAAAGATCAGAAAACGGCCCAGGCTGCGTCTATGGCTCTAACTATTATGGGCACAATCCCTGTTGATTCTCTAGTGAAACTGTTAACAGGGACCGACCCAAAATTGGCTCAAAAAGCTGAAGACATTTTGATCGCAATCGGCGCGCCGGCAGTTCCAGCGCTTATTAAAGCTATTCGGCCCAGATAGCCAGATAACTTGAGGGGGAAGCGTAGGGGATGGGCGCCTCATTCACTACGAGCGACGCAGGGTCGTCGAATCTTCGTTCATGGGCATCCCGTCCCTGAGTCCGGTGTGTGCGTCGCCACTCGCTGAGCGACAAAGCCTTAGAGCGTCACTAACCGGCGCCTAGAAAGTTACTTCCATCATCCCCTGGAACCCAAAGATCCCCTGAATCTCACGGTTCGGGTTAACCGCCCAGCCCCAAACCTTGGAAGCCCCGGTTCGCATAAAAGAACGTTCCATAAATGTTTAAGTTGGCGGTAAGAGACGAAGCATCTGTCATGTAACCGTCACCATTGGTGTCAACCTCGCTGAGACCAACGCCATAAATTCAATTGGGATGATTCCAGGGCCATGTCATAGTCAAGCATAAGAGTCATTGTTTACAAGAGAAGTATTAATTTCTGAACATTCGCGCAAAAATTTATTATCAAGTGGGGCATGAATGATTTTGGGGACAAAGGACAAGCGGAAGCTCTGGAATTAGTCAGTCGTGTCGAACTCCGGCCGGTCAGGGCTGTTGAACGAGAGCAGTGGGACCGACTGATGCGGGAGCATCACTATCTGGGGTTCCAGTCGCTTATAGGAGAATCGCTGCGCTATGTGGCGGTCTATGAAGATCGTTGGCTCGCCTTGTTGGGGTGGGCCGCCGCCGCTCTCAAGCGCAAAGCTCGTGATGAATGGATCGGTTGGACTCCCACGCTTAAATTGAAACACCTCCCATTGGTAGCTAACAACTGCCGTTTCCTTATTCTTCCCGAGGTCAAAGCGCCTAACCTTGCATCACGTATTCTTGCCCTCAACCTAAAACGCTTGTCCGATGACTGGCAGGCGGCTTATCGCCACCCGATCCGGCTTGCGGAGACCTTTGTTGATCCCCAGCTCTTTCGGGGCGTTTGTTACAGGGCAGCTGGATGGATCTTTCTAGGATATACTAGGGCGCCACGACAAATACGTCCATCACGGGCATATTAAATCCGTCTTTGTCCGGCCCCTTCGGCCGGACGCAGCCAAAATACTTGCCAACCCATATATCCAACTGGAACTCAAACCTATGATCACATCAATGGGACTGTCTTGTAATAATGCTGACCTACTTCTCAAGGCCCGACTCACGCATGCCTCGAGGAATCCGGCGCCACCGACTGGCCATTCCATCTATTGCGGTCTGCGCCATAATATGTGGAGCCAGAAGCTTCGACGCCATAGCGCAATGGGGTAAAGCGTGCTCTCAAAAGATGCTCAAACGCCTGCGATGCCGAAGAAACCCGAAGACCAAATTGTATGAATCTCCCAGCGAACCTTCAATCCGTCGCTTTCTGCAGTCTGTCGACGCACAAGCTATAGACTTAGCTCTAATGAGTTGGACTCAGTCCATGATGGGAACCGGAGCCGATATCGCAATAGACGGCAAGACTCTCAAAGGAGCGCGGACCTCTGACGGTCGGCAGGTTAAGCTGCTTTCTGCGTTCATCCCACCACAAATGAAATTACCGTGGTCCGAAAACTACTTGACCCGCTGCCTATAGAAGGCAGCGTAGCTACTCTGGACGCATTGCATACCCAACAAGAAACGGCCCGTTACCTGGTCGAACAAAAAAAGCGGACTATGTCTTCACTGTTAAGGATAACCAGCCTACCCTCAAAAAAGATCTGGAAGATCTTAACTTGGTTGACGCTTCCCCTCAATACCAAACAATCGACAAAGGGCATGGACGAATAGAAGTCCGCAGTATCTGGACCATTCAAGAACTGAACGGCTATTTGAATTTCCCGTATGTGCGCCAGGTTTTCTGTATCCACCGCCAAGTATCTCATATAAAGAAAAATCGAGAATCTTATGAAACGGTCTATGGAGTCACCAGCCTTTCGGTTAACCAGGCTTCTCCACAACGAATTCTCGAACTCAACCGGGGCCATTGGTCCATTGAAAATAGCCTTCATTGGGTTCGAGACGTCACATTTGATGAAGACCGATCGCAGATCAGGACCGGAAACGCTCCGCGTATTTTTACCTCATTGAAGAACCTTGTGATCAGCATATTCCGAAGATGTGGGGCTACCAATATTGCAAAGACCCTCCGGTGGTTTTCGTTTAAGACCCATCTTGCCCCAGCCCTGATCGGTCTGTAAAAAAACTAAGACTGACTAAGATCACCTATGAAAAGGAGTTCTCCGAGTATAGCCATGCCCTAGGCATCGTTAGAATCTCTGTTTTTAATGAGAAAGGAACTCCTTTCTGTCACGCCTCGGCTCCAATCCCCCTAAAACATCGTTTACGTGTATTACTCTGCCCGAAGATCCTACTTAGAGGATAGACTTTGACGGAACCGTGGGGATGATTCAGCTTGACAGGCTATACATTTAACAATAACTTATAATTATCAACGTCTTGGGTTAACAGGAGAACCGACCATGAAACTTAGCACTAGAAATGTAATCAAAGGGAAGGTTGCGAAGATTCAGGAAGGCATGGTTGCCGCGCTGGTAAAGGTGGACATCGGTGGAGGAAACACCATCACATCTACTATTACTGTTGAAGCCGTCAAAGAACTGGGAATCAAGGTCGGGGACGAAATTAAAGTTCTGATCAAAGCCAGCAGCGTTATGTTAGCCAGAGACTAAGCGCAGCATCAACCCTCAGTTAGTTGAACTCAACAGAAATCAAGTGCCCCCGGAAATGCCGGGGGTTTTATAATTTAAATTCCAATTGGACAAAACTTGAGAGAAAAGCTGTTGGTTGCCAGACGGGGACATTGAATCATGGCAAGATCCCCGGCTTAAAGACGCATATTGGGTTAGGAAAAAAGACATGGCTGAAATAGACCATACAATATGGAAGTCCGAATCAGTGGTGGCTCATTATCTTGACCGAAAAGATTCGCGTCCATTAATCCAAGAACAGATCGAAGTCATGATCAGGCTGATTAAACACCTATGTCGCCCAATTCACAGTTTTATGGATCTGGGGTGCGGTGACGGAATCCTTGCAGCCGTGATCCTGGAGAATTACAAGGATGCTAGGGCTATCCTTGCGGATCACTCAACTCCGATGCTTGAAGCGGCTAGAGCAAAATTTCAAAGGATGCTCGGATCAATTCATTTCTGTACCGTTGATTACAGTGGACCTGAGTGGATTAAAGCCGTGTTTGAGTATTCTCCTCTCGACTTGGTTGTGTCGGGCTATTCCATTCATCATCAACCTGACACGCGTAAGCGGCAATTATACACTGAAATTTTTGACATGCTGGCCCCTGGCGGTATGTTCATCAACATAGAGCATGTAGCCTCTCCGACCAATCGGATTGCTGAACTTTGGGATCATATTCGGATTGATTCGCTCTACGATTTAGCTGTTCAGCGGGGGGCAAACAAGTCGCGGGCTTTGATCGAAAAGGAGTACTTTGAGCGGCCTGAGAGGGTAGCGAATCTCTTCAGCTCAGTAGAGACTCAATGTGAATGGTTAAGAAAAATCGGATATACAGATGTAGATTGCTTTTTTAAGTATTTCGAGTTGGCAATTTTTGGAGGGCGACGACCGTAATCAACTGATCTAGTTCAAACAGGATGGATATCCTTTGGCAAACTCATTCAATATCGTCAATAATCTGAAAAAGGTTTTGAAAGGCTTGTTTTTCATTGCTGTCCTAGCCTTTGGGTCGTGGCAAAATAGTTACGCCTCAGACAATGAAATCAATGCAATATCAAAGCAACCCTTTCGCATTGTACCTAAAGCTGCAATTGGAAGTACCGGATATAGCTGGTCCGCTAATTATGATAAGGCTTTTCTCAAACTCAAGAAATCCTGGTATGAAAAGCCGGATTCAAAACTTTTGGGAGCGCCTGGTAAACAGATCTTCATGTTCGTTCCATTGAAGCCGGGAAATACCAGAATGGAAATGCGATTAAAAAGACCGTGGGAATCTTCTACGGCAAAAGCTAAAGTTTACCAAATTTCGATATTATCCAAGTAGAAAGACTAGTATGGCCTGAAATATCGCATGATTAGTTCCTCCTGGTTTTTTGAGAAGTTACCTCCTGGTTGATGTAAAACAATCTAATTCGGGGCATATCTGGCCCACGGGAGGTGTCCAGTGCAGATAAGTAAAGTTTGTATAGTTGGCATGGGGACAATGGGCAGCCAGATCGGGATCGTGTCTGCAGGCGGCGGTTACAAATCGTCTATGGTTGATACATCCGAGGAAAAAGTCGCGGCTGGTTTGAAATCTGTTCACTTCTTCCTGGAAACCTCTGACACGGCCCACGACACGATTGTTGATTTCTTAGAGAAATGCGGAAAACAAACTGTCACTGTCACAGATTCACCCGGGTTTCTTATCAACTGTCTGTACCTCCCCATGGTTAATTAAGCCTTTTTTGCGCTGGAAACAGGTTTAGCGGCTCCCGAAGACATAGACCGGGCATGCGTGTTGGGTCTCGGCTTGCCTTTGGGGCCTTTGGCCGCAGCAGACGCTTTCGGCTTGGACATTCTTCTGGCATGCATGAACACGTTCCATCGTGAACTGGGTGACAAATACAGACCGGCCCCTCTCTTGGTCAAGCTCGTCAAAGCGGGACATCTCGGGAAAAAGACGGGGCGTGGGGTATATGATTACAGAAAATGAAGGCTTCATTGCTCCCGCAAATCCCCTATAATAGGGTAGCTCCTTCGGCACATGAGACGTCATCGATTTTTTTAGTAACAACAGATCTTTCATCTGTTTTTTCATGACCCTGATGGCTTGGTTGGACCTCTGAACAAGGTTGTTTTGAGGAAATCATCCGTGGCTTCGAAGAGTGGTTCTGTTCGATTTTGTCTCCGCATCAGCGGTATAACCTTGGTCCTGATTCCCATCCCACGAGCGTCTACGTACCCATAATCTTTTAGAACTTCTACTACTAACGGATTCCGGGGCGCCCGTTGGCCGGCTATCATTTTTTCCACAGTCATGGAGTTCTGAAGCGCCCCAGGACTAATCACCTCTAACCGGTCGGAATAAACGGATACTTCGATATCAACGGATCGAGTCCAATCGCGGTGGGCGAGAGCGTTTACTATTACTTCACGCACTGCTTCCACCGGATAATGCCAAATCCTGTCACGTCTTAACTGATCTTCAATGACTCCTGTTTCTTCGCTAATATAAGGACGTATTATTCGTAGGAAATCTTCGATGACACCAGGGGTTATTAATCGCCTGACTTCATCTCCAGCTTTTTTCCAGCGGCCCACCATTGGGCCATCCAGGATTTCATCCAACTGGGCCTGATAATCCTTGTCCGGTCCAGCGAAGACCATTAATCTCAAGCCCGCCTGTCTCAAAAAATGCCTTGGCAAGTATCCAAAAAGCATTAGTCCTACGATTGAACATACCGGCCTGATCTCACGAACATCTGACATGAAGCCAAGATTGCAAAGTCGTTTTCCCCAGGCCAAGTCGGTGGACGGGATTTCAGGATCCTCTACTACGTTGCGGAGGTAATCTTCGATGCGATCAAGATCAAGTGAATCAATGGTCGTTCCTGAAACCGGCAACAACTCTGTGTGAAGTAGTCCACCTGAAGCGAAAAGCCTCGCCTGTTGTTCCCGCGTGGCTAACCGGGAAGTACTTCCGACTCGTATGTATATGTCTTCCCTGTTGTTGTGTCGTAGCACGTACGGTTTGGCGACCCCTCGGGTGAAGGAAATCACAGCCACTCTTTTTTGATCATCGATTTGTATTTCTTCGTAAAAGGGAAGTATTAGCGGGTGGATTTTTCTGGCTACTACACTGTCCATAACCCATTCTTCAAGGCCCTTGCGCTGGATTCCACTGATCGTGCCGTCATCTTCAACACCGAGCAGGACAATCCCGCCATTGAGATTGACCATAGCCACGATTTCTCTGGCCAGTTGTTCGGGTCGGCAATCGTCCCGCTTGAATTCAACTCCGGAATTCTCTCCGTTGGCTATGATTTGCTCGAGTTCCGATTTCAGCATGGCCGCCTCAGATTGATCAAATATGGCACAAAAGGTATATTTTTTATCAAAAAATCCATAACGTGTGTCCCTATTTGACCCGTGTGTCCTTTACAATCGCATATCGTATACCCTCAACACTGGCTCCCATTTTGAGTTCTGGGAACCAGGTTTCTTCAAATTTCAATTACTCCTATTCATCAGTATCGGTCTTTAACACGGCGAGAAACGCTGACTGAGGAATAACAACGTTACCGACCTGTTTCATTCTTTTCTTGCCCTCTTTTTGTTTTTCCAACAGTTTTTTCTTACGTGTTATATCCCCACCGTAGCACTTCGCCAGAACATCTTTTCTAAGAGCGGAAACAGTCTCTCTGGCAATTATTTTACCCCCTATCGCTCCTTGAATCGCAACCTTGAAGAGTTGACGCGGAATTTCATCTTTCAGTCTTTCACAAGCTTTTCGGGCACGTTGATAAGCCCGTTCTTTGTGGACCAACATGGACAAGGCGTCTACTCTTTCGCCAGCCACCATAATGTCAACTTTCGCCAGTTCCGTAGGCCGATAATCGAGAAATTCATAATCGAATGACGCGTAGCCACGAGAAACTGATTTCAGCTTGTCATAAAAATCGAAAAGGACTTCCGCTAACGGTAAATCAAAAGTAAGCTCCACCCGGCCGGAGTCTAAATAGGTCATGTCCTTTTGAATACCTCTTCGATCTATACACAGACTGATTACTGTTCCCAGATATTGTTCAGGTAAGATTATTGAAGCCCTTATAAAGGGCTCTTTGGAGTCTTCAATCGCGACAGGGTCTGGATATTTGGCCGGATTATCTATTATTTCTTCCGAGCCGTTTTTATAGACTATTATATATTGAACCGAGGGAGCCGTTAGGATTAAAGAAAGATTAAACTCTCTTTCGAGCCGTTCCTGAACCACTTCAAGATGTAATAGTCCAAGGAATCCACATCTAAAACCATGGCCCAGTGCTGTTGAATGGTCCTTTTCAAAGGTTAGGGAAGCGTCATTTAATTTCAGTTTTTCCAGGGCCTCGAAAAGTTCCTGATAATCATCGGATGAAATGGGATAAAATGAAGAAAACACGACTGGCTTTACAATTTTAAACCCCTTTAAAGGCGCTTCGCATGGATTGTCTTCAAGGGTTACGGTATCACCTATTCTCGTGTCGCTAACAGTTTTGATGCCCGCGATTATGTAGCCTACCTGCCCTGCTGATAGCTGCTTTTCACGTTTCCGCTCAATCAGGAAAATTCCCGTTTCTTCAACTTTGTAATTAGCGTTTATTGCCCAGAGTCTTATTGTTTGACCGGGTTTTATTGTGCCGTCAAATATCCGGATATGAACAACTGTTCCTGTATATGAGTCCCAGTGTGAATCAAAAATAAGAGCTTTTAGAGGTAAATTGGGATCGCCTTTAGGGGCCGGTATCTTTTGCACTATGGCTTCCAGTACCTCTTTGACGCCTGTGCCTTCCTTTGCGGAAACCAGTATTGCCGAATCCGGGTCTAGTCCCAAATCCTTGGAAATCTGCCCCTTGACTCTATCAATATCCGCGGCTGGCAAATCGATCTTGTTAATTAGAGGGATAATTTCAAGGTCCTGTTCAACCGCCATGTAAAAATTGGCCAGAGTTTGGGCCTGGACACCCTGGCTGGCGTCTATGACAAGTAACGCTCCTTCACAGGCGACAAGCGCGCGAGAAACTTCGTATGAAAAATCAGCGTGACCTGGTGTATCTATTAAATTGAGTGTGTAGTGAATACCGTCAGAAGACGTGTAAGGTAACGCTACAGATTGATTCTTGATAGTAATCCCTCGCTCTCGTTCAATATCCATCGTGTCGAGCATCTGATCATGAAAATTATGATCCCCGACTACTCCCGTAATCTGGAGCAACCGATCAGCCAATGTGGATTTTCCATGATCAATATGGGCTATGATGCAAAAGTTTCTAATTTTATCCATTAAGTCTCCAAAACCTTGCCCGGTCTGAGTTTGAAAGATGTTCCGATCAAGACTTGTTTCGTGAGGGAGTTTAGTGTGAAAACGTATTCTTTACAACTTCGGATTTGGTTAAAGAGGAATGATGAGTGTTGAATTCCAACGAATTCTTTCCTAAAACCTTGCTCAAAGGGACATGGAAAGTTCTTCCCTGTTCTGAAACCAGCATTACTTCCTCACCTGATATGCTAAGCCCCAAACATTTTTCTTGTGGTGGAGCTATTTTCTTCAGGGAAGCCTGCAACAGATTTACGCCTTGCAACATTCTATCAAATTGAGCCGTGTAGACTAGTGAATTGAATGGTGATTTATTGAGTTCTATGACTTCGCCATTTGCTACTACCAGACCTGACGGGAAACCCCCATTTGTGTATGACGCTATTACTCCACCCAAAACAGAGCCCTTTTTCAAGGCTATATCCGGGTCAACAACATAGGTTTTACGGGTGTAAAGATAATTGGCGACTAACCAAACTGTCTTATTGTTCCAGCGTGTGGTCGCTATGGCGGTCATTCGTAAATACCCGAACGGGAGTGTAAGTGTTATCACAGTTTTTTTTGCAGCCAGCGAAGCTTTAAGATCAATCCCCATAACCAACCTGGTGTTGCTATCTGCGATCAGTAAAGTATCTCCATCAACAGGTAATTCTTCACAAGCAGGTTGGATATAGGCCGGGGCCTCAAAGTTTTCCCCGCTAAATGAGCCGTCAGGATTAAAAACCCTAATTTCTTTGGTACTTTTTCCATTTTCGAAAAACGCTAACCACTTGTTATTCCATACCCCAAAGGAGAGAAGTCTGGAATTTTGCTCGGGAAAGGCAATTGCTTGACCTTCTTTCCATTTAAGCGCCGTGTTGGGCTTATCCATGATAGCCCTCAACGGGACCCAGTTTCCACAGATAAGGATCGCTATTAATGTTAATAACGGAATGGCTGTATTTAAAATATAATTTACTGGCCCGGAATATGTATCTCCCAGTTTGAAACGCTCTTGGGAATCGAATTTCTTTCTTATGCCGGCTTTCAGACGAACATATCCAGCCAAAACTTCAATTGCCATCACGCATGAAAAAAAGGTCATCAAGAAAGAAAAATGATTTATCCCACTAAAAGCCCATAGACCGTAAACCATATAGAGAAAGTATTTACTCGTGATAGTGATCCTGGAGCCAATCCCCATTACATTAATGATTACTCCAAAGACTACCACGATCAGGTACAGACTTATGTACGCGGCCCCGATCAATGGTTCCACCAAATGGTGGAATATGGCCAGCATGGACACCACGATCATTCCAAATTGATCGCATACAAGATCTGTAAAAGCTCCGGATTGAGACGCCTTTCCTACGTTACGGGCATAAGCCCCGTCAAGACCGTCAAAAAACACGTGCGCAAGTAAAAAGATTGTGGCTAACCATGGTTTTCGAACAAAGTAGAGAATGACCCCTGTCAGAAGAGCAATACCAATATAAGAAATTGTATCCGGCACTAGGCCAATTTTTTCTAGAGGAGGGAAAATAGCTGATGTTAATCGAGTTCTTTTTTCAGCAAGCCACACCTGAAGCCAACGGTCCTTGCCAAAGTAATTAAAGAAATCAGGTTGAATTTGAGTTTTAAAACTAATTTCCTTTTTCTCGTTCCCTGTTGGCATTTTATTCTGTTGAGCTGATTTAGACTTCAAATCATAAATAAGCTTTTATGGCTTCAGCCGTAGATTTTATCTGATCCATAGATCCTGGAATTGGATTCCACGCGCAAATAGACAGGCCGTCTCCAAATTTTCGCGGGACTACATGAATATGCAAATGAGGCACAACCTGATTTGCGGCTTTACCGTTTAATTGCATCACATTTATTCCATCAGGTTTTAAAGTTTTTTGAACAGCTTTGGAGACTCTAGCCACAACATTTCCCAACCTTCCAAATACATCAGGCTCAATGTCCAGAATTGTTTCATAATGGCTTTTGGGGATTATCAAGACGTGTCCCTGGTTTAATGGAGCTATGTCCATGAATGCCAGGGCATTTTCATCTTCATAAATTTTAATACAAGGGATTTCTCCTTTGACAATTTTACAAAAAATACAATCATCCCTATGTTCCATAGAGCCAACCTCCTCATTAAAGCGATCAGTTTCCTATTGGACAAATCAATTTAATCATCCAGGTGTTCAAACAATACCGAGCTTAAATAACGTTCACCCGCACTGGGCAATATGGCGACTATGGTCTTACCCTGAAATTCTTTCTTCCGTGCCAGAATAATGGCGGCATAGACCGCGGCTCCAGAAGATATCCCGCTTAACAATCCTTCTTCTCTGGCCAGTAAACGACTGTAGTGAATGGCTTCGTCACTTGAAACCTGAACAACTTCATCAATCAACGACAGGTCTAGCACCTTGGGAATAAAGCCTGCTCCGATACCTTGAATTTTGTGGGGTCCGGGAATGGTTTCCATACCTTGAAGGGTTTGAGTGATGATAGGACTTTCCAGTGGTTCAACTGCTATAGATTTCATCTTTTTTTTCTTGGTATGTTTAATAAATCTCGAAACCCCCGTTATTGTGCCACCAGTGCCTACCCCGCTAACAAAGGCGTCTATTTTCCCTCCAGTTTCTTCCCATATTTCGGGGCCTGTTGTTTCTTCGTGGGCCCTTGGATTAGCAGGATTTTCAAATTGCTGTGGCATAAAATATCTATCAGGAGCGCCTGAGACTATCTGTTCAGCTTTTTCCACGGCCCCTCTCATGCCTTTGGCGCCATCTGTCAACGCGATACTGGCCCCAAACATTTTTAGGACCTTACGTCTTTCTAAACTCATGGTCTCCGGCATGGTCAGAGTCAAAGGATAACCTTTGATTGCGCAAACGTAGGCAAGCCCTATTCCTGTATTTCCACTAGTCGGCTCTACTATCTCCATACCCGGTCGCATTACACCTCTCTCTTCAGCGTCCCTGATCATATAGACCCCTATACGGTCTTTAACTGAATACGCTGGATTGCGACCTTCAACTTTCACAAGAATTGTGGCTTCCTGAACTCCCTGGATTTTGTTCAATTTTACCAACGGAGTTGAACCTGTCGACGCTATGTTGTCCTGGAAATATTTTACCATCTGCGCCTCATTCCTAATTCTGGATTGCAGAACCTTCTAACTTGTCATTGCCATCGCTAAACCATTTGAGCCCCATATCCGATCAAAATAGCGCATACCTTGTTGGATCCAAAACGCCTGCTTCCTCGAATCCCCGTTTCCTCAATACGCAACTCTCACAGGCCCCGCAAGCGGCGCCTGAATCAGCCGGATCATAACAAGAATGAGTAAGACCATAGTCTATTCCCAGTTCTACACCCCTTTTTATAATTTGAGCCTTGGACATTTTGATTAGAGGTGTCTGAATTTTTACCTTCATTTTTCCTTCTATAGCTTTTTGAGTAGCCAGATTGGCCATATTTTCAAAAGATTGTATGAACTCTGGTCGGCAATCCGGATAGCCCGAGTAATCCAGGGCGTTTACTCCAATGTATATGTCCTCTGCCCCGATTACTTCCGCCAAACCAAGCGCAAAAGCCAGAAATATGGTGTTTCTGGCCGGCACATAAGTAATTGGTATGACCGAGCCTATTTGTTCAACTATTATCCCTTTCGGCACTTCGATGTCACTAGTCAGGGCCGATCCCCCTATTTTTCTAAGTGGGATTTCGATAATCAAATGTCTCAGAACTTTGAAATGTTCGGCTATCTTTCTCGCAGCATTGAGCTCCACCTTGTGTCTCTGCCCATAATCAAAACTCAATGCGCAAATCTGAAAACCTTCAGATTTGGCTATTGCCATAGTGGTGGTGGAATCAATTCCTCCTGACAAAAGAACAACAGCTTGCTTTTCACTCATGAATGTTTTCGTTTTTACAGAGCTAAGGTCTTTGATTGATTGTTCCATTTAAATCCGAAATTTCTTCAGGCCCGAACTTCAGGATTTCAAAAATGGCGCTTTCTATGTCTATTGTTTCCTGCTTCATAAATGACAAACGATCTAAGGCTTCTGTAGTTTTACCGTATGTCTCGTTGAGATAAATAAATCTGCTTTCCAGGCTAACTATTTGATCATGCATGACGCGTTTGTCCGCATAAAAGACAACATGCTCTTCTGCCACAGGTCTGTCTTTTGGGCCACCCAAAACAACATGCTGAGCTACTATCATTCCCACATCAGGAAGGCCTTCCTGAATTAAAATTTCTTGTCCGACAATGTCGTGATGTTTCTTACCCGAAATTATGCACGTAAACTTTCCAATATCGTGGAGCAGACAAGATGCCAGGAGTAAAGACATGTCCAAGTGATAGTTTTCCTGAATCAGGCTTTTCCCAAGGAATTGTCCAACTTCCCACACCTTTTGACAGTGTCGCACAATATGATCAGGTGTGGAATATTTCTTCAAAAGCGCCAGGCATACTTCTTCACCCGGAATGACGACGGATGAATTCATGTTTCCGTGAAAACCTCCTTGAACTCAAATTATCTGGAAACCAAACCAGGAGAATTTGTGCTTTACTCCACTGGAGCCTTGTTTCGATCTTCATCTTTGTACTCGTCGAATCGAAAACTTAGACTCACAACTCCATCGGCAAAACGCCTATGTATTTTATAGGGAACCTTTTCATAGACTTTTAACATTGGCTGATTTGAAAACAACACATCAGCTTTGAATCCTTTCAAACCTCTCTCTTTAGCTATTTCAATTAAATAATTTAGTAGATATGTGGCAATTCCCCGGCCCTGATATTTTTCATCCACCATAAATGCGGAATCAGCATATCCTTCACCAGGTTCGATCATATATCTCGCTTCAGCAATCATTTTTCGATTTTCGCGGGGACCGGTAGTCACCACTATTGAAACCCCTTCATCCTCTTTAAGATTCGCATATGCCTGAACATTTTTATGAGGCATGCTCCGCTTTGGACTAAAGTATCTAAAGTAAACTGAACTCTCTGACAGGTTATAAAATAAGTCTCTCAGCATAGTTTCATCTGGCGGTCTAATGGCACGAATGTGACACTTGAGACCATCTTTAAAAACATGGTCTCTTCTGATTCTTTGTCTTAATTCTGGGGAAACACTCTTATAATAGATCTGGTCTGGATAAATATATCCCATTTCCCGGGCCTGTTTCATGAGATCTTCACGATGGTTCGGGTGAGCCACCTCAATGAGCGCCATGGCCCTTTCCCGAATTGTTTTACCACCCAGATATGCTATGCCGTATTCTGTAACTATGTAATTTACTTCCCCGCGATTCATTATTACGGCGGCTTTAGGACCAAAAGAAGGCACTATTGTAGAGCCACCGCTTTTCATGGATGTAGACCTCAGACAAACAATGGACCGTCCTCCTTTTGACATGCTTGCGCCCAACATGAAATCATGATCACCACCGGACCCTTCAAATGCTGTCCATGTTGGGTTACCCTGTCTGATTTGACCCCGCAAATCAACTTGTAACGCCAGATTTACAGCTACTACTTTGTCGTTCGCTGCTATGAACAGAGGATTCAAGACGACGTCGCTCGGGTAAAGTTCAACCATTGAATTATCGTCTACAAAGTCATACAGACGTCTTGTTCCCATGCAACAGGTAGCAAGTGACTTCCCCCTGTACATTTTCTTTGTGCTATTATCTACGGCCCCGCATTCTATGAGATTAACCAAAGGATCTGTTAGAATCTCAGTGTGTAAACCCAGGTTACGCCGGTCTTTTAGATGGTCCATTAATCCCTGGGAGATCCCTGCGAAACCAAATTGAAGTATTGATCCATCATCAATAAGTTCTCCACAATAATAGCTTATGGTTTTCTCTTTTTGGCCCAGTTCTTCTTGGGGCAATTCAAACAATTCCTCATCAGCTTCCACGAGATAATTAATTTCATCTATCAGTATTGTAGAATCCCCACAGGTTCGAGGCATTCTGGTATTGACTTGGGCTATTACAATTCTGGCTGATTCAACGGCTGATTTTGTGGTGTCAACTGATATTCCGAGACTGAACCGCCCAAACCGGTCAGGTGGCGCAACCTGAATTATCGCAACATCTATTGCTATTCGTCTGTTTCTAAAGAATTTCGGTATTTGAGAATGGAAAAGTGGGACGTAATCAGCTTCCGTGGGTCTTTCCTGTTCACCTGTACGACCCCCAACAAAAAAAGATTTGATTACAAATCTTCCTGGGATCTTGGCAGCCAGATCAGTGGCGTAATCCCCTCTGATAAATTGGACAATTTCAACATCTTCAACTCGAGAGTTTGCCACGGCCTCTATGATTGTCTTGGGCTCTGTACACATACCCCCTAAGTAAATTCTATCACCATTTTTTACATGAGAGGCCGCTTCGTTAATACTTACTAATTTGTTAGCATACCTCTGCTTCCAATCCCGCATTTTTATCTCCAAACGTTTTCGATAGAAACTTGAAATGGCGTTTTCAAGTCAAGGAGTTTTACCGTTAGCGTTTTGTTATCCTATAATAATTTCCGTCCCCTGAAGTCAGCGCATTAATCAGATAATAGCACCGTTGAGCCTTTACTATACCATATGTTTTTCATTTAACCCGGTCAAATTCTCTCCTAAAAATTTTATCGGAAATTTCTAGCGCAAGGGCTCATATAGTTGGCAGTCGGGGAACTCGGTCATCGTCTTGCTTGACACAAGCGCTCTGATAACCTTACATAACGATGGGGATTTAGAATTAATTTCCGTTGCGTCGGCCCAAAATTTGAGAGTCCTCGATTTTTTCGGGGTCATTTAAACAAGGAGCAGATTATGTCCGTTCAAGAAACTCAATCTCTAACCGATAGAGAACTTTGGACACTAAAAGAATTTGTTGAAAATACCTTGCGGAAGAGCGGGGTTGTTTTGCTTGAAATGTATGGCCGCGGTAATCGAAAACTTAAATTTGACGATGAACTTGTAACCGAAGCGGAAAACCGCGCGTGGGAAATTATTCAGAACAAAATTGGCGGCAGTTTTGACGGACATGGATTCTTGAGGGATTTGAGTGAAGAACAATTGAGAGGTCATGATGCGCCCAGATTTCTCTGGATCGTGGATACCCTGGATGGCGCGGCTTCATTTCAAGCGGGGATGCCGGTTTGGGGCATCAGCGCGGCCCTTTTTGAGAAGTTCTGGCCAGTTCTAGGTTTTTTGTATTTACCTGTAACTGGTGAACTGTACTCCGCTTACGCTGGAAAAGAAGCTTTCCTTAATGACAAGCCGATCAATGTGCGACACGACCCCAGCGTGGATAATGAGAGCTTGGTTTTGGTTTACTCTCGGTTTCACTGCGATTTTAGCAGTAATTTTCCTGGCAAGATTCGGAACTTGGGCTCGTCCGCCGGGCATTTGGCATACATTGCTAGAGGCGCCGCCGACGCCTGTATTATGAAAAATGTCACTGTCCGGGATTTGGCCGCAGGTAGTATCATACTTCAGGCAGCTGGCGGCGAAATAAGATATCTTGACGGACGTCAGTTCCATGTCGGTGATTTCCTGGATGGACAAAGGATTGAAGATCCTTTAATAGCAGCGCCCAAAGGATGTTTTGATTATTTTATTCAGTACTTTAGAAAAACCTGAATAGCTTATCAGTTGGTCTCGGTAAAAATTTAACGAATCACTCCTATTAACAGGTTTCGTTGTTTAATGGAGTTCAGATGAACATAATCGGAAAGAGATCAGAACAAATCCTGGCTACGATTGTATCTGAGTATATCGCTACAGGAGAACCGGTGGGCTCAAGGACCCTATCCAAGAAAATGGATATAGGCCTTTCCGCAGCTTCGATCCGTAACATCATGAGCGATTTGACTGACTTCGGTTTCATTTTACAACCACACATCAGCGCTGGTCGTGTTCCTACTGATTTAGGCTATCGTTTTTATGTGGACAAAATTCTAGAACCGATAGGGTTAAATCAAACCGAGGTTTCAGCTATAGAATCGTGGATAGCGGCAGCCGGTATGGATATCCGTGACGCATTAAAACAGTCTTCCTGGGTTCTGGCGGATCTTTCAAAACAAGCTGGCGTGGTAAGTGGGTCCCCTGCTACTGAACAGACCTTCAAATCGATAGATTTCATAAAAGTGGCAAAAGATCGAATATTGGTTGTGCTGGTTTCAACTACAGGCTTTGTCCAAAACAAAATGATTTTTGATGATGACGACATTTCTCAATATACCCTGGAATCTTTGAGTCGAAATTTAAACAATATCCTTAAAGACCTGGATTTAAAACAGGCGAAAGAAAGAATCGAACAAGAATTGAGCCATGAAAAGGCCAAATTTGACGCGATGTTGACCAAGGCTTTGGAGTTTGGATATAAAATATTGTCAGATGACAGTACAGCTCGGGAAATTTTTATTGAAGGGTCCACAAATATTGCAGAAGACCCGGAATTTTCGCAAATTGAGAAAACAAGGGCAGTTCTGGCTACGTTTAAACATAAAATTCAGCTTCTGAAATTACTCGATAAAACCCTGGCGGCTCAAGGAATACAAATCTTCATAGGATCAGAACATGGAATCGACGAAATGGAATCCTGCTCGCTGATCGCTTATCCCATTAAGGCGGAAGGAGCGGTACTCGGAAGCATTGGCATCATTGGTCCTAAAAGAATGAACTATCAAAAAATAATTCCAGTGGTCAGAACTACTGCCAAGGTACTAACGCGCTTATTAAAAAGGATTGTTGAAAAAGATTCTTAAAAATTCAGATTATCTTATAGTGGATGATTTTAGCTCGTTGTTATCATTGTGCTGATATTTCCAAAATAATTTCATTTGTATACATCAGCCTAAAAAGTGGAAACAGAGGTAGATTTTCATAAACTTTAAGTGTCGCTTCATGTAATTCCGCCTTGTAGCAAGCTGAAGCGTCTGTAACAATTATCGCGTTAAAGTCGTTCTGAAGCGCGTCCAGAGCCGTCAACAGTACACATACATTTGTCATTATTCCGCACACAACTACCGTTTTAATCTTCCAGGTCCTCAATGTTTGATCCAAATCGGTTTTGTGGAAAGCGCTCATTCGCCTTTTTGCCAAAATCACATCCGTTGGTTCAACATTAAGTTCTTTTATCGGAAGATCTCCCCCTGTTCCCCTGATTGCATGGGGCTTCATTCGTCCACCAAAAATAAAATCATCAGCCATGAAACTGTCACAGGCAAAAATTACAGGACATGATCTTGCTCGGAACTCTCTAGCCAATTTGTTGATCCCAGGAATTATTTTCCCGGCTTCAATGTCCAGAGCTGCGCCCCTTTTCAAATCAACGTTGTCCTTAATCATATCCACGATCAAAAGCGCATAATCCATTCGATTTAATCTTTTTGACTTTCCGATAATCCCTTTTGATTGAGACAAGGTTGCCTATTTTATTACGGAAGACCATATGGCATAGATTGGGTCGCTAGGAATACCGTATTTGTAATATTTATCATCTTTTGGTCTAGGTCTGCCTTTACTTTCAGAATAACCTTGGATTTGAAACTTTCCTGTCAAAGAAATAAATCTTTTAACCAAGTCTATTCTGTCCTTTTCAAGAGTATTTTTCCATATATTTACGGCCTTTGGCGGGAACATTCTATTAGAAAAAACAATTATGAAGATCCCTCTAGGTCTAAGGACCCGACCGACTTCGGAAAAAACATCAACGGGTCTTACTAAATAATCTACTGAAACAGTGTTTATAGCAGCATCGAATCGGTTATCTTCAAAGGGAAGCCTCCAGTCGGCGTTTAGATCATGGATTATTCTCTCGTTAAGGTTACTATTAGCCTGTAATTCTTCATTATTCATACCTAAACCCGTTAAACTCCGAAGATTCAAATGTTCCTCAAGATGGGAATCAGGCCCGGCCATCAGATCTAATACATCAGATTCTTTAGGTATTAGCCTGGCGTAAATAGCTGTCACCGTTTCTAAAGCTAGCGAGTCGAGATGACTTATCAAGCGGGGTTTAGAATAGAATTCGTTGTCCAGATTTTCATCATCACGAATAAAATCAGCCTCGCTAAAATATTTTAGAGTTTCTGAAACCACTTTTTTATCCCCTAATCAAATTAGGGCGCTATTAAGCGCCCTAATTTGTCTGACATACCAACTGAATAGAAATTTCAAAAACCGTTTTTGTTAGTTATCTTTTCTCACAGATCAAGTCCTTTAAAGCGTCGGCAGACCACACTGCGAGGGGACCTGAAACACCCCTGGGGTCTATGCGGCAGCGGTATCCTGTTCGTTCTACCCCTTGACTATCAAGCACTTCCCAGCTCTTTTTGAAGTATGAACATTCGTCATTAAAGCAGACATGATGAACTTCACCACCCCAGCTAGAAGCTTCCGGAGTGTTTATAGATTCCATTTCAGCTCCACAATGTGGGCACTTTAAAGATTCCTTTGACATTTTTTCCTCCTTTGTCGCGGATCAACTTTCAATTGTTTAACAGATCAAGTCTAATCCTGAAATTAATTCTTAGTCTAATATCTCAGGTTTTTGATTAATGATTCGCCTCGGCCACTCATGTCAATCATTGTGCCGTTTACCAATTAACTCTTGCATTTAAGGTAAGTATTCGTTCAAAATCTCGCAAGCCCCCAAAGATTGTATTTTGATTTTTGTTTTTATACGTAACTTTACTTCAAGTCTAATAATATCAATATCATAAGTCATTGTTGTTCGGCGTTTAGACAGATTTTTAGAAATATATGCTCATGACTGACCAAACCCTGGATCAAATAATTGTAAGAAGCCTACAAGAGGGTGTTCTAACCATAGAATGCAATGGATTAATTTCCGGCGCAAACCCTGCGGCCGTAAGGATTCTAGGCTTAACCCATAAAGAGATCGTTGGGCATACTATAGATTGCGTGGGATTTGATACTGCGACCAACGTGGCGTTTTTGGAAGTTTTCCACTCTCTTATTACTGACGGAATCGTCACTCCTCATAGAGAAGTTGAATTGACTCTACACGATGGTCGAAAAATTCAGCTTTCCATTTCAAGCGCGGCGTTGGACATTGTTGAGTGTGTTCCTGGTATGGAAAGTTATGTTGTTTTATTTAGAGATATAACAGCGTTCAAATATTTAGAAGCTGCAAAACGAAAGGCGGCGGATCATCTTTCGCACGAACTGAAAACTCCCTTGGCTATTCTTAAAGCATCCCTCGAAAGACTTTTGGAGTTGACCGAATCAAACCCGCAAGCCTCCAAATTGATAAAAAGAGCGGAACGAAACCTAGACCGTCTTCTTGCAATACAAGATTCGGTGGAACAAATTCTTTCCCCACGAAAACCACATCCCAGAAAGTTGTTGATTGAAAATTTTACAAATAAAATCATTGAGAAAACTCTACAGAGAGCCAAGCACCGTCAAATTAAACTGGAAATAAAATTTGAATATACCGGCTCAATTTTTTTCGATCCTGAAATACTGGAAAAAATTTTAACTACGCTGATCAAAAACGCTTTTGAGAATACGCCTGATCAAGGTCTGGTCAGGGTTTTTTTCTCTGAGCCTAGTTCGGGGTCTTTTGAAGTTTGTGTTCATGATTATGGTGTAGGTATTCCATCAGAGGATTTACAGTTTATATTCGATGGTTTTCATCACACTCAAGATACCAACGAATATTCTACCAAAAAACCCTTTGATTTTAATGCCGGCGGTAAGGGCCTGGAATTGTTTCAACTAAAGAGCCTATTGGAATTACATGGTTTTGAATTTGATTTTCAAAGTAAACGCTGTTTGTACATTCCAGAATCGACTGATCACTGTCCCGGTAGAATAGATATTTGTCCACACATAAAAAGTTCTCAGGGGTGTTTTGATTCAGGGTATTCCATCTTCAGAGTGATGTTCACAGATATTTTGAAGTAAATTTAATTCATTTGGAGGATGTTGGTTGAAAAGATTGAGGACACCTTAATTATGAACAAAGATATGTTGACCAGGTTGAATCGATTTTTTTATCCGCGTTCCGTAGCCATTATTGGCGCTGGTGTTGACCCGACAAAGGTTGGCCACGCTGTAATGGACAGTATTGTCACAGGAACATTTCCGGGAAGAATCTATCCTGTCCATACCCGACATGAGCAAGTTTTTAATTACCCTGTTTTCAAGGATATTGCCGATCTTCCTGAAGTCCCTGACATGGCTGTAGTAGCCTTAAATCAGAGCGCTTCGGTAAAAATGATTGAAAAGTTACGTGATATCGGTGTCTCAGGCGCGGTTGTCCTGGCTGGTGGTTACGCGGAAATGGGGGATCAGGGTCGCAGACTTCAGGAAGACCTTAAACATGCCGCAGGTCCAATGCCTATAATTGGTCCAAATACGTTAGGTTTGATTAATACTCACGCTAAATTGAACGTCACCTTTTACCCAAGACCTCTCATCCCGGGAAATATGTCTTTTTTGAGTCAGAGCGGTGGTATCGGATTGGCTATCAAGTCTCAGGCCCATGACCAGGGATTGGGGTTTTCGAAATGGGTTGGGGTAGGCAACAGGGTTAATTTGGAATTTCATGACCTATTGGACTATCTTGGGCAAGATGAACACACAAGCGTCATTGGAATTTTCTCGGAGGGATCCGGCAATCCAAGGGCGATGATCGAAAGTATGAAAAGAGTTTCTCTTAACAAGCCGATTGTGATTTACAAAGCGGGGCATGGCAAGTTTGCTGATAAAGTAACCATAACCCACACCGGTGCTGCCGCTGGTTCCAGCCGGGTGTGGGAAGGAGCTTTGAAACAGTCTGGTGTTGAGCTTGCGCATTCTGTTAATGAGCTAGTTTCTATATGTAAGGCCTTTTCTATTGGAAATGTTCCAACTGGCCCAAGCGTAGGTATTTTTACCCATACCGCTGGTCCTAGCATAGTCGCTTGGGACATTCTTCAGCAGGAACCCTCTTGCAGGCTGGCTAATTTGAGTGAGAAAACCTTGCAAGGTGTTTCTGATATTCTGGGACCTTCAGTTCCTGTTGTTTACAAAAACCCTGTCGATGGCGCGGCTGGGGCTTTTTTGACCAAGCCTTTTCACGACATTGCTGAAGTGATTTTAAAAGATCAAGATGTTGATTGTCTTCTAGCTATTTTTTGCGAACACAAAAATTGGCCATATCCTACAAAAGCCTTAATAGATTTGCGACATCGTTTTCAAAAAACTATCGTGGCGTGTTTTATAGGTTCTTTGGATTATATAGGGCCTGCTAGAACCGCGCTCCATGAATCGGGTATTCCTACGTATTGCTCTCCTGAAGAGGCTGCCATTGGATTGAAAAGTTTGATTAAGAGGAGCTCCGAAATTTCTAATCGTTTAAAGGTCTGAAACCCGTCACGGCAATGCTTCGTCCGCTGCGCTCGCCATCGCGTCTATAGGAAAATAGTTCATTTTCATTACATGATGTGCACATTTTTACAATATGAGTATTCTCCGAAAGAATTCCCAAATCGATAAGCTCTTGGTGATTGATCCCGACCAAATCCAACCGTTTTTTTCCCAAGAATTGTTGAGGGCCTATATCGGTTTGGGCTGTAAATTTTTCAGCCCAAGGAATTGTTAAAAATAAAGGTTCCAAGACTTTTTGATCAACCTCATAACAGCAACGTCCTATCGCCGGGCCCAAAGCAACTATGAGATTTTCTTGATTACATCCAAAATCATTGATTAAAGTTAAAACTACTTTTCTGGTTATGCGCAATACTGTGCCTCGCCAACCTGCATGGATCGCAGCCGATATTTGTGTAACTGGATCAATTATTAATATTGGGAGACAATCCGCTGTCTTGATTGAAGGGTAAAGCCCTGAGTTGACTGCTATAATCGCATCTCCTGTCATCGTGGTCCCAGGGACATGATCCACAATTACTATTGTATCCCCATGTTTTTGATCCAATGCGATTATTCGTGAACTTTCAATTCCAAGGTGATTAGAGAATGTGTTCAGATTACTAGTGACATTCGTTTCCTTGTCCCCATAAGAACTTGAAAAATTGAGCGATTCATATGGCCCAGATGAACAGCCACCATTACGGAATGAAAACGCTACAATAGCGTCGTAAGATTCAACAGCCTTCAAAATGTAAGCCTGGGGGGTTAATCTGATGTTATCGTTAGCCTGGAGCGAATTTTTCGGGGTCATTTTGAGGAAGTTTCCTCGGAGTCTTGCAGTTTTTGTTCTATACCAAAAAACTCTAACCATTCTGACATATTATCTATTCTTGGGTTAGATTCTTTTCTCTCTTTTTCTTCACTGAATTTCAATTTTCCCAATTCGGACCTAAAAGCCTCCCTTGTGATTACTTTAGCTCCCTGGCCTAAAACATAAGATCTCAAATCACGATCTGAAGAAACTACTGTAATATTTCGAGCGTAAGACACATTTTTGACCATGTTTTTGATTCTTTCGTCCGCGTCTCTACCTGCCTTCGCGTAAAATATTTGAACACCCTTAAAAATCATACCATCCGGATAATCATTATCTTCAATTCCATCAAAAACTATTTTTACCTTTCTGCCAGTCATGGCCACGTATTTTACCATTTTAAGCACCAGGTTCTTTTTTATCATATGCCAGTTGGAGACTGTTGTTATTTTGCGACCTATGAGATTATTCCCGTCAATTATTAGAATCATTAAAATCACCTCTTATGGATTGCGCCCCATTCCCTTAATTGACAAACAATACCATAAGATGAGAAAACTATTTTGCTTCTCCCTACAACGGTAATTCTTTAAGGGGTTTCAAACTTACTGTGAATCAAAACCTTTCCAGGATAAGAAATATTGGGATTATGGCCCATATTGACGCCGGTAAAACAACTCTGACCGAACGAATATTATTCTATACAAAAAAGATTCATAAAATCGGGGAGGTTGATGACGGGTCCGCCACCATGGATTATATGCCTCAAGAACAGGAACGGGGTATAACCATTACGTCAGCTGCAACAGTATTCAATTGGAACAACTATGAAATCCACCTGATTGATACTCCAGGTCATGTTGATTTTACAATTGAGGTTGAGCGAAGTCTCCGCGTGCTTGACGGTGTAGTAACTGTTATTTGCGCTGTAGGGGGCGTGGAACCACAAACTGAAACTGTATGGCATCAAGCGGAAAAATACAGTGTTCCTCGTATCGCTTTTATAAATAAACTAGACAGAACTGGAGCGGATTTTGACCGTGCTGTTTCAATGATGAAGGACCGGTTGGGGGCTTTCCCTGTTCCTATTCAAATACCAATGATGGAGGGAGCGGATTTCAAAGGTGTAATCGATCTTATACGGATGAAAGCAATTGTTTGGGATACTGAGTCAAAAGGTGAAACCTTTAAAGTTGTAGATATACCACTTTCCTTTTTGGATCATGCGCAAACAGCTCGCGATTTCATGATAGAAAATGCGGCGGAACAAGATGAAACGTTGCTTGAATACTATCTTGAAAATGATTCTTTGGACGAAAAACAGATAATATTAGGTCTCAGGCAAGGAACTATAAGCAACAAAATTGTGCCGATTCTGTGCGGTTCAGCCTTGAAAAATCAGGGTGTTCAACCCGTTATCGACGCAATAATAGATTTCCTTCCCTCACCTGTAGATATACCACCAATTAGAGGCCTTAACCCTGAAACCGGTTTTGAAGAATTACGAAATCCAAGAACTAAAGAACCTCTTTGCGCATTAGCTTTCAAGGTCATCATGGATCAAGGTAGAAAGGCGGTTTTTGTTCGCGTTTACTCTGGGGAATTGAATGCGGAAAGCGAAGTTTACAACGCTACCAGGGGTATTAAAGAGAGGGTGGCTCGACTGTTTTTGACTCACGCGAACAAACGTGAAAAAATTAAGTCCGCAACAGTCGGGAGCATTGCTTTAGTTGTAGGCTTGAAAGACACAAAAACTGGAGACACCATTACCAATTTTGGAGCGCCGTTAATTCTGGAATCTGTTGAAACCTATTTGCCAGTTATTTCTATCGCGGTTGAGCCACAAACACGATCAGACCAGGAAAAACTCACTTTTTGTTTAGAGAAGATAGCTCAGGAAGATCCCTCGTTTGTGTATTCTGAAAATCAGGAAACTGGCCAGTTACTTATATCAGGTATGGGCGAATTGCACCTTGAAATAATCGTTGATCGATTACGCAGAGAATATAATGTTGAAGTACAAACGGGGAAACCACAGGTTGTTTATAAAGAATCCGTTTCAGGTAAAGCCGAGGCCAGGGTTATTTTTGATAGAGAGATTCATGATGTCAGGCATTTCGGCGATGTTACCCTTGGTGTACAATCTGGAGCAAGAGGCTCAGGTTTTGTTTTCAAAGCCGCCGAAAATTTAGTTAGCCTTGCGCCCGAACTTATAGGTCACGCTGAAAATGGGGCAAAAGAAGCCACTTTAGCCGGCGCTCTGGCTGGGAATGAGGTTGTAGACCTAATTGTTAACTTAGTAGCATTGGGGCCTGAACCTTTTTTGATGTCACCTCTTGGAGTGAAAGTGGCTGCGGCTCAAGCCTGTAGAGAAGCCTGCGAGAAAGCTGGCCCGATTGTTTTGGAACCTTTTATGAGTGTAGAGGTAGTCGTCCCTGAAGAGTTTGTCGGTGAAGTAATTGCTGATCTCAATAGTCGTCACGGGCGATTAGAGGATATTCTGCCTCGAGGAAAAACATCTGTTTTAAAAGCTATATCTCCTCTTGCCAACATGTTTGGCTATTCTACGTCATTGAGATCTTTGACTCAGGGTCGGGGAATTTTTTCAATGCATTATTCTCACTATGATGTTAAACAATGAATTAGCTCAGCCATAAGTTTTTGTTAGTTATTATTTTATCCTGCCAGAGACTTTTTACTCGGGCGATCAATCCCTAGGTTTTCTTAAAAAATTCTCGCGGGCCACCTACATTTTTAAAACCTGAGTTAAAATTTCTATACAACGAGTGATAATCAGCTATTCGATGCCATTTTTTTAGATAACCGGAAGGGATGTCCTCTCGTTCCTCGACACTGTTCCAACCTCCAGGAACAGGAAACGCATAATAGGGTAGATGTTTGGGAATTCCCCGAATCATTGCCACTTCTGGAACGACCCATTCCCGTAGAGCCATATAAATTCTGTGCATACCATCATTGATTATCAAGTGAACTGATCCATCCGCCTCTACAGATTCTTCAACTATTGGAGGCAACAAATCTACAGGTTCTACAGTTGAATCAAGAGTGAGTCTTACGAAACCGTTTAACTCAAAAATATTAACTTTATATTCTTCAAGCGCCCATTTTAACTCCCGCACTTTTTTTAACTCTTGCCGGAGAATGTAATTTTGGGGGGGGGCTAGGAATTCCGGCCTGACTTTTTCCAGAGAAATGAATGAATGAGTATATACTTTAGTTTCTGGGGCATTAAGCATGGTAACATTTCTTAGCCTTGTAATTAGTTCATTTTCTGGAAATTTTTCCACTTTGATTATTTTCATAAATTATTACCTTAAACGTCTTTAAATATTTTTTCCGGTTACCTAGTTGGGTTTTGTTAGATCTTCAGAAATTCACTCAGCGCATCTTCTTTTAATTGTGAACTATCCGTAGGATCAGTAGCCAACAATTTTCGTGTTGAATCATCAAGCAAAGCCTGAATCATAAATTTTTTGGCCTGGTCTGAAATAGATATCTGTTTAAATACTCTAATCTCTTTATTGCCTTCCATTATTTTTCGCCAAAACAGATCAAAATCCCTATTTTTTGAATCATATGGCGATTCAAAGTAAATTTCTCTGATTCCGGCTTGAATCAACTGTTTGAAGCACCAGTTACAGGGTTCAAGAGTGCAGTATAGAGTAGCGTTTTCCAATGACGTTCCAAATCTTGCGGCTTGATTTACGGCGTTTACTTCAGCATGGCTCGATAGACAATAGTTGTATTTCTCAGCGTCATGCGCGCCAATAGATCTACGTAAACAGAAGTCAGGACCTTTGTCGGAACAGTGGGGCGCTCCGTGCACTGCGCCGTTATAACCTGTAGCCAGTATTCTGTTACTTCGCACGATTACGGCTCCAATCTTCCTCGAGTTACAGGTAGACCGAACACTGACCAGTTTAGCCAGCATCATAAAGTATTCGTGCCATGACGGTCTGTTCATTGTTTGACGACCTAATTGATTTTTTTTGTTTCGATCTTACGGGAAAAGAGGTTCCACTCTATCACGAATTTGACCGGATTCGACGCTTTCCATAAAATCTTCCGCAAGAAGCTCGCTTAATTGGCATACTTGGTCCCATCTTCTTATTCTTTCTTCTGGATCATTAGCAAAAATCACAAAATCCTTTCTATCGGGAATTTTTCTATCAGGGAGCATCTTGATGAATGTTTCGCTTGGGAAAATTTGTAACACCCGTTCCAGGCTTTTGCCCGACGCTTTTTTCCACAATAGTTTTTTGTCGAACCATCCGGGAGTAATTCTTTCCTGATAATGAAAAAAAAGTGTAAGACCATCTTTGGGATGGTAATCTTCATTTAATTGATAGTTAATTAGGCCACCATCCCGGTAAACACCTTTATGAGCTCCACGAATATTAGGCACTCCTTCAATAAAATATGGCAATGATCCAGTGGCCAAAGCCACGTCTTTAATATTTTCGCTAGTGATTCTAGTGGTTGAACCATGAAAATCAAGGGAAGTAAATTCCGGGGGAAGACTACCAGTATAGAAAATTGATTTATCATAAAATATCCGCATGTATTTGGAATTAAGTAAGTTTAACGTAGCAGATATTATTAATGCCAAGCCTTCAATTTTTATATTACCGGACGCTGCTAGGCTTTTTGATCTCACGACATGTATGGCAAGATCGAATTTTGGATGGTTCAAGAGGTAAGGCAAGTCTTGATCAGTTATAAAACTCTCTACATTGCTTTTGATTTTCGCGGAAATACTTGACGGGTTGTCCTGAGCTGTAAAAATATTTCTCGAATACGCTATTCTTAGTTTTTCGTACACGCTCAAAGGATCTTTGCACGCCATAGCCAAACACCTCCAAGCGCCAGCCGAAGCCCCGGATAAAAGGACTCTTTCAGAACCAGATTTCTGAAGAAATTTGGTCCTAATAAGGGCCTTATCGAAGCCTGCGCAAACAAACCATTTAGGGCCACCCGCTGGTCCTGTGAACACGTGTACACGCTCAGGTCTAAGACCTTCATCGCGTATAAGATTAAGGATGCCTGACCCAGCTTTAAAACGAATCATTTTCTTCATAATTTTTTCAAGATACCATAATACCGATAAATTTCAACTTCTCAAGATACTGCACATCCTGTTTTATAGTGTTATTTCAATGGGCTAGCAATGCTTCCTGTAAACAAGACATCAAAATCTTATCAGTTTTTAAATGTAACATACCTAATTTTACTATTATTTTTTGCTTGACATCATAATTAAACTATATAATACGTGAATTCAGCTGGTTGTGCAGTTGGCAAGGGTATGTTGAGAGGTAATTACCCTACCATTTAGTATTCATTACGTTTTCCAAATTAAAACTTTTATGTCAATGTTGAGCTGGTTCCTTTGAGATCCTCACATGAGGCCCGAATTATAATTCGGGACCCTTTTCAGAAAGGAGCGGAACAGAACTTTTATAAAAATGTAGCTCGTTTTCTTTAAGCCGAACTCACACATAGGCTTTTTTCAGAAAAAAGTTTTTAGGCTTGGACAAAAAGTAATTTGCATACTCATAAATTATAACAGCAATTATGGAGTATTATATGTAATTTATTATGTTTTATATTTGGAACATAAGCTAATATATTGTTTTGTTGTCTATATATTGTGTAAAATAAGCTGTTTCTCATTAAAAAACACAATATATGGTTAAGTTTGTATTTTTTATCTTGACAAAGTGTCATAAAAAATATTTAAGCAATACCAGTGAGTTCGAGCTGGGAGGACAGGGCAATGAAAAGAAGCACTGTTACGCTACTGGTATGCTTATTGTTTTTTGGTTCAGTTGTAATTGCATTTCCTTACGACAATCAAAAATCTATCAATGTAATTATTAATCCCCTGGTTGACGTTCCTTACGAGTCTAACTCCGGGCCATCGGGGTCAAATTCGGATTACGTCGATACGCAATCCGTTGTCACATCGGCCCCGGTTCCCAGAGTTGAACCGGCGTCCTATAGACCATCCACGGGTTATATAGGTCCTATATCCAAGGTTAAAGCGCCTGTTTGCGCTCCAGGTCTAATTTGCGGTCCAAAGCCAGAGCCGCCTTGTATTGTGCCCCGACGCTTTTGTAGGCAGTGGGAATTGAGCGCTCAGGTTTTCTTGCCGAGACTTAGCGGTACCCTTCAATGGCCAGGCACGGTTCTTGGTCAGCCTGCTAACGGTGTAGACCTGACGGATGATCTTGGTTTACCGAAGCATCCTGTGTTGGGTGAATATTCGGCCTATTATCAGATAAATTGGAACTGGGCTATATATTACTCAATCATGCCTATAAACTTAAGTGGCACAGCGGTTACTACTAAATCTTTCTATTACGGAAATTGGTTAGTGCAGCCCGGAAATCAAGTTCACACTGATTGGAGTTTCATATACCAACGTCTAGGTCTCATGTATAGCTTCATCAATACATGTAACGCAAATGTGTCGATTTACACGGCCTGGTTGTATAATCCGCAACAATTTAAGGTTTCCTGCGCTCAGTGTCCGAATTGGCCGGTCAGCACCAATGACAGAACCAGACAGATGTTAATGTCAGGCATCAACCTAAGAAAATGTATTAGAACATTATGTAACGGTGCCACATTAGCTTGTGACAGCGAATTCAGTATTGGTTATCTTGATAATACCTTGGTGTTGGATATTGAGCCTGGCTTGAGATTCAGCGTGCCTCTAAATTGTAATCGTTGGGGATTTGTTAAAGGCGGATACAGGTGGCTTAGTTTCAATGAAAACCGGAATGATTTGCAGATGAATCTTTATCTCGAAGGCGCATATATTGAAGCAGGGCTGATTTTCTAATTCACTACTTTCGGTTTGGATGGCGCCGGCTCTGAATGTCCTTTCATGTGAAATAGGGTTTAAACTCTACCTTGACTGAATGTCCTAAAAGTCAGGGAAACCAAGAGTTGGATAGCCCTCCTCCGGCGCCATTCATTTTTTACCTCAACCCTATAAAAATGAAAAGCCCGAAAACGGCTTGGAAGCCGCCCCTTTCAGGGCTTTTCACGATTCGAAAGGGTATGTTGAGAAGTGACTCTTTACTACCATATTTCTTCGAACAGGCAAGTCTTTTTTCACTTCACATAGTAATTTTTTTTGTTCTGATCTCTCCTTTTGAAACCTTTTTCACATTCAACAATTTTTTAGCTTCTAAAAAATAATATTCATTTAACAATTTACAGTTTTTTGTAAATGTGATATATTAAAAACATTCAAGGGCTTTTGCCCATTCATCGCCCTTTTTAAAGGAGGCTGTGGGATGATCGACAGACCGAAAGAAGAGCGACGTCCCGACTTGGATAATTTAACATTAAGTCCTGGTTGGACCAAAGTTCACTCCTGGGTATTTCTTGGTATTATTGCTTTAGGTTTTTTACTTCTCGGGATTCAAAATCGTTATCATTATCTGAGTCCGGTTGGATTGGGAAAAGCATATAGGATTGATAAGGTCTTCGGAGGAATTCAAGAGTTCGATCCCAACAAAGGCTGGATTGTCGCTCAGCTTCAATCACTTGTTGCGCCTACGGCGATGTCGATGCTGGAACCGTCATCTTCCGGCCCTCAAATACCACAAGTTGCGCCTATGAAAACACCTGAAGCGTCTCCACCAGTAGTTGAGCAGAATGTGTCGGCTCCGCCACCCTCGACTTCAGCTCCGAAAGAGGAAAATATTGCGCCTCCTCAAGCAAAAGAAACTGCCATTCCTGAAGCAGTGGCTTCACAGCCTAAGGTCAATACGGTGGAACCTAGTGAAACTGAAGCATCTTCTGAAGAAAGACTTAAACTGTTTCAAAAAACATTTCCTGACTTCGGAGAAGATGAATTTCAACTTGCAAATGATGACCTTTTCCCAGACTGGAAAAAAAGATACGCTCCAAATGGAACGTGGGCTGATTTTTTGATGACTTACAAGGATTTTATCCGGTGGTGGAACGATGCCGGCAACCCAGTGGAATCCGGTGTCAAGCTCTGGCAGGACTATCTAGCCGCTAGAGGAAGGAGTTAGTGGGTCTGTCGTTCAATTATGTGATTCAGCCGAATCACGAGTGCGGCTGAAATTAGATGTAATAAATTTTCCGTTCGGTGTTGGAAAGGTTGGATTATAACACTAGGTTGTGTTTCCCCAGCCTTTTTTCTTTTTTATCGGGTTCAGGTTCCTTTGTAAGTAGCAAAGATCATCCTTCCCGCAGTAGTTTGCAGCACGCTGGTTACAGTAGCGTCAATGTTCCGACCCATAATTCTTTTACCATTATCAATTACAACCATGGTGCCATCATCCAAGTACGCTACTCCCTGACCTGGTTCTTTACCTTCTTTGATTACCTGGACTCTCATTGTTTCGCCAGGAAGCACTATTGGTTTGAGCGCATTAGCCAGTTGGTTAATGTTAAGGACTTGAATTGAGTGAACTTCGGCTACTTTATTTAAATTAAAGTCGTTGGTAACAATTGAACAGTTAATTTCTTTAGCTAGTTGAATAAGTTTTTGATCAACTTCCTTTATTGATGGATAATCTGATTCGCAAATTATGATTTTTACGTAGGCTTGTTTCTTTATCTTATTTAGTATATCCAAACCCCGCCTTCCTCGAGTCCTTTTAGTCGACTCACTCGAATCAGCGATAACCTGTAACTCTTGTAGTACAAATTGAGGTATTATTAGATCACCGTCCAAAAAACCTGTTTCACAAATGTCGGCTATGCGTCCATCTATAATAACTGAAGTATCTAAAATTCCAACTGTTTTTCGAATGTTATTGTCAGATTTGCCGATTTTATCCCTGAATTCCCGTGACTTTGCCGAACCCAATTGAAGTCCGACAAGCATGGGAATAATTATTATAAGACTGGTTAATGGGCCTGTAATTTCTTGGCTATCGAATATGGATGACAGATTCCAGGCAAGTATTACCCCGGATATGAGGCCTATGAAAGCTCCAAATACCCCGCCTATTATTTTAAACACATCCGAATTTAACCATATTTGAAGGAGCTTTATGGTCCCGAATCCCAAGACGAGAAAAAATACCTGAGTTAAAAGTATTTGATCGATTGAACCAAATAGAGAAAAGCCGATAAGGCCGCCAAACAAGACATAACTCCCAAAAATTGTTATTGAGATAGTCTTACTGAGCGGCAAATGTTGATCCTTTCAGATTATATTGGGCAATTTTTCAACTTATTTTTGGATCAACAATCTTTTTGTGTTTCGGGGGAACTTTCGCAGTTTTTTTGGAAAATGTTGTTTAGGGTGCGCTCTATTTCTGTTTCATCTGTTTTTTTAGCAATTGAAAGTTCTTTGATCAACAAATTGTGCGCCTGGTCGAAAAGACGTCTTTCTCCATGAGAAAGATCTTTGTTTTCTTTAAGCAGGCTTAGATCTCTGTAAACTTCAGCGGCCTGAAAAATACTTCCACTTCTCATTTTATCTTGATATTCTCGGTGCCTACGATTCCACGTTTGGGTGTCTGTCTTCATTCCGCGTTTTTCCAGGATATCTATAACTTGACAGACTTCACTTTCATCAACAATTTTTCGTACGCGGTTGGATTCGACTTTATCAATTGGAAGTTTAATCACCGGTTTTTCGTTGGCTGTTTTTATTTCTGTTTCCAATATGTAGCAGAGCTGGTCAGAGTTTCCGATTTTTTCTTTTCTAATTCCAACTATTGTTGCTACCCCATGAACCGGGTAAACTACTACTTCTCCGATCTTGAACATTACCAGCTCCCTTTCTTTTTGGTTCACTTGATCGGTGCAGATCTTGGTCCAGAAAAAATTAACCTGTTAGAGAGGCGCTCTTTAAAGCGTTTTGGTGACTTCAAAAGTCTTTTTGGTTAAGGTTTCGCCATAGGGTTCTGATAACAGATCCCGCTCGACCGTTTTTACCCCTTTCAGGGTATCACCGGAAACCAAGTTATACAACTTATAGTAGCTTGTCAACATAAAAGCACAATATGGAGTAATTATGGAATCATATGTCATCTGTTTTATTTCTGTCGATACGGCGGAAAATGCGGTAAATATCGCGTCTATTCTTGTACGGGAAAAGATTGTAGCCTGTGCAAATATTATAAATCAGTACAGATCAATTTATTGGTGGCAGGGCAATATATGTGATGAAAAGGAAACGCTTTTAATCGCAAAAACTAGATCCTCTCTATTCAACAAACTCAAAGAGCGGGTTAAAGAGATTCATCAATATGAAGTGCCTGAGATAATTTGTATCAAAATTTCTGACGGTCTTCCTGAGTATTTGGACTGGATAAATGATTCAACAGAAATGTCTTCCTAATATTTCAGATCTCCTTTCTGATGGATGTGAGTCTCTGGGAATTGATGTTTCAGACTCAAGCGTTTCCAATATGCTTATCTATTTGGAGTTATTGCAATATTGGAACTCAAAATTTAATCTCACCTCCATTACGGACGCTAGTAGAATAGCTGTTTGTCATTTTCTGGACTCTTTGACCATTTTCAAAGTCTGGTCCTTAAATTCCGGAGCGCATTTTTTAGATATTGGGTCCGGCGCCGGTTTTCCAGGACTTGTGATCAAGATAGCTGATGAATCCCTGTCTGTAGCGTTGTTGGACAAAAACCCGAAAAGGATTGTTTTCCTGAAATTAGTGGCCAAAGAACTAGGGCTTCAGGGAGTATCGTTTATCAATCTACAATTTCAAGACTATTTTCAAAGTCAGGTTTTTGATAAATTTGACGTGGTTTCTTTCAGGGCTTTGCCTAAAAGAGCCATGAAGTTTTTGAACATAAGAAAAATTCTAAACACAGATGGATCAGTAATTCGAATGTTTTCCGGACAACCAGACGCCTCGGAAACTGAATTTTCCGGTTATCATCAAGTAGAAAGCTGGAATGGAAAGCTCCCTTATTTAAGTACGAATCGTTCTGTTATCAGGTACCAAATGGATTAGCGCTAATGTTTTTGTTCTCAAACACGTTAAGAAACCTTGAGTTTTGCTAATTTATAATGCCTTGTTTTTCTACTTTGATATAGGTCCATTTTTACGTTGTCTAATAAATCTTTTTTATGATATTGCTTCAACAACACAATATATTGTGGATGTTGTAGTATGTCACGCGTGATCTGTATATGTAATCAAAAAGGTGGAGTCGGCAAAACCACGACAGCGGTTAATCTATCCGCCTGCCTGGCCATGTTGAAAAAAAAGACGCTACTAATAGATGTTGATCCTCAAGCTAATGCCTCTACTGGAGTAGGTTTTAGGCTAGGTCCCAATGAGCCGTCAATCTACCAAGTCCTTATTGATCAGGCCGAAGTCTCTTCAGTAATAAAACATACAGAGATCAGTGGTCTTTTTGTTATTCCGTCGTCCCAGAGTTTAATTGGCGCCGAAGTTGAACTAGTAGGCCTTGAAAAAAGAGAACAGTTCCTTTCTAAAATTATAGATATTGTTAAGTGTGAGTATGATTACATATTGATAGACTGTCCACCGTCTTTGGGTTTTCTGACTCTAAATGGGTTGGTAGCTGCCCAGTCCGTAATTATACCAATACAATGCGAATATTATGCTCTCGAAGGGGTTAGCGCTCTATTAAATACGATAAAAAAAGTTAAAGGAACTCTGAATGAAGCTCTATTTATCGAGGGCTTCGTTTTAACCATGTTTGATTCCAGAAATAATATATGTCATCAAGTTGTTGATAACGTAAGACAAAATCTTGGAAATCAAGTTTTTAAAACCGTTATTCCCAGAAATGTAAGACTTTCAGAAGCGCCTAGTTTTGGAAAACCGGTAATGATTTATGATCCCCAATCTACTGGCGCTACGAGCTACTTGGCTCTCACTACGGAGATTCTGGATGCTGAAACAAAAAGAAACTATTAAGAGACGAAATGTTCTAGGTTTGGGACTGGACGCTTTAATTCCCCCAAACCTTGAGGAAAATCGTGAGGTTTCTCATATTCAGGCAAAGATGGTTCCTGTTCACAGAATTCAACCAAATCCAAACCAGCCTCGACAGAGTTTTAATGATCAAGGTTTGGGTGAATTAGCTTCATCAATTACTGAAATTGGTCTAATACAGCCAATAATCGTAAGATCTACCAGCGAAGGCACGTATGAAATCGTAGCTGGTGAACGAAGATGGCGGGCGGCTGTTTTGGCTAAACTTGAAACCCTTCCGGTCATAGTTCGCAATGTAACTGAAAAAGAATCTATGGAAATGGCTTTAATTGAAAATCTTCAACGCGAAGATTTGAACCCGCTCGACACGGCTGAAGCTTATGAAACTTTGATCAGGAAATTTTCATACACTCATGAGGTATTAGCTATTCGTATAGGAAAAGATAGAACAGATATAACCAATCACTTAAGACTACTCCGATTACCAGAACCAATAAAAAACTGCGTAAGAAACCGGGAAATCTCCATGGGTCATGCTAGAACTTTGCTGGCTGTGGATCACATGGAGACTCAGTTATCTTTGTCTGAAAAAGTAGTCAGACGTAAGTTATCAGTTAGAGAGCTTGAACGAATAGTTCAGAATTACAAAGAAAAACAGCAAAGCCGACATAGAGATCAAAGAATTGATTCCGCATGCGACATGGCCAATCTTGAAAAGGGCTTGTCCAGGCTATTATCAACAAAAGTTACTGTAAGGGTTCAATCCTCAGGATCAGGGAAAATTGAGCTCCATTTTTATTCCCATGATGAACTTCTGCGACTCTTGGATACTATCGGTTATTCGGAAGAATTAACTTGAAAATAAATTAGTCACATGATACCGTTAAAAAATAATATCTTATTAATTTTGTTAGAATTTCTAGATGATAAACCTCTGGGAACAATGCCTGAAAAAATTACGCGATCAGGTGAACGAACATACTTTCACCACCTGGCTTTCCCCTGTTTTCTGCGAAAATCTCTCTGAAGATCAAATCATACTGTCTGCGCCAAACAATTTTTTTGTGGTTTGGATTAGAGACCATTATCTAAATCTAATCTCCAGCACTCTTTTTGAACTAACCGGTAGAGAACTACGAATTGAATTCATAATTCGAGATCAATCCACAACTCAGGAACCAATTGATGCCTGCAAGGATACGATAGAATCTCCAGAAATTATTTTTAAGAACGATGAGTTTATTCGAAGACGGAATCTGAATCCAAGGTATACATTTGAAAGCTTTGTAGTTGGGTCATGTAATCAGTTTGCACATGCCGCTGCAAGGTCAGTGTCTGAAAATCTTGGAGGTAGTTATAACCCCCTATTTATATATGGAAGCGTTGGATTGGGCAAAACTCACTTAATGAGCGCAATTGGTTATTCTGTAGCTATCAGAGACAAAACCAAGAATATGGCTTTTGTAACTTCTGAAGAATTTACCAATGAAATGATAAATGCTCTTCGTTTCGATCGAATGGGTGATTTCAGAAACAAATATCGTAAACTTGATTTACTTATGATTGACGACATCCAGTTTATAGCTGGAAAAGAAAGAACACAAGAGGAGTTTTTTCACACTTTTAATTCCCTTTATGAGACATCAAAACAAATTGTCATCACCTCAGACAGATTTCCTAATGAAATTTCAAATATGGAACAAAGATTAAGATCTCGTTTCAGTTGGGGATTAATAGCTGATATGAGTCCTCCTGATCTAGAAACCAAGGTTGCGATATTAAAACGAAAATCTTTTGAAGATTCCTTTGATTTGCCTGATGACGTGGCCTATTTTTTAGCTGAACAGGTTGAATCAAATATTAGGGAACTTGTGGGTTATCTCATAAGAGTTATTGCTATGAGTTCTTTACAGGGCATTCCAATATCTACGAATCTGGCAAAAATTGCCCTTAGAGAAATATTACACAGGAACACAAAAAATATTTCTATCGAAGACATTATTTCTCATGTAGCCAAATCCTTCAATATAAAAACCGCTGATCTAAAATCCAAGAAAAAGCACAAGTTATATTCTTTGCCTCGACAGGTAGGAATGTATCTGGCCCGAAATTTGACTGATTTGTCCTATCCTGAAATTGGCGCTGCATTTGGTGGCAAAGACCACTCCACTGTAATTTATGGCGCTAAAAAAATTGAAAAGCGCCTCGAAACCGATAATTCCCTTAAATCAATTTTGGAAGCGTTGATAAAAGATATTAGAGGGATATAATCGTCTGTATAACTTAATAAAAAAGCTGTAAAATTCTTGTTAATAGATCTCATTTTTAACTTATCAACAATATTTAAACATTTTTAACTATGTTTTATTAACAGGCAACAAGAGCTCGTAATCTAGGTTTAATTTTGTTTTCCACGAATTCACAGGCCTTATTACGACTCTTAAATTTAATTCTTAAATTTAAGAATATAAGACATAAGGAGATCATCCATGTTTTTTGAAATCGAGAAAGAATTATTAACAGAAGGTATGTCAAAAATTGTTCCAATTACAGAAAGAAGATCTCCTCTGCCCATTCTCACACATGCTTTAATAGAAGTTAAAAGTAGTGTTTTATCAATCACGGCTACTGACCTTGAAGTTGGAATACGGGTAACCTACAATTGTCAAGATGGAAATGATGGATTTGCAACGGTGCCTGCAAGAAAATTCTCCGAAATTGTTAAAGAACTTTCATCTGGCCCTGTGAGAATAGAGCTTGCTGATCGATTCAGAATTAAAATAACATCTGGAAGATCGTCCTTTGATATCGCAGGCATGGACCCTTCCGACTTTCCTGCATGGGCAAATATTGAAGATGTTGAAACACACGAAATACCATGTGAAAAAATAGTTCATATGCTTGATAAGACACTATTTGCATCATCCAATGATGATTCAAGATTCAATCTTAATGGTGTGTTAATAGAGAAAAACGAAAATCAGACAAGATTCGTAGCAACAGATGGACATCGTTTAGCATTAATTGATGAAGAAATAGATATGCCTTTGGATTTAAAGGTAATTGCTCCAAAAAAAGGTCTACTGGAACTTAAAAGACTTCTTGAAGGTCAAAAAGATAAGGCTGAAATAGGTTTTGATCGTAAAAATCTTGTAGTGAAAACTCCCAAAGCCATGATGACAATAAGATTGATAGAAGGGGATTATCCTGACTATTTAAGGGTTCTACCTACAGATAAGGGAAAAATAATTTTGGCAAATAGAAATTCTTTGCTTCAATCTTTGAAACGGATGGCAATATTGACATCAGACAGAAACAGAGGAGTAAATGTTACAATTAGGCAGGATCAAATTGAATTTAGCGTCAATCATCCAGATTTAGGCGCAGCTAATGATATAATTGAAGTTGATTATAAAGAGGAAGATGAAATAAATCTTATTCTTAATGTAGCATATATGATGGATGCAATTAGTAATATAGAATCGGAAAATATATACATTGAATATTATAAAGAAGGCGCTCCTATTAAATTTATTACAGGTTCTGAATCAAAATATTTTAGTATAGTTATGCCAATGAGAAAATAAATGAAACAATTTATTTATTTTTTGTTAAAGTAATTTTGAACATAAAAATAATGGAGAGGTAAGAAAATACAATTGGTTGATTCAAACGACTATGGGGCTGAACGAATAAGAGTATTGGATGGGCTGGAAGCAGTTCGCAATACTCCAGGAATGTATATCGGAAATATTGGATCAGAAGGACTTCATCAGCTCGTATGGGAGGTAGTGGACAACTCAGTAGATGAAGCTCTGGCCGGTTTTTGTAAAAATATATCTTTAACAATTCATCTTGATTCATCTGTTACAATTGAAGATGACGGTAGAGGAATACCTACTGATCTTCATCCTTCTGAAGGGATCCCTGCTGCTGAAGTTGTAATGACCATGTTACATGCCGGAGGGAAATTCGACAGCGACACATACAAAGTATCAGGAGGTTTGCATGGGGTTGGTGTTTCTGTAGTAAACGCGTTGTCGGAAACCCTTAAACTTGAAATTAGACGTGGAGGTCAAGTTTTTAGACAGATATACAAAAGAGGAAACAAACATACTGAATTGGAAAAGGTCGGAGCAACCAAGCGAAATGGCACAAAAATTACGTTTAAGCCAGATCATGAAATATTTGGAACATTAGAATTTAATTATGAAATTGTTGCATCTAGATTGAGAGAGCTTGCTTTTTTAAATAAGGGACTTCGAATAAATTTTGAGGATGAACGATCTCAAAAAGAACCCGTCGTTTTCGAATTTGAAGGTGGTATTGTTTCTTTTGTAGAACATCTTAATAGAGCCAAAAAAACTATGGATGGCCGACCAATCTACATTTTCGGAGATCGTGACAATAATGCGGTGGAATGCGCTATTCAATACAATGATGGTTATACTGAAAATATTTTTTCCTTTTGCAATAATATCAATACGTTTGAAGGAGGGACTCATCTTTCAGGTTTTAGGGCGGCGTTGACAAGGACCATTAATCAATACGCGAGTTCTAAGAATTTACTAAAAAACGGCAAATTACAGACCAATATTACAGGAGATGACTTACGTGAAGGATTAACGGCTGTTTTAAGTGTGCGGATATCAAATCCTCAATTTGATAGTCAGACAAAATCCAAACTTGGAAATATGGATATTAAGGGGATAGTTGAACAACTTATCAATGAGAAATTGTCTGAATATTTGGAGGAAAATCCTCAAACAGGAAAATGGATAATTCAAAAGGCGGTTGAAGCTGGACGAGCTAGAGAGGCCGCGCGTAAAGCTAGGGAATTGACAAGACGAAAAAGTGTCCTGGAATCTTCTGCTCTACCCGGCAAATTGGCTGATTGTCAGGAAAATGATCCCGCTTTGTCTGAACTATTTATAGTAGAAGGTGAATCAGCTGGAGGATCCGCTAAACAAGGGAGAGATCGAAAGAGTCAGGCTATTCTTCCATTAAAAGGAAAGATATTAAACGTTGAAAAGGCCAGATTTGACAAAATAGTTCAAAGTGCAGAAATACGAATTTTAATTACCGCGCTTGGAACAGGAATCGATGACGATTTCAATATTTCCAAGATAAGATACCACAAAATCATTATAATGACCGATGCTGATGTGGATGGGTCCCATATAAGAACGCTGTTATTAACATTCTTTTTCCGCTGCGTTCCTGAAATTATAGCCAGAGGCTATCTATACTTCGCTCAACCGCCTCTTTTCAAAATAAAGAAATCAAAATCGGAATTTTATGTAAAAGATGAAACTTCACTGGAAGACATTGTTTTAAGTAACGGATTGGAAAATATTAGGCTCAAACAGAACGATGGCACACATATTGAGGGTCTGTTACTCATAAATTTTATTAAAAACATTTTAAGAATGGAGAAAATTCTTAATCTTTATGATCGTAAGAATATGGATCCTGTTATATTAAAATCCCTTATAATGGAAAGATTAACTCAAGAAACTCTCTCAAATTATGATCAATGCAAATTGTTAGTCGACAGAATGATTGAAAGGGCAAAACTTCTTGATACGGAAATTTCCATCGATGAAGTGAAAATCGACAAAGATGAAGAAGAGTCCAAATACTATATAGATATTAAATCTAAACGAAATGGTGTTGACCGGCATACGCTGGCAGATTTTGAATTGACCGAATCTCCATCATTTCTTGAAATGTCTGCTATAGCGTCAAAAATAATTGCAGTGGGCGAACCACCATTTGTATTTGAAAACGATCATAACAAAATGGAAATTCCTACTCTTTCTATGCTGGTTGAAACAGCCGTAGAACTGGGTAGAAAAAAATTAACAATTCAACGATACAAGGGCCTTGGTGAAATGAACGCTGATCAACTGTGGGAAACCACCATGAATCCTGAAAATAGAAAAATTCTTCAGGTAACAGTGGATGATGCCGTTCGGGCTAATGAAATTTTTTCTACTCTTATGGGCGATCAGGTCGAACCAAGACGAGAGTTTATTGAAAAAAATGCTTTGAATGTTATGAATCTAGATTATTAATCAAATTAATCTAAAAAATTAAAAAAGCAGGTAACCCGAGAGATTGATTTACCTGCTTTTTTCTTAAGTTTGAGAAATATTAATCTTTAAAGCGCTGGACGAGGAAGTAATCCAGCCTTTTCCGCTATTTCTCCAACTTTTTCTTCCCATTCAATGGCCATTATGTGAACTCCTGCAATACCCTTGATGGCCTGTAGCTTCTTGATAGTTTCTACGGCTATAGTAATGCCTTCTTCAGCCTGTTTTTCCTTAGGGGTGTTTTTCATTCTTAGAAGGAGTTCTTCCGGGACATCCATGCCTGGAACGTTATTTGCCATGTAACGAGCCATGCCAAAACTCTTAAAAGGTGTGACCCCTCCAAGAATATAAACCCGTTCATGTAAACCCATATCAACAACCTGTTTCATCCATTCTTCAAATTTATTTAAATTGAAAATACACTGTGTCTGAATAAAATCTACGCCGGCAGCGACTTTTTTTGCAAGTCTCGGCGCCCTAATTTCAAATGGATCGGCAAAAGGATTAGCAGCAGCGCCTATAAACAACTTGGGAGCGCCCTTTATTTCTTCACCACTAAGAAATTTGCCATCATCCCGCATTGTTTTCACAGCGTTGATTAATTGGATTGAGTCCAAATCAAAGACATTCTTTGCTTGCGGGTGATCTCCGAATTTTTGATGGTCTCCAGAAAGACATAACATGTTTTTGACGCCTAATGCGGCTCCACCTAGAATATCGCTCTGGATTGCAATTCGATTGCGGTCGCGACAAACCATCTGCATTACAGGTTCCATCCCTTGCTGCATCATAATTACGGCAGAGGAGATCGAAGACATACGAACCACAGCGGTTTGATTATCGGTTATATTAAAAGCATCAGCTTTGTCTTTTAGAAGACTGCATTTTTTACGAATTACTTCCGCATCAGCTCCTCGAGGTGGTCCGCATTCACCAGTCACGGCGAATTGCCCTGATTTTAAAACTTTCTCAAGTTTGCTGCCTGATTTAAATTCATCACTCATCGCTGAAAATCCTCCCTAATCATCTTTCGAGGACCTCCATCTCTGTTGGTCCGCCAATCATTAATTGGCATCATACTTGAGTAACGATCCATTTGATTGAGAGCTTGAAGACGATCCAGAATAAGCTGCCAGGCGCAATCTATTTCCGGGTCAATCTCACATTTTCCCTTAGTTGAACCACCACAGGGACCATTCAACAAACTTTTAGAACATCGTGCTATTGGACAGATGCCTCCGGTGAAATATAGTTTGCATTCACCGCAAGTTTGGCATCTTTCAACATAATAACCTTCTTTTTTTGAACCGCCTACAAATGTGGTGTTAAGAGCGGGATAAATCGGAAGGTCTTTGTACCTCTCGGCCATAAATTGGACACCTGCGCCGCAAGCCATTGAAAGAATTGCCTCAACTTCAGACGCTACTCCCTCGGCCTGTTCGACATATTCCGGATCGCACTGCCGCTCAAGCGTCTTTTCTATAATTTCAATAGGGTTGTCTTCCTTGTCTCGAGCCATTCTCAACTGACTCGATAATACACGTACCTCATCATGCCCACCGGTGAGACATACGGTTACGCAGCCGCCGCAACCCATAACGGCAATTTTTTTTACACCCCCCAACATTTTCATTATTTCGTCGAAGGGCTTTCTTTCACCTATAACCATCTCGTGCCTCCAATTGGACGTTCGAAAACTAAAATAGGCTCTGCGTTAAGCGGCGTCACTTTGAATATGATGATTCTTATTCAAAGGACTTGGTCCTAGGTCTTTTATCCTCTGCACAAATTCACGAGCAACCTCTGCAAAACGGGGTCCCATAGCTGCGCTCATGTTAAACATCTCCAACCGTTCAGGTTCGAGTCCAACTTCTTGGATCAAATTTTTCGTGTAGTTTACCCGAGGTTTTGCAACAAGGTTTCCGTGGATAAAGTGGCAGTCCCCCTCAAGACAACCAGCCACATAAACACCATCAGCTCCCTTTTCAAATGCACGTAGGAGAAAAACTGGAGTAATTTTCCCAGTGCAAGGAAGCCGAATAATACGTAAGTTTGTAGGGTATTCCAATCGCATGCTTCCTGCTAAATCCGCTGCTCCGTAAGCGCAATAATGGCAGCAGAAGGCCACTACTATAGGCTCAAAGTCTGACATAGCTTTTGACTCCCGATTTTTTCAAAAATGAAAAATAGATGGGCGCAAACTGCAATTTAGACCAAGAATGAAAAATTTTCAAGTTTAGGCGCTAAACAAATACAGAGATTTTTAAATAGATTCCCATTGACTCTCTACAAGATTTGAACGCAACAGACTACGGACTAAACTTATATCATCTAACGATCTAAAATTACGCGCTTTTTTGTCATTCAAAATGTTTTCTGCAAAAAAAGGCCTTTTACTTAATAACCCTTTGAGTAATCCTGACAGAGGATTGCCCAAATTTTCAATACCACCATTGCAACATTTGATAAACTTCTGCGCTTCTCTCTGTAAATCAATTATAGAACTATATCCAGCCCTGAACAGAGACTCCATGTGATTATTGTATAACACAAGAATGGCTTTTTCAGGGTCGCCGGCACAGATATTTTCTAGAGCTATATTTATATAACCAGAGACTTTTTCCAAACTAAAAACCATATTTTCAAGAATTCCTGGATCATTAGAGTCAGCAATCATTATCTTGTTGGCAAGGTTCGCAAGTTCTTTGGCAATCTTAGCAAGTAACCAGGGATCTAGAATCAAACTTAAACAATCGCGGAAAAAACACTGTTCAAAAACAAGCTTCAAAGGGTAATCAACAAATGATCCACTAGTTTTAATCACTCGGTCGTCAACATTTTGACAGGCTATACTGTTGAGGCTTATTGAAGCCGGAGACAAGTACTGGTAAATTTCCAATGATTCCTGATAATCAGGAAATCCCTTGTCAGCCAGCCGACCATTCCTCCATTTACAAGCCATATTTTCTATTTCGGTTAACCACGAAGTGCTCAAATGCTCCATTAAATTGAAATAAAAGCGATCATTCCAATAAAAAATATTAGAAATTAAAAACTTAATGGCCTCCTCATGATCCTTGTCTCTGAAACCAATGAAAAAAGTGTTATCCAATGTAAATGAAGGTAAAAAATCTAGTTGTTCTGTAAGATCAACATCAGGACAAGCCGCAACCACCGTAATCAATTTGCTGAGCATTATAATAATCAATTCAGGATCCGAAGTTTTAAGAAATTGGAGGATCTTTTTTTCTCCTATATTAATAATTTTATTTAACCAATACATAGAAGCGTCTGGATTAATTTCATCTTTATTCCAGACCTCTATATCTAAAATATACATTAATTGCCTTGAGGTAGTTAAACTCAAAAGTGCGTCCGCTTCATCAACCCCAAGAACTTTAATGGTGAAATAAATTTCTTCTTCTGAAATTTGGCGAACAAGCTCGTTAGGCTCGGAAAGATTTTCAAGAAAATCCTGACGGGCTTCAGGCGACAACTTACGAAATATATTAATTTTTTGTTCTAATGGAAGATGATCAAGATTCTTGATCATTTTAATATAATCTGGGACATAGTCACTATTTTTCATGACAAGAAAATATCTTTTTCGTAATGTTAAATCAATCAACTATATTTAACTGATGGTGTAAAATTCGTCGATCAATCCGGAGCATTTAACTCCACGTCCACAATATCACCAATAATCATAGAATTAACAATTACAGGAGGAAAATTAAAATGGAAAAACTTACAGGAAAAGCAATCATTGCTATGGGAGGTGGCCCAACAGCTGTAATTAATCAGTCACTGGTAGGAGCAGTCCTCCAGGCAAGACAATACGCCCATATTACACAATTTTATGGCGCGTTTCGTGGCGTGGAAGGTTTAGTCAATGAAGAATTTGTGAATTTGACGGAAGCTACGAGCCACAATCTTGAAATGGTAGCTCTAACCCCAGGCGCAGGGATAAGAAGTACAAGGGTAAAACCCGATGAGGAATTCTGTAAAAAAATTTTTGATGTTTGTAAGGCGCATGCGATTCATTACTTTTTCTATATTGGTGGAAATGATTCGGCAGAAACGTGCCGCATCGTTAACAAGTTTGCCCAGGAAGCCGGTTATGAATTAAGGGTAACACACATTCCAAAAACTATTGATAACGATTTGCGGGTCACGGATCATTGTCCAGGATACGGGTCAGCCGCAAAATTTGTAGCTCAGGCTTTTATGGGAGTCAATCTGGATAATCGTTCGCTGCCAGGCGTATATATTGGTGTGGTCATGGGACGTCACGCAGGTTTTCTCGCTGCGGCTTCTGTTTTTGCAAGGAAATATCATGATGACGGTCCCCATTTGATTTATTTACCGGAACGACCCTTTGATTCAGAGGAATTTCTTAACAGCGTCGACGCTGCTTACAAAGAATTCGGACGCGTAGTAATAGCAGTATCAGAAGGTATTATAGACGCTTCGGGCACACCTGTAGTAGCAAGCCTTGTGGAAAGCGTTGAAAAAGACGCGCACGGAAATATTCAACTCTCCGGAAACACATCACTAGGGGACGCCTTGGCTGAAATTGTCAAAAAGCGTCTAAATATAAAAAGGGTTAGATCCGATACTTTTGGTTATTTGCAAAGATCTTTCCTTGGTTGTGTTAGTCCAATCGATGCAAATGAAGCTCGTGAGGTAGGAGAGCGCGCTGTTCAAATAGCAGCGTGGCATAAAGTTGACGGTTCAATCACCATAGAAAGAGTTGGAGACTATGGCGTGCGTTACAATCTGACACCTCTTAAAGATGTGGCAAAAGAAACCAAATGTATGTCTGACAATTTTATTCATGGAGTAAACAACGTAACAGATGAGTTCAAAAATTACGCTCGACCTCTAATGGGAGAACTCCCTGTTTATGAACGCATACAGGCCCCAAAAGTAGAAAAGATCCTCAAAAAGTGAGAGACTGACCCAAAGATGGTAAAATTGGCACTCTTGAAAAAGTTCATTCTGTCAATATTTTTTAGCATTTGTGCATTTGGAGGCCTAAGTGCGAAGTGATTCAATGAAAAAAGGTCTCGTTAGGGCCCCTTCACGAGCTTTGCTTAAGGCGATGGGACTGACTAACGAAGAAATTGAAAGACCACTTATAGGAGTCGTTAATTCCGCAAACGAGGTAGTGCCAGGGCATATTCACCTGGATCGAATAGCGGAAGCAGCAAAAGCCGGTGTAAGAATTGCCGGGGGCACCCCGCTTGAATTCCCTACGATCGGTGTATGCGACGGATTGGCAATGGGCCATGAAGGAATGAAATATTCTTTGGCTTCACGGGAACTAATAGCTGATTCGATTGAAATCATGGCAAAAGCTCATCCTTTTGATGGGCTGATTCTAATACCTAATTGCGACAAAGTAGTGCCAGGTATGTTAATGGCCGCGCTTAGACTCAATCTTCCGGCTATAGTTATAAGTGGCGGTCCCATGCTGGCTGGGAAGTTTCAAGGCAAAAAAGCGGATGTAATCACCGTATTTGAAGCAGTGGGCATGGTAACGGCCAACAAGATGTCTGCTCTTGAGTTGGCTGAACTGGAAGAAGAAGCATGTCCTGGTTGTGGGTCCTGCGCAGGGATGTTTACTGCAAATTCAATGAATTGTCTTACTGAAGCTCTCGGTCTAGGTCTGCCTGGAAACGGAACTATCCCCGCCACGCACGCAGCCAGAATCAGATTAGCCAAATCGGCTGGCATGAAAGTTATGGAACTGGTCACCAAGGAAATCAAGCCTAGAGACATTGCTACCGAAGAAGCTTTCAAAAATGCAATTGCTGTCGACATGGCGCTAGGCTGTTCTACAAACACTGTCTTACACGTCCCAGCGATGGGGAACGAAGCGAAACTCAATATCAGTTTAAAACTATTCGATGAAATAAGTTCAAAAACACCGCATATTTGCTCTCTTTCGCCAGCCGGCCCGCATCATCTCGAAGACCTTCATCTGGCCGGCGGCATTCAGGCCGTTTTAAAAGAACTTATCGACGGTGGGCTGGTAAATCCCAATGTGCTGACAGTAACAGGTTTTCTTTTGAAGGATACCACGAAAGGGATAGTTGTCAGGGATCCTGAAGTAATCAGGCCTCTTGAACGTCCATACCACTTAAAAGGTGGAATAGCGATATTGTATGGCAACTTGGCTCCGGAAGGTAGTGTAGTAAAACAGTCTGCAGTATCTGAGGAAATGTTGCGAAACAGCGGCAGGGCTAGGGTTTTTGATTCCGAGGAAGCGGCGGTTGATCAGATTCTGGCCGGAAATATTAAGCCTGGAGACATTGTTGTTATTAGATACGAAGGGCCTAAAGGTGGACCTGGTATGCGGGAAATGCTAAATCCCACCGCCGCTCTAGCTGGCATGGGATTGGATAAAACAGTGTGCTTGATTACTGACGGGAGATTCAGTGGTGGCACGAGAGGAGCGGCTATTGGTCATATTTCTCCTGAAGCGGCCCACGGTGGACCAATCGCGCTAATCCGGGATGACGATGAGATTGAAATCGACATCCCAAACAAAAGAGTTGACTTAAAAATCTCGGATGAAGAGTTTGAGAAACGGCGCAAACAATGGCAGCCACCGGAACAAAAAATTAGAGAAGGTTATCTAGCGCGTTATGCGGATCGTGTTACATCAGCGGCCCGAGGCGCAATCTTAACATAAAAGGGTAGTTGAGGAATCATATTGCCGCGTTATGTAAATCGGGATGAGACTTTTTTCATGAGAGTCGCACTGGCGCTGGCTGGAAAAGCCTTAAACCGGGGAGAAACTCCGGTGGGGGCGGTCATAGTTAAACGAGCGACAATAATAGGCGCAGGTTATAATAGAGTTGAAATGGAATATGACGTTACTGCGCATGCCGAAATTGTCGCTCTTCGAAGAGCGACAAGAGCCCAGGGTGATTGGAGATTGAAAGACTCTACCGTTTATGTTACTTTGGAACCTTGTTTAATGTGCGCAGCGGCCCTTTTGAACGCGCGAGTGGAACGAGTAATTTTTGGCGCTTGGGATATTAGATATGGCGCATTTGGAAGCTTGTTCGATCTTGCCCATGACCCCAGATATAATCACGAAATTGAGGTTAAATCAGGGGTTATGCAAAAGGAATCCGCCGAATTACTACGACATTTTTTTAGCCAACAGCGCGTAAACGCTGTTGGCGAACCAAAACGACTGCGGAGAGATGCCCGAGAGGCCGAAGGGGGTTGACTCGAAATCAATTGTACCCGTGAGGGTACCGGGGGTTCGAATCCCTCTCTCTCCGCCATCCAAAGCCTTTATTTAAGCTACCTACTTCTCCTGAATATCCTGTAAAATGGTAGTGCAAAGGTAGTGCAATCATAAACTAGAACCTACTTCAATAAATACACCTATCTGTTTTTTGGTCACATCCTTGAACATTTTACCCGTTATCTGCCTTCTCTCTTTTTTCTAGGCCTTAAATAAGCACAAAACATCGTCATATCGTCAGCTTCGTGGCCTAACATAGTGATGTTATGGCTAAATCTCCGTGAGGATATTTGAAGAAATATCTACATCATATCATCATTCTCAATTGGTCTAACTATAAGAGGCGGGATGGAGAGTAAAAGACATCTCACTATATTCAACACCTGTAATTAAAATGGATCAATTCTTGCCCCGTAAACAGTAATTCCAATCGAGATATGGTGTTGCAGTTACACTTCCGTAGATTAAGAAGAGAACACTTTCCGAGCCGTTATTCATTCCGGATACTCAGGAAGGACGGTGAAATTAGGTGGGTTGAAATCGACTCGGGGATGATTCACTGGGAAGGCAACCCTACTGCGCTGATTTGCATGACCGACATCACCGAGCGCAAGCGGGCAGAGGAGTCATTGAAAGAGGCTAATGTTTTTCTCAGCAACCTTTTGAACGCTATTCCACTCCCCATATTCTACAAGGATACAGATGGTTGTTACATCGGCTTCAACAAGTCGTTCGAGGAGTTCTTCGGTAAGACGAGCCAGGAACTTGTCGGAAAGGATGTGTTCGACATCCACTCTGGGGACATGGCGGAATTCTATCACGCACAGGATCTCGAACTCTTTCATAATCCAGGTATTCAGGTCTACCACGCCCAAATGACGGACGCCCATGGAGCTGTTCACGATGTGATTTCACACAAGTCCACGTTCTTGGACTAATCGGCGTGATTCTCGACATCACCGAGCGCAATCAAGCGGAGATGGCATTTCAAGACAGTGAGAGCCACTTACGCTCTCTGATGGAAACCATACCGGATGCGCTGGTGATATACGATAATCTCGGCACGGTCACTTTTGTAAACAAAGCATTTGAAGAACTTTATGGTTGGTCCAACGAAGAATTGACACGTAAACCTCTAATCAATTTTGTGCCTCCCTCTGAAGAAGCGATCACCAAACAATCATGGGAACGAACCCTCAGACGTGACAAGGTTGTATTCGAAACTAAGCGATGGAACAAGGAAGGCAAGGTTTTGGATCTACAACTCTCGACGGTCATACTGCGCAACATGAGCGGCGAACACTTAGCCAGAATCGTGATCCATCGAGACATCACCGAGCGCAAGCGGGCCCAGGACGCCCTACGGGCATCGGAGTCTTTTCTCAATAGCGTCATTGAGCAGAGCCTTATCCCTTGTGGATTTCCGACCACCAGGGCACCCTCACTAGGGCCACCAAAGTTTTGCGGGACCTATTTCAAATTTCGGACGAGGAGATCGTCGAAAAATACAACATTCTCAATGACAACATTGTTGAAGAACAAGAGTTTATGCCTCTAATAAAGAGCGTGTTTGAACGAGGAGAAACTGCGCGATTCGAGCTAAAGTATGACACTTCACGGCTTGAAAATGTGCTGTTGAGACATTCGGCTTTTGTCATCCTCGAAGTCACTGTGTTTCCCATCATGGATTCAGATAATAAAATAACTAATGCGGTGATCCAACACTTGGACATCACCGACCGCAAGCGCGTCGAGGAAGCCCTGCGTGAGAGCGAAGAGCGGATGCGCCTTCTGATAGAGTCAGCGCCCATCGCGATCAGAATTGCCACACAGGGCGGGTATTCCTATGTAAACCCAGTGTTCTTAAACATCTTTAGTTATGGTAGTTCGGAAGAGATCGAAGGGCTTCGAGTAGAAGCTCTGTATGTTAAGGAAGACAGGCGTCTGATCAAGGAAAGGAGCGCAATCAGAGCTAAAGGCCTTGCAGTGGATCCTCACTACCATGTGACGGGAATTAGGAAAGACGGGACTCGTGTCGATTTGGAGGCTTGGGGCAGCGAAATCTCGTATCAGGGGAAGCGTTCCACCCTTAGGTTTCTCATAGACGTTACAGAGGCAAACTCTCTACGGGCTCAGCTTCTCCAGGCTCAAAAGATGGAAGCGGTCGGGACCTTAGCCGGCAGCATTGCCCACGATTTTAATAACCTGCTTCAATCAATATTGGGATATTCCGAGTTCATGCTCCAACGCAAAAAAGAAGGGGAACCTGACTACAATAACCTGCATAAAATTTATGATGCCGGACAACGGGGGGCTGATCTAGTCAAGAGCTTGATGACTTTCAGCCAAAAAGTTGAAACACAATATGTTCCTGTCAACTTGAATCAGGAAATAACCCATGTGCAAGATCTCCTTTCTCGAACGATAACAAAGAGCGTAATAATAGATTTACATCTTAGTAATGACCTGGAATCAATCAATGCTGACCGGTCTCAGATAGGCCAAGTCTTAATGAACCTCGGAGTAAACGCCAGGGACGCCATGCCGGATGGCGGGACATTGACCATTGAAACCGCAAATGTTCTCTTGGACAAGGAATATTGCAGCTCACATCTTGAGGCTATACCTGGAAATTACCTCTTGCTCACTGTTTCAGACACCGATCAAGGGATGGACAGGAAAACACTGTCTCACATATTTGAGCCATTCTTCAGTACAAAGGAAGTGGGAAAGGGTACCGGTTTAGGACTTGCGACTGTCTATGGGATAGTTAAACAGCATAGCGGACACATCACTTGTTTCAGCAAGCCCGGGTATGGCACAATATTCAAGATTTACCTACCTGCAATTCAGACAGAGCTGGACTTGAACCCCACGACTGTTGAGACAGCTATTCCAGGTGGGACGGAGACTATTCTCCTGGTGGATGATGAAGAGTCTATCAGGGAGCTTGGCGCAGAACTTCTCGACAGCTTCGGTTATAAGGTCATTAATGCCAGTAATGGAAAAGAGGCGCTAGAAATATACCGGGTGGAGAAGGATAGGATTTCAATAATCCTGTTGGATCTGATCATGCCGGTAATGGATGGTAAGAAGTGCCTGGAAGATATTCTTCGGATGGACCCCAATGCAAAGGTTGTTATCTGCAGCGGTTATTCTGAGGGTGGACCGGAAGATAACCTCATGTTGAGCGGAGCAAAGGCGTTCATCCAAAAGCCGTACGACATGAAACGGCTATTGACAACTATTCGTGAGATCCTAGACGACGGTCCTATTCGACACTTTAATATTGATGATGAGCTGCCTGATGTGTCATGAAGCTTTATTAGTATGGAGTCGAAAATTGGATTCCTTATGACACCTCCGGGGCCGAATCCCGGAATGGCGGAGGATTTGCAGAGACCGATTCCTAGAGACGATCCGAAAGATTATTGATGAGGTGTGATTTCACCAAAGGATCCACACTCTCGTTTCCACATTGCACAACCTCAACTTCCCCTCCATACGGGAGAGTCACCATGAAAAACCATTGTCAGACCCGAACGTCACATTTCTCACATAAGATCATATGTGGGATTAAAATACTCTTTTTCATGTCATGGACCTGCATTCTGTCTCCTTGTCTCACTTTGGCTTCTGAAGCAACCCCAGAGAGGGTTTATAAAATAGGTATTTCCCAGTGGACGGGCTATCCCAACAGCGTTAAGGGTTTCAAAGATTCAATGACCAGAAGCGGTTTAATAGAAGGCAAGAATGTCATCTATATAGACAAAAAAAGTGGCCTGAATCCCGAGAAACAACATGAAATCGCCCAATCTTTCAAAGATACCGGGGTGGACTTGGTATATTCCCTGACCACGCCTGGCACGTTAATCATGAAACAGATCATGCATGAGAATACGCCTATTGTATTTTCAGTCGTTACGTATCCTGCCGATGCTGGGTTAATAGAATCATTCGATTATTCAGGGAACAACCTGGTGGGAACCAGTAACTACGTGGAACTCACAAACTATATCAAGTTGCTTAATACTGTCCTTCCACAGGCCAGATCTATTGCGATTTTCAGAAAGAATAAGGAACCTAATTCAAAGATCCAAGCCGCTAACATAATTCGTTTAGCAAAAAGAGAAAGTATTTATGTAATTGATGTGCCTGTTGAATCAGCAGATGAAGTTCGTGACACCGCCATAAAACTGACGGGCCAGGTGGACGTGTTCATGACGACTACTGATACCCTGATGCAGAGTGGAGGGGAACAAGCCCTTATTGATGTATCTTTGGACAAGAAGGTTCCAATATTGAGTTCGAATAAAATCGGGATTGAGAAGGGTTCGACTTTCGGAGTTGTCGCTGATTTCTACGTGTTGGGTAAGATGTCTGGCGAGATGGCCGCAAGAATTTTAAAAGAAAACCTTCGCCCCGAACAGCTTAAATCCAAGATTCAAGAACCACCATTGACATTAATAAACAGAAAAAGCGCCGAACTGTTAGGGATCAACATTCCTGAAGATAAGCTTCAAAATGTCAAATATGTTGAGTAGGCGACTGAGGAAATTGTCATGAGAATTACCTCAAAGATCATCCTGTTTGTAAGCCTTTCAATCGTGATCGTAATGGGAGTTGTGAGCTGGATCAGCGTCCGACAAACCGAAGAGGCGCTACATAAGGAAATTGACAACCTGTTGACTTCGACCCTGAATTTTGCTGCGGAAGAACTCAACAAGAACTCACTGGCCGCCAAGAAGACTTCGGAAATCATAGCCCATAATCCAGCCATCTCCAAAGCGCTATCTCTTGATGTGAGCGCTGGAGTCAATCAAATTTTGAACCAGATGTTGGATATGTATCCCTTCTATAACTACATCATGATCGTCTCGCTTGATGGAGACATATTTGCGATCAACACAACAGACAAGAAAGGGGACAAGATCGCCAGCGAGGAGTTATTGGGGCATAATGTCATGAAGACCCCACTATTTTTACCTCCACCAACCAAATCAAAAACTGTCGTTGGCAGCCCTGGTCCAGATCCATATCTGTCGTTGCTTGGCATTAAAGCAAGAACGAGTCAGTGGTTCGTCTCTCCTGTTTTCAAGGGCCCGACTCCTATAGGATGGGTCGTGCTTTCCTACGATTGGCAAGAAGAGCTATCCAATCTGTTAACAAGAGTATCCAATGAACTCATCTCCTACGGCAATCCCGTAATCGACGTCGCCCTTGTTGACGCTAAAGGAAAAGTAGTCGTCAGCGCCCATTCGCTCCATGAAGAATTTATGCAATCCCCCGATCAGGAATGGAATGAAAAACAACTGTCATTTGGGAAAGCTACCATGAAATTGATCATTGCCAGCGACAGGTCAAAGACCAATGAACCGATCATTAGGATGAGGGACTTTTTTATCGGTCTTATAGGTGTGGCGACGATAGTTCTACTGGGCTTACTGTATTTCCTTCTTCAGAGGACGCTTCTAGCAAAGCTAAGTATAATAAGAGAAGGTACCAACGAATTTAAGTCAGGCAACTTGGCTTACCGATTACCTTCCCTGGGGCACGATGAACTGGGATCGCTTGCCTCTACATTCAATGAAATGGGTCAGTCCTTACAAAACGCCTCACAGGAACTTGAACTCAAGGTTGAGCGGCGTACCGCTGAAGTGCAGGAGAGTGAGGAGAAGTACCGTCTGCTGTCCGAGAACACGCCGGATGTGATCTGGAAAATGGATCTCGATCTTCGTTTCACTTATGTAAACTCAGCTATTTTCCAAGTAACAGGATACACCGAGGATGAATGGATCGGGACTAGGCTGGCGGATCACTGCGATGAAGAGAATTTCAAGAAGATGGCCCAGGTGGCATCGGAAGAAATTTCAAAAGGAACTGGCAGTTCGAGAATCATTTTTGAGTCCGTGATGCTGAACAAAAACAAGCAACCGTTCCCTGTTGAAATTTCTGGAAAGATCATATTTGGTGAGAATGCGCTCCCGGTGGCCCTGCAAGGAATCACGAGGGACATCAGCGAGCGTAAACGGGCAGAGAAAGCCCTAAGAGAGAGCGAATCTCAAAAGCAAGCCATATTAGATGGAATCACAATCAACATTGCATTCGTCAACCAGGACATGGAAATATTATGGGCTAATAAAACAGCGGCTGATTCTGTAGGGAAATTGCCCTCTCAGATGATAGGCCACAAATGTCATAGTTTGTGGGCTGACGACGCCAAACCATGTGATGGGTGCCCCACTTTAAAGGCCTTCAAGACGAAGAAGTCGGAACATATCACAATGGTGACACCGGATGGACGAGTCTGGGATGAAAAAGGTGAACCTGTCTTTGACGCAGAAGGTAGTTTGTTAGGCGTCGTCGAAATTGCCACGGATATCACTGAAAAAGTGTGCACTGAACAAGAGAAACAGGCGCTTCAGACCCAACTCTTCCAATCCCAAAAGCTTGAAGCACTTGGCACATTGGTAGGTGGGATAGCCCACGACTTCAACAACATGCTTCAGATTATCTTAGGGTATTCTGAACTCCTTTTGATCGGCAAGAAAAGGGATGATCCGGTTTATAAAGGCCTTCAAACTATAATTCAAACAGGCCAAGGCGGGGCGGAACTGATTAAGAAGCTACTTGCTTTAGGCCAACAAGGTCAGATGGTTTCAGTCCCATTGGATCTCAATCATCAAATCAGTCGACTGACCACGCTAATATCTCGAACGCTTCCCCGGGTGGTTCAACTTGACATCGATTTGACACATGGGCCTATGACAATACACGCCGATCCTAACCAAATAGATCAAGTCGTTATGCATTTGGCCATTAATGCGTCAGAGGCCATGCCGAACGGAGGTAGATTAAAGATCGCAACGACGGCGGTCTCATTGGATGACGAATATTGTAGGCTCCATCATAGAGCGAAACCCGATAACTATGTCATGCTATCGGTTAAAGACGACGGCTGCGGAATGGACAAAGACACGCTGGCCAGGATATTTGATCCGTTCTTTTCCACAAAACAAAGAGGTTCAACAAGAGGAACTGGGCTTGGCCTATCAGTGGTACAAGGCATCGTGCAACAGCACGGTGGTCACGTGATATGTGAAAGTGAGCCAGGCAGAGGAACAGAGTTTAAGATTTACTTCCCTGCCATTGAAGAAACTCTGATTACCCCCAAAACAGTTGCGCCAATAGTTAAACGTGAAGGTACAGAAACAATCCTGGTAGTGGAGGATAATATTCCGGTCGCCGAATTGGAACAGACGACTCTGGAAGACGCCGGCTACACTGTAATTATGGCGACTAATGGGCAGGAGGCTCTTGATATCTATCAGACGAAAAAAGACCAGATATGGCTGGTGATTCTGGACCTTATGATGCCGGAGATGTCAGGCAAAGACTGTTTGATGGAGCTGGTAAAGATTGACCCAGCGGTGAAAGTGCTTATAGCAAGCGGTTACGCTCCAGAAGATGAGTTACACAAAGAAATCAATCCCCTTATAAAAGGGTTTGTGCACAAGCCGTTTGAACTGACTCAATTTTTAGACGAGGTGGGATCAGTATTGCGAAACAACCAGAGGGTTCAGATGGGAATTATGACATCACAAAATCGCTCAGACGAATTAGAAAGAAATGAAATCACCCAGATCCCAATTTTGTAGAGGAATTCCACATGAACTTGCGAACGGTTGTTCTCGTGTTGGGGTTGTTAGCAGTGCTATCCAGTGCCGCGGGGGGATATCTTTATTATCATTTTGTGCGGGAATCGGCTCTCAAAGATGCTGAAATAGAACTTGTCGCAACAAACGAAGCTCTCAGGGACGATGTTGCTCGCATTGTCTCCTTTAATCAAGATGAGGTCAGAGCTTTGGCTGGTTTTGAGCAGCTTCAAGGAGCTTTGGTGGACCACCAGAATGAGGACGCCCTCTTACGAGCCAACAGAGTCTTAGACAATTTTGCCAAAGGTTTTGCTTATGATGTTTGTTTTCTGATTGACAGTTTAGGGAATACCATAGCCTCCAGCAACCGTAATCAGCCAGATAGCTTCGTTGGTCATAGCTATCACTTTCGCAAGTATTTTCAGGATGCCATTGAAGGCAGACCGAGCGTCGAATTGGCCTTAGGAACGGTCACCGGGAGAAGAGGAATCTTTGTCAGCTATCCTGTTTATCCTCCAGATGACGCCAGGCCCATAGGGGTGGTGGTCATCAAAGTATCAACCAGGGATCTGGACAGACTATTCTCAAGAACAAGAAATATGGATACGTTGCTGGTGAACAACGATGGGATAATATTTGCTTCTAACCGAGAGAACTGGATCTTGAACCACTTGTGGAAACTTTCACCGGAGGAATTGGAGCGAATCCTAGAGACAAAGCAATTCGGTAAAGGACCATGGAGTTGGACAGGTTTGGAGAAAAAGGCTGAAAATCTTGTTTTGGACAGCTCCGGCGCGGATTACGCTATCCGGGAGATGGACATTGAAAACTGCCCTGGATGGAGAATTGTTTCATTATTTAGCTATAAAACGCTCTCTGGAAAGATCTTAGACCCTTGGGCGGGGAAGACTGGCTATATTGCTCTGATCCTATGTCTAATGGTTGGGGGAGCTGTTACTGTCCTCTATGTGATTGCTCAGCGGGACATTGAATGCCGTGAGAAGTCCGAGGAGGAGCTGCGACAGAGTGAAGAGCGGTACCGTTCCCTTGTGGAGGATAGTTTTGACGGTATATTTATCCAACAAGGCCCCAAGATCGTCTTTGCCAATTCCTGTCTTTACGAGATGCTGGGTTATTCTCCTGGAGAATTGGAAGGCATTGACCACTGGCTGATCTTTCATCGGGACTCCCAAGACCTCCTTCGCCGGAGGGCCATAGCTAGAATGCGAGGAGAAGAGGTCATTTCTCAATACGAGGTAATGCTGCAAAGAAAAGACGGGTCATCCTTTCCTGCTGATATCAGCGCCCGACTGGTGCAAGTCGATGGAAAGCCTGGGATTCAGGTATGGCTCAGGGACATTTCAGGACGAAGGAGAGCAGAAGAGGCTCAGAAGCGTTTGTCGATCGCTGTTGAACAGGCGGCCGAAGCAATCGTCATCACAGACCCCAGTGGAACTATTCAGTATATAAACCCGGCCTTTGAAAGCATTACCGGATACTCACGTGACGAAGCGATTGGAGAAAATACCCGGATATTACGGAGCGGGCAACACGATGAGGCATTCTTCAGAAAACTCTGGGAGACCCTAACGAACGGACAGGTTTGGACAGGCCAGTTGGTGAATAGGAAAAAGGACGGCACGCTATATCGAGCGGATGTTACCATATCTCCCGTGTGTGATTCCTCGGGGGAAATAATCAATTATGTAGCAGTCACGAGAGACGTAACCCGTGAATTCGAACTCCGGGGACAGCTTCTCCAGGCTCAAAAAATGGAAGCGATAGGAACACTTGCAGCAGGCGTTGCCCACGATTTCAACAACCTGCTTCAGGTAATCACAGGGTACTCCGAACTATTCCTCACGAAAGCGAACGAACAAGACCCCTTTTATTCATACCTCGAAAGGATAAACCAGGCAGGACAAAAGGGAGCGGATCTTGTGCGGAGATTGCTCACATTCGGCAGGAAGTCAGAGTACAGGCCTTGTCCCCTCAATCTGAACTATCAGATAGAGCAACTCCAGAAGATGTTGGAAAGAACCATTCCGAAAATGATCAAGATAGAGTTAAAGCTTGATGATCGCCTGTCCCCAGTGAACGCTGACCCTAACCATATGGACCAGGTTCTTATGAACCTTGCAATGAACGCCAGAGACGCCATGCCCGACGGAGGAGTCTTGACCATTGAAACCTCGAATGTGTTCCTGAATGAGGAATTCGCACGGGTACATATCGGGGCCAAACCAGGAGCATACGTTATTATGTCTATCTCCGATACCGGTCACGGTATGGATAAAGAAACGCTCGGCCGCATATATGAGCCTTTCTACACGACCAAGGAGGTGGGAAAAGGAACTGGACTGGGGCTGGCTATGGTCTACGGCGTCGTCACCCAACACGATGGTCAGGTTCGTTGTTACAGTGAACCAGGACACGGGACGACTTTTAGAATCTACCTTCCGGCATTGGTCGCCGAAAAGGACCAACTAGAAACGGCCAAACATGAAGCCATGCCCAAGGGCGGCACAGAGACGATTCTGCTGGTTGATGACGGAGAGTTGTTGCGAGACCTCGGGAAGACTATGCTTGAGGAATCCGGTTACAAGGTGCTTACTGCAGCCGGTGGAACGGAGGCTTTGGATTTATACAGGAGGGAAAAGGAGAGGATTTCATTAGTGATTCTCGATCTCGTCATGCCGGAGATGGGTGGAAAACAATGTCTTGAGGAACTTCTAAAGATTGACCCTAAAGTACGAGTTCTTATAGCCAGCGGGTTCGTCGCAGACAGCCAAATTACCCAAGCTTTGGAAATGGGGGCTAGAGGCTCCCTCGACAAGCCGTATAAAATGAAGGAGATGCTGCAAGCCGTTCGTGAGGTTCTGGACTAAGATTGATAGGAAAACTTCCATGCAAGACCAAGGAACAGCTTTTTGAGGAGTTACGACGCTATCACAGCCTTGACAGAAGAACCCCTATGAGGTTTACTCGGGTGCCCTACCCAAACAGAGGACAGCAGCATAAACAAACAGCTTGCACTTGAAAATCACGTTCAACTGTCCCAACCCGTTACCATTTCTAAAAGGAAGAAAGTCATGAGCTATATTGATGAAAATCTTATGAAGCGCGAACACACCGTTTATCGCTGCAAGCTACACTGGGTAGTTTTCCTTTGGCCAGCAATTTGATTTATCGTTGCAATAATGATTTCTCATGGCGGTAGTTCAGTTAGCGGTCTTTTCTTTTTAATTGTGGCAGTTACAGGCCTAGGTTCCTTGATCGACTACACGACATCCGAATTTGGAATAACAAACGCGTCATTGCAAAAGTTGGCTTGATCCGTAGAAAATCACTTGAGGTATTGCTCACCAAGGTTAAAGGTATTGAAGTGAGTCAAGGCGTTTTAGGCAGGATTCTGGGTTTTGGTTCAATTACGGTTAGTGGCACAGGTGGCACAAGAGATCCGTTTCATAATATGGACGCACCATTTGAGTTCAGGAAACAGGCGCTAGAACAAATTGCAGCCGTTCAAGATTCAAAATGATACGGAGGTCAGAAAATTTTACCGCAACTGTCAAGGCCGAATTCACGGTTTACTTTCCGGCCATAGAGTCAGATTCCACTACTCAGGAAAAAACATCTCCATTAGCTGAATCAAACTAGGTCATTTCAAATAATCACGTCAGAAATTGGGAGCAGAATGGTTTGAACCAGGATTAGTGGAGCAATTTTCCTTGTCCGAACAGCATCTTACGCAATCACATGAACAACCTGGCTTTTGAGAAGAAGTCGACGTAAAATTCCTGACAAATCTGTATATCATGTAACTCGCAGCCAGTAATACAATTAACCCTACAATAACGTCCTGCAACATTTTCTGTTCCTCTTGTTCTTGGGCTGATCGCTAAATGAGCCCAATCCCCAGAAGAGTGCCAGTGGTTTTAACAATGAATGCGACAATATATGCCAACACCGTAGTATAAACCATCGCAAATAACATCCATCGCCATTTTCCTGTTTCTCTCTTGATTACAACCAACGTGACAACACAAGGGGCATATAACATGACGAACATTATCAACGTGAAAGCCATCAAAGGATTCCAGCCGGGTTCATGTTTGAGCTGTTCCGAAAGAGTGGGGTATTGTTCACGTTCAACAGAACCCATGCTATAAGCTGTTCCTAAAGTTGACACCACAACTTCCTTGGCGGCAAAGCCTCCCAAGAGGGCTACATTGGTTTTCCAATCAAATCCAATGGGTTTGAATACCCAAACCAGACCCGCCCCGACCCTGCCGGCTACAGTACCCCTTAATTTTTCGCTTTGTTCCTCATTTTCAAGTCGCAATTTGTCCTTTTCATACTGGGTGTATTTTAGAGCTAATGGCGTAGCGACCTGTTGAGCGTCTTTGCTCTTGGCAGATTGTAAATCTTCAAAAACTTTAAGGTCCTTTTGATTCTTTAAAACTGGACTTACCACCGGATCATTGAGGAAACTGGTTGTCAATTTGTCCTGTTTCTTTTCAAAAAACGCCTTTTGTTCCGAAGAAAGCCCGGGAAAGGTCATTAATACCCATATTATTATCGATACAGCCAGTATTACTGTGCCGGCTTTCTTGAGATACATCCATGTCCTTTCCCAAGTGTGTATTAAAAGCCCTTGAAATGTTGGGACCCTGTAAGGTGGTAATTCAAGCACGAAAGGAGCGGATGGCCCTGATAAAACTGTTGAACGAATGGTCCTTCCGGCCAAAAGGACCATCACCCATGAAATTAGTGTGAGCAAAAACATTATAGCGGCGCGATTACCCTCAAAAAAGGCCCCGATTAACAGAGCGTACACTGGCAATTTGGCCCCGCAATTCATTAGGGGCGCGACTAATATCGTGACCAACCGTTCTTTGGGTTCTTTCATAGTGCGGGTAGCCATAATGCCGGGAACAGCGCAACCGCCGGCAATTCCTCCGGCTACCATAAGAGCGAGCATCGAGGCGCCATGCAACCCAAACCCACGTAAGACTCGATCAAGCATGAACGCGATACGAGCCATATATCCTGTGTCTTCCAATATTGCGATGGCGAAAAACATGAAAGCTATTAAGGGTGTAAACCCTAAGACTCCACCCACCCCTTTAATCATGCCACTTACTATTAATGATTTCAAAAGTCCTTCAGAAAGAATTGTGGAAACGTTTTCTCCCAGCCACGAGAAGAAGGAATCAAAATATTTGACCAAAGGAGCGCTACCGTTGAAGGTGAAAATGTAAACGGAGTAAAGAACAGTAAGCAGGATTAAAGGCCCTAGCAAACGATTTGTAAGAACTTTGTCGATTTGTTCGCTTAAATTTACCCTATCGGTTCGTTCAACCTGAACCGTCTGTTTGATAGCGCCCGATATGAATCCATACCTCGCGTCAGCAAGGACTATTTCCGGACTATCGCCAAATATATTAGTCAAGTGAGACCGGCTTTTGTCGACCTGCTCCATTATTTTAGCCCTTTGTTCAAGGCTATCAATCTTTTTGGCGATTTCTGTGTCACCCTCAAGCAATTTGGCAGAAATCCACCGCGTGTTCAGGGCAGCGGATGAGAGGCTGTTCTTAGAAAATAGGTCCTCAATTTTATATAGTTCGTCCTCTACTTCCAATCCATATGTAAATCTAGCCAGGTCTTCCGGGGATTGAGGTTGTTCGACTTGCGAAACTATGGTGTCTACTAGAGAGTCCATGCCGACTCCCTTTTTTCCGTTTGTGGGCACAACAGGAACGCCAATTAAACTTGAAAAATGTTTTTCATCAATTATTATGCCGCGGCCTCGCGCGACATCAATCATATTAAGGGCTAATATCAATTTGCATCCCATTTCCAGCAACTGGACGGAAAGATACAAATTTCTTTCAAGATTAGAAGCGTCAACAACATTGATGACCAGATCCGGCCTGGAATCAACAATAAAATTGCGAGCGATAATTTCTTCAAGGGAGAAAGCTGTTAGCGAATATGTACCCGGCAGATCTACTATATGAATTTCCCGCCCCTTATGTCTTAGAGTCCCTTCCTTTTTTTCCACCGTCACGCCCGGCCAGTTTCCCACATGCTGTCGAGCGCCAGTCAATGCATTAAAAATCGTCGTTTTGCCCGCGTTAGGATTTCCAGCCAAAGCAACAGTGATCTTTTGTTTCATACAGGAATCCCTAAGCGGCTAGTTCAGGCTCATTCATCAAGATATGAGCCGCCTGTTTTTTCCGTAAAGTAATATGATAACCCTTAATCACAAATTCCATCGGGTCATTGAGAGGAGCATATTTGACAACTTCAATTTCGGTTCCTCTAACAAAACCCATCTCTATCAACCGAAGTCTGAAATCTGGGTCTCCACAAACCTGGACTATTTTACCTTTCTGTCCGGGCCTGTAATTTGACAACTTAACCGTTTTCTCTGCGAGGCACTTATGATCAATTAATGAAACACAATTTATGCATTTTTTTTGAGATACCGTGGGGCTCATTTTGACTAATCCTCCGAAGCTATATCTGCGAGCCGACGAGGCTATTTTTGTTAGATGCGTCGAATATACTTTTAACCCTCATATAAAATATTGTCAAGCCAGCTTTGCCATAAATCTACCGGTACGCTATTAAATTCTTGAGTATTTTTATCGTCAACCGTAAAAGGCGCTTCCAAACGTTTAATCAACAAAAAAGTTCGTTTATTAAAAATCAGGCGCCGTTCTTCATCCACTAATTCTTTGTAAGAAGAATCAGAAAATGCTATTTCAATTAAATAAGCCAAATTCGAATCTAGAAAAAAACTTAGACACAGCGTTTGGAGTTAATATGAAAACAGTCATAGTCACTGGTGGAGCCGGTTTTATTGGGAGCCACCTGATAGAAAACCTTTTGAGCAAGGGACATTTTGTCCTGTGTCTCGACAATATGTTTACAGGTAGCAAGAAAAACATAGAACCATTTAGAGGCCACCCTCAATTCGAATTTATCAGACATGATGTAGTGGTTCCCATACTGCTGGAGGCAGACGAAATTTATCATTTGGCCTGTCCCGCTTCGCCTGTTCATTATCAGAACAATCCAATAAAGACGCTAAAAACTTCTGTAATAGGAACTCTCAACATGTTAGGTCTTGCGAAAAGAATCAACGCGAGATTTCTCCTGGCCTCTACTTCTGAAGTTTATGGGGACCCGGAAGTTCATCCTCAAATTGAAAGTTATCATGGAAACGTCAATCCTGTTGGACCGCGGGCCTGCTACGACGAAGGAAAACGAGCCGCGGAAACCTTAACTGTGGGATACAGGGATTACAATAATGTAAATGTGGGAATAGCTAGGATTTTCAACACATACGGTCCCAGAATGCTGCCAAATGATGGCCGAGTAGTTAGTAATTTCATTTGTCAGGCGCTAAAGGGAGAAGAAATCACAATTTACGGCGATGGCTCTCAGACAAGATCATTTTGTTTTATTAGTGATATGGTCAACGGTTTGACAAAATTGATGGAAAGCGTTGAACCAGGGCCGATCAATTTAGGCAATCCCCACGAGGTCACTATTAAAGAACTGGCGGAAACCATAGTGAAGTTGATTGGGACGGACAAATCCAAAATTGTCTACAAAGATCTTCCTCAAGACGATCCCACAAGAAGGCGACCCGATATATCCCTGGCTAAAAAGGCCCTAAACTGGGGTCCAAAGACACCACAGGAAGACGGACTGAAGGTTACCATAGCCTACTTTGAAAAAGAACTGGGAATCAAGAATGGCTCAAACTAAAGGAGGAAATTCAAATTCCAAACGGAACATATTAATATTAATTGGCGGCATTCTGGGCCTGTTTTTCTTGTGGCTTGCCTTTCGTGATATTTCCCTCGTCGATCTAGAGGATGGAGTGAGGAAAATGAAGGTATGGTATCTACTACCATGCCTCTTCTTGGCGATTTCCTGTCAATTCGTACGGGCAATGAGATTTGGGGTAATCCTAAGCCCATTCTGTTCCCTAAACGTCAAATCTCTTTGGGACTTACTTAATATTTGGGCGGCCGCGAACATGATATTGCCCGCCAGGCTTGGAGAGCTTGTTCGGCCCTATCTTCTCCAGCAGAGAGGCGCTTCATTTTCAAGTGTCTTTGGGTCTGTGATGGTTGAAAGATTTTTTGACCTGTCAGGTTTATTGTTACTTATCGGGGTTGTTCTGCTAAAAACACCGGACGCTCCACCAAGATTTTCTTTCCTGGGAATGTTTTTGTTAATCTGTCTTGTTTTGGGCTATATCCTTGTGCTCGTAATCTTGACAAAAAAAGATAAGGCTCTTTCTGTTTTGAATAAAATCTTCTCAGTATTACCTCGCAAAGCAGGACAGTTTATCGAAGGGGCGCTCGAAAAATTGATCGATGGCCTGGGCATCATGGCCAGCCCTAAACAGGCCCTCATCATTTTCGTATATTCAGTAATCTTATGGTTATTATTCTCCTCAACAACGTATTTGTTTTTACTGGCGTTTTCTATTGACGCCCCGTTCCTGGTAGCAGTAACAATCCAGCTTTTTATTGCGTTAGGCGTTGCTCTTCCTTCAGCTCCCGGTTTTATAGGAACTTTTCATGCTGCAGGTCGTTACGCTTTAGCCCTTTTCGGGATCGGCGCGATAGTAGCCGTGTCATTCGCTACTGTTTATCACCTGTTCAGTTTGGTTGTGTGCATTAGTTTAGGGGTGATCTCATATCTTTCCAGTGATTATCGGTTGGACCAGAAGCTATTTTCAGGTAATGAAAGCAGTTCTTAACAGGAGAAGATATGAGGGACTGGACTGATCTCGACAAGAAGTACATATGGCATCCTTTCACACAAATGAAGGATTGGCTCGAATCCGACAATCTTATTATCGAACGGGGCGAAGGTATTTACTTACATGCTACTGACGGCAAAAGATATTTGGACGGTATTTCATCACTGTGGGTCAACATTCATGGTCATAGGAAAAGAGAGATTGATGAAGCGATAGTAAACCAGATTCATAAATTAGCCCATTCTACTCTTCTTGGTTTAGGGGCCGCGCCTTCAGTAGAACTGGCTGAGAAGCTTGTTAAAATAACCCCGAACAATGTGAAGAAAGTATTTTACTCGGATTCCGGGTCAACGGCGGTAGAAATAGCGCTAAAAATCGCCTTCCAATATTGGAAAAACAGAGGTCACGAAAACAAAAAACTATTTGTGAGCCTGGATCAGGCTTACCACGGCGATACAATCGGATCAGTAAGTCTTGGCGCAATAGATCTCTTTCACAGTATATTTCATCCACTTCTTTTTCATACTCTGGTTATTCCCACACCTTTCCCATATCAGAATCCAGATTTAACACCCGAGGAGCTTAAAGATCATTGCCTGAACAATTTCCGAAAAATTGCCGAAGAACGCGGCGCGGAAATAGCTGCGCTCATAATCGAGCCATGTGTACAAGGCGCGGCCGGCATGATAGTACATCCCAAAGGTTTTCTTAAAGGTTTGGAAGAGATTTGCAGGGAAAACGAGATCCTGTTGATTTGTGACGAGGTGGCGACGGGTTTCGGAAGAACTGGAACCATGTTCGCATGCGAACATGAGGATGTGGAGCCTGATTTAATGTGTCTCGCCAAGGGATTGACCGGCGGGTATTTACCTTTAGCCGCCACACTTGTGAGTGATCAAATATTTGAAGCTTTCCTAGGAAATCATACGGAATATAAGACATTCTTTCATGGTCATAGCTATACTGGAAATTCCCTGGCGTGCGCAGCGGCAATAGCGTGCCTGGATATCTTCTCCAAAGATCATGTATTAGAACAATTAAGCCCCAAAATAAAATTTCTGAAGAATTGCCTCGAAGAACGACTGGCGAATTTGGATCACGTTGGAGATATCAGACAATGTGGTTTCATGGTTGGTATAGAACTCGTCGAAGACAAACTACTGAGAAAGCCATTTCCCGCTGAACTCCGGACAGGGACCAAAGTAACTCAAAATACACGCAAATACGGCGTTATTTTGAGGCCTCTAGGAGATGTAGTAGTTATAATGCCGCCATTGAGTATTGAAAACAATCAAATTGAAATAATTGTCGAGGCTACTGAGAAATCTGTAAAGGAAATTTGTCAAAACTGAACTATGAGCAGCATCTTTGTAACAGGTACTGATACAGGCGTGGGTAAAAGCATAATTACTGCTGGTTTGACTAGCCTGTTGCGAAAAAGGGGAGTGAACTGTGTAGCTCTGAAACCGGTAGAAACTGGCTGCAAGCTGCATCATGGCGAACTGTTTCCTGACGACGGCCATTTCCTTTGGCGCGCCTCGGAAGAAAGTATAAGTTTAGATAATGTAACGCCTTTTCGTTTTTCAATGCCGGCGTCGCCTTACCGTGCAGCTGCTTTGCAAGACAGTCGCTTACGGATATCAGACATTATTGAACACATCCGAGCAATCGAAGAAACTTATGATCTTATGATTGTGGAAGGCGCGGGAGGTTTGTTTACGCCTATTGAGGGAAAACGAACCATGGTTGATCTTATTAAAGAATTGGATACTCCAGTTGTTTTAGTGGCGCGCGTAAAATTGGGAACTATAAATCATACAATGCTTAGTATCGAAGCCCTCACGAGAAGAAACCTCAACATTTTAAGTGTAATTCTATCAAAAGGTGAGATGGATGAGGGGCCGGAAGAAAAATACACTCCCAATGATATCAAACGGATGAACAGTAACATTCCTATTTTTCAGTTTCCATTTCTTGCTGGAAACACAATGAATAGTCCTCGGAACATTGGGACAGTGATGGAAAAAGTCTTGGGGACAGAAAGTTTTCTGGAACAGTTCATATCTTAAATTACTCGTAAAACCTACTGCTAAAAATCATTCTATGATTCTTTATTCCCTGTCGGGTATGTGATCCAGCGATAAAGCCAAAACCTCTCTGGGACGACTGGTTCCATCAGATGGGCCAATCAAATTTTGGGCTTCCATTGTTTCTATAATTCTGGCAGCGCGATTGTAGCCTATTCGCATATGCCGCTGAATAAGTGAAATAGAAGCGTGTCCTATTCGTGTCACCAATGCGACAGCTTCATCGTATTTTTCATCATCGATTGAATCCGCGCCTGTGCTCAACACGCCATCAGACCCATTTACTATATTGGATATTTCAGAAAGATAGATCGGCGCTCGCTGGGCCTTTGTGAAGTCTGCTATTCGGCGGATTTCATTTTCAGAAACAAAAGCGCCATGGAGTCTTAACAGTTTTGAAGTACCGGGAGGCAAGAAAAGCATATCTCCCATACCAAGCAGATTTTCAGCTCCAACGGTATCTATGATGGTCCTGGAATCAGGTTTTGCCGAAACCTGAAACGAAATCCGGGCCGGGAAATTCGCTTTGATTATGCCAGTTATAACATCAACAGAAGGTCGCTGAGTAGCCAGGATTAAATGTATCCCGGCCGCTCTTGCCATTTGCGCTAACCGGGCTATGGAAATTTCTATATCCTTAGCGGCCACCATCATCAGTTCTGCGAGTTCATCGACTATTATAATTAGATAGGGAAGTTTCTGGGGCTCTTCTTCCCCTTCAGAGACAGTTATGGACCCGACCTGGATTTTGTGGTTGTAACCCTCAATGTTTTTGGCGCCTGCTTTACTAAGTAAATCGTAACGTCTTTCCATTTCTCTGATAGCCCAGCTTAACACCTTGGGGACCTTGTCGGGATCTGTTACAACTGGATAAATCAAGTGAGGGATGTCTTGATAATATGAGAGTTCAAGCTTCTTTGGATCAACCATTATAAATTTGACTTCATCAGGCGAATAGGTCATCAACCACGAACAAATGAGGCTGTTGAGCCCCACTGATTTTCCTGTTCCGGTAGCCCCGGCAATCAATAGATGCGGCATTCTTGCTAGACTTGACGCAAATGGCTCACCGTCAATACGTTTTCCTAAGGCCATTTTGAGCGGGGATGCAGATGATTTGAATACCGACGATTCTATGATTTCCCTAAAGTAAACAATTTCTCTGTACAAATTTGGAACTTCAATACCAACAGTGTCTTTCCCGGGGATAGGCGCTACTACTCTGGTAGAACCGGATTTTAAAGCCATTGCGAGATCATCCGCTGTGTTCAGTACCCGCCTCAGCGGAATGCCTGGGGCAAGTGTAATCTCGTACATGGTGATCACCGGACCAGGATGAATCTCTACTACCTGTCCCTTAATGCCTAAATCTGCAAGTTTCTGTTCCAGTATTGTAGCGTTGGTCTCCAATAATTTTTCATCCACAAATCTCTTAGATATTTCTGGAACATCCAGGAGGTCTACAGGTGGTAAAAGATAATCCGATTCAACTGAATAGGAATTTCGTTGATCAATAACGGGAGCGACATCAGCGTCGGCTCTTTTGGTAACTTTGATGGATCTACCTAAATTTGTTTCAGGCGTGGATTCTCCAACAAGATTAGTTTGATCAGGTATCTTTTTAAAGCGTTGACTTAACTCTTCAGGACAATCCAGGCAATCTTCATCGTCTAAGGTAAACTCTTCTGGTTGTTTTTCGGTCGAGGACTCGCTATTAGATTCAGGAAGTTCAATTGATCTCCATGGTACAGGAGCGGCTTTACTCAAAGTAATCGCTGGATCTTTAGAGTCGACGACGAGCGAACCGGAATCTTCAAAAGTCGGTTCGGAAATTTGATCTCCAACAGTTACCAGCACATCATCCGCTGGTAAAAAAGAAAGCCTTTCCCACCCATAAACCTCAAGCGAGCCCCTTTCAATCGTCTCATGTTCGAACGATAACGGAGCAGGGGTATCCTGGGAACCAACTGAAGCAGAAGCTGATATCTGTTTGTTAAGTTTTCGTCGCTGTATGAGTGAAACACTCTTGACGAATATGGCGTTGGCAACAGATTTTAGTTTGTCTCGAATAACCAAATTTATAAACTGAAAACCTTTAACCGAAGGAAAACAGATTTGAATCAACTTGGTCAAAGATGCCTTTGACAATTCCAAAGCGCTTGTCAAAAGGACCGTAAGGCTGATTACGAGACTTCCAACCTGACCAAAAAACTTGAATAAACCGGCATTTACCAAACTTCCTATCGCTCCGCCAGGATGAAGTGGAGAAAAATTCAAAATGTTCAAATTGGGAAAACGATCTATTAGTGCGCACAAGATCAGAGTGAGGCTTACAAAACTTATATAATCCCAAAAGCGCGCCGGTTTCGCCAAAGTCTGATTGAAACAACGGATTGCCATCATGAGGAAGAACAAAGGAATGAAAAGTGAACATGCGCCTACAATTTGCGCTAACGCGTCAGCTATGTATGAACCGATCAACCCGCAAAGATTGTGGGTATAGGGTCGACTAGTGACTACATTGAAAGATGGGTCCTTAGGGTCGTATGACACGAGGCATACCAGCAGGAAAACACAACATGCGAACCAAATAATAGCCTTGAAGTCAGATCTGCCAAGCTTCGTAGGATGAGACTCGATTCCAGGAATTTTCTTGAACAGTTGTTTGCTTTCCAGCGTATTTGAAGCCATACAAGGTGTCCTCGCCATTGTTTCGAAGAGGCTCAGTTCCTTATGGAGCGATATTCGAACAAATTATTTCATTTGCTATAAAATAAATAATAACATAATCAAAAAGTTGTTTCAATAACATAGTCTATTAAATTAATTTATATAGGAGCTTTTAAACTATATATGGTCATAATATATTCTTATTAAATTATATTTTATGCGAAAAATGAAATAGAGCCTGTTCTATTAGAGATCGAAGTACCAAACCCTCAATTCACGTTTCGCACTAAAATGGTTATATTGAAATTAAAGACTATTTAAAAAGGTTGTCTGTCATGATTCATGAACATGGATGCGAAAACTGCGAGGCCGGTTGCACAGGTCGACACAATGCGGAGGAACGTTCCGAGGAAGTAAAGGCTGGACCCTATTTGCTCTTAGGTGGGGTCCTTATTTTACTGGCAAGTATCGTTGTGAGATGGCTGTTCTATTAGAAACAGATGGTTTGAATCGTTGCGATATTGTGACGCTAGACAGGCTTTACAAAAACTTTCAAAGCGTCATTTTTGTTCATTGTAACGTGGTAACCATTTATATTTAGATTTAAGTCACGGGACGATTCTTTTCCTGACTCGATCTCGACCGAGACGCCTTCAATCAATCCTTCCTGCCTCAGATTTTCTCGAAATTCTTCAGGCCCCTCAATTTGCTGAACAACCACCATTGTTCCCGGGGCAGCTTCAGCTAGTTTCATCCCACCCTCTAAAGCAACCTGCTGAGCTATAGCTCTGTCTTGTATCCGTTTACGGGCTTCTTCGAGGCAAAGTAGGCAATCATGACAAGACTCTGCGTTTATCTCCATCCATCTGGACTGGTCCACAGGGCAGGTTTGGACGAATTCAAGAAATCTTATTAGTTTGTCAATAACCTCAGGGTCCAGGTAGTGTTCTATTCTGCACGCGTTGTCCTCGGCCACGCTGTCATTGATCTGCAACACGGTTGCTAGAAAGCGTTTGAGAATTTCATGTTTTCGAACAATTTCCTTGGCCCTCAAAATACCCTTTTCAGTCAAGGTTATGAACTGATGGGGGTCGTAACGGATGAGTCCTCTAGTGCCAAGTATTTTTAGAGCGGAACTGACGGAAGACATTTTGACATCAAGCCTTTTAGCAATATCGCGAACCCTAGCTATGCGACTTTCCTGCTCAAGATGATAAATAACTTCAAGATAGTCTTCCATTGCAGAAGTCAGGGGTGTAACCGAGTTCAGAGGTGACATGACCCTACCTTAAATATTGAAAAATATTCTTGTCCGCTTGGAATATGCCATTATGGCCATGGAGTTTCAATATTTTTACTCAGATGTTTCAACCCACTCCGGAATAATCAGGATTCATCCTCCCTTTGGCTATGTTCGATTTGATCCCAGGTTCCGGAACTCATAGGGCCTTTTGAAAGTCTATGATACTGCCATGCGAGATGACAATGCAAAATGATTTCTTCGACCCAATCTCTCATGTCACACATTGCACCATGATCACCCGTTTCTTCTTCAAGTTCCGCCCCTTGCTTCACGGTGTTGTCCACCTTCATCAAAAGCTCAAAAATCTTCTGAAAACATTTGTGCACGTGCAATTCAAATTCATCAGCGTTTGAGAATTTCACTAGGCCAGCCCTCTTCTGAAATTGATCGCGGACTTAAAGGCCGATCACTTCAACCCTGGGGGACCAAGATCATGAATAAATCGGCCTCATCGGAAATTCCAACAAAGTAAAGTTAATGTTCTGATTTTAAATTAGTTGCCAGTATCAAGAATTTGCCATTTGCCTTCAGGTATATTAAGCTGATCAAGCATCTTTTTGGCAGCGTCATTGATATAAAACATATCAGGCGCTTCTGGACCAACAAGAACGACAGGCCCATGAAATTTATGACAAAACTCTTCTATTGTAGTAGTGCCCCCGAAACTTGCTCCTTTTCTCTGATACCCGATGACTAGAACTTCATAGTCGCCTTTTTTGAAGCATTTTCTGAGCTCAATTTCATCGACCCCTTCACACAAACGAAAACCTACGTCAACATAATCCCCCAACCTGCTGTCGAAACCCATTCGTAATTCCTTGTCTTTTTCAGCAATTAATTCTGGGGTAACAGGAGCGGTTTGACTTTTCTCCGCGTCAACGAAAACCACATCCCTGCGTAGCGTATAAGGTGATTCGAGAAAATGAAAAATGTTCAGTCTTGTTTGGTGTTTCCTTGCAAGGCCCAAAGCGTAATCAAACGCCCAGTCTCCCTGTCGTGAAAAAACTGCGCATAACCCTATTCCGTTCATATGATTCCTCCTAATTTATTATTTTGAATTTAAGAAACTATGATTCCTTCGATTTTTCCCTCGTCTTCGTGAGTAATAGCCTCTCTGAGAGGCAATTCAACTATAAATCTAGAACCTTGGCCTAGCTTAGATTCCACTCTTATAGTTCCACCATGTTCATATACGACTTTCCTAGTAATCAAGAGTCCTAATCCTGTCCCCTTTGAGCCTTTTGTTGAATAGAATTTGTTAAATATATTTTGACATATCTCTTGAGGCATACCCCCTCCATCATCTGAAACCTCAATGATGAGTCGATCCCCTGCCGCCCGGCCAGAAACAACAACATGATGAACAATTTCAGTATCTTCAGTTCTGCAGGCGTCAATCGCGTTTGAAACCAGGTTAGATAATGCGCTATGAATGCCGCCAGGATCCATTAGACAAGAGGAAATTTCCTTCTGGAAATCTCGAATAAGTTGAACTCCTTCATCTCTAGCCTTAGCTTCATAAAGATCACAAACCTCCGTGAGTAGTTGACCCAACTCATATTGTGTGTATTCAGGTTGTCTATCCTTTGAAGCATACAAAATTCCTTTAACAAGGTCTGAGATTTTTTCTACATTATTTTTCACCATAGACCAGCCGGCTGTAACTCGATCCTCACGACCTCGGGTCAATCCTGAATCAAGAACGTAAACTCCTCCTTGAAGCCCTGATAAAATGTTCTTTATTGAGTGTGACATTCCCGCTATTGTTTCACCTAAAAGAGCCAACTCACCCTGTAACATTTTAACTTCAGTAATATTTGTGCTCATTTCCATTACGGCTGTTACGGCTCCTTTATCATCCAGTATAGGCGCCGTATAGACAATAATGTAAATGTCCTCGCCATTTTTTCGCCAAATTTCTTCCGAGTAATTTGTGCCGCCGTCGTGAAACGTTTTTTCAACTGGACAATTATCACATCTATGACCAAGCCCCTTGTAAACTTGGAAACATTTTCTTCCTTCAGCGACACCGAAATCACGCATAAATAAATTGTTATTTCGGATGATGTTAAAATCTTTATCCACAACCGTGAGATAACAAGGAACATTTTCGAAAAGATATTGAAATTCCTGTCGTTTTTGGTCGATTTTAGACTGAAGCCTTTTCAAAAGAGTGACATCAACCGCCATCTCCAAAACTTCCTTAACTCCACCCTTATCATCAAAAATAGGAGAAGTCTTAACAATAACATTGGTACTGTGGCCATTGACATTCCAGACTTCCTCGGACTGGTGAGATAACCCATCATAAAAAGTTGTTTCAACAGGACAGTTCTCACAACGAGACTTTTTATTTTTATAACCTGTGAAGCAATGTTGATTGACTTTGTCTCCAAACTCAGCAGTAAATGCGCTGTTTGCTTTAGTAATACGGTAATTTTTGTCAATTACCGTTAAATAGCAAGGGACTTCGTCGAAAAGCGCTTTATACATTTTTCGGCTTGCGTCAAGCTCACTGGTCCGTTGGTTGATCTGAACGCTCATATCATCAAACGCTCTCATCAATTCGGCCATTTCATCTTTTCCCATCGTCTGATCGCGAGGCGCATACTCACCTCTTGCCATTCTTGACGCTTTTTCTTGCAAACTTCGTATTGTTGGATTGACAAACAATAGGACAGCGACACCACTAATGGTGCAAATGATCAGGAAAAGCGCTATCGCAAAAACGATTGTCTTGTATGAATTTTGAGAAATCTCTTTTCTTATTTTTCTCAAACCAATTTTAAGTTCAATAGCCCCTAGGATCTTGTCCACCTCAGGGTGGGCGTGACAATCTGTAGCCGAGCAGCTCTTGGTATTTAAGAGTGGATTAACAACAGAGATTACAGCACCGTCATCTGAAATCTTGTGGCGAATGTTTGAATTAGTTTTCACGTCTTTAAGGAGCGAATCATGTGATATATCTTTGGGGATCTGGCTTTGAATTGGTCTCGAACTATAGTATAGAGCTCCCCGTTGGTCGTAAATGTTTATTTCCTCGAAACCTTCTGTCATCCCCATAGCATTTACAATCTGGCGGACAATCCCTCTTTGCTTTGTCATCATACGGTTCTTAATAGCCGCTTTTATGACTTCAGAAGCCCTTACCGAATCCTGAACGACCCTGTCAATGAGGTTAGTTTTTTGGGAGGAGATGGTTTGGTAGGAAAAAACCAACAATGCCAGAAACATAACGAACCCAGCGTAAAAGCTGAGCTTAAAGCTTAAACTTCTAGTAAATTTTTTTAAAAATTGGATGGCGTTTTTGAGCATGCTGCCTAAAGAGCTTGAATATGCAGTGGATTATCGAGGCTTAAAAAATTGCCTCGACAATCACGAACGCCATCAGAATTTCGGCTAAGAGAGAGGATCAACACAATGACTAGTGTTACCGGATCCTTGAAGGCAAACAAAGCCATTCATGTCAAAGCCTGAAAATTAGAAACTATCCGAGAATCCTCTTGATCTCTTTCAATAAGGCGTCCTTATCCACTGGTTTTTCTATATAAGCCTCCGGTGGCCTAATTGATCTTTCGTGAATCCACTTTTTGAAGTCCATGTTAGGAGCGTCGTCAGTAGCGAAACCTGTGACCATAACTACTGGAGTTGCGCTAAGTTCCGGATCTCTTCTCAATTCGCGAAACATCTTGATCCCGGTTTTATTAGGCATGAGTAAATCCAGACTTACCAGATCTGGTTTTTCATTCTTGATTTTTGTCAAACCTTCATCGCCATCAGATGCCGTAAGGATTTCGTAACCATTGTCCTCAAGCAGAGTTGCAAGAAAGGTCACCATCTCTGGCTCATCATCTATAACTAAGATCTTCTTTGCCATAGCCTACCTCCTTGGTAAAGTTTGGGGGAGTTCCGAGTATTAACCTACGGATTAAATAGGGGGAACCTTTTTGAAAACGAAAATTCATGTTAAGTGTCTACCTGCGGCCCGTTCTTAGACCCAAAAACACCAAATTTGTTGCTGAGGAAGATTCCGAGCCATTGTAACATTCTTAACCAAATTAATTTAGACGATCCGCTTGGTGGAGGCAATAGTAATATCGTTTTCCCAAAAAGTTTATTCCAGAGATCAAGAACTCCTGTTGGAAACTCAGACTTCCCGTCTTTCTAAAGCACCAAAGTGGGGGCTAACAGTTCGGCCAGGTTCATTACCTTGGCTTTTATATGGTAATGTTCAATAATTTCTTTTAGTTGATCGGTGCAGTTGTGGCACGATTGTAAGCAAATGTCCGCTCCGGTAGCTTTTATTTCGTCTGCTTTAATTTTACCAGCGGCTAGACGACGTGGAGTGAATTCCGGCATGGCTAATGCGCCGCCACCGCCACCACAACAGAAACTATTTTCACGGTTATGTTCCATTTCTACGAAATCTTCTATGGCAGCATGTATAACTATACGAGGTTCTTCCGTTATGCCACCAGATCTCGCAATATTACAGGAGTCATGGTAGGTAGCTCTATGTCCCTTCCATACAGACTTATCCGTTTTGATGCGACCGTCAGTAATTAACTTCGCCATCAATTCCATAACACTTGTGATTTTAAAAGGAACGCCACCAACCCAGTTTGGTAATTCCCATCTCAAGGCGCGATAACCATGCCCGCATTCCCCAGCAAGAAGGTATTCGCATCCCAATCGTTTAACATCTTCCGACTGCCATAGCGCGAATTCCTTTGCGTCAGGGTCATTCCCATTAAACAACGCGTAATTCGTAAGATCCCAATATCTTGAAGAAATAGTGAAATCTACTCCGGCGGCGTTCAGCACCTTGGCTGTGGCCTGGATCGTCAAGGGATAGTACTTGGGCTCTCTGGGGTTGAGGGTTAAAAAATATTGAGCTCCTTTTTTGTCAACTGGGATTTTGAAATTCTTGCAACCTTCTTCGTCCTGTAATTCTTCTTCAATCCATTCAATAGTTTCAATAAACTCATCCTGGGGGACAGCCATGTTGTTGCCCCAATTGTGGTGAGTATCTACGGTGTCCTGAAGATGCTGAGGCACCCTTCCAACCCTTTGCATCATGCCTCTGGCCGCCCGAACCAACATCCCATAATCAACACCCATGGGACAATTAAATGTACAACGCCTGCACATGGTGCACCCGCCCCAGAGCTTGTCATACATTTCGTCAGCGAGTTCTTTGTCTAATTTTTTGGCTCCAACGAAAGAAGGAAAAACTTTCGCGAGCCAATCATATCTGCTTTTGTACCACTTTCTGAATCGATCAGCTTTATATGCGGGCACAAGAGTTTTATCTTCCGGTATCGACACACTATAATGACAGGCGTCACTGCACATTCCACAATGTATACAACCGGAAAGGGAAGCTGCCACTACTCGATTTAGTGTACCAGGAAGTAACTTTTCCATTTCTTCTAGCATCTCAGGCGTAAACTCAGTCTTGGTAGGCCACTTTCGCTCTTCTTTGGCCCCAAGTTTCTCCACTTGCTCCGACATCTATATCCTCCGTCTATCCTAATATGGAAAATGTTTTTAATGGAAAATTAATTACTTAGGGTTCCATGTGGGGTTCTTAACATCTTTATTAATTACCCCTCGCCCACCAAAGGTCCGACCGAAATTTACTCTTCCGAATGGATACAGGATGTAGTGAGAAATTTTGCTAAACGGAACGTACAACAAAAAGAAAGTGGTCATCAAAAAGAAAATCCACATATATCCAGTATCCGGACTACCCTGGATCCACATCCACATGGCCACAAACCCAACTGCAAAGAATACTGTCATTAAACTTATCGCGAAATAATCATCAGGACTGCTTATAATTCTGATCTCAGGAACGGTTAGTCGACGATATATGCGACGTAGGCCGATCAAAAAGGCCAGACCCATAAAAACCATGAAAACCTTGGATACCGAAGGAGTCATCATGGATGGAATTAAAGGAATAAAAAAGGTAGCGCCGATCGTCAGGGCGACCGCAATATGAAAAATTATGAATTCGACGTAAAAGAATGGGTTTTTACGAGTACTTTCCATACTCCAAGGTTTCAGGACATTGGTTAACGATTCCATAGCTCCTGCAACTCTATCACCCTTTAATTCCGCTTTTTCCGGTGGGATGGGCTTCCTGAGCATTTGAGCTATCTTGATGATGTACATCACTGCCATGAATGTTAATGCCATGTACTGAACAGGCTCTTGCAAAAAGGCCAAAGCGTGACTGACATGATTCTCCATATTTTCTCATCTCCTTAAGGCAAATCTTGTCGAATCCTAAGTTACAAACATGTGTTTGAAGCAATCCGGACTTTGCAATTGAGTCTCAATTTCGAAACTAAATGGTTTTAGTTTTCAGAGAAAAAGCATTCTGAGGACTCTTAAAATATGTCCGGGTTAATTAAAGATATTTTGTGCTAGTGACTAAGTCAAGAGTTTTGTGTTTTCGAAGTCAGGATACTTGATAAAATCAGTAGACCCTGAACCTCGGCCTAATTGCCGATCATGTGACGTTGTTGCAATAAATCAACAATCAATTTTGTGAACAATTCATCACCAAAATTCCCAAAGCAGCCGCAAGGTTTTTTATGATAAATTGTATAAAGAATTGGAACCAAAATGGATCTCAAGTGTTCCAATTTTAAAGTGTAAAAATCGATCAGCCTCAATTTTCAGCCGTTATTCAGGAGTGATTATATTGAATCAATTAAGAAAATTTTTGACAATTTTACCGGCGCTTCTGGCCATCCTGTTTTCCATTGGAAACGCGTTTGAGGAAAACTGTGATGATAAATTTGTAAAAAACGCGGCCTTGGGAAATAATATGAGGATAATGGAAAGGCTGAACAAAGGATCCAGTATCAACTCGAAAAACTACAACGGCCAGACTGCTTTGATTGAAGCCGCGTTGAATGGAAAAATTGATACAGTGAATCTCCTAATCAAAAAGGGAGCGGACCTCAACCAGCGAGGCAAAAGCGCTCGCACTGCTTTGATGTGGGCCTGTTTGGCTGGCGAGACACAAACGGTACAATCTATATTAGCCAATGGGGCAGACATTGACGTAAAAGACAGGAATAATCAGAACGCTCTGATGTTAGCGGCAAGGGAAGGGAACGTCGCTATCGTAAGAAGCTTGCTTGAAGCTGGAGCCGACCCAATGGCTAAGGACAGCAACGGAGCCACCGCGTACACGTTGGCTTTGGGAAAAGAGTTCAAAGATGTTGCAAAAACAATCACCAACTATCAGGAATTATCTCAATCGAAGCTGGATTTAGATGAGTTGAAAATAGGAACTTATTTTTAGTCATCTCATTTGTGTATGAAAAGACAGCCTGATAAGTGTCCAGGCTATTTTTATGGGGACACTCGGGCTGTTGAGTGATTTAAAGATCTTCAACCCCTGTGTCTTCTTTCAATTCCTTTTACAATTCATATTTTATTAAATTGGGTTAAAAAACCCGGCTTGACAGTTTTTCGAACATGTAGACATATGTAGTAAAAGCTTGAAAGGTTTGGATATGGCTGTTCGTAAAATAGTTACAGCGCCTGACCCGAAATTGAGTGCAAAGGCTGAACCCGTAATTGACCTTAGTGAAGATATATGTCAACTCGCCGCTGACATGACAGACACAATGTATAGAGCCCCCGGGATAGGACTGGCAGCCAATCAGGTTGGCGAATTGGTTAGAGTCATTGTTTTCGACATACATTACGCGTACGCTGAACCCAAGGACAAGAAGAAATCGCCAACTATACTGATTAATCCGGTAATTTTGCTTTCAGAAGGTGAAGAATTTAAGGAAGAAGGCTGCCTGAGCGTGCCCAATTTTAATGTTGATGTGAAACGAGCGGCCCGTGTTCGGGTTGAGGGTATCGACATCAAAGGAAAACCTTTAAGAATAGACGGTGAAGGCCTTGTTGCCCGAGTACTTCAACACGAGATAGATCATTTGGAAGGTAAGACCCTTTTAGACCATTCTTCAGCTTTGAAACGGAATATGTACCATAGGCGTATCAAGAAATCGCAAAGAGGCAATAAGTGACTTGCCGCATAGTTTTCATGGGGTCTCCTGAATTTGCTGCGCCGACGCTCAAGGCCCTTTACCAACAATTTGAAATAGTAGGTGTTTTTACTCAGACGGATAAGCGTTCAGGCCGTGGAAAAGCGCTGACCGCAACACCGGTAAAAAAATTAGCGCTGGAAATGGGTTTCTTTTGCGCTGAACCCGACAACCTAAAAGATCCTAGTGTACTATCTACGTTAGAGGAATTGCGTCCAGACGCCATAGTTGTAGTAGCATATGGAAAATTTCTTCCCAGGGAAATTCTGGAGTTACCTAGGTTCGGCTGTCTGAATCTTCATGCCTCAATTTTACCCAGACATCGCGGTCCATCTCCAATTTCCACAGCTATTCTTGCGGGAGACGAACAAACGGGCAATACGGTAATGCTGATGGACGCCGGAATGGACACAGGGGCGATCCTTGCCGGGCAGATCATTAAAATAGGACAGAAAGACACAGCCGGAAGTCTCCATGATAAACTCATGGAACTAGGGGCTTCTCTAATGGTCGAAGCTCTAATGAAATTAATAAACGGCGACATTACACCGATGCCTCAGGATCACTCAAAAGCTACTTACTCCAGGCTCCTCAGGAAAACGGATGGATTACTGGATTGGAATTTGGACGCAAAACAGCTTGATAGGATAGTACGTGCTATGGATCCGTGGCCTGGGGCATTTTTTTTGATGGGCCATGAGCAAATCAAGGTCCGATCTGCCACCGCGCTCAAAGGAGATGCGGAGCCGGGCTTAATAACGGACATAATGGCCGATGGCATAGTAGTAGGGACAGGAGCTGGGCTTTTTCTCCTGGAGGAAATCCAGGCCCCTTCGAAAAGGAAAATATCGGCTTCAGCTTTTGCTCGAGGGAAAAGATTAAAACCGGGAACCTATATGATTTAAAGGAAAAATCATTTAAGAGTAACGATTCTCCTCAAATTTCATGATAATCGCTTAACTCATGGGGTGAACAAATGAACCGACTTAAAACAGTAATTCTTTTAGCTGCGCTTGGTGGCCTGCTCGTTATTCTAGGTGGTTATTTAGGAGGCAAGAACGGCGCGACCATTGCTCTTGTTATTGCGCTGGTCATGAATTTTGGCAGCTATTGGTTCAGTGATAGAATCGTTCTGGCGATGTATCACGCTCAGGAAGTTACCGAATCAGAAGCTTCAGATCTTTTTAGGCTGATTAGAGAACTCACTCGCAACGCAGGGTTACCTATGCCAAAGGTTTACATAATTCCGGATGATTCGCCAAATGCTTTTGCCACGGGTCGAAATCCGGAACATGCCGCTGTGGCGGTTACCGAGGGAATACTTCGTCTCCTAAACCGCGACGAGCTTGCCGGAGTAATTGGTCATGAACTCGGGCATGTTAAAAACAGGGACATTCTCATTCAAACCGTAGCCGCCACCATAGGGACCGCGATAACTTATCTGGCTCAGTTTGGGTTCTTTTTTGGAGGCCGTTCTGATGATGATCGAGGCGGAAGTTCGTTAGTGGGTTCTCTCCTTATGATGATTCTGGCGCCGTTAGCCGCAGGGATCATTCAAATGGCGATCTCAAGATCACGGGAGTACATTGCTGATGAAACAGGAGCGCAAATATGTGGCCATCCGTTGTGGCTGGCAAGCGCGCTGGGCAAATTGCAAAGAGGCGCAGAGGCTATTCCCATGAATGCTGAGCAGGCTACAGCTCACATGTTCATAGTGAGTCCGTTTTTTGGAAGCGGTATCTCCAACCTTTTTTCGACTCATCCTCCTATCGAAAATCGTATAGAAAGGCTCGAGAAAATGGCCGGGTATTAATTCTGGCCGGTTTTAAGCCAATTCGTTTCTAACTAATGGTTCTAAAGTTTGGACGCCTCTCGTCTCTCTTTCGAGGAGATGTACGACGGGCGTCCCAAGTTTTTCAGATCCCTTTAATAGCACAGCAACTTGTTGTATCAGAGGCCTCATGCCCTTCCGCACCGGCGCAGCCACAATTTCCCGTGAACTGGCAGTAAAAATTTTGAACGAAGTTGACAAAGGTCTCTATGCCGAGACAATTCTTTCACAATCACTTACGAAAAACGCTATTTCAGATAAGGATCGATCACTAATAACAGAAATCGTTTACGGAACCGTTCGATGGAAAGACAGGCTGGACTCGATAATAGACAAGCAATTAACACTTAAAGGGAATAGACTTGATCCCGAAACTCGAAACATCCTCAGAATAGCCATTTACCAAATACTTTTTCTAACCAGAATACCAGGTTATTCAGTTACCCATGAAGCTGTGGCGCAAGCCAAGAATAGGTTCAAAGGAAAATTCTCGGGGCTGGTTAACGCTGTCCTGCGATCTATTTTAAGAAATCCGGACGATCTTCATCGCGATCCCGAAAAGAATTCTCGATCCTTGGCCATATATTATTCTCACCCCCAATGGCTCGTCGACAGATGGTTGGATAGATTCGGCGAACAGGCGACCATTGAAATTCTTAAATTTAACAATCAGCGATCGAATTTAACACTTCGTATCAATACCCTGAAAACAACGATCTCCGATGTAATTTTAAATTTTAAACAAAATAGTATTATTTTTGAAATAGTCGACAATAATTTGGGCGTCATAAATGTCAGGAATATTAGGGGACCAGTTATAAATATGCCTGGCTATAATGAAGGGTTTTTCACCGTCCAGGATTTTGGATCTCAAATGATAGCCCCATTGCTCAAAGCGCAGCCCAATCAAGTAATTCTTGATGTTTGCGGGGCTCCTGGAGGGAAATCTTCACATATAGCGGCGCTTGTTAATAATAACGTTCAAATTACTCTAGTGGACGCCAACATTAAAAGGTTGGACGAAGCGGCAAGGAACGTTGAGCGTCTGGGAGTAAACTGCGTAAAAATGATACACGGAGATGCGACTCAAAAATCGTTTCTTTCGTCCCTGGGGAAATTCGATCGAATATTAATAGATGCGCCATGTTCCAATCTAGGAGTTTTACGCCATAACTGTGAAGTTAAATACCGTCTAAGACCACAAGATTTGACTAAGCTGGCCGCACAACAGGCAATAATACTGACGGAAGCCTCGCGCGCAATTAAAAATGACGGGATAATAGTTTACTGCGTATGTTCGACGAGCGAAGAGGAAACGACGTCAGTGATCCAAAAGTTCTTGGCCAGTAACAGGAATTTTTCAATCGACAAAATCGATCACACTGAAATCCCCAATCCCGAATTCTTGAACACGGAAGGTCATTTTTCTTCATTTCCATCCAACAAATCAAGCTTTGTTGACGGCTTCTTCGCTGCTAGAATCAAAAAAATGTAGACATTGAATTTAATCTCAAAACGCGGTCACAATTTTTCCAAAGGTATTCAGTTATGAAACACGCTTGCATTTGGATTGATTTCAGAGTTGCTAGTGTGAAAAAAATTCATTTCGTCATTTTAATGCAAAAATAAGTGCGAAGAAAACGCGCGACAATTCTCTAGCTTCCATGGCTACCAGATGATAACATCCCTGTATTATTAATTATATGTTATTTGGCATGCGCCTTGCTGCACTAAGGGCGAACAACGACTCCTAACCATACCCTCTTAGCAATCCTCCAATCGGATTGCTTTTTTTTTGCCTTGAATCACAATAAACGAATTGACGCGGGGAAATGTTTAATTATACTTTGCGACTTAACAAATACTTAATAAATAGAGTCGTCTTCCAATGAGCGTCGAACTTGAGATCGGTCGAAGAATAAGAGCCCGAAGATCGAGTAATAAACTGACCTTAAAACAGCTCGCCGAAAAAGTTGGTTGTTCCGACGCGTATTTGTCTCAAATAGAAAATGGTAAAGTCTCTCCGTCTATTTCCAGCCTAAAAAAAATTTCTCATGCGTTACAGGCCAAGATAACGGACTTTTTTGTCGAAACTGAAAATGACGACCCCATTGTGCTTTCTCGTGATCAAAGAGTGACAATCAGTTTGGAGGGATGGAACGCCAGTATTGAGTCTTTAATCATAAACTCCAAGAATAAGAGAATGCATCCCTTTTTTACTACGATTCAGCCCGGGGGCGGATCTCATGGACTTTACAGTCATGTCGGTGAAGAGTTTGGCATAGTTTTGAAGGGTGAATTGCAAATCAATATTGAGAACACGGTTCACAGAGTCAGGCGGAGCGAAAGCTTCTATTACAATTCAAATCAGCCTCACAGTTGGATCAATCCTGGAAAAACAGAAACGGTAGTGGTTTGGGTAATTAGCCCGCCCACATTTTGATTAATTAGCATGGTACAGTCTTAATTCGGAAAGATATTATCCCATTTAAAAAGGAGAGCGACGATGGTTTTAAAAAGCTTCAAAACGATTTTGATCGTGATGTTGATCTGTTTCCTGTCTGTTGGCTTTGCTTGCGCCGCACAAAAAGCAGCATGGAAAATTGGTGTCGCTGTTTCATTGACTGGAGTGTTCGGTAAGGATGGCAGTCTGGTGAAAGACGCGTACACTGTGTGGCAGGAAACCGTGAATTCCCACGGCGGTATTAACGGGATGCCGGTAGAGCTAATTTTCTACGACGACAAAAGCGATCCGGCGACCACCGCAAAACTCACTGAACAACTCATTGTAAGCGACAAAGTGGACCTTCTCTTAGGCGGTTTTGGTAGTAGCCAGCTATTCGCCGCGAGTCCTGTTGCGGAAAAATATCAATATCCTTTGATTAGTGGTGGAGCCAGTTCAAACAAATTGTTTGAACGTGGTTTCAAATATTATTTTTCAACATTGGGTAAAGCTACTGAAGAGGTAAGAGGTTGTGTCGACGTTTTCTCAGCGGTCAGTCCAAAGCCTAAGACGGCCGCTATTATAGGAGCGGACATACTATTCACTTCTCTGGCTTGTGATGGTTTTAAGAAATATTGTCAAAAGAATGGCATAGAAGTCATCCACTTCGAACTTTTTCCTATGGCTCTGCAAGATTACAACTCTCTGCTGATGAAGGTCAAAAATAAAAATCCCGACGTGTTGCTTGTCGGTTCACATCTTCTAGTAGCCATGAAAACTATCAAGGCTATGAAGGAAATAGATTTCAGTCCTAAAGCGGTAGCGTTCAGCTATGGACCGACTGTCCCAAAGTTTGTAGAAGATCTTAAAGGTGACGCCAATTATGTAATCGCTGCGTCCGAATGGACCCCCAACATGCCCTATGCTGGAAAGGTATTCGGAAAAGCAGACGATTTTAACCAGCTATACATCAAGCGTTTTAATCGTAGGCCTGATTACGTTGAAGCCGCCGCAGCGGGTGGGGCTGTAGCTCAACAGCAAGTTCTGGAAGAATTGGCATTAAAGCCACCTCTAAGCAAAGAAAACCGAATTAAGATAATGGAAGCCTTACATAAAGATAAATTTGAAACTTTCTACGGCAAAATCCAATTTGGAGCTGATGGGGCCAATGAGGCTCATCCTCCTGTAGCGGTGCAAATCCAGTCCGGAAAACTGGAAAATGTTTTTCCACTGGAATATGCCGAAGCCAAAATCCTGTATCCATTTAAACCTTGGAAAGAACGTTAATTCAAAATAATCGGGGATTGGTAACTTATGTGGCCAATCCCTCCTCAACCGTAATGTCATTGGTGGAAAAGAAAAGGGTGTTAAAACCAAATTCACACCCACCTTGTAAATACGTGAACCTGAGAAAGATTCAAATGGAAGTCGAAAAACTAAAAAACTACGTGAATGGAAAATGGGTCGGTTCCAAAACAGGATCATTTTTTCCTATCGTCAATTCCCTAAACGGCCAAACAATCGCTCTATGCCCTGATTCTACTATTGACGAAGTTGATCTAACCATTTCTCTCGCCAAAAAAGCTTTCAAATCATGGCGAAATACAATCCCGACAAGGCGCGCGGATATTCTTTACACACTGCGGGAAAAACTACTCGCGGCCACTAACGAATTAGCGGAAATAATAACACTTGAACATGGGAAAACACTTTCAGACGCCAAAGGCGAATTAATGCGCGCGATACAGTATGTGGAACATCCTTGTGGCATTCCGGAACTGTTAAAGGGCGATCACAGTGAAGACGTCGGAACAGGAGTTGACGAATATTATATTAGAGAACCATTGGGCGTCTTTAGTCTACTGCCCCCCTTCAACTTTCCTGCCATGATAGCCCTGTATTTCACTTGGCCGATCGCTAGCGGAAATACGGTTGTGGTGAAACCTAGTGAATTATGTCCTATGACGATGCTCAGAATAACCGAATTAGCCGAGGAGTCTGGTTTACCACCGGGTGTATTAAATGTGGTTAACGGTGGTCCACGGGTAGGCGAGAGGCTTTGCGTCCATCCGGATATCGAGGGAGTTACATTTGTCGGGTCTTCAAAAGTTGCCGAAATGGTCTATAGAACATCTACTTCTCATGGGAAACGCGCCCAGTGTCAAGGTGGCGCAAAAAATCATGTAATTGTCATGGAAGACGCTAATCTCGATGAAGCAATCCCGAATATAGTCAACTCTTGCTTTGGTCACACGAGCCAGAGATGCTTCGCAGTGTCGAACGTGTTGGTCGACGAGAAAATTTATGATTCGTTCAAGGAAAGGTTCATAACTGCCTGTCAGAAACTTAAACTGGGAGATGGACACGATCCAAAAGTCAACATGGGTCCAGTTGTCAATCAGCAAGCGCTGAATCGTCTCTACGAATCTGTCGATAAAGCGCTGAAACAAGGCGCCAGGTTGATTCTGGACGGTAGAAATCCAAAAATAGAAAAGTTTCCTGATGGGCTATTTTTTGGTCCCACTCTTTTGGAAGCTGAACCAGACAATTTCGCGTTTAAAGAGGAGATATTCGGGCCCGTCAGGTGTGTTAAAAGCGTCAAGAGCTTACAGGAAGCCATCAATATTATAAACTCAAGCATGTACGGACACACCGCGGTCATATATACTCAAAACGGCGGTTGGTCCCGTCACTTCATAAGGAACGTAAATACTGGCCAAATCGGCGTCAATGTTGGCACACCAGCTCCAATAGCCTTTTATCCTGTTGGTGGCCGAAAAATTTCCTTTTACGGGTCGCACCGTGGTCGCGCTAACGACGCTATAGATTTCTACACGGACAAAAAGGTGATTGTAACCAAATGGAGTTCTTACGTTGAAGAACCGGCTTCGAGCAAATCAACAGAAATAAATGAACCTAACTCAGTCCTGTTTTAAAAAATGGATACCGTATTAGCTCAAACCATAATTAATGGACTCCTGTTGGGAGGAGTTTATGCCGCGTATTCCGCAGGATTTTCTCTGATATTTGGCGTCATGGGCGTAGTTAATCTCGCTCATGGTGAGTTGATAATGTTAGGGGCTTTCACTTCGGTACTGGTTGTTCGCCTATTTCAATTTGGACCCTTACTTAAGCGCGCCGTTCGCGATGATTTTTCTGTTTTTATTTGGATATGTGATTCAAAAATTCATCATAAATAGGGTCATTGGACAGCCGCATATAATGAGCTACATCCTTACGTTCGGGCTCCACTTGATGATAGCCAACATAGCGATCAAAATGTGGACCCAGGACTTCCGGTCCATAACAACATCCTATTCCGGGGCTAATGCGGCTATCTGGGGTCTAAACATACCTATTGCGAGATTGGTGACCTTCATGGTGGCGCTCCTTGTGACATGGGTGCTATGGTTTTTCCTGATGAGGACCGAGACGGGTCGCGCCATCCGGGCTACAGCTCAAGACAAGGAAGTGGCCAGGTTAATGGGCGTAGACATCCGAAATATCTACGCCATAACATTTGGGCTTGGCGCGGCTATAACTGGACTCTCCGGCTCAGTAATGAGCCCCTTCGTAATCATATCGCCCGAAATGGGGCTTGAATACACAATTATTGCTTTCTGCGTCGTAGTTTTGGGGGGAATGGGGTATATGCCCGGAGCGCTCGTCGGAGGATTGGTTCTTGGAGTGGCGCAGTCTTTGGCGGCTACCTATCTCAATGCAGGGGTTTCTGTAGCCATCACGTTCATAATTCTATTTATCATGCTCGTCATTTGCCCCAAAGGGATCTTGGGCAAAGGTAGTGTAACGTGACACGCTTTAAAAGTACCTGAGGGCCGGATGAATTATAAAATCGATAGGATAATTTTGATCATATTCCTTGGGATTACAGCAGCGCTGGCCTTTCTGCCCAATTTTGTCGAATCTGAATATCTTTTGAGATTGATCACTGTTGTGATCTTTTGGATTGGGATTGCAGGCTGTTGGAACATGATGAGCGGATATACCGGATATATCGATTTCGGGCCTGTGGTCTATTTTGGCATTGGCTCCTATGTTGTCGCCATAGCCATGACCAAGTATGGGATTCCTTTTTTTCCAAGTCTTTTCATTGCCGGCCTAATATCGGGTTCAGTGGCTTTTTTGGTTGGAATACCAACCTTGCGCTTGAAAGGGGCGTATTTTGCAATCGCCACGTTTGCCTTCGCTGAGGCTATGAAACAAATTACACTGGAATTTGATCGCACATTCAGTGTTTCATTTTTTCAAGGTAGTGACGGCATAACTCTTCCGATTAGCGGCCATGACAATTCATTTTTCTTCTATTGCGTTTTACCGGTAACCTTCCTAGTGATGCTAGCCCATTACTTTATTGAACATTCAAAATTCGGGTATGGACTGAAAGCCATAAAAGAAGCTGAAACCGCCGCTGAAATAAGTGGGGTCAATACTACAGCCAACAAACTGGGAGCTTATGTTAGCAGCGCTTTTTTTCTAGGTTTGTTTGGCGCTATAGAGGCTTACTGGATTACCTATATAACCCCGTCGGATGTTTTCAACGTTCAAAAAACAGTTCAAATGGTAATCATGACACTATTGGGAGGTATGGGGACATTTCTGGGCCCAGTGGTAGGAGCGGCTTTTCTGACTCTGATTTCCGAGGCGCTGGGGGCGCGATTTGTCGAATATTACCTCATTATGATTGGCGCGATCATAATTGTGGCTATTTTGATAATGCCCAATGGAATAATTGGGAGCTTGAAAATTCGCAAGAAATTAAGATTTATTTAATTCCTGGTCTATTAAATAGTTTATTCGAGCACAAAATGATCGGTTTGGAATGCAGAAAAGTGAGTATGAAATTTGGGGCCCTGGCCGCGGTCCAGATGGTGAGTTTTTCACTGAATCCTGGTGAAATTCTGGGGATGATAGGACCCAACGGGGCTGGAAAAACAACTCTTCTAAACTGTGTAATTGGTATTCACAAACCTACTTCTGGGAAAATTTTCCTTAATCAAACCGACATCACTGGCATGAAACCCCATAAGATTTGCCGCATGGGTCTGGCGAAAACATCCCAAATTATGGATCCGTTTATGGCGATGACCGTATTTGAAAACGTGCTCGTGGGAGCTTTGCATGGGGGGTTGATGAAGATGCGAGCGGCCACTGAACGAACAGAGAAAATCATAGAGCTAGTAGGACTCAAAGAATACGCTTACAAGCTTTCGGGGTCGATTCCTGTGCCGGCGCGCAGACGACTGGAACTCGCCAGAGCCTTGGCGAGCGGAGCCAATATCCTTCTTCTGGATGAAAATATGGCTGGTTTGAACCCTCATGAAATCGATGAAGCTCTTGAGATACTAAAGACAATCCGAAACTCCGGAAAATCTCTTATAGTTATAGAACATATCATGAGAGTCGTGATGGGCATTTCCGATCGAATCATCGTATTGAATTACGGCTCAAAAATCGCTGAGGGTTTTCCAGAAGAAGTTGTGAATGATGAAACAGTAATAAAGGCGTACCTTGGGGATAAGCTTTCGTCTCTAAGGGTGGCTTAATAATTAAATACAATGAACGAACCACTTCTAAAAATAGAAAAAATTAATGTGTCGTATCAGCGATGTTCAGGTTCTTCATGAAATTGATCTGGAGGTTTATCCTTCTGAGATTGTTACCGTAATAGGTCCTAACGGAGCGGGGAAGAGTACTTTGCTTAGAGCGACAATGGGTTTTGAAATCCCCAATAAAGGCTCTATTACTTTTAGTGGAAGAAAGATAACCGGAACTCCACCAGAAGAAACAGTAAAATTGGGTATGACTATTGTGCCCGAGGGGGCCCGGGTCTTCACGGAGATGACAGTTCTGGATAATCTGAAAATGGGTTCATACATAAAATCATCACGTGTTCATAGAAAATCATCTCTTGATATGGTTTTCAATTTCTTTCCCCGTTTACATGAAAGAATGAAACAGAAAGGCGGCACCTTGAGTGGAGGTGAACGGCAGATGCTGGCAATAGGAAGGGCGTTAATGTCCAAGCCCTCTCTGTTGCTTCTTGATGAACCGTCCCTTGGATTGGCTCCGCTGCTTGTAACTAAAGTATTCGAGACAATAGTTGAAATCGCTTCCACCGGTTTAACCGTGTTGTTGGTTGAGCAGAATGTTCATTTTTCTCTGGAAATTTCCAAAAGAGCGTATGTGCTTGAGAACGGTCGAATTATGAAACACGGATTTTCTGAAGAGCTTATGAACAACGATTATATTAAAAAATCCTATCTTGCGCTCTAGAAAATTTAGCTCGAGGCTCTCATCATGAATCAAGAAATTCCGCAGGACGAACAGGCTGATCTGGAAATTTCTTTCACATTGAATGGCTCTCAAGCCCGTATTTCGATAAAACCATGGGAAACGGCCTTAGAAACTCTTCGAAACAAATTTGGGCTTACAGGAACAAAAGAAGGCTGTGGAATTGGTGAATGTGGAGCTTGCACAATACTTATGGACGGAAAAGCCGTTAATGGATGTTTAGTGTTAGCGGCTCAGCTCGACGGGAGAATAGTCGAAACAGTCGAAGGTCTCTCTTCGAATGGCACCATGAACTATCTACAAAAAGCTTTTCTTGACACAGGCGCTGTGCAATGCGGCTTTTGCACTCCAGGAATGCTAATGTCAGCCAAGGCCTTGCTGGACGAATGCGATCAGCCGGCGAGAGACAGAATCACAAACGCTTTATCAGGCAATTTGTGCCGGTGCGCTGGTTACGTTCAAATAATAGACGCTGTGGAAGAGGCGGCGAGAATAAGGCCAAAAGACGCAGAGGACCAAGCTTTAAACAGATGAGAATTAAATTCAAATACTTGAGACCTCATTCTCTGGACGAGTGTTTGGCGCTCCTTGCCACGCATGGGCACGAGTCTGCCATATTGGCCGGTGGCACTGATCTGATGATTTCTCTCAGAAGTGGTTCACGGACACCAAAGTTCGTGCTGGACATTTCTCGACTAACTAAAATTCGCTCTGTTGAACAACAGGCTGAAGTCATCAAAATAGGACCTACTCTTACATATTCAGAATTGATAGCTCATCCTTTAATAGTCAAAATGTTTCCGGCGCTTAGATCCGCAATGGGTTGCGTAGGTAGCCTTCAAATCAGAAACGTCGGGACTTTGGGAGGCAATATAGCGAACTCTTCGCCAGCTGCGGATAGTATTCCCCCAATGATGATCCACGACGCTCAGGTCATGATTCAAAGGGCTAATTCCGTCAGAATAGAAAAGCTGGAGAAACTCATTGTGGGGGCATATTCAAACACGTTAGAGCCGGATGAATTGATTACCGGGATAATCTTGAAACCGACTGAAAGCGCTTATAAACAAAGTTACCGGCGTATAGCCCGACGCAAGAGCCTTTCCATAGCAAGGGTCAATATGGCGGTATCAGCAAAATTGGATGCCGACGGACTCATAGAGGACGTTAGAATTTCGGTGGGTTCTGTGGCCCCAACGCCGCTGCGAATAAAAAAAATTGAAGATTCTCTAATAGGACTCAAACCCGAATCCAAATTTATTCAGGAAACTGGTGAGTTGGTTGCTCGTCACATTGTGAATCTTGTTGGAGTTCGCCATTCCACTGAGTATAAACGGCCCGCTATAGCGGGCCTGGCTATAAAATGCTTAGAGGACGTGTTCATTGACTGACACAAACTTTAACCAAAGCTCTTCATCAATCGGATTGAATATTTCTCGTGTCGGAGCGGAAGAAAAGCTTCAGGGTAAAGCGTTATTTGCAAACGATATCATTTTGAACAACGCCCTATGCCTGAAAGCTCTGAGAAGTGAACTACCTCACGCTATAATTGAATCAATAGATGTTCAAAAGGCTTTAAATTCGTCCGGATGCGTGGCCGTTTTGACAGCTAGAGACATACCTGGAAGAAACAGGTATGGACTCATCAACAAAGACCAACCACTTCTTGCTGACACTAAAGTTAGATTTGTTGGTGATCCAGTCGCTCTGGTGGCGGCAGTTTCCGAGGACGCGGCGCAGACCGCCGTCTCCAAAATCAAGGTCGAATACGAGGAATTAGCCGCTATTTTTGATCCAGAAGAAGCGCTTGCGCCAGGCGCTCCATTGATCCATGAAAAAGGTAACCTTTTGGGGAAGCGATTAATAAAGAAAGGTGTCCCTGATTTAGCGTTTCAAAAAGCGGATATAGTCATTGAACGGAAGTACCAGACGACATTTGTTGAACACGCCTACCTTGAACCGGACGCCGGCGCCGCATTCGTAGACCAAAGTGGTCGGATAACAATATATGCGTCTACTCAAAATCCCCATTATGACCAGGTTGATGTGGCCAACCTCTTGGGACTTTCCGAAAACATGGTTCGAATCATACAAACATCAACAGGCGGCGGATTTGGTTCAAAACTTGACATCAATACACAGGGATTCCTGGGACTGGCGGCTTACCTTCTGAAAAGACCTGTCAAAATGACCTATAGCCGTGAAGAAGCTTTCCTTTGCACACCCAAAAGACACCCATTAAAGATAACTTACAAATCAGCAGCCAACAAAGATGGACGACTATTGGCCGCCGATGTGAAGATAATTGGCGACACGGGAGCTTACGCGTCCTATGGACTTGCTGTCGTAACTCGTTCCGCAATTCACGCGACTGGTCCGTATGAGGTCCCAAATGTCCATATCGAGTCTGTTTTTGCATATACTAACAATTCTATTGCGGGCGCAATGAGAGGTTTTGGGGTACCCCAGATCGCCTTTGCGCATGAGTCCCAAATGGACTTACTTGCTGAAGCCTTGGGTCTCAGCCCATTTGAAATAAGGGCTAGGAACATTCTCAGATTGGGGTCAACTACCGCTACCAAACAAACGCTTATGGCGAGTGTTGGAATAGGAGCGTGCATTGAGGCTATAGCTCCGCATTATGAACAAATTAAAAAATCCATTGAGTCAACAAAAACAAAAAATCTCCGTGGGGTAGGATTGGGTTGCATGATGTACGGCATAGGCAATACTGGTGTCCAAAACCCCTCTACCGCTCAAGTCGAATTACAACCTGACGGCACAGTAAAGTTGTTCAGTGGAGCCGCTGACATAGGTCAGGGCTCTTCCACCGTTTTAACTCAAATTGCGGCGACTGAACTTAGTCTGGAGCCAAACAAAATAAACCTCGTGACCGCTGACACGGGAATGACGACCTCCGCAGGGGCTACCTCTGCTAGCAGACAAACTTACATTTCTGGAAACGCCGTATTGGACGCTGTCTCGAAGCTCAAGGAAATGCTTCTGACTGAAGCTGCTACAATGCTCAAGACCGGACGAGCCTCCCTGACTTTAAAAAAGGGGAAAATCGAGACTGTTTCAAATAAATCAATATTTGTCACTCTGGAACAGGTTGCAAGAAAGGCTGTACTGGAAGGAATACCACTAAAATGGCAGGGTTTTTTTGATCCCGACACTACGCCCCTGGACCCTGAAACCGGTGAAGGCAATCCCTACGCGACTTTCGCTTTTGCCGCGCAACTTGCAGAAATTGAAATCGATATCCTGACAGGAGAAGTCACAGTCAAAAAAATTGTTGCGGCTCATGATGTAGGAAAGGCCATAAATCCTGATTGTGTAAAGGGCCAAATTTATGGCGGGGTCGCAATGGGATTAGGTTTTGCCTTAATGGAAGAATTTGCGCCCGGGAAAACAGTATCTCTCAAAGATTATCATGTTCCTACGTTTTCAGATATGCCAGACGTACAGGTCATAATAGTTGAAGACGCTGAACCAACCGGTCCCTACGGAGCAAAAGGAGTGGGTGAACCAGCCTTAATACCTACCGCTCCGGCGATACTTAACGCGATAGCTGACGCTTTGGGATCAAGAATTTATTTTTTGCCGGCCAACCTGGAACGAGTCATGAAAGCAATTCATTCAGGAACCTCAAAATTCCTTAAAATAAATTCGATAGTTTAAACAGGCCAAAGCTCGCATATTTAAATCAAGACCAAGGAGTCATCATTAATGTCTAGGACGCTCATCAAGAACATAGGAACATTGATTTCCGGAGATATTACAAATCCCAAAATAAACGCGGACAGTATATTGATAGTTGACGGGAAAATAAGCGCTATAGGACCGGTTTCGGAATTAGCCGAAGGAGTTGATTCAGTGATAGACGCGAATGGAACAACTGTGGCTCCAGGTCTTATTGATTCCCACTGTCACGTAGTCCTTGGTGATTATACTCCTAGACAAAAACAGATGGACTTTATTGAAAGTGAAACTCATGGAGGAGTAACTACAATAATTTCCGCCGGTGAAGTCCATTTACCGGGACGACCCAAAGACCCTGCCGGGACCAAGGCCCTAGCTATCCTGGCTGCAAAATCTTTTACAAATTTCCGACCCGGAGGCGCCAAGGTAATTGGAGGTTCAGTAATCCTTGAAAAAGGCCTTGTCGAAAAAGATTTTGAAGAAATGGCTCGTGAAGGTGTGCGAGTAGTTGGTGAAATAGGTTTGGGCACGGTGAAATTTCCAGCGGACGCTGCGCCGATGGTAAAATGGGCCAGAAAAAACAATATGACGATTTTGATGCACACAGGAGGGACCTCAATACCTGGAAGCGACACCGTTACGGCAGAACAGGTCATAGCTACCGACCCGGATGTCGCCTGTCATGTTAATGGTGGCCCCACCGCCATGTTCTCTGATGAAATCAGAAAACTCATTAATGACACTAAATACACAATTGAGCTGGTTCACTGCGGTAATCCCAAAGCCCTTTTGGATGCCGTAAATATGGGGCTGGACAGCAAAGCGCTTTCAAGGTTCATTATAGGCAATGACGCTCCTTCGGGTACTGGTGTCATACCATTAGGGATTTTAAGGGTAATCTGTATGGTAGCGTCGCTGTCTGCTGTGACACCCGAGCAAGCCATTTGTATGGCAACCGGTAATACTGCCAGGGTGTTCAAGCTTGATACCGGCGTCGTTAAGGTAGGGGCGCCCGCTGATCTCATAATGCTGGACACACCAATGGGATCTGTTGGGAAGACCGCATTGGATGCTATAAGCATTGGTGACATTCCCGGGGTTTCCATGGTGATGATCGACGGAAAAATCCACGTGAAGACAAGCAGGAATACCCCTCCTGCGGCTAAAAAACCTTCATTCAATTGAAATTCGCATTTAACAACTATGAACTCGGGCACATATGAAAATTGACAGCCTTAAATGTGTAGGATGCGCCGATTGTCTGCCGATTTGTCCTCAATCAGCAATCAAAATAAGGAACAAGAAAGCTGCTATAGACGAAAAATGTAGTGATTGCGGCGCCTGCCTTCGAGTGTGCGGGAACGACGCCATTTGCGCAGAACATATTCCACCGGAACTGTACATTCAGTGCGAGGCCTGCCCAATAAGATGCAAAATCAAAGAAGGTTTTCTAGGCGCCTGTCAAAGATACCAAAACAGAGACGGCGCTCTTGAACGGACAATCAAACCCAAAAAATTATCCGATGTAAAAAATCTGGTAGGAGAAGACTGGAGTGAAGAAATCCGCAGTCCTCTGATAACAGGGATTGGGGCCGGCACCACATATCCGGATTGTAAACCAGCGCCACACATCATCCAAAACAGAGTTCACGGAATTGATGTGGTAACGGTTGTAACAGAGGCGCCATTGAGTTACTCAGGTGTAAAGATCAAGATTGATACGGATAGGATGTTGGGTGAGGAAGGGTCCCCGATCTCTTATCATCGGAAAAAAGTAGGGCATCTAACTACTGAAGAATATGGTTCCAAGATGTTGTCTCTGGGCGGAGTAAACCTCCTTACAGGCCCGGACGGCTTTTTTGTGGCCAGAGTAATCGCAGACGTAGCGAATCGCAAAAAGATCCGGCTTAAGATTAAAAATGGAGCCGTATTGGATCTTCAGGTTGGTGGTCCGCCGGTAATTAACGGGCAAAAGGATTACTTGATGCGTGTGGGATGTGGGAGCGCGACGCTTGGACTATTTGCCGAAATCCTAAAAAAAGTGGCTGATGAAGTAATAATCCTGGATTCTCATTTAACAGGTTTAATGAGTGAACATGCCGCCGGGGTTTATGTTGGGGTGGCCCCTTCAGGAGTTAAGCTCAAATTTCCTAGAAGCACGCCAGGCAGATATTTTGGGGATCACGGTAGCGGATGGGGCGGGACGTCAATCATAAATCCACTGGAAATAATTGAAAGCGTGGACTCCAAAATCGCTAAGCCAGGAATGTTGATTTTAATAACGGAAACAACCGGAAGACAAGCCGCCATGTTTCAATGGTCATCAACAGGATCTCTAAAAGAAATAGGAATAACGGCCAAAGCCAAAGAGGCTGTTCAGAATATAGCGGAGACGTGTGAAAATGCCCGCGTATCGGCAATCTATTGCGGCGGTTCTGGGGGGAGCGCGCGTGCAGGAGTAACTAAGTACCCGATCATGTTGACATATGCGATTCACACAAACAGAGCTAAATTGACTGTAGGTGGAGCGCCCACTTTTGTTCTACCGGGAGGCGGAATCAACTTCATGGTCGATGTTGAAAAAGTCATGCCGGGAGCTTTCAGTTGGACCCCAACGCCTGCGACTATTTGCCCCATCGAGTACACCATGACACTTGAGGACTACATAAAAATGGGAGGGCACGAAGAGGCGATCAAGCCTTTTATTAAAGGGGATTAGAGTCTGAACAAAAAATGGGAAGCTGAAATTCTTGTTCTTGGTGATCAGAGCGTTCTTGTCGATTGCGGACCGATGAGGATGATAATTGAGGGATTTGATGGTCTTCAGCCACGTCCTGATTTGAGTGTAAAGGCCGCAAACTTTTCCATAAAAATCTTGGAAGAAGTCGCTGCGGTCAAGGCTCAACTAAGTAAAAAGGCAATCACTTCTGACCCTCCATCAGGTGATGGTGTTTCATACAAAATGTGGCAGGCCGCTATGAGGGTTGGCGCTCATGATTTAACCCCCATGGCCACAGTCGCAGGAGCGGTTGCAGACGCTACAGCAGATTTCTTGCAGGGGTTTGGAATGACCAGATCTATAGTAAATAACGGTGGTGACATTGCAATTAGATTAGCAGGCGAAGAATACGTCAACGTCGGTGTCCGATCTGATGTTGACAGGTCTGAATTTTCTCACCGTATATCAGTTTCACAAGCCTCTGGCGTTGGAGGAATCTGTACTAGTGGGCTCGGCGGCCGAAGTTTCACTCGAGGCATAGCGTCCGCTGTGACGGTATTGGGTGAAACGGCGGCGATAGCCGATGCTGCGGCTACGTCGGTAGCCAACGCGACGTATATTGATCATCCCAATATAATCCGCATAAATGCTGATGAATTAGACCCATTAACTGATCTCAAAGGTGTCAAAATCACTTATGGAGTGGGAGACCTGGAAAAGGAATTCATCGAGACATGTTTTAACAAGGCGCTTAACTATGCAAACACTCTTGTGAATACAGGGGTAATAGTTGGGGCTGTGGTTTCAATTAAAGGACAGACACGCCTAACTGACGGAATAGAGTCGATGATTTCGGCTATTCGTTAGATTTGTTTACGGAAGACGGCATTTATTTAAATGAGGGAACAAGGAGAAATACGATGGAAATCAGAAAAATTTGCACAATAGTTGAAGAAACTCACTCCGAAATGGGAAAAAACGTAACGCCTCCAACCAAACGAGCAGCCGCAATTGCAGTCATCAAGAACCCCTTTGCAGGCCATTATCAGGAAAACCTGTCGGAGCTAATTGAAACAGGCGAAAAATTGGGAGAGCTTCTTGGGAAGAAGGCGCTTGAAGCGCTAGGCATAACTTCGGACAAAGCTGAGAGCTACGGAAAAGGAGCAATCGTTGGTCCCCAGGGTGAATTGGAACACGCTGCCGCGATTTTACATCCAAAACTGGGCACACCTTTTCGGGAAGCGCTTGGTGGTGGTAAAGCCATAATCCCGTCTGCGAAGAAGATTGGTGGACCAGGCACGGAATTGGATATTCCGATTCATTTTAAGGACGCCGCTTTTGTAAGGTCACATTTTGACGCGATGCCAATCCGGGTTCAGGACGCTCCTCGTGGTGACGAGATCGTAGTGGCTCTTGTGGTTACCGATTCAGGAAGACCTTTGGCCAGGGTTGGTGGTCTCAAAAAGGAAGAAGCCAAAAAGGAAGACGGCCTGAGATAAGACAAGTAATGTCAAAGCCTCAGATTGGATATCGGTGAAATTCAGAAAACCTGCGTTCCACTGTTTTCTAAACAAGGTGGCAACCTGCTGGAAATATTTAGAGATTCGATATGTCGTACGCGAAGATGACACTTCGGTACCCTGTAATGCTCTTGAAAAACATAGGATTGACCAAAACCAGCACCAAAGATTTAACCCCTTCATTTTTAAAATCAGTGATCAAGTAATCTGAAATAATCCCTGGACTGGTAACCGTACGCCAATTCTCCACAAATTGCTTTCCGTCCCAGCCTAAAGCTTCTATGGCAGATCCTGCTTCCGACTGCTTGGTGACGAGAATTTGATTTGGCCCCACTCCAGGTGAATTGCTGATCAATATTCTGCCGGGCATCTCGATGTCTACTGGTGACTGCCCATGCTTATACAGACGAATGTGTCTGTGCAGACCATAAAGCTTGTCCAGCTTTGTGGCTATCAAACGGTTGTCTTGGTCAAAGGCCATCAGACGTTGGTCCTGATTGAGTATTATCCTCAGGAATTGGTTGTCAGGCCCGAATCGTCCAGAAGCGTAACTCAAAAGAAATGTGCCGGGCGGCAAATCAATTTCCCCAACTCGTTTTAGCTTGCCACCGTTAAATTCATATCTTTCCATCTTGCCACTAAACAAGCCGGATGAATCAATTCGTTGTCCCACGAGTAATTGTGTTTCCTTACCGTCTACAGGTTCGGAGATCACCTTTAGTATGACATTCGGGATTTGATCGACTACTTTAAGATTCATTCCCTTGTATTGGATAATAGCGGATTCGAACCCTGACAGTGTTCTATAGCAGAGGATAAGATCGGCGATCCCACTTCCATCCAGGTCTTTTGCTTCGGCGCTCACATAGATCGCAGGCGCTTGGGAAAATCGGGTTAGAGGCTTTAGACCACCATCTTCAAATCGGCTTATAGTAATGCCATTTTCATCGAGGAAAACCACTTCATTCTTGCCATCGCCATCAAGGTCCCCAACAGTCACCGAAGCGATACCCATAGACATCTCGTGACTTCGCCAAGGGGCCAAAGGTTGGATAGAACGTCCAGGTAAGCTCACAAAGCCGGGGTTACGGCTAGATAAAGTCGTTGCCGGCGACATACCCTCCGATTTGTAGAACTCGAGCTTCGGGACTCCTGTCAGTCTTTTGCTAATCGCCGCGGCAAATATGTTCAGAGCGCCCGGTAACGCGTGAATGTTATCAACCCTCACATCAGTGGTTACGGTAGGCTTATTTGCCAAAACGTTCCACATGATGCCCCGCATTCTGTATTGGTTGCCTTCGCGAGACAAAAACCCAAAAATCGCCATTTCTGCGCCGACTTTCTGCGCTAGACTTACCGCCTCTTTGTCGTCCTTGAAAGGCGCCTTGCCCTTCATGAATTTTTCGAAGGCGCTATCAGGTATAGCAATTACCGTGTCACCCATACTGTTTACGGTAGACTTTACCGTGTCCGTGGCATGATCAGAAAACGACTTAAGCTCACCATCAGAGCCGTCGGACAATAAACTGAATGGTAGGGTAACAACCTTTAGTGGTTTATGGTTCTTCTCCGACCCGTTTGCGCTACCTGTAAAAGTAGAAATGACGAGAATCAGAAAGGCCCCAAAGATGAATCTGCTACGTGTGGCTTGAGTCATCAGTTGAATTACGTTATTGACCAAAAAAAATACCAACTGACATTGCAGTTGGCGTAGGAGGAAAAGATTATTTTCTTGCCCTTTCCTTAAGCAACTGCCGTGCCAAAGTTTAACCTAAAATTAAGATTAACTAGATCATTATTCATATTACACGCTTAGCTGCATTTTTGTTCAACAGTTTTATGTTTGGCCAATAGCCCTGGATCAAGGGTTTTGTTCAAAAATTTGAACACAAAAGGCGTCAATATCATAACTTATTAATATGAAAGCATTTATCTATGTCCAAAAAACCAGCGGGGCCTGCCGAAATTTTGAACGCGCGAGTAATTTCTTGGCGCCTTTTTACCACTTGAATTTCGGTCTTACCAAGATCTTTGGTCAAAACACGGATCACATGAACCTCAACACCCTAATTAGACATCATTTTTTAAGTAACGCGCCGGATAGCGCTAAATCATACGAAAATAGTTCTTAATCATTTCAAAATTTGCCTGAACACCTGCGATACCCTGAATTGCTGGGCCATGACCAGGCAAAATGAGGTCGATTTTAAGCTTTGATAGCCGTTCAATACTTTGTTTGAGCTGTTGGCCGTTACCGCCAGGCAGGTCAACCCGTCCGATGCTGCCACGAAAAATTACGTCCCCACAAATCAATGTTCTATTTCTGGGCCAATAAAGGCACAAACTCCCAGGGCTATGACCAGGGGCAAGCAACACCTCAAATTCGTGTTTCCCCAACTTTAAGTTGCCCTCCTTCAAATAGAAGCTTATCGGAAACTTGGGCGCGTCTTTATTCTGAGAAGCGTACCATCTCGATCCCTCGTCGACCATAAACTTCTCTTCTTCTTTAGAAAGGGCAATCTTTACATTTGAACCCGCAAACCGAACCGAACCGGTAAAATGATCGGGGTGACAGTGTGTTCCTATTACAACCTGAATCCTGTTCGGGTCAAACCCATCTTCTCGTATCCTATCAAACAGATTATCAACACGCTGCTCAAGACCAGGGTCAATCAAAACAGGGACCTTACCGTCGATCACGTAGCTATTACAATTATTTTCCTTAGGGTTATTCCAAAGATAGATGAAAAAATTATCGGCGATTTTCATTACTCGCAACCCCTGCAAATCATCGAATCTCCGCTTTTGACCATCCTTGAAATCATGGTTTGTTCACCACAAATCCCACAAGGTAATGTTTCGACGATTTGCGCATAAGCCGGAGGTTCAATAACAATTTCTTTTACATCAAAGAATTTGGTCGGTTCCGATATAAGGGCTGAGGTGAATTCATCCCTAATGTCTTGCATTTTCCTTTTATCATCGTCAGTAGCTGTTCCTGCTTCTATCTTCTTTCTCAAATCGTGGAGTATTGCTCTATCTGAAGACGATTGACGAAAAGATGCTCTCACGGCTTTGCCCTTTTCCCGATCATAGAATGTGAAAGCCTGTTTGCCCCAATCCCGAAATATGAGATTGCCCTTACCAAAAGTGCAACCTAAAAGCACTTGAACAGCGTCAACCGAACAGGAGTTGTTCTCTACGATACATACAAGTTCTTCATCTTCGGATCCTGAAGACTTCAAAAGTCCCGAAGACGCCTTAACCGCCGCATAACCAATTGCAAGTCCAGGGCACACATGTCCGTGAAATGTAGCGCATTTTTGGAAGTCATCTGGATAATCAGTCATCGGTTTCATTCTCATGCTCCTTAAGCTCAATTAGTTCCACGAGATGTTTAAGAATTCTGGCTGTTGCGCCCCATATATTATAACCCTCCCATAAATAGGATGTCATTTTCACTGGTTCGCCACGAAAAATCCACGTATCTTCCCGTCTTTTGGAAGGATCAAAAAAAATATCAAGGGGGGGATCAACAATTCCCGCAATCTCACGAGGACTGACATGGTACTCATAAGGGTGAGGAATTACACCCACGAACGGAACAACATGAAAACGGGTGGCGACGGTATAAAAATCGTCAAGTTCCGCAAGCACTTTCACGTCAGTGGGCAATACGCCGATCTCTTCCCGGGTTTCCCGAAGAGCGCATGATTCAAGGTCCGGGTCCGTAAGATCAAGTTTACCACCTGGGAAAGAAATCTCACCTCTATGATGTTCGACCATGTCGGATCTCTTTGTTAGTAGCACATGTAGTGCGCCATTTTTCTGAAATATGGGAACCAGGACCGCGGCGGTTACTAGTCCATCTACCGGCAGACTTATCTTCGGCTGTCGTATTCTGGCCAACACAAGCCGTTCTTCAAATGTGGCGAGATCGTTTAATATATGATCGTGAGCTTTTGACAAGGCAATAACCTGCGGAGATCATTTGGATAGTAGTTCCAGAGTTAAATGCGGGGCAAAACACGTACTAGCGAGAATGTCAGTCTGTCCTCGCGAGGGCTTACCTTTTCTACTTTGGCCACTGCCCTGTCGTATGGATTCAGAGACACCCCGGAAGGAGTGTGTAGCACGGTGTTGCACCCCAAAGACTCGATCTGCGCCAAATAGAACCTTGGGAAACGCTGGAGAACTATCACTTCTAATTCATCGCCCTTTCTCTGTTCCATATATTTCAAAAGATAATAACGATGTCGCTCCCGTTCAACAAGAGACGCCCTGTCCAACCTGTATGAGATCTCAGAAAGAAGTCTATCCAGAGTGTCGGCGTCAATTGGTCGTTTGCGCTCATCAACCGCAGCCTGAAGTTGTCGCTGGGTCAAAAGGTCAGTATACCTCCTGAGTGGTGAAGTCGCTGTGGTGTAGACATTCAACCCAAGTGTCGAATGAGGTTCAGGGTATAGTCCAAGGTTTCCCCGGGCCAGCACCTTTTTACATCTGTAAGACAACACCGGATCATAATGTGATCCCAATTCAATCTTTTCCAATGGAGGCGGCTGGCTACGATAAATGCACGGAATACATTTGTCTTTGAGCGTTCTTGCAAAAAGATTGTTGGCCAGTATCATAAATTCCGAAACGAGCACTTGGGAACTTGTCTCGCGTTCCCTAACGGTAACCTCAATTGATTTGTCCTGGTTAACCTTTATGCTAAGTTCGGGGTCCTTGAAAATTATGGCTCCTGATGACACTCTCTTTTCTCGTAAAGCCCGCGCGACTTCATACATGCGCTGTTCACCAGAACCATCGTCCAGGACACGTTGGTTGGTTTCTTCATAAGAAAGTCTATCGGTAACTCGGACGAGCGAGCGCACAATACGGTAACTGATCATTCGGAAATTCCGATCGAATGTCGCGACAGCGCTTATGCAGGGACGAAGCTCACCTTTTACGAGACTTGCAGCCTCTTCAGAAAGAACAGTCGGCATCATAGGCAAAACAAGGTCAGCCATGTAAATTGAAACGGCTCGTTCACGGATCTCTTTATCGAGTAAGCAGTCATGGTCCACATAGTACGCCGCTTCAGTAATGTGGATCCCGACTATGGTGTTTTCGCCATTGAAACTTATCGATAAAGCGTCATCTATGTCACGGGTGCTGGCTGAATCAATGGTTATCACATGGCTCTCGAATAGTTCTCTGGGGGAGTCATCTAAGGTCTTCAACGCAGCCAGTCGCGCCTGATCTAGAGCCGCGGTGGAAAAATCAGTTGGGATCTGCTCCGTTCTCAATCGAATGTTTTCATCTTCAGACCATATCCCTAATTTAACGAGGACCTTGAGAGGGTCCCATACAGGAGTAAGCGCCGCGCGTGAAAATATTTCCTTGATTTTCTTGTGAGTAAACCAGTCTGTTCCTAGTAAAGCGGCTTCTTCCAATAAGGCCTGCAAACCCACGGGAGCGTCCGCTCTGTCTATGTTTTCCCCATTTTTCAGTTTTGACAGATATTCAGAGCATCTTGACAAAAATTCAATACGTTCAATCTCTTTACGCCGACGATTTTGTTCCTGTTCCACTTTTTCCGGGGTTGCGACTTCAATTGATTCGACCCGGACCTTAAAGTACATGCGATTCTCAATAATAGCTCTGATTAAAGCCGCCCGGGAATCCAGACTGTCATTTGAACAAAACACCAGTTGGCTAAGGTCCTGAAGGCTGATCTGATTTGTCTCAGGGCGCACAATCTCCCACAGTTCTTTCAGATCTATTGTCTTTTTGGTCTCGTCCCGTTTAACGGATAATTCCTTAAGACGGTGTGTCTGTTCATCTCGTGACGCATGCGAGGGGAAATCTGAGGCCTTGCCACCTATAAGAGCGCGGTTAACAGATATGTTGGCCTCCTTTCCCTGATCATTGAGCACACGTAGACGGCGATCATCGGCATCCAGAACGATGGCGCATGATATACGTGAGTCGTCGTAGTAATCGATTATGTCGTTTTTTTGAAAAGTCATCCAAGCCTCTGAACTTTTCAGATATAAGCCAAAAAGCTCCCAAATGATAGAACAAAAAAATAGTCCATCGGTGTCAAGCGCCCGCTGGCGCTCGGAATTATTGATGCAATATTGACCAATTATGTGTTAAATGAGAGCTAATAATCTGAAAGACCCTGCTATTAATCGACGAAAGAGAGGCGTCCAAGGCATTGAAGACCCATATTCAGGCTATTTTCCAGGAAAGCGCGCGTGTAAGGGACGCGTTTCTGGCTGAAGGCGTTGAAACCTTAATAGAGGTTGTAAATCAACTGGTTGAAGTAATAAGAAGAGGCGACAAGATCTTGTTGTTTGGAAACGGCGGGTCCGCGGCAGACGCTCAACATATTGCGGCGGAATTCGTCAACCGCTATCGGATTGAACGGAGACCCTTACCAGCCCTGGCTTTGACAACAGATTCGTCTATATTGACCGCTATCGGAAATGACTACGATTTTGACGACATTTTCTCAAAACAGATAAAAGCCCTGGGCCGGAAAGGCGACGCTACAATTGGTATAAGCACTTCAGGCAAATCAATTAATGTAAATAAGGGACTTCAAATCGCACGAGAGACAGGCCTTTTAACTATAGGTCTTGGAGGCGCTCCTGATAGCCCGATGAAAGATCATTGTGACTACTACCTGAGCGTATATGGTTCGATAACGCCCCGAGTCCAGGAAACACACTCTATCATAGGCCACACAATTATCGAAATGCTCGATATGAGGCTTTTTGGCTCGGTATAGGCGACGATACGGCAATAATAATATTTTTACAGGATGTTTAGAAAATGAGTGACCTAAAAGAAAAACTTCGCTTGAGTCCACAAGATTTAACATGGGTAGGCCCTCCCGAAGGTTTGATTTCCGGGACAACAGCCTCAATTGAAGCTGTTGAGGATATTGTCGGGCAGGATAGAGCCGTAAAGGCCATGAAACGTGGCCTTGCAATGAAGAGCCACGGTTATAACATTTTTGTTTCTGGCACAAACGGAACAGGGAGAACGGCGACTGTCAAAAAACTCCTGGAAGAATTTAATGTCGGCGGCTCTGTGCCGGATGATTTATGTTACGTGAACAACTTCAAGGACCCCGATCAACCGAGACTCATTGTATTACCCGCTGGACAAGGGTCCGTATTTCGCGATCAGGTCAATGATCTCATTAATTCCCTGAAAAAGAAAATCCCCGCAATCTTCGAAAGCGAAGAATTTCAGGCCGCGCGCAATGAAATTGTTAACCGGCACATGGGAGCGCAAAAGGCTTTGTTCAAGAATTTTGAAAATAAAGTAACCTCCCAAAATTTCATGATGGTCCAAGTCCAGGTCGGTCCGTTCACTCGTCCGGATCTTGCGCCTGTAATTGTTGGCAACCCAATGAAAATTGAACAGCTCGAAGCTCTTGTGGATGAAGGAAAATTTTCGGCGGACGAGCTGGCAAAACTCAAAGCGATGTACAAGGAATTGTCCCAGGAGATGGAAAAAATATTTAAAGAGGCGCGGGACATAGATAAGACAATTCAGGAGGATTTGGAAAAACTCGGCAAAGAATGGATTGAACCAATGTTAAAGGATTCGTTTTCCAAGGCTCGTGAAAATTTCGCCACAGAAGCCGCCAAGACCTATTTTGATGAGGTGGAATCCGACATAGTGGCTCATCTGGAACGATTCCGTCCGAGACTAGTGCCCCCACCCCCTGGGACGGAAGGAGCGGGGCCACCGATGCTTATGCCTCCCGATCCGTCGCAATTCAAATATTACGAAGTGAATTTGCTTATTGATAACTCCGAGACCACAAAGCCACCGGTCGTAATCGAGACAACACCAATCTACCGAAACCTATTCGGGACAATCGAGCGCGTCGTAGAACAGAACGGGGTTTGGTATTCCGATTACCGCCACATTAAATCCGGCAGTCTGCTTAAAGCGAATGGTGGTTTCCTGGTGCTTAATTCAAGAGATCTCGTCATGGAACCCGGTAGCTGGCCCACGCTGAAAAGGAACCTTCGAAACCGCGTCACGGAAATCCAGGCCGAACCTTTCGGATGGCTATTCAATAGCGCCCTCAAACCAGAGAAGGTCCCAATTAAGCTTAAAGTCATAATGATTGGTGATGCGGAGGTTTATGATCTTCTACACTGGTACGATGAGGATTTTCGTAAGATTTTCAAGGTTAAGGCTGATTTTGACAACAGCATGAATAACACGGATGAAAATCGAAATAAAATTATTGGGTTTATAGCGAGAATCAGCGCAGAAGAAGACCTGTTACCCAGTGATCCGAGCGGAGTGGAAGCGATTGCCCGTCTTGCTATTCGATGGGCTGGCCGCAAGAAAAAAATTACTACGCAGCTCGAACGTATTGGAGATGTGCTAAGAGAAGCGGACCTTGTAGCTCGGGAGGACGGTTCGGACATAATCCAGGCGCGTCATGTGGAGACAGCAAACGCGGATCGGATCGAACGCGTGAATATGTATGAAGACAAAATACAGGAATATATTGAAGACGGCATTATAATGATTGATACCGATGGGGCAAAGGTGGGGCAGATAAACGGTCTGAGCGTTTATTCACTGCCTGAAATCTCTTTTGGTAAACCGTCGCGTATTACCGTTAAAACCAGCATGGGCAAGTCAGGTATTATAAGTATTGAAAAGGAGGCTGAACTTTCAGGTTCTAGCTATGATAAGGGAGTATTGATTTTAACCGGCTTTCTTCGTGATCGGTTTGCCCAGGACAAGCCTCTTAACCTGACAGCGAGCATAACGTTCGAGCAGTCATATTCGGGTGTGGATGGAGACTCAGCGTCTTCCACTGAACTATACGCTTTAATGAGTTCCCTGTCCGATATCCCGATTGATCAGGGTATAGCCGTGACTGGTAGTGTAAACCAGAACGGAGAAATTCAGGCTATAGGCGGTGTAAACCAAAAGATTGAGGGATTTTTCAGGGTTTGTAATGCGATGGGGTTAACTGGCCGTCAGGGAGTCATGATTCCTAAAACCAACGTTGGGGACCTTGCGTTGAATTCAGAAGTGGTTGAAGCTGTCAAAGAGAACAAATTCCATATTTGGCAAGTTGATCACGTAGATCTGGGCATAGAGTTGCTTACTGGCATATCGGCCGGAGCCAGGGATGAAAACGGCGAATACCCTGAAGGGACAATCAATTTTCTGGTCAATCAGAAACTTGAAGACCTGGCCAGAGGCATAAAGGAATTTGAAGACAGCGAAGAACCGGAACATGAAGAAGAGAAACCGGGAAAAGATCATGGTTGCGTTGAGGAATAAATCAAATGCCACCATGAGCGGCCATACATAACATTTTCGTTAGTTATATCCTACGATAGCAAATGGCAGGCGGATTATGTCCAAAAAGCAAGATGTGCGCCGCCTGCTCCTCCTTAAAAATTAACTTCAGGACTGAAACCTTTTTCAATTATAGGCATCAAATAAATTGTGGCCAATTAATTAAGGGGAGGTCAATATGAATTATTGGGCTGATGCTGATGAATTAAAAATATACCTGCAAGAGATAGAGCGTTATCCCCTTCTTAACCGAGAAAAGGAGATTGAATTGGCTAATAGATTTAGGGATAGCCAAGACGCTCAGGCGGTAAATGATCTGATAACATCTAACCTGCGCTTCGTTATAAAAGTTGCGTTAGGTTACCGCAATTATGGAATCAAGGTAATGGACCTGATTCAGGAGGGAAACATCGGACTGATAAAAGCAGTTGAAAAGTTCGACCCGGACAAAGGTTACCGTCTGATATCCTATGCGGTGTGGTGGATTAAAGCTTACATTCAAAACCACATAATCAGATCATGGTCCATGGTAAAAATGGGCACGACCCAGGCCCAGAGAAAATTGTTCTACCGGGTGGGCGACCTTCCCGAGGCCACTGATTTTGACATTCATCGCGATAATGTGTCCAAGCTGGCTGATCGAATAAATGTGACAGAAGATGAAGTAATAGACATGGCGGCCAGACTAAAAGCCAGAGACCTTTCGCTGGATGAACTTCTGGGTGATAGTTCACGAGATTCTTTTGCAGACACACTCAGAGATGACACAGCGGATCAGGAACGCGAGCTGGCAAAGAAGCAGGAGCTTGAAAAGTTGAAACGATGGGTAGACAAGGCCGTGGAAAAACTAAACCCACGTGAAAAATATATAGTTGAAAAAAGAATACTTTCCGATGAGCCCGAGACTTTAAAAGAATTAGGGAAACACTTTGGTGTTACGAGGGAGAGGGCGAGACAGATAGAGCGGACAGCGCTACAAAAATTGAGAGGAAATTATCAGTCTTCTGAACTGGTAGCCGCTTGATAAGATAAATCGAACGGTAAAACGTACTGAAAAGGATCGACGGACCTAAGTCGATCCTTTTTTATTTTGCTATTCCAGCTCTAAACCAACTCCAGCGCAACGCGGATTCGATAAGTTAAAAGTTGCGCATCTCTAATCCCTATATGATGGTGGCTGGATTGGCTCGTAGTTGTTTATATTGGGCTTGAAAGGGCTTTCTTTGCCATCTTTGGTTACAAAGTGAGCGTCCATCAAACTGGAGCACCCATTTAGGAAAACTGTCAAAGCGACGATTAGGATAATCAGGTAATTCATCAACGACCTAACTACGTGTCTTGTTTGAGATTAACTTAAATGATTATATCATTAGGACACTGAATTGGCAATTTTCGATAAATCCTGGATTATGCGAACTTTCGATCAACTTTTTATGTTAGTCACTAATTGATTGAAGACAAGAAAAGGTCTTTGGCTAATAGGCGACGTATCCCCCCCTTAACCGGATTATTCATTTGAGCATGATCCGAAAGGTTGTCGCCCGTTTTGCCAAAGAAGGTTACGAAACGTTATAAGAAACGTCTTCGTTAACTATGAAAGAGTAAGTCGGTTTGACCGTCACTATGGTGGAAAGCAAGGTCCGTGAATACCTTAAGCTAAATCCTACTGCTAATCCCCCCATTTAAATGAACTGATTTCAAAGCTAAATTTTTGAGTGGGGCCGTAATCACATAAGGAAGGTTTCCGTGAATCTCTCTGGCTGAACATCAAACCGAGCAGGCGCTATTGACTTGATCTCTAGTCTGGATAAGGACATGGTTTCTTTTGATTTCACGGATTTTTCCTTCCTTAAACTAAAATGAGACGTATTTGATAATCCTATAGGACTACCGGCACAGAAAATGCCTTTACCTGACTAAACCCCCCGAGATCAGTCTTGTTCTCGGTTTCGAGAACCAATATTATAGTTAAAAATGATTGCAAGCTTTTCTTGCTTATAATCCTATTTTTTTTAATAAATGCTTAATTGTTGTAAATATACTGGCAGCGCCCATTATATCAATTAGTTATCTGGGTAGAAGATCCTATTTGAAGAAAAATCTTAAACGACGTTTAGTTTTTTGAGGTTTTCGCGGAGAAAAGTTCCAGTCTGCGTTTTCTCCATTTACCACGGCTCGAGGCCATTCGCGCGTCATGCTGTCGGCCGTTTCTTTTCCCACGATAGACGCGACTAATTGGAGCGCGTTTGACATCATGGGAGGCCGTTCAGTCGGCGAATGCGCGTCGGTTGCCAATATGTGCGCCAGATCATTTTCCAGTAAATATTTCGCTGTAGTCAGCGCTGAAAGCCCCGCGTCGCCGGTGATGCTGTCCGCTGTAATTTGAACCAAAAACTCTCCAGGTTTGAATAGAGTAAGCAGCTCATAAATAATTTCCGGACGACGCTGAATTTCGATGTTTTTCTCAGGGTGGGCCATTACTATTCTTTTTCCCGAATTAAGTAGCATGCGGACAAAGTTTTCAAAACCCGCAGGCGTCTGCATTGCAGGCAGTTCAAGGAGGATGTAACGACCCTCATTGATTGTCAGAATTGTCCCTTTTGAGAGGCATCCAAGAAGGTCGGCTGTCAGGCGAGCTTCCATGCCGGGGAAGATGGTCAGACTTATATTTTGAGCTACCAATTCCTGGTTAAGCTCACGCACGACTTCTCTAACGCGATTGATATCACTAAAGAACTGTCCACTGCCGTGATGAGGTGTCGCGACAATGCCCGAAAACCCCTGTTCAACCGCAATGCGCGCCATTTCCAGGGCTTCGTCCATGTCACGCGCGCCATCATCGATCCCGGGGAGTATATGATTATGCAAATCTATCATTTTAGGATTAATATAGTTGCCGTAATTCTTTATCCCTGCCAATCTAACTCTCAAAACTGACAAATTCAAGAAGGAACAAAATGTTACAATTAATCGCCAACATTAATCGTCATTAATAGGCGCTCTCAATCAGATCCTATAATGTTTGTCAGTGAGCGTGTACTATTTCTTGACGATCTAACTTTAATAGGATACAATAACTACTTCTAATAATTATTTATTTCAGTCAATTATCTCTAAATAATAAAATTCGATCATCCCAACAGATCAATAGCAAAACTAATTTATGGATCTTCGCGTAAGTGCGTATCTGGTTGAAAAATGAAAACGGACATGATTTCTGCCTTCTTGGATTTGAAAAAGATATGGGAAGGCGAGGAAGTCATGTCCACAAGCATACTTTATCACTGTTTTGGAATTATGGTACGAGGAATACGTCACATTCATTCCCGTTTCGAGAACGGCCGGACGATATTCCGAATCGGCCAAGATCCTACTACTCTTACATGCTCGATATGCGGGAGTCGGAGAGTCATCAAGAAGGGAAAAGTGTTTAGGAGGTTCATGACTCTTCCCATTGGCCTGAGGCCTACTATTATCGAGTTTCCGATTCAACGGGTGTTCTGTCTGGACTGTAGTGTCACGCGACAGGTAAAGATTGGTTTTGCTGAAGGCAATCGCAGATACACCAAGCGCTTCGAGCGTTATGTCTTGGATCTGTGCAAACATATGACCATGAGCGACGTGGCTCATCATTTGGGAATCAGTTGGCATCCAGTCAAAGATATTCAGAAAAGATATCTTCAGCGCAAGTTCTCCAGCCCTCCATTGCGCGGCTTGCAGAGAATCGCCGTGGATGAGATCATCGTTGGTCACGGACATCGCTATCTGACGGTGGTCCTGAATCTGGACAATGGGGCGGTTGTCTTCGTTGGCGATGGCAAGGGAGCCGATGCTTTGGAACCGTTCTGGAGAAGACTCAAAGCCTCCAGAGCCCACATTCAGGCGGTGGCTATGGACATGTCCCAGGCATACATATCTGCGGTGACAAGACATCTTCCCAACTCGACCATTGTGTTCGATCACTTCCACGTGATCAAGCTTTTCAACGAGAAACTCACCGAGTTGAGACGCGAAATCTATAGAGAAGCTACTGACCTGCTTCATAAAGAAGTCCTAAAGGGAACTCGATGGTTGCTTCTAAAAAACCCCGAAAACCTCAGTGATAAAAGAAACGAAAGAGCCCGACTGGAAGAGGCGTTGAGCATAAACAAACCCTTGGCGACGGCATATTACATGAAGGAAGATCTCAGATTTCTTTGGTCTCAGCCAGACAAAGCCACAGCGGAAAATCACTTGCATGACTGGATCGACCGGGCCGAGGCCTCGGGTATCAAAATACTCAAGGACTTTGCCAATACTCTACGAACTCATCGCCGTGGAATAATCGCCTACTATGACCACAACATATCAACTGGTCCACTCGAAGGGACAAACAATAAGATCAAGACGCTTCAACGACAGGCATACGGATTTAGAGACAGGGCCTTTTTCATGCTTCGTATCTATGCGCTTCACACTACAAGATACGAATTGATAGGTTGATATACCAAATACGCAGTTTCGCGAAGAGCCTTAAATTTACCCCAAGCTAGTTATGATACAAAGGCATTAAATGGACTATAAACGCGGGAACGTTTGTTCCCTATCTGATAACAAAATCTACTGTTCACTCCTGGCGGAACGTTTTCGGTTATCCGAAGCAAGCTTGATTATCACAAGATTATCTAGAACTTCAACCGAGCGGGTGGAATCAGCAAATTTCTTGGATGGAGAAACATTGAGCCCATATTGGGCGTTAAAAAGTTCCAGGACTTTGTCTCTCCCGAGAATTTCGCGCATTTGCAGATCAATCTCGACAAGAGCGCCCTTCGGATCGAATTTGTAAGCGGCAAACCTGAAGAGATTGTCGTTTCGTATAATTTCCCCAATCTCGTCCCCAATTTCTTCAAACGAAGATGTTCCAGTTTGTTTCTTAAGGATATCCAAAATTTGTAGCTTGGTCATTCCAAGTCTTATATCTCGATAACCTTCAGGCGCTTTGGGTCCTGCAAAAGAAACGGATAATAATACTAGGAAAATCAAAACAGTAGTAGAAACAACGCTAAGCGCCCAGCTTTTTCTCATAATATCCTCCATAGGGATGATTGAAACAATTATACAAGATATTCAAGAAAGTTTTAAAAATAAAATCACAATCTACGAAAAAAATCACGGTTAGCCTTCCAGAATTCTTGATCGGCATACCTTTTGACGATTTTATCTCCACCGGACATGCTATATTCGGTTCCGGTCGGCCGCGCCCGGAGGAAAAACGCGGTCAAGTTTATTGGGGATTCGACTAGGGGGAATCACAGGGTGCGTTCCTTTAGGCGCACGAAGGGGAGTTCGAGTCAAATCGGCCTGTTTCAGCATTATTTTGTCAATAACCTGTTTCATCAGATTGATAGGAATAGCAAATCCGATGCCCATATATCCCCCACTACGAGACAGGATCGCAGTATTCATGCCGATCACCTGTCCGTCGATGTTGACTAGTGGGCCTCCCGAATTTCCAGGATTGATCGCCGCGTCCGTTTGAATGAAGTCTTCGTAATCAAGGATCCCCATATCATTGCGACCTTTTGCGCTGACAATCCCAGCAGTCATTGTCTGGGTCAGGCCGAATGGATTACCGATTGCCAGAACCCAGTCCCCGACTTCCAGTGTGGTTGAATTTCCTAAAACAACATGTGGGAAATCTTTACCATCTATCTTAAGTATTGCGACATCGGTTTTGGGGTCCGCCGCTACTACTCTGGCTTTGTATTTTTTCTTACCTTCGAGGGTAACAATGATTTCATCAGCTCCCTTTATCACGTGGCGATTTGTCAGTATGAAGCCACGACTGTCAAAGATGAAGCCTGAGCCAAGGCCTTGTTGACGCATTCCACCACCACCCGGGGCACCAAAAAAACGCTTAAAAAAATCATCTCCAAAGAATTCCCGAAAGGGGTGATTCTCAAAAAAAGGATCAAGTTCGGGTCCTGAACCGTGGTTTTGAATTATCCTAACGGATGACACATTAACCACCGCTGGCCTGACGTTTTTGGCTACAGCCCTGAACGATTGCTGTAAATCTTTTGCCCCGGCTCCTGTTTTGGACTGAGCGTACGACGTAGATCCCCATGAACAAATAGCAATAGATAAAATGACAAAAACGATTAGACTGATGTTGTATAAATATGCTGGTCGAAGTTGATAAAAGTTGAGCTGTTTGAACTCTGGAAACATAAAAACTCCTTTTCTAAGGCAGGTCAATAATACTTTGATCGGCTCAAAATTCTCATAACATAAACTTTTATTATGGAGCGATAGTAGAAGTTCAATTCATGAGAGGCCTTATCAATCTTAGTCAATCGAATAGCTCTCATGGTTTCAAAGGCGGAGACGCATAATGAAACTTTCCAATAAATTGGCGCATATTTTTCTTCTGCATTGTTTTTTTATTGTAATGACATCGCAGTTTTCAAATTGCGATGAATTTAAAAAGGCGACCCCAGGTAGGGCCTTAACTTTTCCGCGAGATCACGGTAAGCACCCGAAATTTAAGACTGAGTGGTGGTACTTTACCGGAAACCTCGCTTCGAAAAATCACGAATGGGGAACGCAACTGACATTCTTTCGGCGCGGTCTTTTCAAAAAACCTGAAAAAAAAGCATCTGCGTGGCGGGTTCAAGATTTATATCCAGCCCATTTTGCTCTTACAAATATTACTGACCACAAATTTTTTCATACTCAAATCATTTCGCGAGAAGGACCAGGATTGTCAGGAACCGCTGATGATAGCTTAAATGTTTATATCAAGGATTGGAGCGCGTCACAGGAAGGAGAAAAAATTCTAATAAAAGCAAGAGAAGACGGGTATTCAATAGATTTGACGCTCACACCCGAGAAACCGGTAGTGTTGCATGGAGACAGAGGTTTCAGTGTTAAAGGAAGCGATGCGAATCAAGCTTCATATTACTATTCATATACAAGGCTTAACGTTGAGGGTACCTTGGTGTTTAATGGACTAGAACATCATGTCTCTGGTTTCATGTGGATGGACCATGAATTTGGGTCGTCAATATTGAGCGCAGATCAAGTTGGCTGGGATTGGTTTAGCATTCAATTTGACGACAGAACAGAGTTGATGGCTTTCCATCTGCGACGAAAGGACGGTTCCTTCGACAAACCGTTTGGAACATTTGTTGATTCATCGGGTAACTGTACCCATCTCTCTGGAGATTCAATATCTATTACACCCACAAATTTCTGGGTAAGTCCACATACAAAAGCTAAATATCCTTCAGAGTGGACCATAGAAATCCCGGGGAAAAAACTTAAAGTGAAAATTGTTGCCGCAGTAAAGGACCAGGAACTTACAGCCGAAAGAACTACAGGGACAAGTTACTGGGAGGGAGCCGCAAGAGTCGCTGGAACAATTGAAGGGCATGCCGCCAAAGGTGTTGGCTATGTTGAGCTAACCGGGTACGCTAATTCCATGGGGGGACAACTTTAGGATTTTTGTAAACATATGAAAACGCGCTAATTTTCATGTTGACATAAATTAAAAGCCACGTATATTTTGTTGAGTTGGAGGTGAGGGACATGGAGATACTATTTTTAGTATCCGTAGGGACAGCAGTTTTGTGGCTTGCGTTTGGTAACAAGAAACATTGGTCAGGCATGTAAGCCAAAAGAATTTTTATTGTGAATCTAACAACCGGAAGCTTTTATAAAAAGAGCTTCCGGTTTCATTTTGTGCAAAAGAAAATCTCATTGAGAAATATGAAACGTGATAGAATTTCTAAAGTCATTTAGCGAACTGTTTTGAGTAGAGTGATGATTGGATCTCAACAAAGCGCTAAATTTAGGGTAGTTACCATTTCTCCGACGGGAACAGGGGGCCAACCCGATTATGTGTTCCATTATTTGACCGCTGTCTCAAGGGCAGGGAAAAGTCTGGGGCTCAATATAGAGTTATTGACTGGTAAAGACCTGGAAGAGCGTTTTCGAACAACAGATTATTTGATTCATGACATTCTTCCTGAGGACCCAGATTATTGTAACCAAAGGATCTTGCCTCGTGCAGTGACTTGGTATGGCCTGGAGATTTTCCGGGACAATTTTTGTTTGTCATGGTTAGATAATAACCCAGGCGTTGACGCCGTACATTTTCAAGAATTTGACAATCTGACAACTAACCTCCAGCTCTGGAGATTCAAGAGACGCGTTAAGAAACTGTTCCTGACTGTCCACAACATACTTCCTCACAAATATCCACCCGCAATCCCGCATTCATTGATCACAATTAATACAAAAATATCTTATCGGCAATTTGACACGCTTTTTGTACATACCGAAAAACTCAAATATGAATTGATTGAGTTCCTGGGACATTGTCACCCTGCAATTGAAGTCATCCCGCATGGAATATTTTCACCGCCGAGCGTTCTTTCCAAAAATAGCCTAGAGAATAGACTGAATTTAAAGAAAGCTCTTTTCTTTGGAAACATTCGGGCTAACAAGGGACTGCATATAGCATTGGCGGCCATGACTACCCTAACAGATTTTGAACTGACAATCGCCGGCCGGCCTTTTGATTCAACGTATTGGAACGAAACTATAGTGCCGGTGGTTTCATCTTTGCGTAATAGCGGAGTGAAAGTTGAGACGATAGCGGAATTCATTCCTGAAAGCTCTTTGGGCGAACTTTTCGATCGACACAGTTTTGTAATATTGCCGTATACGCGAGTATTCCAAGCTCAGAGCGGTGTCCTTTATATGGCAATTGCTCTGAATACCCCTGTAGTGGTTTCCAACGTAGGTGGTCTTGGTGAAATCGTATCAGAGTGGGGTCTTGGTGAGGTCGCTGATCCGGAAAACCCCGAACAATTCGCAGACGCCATTAGAAAGCTTTACAGTAGGGACTCACGACAATTAGAGCGAAACCTTGACGTGGCCAGTAGACGACTATCTTGGGATGAAGCGGGTCGTGTAACAGTAAATTCATATTTGACTCAACTAGCCTCTTGTTGATACGAAATGCTTAACTGAATTATCATTATAAGAATCGACTGGGGGAGGCCGTCCAGTGGTGAGATAGAATTGATCTAAAAGAGCAACAACAGTTGAATGACCCGAGCCAATCGCCTGAACCCAAAATATTATTATGAACATCGAACCCAATCTGCAAAACATCGATTCAAACTTGAGCTTTCAAAATTACTGGTGAATCTGTGAAGAGATACCCTATCACCAGCGCCCCCGCCCCTTCAATTTAAAGACGATATCCGTTTCGGCTCGGTTTGGTTCCGGTACCTAGACGATGGACCTTGGGTCCTAAACGATATCAACCTCGTGATCCCAAAGGGCAGCAGGGTTGGTTTCGTAGGCGCGACCGGGGGAGGGCAAGATTACAATTATGGATCTTCTGATGGGCCTTTTCAAACCTTCTGAAGGCCGGATACTGGTGGACGGGCAACTGATCAGCGGAGAACGTCTACGCGCCTGGAAACGCACGATCGCTCATGTGCCCCAAAGTATCTTTTTAGCTGACACCACTATGGCAGAGAACATTGCTCTCGGGGTCCCCGCCAAATGAAGTTGACATGCAAAGAGTTAAGCAAGCAGCCCACCAACCCCAGATAGCCGACTTCATAGAAAGTCAGGCAGAAGGGTATGACGCTTTTGTAGGTAAACGCGGTATAAGGCTCTCTGGTGGACAGCGCCAGCGGATTGGAATAACCCAAATTCGAATTGAATAGCCGAACCCGATTAGACTCAAGAAGCTTCTGGGCTCCATTTAGAACCATCATCTCATTGCCCTCAACGTCCAATTTTAACAAGTCAATAGTGTCAATTTAGTGTCTACTGCAAAAAAGATCAATCGTTGATACCAACACTGATACCAACACTTGGCCTTTAGCCGCCATTTGAATTCTCCGATGATCAAGACTCGACTTGTATAAACTTGCCATTTCGCTCATTTCGTCATCGTCAGAAAACAGCGTCAACGGTTCTTCCCTATCTCCCAAACCTATGTCGTATATGTGCACATTGTCACTGTAAATAAATCTGTCTTTCAAATAAGAACACGCATGTTCATTAGGTTCAAAACAGTACAATTCACAAGAATCTCCCAATCGTTTTATCACTTCGAACGCATATTCACCCATATTTGCTCCACAATCGAAGATCACGACATTTTTATTACGAAATCTTGTTGAGGACAGAAAGTCTAAAACCCAACATTCGCCGCTTTTATGGACGTTGTTGCCCCATCCCATATTCATAGAAGCTAGAGATACGCGCCCGAGAATTTCTGCGAAAGGCTGAACGAACCTATTCCCGAGCGTCCATTTTAAAAGACTATTGTCGAGCAATTGCTGAAAAAAATAACTCTCCAATACGCTATTCAAAACTTTATTTATCATAGTAACTCAAATGCTTATATTGATGATTCCTTGATAAAATTCTGCAAAACCAACATGATCTATAAAACTAACGCTCGCACACAATCTCTTCCGCAAAATACACATATGCGGTAAGCGAGTTAAAATCCGGGCAATTTTGTTCATGGTTATAGAGTTTGCCTAATCTCATTAGGCGCCATAACGCATCCGAATCAGATCCGCTGTCTCCATAGCAGCGGCTTTATAAATTTCCAAATTGTCCTTCCACAATTTAAAACAGTCCGCAAAATCCTTTCGTTCTGGATCGTGTTTGATTACCAGTCCACTTCCGTATCGTCCGAGCACACGCTTAGTCTCCCCGATATCTGTTGAGAAAACAGGGACTCCACATGCGAGAGCCTCAAACATTTCTGTAGGTCCTCGTTTCTCGGATGCGCTCGTTATGACCAGTCCAGACAGGAGAGGATACAATTCCTCGAGACTTTCGATGGAAGGAACCCACTTGAAGTTATTCAATTTGTATTTGGTCGCTGTAGTTTGAACCTCATCCTGAATTACGCCATCCCCAACCATGAGGAAGAAACTATTATCCTTAAACATGCGCATCCAGTAAGCAAGTTTTAAAAACCCCAATGGCCTTTTTTGTTGGTCTAGTGTACCAACATAACCAAATATTGGTTGGTTTGACGGCAGTCCCCAACGCTTCAACCTGTCAATTCGTTCCGAATCGGAAAGAGTTGTGAAAGAAAAACTCGAACTCCTAGGTGTGCCCTTGCTCGGTTGTGAGTAGCCTCGACTTGTCTCAACAGACAGGCAATACATGGTTTTGAAAGAGCTGTATAAGCGATGTGTTTTTTCTCTAATAAATTGAGTCATAGGGGAGAGGGCATTTCTGAACTTCTTGAAAATACCAATTGAAATATCTTGAATAAGCAACCGATGTTCTTTACTTATGATATTAGATAACTTGAGTGCAAATTTTACGACTTTACTATAATCCAGAGGCCTCAATCTCTCATTTTCGGCAACTACTTGAAGGAGCAGATTGTGGAGGAGTAAAACGTGTTGAGGCCCAGTATGGGCAAGGAATCTTCTACGCAAGGTCTGAATTGAATGCTTTGACCATGCGCTTTGAAGCCAACTCCCTGGTCTTACGCGATAGTAATATAATTCTTTCGGTATAACATCCATGTCAAAGCCTGTCAGGACCAATCTTGACAAGAAGTCCCAGTCATCCGCAACGTGACCTCGGATATCGCAAAAACCTCCCAGACTGTTAAAAACAGATTTCTTGACGCAAAAATTGGCGTCACCAAAGACATTGTTAATAAAGCCTAGTTCTAGACAGGCGCCCAAAGGCATCCAGTGTCCAGTCAAACAAGCGCTATCGGGTGGCGCGCCGCTATCTCCTTGAAATTCAACCAGGGCACAGGTAAGGCAATCGGCCCCAGATTTTTTCATCCCCCTTACAAAGTCTGAAATCATGGTTTTTGTAGCAAGGTTGTCAGAATCCATGAAAATGATTAATTCGCCCCTAGCCTTGTTTACTGCAAAATTCCTCGTTGGTCCTATGCTTTCGTTTTCCTTTTTCATTATGAATTGCCAGGAATCAGACGTATACTCGGACGCCAATGATTCAATTATTCTCAGAGATTCAACGTCTGTGCTACCGTCATCCACTATTATGACTTCAAAATTCTCGTAATCACTCTCCTTTATGGATTTAATCAAGTGTCTAAGGTTTTTACCGTCATTAAAATGCGCAACGCATATCGAAACAAGTGGACTCAATTTCGATTGCTGGGCGCTCTCTTTTTCGTTTGAATCGAATATATTCTTGCCGTTTCCCTGCCACCAAAATGGAGTCCCAGCTTTAATGTCATCCAACATCATGACTCTGCTACGGTTTATGTTCCATTTGTGATCAAGACACCATTGCAGGATCGCGCCAGTGTGAGAGATTACAAGATCGCAGTTTTCGCAGCAGTATCTTTCTGCAAAGTTTATGTGATTATCTAGCGAGAGATGCTGAGGCGTCTCAAGAACCTGATGCCGGTGAAATTCGTGGCAGGATCTAAGCCAACTCACCAACAAGGTCTTGTCTAAACCGAGTCCGGTTCTTTTAGCTCTTATAGAAATAAAACCAGTGGCGTCAAACACGTCGAAAATCACACAGGAATAATCTAATACCTTTATATATTCAAAAAGTTGTCTGGATTGCTCCAAGAAAGGGAAGGAATAGAGTTGGCGGACATCTGGTAGCTGGTTTCGAAGTCTATTTATTTCTGTTAGTGATTTCACCTGCACACGAGATCCAAAATCTCTGTTTAAATAATCTTCAAATTCTCTGGCTTCTAAATCCCAAGGCAAGAGGACGGTAAGGCTTGATATCTGAACCAAGTAAGATATAATCCCGTGAGCGTAACCAAGGTCCCGTTCGAGCAAATCGGTGGTCCCTAGATTCAGAGATGGTAAAACCAACAATATTTTATCCATTTAGGTCTCCTCGACTCTAAGGATGATCAGCTCAATGTACTCTAATCTTGTCGATTTTAAAACGATTTCTCATAGCTTCTTGATAACTTCGGGTAAGTCCATGTGACAATGTGTCTTAGTTTGGCCTGGTGGTCAATTCATTCCACACAGTGGGAGTTGTGCCGGTTTGGAATTATTTGATGAGAAAGTAAAAAAGCGCGATACAAAAGTTGTGTAGCTCTCTGAGGACATTGAGAAATGACTTCAATGTTTCTGGTAGTTTTTACTTCCAGTATGATTTTAATTGTAGTGTGGGTATTGTTGCGGTTTGTTGTAACAAGTCAAAATAATCTCACACCTCTCAAACGAATAATACGTTTGATACGTAGGCTAATTGGAGGAGATGGCAAACAAGTATTATATGACGTCTATTTAAAATTGCGTAATATAGATGTTGGAGAAGTCTCTAATGAAGCCATTGGGATCTCCAGAGACATCGGATCGCGCCATCAAACTTCTGGTGGCCCATATCTGGACTTTGTATTAAAGAATTTACCAATAAATCAGAATGACTCAATTATAGATATTGGTTGCGGCAAAGGTGGAGCGTTAATTACTTTATCTAAATATCCTTTTCAATCTGTGGACGGTTTGGATATAAGCGATGAGCTAATATCTATTGCCAAAAGTAATCTCAAAAAGCTGAAGATTAATAAGGTCAAACTTTTTCAGTCTAACGCCGCCACTTTTACTGATTTAGAAAAATATACACATATATATATGGCCAATCCGTTTCCCTGCACAATTATGAAGGAGGTGATGTCAAATATTAAAAAATCAATAAAGAAACATCCGAGAGAAGTTACGATTATCTACATGAATCCTCTTTGCCATGATGTCATTTGTTGTAGCGACTTTAAGCTGGTAAGGAAATTTAATCAATTTGTTTTTCCATTCTGGATTTATAAGAATATCAATAGCCTTGAGGACTAAAGCAAGGACGATGGACTGGGGTGACTGTCTTTTAACTTGAACACTGTTTCAATACTTCTTTACTGTATCATTTTCGCAGTTTCTTATATTTCGATCAGCTTAGAGAGTCTTATTCACGTAATCCACCGTCCCTTCTTTCTGGACCATCAATCCGGAGTAACCCGGTGCCTAAGGCGATTAACCGTTTGATCATTTCTTTGACTTTTTTTTAAAAATGTGAAAGAAATGCACGAGAAACGGCTTTAAAACATCACTTGCAAACCATGCGGCCTCTTTGACGCCTCGCAAAGACTCTAACCATTCCTTGAAGGTTAGAGTATGTTCACGATAAGAGATGTATGATGACGAGAAATCTCGGTCTTCAACAATCCATTTCCGGCCATCAGGTAGAATATCTGACGGAACTTTTTGGCCAGTCCTGTCGAAATACATCGTCCGAACAACGTCAAGTCCGCCTCGCCCGACAAAAAGGCGAAAGGTTGCGCCAATTCTAGGGTTGATATCCAGTATTTTGTAAAGTCCATCTCTAGGATCAAACCGGAAATCAATATCAACAGGCCCCTTGTATCCTATGTCCTTCAGGAACTTTATCGAAGTCGATTCAACTATTTCGTTTTTTGAGCATTCAACAAGAGAAGTGTAACCGGTACGTACAGGCGACTGACGGACCTTTTTCCCTGAAAAAGCCGCCAGACAGTCTGAGCGCACATCAAAATAACCATTGAACATCCAGTCCTGTACGCCCTCTCCGCTAATGTATTCCTGTAATATCACGCGAGGCCACTCTTTTTGGTCAAACACTTCACACTGGCTAATCAGCTCTTCTGGGGAGTTTATTATTAAGGTTTTATCCGAGGGTCTGGAGTCACTATCAGTCCACTCGCGGCTTTTAAAAACCAATGGGAAATCGCATAATTTCGAGAACTCCTCAGCTTCCGTCATTGTCATTGGAATAATTGACTTAGCGGTAGGGACACCGTGTTTTTCAGCCAATAATTGCATTGCCCACTTGTTGGTTAGCCGCGAAACCCGGTCGTGATTCATCTCAGGCACCAGAAACCATTCACGAACGAGACCTGGACGCAGATGTGGTTCAGATAAGGGAAAAATAGGCCAGAGGTCAGAAAATCGCATGGTTTTAACCAGGGGCGAAGGATTTGACGTGATGTTAATAAGAAAGATATTTCGAGTATTACAATTGTGAGCGACGCCATCAGAACCTTGACAGAAGAACCCCTTACGAAGCATACTGGGGTACCCCACTCAAACAGAGGGTAGCAGCATGAACAAGCAGCTTTCACCTAAAGATCGCGTTCAACTGTCCTAAACCTTCGGACCACTTCTTTTGGAAACAACTTTAATGGACTTGAACTAGCACTTGCATCTAGTGCTCTGCCCCGCAATTACATAGAGGTCTAATGAGCCTAGCCGCTTGTAATTACGAAAGAAGAACATCCAGCTAATTTGAGGACAGAATACTAGATTAAGAATAATTGCCCTTACAGCCCCAGAATGCGGCTTGAATGTGCTTTTTTATGCGGATTCTGGTGTTATGGATGATCTTTTAGGCTTGACGGCATTCGAAGAAGCCTTGCAAATTTTCCAAAATGGAGAGGCTAGTTGTTTTTTTACTACTGCCAAATTTGGGCAGTTTGGCCTGGAAATCAAGCAACTCATGGGCCAATGAGCTATTAGAGAATAGGTGTTGTACATCGTTTTCAGTTCAAGTGACTCATGAAGATAACGCAAGACACAATCCGAGAGACGAGGCTCAGTATGAAATGAACATGAACACGCAAGCTTGAGGAGATTCAATCATAAGGTCATAAAGTCGAGTTTGGAAAAGAGGATTAATCTAAATGTGTGGCATAGGTGGCTTCCAGGGCGAATTTGATGCTGGTTTGTTGGACCGGATGAACCTTATTATGGCTCATCGCGGGCCGGATGATTCAGGCGTATACTATGACCCAGTAAACCGCACGGGTTTAGCTCATAGAAGGCTCTCGATAATTGATCTTTCGTCAGCAGGCACCCAGCCTATGTGGGATGTAACCCACGCCTGCGCAATCGCCTTCAACGGGGAAATCTACAATTATCGTGAGTTACGCAAGGGCCTGGTGGATGACGGTTTCCAATTCCAAAGCCAGACCGACACCGAAATCCTCCTGAATTTATATCTCCGTGATGGCTACGAAATGCTGAAAGTTTTGAACGGCATTTTCGCGTTTGCAATCTTTGACACTCGAGATAAATCGTTATTCGTCGTTAGAGATGGCTTTGGTGTCAAACCTGTGTATTACACCCAAACTTCAAAGGGTTTTCTGTTTGCGAGTGAACTCAAGGCGCTTCTTTTAGAACCTACGGTTAGCCGTGATATCTGCGCAAAGGCTATTCATTACTACTTGAGTTATTGTTGGGCACCTGCGCCATGGACTATGCTTGAGCATGTCAAGAAGCTTGAGCCCGGCCATGCCATGGTTGTCATGAATGGCGTAATTGATAAAATGTTCAAGTTCTACGATATTCCCTGTGGACTAGGCGATAACTCTATTTCCGGAAGCGAGGCCGTGTCTGAAGTTCGTAAGGTCCTAGATAAAGCGGTGGAACGTCAGATGGTGGCTGATGTCCCTGTCGGGGCGTTCCTTTCCGGTGGTTTGGATTCAAGTTCCATCTGCGCTATTGCGCAAAAGCATACTACCTTAGGACAAAAACTTCAGTGTTTTTCCATTGCTCCGCAAGGCACCTCAAATGAAGGTTTTGACCTTGACATCCCATACGCGAGGCAGATGGCGGATTTTTTGAAGGTAGACCTTCATATAATAGAAGTTGAGGTGGATATTATCAATAATTTGGAGACAATGATATATCATCTGGATGAACCTCAACCTGATCCAGCGGCGATAAACGTTATGTTAATATCATCATTGGCTCGTGAGCACGGTATAAAAGTCTTACTGTCCGGGACTGGGAGTGATGATATTTTTACGGGTTATCGGCGTCACCAACTTATCACTCTTGAACATTACTGGACATGGCTCCCGATAACAATCAGACGACTCCTTGTACGTTATTCCCGAAATTTGCATGTCCGGTCGCGATTGCTGAGACTAATTGTCACAGCGTTCAGGTTCGCTGATATGGAAAAGGACGCTCGTGTAGCCGGTTATTTCCACTGGCTCGATCCTATGATCCAGGCGAGTCTCTACAGCGCATCCATGAAAGAAAGCCTGTGTGACGAACCCTTCTCGGAGCCACTAATGAAATCAATTTGCGAGCTTGGAGCTGATACACCCCGTTTACATCAAATGTTGTATTTGGACTCAAAACACTTCCTAATAGACCATAATCTAAATTATACTGATAAGATGAGTATGGCAGTTGGGGTTGAAACCAGAGTGCCTTTTTTGGACCCGGACCTTGTAGAATTGGCCGCCAAGCTGCCAGCACGTTTGAAACAGCACGGTCGAATTAGTAAATATATTCTAAGGAGAGCAATGTCTGAAGACTTGCCTTCAGCGATTCTCAATCGATCAAAGGCAGGATTCGGCGCCCCGTTACGTAGTTGGATGGATCAAGGTTTACAGGAACTTGTCAATGATACTCTGGGAAAGAACTGTCTTACCCGAAGAGGTTTGTTCGATCCGCAGGGCGTAAGCCAATTGATTGAAGCCAACAAAACCCGGAAGGTTGACGCTTCGGTACTCAATTTTTTCCCTCGTTTGCATTGAGATGTGGTGCAGGATTTTTATTGACAGGACTATTGCAGAGGTAAATTGATGAAGACTGTGTTAATTTTGGGGCCTCCGCCTTTTGGCGGGATATCCTCAGTCATTCAGACTATTCTGAGATCACCTCTGGCGAAGCAGTATTCTTTCGAAATGTTTGAGAGAAGCAACATTCCGCATGAATGTTCCGGTTATTTCAGCCGCAACATTTTCAGAATTAAGAGGCTTATTCAATTTTTCAAGAAGTTACGTCAAAAAACCTACGATTTTATTCATATTCATACACCTTTTTCCGCCAGTTTTCCCGGAACAATAACGTTCATGATAATTGCAAAATTGACCGGTACGAAAATTCTTCTACATATTCACGGAACGGATTGGGATACGGTATACACCCAAAGGTCGAAATTCACAAAATTTGTCTTCAGAATAGGTTTTCGGACGCCTCAGAGGATAATAGTGCTTTATGAGACGTGGCGCATTAACATCAATAAACTGGTTCCTAAAGCAGAAGTGCACTCCATAGCCAATTGTTTAGAAGACACAGACCCGCCTGATCCATCTTTGGTCCAACGAATAAGACCGGAGCTAGACATAGGTGATAACAACTTTCTAGTCCTTACGGTAGGGTTTGTAGGTCCAAGGAAAGGCTACCTTGATATCCTTGACGCTATTCCACCAGTTGTGAAAACGGATGAGTCCGTAAGATTTGTTTTCGTGGGAGGGGAAGAGCGGCCAGGCGAAAATCATCCGGTCCTGTCACGAATCAAGAAACATAATCTTGATAAATGGGTTTTAGTTACAGGAGAGGTTCACCGCTCTAAGATCCCACTATATTTAGCAGCGGCTGATGTCTTTCTCCTTCCATCAAGAGATGAGGGCATGCCAATTGCTATCTTGGAGGCTATGCGAGCCGGACTTCCAATCATTACTTCTACAATAGGCGGTATCCCGGAAATGATCGAAGACGGACGGTCTGGAATTCTGATCGAACCTGGAAATCCCTTTAAGATCGCAGAAGCGGTAATGAAACTACTCAAAAACAAAAGGTTACGTGAAGAATTAGCCCGGAGAGCGCGAACGGACTTTGAAAAAAAATTCGAGACCCATGTATGCATCGACAAACTGGCCACAATTTACAGATCCATGTAATTGGGCTAAAGGCTCCGAATGGCAAATTTGTTTGAGAAAAATGCAAAACACCTATTAACTGCAATAAATATTCTTAGTATTATTCTGTTAATATTCTATAGTTTTGCCATTTTCGGAAAACCTGGTTCGCTAGTATAGCGAACGGGAATGGGTTTCGTTAAGTTCTGCTGTTTCCCATGATCGCGCGAAACTCTTGGGTTCAAATGGCTCCTTCTTGCGGCAACCAACATATCCGAGAAAGTGATGTTTTTCTTTCTTAAATACCAACTCCCATGGCCTGAAGGCCACAACGAATGATGAAAATCCTATCCTTTGTGGGGAGGGCTTGGATATACTCCGTATTTTGTGAGCAGAAAATAAAGTAAGGAGTAATCACATGCCCTCAAAGAAAAACAATAGCAGTGTGGGGTCAGTATTTCACGATATTTGTCCAAAATTCACCGGGTATTTTTCATATGGTTAATTTGGGAGGTTTTTGGACCGCAAATTTTGTAAAATGTTGTCTCCCCTCCCTGCGAACAGGTCTTGGTAACTCGTCCAGCCTCTTGGTAGGCTCATTTTTCGACTTAGAGCCCTTTTTTAAACGTACTTCCCCCTGGGCTTATGTCAGCCCCCTTTAGCCATTGTGTCAAGATGTGACGTGACTAGCCTGATTCGCAAAGTTTTAGAATCCTCCTCCGCATCTCAAAGAGTATCCCGTTGGATGGATGTCCCCCTGTCAGTCTAACAATCAAGGATCTAGCATGATTGAGCACACGTCCCGGAAGGTTTATCAACGCAAACCGTAAGGCCTTGAGCCGCTTGCTCACCCAGGTCTTCCCCAAAACCAGACGCTTCATGGCCGAGTTAAGGTTAAGCGACAGTATCATGATATGCCACCAGGCGGCGTTTGCCCCGAATAGACCCGAAGGGAGTTTTCCACCGGCTAAATCCTCTTTCATCACGCAATGAGCCTCTTCAGACTTCCCGCAGCGTTTCCTATAACACCAGATTAACTCGTCGACGGCAATCTCACGGTTGGTGACTACCCCTGCCACCTTGTTGAAAGCTTAATCAATTTTTTTTGATTTTAATTGAGGAAGTTTGTTTATAAATAGGCGCATTTTTGCGCCACGAGATCTTTCCAGCTCACGGACATAGTCAAAGGTAACCTCTGTGTCTTTTCCGACTCTAGTGAAAATTCGTGAAAGCAGCGTTTGTTCATCAGATTCGGAATAATTGTCCCCTTTCACGATTCTCAATGTGAACGCTCCAGGACGGTCCTGGAAGAATTGCGCAGCTTTGATGTTTGTAAGTTCCTTAAATATGCTGTCCATTTGGGCAACCTTTGATCCGTCTTTGAGCACTATATAATCCTCTATTCTGCCATCAATTGATCTAACTACTCGTCCTGGTCTGCCACATCGACACCCATCCAAATCGAGTGTTACGACATCATCGGTATCGTAACGTATAAGAAGCATAGCCGGGTTCCAGAAGTTGGTTCCCAAAAGCTTATATGTTCCATCGATATTGGGGACAAATTCTACAGCCGAGAAATCCTCGTCCACATGAAGTTTGCCATGTTCACACTCAGAAATGTTGGCGACAGCCTCGACTAGCCCGTAATGTTGGGTTGGGTGAACTCCAAAAGCTTTTTTTGTCACATCGACTTGGTGAGGAAGAACATTTTCAGCCCCGAAAGTGACGTGTTTTACTTCATAACCAAGGTCTTGTTTTTTTTCGATCAGGTAATCAGCAAGCAGGACGATAAGGGATGGAAATCCCTGTATCCATGGAGGTTTGTTTCTTCTAAGTTCCTCTATATAATATTCGATGTTGTGATCAAGCATGTGAAAGCCACTGAAAAGAATTTGTTTTCCAAAAAAATTATATCTCCAGAATGGTGGACCTTTCTGTTCAACATCGACCCACTGACGAGCGTTAAAAACGGCGCACCATTCAATCCCAGGATTTATTTGATGCCAGTGATAATATCGACCCCATGTGGCGAACAGCCTGATGAAAGCAAGGCGTGTGGTGAAAATTCTTAAAGGTGCCCCCGTGGTTCCACTAGTGTTTACCTCAATTTGTTTATTTTTTGAAATTGCGGTTGATGAAAGCGCATTCCTGAAATTCTTGACATCTTCTTTAGTTAGAACTGGAAGATTGTTCAAGTCCTCTAGGCGCCTAATGCTATTTGGATCCAGGCCGGAGTCGGCAAAAACCTTTTTATAGTGACTTGTAGTAGCTACCGAATACTTTACGAAGTCTCTAAGGAGTTTATCCCTATATTCGTAAGCAACATCAATAGATTGGAATGATCTTTTAATAATTTCATCTAAAATATGTTGATAGTCTTTCCCAAACAAATTGTGATTCATGTAGAGCCCATGAATACTGCATCCGATTTGTTGCATAAAAAATGGCAATCTGTTGTAAAATCCAGTTACCCAATTTTTCATTTGATGTTGATTTCCACTCTGATTTTACGTTCCATTTTACCTTTTAAGGGCCTTTCAGCTCCCATTCAGCACCTTATTTCAGTGGTGGTAGTTTATTTTTCTGGTCAAAAATGAGCGCGACAAGCGATTTTAAAAATGATAAGGGAGGGACATCCGGTAATCTGAAGGTGTCCCATGACGTTTCGGCCCGAAGAGATCCGAGCCGGTGATGTGAGTTTTTTACCGATTGTTGCGGCGTACGTCAACAAATTAGTATTGTTGACGAGGTGAATCGGCTTTGTCCAACGATGAGCGACTTGAGCGCCGGTCAAGTGGTTAAGGCGCTCATTTTGGATAGGCTTTCGGGGCGGAGCCCGCTTTACAAGATTGAACAGAGCTTTGTTCACCAGGACATGGAGTTGCTGTTTGGCGAGGACATTTCTCCATCGAAGTTCAATGATGATGTGGTGGGCCGTTGCATGGATGCGCTGTTTGAAACTGGAACAGGCATGATCCTAACCGCCGTTGTTCTGTCGGCGTTCAAACAGTACAACCTTGACACTCAAAACGTTCACCACAACACCACAAGTGTGACAGTCCATGGAGATTACGACCTGTATCGGGACTCGAACCACAGCCATCCATCTGTTATTACGAGGGGATTCAACAAGGATCATCGGCGTGATCTCAAACAGATCGTTCATAGTCTGCTGTGTGCTGACCGTGGTATTCCTGTTGCGGCCAAACTGGTAAATGGCAATGAATCGGACAAAGTGATCAACAAAAACCTGCTTGGAGAAGTGTCGAAAAAGATGCGGGAATTGGGGCAAGATGATCCGGTATATGTTGCGGATTCAGCTCTTGTGACCGAGGATAATCTTGACCTGCTCACCGATAAGGATAAGGGATGCCGGTTTATCACGAGACTCCCCCGGACATACAAAGAATGCAGGAAAGTGGTCACATGGGCGGTGGAACAAAACGAATGGCGAGAAATAGGAACCATCTCACCGCAGCGACCCACGGCTAAACGCAAGCCTGCCCACTATCGCTACTTTGAGTCCGAGGTTGTCCTCTATGGGAGACGATACCATGCGCTGGTAGTCTACTCTGACGCCCTTGATAAAAAGAGTGTGAAGAAATTCGAGCGAGAGTTCGAGCAGGACAAGGCTGATCTCACAAAGATTAAGAAAGATCACGAGAAGATCATTTATGCTTGTCTCCCTGACGCCCAACGAGCGTTGTCACGGCTGCCACGAGGGAAGTTTCATTGTATCGCCGGACAGATCTACGAAGTTTACCATTATCCGAAGGGTCGCCCTAAAGATGACGCGGCCCAAGCCCCCACGCGAATCGATTACCAGTTGGATCTCCATCTCAAGCCTGATGAGGACTCAATATCACGCTCGCAACATGAAGCAGGGTGTTTCGTTCTGTTGACTAAACATCCTTGAACACAGCATGGCGTCTTACGATATTCTTGCCACGTATAAGGCTCAGGACATGGTAGACGCAATTTCGGATTCCTCAAGGACGAGGCGATATTAAACAGCCTCTTTCTGAAGACTCCTGCCCGCATAGAGGTGTTGGGGCTGATTCTGGTATTGTCGTTAATGGTTTGGCGCTTGATGGAGCGTACCATGAGACTCTCCCTGCAAATCAGCGGATCCAAAGTGCAAGGATGGGACAAAAAGCCCACATCCAGTCCCACATCGTTGATGATCACCAATATGTTCTTGTCTATGGTGGTGATTCGAACCCCTGAGAAAAGATTCCTGGCCAACGGTCTGAATGCGACGCAATTGGAGTATCTGAAAATCCTCGATGTTTCTCATCGAATGTTCATAGACCCATACGGCTAAAAAGCCTGGGCCATACAAAGAATCGGAATCGTGAGAGACCACAAGATGATTCCCAAGATCCTTGTTTCCGAAGACCACCCTATCAACACGTCCAGGGTCGCCTAAATGTAGCAGCATTCCAAAATCACCAGGACTGTCTTCGCTCAACTGCCGTTCTCAGGCTTACCAAACACAGAAGGCACGTCGATGATTTAAGAATTTGGCTCTTTCACGGTTCCTAAAATGGGGCAAGGGAAAATCCTCACAAAATACCCTTCAGGGGCGCGGAATGTGAGTTTCAGGATGTTAGATTTGAACATGGTGTAAGCTGTTATGATTAGTGGCCAACGCTCCCCCCGTAGTTCCCTAATACGCTCCCTTGCCTTTCAGTACTACAAGAACAGTTTTTAGAAGAATTTTGAGATCCAACAAAATTGAATAATTTCTAACATAATAAACGTCGTAGTTTGTGTTCAAGTTCATCGGCAAATCACTTCTACCCGAAACTTGCCACCAACCTGTAACTCCTGGAGGCACCAATACTCGCTGCCATTGCCATTGTTCATATTCCTTGGTGATAAATGGCTGTTCGGGTCTAGGCCCTACCCATGACATTTCACCTTTCAGCACATTGAAAAGTTGGGGTAGTTCATCAAGAGATGTTCGTCGAAGCCATCTTCCAACCCTGGTGACGCGAGGATCGTGCTTGACCTTATAGATTTTACGCCCCTGTTTATCAACTTGCGTGACAGATTGCTGTAAATTTTCAGAGTTTACAAACATGGTCCTGAATTTGTACATCTTGAAAATTTTTCCCCCTTCCCCAACTCTTGAAGCCGCAAAAATAGCAGGGCCTTTCGAATCAATTCTAATGGCGATCCATAGAGCAATCAGAAGCGGCCACGTCAACAGGAACAGAACTATAGATATGGCAACGTCCATGATTCTTTTGGAAAAACGCTTTCCTCCTTGAATTAAAGGCTCACGGATTCCAATTAGGACGATATTTCCGATTTGCTCAACTTCAGCTTTTACCATCGCAAGCTGAACAGAATCAGGAGCGAGATAGATGCGAACAGGCAAATGGATCATTTCCCGGACTAAAGATTGCAGGTATCCACAATTCCAATCTGTTTCGGCTATAATTATTACTTCTACTTTATTTTTTTGAACTATATGAGGTAAGTCTTTAATATAGCCTAGAAACAGTTTGGGTAACTCCAAGTTCTCCGGCGCTTGAGAATCTACAAAACCTATCAATTTAAATACCGACCCAAGTTCTTCAGAAATTGTTTTGGCAAGAAGATTGCATGTGTCATTTACCCCTACTATTAGGACTGATGTAGCGTTCTCTTGATTGTGTCTTTTCTTCAGAAACGACCAAATCACATATCGGATAATAATAAGGGCTATGTAGTTTATAAACGTAAAATAAATTACCAATAACCGAGAGGTTTCTCTAAAAGTAAAAAAGAGCACCCCTGCAAACACCCATACCACCAAAGAGTAGGAAAACGTCAGTCTAGTGATCTGTGATTGAAGATTAAGTATCCTTTTGTAATCGTAAACCCCCGTAAGAGCAAAGAGCACATGGGACAAAAAAGGACAAAAGAAATAGATTGAGTAACTTGGATACAAGGATAAAAGTCCAACTTCCTTTCCAGGTAGAAATGGCCTGAAATGTTCGGCAACCAATAGCATTGCTATGGTAATCCAAAAATCACCGAAAATTAGAGTTAATTTGTAACGACGATAACGTTTATACATTTTGTCCGATTCTGGGGATGCCTACATAGAGGGAAGTTTTAACGACAATGTTTAATTTTCTTTTGTACACGTTGCGTTTACAACACTTAACCCTTTTGCGACAAAGACAAATTAGATCAAAATTGGGCGGTACAGTACACCATTTTTTGTAAAGACAACTCTCCATGCTTCTTCGCTGCATCCATACTAATGTTTCAATTCTGAGATGTTGGACAACTACTGCATGGTAACCCCTCACCATGCGAGTTCTTTTCGGTAAAGTGACAACCCATCTTTTCGCGACAATTCCCAGGTCTGCGTGGACAGACCAAGTGAATGCTCCACCGCCTATAAGGCGGTGGCTTCCCGTTTGTCGACAGTAAGTCGACTTCATGCATTGTCGCCTATCGAGAAGTCGTCATCACGGGCTCGCTCCATTTTGTCTTGCATCTCGATGTATTGGGCTATTACCTCGTCAGTGACGTTCCCACTACTTGCCACAAAAAAATATCCGCGAGCCCATAGATGACGTCCCCAAAATTCCCGAGAGAGGCTTCAATACTCACTTAAGAGCTTGCGAGAAGTTTTTCCTTTGAGACTCTGCATTAATTTTGAAACCGCCAAATTGGGAGGACAAGATACCAAAATATGCAAGTGGTCTTTTGAAACATGACCTTTTATGATCTCAACATCCATGGACTTACAAATCTCTCGGATCAATTCCCGAAGCCGTATCGCCACATCTCCATGGAGCACCGGCTTGCGGTATTTTGTGATCCATACCAGATGCAGCTTGATGTCATAAACAGCGTGCGATGTCTTGCGATAGTGTTGCATAATACCGCAAGCCTACTGAAGTCTTCGCCTAAAGGCGAGGGTTTTTCTCCCATTCCTCGAGGGGGACAATAAAATATTCCAGAAAACTTGTTCTGTTTGGGATTATCTTAGCAATGTACATGCCATCTGACTAACCAACGTGGGGAAAAACATATGTCTCGAATAGACACAGCTGTCAGGATGATTTACTTCATTTTTCAGGATAAACAGGATGACAGTAAAGAGTTCAACCATTTGATTGATGACTGACAATGTGGCAGGTTCGCCCAATTAATAGGTGCGACGAAAATTTGTTATGTCAATCAGAGAGATTAGCCCATGAGCGTTTACGCTCCGTAACCGATGAATGGGTCAGTTTCGCACATCCATGCCCAGTTTTTTTATCCGTCGCCTCAATGTATAGCTCGAAGTCACCATATCAATAGACGTAATTTCAGACCGACGGGCTCCTAGGTGGTCTTTAGAAATGTCGATTCCGATAAAAACCTGTGGTATAATCTCTTTAGACATGTGCAGTTCCCTCTCTTGCGGATACGGGCTCACATAACGGCCCTGACGACTGTTCGGGTTATCTACAGCATGGCAACCGGTGATCCAGCTAAAAAACGGTCTCCTACGACCGAGAGGCACCCCGATCTACCGGTCACCCCGATCTGGCTTGCGCATCAATCCAGATCGGTATCCAGATGATTTACTTGTTTAGCACCTGTTGACGCTCGTGCCAATGTAAGGATTACTCATTAGTAACATACAAGAGGCTCCCTTATAGCCGAAACAGATTGGAATTATGGATACCTGGAATCTTTAGTCCGGGAAATGATCCATTTGCCTGTTCGCATCTATCTCGCTCCTGATTCTGTTCAGCTTGCGATGGTAGAAGCTGAAGTTAAGCAAATCGGAAATATCGTCCTAATTGGAATCCGTGAGCCTGTAATTCAAGGAGGAAAGCGTTTTTTCAAAAGAATCATGGACGTTGCCATATCTATAGTTCTGTTCCTGTTGATGTGGCCGCTTCTGATTGTGATATGGATCGCAATAAGAATCGATTCCGAGGGCCCAGCCATTTTTGCCGCCAAAAGAATAGGTGAGGGCGGAAAAATTTTTAGCATGTACAAGTTCAGAACCATGTATACGGGTTCCGAAAATTTGCAAAGCGCAGTAACTCAAACTGACGAACAAGGCGGCAAGATTTACAAAGTCAAGGATGATCCCCGCGTGACCAGAGTGGGTAGGTGGCTTAGAAGAACTTCTTTGGATGAATTGCCCAAGATGTTTAATGTCTTGAGAGGAAACATGACCTGGGTTGGCCCAAGACCTGAACAACCCTTTATCACAAAAGAATACGAACACTGGCAGTGGCAGCGCGTATTAGTGCGCCGGGAGTCACCGGTTGGTGGCAGGTATCCGGCAGGAGCCATTTGCCAATGCATTTGAATACAAATTATGACGTTTATTATGTTAGGAATTATTCCATATTTCTGGATCTCAAAATATTAATGCTAACAGTAATAGAGGTATTAAAAGGCAGAGGTGCCTATTAAATAGTCATCGCTTGTCACAAAATACCGCCATTTAACCAGGGAAACTTTCATGGATCGGGTTCTGGGCATAAATAAAAATCTCAAACTGTTCCTGATCACTTCTTTTCTCGCATTAGTTGGAGGATATTTTTATGTTGCCGCTTTAGGAACAGGTTACAGGGCCTATATTCTAATCCATGCCGGGATTTTGTTCTTTGCTGGCGCAGCCCTGTTTCTAAAAAACATAAAACCCTTTCTAATTTTTTCCACATTGTTTGCAATAGGCCTAGGCTATGGAAGACATTTCGTTTACCAAAAAGCGCCCTTTGAGTCCGTTCTTTTTAGCGCCGGCCTTAGGCTTGACGGTTCGGAATTAATCCTCATAATCTGTTACCTTCAATGGATCATTTCTTCCATCGGCTCTCACGGTCTGAAGAAATCTTTCACAATTGGAGGTAAGATCGGGTTTGTTTTCCTTGCGTGGATCATATATGTGTTTCTGTCTTCTTTTTTGGTCGCTACAAAGGAAGATTACAGTCTTTATGAAGTCCTGGTCTACGTAAAAGGCTTTCTTCTCTATTTTTACCTTGTAAACAACATCAGAGACAAATACTACCTTAAAATTGTTATTATAGCCCTTTTAGCATCAGGAGTCACGCAGTCACTCTATTTGATAATCCAATATATTACTAAAACAGCCTATACAATCAATGGGGATTGGATTTCATATGTCGAGCCAGAGGTTTTCAGATCCCGAGGTTTTTACGGTAGTCCTGACACTCATGCCACATTTCTGGTCAATATTTTCCCAATGTTGTTTCTGGCCATGTTTTTAACGCGAGATATTTTAAAAAAAGCTTTGATATTAACTGCTATGGTTACAATCATGGTTGGGATTGTAACCACTCAGGTTAGAATTGCATTTGCCGCAATCGGCATCAGTTTGATCACCGCAGTGCTGATCAGTTACACTAGGGATTGGTTTTCCCAAAACCAGATTGCAGTGGCAGTAGTAGGTAGTATAGTAGCGTTGTTAATTATGATTCCTTTTGTTTACACCAGATTTGCTTACGCCGCTTACGGTCAGGAACGCTGGCCTCTAATCGTGACGGCTTATAACATGTTCAAAGCCAATCTATTATTTGGTGTTGGCGCTGATAATTACAACTTTGTGGTCCAGAAATATATTCCCTACGGCATGCTACATAAATGGATCTTCACAGTGCATAATGAATATGCTTTAAGACTTGCCGAAACCGGTTTGATCGGTTTTTGTTTTTATTATTATTTAATTTGGACGGTTATAAAACAGTTTTATCGAGGGATGGCCACTAAGGACACCCTAATCTACGTTGTTGCCTGTGGTCTTTTTTCAGCTCTTATAGGATCATCTGTCCATCGACTCGTGTCTATGTATCACTATCAGCAAATCTATCTATTGAATTGCACGGTCTATGCCCTAGCTTATGTCTTGAATACGATGAACAGGCAAGAAAACTCCCCGACTCCATGACAAGGGCTACCTTTGCCTTGAAAGCTGATCCATGATTCCGTCGTGGTCTCTTTGACATCTCTGCTGCTCCTTTGTGTTGTCTAATTTTAGAGCAACTTATCACTCATGTCACTGTCCAGTTTTTTGGGACCATTTCTGTCCGGATATAATACAGAACAGGAGGCATACCTTTTAACCTCGTTTGTACTGCCTAGAAAGCCTACTTGGGTTTTAGTAGGGTACAATCTTAAAGATTATGAACCCGTGGTGGCTGACCCAGCGTGGACCCCGGAAGAACAGATGCCGAAGCGGTCCGTTAAGGATCGTATCAAAAGATGGTTCAAATATGACCTCATCACAGGCCAGATTGTCTGGCTCCGAATCTTTGAGTTAGCAAAACTATGGAATCCCTCTGTCACGTCTGTCACTGGTTCCAGCTATGTTCAAGATTTGACGGACCAGTATTTGTTACCTGGTCAAGGATGGGATAGAGTTTCAATTTTGCTAAAGAAAATGAAGAACGAATGTGACGCTGCGAATGTTGGTTTTACGGTGGCTATTTTGCCTGTGATACTGGATTTTTCGAGATATCCGTTTCAAAAGGTTCATGAAACTATAATAGGTTTTTGTGAAAGAAACGGAATCTACTGCCTTGACCTCTTACCATATTTCAAAGGTCAAAAGGATGAGGACTTCTGGGTTTCCATCATTGATCCGCACCCCAATAGTCGAGCCCAAAAAATATTCGCTACTGCCGTTGCGGCTCATTTGAAGCTTGTCTTACCAAATAGGATTCGAACTGACACACATTCGTGACTTGCGCAGGAGCTTATTGTAAAATTCGTTAACGAATGGCAGTTGATCAATCTGTCTTCGGCAATTTTGCAAGATTAAGCATTCACAAGTTGCTTCCCAAAAAGCTAATATTTTATTATAGCATGCTTATATTGAATTTGATTGAGCTTTTTGCAAGGAAATCAAAATGGCCGGCCCGAGAATTCTTTTTGTAGGGGACACGTTGCTGTGGACCTCTGACAAAACCGACCCCCTTGAGTATGTTGAACGAATATGGAACCAACATGATCTGATAATAATAAACCTTGAAAACCCCATTACCCAAACCTGTCAGCCGGCGCAAGTCAAAGCGACGATTCTCTTCTCTCAACCATCAGTGCTGAAATCGCTCACACGATTTAAGGACAAAATTGTCGTATCTTTTGCCAATAACCATGTTCTTGACTGCGGTGTTTCAGGACTTACGGAGACAAAAAAAAATCTTGATGAAGCGGGAATTAGATATTGTCCATTAGACAGCTCTTTTTCGACAACGATATCGGATCGAAAAATAACTATTTATTCTTTATATGAAGGAATTGATAACGAATTTCAAAAATCTTTCCTGAACTTAAGCAAACCCATTGATAAATGCCTTCCCATTGATGAATTCTCAATGGCGTTTTGCCACTGGGGCGAAGAATACATGCTTGTGCCTCACCCAAAGGTCGTGAGTACAGCCAAGAGACTTTGCGGGCTGGGATTTAATGTCACCGTTGGACACCATTCACATTCGAGCCAGGGTGTCACTGTGAACGCGGATGGTCAACTCACCGCATATTCACTGGGCAATTTCAACTTTCCCGATCCCCAATGGCTGATGGGCCCGGAATGGATTATTGCAAGACTGGGCTACATGTTGTCGATAGAACTGAACTCTGATGGGGTTTCCTGGCACAGGCTCAATTACCTGATGGATAAGGTTGGCTCTCCCGTCTGCCTCACTTCTGACTTTATAGACTGTTATTTTAAAGACTTAGACAAAATGCTGATCGAGTATTTGTCGCTTAGCCCCATATCCCGGCGCCTTGTTTATTTACGTCATTCAAGCAGGAAATTTATATCAAGCAATCTCCGTTTCGGCTGGATTCCCAGAATTAGGAAAGGTGGTTTAAGACAGGCTTTCTTGTTTCTCCTTTGGACCTTAAATTATCGGCAAATAGCAAGATATCCCTTTGCGCTTGTTTCTCAAGATCACTTTTGGAATCGATATTCAGAATTATTGAGACAGTGGCCGGATTTTTTGGGGTCTGCGGCACCGGTCCTGAGAAAAGATTTTGATATCTAGCGGGATTATCTAAGAAAGTCCATATGCGCCTCTTCTTCATTGCGGATGTCGACAAGAAAAAACAAGAAACCAGCGAGGTGTGCCAGTGCGAAATGTTTTAATGTTGGGTCCGGTCCCCCCGCCTTTTGGTGGTATTGCCTCTGTTATGCAGACTATTATTAATTCCCCTTTGAATAAACACTATACTTTCGATGTTTTTGATAGAGGGCACGAAATTCCGCAAGAATTAAAAGGACCTCTTCGTCGAAATATTTTTAGGATGAAAAGGTTCTGGAAATTCTTCCAAAAACTTCATCAACGCTCCTATGACTTTGTCCATTTACAAATACCCTTTGGTGACAGTTTTCCAGGAACCATCATATTTATGATTATCGCCAGAATTTCAGGCGCCAGGGTTCTCCTTCATATTCACGGAACGGATTGGGATACTTTTTACACCAGAGAATCAAAATGGTTAAAAGTTCTCTACTGGATCGGATTACGAATACCAAAGCAAATAATTGTGCTTTATGATACGTGGAGAGTCAATATTAGTAAAATTGTCCCAAATGCTTGTGTAAAGGCCTTAGCGAATTGTTTGGAGGATATCGAACCGCCGAGTCCTGCTTCAGTTCAACGCGCAAGGGCTAAATTGGGCGTAAACGACCATGAATTGCTTGTGCTCACGGTAGGTTTTGTAGGTTGGAGAAAAGGTCACCTTGACATTCTCGACGCGGTTCCAGAAGTTATAGAAGCCAACGAAGCGGTCAGATTTGTTTTTATAGGTGGAGAAGAATATCCAGGTGACAGTAATTTGGTAATATCTAGGATTGAGAATGAAAATTTGAGTAGGTGGGTTTTTATGACCAATGAAGCGCCCAGGTCAGAGATTCCACTATATCTCGCTAGCGCCGATATATTTCTGTTACCGTCAAGACGGGAAGGCATGCCGATTTCCATATTGGAGGCAATGCGGGCAGGGCTACCTGTAATAGTTACGACTGTGGGAGCGATACCAGAAATGGTCATTGACAGGAAATCAGGAATTTTGATCGAACCGAGCGCCCCTAAAGCAATAGCAAACGCAGTGATTGATCTTTCAAGAGACGTCTCTTTTCGCAAAAGGTTAGCTCAGGACGCCAGAAAAGCGTTCGAAACCCAATTCGAAGTCAACGCCTGTATAAAGGATCTCGCTCTTGTTTACGAAGCGATGTGTGAAAACACCAAGTGTCTTTTTGTGTGAAGGGTTTTCAAAATGATGTAAGTTTGATTTTGATTTCGATGTCCACATAAAATCGTTTCTCAACTTTCCGGCTTTAAGGCTGTCTAGAGAGCATACGGTCATGAAACTCTTTTCGATACTTTCCCTTCTCCTGTTTACCCTCGTATTTACCGCTCACGCCGACGCTACCGTTTACCATGTAGATGTTAACAATGGAGACGATGATTCTTCAGGATCACAAGAGCGGCCGTTTAAGACAATCAAACACGTGTCTGGAATTTTGGAGCCTGGCGATAAAGCAATAATTCACGAAGGAATTTATCATGAACAAATAACGGGAGGGAAATCAGGGTTGCCGGGTAAACCTATCACTTATGAAGGGGTGAACCGGGATAAGGTTATTCTTCGGGGATCAGTTACCGCGCGAGACTGGAAAAAGTCAGGGTCTTTATGGTTTAAAGCCGGTCTGAAGCCAATCACAAAACGCAATGTTTTCGTAATGGTCGATGAAAAGCGTATGCTCAAACAGGAGTCATCACTTCAAGATTTACCCGAAGGCAGTTTTTGTCTCGATAATAATAATTATTTTATTAGGTTGTGGGGGGATGCGGACCCCAATATTAACCATGTTGTAGACGTTTATGAACTCGATCTTGGTTTTAACGCCGGCGCAAGGTGGGGAGGGACAAATAAGAATTTCATAATATTGCGGAACATGACTCTTGAAAAATATGGATCTTACGGAATAGCAGGGTCAAGACCGGACCACGCTGTGAACACCAATTGGGAGTTGGACAATCTACGGGTCCAGTTCAACTATCAGGGAGTCTTTTGCGCCCTGGATGGCTGGTATATTCACAACTGCATATTCACCAGAAATGTGTCTCATGGTATTCAAATAGACGGTTCAGGGGTAAGATTTGTTAATAATTCCAGCGACCAAAATGGATGGTTTGGACATTCTATTTACGCAGAATGTGGCATGTTGATTGGTCCCGACGAATGGGCAAATTCCTGTGAAATCAGAGGGAACTTGTTTAAGGATAACGGATATGCCGACGGATATGGTTGTGGAATCTATTTGGAAGGTCGTTCACGAAACAATGTTGTGGAGAACAATTTTATCGAAGGTAGCACACACGCCGGTATTGGTTTCTACGGTTCCTCCTTTAACAGAGTGATTAACAATGTGCTCATAGATATGGCTCCTAAGAACTTCTGGCGTCTAACGGCAGCCTTTGTGATACATCACAGTCTTGAGGGGACTCCCACACAATCGGTTGGAAACTTGATCGCATTCAATACCGTATATCGATGTTCTGCTCCAGTGGCTGTAACCGATCCAAGCCGGCCGGTTAAAAAGGATGAATTGAATCGATTTGTCGACAATTTGTTTTATGTCTGTCGCCATATGCTCACCGGACCAAATGCGAAAGTCGCCGTATTCGACAACAACGCATGGTTTGAGTGCCCCGAAGCCGGCAGTCGGGCGAGTTCAAATTTGAAGGAATCTGTAAAGGCGTTTTTTAACAAAATTCCTGCTGGTGGAATCGACGCTTTGGATACGCGCCCAATAAGGGGAATTGACCCAATGCTGAAAAATGTCTCGAAGAATGATTTTGTTCCCATGCCGGGTTCCCCTCTAGTTGGCGCCGGGATAAAAATAGATTCAGTCACAAAAGATATGCGAGGAATACTTAGAAACCAACGGGATCGGCCGGACATCGGAGCTTTTGAGTCGCCTGCTGACAAAAAAAGTGGTGAGAATGTTGACGAGTCACATTAGATTATCCTTGAAATTGCCATTCGATCTAGATTATGTAGACCCAGTCTAGCAAATGTCTAAGGACCGTTAATCATGAAGAAAATAGCGTGCTTAATTCTTGGTTTGTTTATGCTTGCTGTCTGCGGCGCCTATGGACAGGAAACCCCTTATATTGACGCCCTGCGTCCTGCAGACGAAAAAGATATTACCGAGAGCACTCACTTCAAACTAGTCAGGAACATTACTTACCCTGACATGTTCTTGGCATTGAGGATAGAAGATAACAAGACAGTGGGTTACGCTCAATGGGACCGAATAAACAGGCGTTGGACGCTATTTAACCTGCATGGTGATTATCGCGGATTTATTCAAGCTACTATTGGGCAACAATTAATCAAACATGAAAGAAACGATATATGGTATCAATATTATACGCAATATCTTTTTTATTTTAAGGATAATGTCTATAGGGGCGTTATGATTGCGGCTCTAGGGGGCCGTCCCACAACTGAAACCTTACCGTACGGAGAGCTGGGCGGCGGTCTAAACCTCTATTCGATAGGGAATTTTCCTCTTAATCCACCGAAAATATGGCTTGGAATAGATGTGGCAAATCGTCCTCTGGGTATTGACATCTCGATTGTGTATCGCAATCCCACCTGGAAATGATCAATAGATTTTACGTTTTTGAGGATTTATGTCAGTTGAATCGCGCAAAAAATTGCTCAAAAATACGGTTGCCTTGTCTGTGCCGAGCGCGATTAATCCATTTGTGTCATTAGTTTTAGTCTATATGGTTTCAAGAAGGCTTGGAGTAGAAGGGATGGGGCAGTATTCCTTGTTACTGTCCTATATAAATATCTTCACCACCGTCGCATCATTAGGTTTGGGGGCGCTAGTTGTCCGAGAGGTAGCGAGAAGGCCACAAGATATACACCTTTTGATGATCAATTCCGTCCTCTTTGGCCTGGTATCCAGTGTCATCGCAATGTTTCTCATGGACTTTGGCGTCACTTTTCTAGGATACGACAAAGAGTTACTTCTCGCCTTTATCATAGGGTCTGTTTCGCTCGTCCCAGGCGGTTGCGTCCGCTTTCTGGAAGCAATTTTTCGAGCTGTTGAAAAATCGGAATTCATTGCTCTTGGTCAATTGCTGGAAAACGTTAGCAAGGTGATCTTATGCGTTGCTGTGCTTTTGGTAGGGTACGGAATTGTGGCTATTTCTGCAATGACTACTCTAACAAGGTTTCTGGCTTTGGCCCTGCTCCTATTCTTTTATTTCAAAGTGATAGGGTTTTCTCCCATTAAATTGGACTGGCAAGTTTGGACTATGCTGCTTAAGGAAGCTCCAACATTTATGGGGATCGCTATTTTCAGCACCATTCAAGGAAATGTCGACACCATAATGCTTTCAAAGCTGGCAAGTATATCATCCGTGGGAATTTATGGAGCGGCGGGCAGAATCAATCAGATCTGCGTTATCATTCCTCTTGCCTTTTCTCTGGCCATATTACCGAATTTTTCACGTCATTTTGATTACGGCCTGGAGAACCTTCGTGAAAAAACCAAACTTTCCATTCATTACGTGCTCATTATATGTGTGCCTATGGTTGTAGGGGTTGTCCTGCTGGCGGATAAAATCATCTTTCTGGTATACGGGCACAAGTTCATAGATTCTATCTTCATACTTCAATTAATGGCGCCTAACTTAATACTCTATAGTTTGATCATGATTTTGGCTCAGACACTTATTGCGGCCAATTATCAGACTATTGATTTGAAGATTAACATGTTGGCGGCTGTTTGCGCGACGGTTCTCAATTATTTTCTGATTCAGCGTTTCGCGGAACTAGGAGCTGTAATGTCCTCCTGGGTTACCATACTATTGTTTCTCGTGTGTCAGATCGCTTTCATCACCAAAACACTTTTCCCAATCCAACTTCTAGGAAGCTTTGCCAAACCTCTAATCGCGGCCTTTGTAATGGCGTTTGTGACTTACTGGCTTCGCGAAACTAATATTTTCTTGAATGTACTGATTTCAGCAGTGGTCTATTTTGGTGTTCTAATATCCTTAAAGGGAATACCCTCTGAAGAAATGATTGTGATAAAAAGCCTGATTAGACAATTGGTCTATTATATTCGACCAAGCTAGAATTTAAATTGTATCTACCCGTGCTATGGAGTTTTAGTAAAAATGGTAAAAATTGAATTGTCGTTTAACAAATAATGCTGTAACCTCGGAACAATTTTATTGTAATCAAGAATGCGAACAATTTTTTCCTTAACAATTGTGATTTCTAAAAATCGCAATGGAATTACTCCAAGATCTTAGGTGTGTTCCCCCATTTTTCTCATTCAATGCTGCGATTATGAGCGCAATTACTCAAAATACCAAAGAATCGATTGAAGACAAACACCTTTCAGATTTTTGCCAAGCATTGGGAGTCAGGTGTTTCAGCGCTGCAGGCTTGTTTTGGGGTTCTATTGGATTGAGGGTTTTTACGCATTGGCCTCCTTCCAGACAAATTTGTCTATCGCCACTTGATCTGCAATACATGTGGGAGCAAGGGGCATTTTTTGTCTCTTATTTTTGTGAGGATGAAGGGGTTTTTTGCGCGAGCTATGATGTCGTAGTTGAGGATAAGAACTATGGCTACGGCAGTATCCGAAGCGCTAAACGTCGCCATAATATTCGGTGGGCCTTGAAACATTGTAAGGTGGAAGAAGTGTCGTTCGACTTATTGGAGCAAATAGGCCTCCCTCTTGTAGAAGATACCTATAAACGTTTAGGAATACAAGTCAACGGGCCCGTTCTTGAAAAATGGAAAAATTACTTTAGAGCAGCGAATTCTAACCCTATGCTTCAGGCTTGGGGAGCGTTTGTTTCCAACCGTCTCGCCGCTTTCAATTTCCACATCTTCTGCCGTGACTCCGCTCATATTCCTATGACATTTAGCTGCTCAGACTTACTAAGATGGCATCCTGTTGACGCCCTTGTGTTTGTTTCTACCCAGCGGACAATGGCCAGAGATAGCGTCTCGTGTATTTCTTTTGGAAGGCGTCCGTTGACTGGTGTAGGTTCGGACTCCCTGTTGAGTTTTAAAGAATCTATGGGCTTCAAGAAAATTCCTTTAAAAGAGCGACTGGAGGTTAATCCTATTTTGAAGCCGATCTTGGGGGAACATATATGCTTAGTCATCCGGGCTATCTCAAATCGCTATCTGAAAAGATCATACAACGCCAGGTTACTTGGGGGAATTGTTGATATGATACTTGGGCAGTGTGGAAATTCCACCATGGGATAAGGCTATGCGATTCCGTCGACATTTCAGTGGCTTGGTTAAGTTTCAATTACAGTGATTGTTGTCGAATGTTTTCAACGAATCTTCACCCATCTATTTTTTAGGCGTTTTAATGGCCGCGAGGACTCAACTACTGACACATTGTGAAGTAATTCCTGGCTAATCGGCGAAAATCGTGCCTTGACAAGAAGGCCAAATGATATTTTCTATCATAATTCCAACATATAACAGAAGCGACTCTCTCAAAATCACTATTGATTCTCTATTGGCATTGAATTCTGTACCGCAAGATTTTGAAATCCTTATAATTGACAACGGTTCAACAGACAACACAAGGACAGTAGCTGAGGCTGCTATTAAATCTAACCTCGAGCGCCGAATCAAATATCACTATGAAGACGTACCCGGCCTGCTTTCTGGGCGACACAGAGGCGCGTTTGAATCAAAGGGAGATATCCTTGTTTACGTGGATGATGATATAGAGGCTGATCCATACTGGTTAGAGGCAATATCCGAAGCGTTCGAAGATCCCGAAACGCATCTGGTTGGCGGCAAAAGCCTTCCCAAATATGAGTCAACACCTCCTGATTGGCTGGATGCGTTTTGGCGTCGAAATGGCAAGTTAATTCGGTGCTTCTATCTGAGCCTCGTGGACTTTGGAGATCAAATTGCTGAAATTAGTCCTGTTTATGTTTGGGGACTCAACTTCTCGATTAGGAAAGATACACTTTTTAAAGTGGGTGGGTTTAATCCGGAGTGTGTTCCGAAAGCGTTCCAGCGTTATCAAGGCGATGGTGACACCGGGTTGGCCTGGAAAGTAAAGGCCGCCGGATACAAGGTGATATACCAACCAACAGCTCTAGTTTACCATCTTGTGCCCAACCAACGACTCATGGTCGATTATTTTGTGCAAAGAATGTTTTCTGCAGGGGTTAGCGACTCATATACTACAATCAGACGAAATGGAGGTCTAAAGTTCGACTGGAAAATTTATGAACCATGGCCAAAAATCAGACGGCTATTGCTGAGCATTGGTAGCAAATTGTCGGCAGACCCACATGCCGCCGTCAAACAAAAGGTTCATGAGGCATGGCTTGATGGATATATTTTCCACCAAACCGAAGCACGCAAGGATCCAGAATTACTTAAGTGGGTACTTAAAGAAAACTATTGGGATTATCGTTATGGTCCATTTCTGGGGCTTGAATAGTTTCCATCGCGGTTATACCTTGTTTCTAAGCTTTAATATCTCGGGCCTTTTGGGATGCAGATGAAACATTCAATTCTTAGTGGTTTTAATTACTCGACACCTGCCCTTGTCGTTGAAAACGCTAAAGATTCAAATATTGATTTGGGAGCAACAAGAAGTCTGGGACGGCTGGGGGTGCCAGTTTACGGTATAGGAGGTTCGCCTGGGCTCCTGTCCACTTTCTCCAGATATTTTAGAAAATGTTTCATATATACACTCCCGGTGCCTACTCCTGAAGACGAATTAGTTGATTTTCTGATACATATTGCCAAAGAGATTGGTAGAGCGGTGCCACTTTTCACAATGGATGAAATCGCCCTTCTTTTTGTCAAATACAATTTATAGGTTTCGGCTGGTGATGATGGTTTTTGTCGGGTTTTGAAGGGTATTGAGGGCAACGGACTTTTACGCAAGCGGCGTAGAGACCTTGAGCGCCGTTTACGCAAAGAGGGAAGGAGCGCTTTTCCTTCAGTGTCTGCTGTTTTTCGGTATTTGAATCGGTTTCATGATTCTGAGCAGAAGAAGCTCAGAGAGCCGGAGAAGTCCTTTATTTCTGCTCCCAACGCATATCTTGGAGCATTGGCGCAAGTAATAGGGGATTTTGTAGCTTCTGTGCAAAGGCGCCGCCCCCAAAATATAGCCACGCTGGATATGGACGCCACCCTGGTGGAGACGGACAAGAACAGGGCGCTTTATTGTTACAAGCATTATAAGGCGTATCAACCGTTGAACACGTATTGGGCGGAACAGGATCTTATTTTACACTCGGAATTTCGTGATGGTAACGTATGGGCTGGTTTTGAGCAACTTAGAGTGTTCAAGGAGTCGTTGGATCTATTGCCTCAGAGTGTTGAGAAGGTGTTTTTGCGTTCGGATAGCGCAGGGTATCAACACGATCTTCTGCGGTATTGCGCGGAGGGTAAGAATGAGCGGTTTGGGGTAATAGAATTCGCCATCGGGGTGAAAGTTACCGATGCGTCTAAGGCGGTAGCTGCTGTACAGGAGTGGCGACCTTTATGTCGAGAGGTAAAAGGAAAATTGGTTGAGACAGATCAGGAGTATGCAGAGGTATGTTTTGTTCCCCAGGAGATGGCCAGGAAGAAATATGGTCCTGATTGCAGGTTTTTGGCTATTAGAGAGGCTTTGAAGCAACCGTCCCTCACAGGGAAGGAAGATCAGCTCAACCTTCCTTTCCATACCATGAATTTTGGTACTGTGAAATACAAGGTGACAGGGGTAGTCACCAACCGTGAGATTGCCGGCGATGAGTTAATCTGGTGGTATAGGAAACGCTGCGGGAAGTCTGAAGAGGCTCATTGCGTGATGAAAGAAGATTTAGCCGGTGGAAAACTCCCTTCGGGTCTATTCGGGGCAAACGCCGCCTGGTGGCATATCATGATACTGTCGCTTAACCTTAACTCGGCCATGAAGCGTCTGGTTTTGGGGAAGAGCTGGGTGAGCAAGTGGCTCAAGGCCACACGGTTTGGGTTGATAAACCTTCCTGGTCGAGTGCTTAATCATGCTAGATCCCTGATTGTTAGACTGACAGGGGGACATCCATCCAACGGGATACTCTTTGAGATGCGGAGGAGGATTTTAAAACTTTGCGAATCAGGTTAGTCACGTCACATCTTGACGCAACAGCTAAGGTGTCTGACATAAGCCCAGGGGGAAGTACGTTTAAAAAAGGGCTCTAAGTCGAAAAATGAGCCTACCAAGAGGCTGGACAAGTTACCAAGACCTGTTCGCATGGAGGGGGGACAACATTTTTGCACCATTTGGGGTCCAAAAACCTCCCAAATTAACCGTATGAAAAACACCCGGTGAATTTTGGGTATTGACTCTTGTTTTCCTCTTTGATAGAAGTGGTATACTGATATTAAATTGTAGTTCATCTATGAATCAGGCCGAAAATTCAAAGAAGAGGCGTAAAAATGAAGGAGGACAAAGGGTTAACCATTAGGGATATCCTCAACATTATCTATAAGAGGATATTAATATTAGAATTGGTTGTAATTCTTATTCCCCTCAGCGTTTTGCTCGCATGCCTCATTGTGAAACCTGCGTACGAAACCGACGCCAAAGTAATAATAACGGCAAAGCAAGACGCTGCCTCTTTGCTCCTCCAACCATCTGCGCCCGGTCCTGCCAGGGTGCTGAACATGAATGTCGATGAAATCGACCAAAACAGTGAAATGGAGATTCTTACAAGCCCTGACCTGTGGTTAAAAACGGTCCAGGCTCTAGGCCCCAATTTTTTTAAAGACGAAGGAACCGGCGCTATCAGTAAAATGATCTCCTCGTTTAAGGAGGGATTGGCAGGCATATTCGAATCAGGCGAAAAGTCTAAAAAAGAAGAAAATTCTCAGTTGATGCGGGATCGGGCTATCTCCTTAGCCTTAATAAAGAAATTCAAGGTAACTCCTGTGCCTAAATCGAAAGTCCTTGACCTGACTCTGAAAGATTCCAACCCTCTGAAAGTCCAGCAGATTCTTTCAAAGTTACTGGATACTTATGTTCCTTACCATTCGAAGGTCTACTCCATTCCTGGCGCGCAGGTTTTTTTCTCGGATCAGCTTGAAGCGGCAAAAGAAAGATATGAAATTGCCAGAAAGAACCTCACGGACCACAAGAAAAAATGGAATATATCAGTTGTAGAGCGACAAGAAACAGAACTCATTACCACACTTAAATCGCTGGAAGACGCTATAATTGAGGCAGATGCCAATGTGAATCAGTATAATCAGTCGCTGGCCCTTCTCAAAAAAGGAGACATGCCAACTGGTGGGTTAGCTCCGAGCGTGCAACGTGGTAATGAAAGCACAGTCCTAAACGTTTTAGCCGTCCAACTGGTTCAGGCAGGCCAAAAGAAATTACAGGTCGGGGAAATCTTCGCTACGGAAAGTCCCGATTTCGGGGCAGCAACAACTCAGTATGTTGACGCAAGATCGACATTCGCATCAGCCCTCGCGAGCGAATCAGCGATACTAGAGGTAAAAAAGACCAACCTGGAAGAAAATAAAAAGCGTGTTATGGATCAAATGAAAACATTAATTGTAAAGGGTGATGATGCCCGAGCATTACAACTCGAATTTACCATCGCACGTGAACAATATTTACAATTTGTGGCCAAGAACCAAGCTGCTCTTATAGAAGCCTCCGAAGGTCGTCAAAAACTTGTCGATATAAAACTTCTAGGTAAACCTTGGATTCCTAAAAATCGTGTCTACCCTAAAACCGGTCTTTATGTTTTATTGTCCTTTGTATTTTCATTTCCCCTGGGTATTGGAATCATATTTGTCGCGGCATTCCTGGATCACACATTTGATGATCCTTCGAGACTAGAAGCGGCTACCGGTTATAAAGTACTCGCCTCATTTGAAAAGATGAAAGATGAAAAAGCTGATAAAAATGATAAATGAAATTTGTTAATTTAATAAGAAAGACATCATTATTCGCATTATTTGTTGCGCTACTGTTAATCGGAGAGTGTTATTCCCAGTCATATTTGCCCACATCAGACACTGGACCAATAAAGGAGATATACGGAGACAAAATTTATGTTCAAGGTGAGTTAGGAAACCACATTTTTGAGATTATAAGCCCTTGTTCCTGGTGTGAGCTAAATACGAGCGTAATCGTTACCTTTGTCAGTTCAACCAGGGCGACCATGGTTCCAGAGTTCAACATACTGCAAAGCGCCCCTATCCAATTATTTATTATCAAGGATGGAAGAGAGCGCAGCTTATGAGGTCATTTGTGGATGGCAAGTTTCTGGTAAACTCGAACGTAACGATCAATCAGCAAGCTCCAATCTCTATTATTTTCAACCCAAGTTCTGGAACGTTTGCCTAACTCCAACCTATAAGATTGATTCGATATCAGGGCTTCACATTTTTGTACTAGGTCTTCAACTTGCCCTGAGTGAAAAAGAACGCCATTAACCCCATCTGTAACAATTTCCTTGTGTCCTCCAACGTCACTGGCTACTAGAGGTTTGGCCATTGACATTATTTCAAGGGGTTTTAAAGGTGTTACCAGGTTAGCTTCTCTCGCGTCTCTTCGAGGTAAAACCAAAAGATCGAACAACTTGTAGTAATCAGAAATCAAATCATTTTTTATCCGGCCCGTAAAAATAATCCGGTCGGAATATGCTGATTTGGCCGCAAAATCTTTTAGCTTCGGCATTAGTTCGCCGTCACCAACAAGCAGTAAGCTCAGTGTGGGAAATTTCAAAGCCAGAGTTTCAAAAGCTTGGGCCAACAGATCCAGTCCCTCGTAATTGAAAAAAGTGCCAATATAACCAATTGCCAACTTCCCCTCGAGATCGTAACTATCGACCAGTTCCTTGGACGGTGGTCCAGGCGCGAATTTCTTTGTGTCGACACCATTGGGTACTACTACTATTTTGTCCGCGTCTATTCCTCTTGAGATGATCTCTACTTTAAGGGCTTCCGACAACGGAAAACACATGTCGGCGTTCTTTAAGGCCAAAGTTTCGAGGGTCCTAACCCCTCTATATCTTAAGGAAGTGGTGGCCATGCCATAGCGACTCGTGTGTTGATCCTCCCAAATACCACGCATCTCGTAAATTGTAGGTATACCCGTCAGAAAACTCACCACATCGCCTATCAGACCGCAAGTAAATGGTGAGTGGGCATGGATTACGTCGGGTTTATATTTTTTTGCGATACGTATCGCCATTTTTAACAGATTAACGTTTTGGAGGACCCGCACTGTCGCTCTGACGTATTTCCCATCCTTTACTTCAATAGTAGGTTCGACAAGTTTTCCACAACTCCTGAAGTACCTTACCCCATCAATTATTTCACTGTGTTCTGAATCCAGTATCCCTAAAGGCGCTTGAGAAGGAGAAGTCACAACAAGGGGTTCGACTCCTTTAGCTTTCAAATTAGACACAATTTCTTTGCTCCTGATGGCATAACCATGGGTACCGGGCACGGACCTGTGTAATATGTGAAGCGCTTTCATGTTAAGTTCCAAGATCTGATTTCAACTGGATCATTAACCCAATAAGAGGGTGTGGGGCGACTTAGATCGAAAACAATAGTAAATTCATATCATCGGTCCATACAAGAGACTGACCTGGGAGCCTTATTAATGTTACAAGATCCGTGCGCTTCGCCGCATTGCCAAAGTATTTCAAGCAGATGGCATAACTCTTTTGTCCGTAGTGTCTTGAGTGCCAACCAAGCATTTGATCTGACGACCCGGGAACAATCTCGGCACACCCCGAGCACGAATCAGGGAATTCGATCTCCAAAAATTCATTTTCCAGTGATGCCGCAAATTTATTTTCACTAGTTGCGTGTACTTCTACGTCAGGCGCAAAATGCAGATATCCTTCGATTGAAACATCGCCATCATTTCTAACCCGATCCCGGATTATGAAACCCTTGTCAGGAAAATGTACAATTGTCCGTTGATGATAAGATGATTTAACAAATACCAGGGCCTTAAGAATTCGATATTCACTCTTTACAATTGTGTTAAACCATTGAACCCGGTAATCAGAAGCCCATTTAAAAGTGTCCAGCGCCTTAGCCTGACTGCGACCGTCAATTGTCAATGTGTTGTGGGCTGATGTTCCTCGAAAATAGTTACGTACGTCAGGAGCGCCATTGTAACGCATTGTTCCAGAATCAACCAGGAAAGGTCTGTTTTTGAGACTCATAATTATTGACAGAGCATCGGCGTGTCCGTGACCGAATCCGGGATAAATGCCCAGAGGGCCAGAATCGAAGATCAACTTAAAGTGAGAATCGGAGCTTACATGGTAACCGCCAACAGGGAAGTCCTCGATATCTGAACGGCCTGGACTATCAACTCGATTCCGAAAGCTGTAACGGAGAGAGAAAGATCGAAATTTGGCAAGTCCTTTAAGGCCGGTGTTCAGAAAAGCCTCAACGGGATAGTGCGCAATCCCCCTAGCAAGATCGGGCTCACTTAATAGTGTGGAACCCGCTGCTAACAGCCAGGAGAAATCCCAGCAGTCCGATAATCTCCAACCTATAGCGCACCCCGAATCAGAATCTCCAATCATAGGAGTCGACTTACCGCAAGCAGATAACGATTGGACAAATTTAAGCGATGATTTTATTCTATCCAAGGTAACGTGCGAAAAACTCTCCAGATTAGATTTATCAAGAAAAATTAAGGGCAGCATGAATTCGGAAACGAACTTCAAATATCCTGTTGATTGTTCAGCATATACACCATCGCGATAGATAAGTCTTGGAATCAACTCGTTAATAGTCTTGAAGCAGAATTTCCGCCAAACTATTGATTCCGCAAGCCCGGGATTGACAAGGCAGAAAAAAAGAAGGGCTGCTGATTCTCCTAGTGGATGATTACCCATAGTATGGTGGAGAGTCAATTCTTCTCTGACATGCTTGGCGTGAAGGTACTCCCAAGCAACGAGAGTTGACAAAAATTCCTTATCCCATGCCGGACTATCCATGCACATTATGTGACAGCGCAAGATGGAAAGCAGCCGAAGCGCCACTTCCAGATTGCTACTCCACTCTATTCCAAACGGGTATTTAAGATTTTGCATCCATGCGCTCAAAATTTCACGAGCGAGACTTGAAAACTTTTTTTCACCGGTAATCTTCCAGGCTGCGCCTAGCCAAAGGAGAAATTGGAACCGCTGGAGTTCCCATAACCACTTTACGTCAAAGTCTGGGTTGGCTTCGCTGTTATAATAATTGACGTTCCAATAATATGTCGAGCCCCGACCTTCGATTGGTCCCAAATAAGTCACATCTTTAAGTTCCATCTGGGGAATCGAAACAGAGACCGGTTTCCATCCAAATAGTTCAATGCGTCCAACGAAAAGTTGGTTCGAGTAATCTATTAATTTGTCTGTATCAGTTGGGTAAATTTTTTGAAATGTTTTCCAAAACTCGCTATCAGTCGAAAATCCTCTTGGAATCGATTTAGCAAGGTCTGAATTAACTTGGTCAGGCTGAAAAATTTGGTCTTTCATTAATGGGACAGTAATATTTAACCAATCCCTAAGTCCCTGTGACGTGATCGGAGTCCCTTTTTCCTCGACAAATCCGACTAGATCTTTTCGCCAAGATCTGATTTCTATTCTTCGGGTAAAATCGTTAATGCCTAAACTTCTAAACCGTCTGTATCTGTATTTCCAACTGTCGACTATGTGATCAGCGGCATTAATCAGGGGCGAAATTTTCATATAAACTTCACCGCCAAGGTTTTGCAATGCATGTCCTGACACAATTCAATCTAATAATTTTGTCTCCTTCTTCTTGCATTCAATATCCACAATCACCGACAGAGCGTAAATGACACACAAAAAAGTAAAAAAAGGTTGGTAATGATACATTGAGACTAGTCTGGTAACAAACGACCCTACGATTGAACAGAAAAACGCGCAAGAAACGAGAAACAACATGGGTTCCCTGCTTACTGTGGACCTATAAAATTTTGCTAAAACCAAAAATATCAACCTATAATACAATAGAAAACCCAACAATCCTGTCTCGCATAATCTAATAAAATATTCATTGTGGACTGTATATAACCATGCATTGACAAGTTCGGCAGGAAGATAATGCCTAGCCACGAAATTGTAATTATTAGCTCCAACTCCGAAAAGGATGTTCGATTTGAACATGTTATACGCTGTTACTATCAAAGGCCAACGGTCTTCACCGTAGGCTCCATAAGCAAATCGATAATATAAAAGAGGTACCACAGCCAACGCGACAATCGTGCCGGCCAGCATGGTCAAGAGAATTTGTTTCCAGGAAATCCACCGTCTTCGATAGCTTAAAAAAAGAGATAGGGCTAATGCGATACCCAAAGAAGCAAAAGCGATTCTAACCTTACTAAAAATCATGGCCAAGAGTATCAAGAGCATGCAAGTGAGCAAAGTGGATTTCCAGAGCAGGGCCTTGACGTAATAACAACTCAAGAAAAACAAGGGGAATACAAATACTAAAAAGGCTGAGGACTGGTCGGGACTACCAGTAAAACCTCTCGATCTAAAACCTTCCGGGCCAAAGAATGGCGCCTGCTCGCCCTGAATCGTATAGGTGGTCTTGGTTATGTACTGGGCTATCATATACAGGGCCAATATCATGGAAGCCGCAAAAATGCCCAGGATGACTGTTTTCATGTCGTCTTCATTGTCAATGTTATTTATTAGGTAGAAATAAAGGAGAAATCCTTTCAAGTATGCGTATACTTCATACAAACTGTAATCTAGTCGTGTAGCAGTCAAAAAACTTGAAATCATAACGTACGTGATCCAAACCAGAAAGGCCCCTCCAATTTTCCCACCGAGAGTCAAAGGACGGGAGCCGATTCCGGGTTTGAGCCGAGAGAGTATCCAATGAATATACAATGCCACCAGTATAACGTCAGAAACGTCAATTCGAATTCCGGAAGAGAATAAGGAGGCTTCAAAAGGGACCTGTTCATGAACCAGGTGTCTTCCAAGAGTAAAAGACAGCGAAGCTATTATCAGAAACAAAAGGAAGGTCTTAATTCTATGCAAATATATAGATATACCAAAAAATAGCAATATCCCGGCATGGATGTATATATATGCTCTATAACCGGTACCGAGCGCCATAATATAAAAATAACCACCGGCAAAGGAAAGCACGGAAATTATAATAAAAAGTTTCAGATTTAAGCGCCAATATGAAGCTTGGTCAGTCATGATAAGATGCTATGAACCCTCAGGCTTCCTGCTGCCGCGGTGTGTTCAAAAACTATGAAATCATCTGCATTTTTCGACAGATACAATAAAAATCAATATACAATCATTGTGCGACGAAACTTCTTTCAAACCAACCAGCCTGTTGGAATCAAAGAAAACTTCTGGCAATTCACAACCCCATTCACTATTATCAAATAATGACTAAAAGACATACATAAATTAAATTGTAGCATGAGTTGCACTAGAGTTGCCAGCATGACAGGCAGATCAATAATCGTGAAACCACAAAAGATTTCTGCGATTTCGCCATAATCAAGGTAACTGTGTTTGTTTTTTTATATTTTTACCAGGACTGCCCATATAATAGTCGGTAGAAATACTATCAGAAGGATTACGAAATGGTCGAGATCAAGACCCAATATAGCGCCGTTACAATAGAACCCATGGCTGATTCAAGGTTCATTTATCAGGTCAAAGATCTAGCGCCTGGGGTCAGCGCTGATTCGACCACATTTGAGAGCAGTTACGGGGAAAAAATCGCGCAGGCGATCATAAATTTATAGGAATTTCTAACCGATAAGATTCCACGCCTTGTCAGGGAGCTGCTCAGGGAAGAAGGTTCGTTCAATTCACAAGACTTCTTGCGTTACTACACGCTTGGTTACTTGCCGGAAGGGGATTTCGTCGGAAAGAGGATGCTGGATTTTGGTTGCGGTTGTGGCGCATCTACCATGGCTCTGGCAAAAATACTCCCAGAATCATTTATCGTTGGTTTGGATAGGATGGAAGATTGTATCAATGTCTGCAATTTTAAAGAGACCCAGTTGGGGATTGACAGGGTGTCCTTCATAGCCTCCAAGGAAGATACGAAGTTGTCCGATGACCTTGGGCAAATTGATTTTTGTATAATGTGCGCAGTATATGAGCATCTTTTGCCATTTGAAAGACGATCCCTTTTGCATGATATTTGGTCACGACTATCAAGTAGCGGAACGCTGTTTATTGTACAGACGCCGCATCGTTATGCTCCGTGGGGACTCATGGAGCGAGGGTTCCACTGCTGAATTATTTGCCTGATCGTCTAGCTTTCAAGCTGGACCGTTGGCTTGATAGGGAAACACGTGGAAAGTTTACTGACGAGGAGATTCTCCGAGCTGGATTCAGGGGGGGATCCAAAGGAGAGGCGCAGCGCATTATACAGGAAACCGGCTATAGATTGCGTTTCTTGAACCCCTGTAGGCTCGGAATAAGAGATTCAATCGATTTGTGGATTCTAACCAGAGACCTTTCCAATTTTGGAACGCTGAAGAGAATTTATGATTCTTTATGCAGAAACTTGAAATCCATTACCGGCATTGCGATCGAACCTTATCTTAACTTAGCGATACAAAAGACTGACCATAAGTGAGATAATAGGCGCCTTTGAATAAAGTAAACATCGTAACTGGAAAGGCCTGTTGTCAGATGTTTTTCGTTCCAGATTAAAACGCCTAGACTCACAATGGTTGGTCGGAGTAAATCAGTCGCCGGTCGTGGCTTCTTTTGTCTCAGCCTGATTGCCGAAAACGTTCTCGAAAGACCTTCCACATGAATAAAACGTTTCCTATGAGATACCGTTTCCACATGCGTCCTGGCTCCTGAATGAGCCGGTACAGCCACTCCATTCCTATTTCTCTCATCCACAGGGGAGCACGAGGAATGCGACCGGAATAGAAATCGAAAAGACCTCCCACCCCTATGGCAACCCTTACCCCCATCTCTCTAACATGATCATGAATCCATATGTCCTGCTTTGGTACCCCGAAAGCCACAAGTAGGAGTTGAGCGCCAGAGTTTTTGATACGCTGAATAATTCCCCGTTGGTCTTCGGGTTGAAAATAGCCGTGCTGAAATCCGCAGACCCGAACCTTAGGATGATTTTCATGAATCCACTTATTTACGCCTTCCACTGCCTCCGGCCTTGCTCCTAGCAAGAATAATGTCGCATCTGTTCCGGAGATACTTTGGCAAAGCCTCGGAAACATGTCAGTCCCGCACAAATTTTGCGCGATATGCTGGGACAGAACCTTTCCCGCTAGTTTTACTCCGATTCCGTCGGCCAGACAAAGGTCCGCATGTTTCAAGACATCCAAATAAACTTTATTATTAGCGGCGATATTGAAACAATCGGCATTCACAAAGCAGATTTGTCTTGATCCCTCATCCTTAAGCCAGCTTAGAATAGTTTGAATGGCGGCATCCATGGTGAGATTGTCAATGGTGATCCCCATCAAGCTAAGTTTGTCGTGGACGACAGGAACCTTATCTCCATAGAACATTGCTGGAATTGCCCGCAGGCAAATACCGATGTCGCTTATTAATCCATGATTCGCCACATATTCCTGATCTAGTGTCAACTCTGTTTCGTAATCAATATTTGCACGTTTACGGATCCACCAAAGAGAAATCAATCCGGGACGCACCGAGTATCGGTCATAAAATGCTGGGTCCAGGGCGTTCAAGTCCGTAGGCGCCTTGGGAAGAGGGCCAACAAACGACATGTCTCCCCTTGCGATATTAAGTAGCGCCGGAATTCTTGCTATATGAAGCCGTTGGACAACACGACAGGACAGTCCTTTGTTGGCGTCAAACGAAAGTTCCTTGAAGATCACTCGCCATTGTCCTAGGCGCGGGGTGCGATGGAAAGCCCATCCCGACAACACGTAACCTATTGCCAAGACAGGTGAAAGCGCCAACAACAGGGCAACGGAGGCAATTAAGTCAAAGAGACGCTTGCCCTTCGCAGAACTTTTCACTTCAGGCTCCGTCTAACAACCTTTGTGCGTCTTGGTCAATAAGCCTTGGCTTGATTGCGCGCATTGCCACTTATGAAGATAACTTCAATGATCGAATACGCATTAACCACAACGAATCGTTCTATTATAGAAATCTGTACAACCACTTAGGAATGCATAGCACACGCTTGTTCAGAATCAAGCCAACAATTGGAGCGTCAACCGACTTAAGGCGGTTGATGGCAACGTCTAGGATTTCCGCACGGGTGGAATTCGCCTCTACGACAATTGCAACTCCATCAACAAAACCAGAGATGATGTCGCTGTCTACGAAAGGTACGACAGGTGGGCTATCGATAAGAATGTACCTGAACTTAGCTTTGAGGCTGTCAATAAGTACTCCGATTCTCTCAAGGTAGAACTCCGGACCCTCGGTTTCGCTAAGCACCGGTGAAGGAACGGCGGAAATGACAGAGAATCCAAATCCATCCAACTTAGTCACAGCGTTTAAGGCCGATTCCTCATTTCTCAACGCGTCCTGCATTGAAGTTATGGACTCAGCGCCCAGCATTTGGTGAAATGATGGTTTTCTGAGGTTCGCCTCCAGTACAACTGTAGAGCCCTCACCAAATAAGCGACCCATGGCACCCGCTAGAGCGAGAGTAACTGTCGATACCCCTTCTGAGAATCGCGCCGATGTGATCTGAATCACCCTTGTACGTGAGGGCTGTTTTTCTTGGAACAACGCCCACTGTAACTTGTGCAACTGGTCAGGATAGGCAGATGCGAATGTCTTCATCATTTTAAGCTCCCACTAACCCTATTATTAAATAATTTTAACTTACCGCTGATACAATGTCAATATTAATAAATTACATTATCTTTTTTAAATAACATATTGACAAACATGACCTTTTTTTGTTACAATCACGCCCATAGTCATATGCTTCTTTGATTAATGAATTTGCACTGTCCTCAACGTGGCGACAGATAGTCTCTAAGGAGATTGAAAATGCTAACCGGAAAAAAGAATCTCAATGTGGCCGACGCTAGTACGCGAAGGGATGAACACGCACCCTGTGAAAAGGAATTCCATGATGATGCTTTTTTTAGGGATGATAAGGTTTGCCCACTGGACGATCTGGAATTTGGGGAAATAGGTCTGGAGGCTAACCCCATTGAGTCACGGGAGAATCAGAAGCGGCTATCCCCGGAAAAGCAAGTTGACAAAAAAATACAACTTTGTCTTTGGGACAAATTGTATGACCTGCCGCGCAAATACTACCTTGTGCTCGGATTGATCCTCGCCTGTCTTGTAATCGGATTCTATCTTCTCGCTGTGCAAACCTACACCGTCGAAACGCGGTTAGCTTTTATTGTTGGTGACCAAAAGATCTTAGATAAGGAAGGCTGGTCTCCGGTTCGCGAAATGTCCGTCCTTCAAAATCCCGGGACAGTTTCGTTGCTTTCCAAGCGCTATTACAACGGTTTTGATCCGATAAACCTATTTAGCAAAAAGGATAACAGCGTTTTTGACTCAATACCTTTCGCTTCCACTGTTATTGATCCTGCGACGATTAATAAGAATCATTTCAAGAAATCTGCGGAATTTGAATCCTGGCTATCCAAATCCATCGCGTTTGAGCCGGATTTTAACAGTGGACAGAAACGGGTGGCTCTCAAATTGACCGGACACGATCCGACATTCCTCAAGGGTGTATTGCAGGACTATGTCGGATCGTATGTGGACCTTAGGCGCGCAATTAATTCCAGATCAAAAGAAAAGATAGAAAACGCGACGCAACAAGATGGCGACACCTCAGCCAGGGGAAAGTCTGTTCGAAATATAGATGAAAGAATCGAGAAACTCGACGCCTTAAAATACGAATATAAATTGGCGCTCAAGCTTATGGATTCAGGAAGCGGATCATTTGCGGCATTATCTTCAGACTCAAACAGCGGCGTTTCAAAAACTTTGGCAAAATTCCAGGACAAAATCATACAGCTCGAGATTGAACGAAATTCCCTGGAAGTTCGCTATACACCTCAGAGCAGAGAAATCAAATCAATAGATTTTCAGATCCAGGGCGTCAAAGGTCTGATGAAGCAATACCTCGTGGAACAGATCGATTATCTGAAAAAAGATAGAGACTTTTTGGTCGCGCAAAAGAATGAATTAGAAGGCAAGACTACAGAGACCCATGTAAACACAGAACCCAAGACTTTGGGCAAACCGGCCGGCATGCTGGCTACAGGCGCAAAATTGTACATGTTAAACGATGGTCTGTCAGTAATTACTGAAACTCCATTCATAACATCCAAACCGTTCCTGTCGAAACTGGCCGACGCGAAAGACGCGTTTGTTTCAAGCCTCTTTGCCTCGACTTCTAATCTAACAGGAACGCTCCTAGACCATCTTTTGAACAGAGGGTCATGAATCATCCATATGCCGACCGCAATAAGGACCCCCGGCAATGCAGGGTACGCCCATTGTAAACAGTTTTGTCCACCGCAGTCGATGGAATTTTATCGGAACGACATGAACTCTTTTGGACGGCAATAAGCCTGGCTCAATTGGCTCAAATAGTACCTGAGTTGATACACGACATTTCTACCAACTTTTTAAACGCTAATGATTGAGAGGATCGCCATGGGCTCTCAGAATGAAATGAAAAAAAGATTAAGCCGGACGAAGATCAATGAGAGATCAAGAATCTGGGTCTGGATAGTGCTTGTGAGCATCTTCGCTCTAACACTCGGCCAGGGAATAGCAGGAGCTGACCCATTAGACTTCTGCGCCCCTTGGTCCATTGGCTCTGAATTCATGTATAGCTGGATATGGGGAACAATGAGCTACGATCAGGGCGCCTGTTGCGGTTTTGGAACTGTGAACCAGCTCCGGGATGATCTGGGGCTGCCCCAGGACAATCAGACATACCGTGTTTATGCGACCATACGCCCTCTTGAGCACCACATGCTAAGGGTCTTTGGCAGTGTCCCGGAACTATATCAATCTCAGAATATACTTCAGAAGGACTTGAGGCTCACACAGCTGCCGGGAACTACTCTTAACGCTACCGCCACTACTAACACCGTGTTGGTTTTTCCAGCGGGGACGTTAGTCAAATCTGAGATGAAAACAGCGCAATTTGGTTTTGGATATGATCTCGATTTCCTGACAGGACTAGGCCACGCTGCGGGCATGCAGGGGGAGCTAAGATATGTAGACCTACGAGTGAGCATTAGCGACGCTAATACTCTTGAGGTTCCACCGGCAACGTTCAATTCCTACCCACCAAACACGGGGAACAGCCCCCCGGGGATGGGATATCAGTATTACGTCACAACCCTGGATGAACTGGTTCCAACTCTCGGCGCTCATGCGCAGGCGGTGCTTCCCTTTGGCTTTGGCAAGATATTAACTGATATGACGCTGGGTGGGTACACCCGAATGAATTTTGGAATATGGCCTAATTATCTGAACTATGTCGATATTCAGGCTGGCTTACAACTAAATACAGGCCCAAAATGTAATACCAGGCGATTTCTGATCGCAAAATTTGGGGTGGAGCATGAAAGCATCCTGCATGATGGTCAGACCAGGAATGGTAGGGCCTTGGAATTGAAGCGGGATGGTTTAACTTGCGCTCTTGAGGCTGTTTTCTAATTAGGATCGCATTCGAGTTTCCTCTGATGTTGTTTAACGCAGAGTCAAGGGTATGGTGTGATATGAGAATAATTGAAAATATCGACAGGAAAAAATCAGTAAAGCAAAGAGTGCGCCTTATCAATCTGATTCTGTGCGCCGCGGCGATCGGCCTGGGTGGGTGTGTGGCGACCAAAGATCGAGGGGTAGGACAAATAGATCACCCGGCGCAAGCAATAGCATGCGCAGTGACAAATCATTTTCCAACTGCGCTCTATCGTCTTTCAGAAGGCGACTCTTTGGAAGTAATGTACCTTACCAGACCAAAAGAGACTACCACTCCGTATAAACTTCAGGTAAAGGACTCAATCGATGTTGAGTTTACTTATCACCCCGAATTGAACCGTACGGTTCGCGTGCGTCCTGATGGAAGAATCAGTATACCGCGAAAAAAGGACGTCTCTGTTGCTGGGATGACTCCTGATCAAGTCAGCGCTATGCTTAAACGTACTTATTCAGATCTACTGAAAGACCCTGATATTACCGTAACTGTAAGAGAATTCGGCGCTAAGTTGGATGAACTCCAGAAAGCTCTTGCCACCGCCCCTTATGGTCAAGCCAGATTAGTTACAATTCGTCCTGACGGCCGTATTTCCGTGCCCATGATCGCTGATGTTCAGGCGGCCGGCCTGACTGTTCCGAGGTTGACCGAAAATCTCAACACGGCCTACCATAGTTTGATATCAGACATGAACATTTCTGTGCTGTTAAGAGACGTGGTGGGAAACCTTGTGTTTGTTGACGGGCAGGTCGAAAAACCGGGTGTATTCACCATGAAAGGCCCCACCACTGTTCAGCAGGCCATCGCAATGGCGAACGGAACAAAGCCGACGGCCGAGCCACGCTCTGTGCTAGTAATAAACAAAGACTGTAGAGGGCAGATGATTCCTAAAACCGTTGATCTGACCAGGATTACGGGCGGAACCGACTATGTCTTGAGCAAAAACGATTTGGTTTATGTCCCACGAAGCCTGATTTCCCGAGCGGACATCTGGGTAGATCAAAATATTAAGCAACTTCTACTGTTTAACGGTTGGTCGTTTGGCATATCCACAAGTGCGGGCAGGCAGTCCACGAGATAACAAATCAATACTGCCAAAAAGGGCCGAAGTCTTCGGCCCTTTTTTTATTCCAGAGAAGATGATGGCCGTTGCAACCGATATCCTTACAACTTTGCAAATCGGCATTAATCAAAATATTCTAAACAATAAATTCCAGACCCAGCTTGTTGAGATAGGTCCAGACAACTTTCGCGTCAGTTTCGAAAGCTTTTTCCTTTGACTCCGATCCATCGCCAGCGTCAATAGTGTTTTCCTGTGCTATTTGCTGTTTCTGGACCACGTCAAGCACATCTTTCGCGTTCTTGTTATCAACTTGCTCGGGTTTTAAAAGAAACTGAAGTTTGACTACATCTCCCTCAGTGAAAATAAGAACATCGAACAAATCGAAAACTTCGGCGCCTACTCCCCCTTGACTTATATCAAGGAGGTCTGCCAGACACTCACCATCTTTAACTTTAATTCGCAGAGAATTGGGAACCCTGATTCTAATCCGGGGATGTTTTCTAGCGTCGTGATTGTCTGACATTGTTTCGGCTCCCTGTCTATTGGAATTGTCGGAATGGTTGTTTGAATGTCTGCTATTGAATTTCCTTCTAACCTGAAGCGAAAAACGCGTCAAGCGTAAGTTTTTCGGAAGCGATTATGCAAGACCCGACCGGATATTCTTTTGTCGATGTTGGATGGTTGGCTCTTCTCTTTGTATGGGCGATAATTGACTGCTTTTTACAATTGATTTTCCCGGTATCGCTCTTTCCGATTGACTTTTTTGGCGTATGAGCTTAAATTAGAGATGGTGAGGCCGTCTTCATTGTATCATGACTCCCCCCCCTTGATACTTTCCCGAAGACGGTCTTCTTTTTTCGGCTGAACGCTTCTATCCAAAATAGCTTTTTTTACCAACCCTCCCTAATGAAATAGATCCCAAGCGGATTGTCCTGACAGGTCCAAGTAATGACTACGGAAACGCTAGCAAGCTCTAACATTTTGGAATCACAGAGCAATATTATTTAGAAATAATTTGCCGGTAATGAGGCTTTTCAGTTGACTTTGAAAAATGGTTGGATTAATAGCGGGAGCAATTCATTAACGCTGGACCACGAAGTCAATCTGGAGAACGGACAATGTATATGCCTGACGTGTCGTGTCAAAATTCAAGCCCGAAACCGTACCGGTCTCTAAAAGATGACCCAAAGTTTGACCAGGTCCGAAAACTGATCAGCAATTTCCCCCGTGAAAAACTGGTAAGCCTAAAAAAATATATTAAGGATCTCGAGAAATCCTAAGTTAGGTTAATCTTTGAACGCAATCAACGTTCGGACTATTTTACGCTCTTGTCTTTCTATCTGGTTATCATTCCCATTCAATAGTACTGGGGGGTTTAGATGAAATATCATAGACTATCCGATTTATGCCGCGAACTTCATTTATTATTCTATTTGAAATAACAGCCATTACCTCGTGGGGCAGCCTGAACCAGTCCGCTGTCATCCCATCAGTAGAATCAACCGCCCTCAAAGCGGCGACATGCTCATAAGTTCTTTCATCTCCCATAACACCGACAGACCTGACTGGTAAAAGGACCACAAAAGCCTGCCAAATATCCCTGTATAGTCCTGCCTTCCTAATTTCATCGATTGCAATCGCATCTGCTTCCCTGAGCAAATCAAGTCTTTCACGAGTAATTTCACCAAGAATTCTAACGGCCAAGCCAGGGCCTGGAAATGGGTGACGCCACACCAGGCTTTCGTCAAGCCCCAACACTAGGCCCAACTCGCGGACTTCGTCTTTAAAAAGTTCCCGTAGAGGTTCAATCAGTTCGAGACGCATGAATTCAGGCAAACCGCCTACGTTATGATGGCTCTTAATAGTTGCGGAGGGGCCGCCTTTAAATGAGACACTTTCAATGACGTCCGGGTATAGTGTCCCTTGCGCCAGGAAGCGAACATTGGGAAACCGGGAAGCTTCTTCTTCAAAGACCTTAATAAATTCAGCGCCAATAATTTTTCTTTTCTTCTCAGGATCCGAGACCTTGCTAAGTCTAGCAACAAAGCGTGCCGAAGCATCTATGTGATCTACTTCTATCCCGAGACGCTGTTCAAGAGCTTGATGAACGCGTTCGGCTTCATCTTTTCGGAGGAGACCATTGTCGACAAATATTGGGTGAAGTTGCTTTCCTATAGCCTTGTGTATCAGAGCCACCATGACGGAAGAGTCCACCCCACCGGATAGCGCCGCAACTACATGGGAATCCCCAACGCGTCTATTAACCTCAACAATGGAACTTTCCACGAATGACGACATGGACCAGGTAGGCTTAATCTTGGCGATTTTAAAAAGAAAATTGGCCAAAATCTGAGGTCCGTTAGGTGTATGGGCGACCTCAGGATGGAACTGAACTCCGCAAATAAGACCATCATAGCGTTCGAGAGCAGCCACTGGAGTATCAGGAGTCGAAGCCGTAACCTTAAAATTGGGAGGCGGAGCAATAACCTTGTCCCCATGACTCATCCAGACGGTAAGTTCAGATTGCTGAAGGCCATCAAAAAGGACCGACCCCTCGGAGATTTGGTTCACCACAGCGCGTCCGTATTCCCGTTCCGAGGCCCTTTGAACTAATCCACCCAATGAATGAGCGAGCGCTTGCAGCCCGTAGCATATACCGAGAATGGGTATGTTCAAGTTGAGAATTTGTTGGTCCAACTGTGGAGAATCCGGATCATATATACTGGCAGGGCCACCTGACAGTATTATGGCCGCCGGCCGCTTGGTCTTTATAATGTCTAGCGCTACGTTGAATGGATGAATTTCCGAATAAACACCAGCTTCCCGAACTCTCCTAGCGATGAGCTGTGTATATTGAGAGCCATAATCCAGAATCAAGACGTAAGAATCGTGAGTCACGAAATTACTCCGATGGAAAATATTGAAGCAAACAAAACTAGAAAACAGAACGCAAAAGACCGGAGAAAAACTCCGGTCTTTTAAAGATAATAGTAAAAACCGTTAACTTATTTAACTTCCTGCTTTTTGATCATTTCATAACCCAAGCCAGGGGTTACACAAGGATTGCAGCCAGGGGATTTAACAGTGTATTTTTCAACATTGCTTACGAGCTTTGAACACGGAGGAAGGACCGGGGGAGCGCCCCAAGCGATTGGTCCGCCATAAGCGGGAGCAACACACTTCGGGGGGATAATCTGAACTTTTTCTGTGCAGGTTGTGCCCTTCCAAACGCCCCAGGGACGGAATCCACCAGTGTACTGTTCGCAGCCGCTCAACATCAGAGTGCTGTCACCACCGGCTGTTCCAGCAGTGGATCTGCTGAAAGAGGTTTTAACTTTCATGGGAATCATAATCGTATCCCCTGTGTTACCACACATAGGCATCCCTGAAACTTGCGCCTCCGCTACAGCCATCCCACTCACCATAATGGCCATTGCGCCTAGCAGAACGATCATTCTTTTAACCATACCCAAATCCTCCTTTTATTAGGCTCCACAGAAAAAGAGCGTGAAACCAAATGTGGAATTATAGACGAACAAAAGCTATTTGATACTTTGATTATCAGAATGGTTTTGAGAAGTCAAGGAATTTTTTCTCGATCCACTCTGACGCTTACACTGCTAAAGCAAAATTAACACAAAAAATCATGCCTATAAAGATGTTTTTAATCTAACTGATTTTTTGTGTTTCTGTCCAGAAAAAACATAACAAAATTTTCACAACACTTCCAAAATGAAATCAATCATAACCTAAACAAGACCAATTCAAAAAATACGTTAAATTTGTCTTGGGTCTGTTATAACTCCTGTAATTGCGCTAGCGGCGGCTACAGCGGGTGAACTCAAAATTACTTCACTTTCAGGGTGCCCCATCCTGCCCACAAAATTCCGGTTAGTCGTTGATACTGCGCGTTCCCCACGCGCCAGGATACCCATGTGTCCACCAAGGCATGGTCCGCATGTTGGCGTAGAGACTATTCCTCCAGCCTCGATGATTATCTCAATCAAACCTTCCCTGATAGCCTGAACCATAATATTCTGAGTCGCTGGAAGGACTATCAGTCTAACCCCCCTTGCGACCTTTCTCCCCTTTAGGATCGACGACGCAACCCTAAGGTCTTCAATTCTTCCGTTGGTGCAGGATCCTATAACAACCTGATCCACCTTCATGTCTTTTACCTCTGAAGCTGGTCGAACATTTTCCGGCGAAAATGGTAGCGCAACCAATGGATCAATCCTGTCAAGTTCTATAACTGTCTCGGAACAGTATTGAGCGCCGTCGTCAGATTTATATACGGTATATGGGCGTGATCCATGCTCTTCGGCATATACCTTGGTGACCGGATCAAACGGGAATATGCCGTTCTTGGCTCCGGCTTCCACTGCCATGTTAGATACGGTGAGCCTGTCAGCCATGGTCAGGCTGGAAACTCCAGGTCCAGAAAATTCCATAGAGTGGTAAAGAGCGCCATCTACTCCGATATCCCCAATTATCTTTAGAATCAAATCCTTGCCACTTACCCATTTCCCAAATGCGCCAGTCAGAACGAATCTCATTGATTCTGGTACTTTGAACCAACATTTGCCGGTTAACATGGCAGCGGCAAAGTCAGTACTTCCAACTCCAGTTGAAAACGCGGACAAAGCGCCGTAAGTGCACGTGTGACTGTCGGCTCCCACTACAAGGTCTCCAGGCCGAACTATGCCCCTTTCCGGAAGAAGAGCGTGCTCAATTCCCATTAAACCAAGATCGAAAAAATTGACCAATTTCATCTCGTTTGCAAAATCCCGTGACTTGGCCAACATCATGGCCGAATCAATACTTTGAGCAGGATTAAAATGATCCAGGACAACTACAACCTTTTCCGGGTCGAAGACTTTGACTCCACCAGCCTCCTTGAAAGGTTTCAGAGCTAACGGCAGAGTTATATCATTGGCCAGAGCAATATCGACATTCGCTTCGATAAGTTGTCCGGGTTTAACAAATTCAAGTCCAGCGTGAGCAGCCAGAATTTTTTCGGTTATTGTCATTGTCATTTTCTAAACAGTCCTTCCAGAAAGGTATTTCCCAAGGGAGTCTTCCCATCGGGGCAATTTCATCCCCGTAAGACGCGTAAACCTGGAATTGTCGAGCACGGAACAGAGGGGCCGTGGGGCAGGACGGCCGAGACTCCGTGTATCGATATCCTCGATCTCAACGTCATCCAATCCGACAAGTTTAAAGATCTTTGAAGCAAAATCGCTCCAGGTAGTATACCCGGAATTTGTAACATGAAAAACACCGCTTGCTCCCATAAGGCACAGTTTAATTATTGCCCCTGAAAGGTCCACGGTATATGTGGGTGATCCGAACTGATCGTTAACGATTTTTAAGGTTTTGTTTTTTCCCCCAGCCTCAATTATCGTGTCAACGAAATTCTTCCCATTGGCGCCGTAAAGCCATTGGGTCCTTATAATGCAATAATTACTCGAAAGGACCCTTTTTATGCCCAATTCGCCTTCCAATTTTGATTTACCGTAGATCCCCAGGGGTTTGGGTGGATCATCTTCCGCATACGGCTGGTTCTTAGATCCATCGAATACATAGTCAGTGCTAATATGGACCAAAAATGAGCCCAGATCATTCACCGCCATAGCAAGATTTTCCGGACCCCTCGCGTTTACCCTAAAAGCCTGCTCCTGTTGGGACTCGCATCCATCAACGTCGGTTAAGGCGGCGACATTTATGACCAGTTTGGGCTTAACCTTTCTCATAACACCCATGACTGAAGATAAACTGGATATATCCATTTCCTGAATATCCATTTCAATGACGTGTGTATCCATCTCTTTGAGGGCCGCGCAAAGATCCCGGCCAAGCATTCCATAGGCGCCTACTACCATACACGACGCCAACAAATCCTTCATTTAATTCTCCTGAAAACTCAAATCTCAGAATTGACTCTGGCGCGCCAAATACTTGTTATTCGCCCCGGATCTTCAAATACTATAAAAACAACTCTGAATAATATCAAACTTCTTCATTGAACTTGCAGAGCAGGTTCAATATGATCTAATTAAGCTTCAATTTAAAAAGAATTTGTTTTGTTTGTGACATTGTCTTTTTCCTTTGGGTAAGGCAGGCCATGAAACCAGTAATCAGATCGATGGCAGGAAGAAGTCTCAAGGATGTTGAGCTCTTCCTCGGAAAAGGTTTTGCCGGGGATATTCTTTTCAAAGAATTGCCTTTCAATCCAGGAGATTCCAAGAACAATAACAACTGGAACATTTCATCGCTTGAGATGGATAGCAGGGCGGAAGCGGCATTATTGTGGTCCAGAAAAACAGATGTCGAAATAGCCGTAGACGCCATCGCCATCTCAGACCGGGCCCAAAAGGCAGGCCTGGGCATCGAATTGTTGAAACGGGGGATAATGAAATGGGCTGAACTAAAAACCTCAAAAGTTAGCCTCGTCCTCCCTGAGACAAGAGCCGAAAGGTTTATGAACACATTGAAATCCTGCGGCTTTGTTTATGAGGCCACGTCATGGTCCGCTAAAGCTGACGGGATCAATTCCATCAAATTCTGTAAAAAACTTGTCTACGATACGGTAGCAGAGTCTGAAATCCTAATTTTTCTTAACGGTCTGTTCACTTCATGGGGTTATGAGACGAGAACTGGAAGTGACAGTCTATTTTACAGGTCAAAATCCATCTATCAAAATCCATTCCTTTTTTCGTCATGGCACAAGATAAGCCGACAGGGTCCAAAATTGATAGTAACTCCGCCAGCGCGTCCTCTCGAACCAGGGGAATTGGAAACACTACTCTTTCCGCTAATGATAAGAGGCGCTAATGAAAAACCTCTTTTGGTAACACTCGACAAAAAAAGGGCCCCAGCGATGATCGAATTGCCACAGGCGCAGCACGGGGATAACAATTTGTTTTCTGAAAATGATTCAGAGACCAGCCAGTTGACAGGAAACCTTGTTTATACTTTCCCAACCGGGTTCCAGGAAATTAGGCCAGGACTACCGGTGCTGTTTTACGTCAACAGTGTGGGGGCTGTGGGTGAAGCGCGGATAAGTAGCTGGTCTTTCGAAGACCCTGGCACTCTTTGCAGGGCTCTTTACAGCGATGAAAAATTCAACCTGGAACATATTCGGGAGCATGCCGGATTGTCTGGTCCCAGAGCCGGCAAAGTCCTTGTCCTGAGATATGAATTCTACAAAGTGTTCAGGAGACCGGTGCAACTCGACCAAATGAAGGCTCACGACAAAGATTTTAATCCACAACGTCAACGGTCCATCTATTGGGATTTTTTCGAGGCGGTATCACGGACTGGGGCTAATTAGGACTGCTCCGACTGGTTTGAACGCGCTATATTTTCAACATGGAGAAATCAATGATAATTGAATACAGGGGAATAAGGCCGAAACTCGGCTTGGATGTCTTTCTTGCTCCAGGGGTCATCCTGTTGGGTGACATAGAAATTGGAGATAGCAGTAATCTCTGGTTCTATACAGTTGCCAGAGCTGACGTCAATTACATAAGGATAGGCGCCCAAACCAATATACAAGACCACTGCGCTTTACATGTCACGACGGACAGGTTTCCGTTAGTTATTGGAGCGGAGGTGGTTGTAGGGCATCGCGCTGTAATTCATGGCGCCACAATTTATGACAGGGCTTTGATAGGTATTGGGGCTTTGGTGCTTGATGGAAGCGTGGTCGAAGAAGGGGCTATAGTAGGAGCCGGCGCGGTCGTAAGTCCCGGAAGCGTCATACCTGCCAACAAAGTCGCGATAGGAATTCCTGCGCGCCCGGTCCGGGATTGCACGGAGGCCGAGCGAGAGGTTCATTTAATAAATTGTTTAAAATATAAAGAGTATGGCAGGAAGTTCTCTGATTTAACCAGAGTAATCGAGTAAAGACTTGCCGTTTAATGGATTGCCATTACCAGGGGGAGCGGCAGAAGAGCGACCTTGAAATATGATTAATGTATAACTTTAAGTATTGACAATATCCACCTGTTATGTTTTATTTATTTCCAGTTGCGGCGCAACGGTATTCATAGAAGACGGGAGGATCACGCATGCCTCATTCTCACAATATTGATTACTACATCGGCCATGTGAAAGAAGAATCCCTGGCCGAAGCTCTCGCTGATTTTGAAGATCCCCTTGAGGGTGGTCCCGTGGATTTATTGTCCTCCCTTGAAGTTGACGAAGACTATGTAGATGACGAATTAACGATAGACTTCGACGACTTTTGATCTCATTTCATAATAAAATTTAAACGAACGACCGGTCAATAATAGCGCCGGTCGTTTCGTTTTTACCGGCCGATATTGAACGTACTGAATTAACGGAACGCGTCGGCTATTTGGAGAAGGGTCTTAACCAGGAATTGTTGAAGAAAAACGATTACCAGAAGGACAATAAGGGGCGAAAAGTCTATTCCCATTTGAGGTATGGGAAGATGACGCCGCACAAAGCTGAATAATGGCTCGGTAATCCCGTAGAGAAACCTCACAATGGGATTGTACGGATCCGGATTTACCCACGATATCAATGCCGAGATAATCACGACCCACATGTAAATCGACAAAATTATATCAACAACATGAGCCAAGGCGTAAACAAGGTTTCCTATAACAAACATTCTTTCTCCTCAAAGGCCTAAATAAAAGACTTAATTCCTTCTTGGCTTAACAAGTTCCGACAGGTTTTCTACGAATACAAATTCACTGGCCTTAAAATCAAAAGCGCCCGTAGGCGCGAATAAAATTGAACCAAAAATGAAACATGGTTGGCAAAACTAACCACCAACACGCATAAATTTATCACTGCATGAAATCTAACGTGCAATGCACGACATTCCGAATTTAAAGAATCCAGCAAAACTCAGTAAAAATAGCTACTTAATGGATTCTTTAAGGGCCTTTGCCGGCGAAAATTTTGGGGCTTTAGCCGCTTTGATCTTGATTTTTTCTTTGGTTCTCGGATTGATGCCGGAGCGCGCCTTTCTCAAAACAATAGAAAATTTGCCGAAGCCAGGAACAGAGATCTCTTGGCCTGCCACCAACGCGTCGGCTATGGTCTGAAAAACCAGTTCTATAGCTTCTGACGCATGCTTTTTGGTTGTCTGGCCTTTCTGTGCAAGTTTGTCCACGAATTCAGCTTTTGTCATTTCCACGCCTCCCTCGAGATGATCATAAATTTATGTTACTAAATTCAATGATGGTTCTATACGACCCTAAAACGTCAAGTGTCAAGAGAATATTGCGTTCAAACATTATTAAAAACATTTTTCAGAGTGCTTTAACGCTATGTTTCAGCCAAACTTCAATCACTTTAAGGTTGATGAGAGTTAAATGGAGTTATTTAATATAATTAATGTTATATATAGTATACTAAGCATAACACATTAAAAGCACACAATTTATTTATTATGGCAGTTAAGGTATTGTCGCGCCCCATCCCGATGCGCCATTAACAAATTATCGGTCATCAAATAATTCGTTCATAATAACGTTGACTGAAAAAACGCGTACATGTAAAGGTCTGTTATTGAATATTTCCACACCTATCAAATCATGTCCTGACGACAAAGGAGGAAAAATGGCAAGGACTTTAGTTGTTGATCAAGAGGCTTGCAGCGGTTGCGGAACTTGTGCGGCAATAGCGGAGGACTGTTTTGCTGTAAGCGATGATACCGATAAGGCTTATGTGGTTGATCAGAGCGCGTGTTCTGAAGACGAGATTCAAGAAGCCATCGACACCTGTCCAGAAGAGGCGATAAGCTGGCAGGAATAGTTTTAGGAATGCTTCATCGTTCGAAACAATTAGTTTCATTGAATAAAGAACATTAGGCTCAAGAAATGATTTCCGGAGATAATTGCAGTTGTTTCTCTGGGACTGATTTCGGCCCCCGACTAAAAAAGCTTTACGAAGAAATGGACGCCACGTACAACGCGGCGTCCGACCTATCTGATTTCAATTGTGACGGTTGTGATGGAACTAAGTGTTGCACGGTTGACCTGATTATTTATACTTCAGTGGAAATGTCTTACATGAGGCGGGGATTACTTGCTTTAGATCAAACCACTAAATCTCGCATAAAAAAACGAAGCCTCGAAATAATCGAATTTAAACGGCTCAACCCTTTCGGGCCCGATTACCGAAATTCCATTTGCGCCGCCAACTTTTCAGGGCAGTGCGCTATATACGAGTATCGGCCGATGATATGCAGATTGGCGGGTATTCCTCACTTCATCGACAGGCCTGACCACACGAGGATATCTGGTCCAGGTTGCTCCCGCTTCGAGACAGTCTTTCTTGTCTCTAACGCTGAACTCAAAATTGACAGGACCCCTTTTTACCGACAACTGGCGGAAATGGAAATCGAAACCATTCAAACGCTCGGAAAAAGAACCCACAGTCTGACTATTGCTGAGATTCTAGGAAATTAGTCCAGAAGACTTTGCTCCGCCGCTTTGCGAGATACGCCTTTGATTAAGAGTGTCTTGTCTCTCGAGCGTTTACCTCGCTGAATAGAAACATCCGATTGGCGTATCTTGAGCTTTTTGGCGATGAAATGAACAAGTGCCTTGTTTGCCTTATCATCGACAGGAGAGCTAGTAAGCCTGATCATGATTTTGCCCTCCGGTCCTGATGAAACCATATTCATCGAGGAATTCGGCGTTACTCTCACGGTGAGAGTAAATTCTTCATCCGATACGCTTCGCTTCAGGTTTCTACCCGTCCTGGGAAAACAAGCCTGGCGCAAAAAATGATAGCCCCTATTGTCAGTGCTGAATCAGCCAGATTAAACGCCGGCCAATGCAGGTTCCCTATATAGACATCTATAAAATCCGTAACTTGGCCAAACATAACTCTATCCACAAAATTTCCTGCCGCTCCTCCAAAAAACAGGGCAAACCCTATTATCGAATATCGGTCCAGCTTTTGTGAAATCACTATCCAGGCGATTACGATAAGAGCGATTAATGAAATGCCAGAGAGGGCAAAACGGCTTAAAATGTCGCCGTTATGGGAAAATGCTCCGAAGGCCGCCCCTGAATTTCTTACATGAACCAAATCGAGAAATCCAGGGACTATGGTTTCAGATGCACCAAAAGGAATATTTTCGGAAACCCAGTACTTTGTGAGCTGGTCAGCGATTATGATAATACCCGCGATCATTATGAATGTTGTCAAAATTTGCTTTTTGTATTGGTCCATTGTCTCCTGTAATCAGGAATCCGATACTTTATATTTAGGGCACATGGGAGAGTACGCCAGCGCACCTAGGGCAGATTTCCGGAAATTCTGGATGAGTTCCGATCTTCGTACTCCAGATCCAGCAGCGTGGACATTTTACCCCTTCTGCTCGGGCCACTTTAATTTTAACTCCCAGTAACGGATTCTGGTCGTCCTTGTCTATTTCGGGTGTGACCCCTTCAATGAGTTCAAGTTGTGAGACAATGAAAAATCCTTCTGGATCCTCCATCTCTCCAATTTCGGCAATGAAATCAAGGGGACCGGTTATTTCAAGCTTTGCCTCAAGAGATGAGCCAATAACTTTTTCAGACCTCGCCTCTTCGAGGATCTTTGAAGCCTCCTGTCTTAGCTCCAACATCTTGGTCCAGAAGGCCTTCTCTTTGTTACTGGAATCGACGCCATCTATGTTTTTGGGAAATAGCAACAAATGTACGCTCGCTGTTTTCTGTGAACCTGTCACAAACTCCGCCCAAACTTCTTCCGCTGTGAAGGCCAATATAGGCGCCATCAGCCTAATTAGGGCGGCAAGTATGTGATGGAGAGCTGTCTGGGCCGACCTTCTGAGGGAGCCACTGACATGTTCGACGTATAGACGGTCTTTCAGGATGTCGAGGTATAATGATGACAAATCTACAGTGCAATAATTGTAAAGAGTGTGAAACACCACATGGAAGTCAAAGTCCTCGTAAGCCTTTTTGACTCTGCTTATAACACTATTAAGTTTATTCAACGCAAATCTATCAAGCGCGGTCATTTCGGCCGGGAGCACCTTGTCGGACGGATCGAAATCCGCCAGGTTGCCCAAAAGGAAACGGCAAGTGTTGCGGATTCTGCGATAGGCTTCAGAAAGGCGATCCAATATTTCGGGAGAAATCCTTATATCATCGCGGTAATCTTCCGCTGATACCCATAATCTAAGGATGTCCGCGCCGTACTTATCAATAATTTGAGACGGTTGAATCACATTTCCAAGTGACTTGGACATCTTTTTCCCTTGACCGTCAACCACGAACCCATGAGTCAAAACGTTCCTATAAGGCGCTCGATCCCTTGTGCCTACAGAAGTCAGCATGGCGCTATGGAACCATCCTCTATGCTGGTCGCTGCCCTCAAGGTACATCTGGCAGGGGTATTCGAGAGACGGTCTTCTTTCGAGTACCGCTGCCCAACTGACACCCGAATCAAACCATACGTCAAGGATGTCCGTTTCTTTGACAAGAGTAGCGCTTCCACAGTTCGGACACTTGAGGCCCTCGGTCAGTAAGTCTTGCACGTCCGACTCGAACCATACGTCCGCTCCCTGCTCCTCAAAAAGCCTGGCGGTCTTTTCGAATAATTCAGGTGGAGCGACTACCGTATCACAATCTGCGCACCTCATGGCCGTAATCGGAACACCCCAACTCCTCTGGCGGGAGATGCACCAGTCAGGTCTGTGCTGTATCATTCCGTAGATCCTGTCCCGGCCCCATTTGGGAATCCAGCCGACTGTATCGATAGCCTTGAGAGCGGAATCTCTCAAACCCGTTATATCCATTGAAATGAACCACTGATGGGTAGCCCTAAAAATTACCGGTTTCTTACAACGCCAACAATGAGGATAACTATGATTTATTTCCTCCGACGCCATAAGTGCCCCAATTTCGCTAAGTTTCTGTATAATGTCTTTATTTGCGCTGAAAACAAATTTCCCTGCGAAAAACCCTACCTCATCTGTGAATCGTCCACGATCATCCACGGGAGCATAAACGTCAATGTTGTATAATCTGCCGACTTCATAATCCTCCTGGCCATGGCCTGGAGCGATGTGTACCAGCCCTGTCCCTGTGTCCAATGTAACGAAGTCCGCCAAAATCAATTGAGATGTTCTGTCATAAAGAGGGTGCGCGCACCTTAATCCCTCAAGCTCTTTTCCTGAGAATTCCGCCACAATTTTAAACTGGTCACGGCCGAAGGCTTCCATGTTGATTGGAACCAGTCGCTGCGCCAGAATATAAACTTCATCCCCGACCTTGACGGCGGCGTATTGCTCATTGGGGTGAGCAGCGATTGCGAGATTCGCGGGAATGGTCCACGGTGTTGTGGTCCAGATGACCACATAAACTTGTTCGCCTTTTAGTTCAGAAATCCTGGAAGAGAAATCATCCGCCGCCGCAAATCGGACATAAATGGCAGGCGCAGTAGAATCGGCATACTCTACTTCCGCCTCGGCCAGAGCTGTTACACATGATGAGCACCAGTAGACGGGTTTCTTGCCCCTGTAGACCGCTCCGGAATCAAAGAATCGCCCCAATTCCCTGACTATAGTTGCTTGATAGCCATAATTCATCGTCAAATAAGGGTCTTGCCATTCCCCAAGGACCCCGAGTCGCTGGAATTCCTTACGTTGAATATCTATAAACTTGGTGGCATAGTCTCGGCACTTTTGACGAACCTGGACCTCTGTCATTTGAGCTTTTGCTTTGCCCAATTCCTTGTCAACCTGATGTTCAATGGGCAAGCCGTGACAATCCCATCCGGGGACATAGTTTGAATCGTAGCCGGCCATGAACTTGGATTTTATTATTATGTCTTTTAGGATTTTGTTGAGCGCCGTTCCAAGGTGGATATGACCGTTGGCGTATGGTGGACCGTCGTGGAGTATATATTTGGTCCTTCCTTGAGCAGCCTCAAGAATCTGATCATATATTTTTACTGTTTCCCAATGTTGCAAGGTCTGAGGTTCTTTTTTGGGAAGGTTGGCCCGCATCGGGAAACTGGTTTTTGGTAGATTTAGGGTATCTTTATAATCCATGTCTGTTCCTCCGCCGCTCCGCCGCTAAAATCGTAGTGGCTCCGGTTCCGGCTTTATACAATCTTTTAAAATTGACGATCCATATCTTAAAGTCAACTAAAAATCGGGCGAACGTGGGACGAAGAATACCGTCTAACACAGTTGAGTAATTTTGGAGTAATTAGTATAATTGATCTAAGGTATTAACTGGTGAATATGATAAGAAAGTTTATTATATTGGCATTATGTCTGTTTATTGCAGCTATTAACTGTGGATGTCTGATCAAGAATTTGACTCCATCCAGCGATAATCACGAAGGACCCACGAACGGTTATGGGGCGCTTTCCAAGTTTCCATTCAAGGAAGCGTGGTACGGGATCTATTTCCAAGAAGATAAAATCGGCTATAGTCATTTCAAGATAACACCAACTGGAGAAAATTTCACCATTGAGAGTGATTCGATGATGCGGCTCACTGCGATGCGTAAGACCAACGAAATAAAAATGAATGAAAAAATTGAGGTATCTCCGGATCTCTCCTTAATCTCTTTTGATTCCAATATTAAAATGAATCAAAAGGAACTCAAGGTTGAAGGGAGAGTAGAAGCATCGAAACTGCTATTAAAAATGAACGTGGACGATCAAAAGGTGGAAAAGGACTTTCCTTTTGACGGAAAAATATTTCATACGAGCGCCATTTCTTTGATACCTGCCTTGAAAGGACTTAAAGACGGGGCAAAGTACTCTTTCAACGTATTTAATGTCGAAAGACAATCGATAGAATTAATACAACAGGAAATTTCTAAAGTGACGGGAAGTCCTGGACCTTCAGGAGCAGTTTGGCGAGTCAAAAATAATTATGGGCAGTCGAGCGTCACCTCCTGGTTGAATGGAAAGGGTTTGGTAGTTCTTGAAAAGGGTCTGGACGGTTCGTTGATAACCATACTCGAGGATGAGGGCGCCGCTCGAAGTTTTTTGGAGAAGAAAGTCCAACAAAAGGACCTGATTCTGGATTTCAGCCTGGTGAAATCACCCAAAAGGATATTAAATCCCAGTAAAACCAGATTATTGAAAGCTTGCCTTCAGGGAGTCAAGTCTGATCTAATTGCCAGGGACCATCGCCAGACTGTCAATGATATTAAGGATGGTGTGGATGTAGAAATTCATGTCGAGGAACTTCAGCGTTTTAAAGACGGGCCGAACATTGACGACTCGAATAGAAAAGTACTAACCGCTGAAGAAAAACTATCTGGATATTTGGTTTCAACTCCGTCTATCCCGTCTGATAACAAGGAAATAATTGTGCAGGCCCAAAAAGTCGTTTCCAATAACTTATCTGAACTGGACAATGTTATAAGACTTGTTAATTGGACTGCCGATAACATAAAAGGCGACATGAAAGAATCTTTTTCCGCTCTTAATGTTCTTCGATCTGGAGAAGGTGAGTGTCAATCACATACGAAACTTTACACGGCCATGGCACGCTCAGTGGGAATTCCCACCCGCATAGTCACGGGGCTGGTATATGCGGACAGCCTAGGTTTCTCATATCACGCGTGGGCCGAGTCATACGTAAAGGGATGGCTTTCAGTTGACCCAACGTTGAGGCAGGTCCCTTCGGACGCGACACATATAAAACTGGCTTCGTCGGGTGACAATGACCCGACTTCGGTCCTCAAGACTATGGGTAAAGTCCGCATAAAGTCATTAGAATACGAGTAACAAACATGACGGCCTTGCAATCGTTGCAATGCGCCAATATAATCATAGAAGTCCAAAAAGCCCGCGTACAGGAGGAATCATAAATGACCGATAAATGTAAAATTACATACTGTGGCAGTTGAAATTATCGTCCCAAGGCCGCTGGTCTGGCGGAAGAACTCACACGGGAGCTTGGAATCGAACCCGAGCTTGTCAAATCTAGTGGAGGGGTTTTTGAAGTCGAATATGGGGATGATCTAATTTTCTCAAAAAAACAAATAGGACGCTTTCCTGATCCTGGTGAAGTACTGAACTTGATAAGAAAGAAGTCGTAGGTAGCCAACAAACGATGGTAGTCAAATGTTTCAATTGTCAGACGCTTCTTAAAGCGGACGTCGACAGAGTGCCCGAGGGTGGGCAAGCTAACGTTAGGTGTCCTAAATGTGGAAGCGAGGGTATAATTTTGGCGCCTCAAAGCCCAAATGATCCAAAGACAGATTTATTTCAGCAGACGGAAACGCCGGAAAACAAAATTGTTGAAACCGAAACAGACCTAATGAAAGATCAACATCCTTCCAAGACGAAAGTCCCTGCAAAAGCCAGTGAGTTAACTCTTCCTGAAGACGCGTTCAGGGACTTCCGTTTTCCCGCAGAGATTGAACCTTCAGTCAAAAAGGGTATAATCATGAGCCATAAGGCCAATCTGATTACTTTCTTGATTGTTTCAATTCTTGTTGTGGCTCTTTTTGCCGCTCTGGTGAACATTATTCTCCCGGCATTGCCCCCAGAGGTTGGACGCTAAATTGCTCTTCCTTGCCGTTCCTTGGCCTAGAGTTGAATTGATTTCAAGAGAGTCCAAGTGATAATTGATAGAAATATTCAGGAAAAAAGAGAACGGGACTATTTGGCGCCTTACGCGTTCCTCTCGCAAAATAGCTCAGGCCGGCAGTGGTCCGAACCTGAATGCAAATATAGAACCGCGTTTCAGAGGGACCGGGATAGGATCATTCACTCCAAAGCATTTCGAAGACTTGAATATAAAACGCAGGTTTTTGCCTATTACGAGGGTGATCACTACAGAACAAGACTGACCCACACCTTGGAAGTGGCTCAGATAGCCAGAAGCGTCGCTCAATACATAGGGGCCAACGAGGATTTGACCCACGCAATCGCGCTTGCTCACGACTTGGGCCATACTCCTTTTGGGCACGCAGGTGAGAAATCTTTGCATCAACTGATGAAAGATTATGGGGGTTTTGAGCACAATAGGCAATCGTTACGGGTTGTTGACTTGTTGGAAACTAGGTATCCGGACTTCCCCGGACTAAACCTGACGTTTGAGACCCGCTCCGGTATCATTCGGCATACCACCAGATATGATCAGGCCCCGGAGGAAATGCTCTCAGAGTTTATCACGTCTCCCAACCCTGCGCTTGAAGCTCAAATTGTAAATATTGCCGATGAGATAGCGTATAGCTGTCACGATATAGAAGATGGATTACGTTCCGGCTTTTTTACCGAATATGATCTTGCCGGATTGGGAATCTGGAACGAAGTTACCAAGCTGGTTAAGGAACGACCCACGATACTGGACGAAAACACATTCCTGTATCAATGTATCCGTTTCCTGATAGATTTTTTTATAAGAGATGTTCTTGGCCGGACGGAACAACTCTTAACAGCGATCAGAGCCGAGAAACCGGAACAAATTATGATGGCCCCTGGATCTGTGGTGTCGTTTTCAGCCACCATGCAGGAATGGAAAACCCAACTCGATAGCTTCTTGTACAACAAGTTTTATACTCACTATAAGATCATGAGAATGCAGTACAAAGCCGACCGGTTATTGTCCGATCTCTTTAAAGAATATGAACAGAGGCCATTTCAATTGCCGCCGAGTATCAGGCGACGCATTGATAAAGGCGATGAATCGCTTCAAAGGATCGTTTGCGATTACATTGCCGGCATGACTGACCGATTTGCTCTAAACGAACATCGGAAACTGTTCCTTCCCTACGAATACTGATTTCTGAGACATATTTTTTTCATGAAAGCGGGGAATGCGTTCTTGCCATTTCCATTGCTTTATCCAAATCAGCAGGAGTATTTACGTTGATATGGAACAGAAAACAAGGATCGATTGCCGCCAGTTCGTGCTGCTCAATCTCCAACACATCCACTTCGTGAAATAAATTAACTATTTTTAGTTCGCCTCTTCGCATCAATTTCTCGATAAATGGAATACACCGCGAAGAATAAACAGCATGCAACGGTTCAAGATAACCGCCAATTCGCGGTATAGTAACATCATGTCCCGAGCTGCGGCGGCAAATGTAAGAGATAACCTCTTGATTCAAGAACGGCATGTCGCACGCCAAGACGAGACCGTATTGTCTTGAGCAACAATTGAGTCCACTGAAGATTCCCCCCAAAGATCCATAGCCACGTTTTAGGTCCGAGAACATCGGTTTTTTCAGGATGGAGTATTGTTCAAAACTATTGTTAACAATGATTATCCTGTCAAAGAGTGGCTCAAGTATCTCTATTTCTCTTTCGATTATGGTCTTACCATTTATTTTGATAAATGCCTTATTTTCTCCACCCATTCGCCTGGATGCGCCACCAGCGAGCAATATAGCCGCTATATCAGGAAAAGGCGATGAAGTGGTTCTCGCAGCTTGAAGTTTCATTAAATCTTTTGTTGCCAATCCGGAGCGATGACCATAATATATTGCTAATACCAATAGAAAGGCTCTGGGCATGGAAGATCATACGATACTGGCGACTGAAGAAAATTTTGGAGCGGTGTCGGTTTGCCCCGGAGGCGTAGTCCATATTAACTTGGCTCACCTGACCTTGAAGTTTCTTCCTTCCGAATTTGAAAAATTCTCAGACTTGGTAGCCAAGGCAAAACTTAACTTTACTCGTCCGAAAAGAACTGAAGGCAAACCTCATTTGCAGGTGGTAACATCCCTGCCCGAACCAGATGAAAATTCCTGAATAACCTGAAACAGTTTAGCCCATAGATCAGCGTCTATTTTGACGAGACCAACTCACTCTTGATCAATGTGAGTTCGTTAGACAATCGGCTAAGCTCATTTTGCAAAACTGTTAAAGCGTCTTGCGCTCCGGTCAAATTTTTATTTCTTCCCATCGTTTCGAGTAGCAAAGACGCTTCGAAAGTGTCTTCAGCCGCGAAATTACCAACAGAGCCTTTTAAACTATGGGCAGATCTCTGGAGATCATCTGGAGATCCCTGCTCGACCGATTCCTGTATGCTTTTTAACATTCCCGGGCCTAGTTCCAGGAATAATTCGATAAGTTCAATGAGCAATTCAGGGGAGTCCCCTACGCGCTCCATCAGCTTTTTTCTATCAATCACCGACACCACTCAGCCTCCTCCAAAGCTATTCGCATGAAGCCACTCATTTCCCGGCATAAGTTTTGATCACTATTTGGAGAAAATTTGGGATCTCTCTCACGATATCGGTTGCTACAACAGGTCCAGGACCGTCTCTCTTAACGATACCATCGGCTATGAATCCATGGAACCAAACAGCAAAAGGAATTATTGCCTCAATCGGCAATTTTTGAGCAATCAACCCCGCGAGAATACCAGTCAAGACATCTCCCTGTCCACCTGAAGCCATCCATGAGTTACCGGTATTGTTAACAAAAGCTTTTCCGCTGGGGAAGAAAGTGATTGTTCCAGCGCCCTTTAGAACCAGTTGGCAATTATGGGTCGTAGCGAATTCTCTGCCAAATAAGAATCGGTTTTCCTGGACTTGCGAACAGGGAACGCCAATCAACCTAGCCATTTCTCCTGGGTGCGGAGTTAAGACGACATCGGCCTTGGTTCGAGACAAAAAGCTCAAGTCTTGAGCCAGGCAATTTAAACCATCAGCGTCAATAATTAGTTTGCCTTCGTATCGAATCAGCAGACTCTGCACAATTTTTAAAGCGCCAGGTTCTGTAGAAAGCCCAGGCCCTACGACTACTACGTCCTTGTTCTGAGCAAGCTCGATGACGCGATCTGCTGCGGATGGTAAGAAGTACCCAAATTCATCGGATACCGGCGCGGTCATCTCCTCAGTAAGCTTACTTTCCAGGATAGGATTCAGGGAAGCTGGAACAGCTACGGTAACTAATCCGGCCCCCATTCGCGAAGCCGCCATCGCAGCCATTGCGACAGCGCCTGTTTTGCCAGAAGATCCGCCAACAATAAGAACTCTTCCAAAGGTTCCCTTATGAGTCGTTGGATCGGAGCGTAGGTCCAAATACTGACTTAAATCAGGTTTCTCGTACAAGATCACCTTAGGAGTATTTTTTTGGACAGCGTTTTTAGGAATGCTGATATCAATAATGTAGGTTTGACCACACAATCCCAGCCCCGGATGCATCGCCATGCCTAACTTCTTAAAACCGTAACTGACTGTAATATCAGCACTGATGGCCACACCATGAATTTTTCCAGTGTCTGAATCTAGTCCCGATGGTATGTCGACGGATAATTTGATAGCGTCAAGGTCGTTTATCTTTTCAATTGCTTCACGGTAAGGTGACCTGACTTCGGACTGAAGGCCTGTTCCTAAAATTGCGTCAACGATTACAGAACTTTGAGCCCACATGTCCTGAATTGATTCCAGGGCGTCGATAGAATTGATATCCCAGATCCTGGCCCCCATTTTCTCCAGGATATTTAGATTTAACATAGCGTCTCCTCGAATTTTTTCTCGAGGACTCAAAAGGAATGTTTCCACCTCAGCGCCATTGTTTATAAGGTAGCGCGCTATAACATAGCCATCTCCTCCGTTATTGCCGGGGCCAGCCACAATTGAAACATGTAGTCCATCAAGATCATCATCAAGCAATCCTCTAAGAATTTCGAAAGACGCTCGTCCGGCATTCTCCATCAGGACAACGCCTGGAATTGCAAATTCGTTGATGGCTGCGAAATCAAAGGTGCGCATCTGTTCCGCTGTCACCAAATATGGGTTCTTGGGACTGTTCAAATCTACTCCTCCATGGAGGACCTGATCTTTAAAACCAGAATCGGTGAGCCATCTTCACGCTTTGCCTGTTCCCAGGAATTCGCATGAGTATCCGCTACAAAGCATATTATAGCGTCCGATTTGCTCAAGCGTGATGAGCCCCTTCAATTCTGCGCCATTCATTATTGGAATTGCTTTACTACCACTGGTCTGCATTTTTTGGAGAATATCGGTAATAGGTGTTTGCTCATTTGCTGTCGGGAAATTTCGGACCATAGCCTCAGAAATCGGAGCAGAAGATCCTCTCTTGTGTAGTGTGTCAACGATGGCTTCTTTTGTCACCAGGCCAATCAAGCGGTTCCCATCGAGGACTGGGAAATCTCCTTGAAAGCTACGGCAAAAATGTTCTGCAGCATCTCCAACCGTTTGGAATGGGGTCAAGGTTTCGATGTCGCTAATCATTGCGGCTTGCGCTTTAACTCCACCAAGGGCTACCATGATGCCCATTTGACGTTCTTCCGCTTCAGCCCCGAGGTACACAAATAACGCAATGAGAATCAAGAAAATGTTACCGGAAAAGAAACCCCAAAAAAACATGAATATTGCGAACCCCTGTCCCACGCCAACGGCAATTTTGGTGGCTTTGTATGGATTCAAGTAAATTGCCAGGGCACCCCTAAGAACCCGACCCCCATCCATGGGAAAAGCTGGAACTAAGTTAAACAAACCAAGGACAAGATTGACCGCTGTTAACTCGGCAAGTAACCCACCTTTAACCGAAAAATCGGTAATCGTAACCCCAGACCCGAAAAAATCTGCTGCAAACCACAACAGGAACGCTAAAAGAAAACTTGACGCCGGACCGGCTAATGCAATCAGAAGCTCTTGAAGTGGTTTGTCCGGTGTCTCAGCCATCCTCGAGACGCCACCAATCGGAAGAAGAGTGATATCAACGACGTTAATACCAAAATGTCTCGCAACCAGTGAATGACTGAGTTCGTGAAAAACGACTGACGCAAAAACCAGGGTTACAAAAATGACCCCCGACAGGCCGCCTGCGCCAATTATGGAGCCACCTACAAAATAAACTAGTATTAACAGTAAGATAAATGTTATATGAAGATTAAGTGGTATCCCGAATATTGTACCGATTCTAAAGGACCATTTCATGGCCGGATCCTCCCGATGATGTATAATCGATCTAAATAATATGTCTTAAAAGGTTGGATTTCCATAGGCCACTTTACTAACAAACCGGTCATTTGGCAAGGGTTGAGGTCTTTGTTGAAGTCAATGAAAATAAGTAAAAGGGATTGAGTGACGGAGAAATGAAATGAGACAAATTCTCCAAAATTTGGGCGATGGTCGCGCTGAACTTACTGAGGTTCCAGCGCCGAAAATCAGGCCGGGTCATTTGCTTATAAAGACCATTGTAAGTCTTGTGTCCTCTGGGACTGAACGCAGCGTGGTGGAATTAGGTCAGGCGAGCTTGTTTCAAAAGGCCAGAAAACAGCCCGAGAAAGTGAAGCAGGTTTTGGGAAAAGTTAAAAATGAGGGCCTGTTTCAGACTATCGACGCCATCCGTGAAAAACTAGACCATCCCATAATAATGGGCTACAGCAACGTGGGTGTTGTGTTGGAAAAAGGGGCAGGGGTTGATGCTTTTAAGGTTGGAGATCGAGTTGTCTCGAATGGTCCGCACGCGGATGTAGTGCTGGTACCTAAAAATCTTTGCGCTCCAATTCCTGACTCTGTAATCGATGAACAGGCCGTGTTTACAGTTTTGGGAGCGATTGGGCTGCAGGGTATTCGACTGGCGAACCCCACTCTGGGAGAAAATTTTGTAGTTACGGGTCTTGGTCTAATAGGCTTGATAACGTCCCAGATTTTAAAAGCCAACGGTTGTCGCGTAATTGGAGTCGACTTGGACCCGGACAAGATAGCGATGGCAGAGAGTTTGGGTATTCAAACAGTAAACCTCTCTCTGAGTGAGGACATATTTAAAGCAGCATCCACATTTTCCAACAACAGAGGAGTGGACGGCGTCATAATTACCGCAGCCACAAACAGCGATGAACCGGTGCGGCAGGCCGCCAAGATCTGCCGAAAACGCGGCAGAATAGTTCTGGTAGGGGTAACAGGGCTTAATCTTGACAGGTCCCTATTCTATGAGAAAGAATTAAGTTTTCAGGTTTCTTGTTCCTATGGGCCTGGCCGGTACGATCCTGAATACGAAGAAAGGGGCATGGATTATCCTTTCGGGTTCGTCAGATGGACCGAACAGCGTAACTTCCAGGCGGCGCTTGAACTCCTGGCGACTAAGAAACTGATCGTAGATTCATTGATATCGCACAGATTTGAGTTCAGTGAAGCTGTCAAGGCTTATGAATTGTTAGGGGGGCGCGAACCTTCTCTGGGGATATTACTGAGTTATGGTCCCGCAATTATTCCCGAAAATAATTTGGTTAAGCGAACAATTGAATTAAAAGGTGGATCAATTAACGGTCGTGAACTCAGGGCCGATCACGGCGGGAAAGTGTCGGAAATCGAGCCGATTGTAGGAGTCATAGGCGCCGGCAATTATGGCCTTCGAACATTTTTACCGGTACTTAAGGCAACCGGTGTAACACTCAAGACGTTATCAACTTCCACGGGTGTAAGCGGAGCTTACGCTGGCAAGAAGTTTGGCTTTAGTTACGCGACTACCGATACTTCAAGTATTTTCTCGGACCCTGAAATTAACACCATCTTTGTTCTGACTCGACACAACACCCATTCCGCCTTGGTCTGTGAAGCCCTAAAAACAGGGAAAAATGTTTATGTGGAGAAGCCCCTCGCCATTTTCCCCGAAGGGGTAAGGATGATTGAGGAAACCTATCTTTCTTCACGAAATCATGAAAACCCCCCAATTGTCATGATAGGATATAATAGAAGATTTTCTCCACATATTCAAAAGATCAAAGAACTTCTCAAAGGCCTAAAAGCTCCTTTATCAATTATAATAACCGTAAATGCCGGCGAAGTTCCACCCGAAGATTGGACTCAAGACCCCATGGTTGGAGGAGGACGAATAATTGGCGAAGGCTGTCACTTCGTGGATTTGTTATATTATTTGAGCGTATCGAAAGTGACTTCGGTTTGTTCAACCAAAATGGGGGCTGTTTCCGGAGTATTTGTCACGGATGACAAAATGAGTTTTACAATCAAGTTTGAAAATGGTTCGTTTGGTACCATCCACTACTTCGCGAATGGTTCTAAATCATTCCCAAAAGAGAGAATTGAAGTATTTTGCGAAGGGAAAATATTACAATTGGATAATTTCCAATCGTTAAGAGGATACGACTGGCCGGGTTTTAAGAAAATGTCGTTATGGAAACAGGACAAAGGCCACAGGGAATCGATTGCAAGATTTCTTGATGCGGTTAGGAACCAGGGTCGGGCGCCTATACCATTTGAGGAGATCGTGGAGGTCACAAACACAACCTTCGATGTAGTTAGAGCGGCCGTCTGATCTACGTAGATCTGATGACTTTATTCAAATAAACCAGAAAAAATTCTGGATTTGTTAGGGCAAGATTTCAAGTCAAATATTTAAATACAATTACTGTCTGTAACTACACTACGAGTAAATTTTTTATAATGATGTATAATGTGCCTAGTGACAATGCAGTTGAGTATTAATGGACGGATTCGACATCGTTTGTAATACTTTGATAACTTATACTTGTTCTGATCGCGCCATTTATTGTGAAGGGAAAAATTATTGAGCTTCATTTACAAGCATGCGCTATGTATCCATCCATACTATCGAGATAGCCACGCCGGGTCATTAGGGCTGGCGGTTTTTCCGCCCATTGGTCTCGAGTATATAATGGCGGCCTTAAAACCATATGTTGAAGAGCTCACATTTGTTGATCTACGACTTGCCGGACCATTAAGAGACCTCAAAAATTTGAAACGTTTTGCACAGGAAAAGATCGACTTGCTATGCGTCAGCATCAACTGGGAATATAACTTCCGCGAAGTTTGTAATCTGGTGAACAATCTGCCGATTAACATCACAACCGTAGTTGGCGGTCAGCAGGCCACTGATAGTGTTGAAGAAATTTTTCAGTCGTGCCCAGGGGTAGACATCTTGGTAAGGGGTGAGGGTGAAGAGACTATTTCCGAGATCGCCCAGGGAAAACCATTAAAAGAAATTCTGGGCATATCTTACAGAGACCATTCACAGATTATTCACAACCCTAACAGGCCATTAGGTGAAATTGATCATTATGTTTCCCCTGATCGCAGCCTCAGGAGCCATGAATACAATCTGAACATGGGTGGCTATGCGCTCCGCGGTGAAGAATTCGACATGATACTAACTTCTAGAGGGTGTCCTTACAACTGCAAATTCTGCACATTCAACCTGAATCCCTGGACGCAGAAACGCCGCTATTCAGTAAGGTCAATCGACGCTGTAATGAAGGAAATAGATGAAATTAAGGCTGGAATAATACTTATCGCTGATGAGAACTTTTTCGTTAACCCTAATCGGGCAAAAGAAATTTGTGATCGATTAATTGCAAAAGGTAGCAATAAGAGATTTCTCGTACAGGCTCGTATCGAAATATTTGAACGGCCCGACGTGCTGGTAGCAGCCGCCAAAGCGGGCATAAAAGTATTTCTATTAGGGATTGAGTCTCCGAGTGACCGAATACTGGAACAGCTCAACAAAGGTTTTGACACGTGTAAGCTACGAAAAGCTTTTGAAGAATTTCGAAAACACCCATTCTATTACCACGGCTATTTTATTTATGGGAATGTAACCGAATCGGAACAGGAAATGCTGCTTATTCCAGAGTTTGCCAAAGAGCTTGGTCTCGATTCAATAACTTACCAAAAACTCCGTGTAGACAAATATTCTTCCCTCAGAGAACTGGTTGAATCTACTCCCGGATATTACGTGGGAGACGACAAGATTGTATATTTGGAAGGATTTGGACGCCCGGGTCTCAAACGGGTAAGCCGTGAAATCACGAGAAGATTTTATACGCCGAGACAATTTATTGCACTCGTAAGAAAATTGTTTTCAGTTGAATTGTTCACTCTCCGAAATGTTCCGGCTCTTCTTTCAAGTATACCTATTGTGCTGACCAATATGATCGGACGCAAAATAGACAAGAAAGCAAAACGGTTTGCGGCACGGTTCAATCTTTGAGTTTGGAATGGATCTGTTCTTTAGGTGGACGGTCTGAAGTTGTTGTTTGGGACGGAAATCAAATATGGCAAAGGCTTATGATTACGATCTTATTGTCATAGGCGCGGGGATCGCCGGTTTTGTTTCCGCCGTGACAGCCCACGGCATAGGTAAACGAGTCGCTGTAGTAGAAAAACGCAAAGTCGGGGGGAATTGCACCAATTTCACCTGCATTCCGAGTAAGACGCTCATAAGGTTAAGCCATTTAAACCGTGATATGGAGCACTTTAGTAAACTGGGATTGTGGTCTGGATCCATTCCTGCAGTGGATGGCCATACGGTAATGGATCGTGTCCGGTCTATAGTCCGGAAAGCCTATGAAAAGGATCTCCCCGAAACATTTGAACAAATAGGAATAAGTGTAATAACCGGCGCTGCCTCGTTTGTAGACCATCACCAAATAAAAATTGATGGACAAACCCTGTCAGCGGACAAATTTATCATCGCGTCCGGAACTCAGCCCCTTATACCGCCGATTGATGGTCTTCAGGATGTTGAATATCTAACAAACGAAAACCTTTATGAACTTGATGATTTACCAGAGTCGATTGTCATCATGGGGGGAGGGGTTGATGGACTGGAGTACGCGTCCGCCTTCGGACGACTTGGTGTGAAAACTACCCTTGTTGAGATGGGGAGCAGGCTAATTCCCATGATCGAACCAGAGTTGACAAACACTCTTTCACAGATACTTGAGTCTGACGGGGTCCGCCTACTGACTGGCGCTAAGGTGGTGAGCCTCAGAAAAGGGCAAGAAGGGATCACGCTCAGATTTGAGCAAGCTAAAGATCATTTTGGCGAAATTCAAGCTGCCTGGGTCCTTGTGGCGATTGGCAGAAAACCTGATTTGGATGGGCTTATGCTCGAGAAAGCCGGAGTAGCATACACCCTCAAAGGGATAACCACAGACAGAAAGCTTCAGACATCCACCCCTAATATTTACGCTTGTGGCGATATAGTGGGGCCATACCAATTGGCGTCTATGGCTGAATATCAAGGTGTGATCGCAGCCACAAACGCCTTTCTGCCCTTCAAGCAAAAAGTGGACTATCAACACAATGTTTATGTGATATTTACCGAACCCCCATTGGCCTGCATAGGGCTTACGGAGGAGCAGGCGCTCAAGAAATATGGGCCCGATCTAAAGGTATATCGCTTCAATTACTCAAACATGCGACGGGCCTTGATAGATGGTCACACGACAGGGCTGGCGAAAATCCTCTGTAACCGACAAGGTCGGGTTGTTGGGGCCCACATTTTGGGAGAGTCCGCGGCGGAGGTAATTCATGAAATCCAGGTCATCAAGGCTCTGAATAAGCCCTTGTACAAGCTCCACTCAGTGACCCACGCATATCCGACTTATGCCCAGGCTCTGGTCGGTAGGGCCGCTCAGTTATGTTTTCTGGACAAAATGAGTAACTCCTGGTTCGTAAAGTTGGGTTTAGGATTACTGCCGGGTTTTAAAAACCGGCTCAACCTTGCTCGAGACCGTCTGGCAGAGATAGAGCCGGTGCCATTCAAACCACGAACCGCAAGCCTTGACGTGGTTATTGAGTCTGATTCTCCACCATTGAACGAGTTGCACTCGAAAGCTGTGCGAATGGGGAGCAAAGCTTGTGTCATAGATTTATCAGAGACCCTTACAGACATTAACGAAGAGGCTTATCTTCTTGCGTGCGCTGGTACAGGTCCAACAACCCCGCAATTAAAGGTCCTCAATTTTTCCAACGTATGTACCATGAACGGGTTGGGAGCCTCGATGCTGGCGAAACTTAGCGCTTTGGCCAAGCTGGAAGGTCAATATCCGGCTGCTTTTGGTTTAAATTCAGGGCTGCTCGATATTTTCGCAATAACTGAACTTGATCAGGTTATTAGAATATTCAAGAATGAAGCGGACGCTCTTTTAGCTGCAGGAGTCTCTGGAGTGAAGCAAGAGCATGCTCCTGTTTCTGAAAGACCGGCCCATGTCACAAATACTGAACACTGGGCCAAATTGACGCCCTATTTAACTGTCCCACCGATGCCTAGACGAGCGCGGAACCTTAATGTGGATGGTCTGCGTACCGTAAGCCCGGTAAATGGGTTTGGCCAGTTGTGGCAAAAAACATATAGATTGTACATCAATGCGTCAAACATAACTCCTGAACAAGTCGTTGAAACTCTTAAACAAAACTTCCCGAGTTTTCAACCATCCTTCAACCATTTCTTCCCTTCTGCCGCCGGTATCAAGCCTGGTGAAATAGTACTCATCGATTCGATAACCCCCGCCGGTCCAGTTTCAACGGGTGTTATGATAATGTATGCCGATGACCTTTCATTCACTTTCTCTACTCCACAGGGTCACCCGGAAGCTGGTTGGGTTACCTTTAGCGCCTTCAAGGTAGATAGCGCGACTGTTGTGCAAATTTATGGCCTTACCCGGTCAAATGATCCAATCTTTGAAGCTGCGTTTCATCTTGTGGGGTCTAAGATCCAGATCAGGATATGGACACACGTTCTTAAATCATTAGCAGCCTTTCTAGGGGTCCCTCCTGAAATCGATATCGATTCGAAGTGTGTAGATACTGGAATACAATGGTCACATATCGGAAACATTTGGTACAATTCACAGATAAGAACTTTAATTAAAGAACCCCTGAGATGGTTAAACGCTGCTCAAGAATTCTTGAGCCGCGAGAAATAAAATGTGGCGTGACAACCAATATGACGCTGTTGTGGTGGGATCTGGACCAAATGGATTGGCGGCTGCAATAACGTTAGCACGTCAAAAACTCTCTGTCCTCCTGATCGAGGCATACAAAACTGTAGGTGGAGGCACACGCACTCAAGAGTTAACTCTTCCAGGCTTCAGACATGATGTTTGTTCAGCGATCCATCCTCTTGCGTTAGCTTCTCCATTTTTCCGTTCCCTTGACCTCTCCGACCATGGAATAGAATGGATAAAATCACCTATCCCTTTGGCCCATCCGTTGGATGACGAGAGCGCTATTCTGTTAGAGCGATCCGTAGAGCACACGGCAGAAAGCCTTGGTCACGATGCTGACACCTATCGAAGGATTATGAGACCTTTTGTTCGTCAATGGGAAAATCTGGTCAGGGAATTGCTCAAGCCTCTTGGCTTACCGCATCATCTTTTTATTCTATTGAGATTTGGGAATCTGGCAGTACGCTCCGCGACCAGCCTGGCGCGAAGTCTGTTCAAGGAGAAAAGGGCCCAGGCCCTATTTACCGGTAACGCCGCTCATTCTATTCTTCCTCTTGATCGTTGGTCAAGCGCGGCGTTTGGTTTGATGCTGCCCACGTTGGGACATGCGGTAGGATGGCCGATCGCCAAAGGAGGTTCACAAGCCATAGCCAACGCCCTGGCATCTTTTTTCAGATCTGTTGGAGGAAGTATACAGCTAGAAAGGACCATCCTATCAATTGATGATCTTCCCAAAACCAGGGCCATTTTATTTGATGTTACCCCTAAACAGCTTGCCCGGATAGTAGGCTACAAATTTTCCAGAGCCTATAGGAATAAACTGGAGAATCACAGTTATGGACCGGGTGTGTTCAAAGTAGATTGGGCGTTAAGCGCGCCTGTTCCGTGGAAAGACCCTGCATGTTCAAAAGCCGCTACACTTCATCTTGGAGGGACTCTGGAAGAGATTGCCGCAGCGGAGAGAGATGTATGGAAAGAGATGGCCCCCACAAAACCGTTCGTATTTTTTGCACAACCCAGCCTTTTCGATGGCGCCCGTGCTCCTGAAGGAATGCATACGGCTTGGGGATACTGTCATGTGCCAAATGGCTGCACAGTAGATATGACAGATCGGATAGAGGCTCAAATTGAACGTTTCGCTCCAGGTTTTCGGGAAACAATTATCGCCAAACATCTTATGTCTCCTGTTGATATGGAAACCTACAATCCAAACTATATTGGAGGCGATATTGTTGGAGGGCCACAGAGTTTTAAAGATCTTTTTCTGTGTCCGTTAGGTCGATGGCGAGCTTATTCAACTCCGGTAAAAGGCATATATATTTGTTCGTCATCGATGCCGCCTGGTGGAGGGGTGCATGGAATGTGCGGATATCTTGCCGCGAAAAGTGCTTTACGTGACATCTTTTAATTCTTGCCAAAGGCCAATAATTAAACCAGACAATCCTCGATCTTTTTAATCAATCTCGACAAGAGTTCCCATTTTCAACAAGTTATGATATAATAATAATATTGAGTAATACCTTTTGAACAAAAGGCTGGAGGATTAACATGAGATCTTTTGGAAAGGTCTGCGGAATTATAGTCTTGATCACCTTTCTTAGCGTAAGCGTGGTCATGGCGGTAGGTTACGAGAAATATGATTCTTCTGGAAACCCAGTATCGAAAACAGACAACAATTCTAAACAGGATCAAAGTATCTCATCTGCGATCGAAAAGGCTACGTTCGTGAAGAAATATCCACAAATAATAGATGAGGTAACAGTTTATATAAGAGATGTCTTAAGCCAGTTCGGTTTAACTGAGAATAAAACGCCGTGATTTCGAATACGGCGCGGCGACTTCTTTAGATAAGATTGGGGACAACTTGGCGCTACAGGCAAAGTTCTCGTTGCTTGAAGGGAATTGTCATGAACCGTTTTTTTCTAATTTGTATCTCAGGTCATTAAGCCCCGAGGGGAACGTCAGATGAAGTCATTCCGGATACTGATTTTGTTGACCCTCGTTTTTGCATCGCTTGGCCCCGGGTTCAGCGCAGCGGAAAGCACCGATCGCCAACAATACAATGCGGGTCTGGTAGCGATGAAAAATGGAAATGTCAGGGAGGCCTTACAGCATTTTACTCGGGCCGCGGAAATGAACCCCAATGAATACAAATACTATAATGATAGGGGGGTCGCTTATAAAAGATTGGGTGATCTGGAAAAAGCCCTCGCCGATTACAACAAGAGTCTGGAAATTAACCCACATTACACTAACGCATTGAACAACCGGGGAGTGGTCTATCTCGAACAGGGACATTATGATCAGGCCCTGACGGATTTTAAAGAAGCGCTCAATTACGGGGGATTGGAAGGTAAAATTTTTACAAATATCGGCATAGTGAAAGCGGCCATGGGAGATTACCGCTCCGCTATAAAAGATTTCGACAATGCGGTTTCACTGCATCCCGTAGACCCACGATCCTTCTTGTTCATGGGACAGTCTCTCGAGCATTTAGGAGATAGGGACAAAGCGCTAAAAATGTATCAGGTCGCTCTTGGTGTACTCAAAGAACCTGAAATCATAGCCTTCGTTGAAAAGAAAATAGCCGCTTTGGATTCTGTTAGTTCCGGATCTTCACTTCCCGGAATTCACAAAGAACCTAACATTCAATCTGAAAGCTCAACTAAAACAAACACTAAGCTTCCGGCAAAATCGACAATCGTCCCGATCAAAAAAACTCGAGAAGTTGTGCTTGCTAACAGGCGTCCGGATTATATCGAACAAATTGTTAAGAAAAGAATTTCAAAACCCGCTCAGACTAACCTTCCTGACGACATTGAGGCTTACAGCAAGCAAATCAGGAACAAGATAATCGGCCAACTTGCTCCAGCTTCGGCGGAGATCCTCCGTCAGGCTCACGATTTTGTAGAAAAATCTGATGATCACAAAGCCATGGTTAGATTTGAGGACATTCGACAGCTTGAAAGAAGAAACAAGAATTATCGGGCTGTCGCATGGGCTCTCCTTGAAATCGGGAAAATTTATATTCGGTGTGGCGATTATCTCAAAGCAGAAGAAGCTCTTGATGGCTCCATAAAAATTTCATCTTCATTGAAAGCCTCAGGAGAAAAGATTTTGGCCTTAATTGAGCTGGCCAGACTTAGGAATCTTGAATCATCTACGGATAAGGCAAAGACGCTATTTTCGCAGGCAGAAGATCTAGCCACCGCCTCGGGGCGTTCAGCCTTGACCAATGCAATACAGGATTTGGCGAGTGGAGCTTTTGATCAACGAAAGAACGCTCCAGCCCCGAATCAAAGCGCTCAAACGAAATTAGCAACGGCCAAAGCCGTTGCGCAAGTCTCAGTTCCTAAGATTGCAACTCAATCGAAACAAACGGTTACTCAGGACGCTTCGGAAAAAACCCGAACTTCAAAAACACATAGCCCTCAAATGAATTTCAGGCATGTTAAATCAGTGTTTGACAAGAAACCGGAAAGTTTCCAAAAGGTGGAAACGGCCTCTCAACCAAGTGTTTCGGGACCCATAACTAACGGTAGCTCAAAGCCAAAGAACTATGCGTCAACTGAACGCTCTCAGCAAAAAGATGAAGTTAAAAATGGAATTACAGCGCCCACCGCATCCATACATCCTGACGCGATGAAACCTGTAAAGGTTGAAAGCGTGAAACATCGGGCAATTGAACGGGCGATTTCCAAAAACGTAGTGAAACGTTCGGCAAATTCAATTAACAGTGACATTAGTGAATTAAAACGGCTCAGAAAACAAAAAGATGAAGCGAAAATGATCCCGGTTCTGGAAAATTTATCCCGCAATTTTTATGAACTAGGTGACTACAAAAAGTCTTTGGACGCTGTGAATGTGTCTCTTGCTTTTCGGGAAAAGCTGGGCGTCAATGATAATAGAGCCAGGGCGTTGGAGTTCCGTGGAATCATTCACGAGAAACTCGGCAAAAAGGTCAAAGCCCTGGAAGATTTAACCTGGGCTGGGACACTTTCAAAGAACTTGCTTGAATCCAACAGGGCCAAGATGAGGGACTTGGCCAAAAGCTTGGGGTTGGAAGTCATCCCGGTTCTCGATAATTATCGTGCCCTTTGGTTGGCAAGAGAATCTGGAGATACAAAAAGTGAGATCAAGTCACTTCTTGAATTGGGAAATTTTTACGCCAAGACCCAAAATTTCGAAGAAGCTTCCAAATATTATGAATTATCAAACGCGTCGTTAATGGCAGAGCGGTCCGTGTTTTACAAAAAATTAGGAAAGTTTGGTGAAGCGCGAAAAACCATGGATGAAGCCCTGCAAGCCCTGAAATCGTTAGATTATCTCCTGTATTTTTCATTCATGAACCGTTCAGAGTACCATGATAAGCTCTCTGCGGTTCAACAATAAAACAGTAACGATGAGGATATCCAAGATCTTTACTAGTGATTGGTTCGCTCTGGTTTTAGTTACTGTTTGCGCTTTTTTGTTGAGTTTACTCTATATTAGAAATAGGACAACTGAGGCTGTTATTGGAGGAGTTCTCCTGAGTGTGGCGGTTGTCCTCATAGTTTTCGGGCGAGCGCCTAAATCAAAAACTTAAGCCCCATTCAAAAAGTATGACCCGGATTTTAAACCCAATTTCATTAAGAGTTAATTAAGAGGCGGGCTCAGAACCGACTTTTCCCAGGTAGCTGTAAGTCAGGGAGAAGTCACTTGATAGGTATAAGAGAATTTCAATCCATTACACCCATCGGAGCAAATTTTGTTTCCGTAATTCTTACAGGCAAGATCTGCGTCAAAACCAATATCCGGAGATCTGTCCACAGGAATTACAAAAGAGAAGTTGCCAACGGAATTGTCTTGGAGACACCGACAGGTGATGTGACATTTGGTCCAAACCTGGTCTGTAAATCCAATGTGGCCTTCGATCAAAACGATAAACCCAATTGCGGACAATAATAAACAAGCTTTCAAGAGTCGCATGAGTGCACCCTGTAAATATATTAAAGAAATCCTAGCACATTGACCTGCCTGTTTTCAAGACCGGGGATCGGCGTCTTGAAGTTTAGCCCTTTATAAGTTATGATTTGAATATAGTCTCTCTTTTTTTCAAATTTGTTAACTAGATTCCTTAATTGAGAGAGTGTTCAATTTTTTTCAAGGACTGTTTTCTAATGTTACGAGAACATATAAACGACATCAGAACTCGATGGAGTCCAAAAGAACGGGCCGGCAGTTTGTACGATCCTCACATTTATCTTGAGAGTCCCGAGCAGGCGCGGAAACTGATTAACTATCTAAAAGAAAGACTTACAAAGGCTAAAAGGAACCATGATCGTGTTTTAGCAGAAGAAATCTCGGAAACGCTTCTAAATGTTGAAAATCTGTCACGTAAGTTTTTCCGTTGGGAAGAGAACATTTCCAATTCATTAAATAAACAGGATTTAAAAGAAATTAGTGAATTACCGGTTATATTTTAAGAATTGCTGAGGGAAAATAATGGAATACGAATCAATGACCCGTGAAGAACTATTAAACGAACTGCGCGCGTTGAATGAATACATGTCAAATGTGATCGTTTTCTGGGGTGATAAAAGGGGCTTACTGTCTATGTTTGATGATGTCGCCAGAAACGAAAATGGTGAGTTCACAGAGGAAGAAGCTCGAAACGCCAAATTTATTTTGGAAACTGATGGAGCTTTTGACCGATTCGTCGAATTGTTACAGGATTCGTTTGAGAGAGGTGGGATTTATCATGCAATCTCAGAGAAAATGTCTTATATGATGGAGCAAATATCTCGAGGCGCCAAAGCCAATTGATAAATTGGAGCAATGAGATCAGCGTGCCAAAGCCAATAGTTAAGAAACATCATTCGAAACATGCAAAGTTTGTGGAAAAAGTTGAAAAAATAGTTTAATATAATGTTGTGGCAATTCATACGGTTGTATTAATATTTGTTTACAGGGTTTGAGTGAAAGGAGAGAGTTCCCGTGAATCGGCGGCAGCAATTATTCGTTCAGTTATCTAAGTGTATGGTGTTTTTATGCGTAATGTCAATTTGTATAGAAATGTCTGCGTTCGCTCAAGGACCTGATTCGGAATGCTCTCAGCTTAAAGATCGATGGGAACAACTGTATTCTGAGATGAAACAGAAGGTTGACGGATTTAGCGCAGTAGAACAAACTCCCATTGAACAGATCACCAAAAGACCTCTAATAGATCCTAATGAACACAAGACAATAGCGTTGCAGATCTCTGAGGCGCTAAAGGTTAAAGAAGATCTGTTGGCGGGCCAGAGAAAAGAATTGCGAAACCTCTTGAATACAGAGAACAAGGTTTTTGGTGAACTCCAGCGTTGCTTGCAGATGGATAAATCCGCGAAGCGCAAGGATGCCGGAAACATACTAAAAAAGAGAAAGGCTTTACTCGACAAAGTAGTCGTAACAGTGGCTGAGGTCAAAGAAGTGGAGGGTAGGGAAACCGTTCTACCCTATTCTGAAGCTTCAGGCCAGGACCAATATCGTCGTAGTGTGAATAATCAGTGGCCGAACTACCAAGATCCTCGGCGTTGGTGGGGATATTGACAATTTCAACGTTGGTCGATCACTGGTAAGGTGAGATATGTGGATTTAGCTCGTAAAATGTTTCCTGTCTTGTTGACTAATTCCCAAAGTGACTATATAATTATTATTTGCCATATGGTAGGGGGCCCATAGCTCAGCTGGTAGAGCTCCCGGCTCATAACCGGTTGGTCCCTGGTTCGAATCCAGGTGGGCCCACCATTTACCGGAAGTCGTAGATGAAACTTATTTGTTGCACATATATGGTAGAGTCATCTCTCACGGGGAGCCCATCAAGGCTCCCCGTGATTTTTTTGTAGGAAAATGTTTTCGGGTTTGTCCTTATGGCTTGCAATCGCTATCGGAGAAATTGGTATCACGCCAAAACTTTTTCCGAAATAGGAAATCTTTTTATAATTTTCGTTCAAACCGGATGTCTGGTTGAATTCGTCTAATGGTTCCCACGCTTTCACATATTCTACACTTGGCCGACAAATTGTTCCCTTTTACTAACACGGAACCGTGGGACAATAGTGGAGTTCAGATAGGTGACCTTTCAAGGAGGGTAACAGCGATCGCCTTCAGTCTGGATCCTTCGGTCAAAGCAGTTGATTTTGCTGCGGAAAATAATTGTGATTTGCTGGTTACCCATCACCCTGTCCTTTTAAATTCAATTAAAAGAGTCATCACATCCGAATTAACAGGGAGAATCATTCTATCAGCCGCTAAAGCCAATGTGGATATTATGAGTCTACACACGAATCTTGATGCGGCTCAAGGGGGCTTGAATGACTTTCTTTCCGAATTGTTAGGCCTTGTGGAAGTCCAAATTCCGCTCAACGCGCCATGTGCCAGACTTGGCAAACTGTTTAAATCAGAAGCTGTATCTAAACTGGCCCAGATGATTTGCCAGAAACTGGCCCTGGACTCAGTGCGAATCGTTGGTCCATTGGATAAAATGGTGAATTTAGTATTCCTGGTATCCGGTAGCGGGATGGGATATCTCGAACAGGCGATCCTGACTAAGGCTGATGTTATGATTACTGGGGATGTCCGTTACCACGGCGCGGTTGACGCCCAATCTTCTCAAATTTCTTTGATAGACGCCGGACATTTTGGATTGGAAAAATTCGCGATTAAATTAATGCGAGACAGATTTGAAAATGAAATTTGCAAATTAGGTTGGAGCATCGATCTTTATCCTTATGAAGAAAAAAATCCATTCACTGATATACGCTTTGAAAGACCAGGAGGAATGATCAATTGAAAGAACAGTTGCAGCTGCTTATGCGACTTCAGGACATAGACGTTCAGGTAGATCAGCATGAAACGATTCTGGAACAGTTGCCCAAGGAACTTCAGGAAATGGCCAGGAACCTGGTTTCATTGAGACATGAGATATCTGAAACCGAGGGAAATTTACTGGCGGCAGAAACGGAGCTTGAGAAAAAAGAGGCTGAGTTGAGCGTGGAGCAAGAAAAGATTAAGAGATCTGAACGCAGACTCTTGAGCATCAAAAACCTTAAAGAACACGAGGCCCTTTCCAGAGAAATAAGACTCGGTAAAAAAGTCGCAGGGGAAATCGAAGAAGCTGTGCTTGAGTTGATGAACCGAATTGAACAACTAAAAAAAGGTCTGGAAAGAAAAAAGGCTGACTACAGTGAGTGTGAAAAAGGCATGGTGGACCGAAAAACGGAATCAGAAAAAATACTTTTTGATGCCGCAAAGGCATTGGAGTCTCTAAAAGTTGAACAGCAAGAGCTGGCTGAGAACGTTACGAAAGAATATTACAAGCGTTATACCATGGTAAGAAAATTGAGGGGCAACGCTATAGCAGAAATGGTAAACGGGTCCTGCGATGGTTGCCACATTGCTATTCCACCTCAACTTAGTCTCAGAGTATTGAGACAGCAGGAATTTATCTATTGTCCGAACTGCCACAGGATACTCTATGTGAAACCAGAGAACATCCCTTTGCCGAACGAAGCGCTGTAATCTCTTGTTCCTCCCATGGACCGACTATTTCGCCTGATCTTGATTATTTTTCTTTTCCAGTAAAGGCTACGTCAATCAAAAGCCATAATTAGCAGGTATTTCAGAGGCTGTCATGCTTTCCAAAGAACTTTTGACCGGTATCACCGCTGAAGATATTCAGCGAATTTTGCGCATCGAACATTCTGATCCCCACAGCGTTTTGGGAGCCCATCCGACAAAAATTGACGGTCAAGATGGATTGATCTTCCGATTTTTCCATCCTGAAGCGATTTCATCAGAACTGATAATTAAGGACGAAATTGTCTCTTTAAGAAAAACAGATATCGCCGGTTTTTTTTGGACATGGCTGCCAAACATGTTTTTACCAATGGATTATCTTGTTCGGTTTATTTTCAAGGATGGGGCTTCCTGGACGATTGATCCACCATATCGTTTTATGCCAACTCTTGGCGATCAGGATTTATATTTTATGGGTGAGGGTAGGCATTACAATCTTTACGAAAAAATGGGCGCACATTCTCGATCTCTCGATGGGATTCAAGGTGTCTCTTTTGCTGTATGGGCGCCTAACGCTAAGCGAGTGAGTGTAATTGGAGATTTCAATAATTGGGATGGAAGACTGTTTCCGATGCGGAGTATGGGAGAATCGGGAACTTGGGAACTTTTTGTGCCAGGTCTCACTCAGGGGAGTTTATACAAATATGAGATCAAGTCGAACTCCGATGACATAAGAATCAAGACTGATCCCTTCGCATTTGCTATGGAACTCAGACCAGGCTCTGCATCCAGGATCTGGGACATAGGCGGCTATGAATGGGGGGACAAACAATGGATTGAGAAGCGGGATCGAGCTGATCATTTCGCTTCACCCATGAACATTTATGAGGCTCATCTGGGATCATGGATGCGAATAGAAGAAGATGGAAACAGGTGGGCCAGTTATCGGGAACTTGCAGAACCACTGGTTACCCATCTGAAAAAGTATGGATTCACGCATGTGGAACTTATGCCGATTATGGAACACCCATACGACCCGTCCTGGGGTTATCAGGTTACAGGGTATTATGCTCCAACCAGTAGATTTGGAACCCCTGATGATTTCAAATTCTTCGTAGACACGCTTCATCGTAACGGCATTGGAGTCATACTTGATTGGGTTCCGGCTCATTTCCCAAAAGATGACTATAGCTTACGCTTGTTTGACGGAACTGCTCTATATGAACATGATGATCCCAAACAAGGGGAACATAGAGATTGGGGAACGCTGATCTTTAATTATGGTAGAAATGAAGTCCGGAATTTTTTGGTTAGTAACGCGCTGTTCTGGCTCGACAAATATCATATTGACGGATTGCGAGTAGACGCAGTCGCTTCAATGCTTTATCTCGATTACAGCAGGTCCGAGGGAGAATGGATCCCTAACATGTACGGAGGCAATGAAAACCTTCAGGGCATTGAATTCATCAAGGAATTTAACGCCATAGTGTATGCAAAATTTCCAAGCTGTTTTACGGTCGCGGAAGAGTCAACAGCTTGGACGGGAGTAACCACTCCGACCTATTTGGGCGGCCTTGGATTCGGCTTTAAGTGGGATATGGGTTGGATGCACGATACCCTGGACTATTTTTCGAAAGACCCCGTCCACCGAAATTTTCACCATAATGAGCTGACATTTTCCATGATGTACTCATACAGTGAAAATTTTGTGTTGCCTTTATCACACGATGAGGTCGTTTACGGGAAAGGCTCCCTTCTTCGCAAAATGCCGGGCGATGACTGGCAAAAATTCGCTAATCTGCGTTTGTTGTTCGCATACATGTATACCCATCCCGGAAAGAAATTACTTATTGCGGGATCGGAATTAGGCTCATGGAATGAATGGAGCCACGAGTCAAGTCTGGAAAAACACTTGCTAAACTATGATTCTCATCGGCAGATTTCACAATTTGTGCAAGATTTGTGCACACTTTATAACGCGAATAACGCTCTATGGGAATGGGATTGCAGGCCGGAAGGCTTTTCCTGGATAGACTGTAATGACAATGCCAACAGCGTGTTGTCGTATATCAGGCGAAGCCACGATAAGTATCTAATATGCTTGTTAAACTTTACACCGGTAGTGAGACAAAATTATCGTGTTGGTGTGCCTGAGATGACATCATATAAAGAAATACTCAACTCCGATTCTGCATATTATGGTGGTGGAAATGTTGGTAACGACGTTTTTGTTGATGCCAAACGTGGCCGACATCATGGTTATGAACAGTTTCTGGAATTAACGCTACCACCCTTGGCCGGTTTAATCCTTACCAAGACCGGAGAATGATAAACCGACGGATTGGTCTTTTACTAAGTTTCTACCATTTCAAAGGCGGACACTTTTTCAAGATAGTTTAAAATGTAATCCTGTACCGCTTCTTCCAGATTGTAGAAATTGTCTTGATAACCAGCGCTTCTTAGTTTCTCCAATTCGGCGCAAGTGTAATATTGATATCGTTTATTCAAACCAGATGGCATGTCAACATACTCTACACGGGTAGGGATTTTGAGTGCTGAAAAAACACCGCTAGCCAATCTGTTGAAAGTATTGGCCTCCCCTGTACCCACATTGAACAATCCGTTTACTTCGGGCCTTTCCAGGAAAAACAGCGTGACTTTAACGGCGTCCTTAACATAAATGAAGTCACGGCGTTGTTCTCCATCCGCATAATCGCGTCTATAGGATTTAAAAAGTTTAATGATTCCATTTTGTTTGGCCTGGCTATAGGCCCTGATGGCCACACTCCGCATGGCGCCTTTGTGATATTCATTCGGCCCGAAAACATTGAAATACTTAAGTCCGACAGACCGTTTAAGAAACTCTGTTTTATGCGCCCAGCAATCAAACAGGTGTTTTGAATAACCATACATATTGAGCGGACGTAAATAGGGACCTGGTTCTGGTTTGTCCGAATATCCTTCCGTGCCAGCGCCATAGGTGGCCGCGCTGGAAGCGTAAATAAAACGGATTGTTTTTTCGGCACATATTGTTGCAAGCCTTCGAGAATATTCATAATTGTTTTGAATCAGGTAATCCGCGTCCTTTTCGGTCGTTGAACTACACGCGCCCAGATGAAACACGGCCGAAACCTCATTACCAAACAGCCCTTTTTCAGCTTTAGAAATGAAGTTTTCCTTGGTTTCAAAGTCCAGGAATTTAACGTCCCGAAGGTTCTTCCACTTTTCGCTGGTCCCTAAATGATCAACTATCAATATGTGTTCTTCACCTAATTGGTTGAGTGCATTGACTAGATTGCTCCCTATAAAACCTGCTCCACCAGTAACAATTATCATGGCGAGATGACGCCTTTCGTTGATTAAATGTTGTCCATCGATTTTCCAGATGCTTTCACATGATTTGATTTAGCGCACGTGATGAAAATTCGCAATAACTTATACTACTTCCAAACAATTCAACCGTTTGGCAAAAACCTATCTCGATTGAATGACTAGACAAATTACAAATTTTTATGGTAATAGGAAAAGATCATCCCCTTAAAGGATTTTTTGATCATTTAGGGAGTAACGAAAAATGAAGAAGCTGCTCGTATTAATCGCTCTTACAGTTTCACTCGGCCTTCTTGCTGGATTGTATGCGCAACCGGCGTCCGCGTTTTTTAATGGTCTACCATTCTTCGGAAACAGCGCAAAGTCTTGCTGTGTTCCCGTATGCGCCCCTGTTGGTTGTGGCTATTATTGCTGCGCCCCGGCTTATGCTTGCAAACCAATGAAAGCAAAAAAAGCCAAAGCCAAAGCCAATGAACCGGTCAAGGCCAAAAAGGTGAAGAAAGAAAAAAAAGTAAAAAAAGAAACGAAGTAAACCATAAAACCATTTGTAGAACTCAAATGACTCATGGGTCTGAGATTCGAGGCGCGAATCGCAGGGTTTCTGTTCAGGGGATGAAATTTTAGAATCCTGTTATGCTTGGCCTCGGATCTCAAGCCAGAAGTCAACCACTCGGTAACACGTGATCACAGACTTTTTAAGCTTCTTGTTAATCTCCAAGTGTCGTTTTGCCCGGTTGGCCTGATCCTCTATTCCACGCATTCCATTTTCTCCAATTCAAAGTCTAGCAAACAAGAAGTCTTACAAACTTTCATATTTGGAGTTGGCTTAAGTTATGATTTTTAATAGTATGCAAATATGCCGAATTCGGAGTGGAAATTGGGTCTTTTTGAGGAAATCATCATGTGGCTGAACAAGCGAAAAACAGAATCCAAACCACCGGCGGTGATGGACGATGATAGAATTTTCCTGGCCTGGCAGCGGACGCATATGGCTAATGAAAGGACCTTTTTGTCGTGGTCTCGAACCAGTATTTCGCTTTTAGCGTTTGGTTTTGTTATAGAAAAATTTGAAATATTTTTGCGACATTTAGTTGCTTTTGAAGAAGGGAAAGTGGCTCAAAATCATGGCAATAGTGCTATATTTTTGAGTCTTCTATGTTTTGTCCTTGCTGGGTTTATGATTGTTGTCTCCGGGATGCGTTTTATTCTTGCACGAAGGCATATTAACAGGGGCGAAGCGGTTTTCTCGGCAGTTCCGGATCTACTGGTGGTAGTGTCGGTGGCTGTGATAATCGGTCTGGCCTTTATGCTGGGATTACAACGTTATATCTGGTAGATGAACAGCTATGGGAGCAGCGATTTACTTGAATCGCTAGCTTTGAACATCCTCCCTGAATCAGTCCTAAAAATATCTCTTGTGACTTTACTGATCCACTACATATAATTCTCAGTTTTCGGCGCTAGGCAGATAGATTTGATTAATCATTCCCAATGTTATTCATCTGTCGATTCCATTTTTTCCAATATCTTTTTTCGCATCGATCGATACACTGGGCGGAAAGTTGCCATAACCCTGGATCGTCATTGTCGAATTGCTCATGGCAGTCTTGTATACAGAGGTCGCGTTGTTGTTCAATGTCCTCAAAAGAGTTTGCAGGCGTGACAAATACGCCAAAATTTATTAACACGATGGGTAGCGCCACAATTACAAGGGTCAAGAAGTATTTAACTTTTTTCATTGCTATAACTCCTCAGGTAAAAGTTGCTAAAAATGCCTAAATTATCATCTCAATAATACATGGTACGCACCCTAAGCTCAATGTCAGCAAAAGGTCTAAAGAGCGGGCGCTGCATTATGGTTTTACCAGAAAATCAGGAAGTGCAAATATATTAGACCATAATACTTATGGGTCATATTTTTATGTGAGTAACAGTTCATAAACTTGAGAGTTTATTTGATGATTGACTTTTGTCAACAAAGTTGCTATAGTTACTGCAATTCCATGTCAACAGGAGATGAAAAACATGACAAGATTCCTTGTACTGGTATCTTTTCTGGTTGTATGTCTATTTGCTAATTTCTCGGGACAGGCGCTTGCAGCCATGACAAGCGAAGGGCTATCACTTGATAATTTCAAATTAGCTGATTCAAAGCCCTATGACTCGTTGGCAAAAGCCTTTAAGAAAACTCGTCATCAAACCGCATCAAGTAGCAGTACAAAAACTTCGCATAAGAAAGCGACATCCAAACTATCCAAGAACTCGAAGCCCCATAAGAAGAGTCATGCTTACAAAGGGAAGAGTTCAAAAAATTATAAAAAGTCATCAATCAAGAAATCGAGAACTGTACAAAAAATCAGCCTACCAGCGTTAAAATTTAACTTAGTCTCAGGCGCCGCAAAAATTTGGACCCACCTTTTGATTACAAAGGGTGGGTTTTTTTGCTAATATTTAAAACCATAGAGGGCGGTGTATGGGTCCACACTTTAAAAAACAAATTTGTATTCATGGTCACTTCTATCAACCACCGAGAGAAAACCCGTGGCTTGAAGAAATCGAAAAACAGGATTCGGCACATCCTTTCCATGATTGGAACGAAAGAATTGCATATGAGTGTTACCGTCCAAATTCTGAGGCCCGGTTGTTAAACAGTCAGGGAAGGTTACGCGAAATAATCAACAACTATGAATACATCAGTTTCAATTTCGGCCCCACGTTACTTTCATGGATGGAACGGCAAGAAAAGACTGCCTACGAGTTAATTCTAAAAGCTGACGCGAATTCCATGATCAATAGGTCCGGACATGGTAATGCCATAGCCCAGGGATATAATCACATGATTATGCCTTTGGCGACGTTACGAGACAAAATCACGCAGATATTATGGGGTATTGAGGATTTTAAGAAACGTTTCAATCGTGATCCTGAGGGAATGTGGCTTCCTGAGACGGCCGTGGATTTAGAAACGCTAAGAATAATGGTAGATAATGGTTTATTGTTTACAATTCTATCACCTCATCAGGCGAAAAGAATTCGGGAAAAACCATCTGATTACTGGCGGAATATCGATGGTACCGCAATTGACCCATCTAGACCCTATCTGTGCCAGTTACCAAATGGGTCTCAAATCACTATTTTCTTTTTTGATGCCCCCATCTCTCAGGCAATTGCTTTTGAAGGCTTGCTTAATAGTGGGGCTGCCTTCAAAGAACGATTAATGGGGGCTTTTTCCAACCAGCGAAATTGGCCCCAATTGGTAAATATTGCTACGGATGGCGAGTCTTACGGTCACCACCATCGATTTGGCGAGATGGCTTTGGCTTTTGCTATAGAGCAATTGATCAATGAACCTGACCTAAAATTAACGAATTACGCAGAATTTCTTGCGAGCTATCCACCGGTAGCTCAAGTAGAAATTATTGAAAGAACTTCGTGGAGTTGTTCGCACGGGGTAGGGCGTTGGATGAGAGATTGTGGGTGCTGCGCCAATAAAAAACCCGGATGGAACCAGGCGTGGCGTACACCACTACGCAAGTCCCTTGATTTGGTGCGAGAGGGTGTTGATAAGATATTTGAAGAACGGGGAGGAGATTTATTCAAAGATCCATGGATCGCACGCGACAATTACATTGATCTTCTGTTACGTGACCGATCTGAAATGACCGCTTTTCTAAAATCATGCGAAAAGAACGAACTGGCCCCCGCCGAATATGTTGAAGCGTTAAGTTTGTTGGAAATGCAAAGAAATCGAATGTTGATGTATACGAGTTGCGGGTGGTTCTTTGACGACATTACCGGAATTGAAACTTTACAAATACTCGGTTACGCCGGGCGCGTTCTACAACTCGCAAGCGCCTATGATCCTGCTCTGGTCAACGAATTCTTGAGAGAATTGTTTCCAGCGGTTAGTAACACTCAACCTCACATTCATGGAGATGAGCTATACAAAGAAAAAATTGCCCCACAAGTAGTTGATTTACCACAAGTGGCAGCGCATGTAGCCATTTCAATTCTTTTTGAGAAATCTCACGTGTCTCAAAAAGTATATGTTTATAAAGTTTATTTAGTTGATTTTGTAAGAGAAGACTTTGGGGAACGAATATTATTGATTGGTCAGGTGAGGATACAAAGTTCCGTCACCCTTCTCGAACAGCGACTCATTTTTGCAGTTTTGTATTTGGGCGCTGTAGACCTTCGCTGTTCAGTTCAACCATTGTCAGGTGGGCAGCTGGGTTACGAGGAATTAAAAAAGGTTCTCATAGACACTTTCAAAAAACATTCCTCCACAGAATTGATACGGAAACTCGATGGATATTTCCCCCACGATTATTTCACGTTTAAGGATCTATTCGTAGAACAAAGATCCAGGCTTCTTGAACTCGTGACCAAGAGAATGTTTCAGGAACAAGCGGCCTTATTGGGCACATTCTATAAAAAGAATGAAGATTTAGCACGCCTAATAGTGAACCACAACTCACGTTTGCCTGACACATTCAGGGCTGCCGCAAGATTTATTTTAAACCGAAAATTTCTTAGGGAGCTAGAAAAATTATCCCAGGAAATCTTCCCGGAACGCCTGGAGTCAACCCTAAGAGATATAAATTTTTGGAAAATAGAATTGGATCTAAGCGCAGCCCAAAAACTGATAAGTCATCGAATCGGACTTCTCGTTGAAGAACTTGGTCAGGACTGGTCAAATAAATCAGTTCTTTCTGAAATCTTCAAGTTCCTCGACATGGCGCAGAATCTTGAAATTCCTCTTCAACTTGGTGAAGCTCAGATAGAGTTGTTTCGAATTATCCACAAGGATGAAGATCAGCCTAAAAAAGAAATTTCACCGGAAATGAAAAAGCTTGCGGAGCGGCTGGCGGTAGAATTCGATTGAAACGGACCAACATGGCTGTTTTAAATGATGCTCTTTTATTTGGAATCCAGGTACCCAAATTCTTTTAGTTTGTTTATACTCCTAGTCCAATTTGGAGAGACTTTCACAAACAGTTCAAGCCTGACAGAGCGCTCCAGGAATTCCTCAATCCTTTGACGGGCCGCGGTTCCAATGCTTTTAATCATGTTTCCACCCCTTCCGATCAAGATCTTTTTCTGGCTGTCACGTTCAACATGAATGTTTGCCTGAATTAAAACCCTATTTTCGATTTCTTTGAACGTTTCTATTGTAACTGCTGTTTTATGAGGCACTTCCTGGACCAGGAGTTTCAGAATCTGTTCTCTAATCAACTCTGTGGCAAAAAATCGCTCAGGCATATCGCTCAAGTCATCCTCGCCATACAAATAGGGGCCTTTGGGCAATAGCTCTATCACTCTATTGATAAGAAGATCGCAATTGTAGCCAGTGAGTGCGCTGATTCCTAAAACCAGACTGAATCGCGTGTTCGAAGATCTTTTAGAAACCAAATGCTCTGCGAATTTTTTATCAAGAGTATCAATCTTGTTGATAGCCAAAATTATTGGTTTTCCGGATTCTGACACAAGGCGCTCAACTTCCTGGCCCTGGTCGGATTCTTTGGTAGTTGGGTCTATGACGAGAACGATTATATCCGTCATCTTAACGGTTCTTATAACAGAATCAACAAAGGCCTGATTTAGAGCTGTAGTCGCTTCATGAAAACCAGGAGTGTCCTGGAATATAATTTGAGTGTTCGGAAGGGTCAGGATTACCGATACCGTGTTTCGTGTTGTTTGCGCTTTTGAAGATACGATTGATAGTTTTGTCTCCGTCAATCTGTTGACAAGGGTTGATTTGCCCACATTAGGCAGACCGACTATTGCGGCGAATCCCGCTTTAGATATGGGGGTCTTTACACGTTCCATTAAATATCCTTGACCGAATCTTATATTCAGTTTATATAATCATGTTTTACGGTCATGGAGAGATGCCCGAGTGGCCGAAGGGGCGCGACTGGAAATCGCGTGAATGCTCATAAGGTGTTCCGAGGGTTCGAATCCCTCTCTCTCCGCCAGTAACTTATTCATATTCCAAGTTGTTTTTGTCTCCCAATCCTACAATACAGTTTCAACGAATGCCAGATTGCTCTCGTATGCAGCGAGCCACAGCCGAGACATCCTCGTCACCATAACCATTTGCAATAACCGCTGTTTCTATCTGATCCACCACAGCGGCAACAGGAAGCGTAACGCCGAGCTTTCGGGCCGTATCAAGGGCTATCCCAAGGTCCTTCTGGTGAAGCCTGACGCGAAAACCTAGTGGATAGGTGTTATTAATCATGTTCCTGGCGCGATTGCTAAGCACCCAGGAACCGGCAGCGCCTTGACTGATCGCCTGGACCACCTTTTCCATGTCCAGACCTGCTTTGAGCCCTAGAGCCATTCCTTCCGCAACACCAACATACACCCCCGCAATAATAATTTGATTTATAGACTTAGTAATTTGTCCTGCTCCAATGGGACCCACATGCGTGATTGTAGTACCCATTGACTTTAGTACCGGCAATACCTTCTCTACGTCCAGACTGTCACCGCCAACCATTATAGCAAGAGTGGCGTGTATAGCTCCTTCGGATCCACCGGAGACAGGGGCGTCCACCATTTTTATGCCTTTTTCGGACAAAGCTTCAGCCATCCTACATGTGGCCTCGGGACTAATGGTCGACATATCCACTACAACTGATCCGGCTTGAGCCCCATGAATAATACCATTTTCTCCCAGGACGACTTCTTTGACATCAGGTGTATCACTCAGACAGGTTATGATCACCTCCGCCTCGCGAGAGGCTTCCTGAGGGGTTATGGCCCGCTTGGCGCCGTGAGCGGCCAACATCTCTTCCTTGTTTTTTGTGCGATTATTAACGACAAGATCGTGGCCGGCCTTCAATATGTTTAAGGCCATTGGTTCTCCCATGGTGCCTAGTCCAATAAATGCGACCCTCATTAGAATTTCCTTTCAAAATTAAATTGCAACTCTTTTTATGGACAAGAAGCTTCATAATATTGATCTGGAGTTTTCATCTATTTTTCTTCCTTGCCACCAAATCCAAATATGGTAAATCTAGTTTTGACAAAATCATTCTACGATCATCTCGAAAACTTTTCTATCCTATTAGACACTCAATGTCATCATGCGCAGACGCCAAGCAACTTTAACCACTTGACAATTTCTTCGTGAGCTTCAGATTCCGTCTGCTCGCCGTCTATTCTTTTGATAACATAGTCCTGGAATGTGCTGTAAATACAGGACACGGCTTCAAGGTTCTTCCTTTTCTCGAAAATGGAAAACCCGGCAGATCTCGACTGGCCTATCCGCTTAAGGGCTGTCTCAACAGATACCACCATTAGAAATGCAACGTCAGGTTCCGGGACCATAGATCGATTGTAGTCAAGAACCTCAACAGGGTCCAGACCTAAAGCTCCTTGATACGAAGCTGACGAATAGTAATATCGGTCACAGATTACATGCTGACCGGCTAGCATTGCAGGGTTGATAACTGTTTTAACGTGATCAACGCGATCTTCAAGGAAAAGACTTGATTCTTCCTCAGGAGTAAGCCTCGAAGTAAGGCTACGCAGTTTCTGCCCAATTATTCCGTCAGAAGGTTCGTGTGTCAGTATAAAGGGAATTCCCCGCGATTCAAAAAAATCAGCCAATAGCCGAGCCTGAGTGCTTTTACCACTTCCGTCAATGCCTTCAAAAACGATGAACATTTTATATAAACCCCAAAACAATCCTTATTCGAAAAACAAAATGTAGAAACAAAAAATGATGTTCCCTATATTCCAATCTGAGATACAATGTTAAGCAATTCAATAGACAATCTCAATGAGAAAGACCTTATGTATAACGTTCCAAATTACAGAATCAAAAAGCTGAACGAGCAACCAGTAAACAAAGATGGGGATTTTGTCATTTACTGGATGACCTCGAGTCGAAGGACTCAATGGAACTTTAGTCTCGACAAAGCCATCATGTGGGCACAACAGCTTGACAAGCCGCTGATAGTCCTTGAAGCCCTGAGAGTGGGCCAGAAATGGGCCTGTGACCGATTTCACAATTTTGTCATGGATGGCATGAGGGACAACCGCCAAGCTCTAAAGGGCACAGGGGCCTTCTATTACCCGTATGTTGAACCAGTCCGTGGCGCAGGAAAAGGCCTATTGAAAGAGCTTTCGGGAAACGCGTGCGTTATCGTTAGCGACTATTTCCCATGTTTTTTCCTGCCTAAGATGACACTAGCAGCCTTATCACAAGTGGCTTGCCGGATGGATCAGGTTGATTCAAACGGACTGTTACCACTGTTTGAGACAGATCAGGTTTTTGTCAGCGCTTTCTCATTTCGAAGATACCTTCAAAAACATCTTCCTAAACATATTTTGGAAGCCCCCACCAGTGCGCCATTGACTTACCGTAAGCTGCGAACCTTAGAAAGAATTCCTGAAAACATTTTGAAACAATGGCCCCCAATTGAGGACGCTCTTTTGGAGTCTTCCAATAGAGACCTATTCAAACTGCCTATAGATCACAACGTTCGGGCGTTATCACAGCAGGGTGGCGCTATCGCTGCGACTGAAACCCTGAATATTTTTATCAACCAACGTCTCCATGGATACGCTGCAAACAGAAATCACCCTGATATTCCTGCTGCCAGCGGATTGTCACCTTACCTTCATTGGGGTCACATATCAATTCACGAGATATTCTGGAACCTCATGCGTTTCGAAGATTGGACCCCTGACAGACTTTCCACAAAGACCGACGGAAAGAGAAGTGGTTGGTGGGGCGCTGGTGAGAACGCCGAATCTTTTCTTGATGAGTTGATCACATGGCGAGAACTAGGGTACAACATGTGCTCGCTGAGAAGTGATTATGATTCTTATGAATCTTTACCTGAGTGGGCTCGGAAAACCCTTTCCGAGCACCAGAATGATACGAAAGAATATCTCTATGATCTTGAAGATCTTGAAAAGGCCCGGACGCATGACCCAATCTGGAACGCTGCTCAACGAGAACTCGTAAAGACTGGATCCATCCACAATTATCTGAGGATGTTGTGGGGCAAGAAGATCCTGGAATGGACCTCTACCCCACAAAAGGCCATCAAAATAATGATAGAATTAAATAACAAGTATGCCCTTGATGGTAGAAATCCGAATTCTTACACAGGCATATTCTGGACTTTAGGTCGCTATGATCGACCTTGGGGACCGGCTCGTTCCATTTTTGGTAAAGTACGATACATGAGTTCAACACGAACTCGCGAAAAACTCAAAATGGACAATTATCTGAAAACTTACTTAACCGATTAAATTCGCTACTCCGTAAATATTGGATTGGTTCTTTTTAAACAACCCCTCTTTATTTTCAAATTTTCGCCGGGAAGCCTCCCCCAGTTCCTCCATAGAGTTTCCTGAGCATTGGCTTTTCTATTTTGCCGGTGGCGTTTCGAGGCACTTCAGCGAAGATTACGCTCCGTGGCCTTTTATACCTGGGCAGGTTGCGGCAGTAGTCATCAACTGCTTCATGAGTAAGTTCCTGTCCCTGTTTGACCTGGATAACAGCGGCGGGTATTTCACCCAAACGTTCATTAGGAAGCCCAATTACCGCAACATCCTGAACCCTCGGATGAGTTTGAAGAAAACTTTCGATTTCAACGGGGAATATATTTTCTCCGCCAGTGATGATTACGTCCTTTTTCCTGTCTACTAGCCAAACAAACCCATCCTCGTCCTGACGGGCCATGTCTCCTGTCAGAAGCCAACCGTCTCGTAGTACCTCTTGAGTAGCTTTGGGGTTCTGGAAATATTCCTTCATAACGCCGGGACCTTTAACCGCCAATTCGCCCACGTCACCAAGAGGCGCCTGGTTTAACTTAGAATCAACTATCCTGATTTCCCAGTCCAACCCAGGTATCCCGATAGCGCCAACCTTGTGCATATTTTCCATTCCCAAATGTACACACCCAGGTCCTGTGCATTCGGTCAAGCCATAGTTTGTGTCATATTGATGGTGAGGAAAAACCTTCTTCCATTCCTGAACCAGGCTTGGAGGAACGGGTTGAGCGCCGATATGCATCAGCCTCCAGCGGCTCAGGTCATATTCTTCGAGATGTATGTTCTGGTTTTCTATGGCAAAAAGAATGTCTAGCGCCCACGGGACCAAGAGCCAAACAATTGTCACCTGTTCTTCAGACACGGCTTCAAGTATCCACTTTGGCTCCACTCCCTTTAAGATTACAGATTTTGCTCCCACCACGAGATTGCCAAACCAGTGCATCTTTGCCCCAGTGTGATAGAGAGGAGGAATACAGAGAAAATTGTCACCGTGGGTCTGATGATGATGACTGTTTTCAACATAGCAGGCAAACTCGAGGTTCCTGTGGGTCAACAGAACAGCTTTAGGATTGCCTGTTGTGCCGGAAGTAAAATAGAGCCCGGCGTTGTCAAACAAGTCGATCTGAATTTGAGGACTTTCATTGGCGCCTGAGGCAAGAAAAGCCTCATATGAGACGGCAAAACTGGGTCGTGTCTCCTCGGGGCCTACGAATACAAAACTCGTAACTGCTTTAAGATCATTCCTCACTATGTCAGCGTGTTCGACAAATTCCTTGCCGAGAAAAAAGGCCTTCGCATCTGCTATCTCAACGCAGCGTTTGACCGCAAGGGGATCAAATCTGAAATTTAACGGCACGACCGATGCTCCGGTCCGGAGAATTCCAAAATAAATAGGTAGCCATTCCAAACAATTTTTCATTAAGTGAACTACGGTATCGCCCCTTTTGACACCTTTTCTCAAGAGTGCGTCGGCTATTTTATTCGCCTGGTCATCAAACGTTTTCCAAGTGATTTCTTTTCGTTTTCCTTTAGCCGGCTCACGTTCTATCAGGGCAATTTCGTCGCCATACATTCTGGCGTTGCGGGCCAGCATTTCAGTGATCAACATAGTTATTCCTTTAAAATATATTTACTTTTTTCGAATGTACAATGTCTTAAGCACACGAGCCACTGTCTTACCTTCTTCGTCGATTATATCAACGGTTAGCGTAGGTGTATATTTTTGTCCGTCGAGAGTGTTTTTGAGGATATCCGAGACTGTGTCCTGGTCTATTACAAATCGCGCTGTGACTGTCCCCTTCCCAGGCCTTATGAAATCTATGTTTGCGGACTTGTCCCAGACCACATATTCTTTTCCCAGGATTTGAATCAGCATCAACATGTAAAACGGGTCAGACATCGAATAGAGAGAGCCTCCAAAGTGCGTATTCACATAATTGCGGTTGTAAAACCTCATCTTCATACGGACAACTACCTCCCTGAAATCCGAGGTGACTTTTGTTACTGAAATTCCGGTGGCCCAGTAAGGAGGATAGACATTTAAAAGAAGCCTGAACGTCTTATTATTCATCTGATCACCATCTTAATTCCAATTCAATTTCCAAGTGGCGTTCAAATTTGATTTGAGGAACAATAGCCTCACAATCCCCAAAATGGGTTTTTAATTATGCGCCAATAACCATGAAAACTTAGGCGATGGTTCGCCCTCATTGCAAAAAAAAATTAAGCTCCTAAACTTAATTAAGTTCAAGCATTAAGTCACTGGTTGTCACTGTATGATTGCACCGAATTCCTGCTGATTATAGTTTAACTTCGAGGAGTCTGATATGGCCGATCAAATCACAACTTTCCTGCAATCACTTTATGGGGTATATTGTGACAACGCGCAGATGTGGCACTATGCTGAACACCCTCATGGTGGAATCTATTCTACGATGCCGACCACTTCGTTTGTTTATAATTTCTTCATTTATAACAGCATTTACCAGTATGATTGGGAGACTTCGATAAGACACAGGAAACTGACTCCATGGTCAGCGGAGCAGGAAAATCCCGATAACGAACGGCTAGCCGAAATGGTCAAATCGGATTCAGAATTGGCAAAACAAAAAAGACTGGAAAAATTCATGAGAAAAGCATGCAAAAAAGACCAAACTCTTTTGCATAAGGCTTTTCAACCTTTGGCCAGGCTTACCGACCTTGAGGGACCATGGACTTCAGTAGCCACTGATTCAAGGACAACCAGAGATGCCGCCACAAATTTCTTCATGCGTCTTTTAGAGTTGTCACAGACTATAAGACTAGATGAGGAAACAAGTGACAAAGGCCTCAAAGCCTCAAAGCAGAACTTCGAGTTAATACAGAAATGTCGCTACTTCATGTACACGGTAAGAAACAACATTTTCCATGGATCTAAAACGTTGAGTGATACCTGGGACAAAAATCAAAGGAAAAGATTGGCGCATTACGATTTATTTCTGAAGTGTCTTCTACAGTTATTTTTTTTGTGTCTCGATATGAATCCTTTGCCGGAGGAATCTCTCAGTTTGTGCCCGGAGGACCACAGAGCCGAAATTCGTCCGGAAGGCGCTTAGGATTAATGACCTATCGTTTTGTCCGAAATAAGACGATATGCCAGCCTAAAGAAAAAACAAATCGTATTCATTTATGACTCCACCAGTATTCACCAATAAATTTTGGGCTTTGCCAGATCTATTGTCGATATTCAACTGATCAGCGAACGATATCGTTCATTGAACGTTAAATTTTCAAACAGGAGGTTCAATATGAAAAAAGTAGCTATCGTAGGTTGTGGAGCTTATATGGAAAGTGGATATGGCTGCCCTGGAGAATGGAGATGCCTTAAGGCCGCGGCCCTTGGTGAGGGGCGTTTCGAAGAGCCATCGTCAGTGGTTTCTTTTGTTAGCTGTGAATGTCCAGGTAGGACCGTGATCCCAACTATAGGCATGGCGGCGAAACTTTCGGAACTTAAGCCTGATGTCATTCACTTTAGCTCCTGCATGGCGTCAGCGAAGCCCGATTGCCCATACTTCAAACCCGAAGAACTTGCGAAAATGATTGAAGACAAAACCGGAATAAAAGTCATACTTGGGACTCATGATTACCATTAGCCTTTGGAAGTATGCGACTCTATTAAACAAAATTGAAAAGGAGGCCAATCACGTCGAAGGAGAAAAATTTCCTCAAAACAGCTTTTAGAGCGCATGTGAGTGACGACCAGAACAGTATGACCGCCGGGAGACTCGCGGACCGTTGCTTTTGCAGGACGCCCACCTCCTTGAGAAGCTTGCTCACTTTGATCGGGAACGTGTCCCTGAAAGGGTGGTTCACGCCAAAGGCGCTGGGGCTCATGGTTACTTTGAAGTCACGGCTGATGTGACAAAATACACAAAGGCTAGGTTCCTCTCTGCGATTGGCAAAAAAACTGAAGTCTTTGCACGCTTTTTCACCGTTGGAGGCGAAAAGGGATCTGCCGACGCGGAACGGGACCCCCGCGGTTTCGCAGTGAAATTTAACACCGAAGAAGGCAACTATGACCTTGTCGGCAATAATACTCCGGTCTTTTTCATCCGTGACCCGCTCAAGTTTTCGGACTTCATACACACAGAAACACCGCCGATAAAAATAGGTAAACTCGTTTTGAACTGTAATCCATTGAACTATTTTGCCGAGGTTGAGCAGGCGGCGTTCTGTCCGGGCAACCTGGTTCCCGGTATTGCGATTTCACCCGACAAAATGCTTCAGGTAAGGGTTTTTTCCTATCATGACACTCACATCCATAGGCTGGGGCCCAATTACCATCTTATCCCGGTTAACGCTCCCAGACATGCGCCTGAGAAGAATTACCAGCGGGACGGTTTTATGAGGATTGACGGCAATGGCACCGCTGGACCCAATTACTGGCCTAACAGCTTTGGCGGTCCTGAACCAGACCCCTCCGCCGCAGAGCCTGTTTTTGAGCAACTGTGTTGGCTGTCAATTGATTTTTTGCGTTTCCAGAAAACAATTTTGGTCCCAGAAAGAACCATTTCGAACCATGCTGTTTATAATGGTTAATAGTTTTCGCATGCATGCCGTAAGAGACACTTTTGCCTTTTTCCCGGCTGCTATGAGGCGTTTGTAGAATGACCTTATTGCTGGATTGTAACGCACTGCTGATAAGGTCGCCATGTATAAGATAGATCTGATTAGGGATCTGCCACCCCATACTCGTCGATATCCTTTGTGTTTGCCGCTATCACAGTTGAGGGGAGCGACTCCCACCAAGGCGGCTATTTGACGCCGGTTGAGTATGCCTAACTCGGGAAGCTCTGAGATGAGCGTAACGGACAAAACGGGACCCGCTCCAGGAACACTACGGATAATTTTATCCTTTTTCCTCCAAACCGGTGAGTTCTTAATCGAATCATGCAAATCCTTATCTACTTCTTGGAGTTGGGACTCAAGCCAAAATATATGGGCATGTATGTACTCAAGAACGCCATTGGTGGCTTTATCAATACGGTTTTTCTCCATTGTGAGCATTTCCACCAACTGTTTTCTTCGGCCCAACATCGCCGTTAGTTCCTGCGCCTGCTCATCTTTGAGTGGCCGCGGTTCAGGGTTTACCGACTTTCCATACTGAGCTAACACAAGACAATCAATCCTGTCAGTTTTCGCAAGTATGCCGATAGCTTTGGCAAAAGATCTGACATGGCGAGGGTTGATAACCACAACCGGTAATTGAGCCATGGCCAGCGAACTGGCGACAAGAGTTTCATAACCTCCCGTGGCTTCAATTACTATTACAGAGGGCGACAATGTGTACTGTTTCAGACATTTCAACAGGAAAAAGTTGTTAGTTTCTGATTATTAAGTAGCCACTCCTGTCTTCTTTTCTCCTTGGCATTCTCGACGTTGCGCCGATAATCTTCCAGAAGTCTGGTCTTGTTACCGCAGCGGTGTACAATCGCTGGTGGATACCCGAACAGCGCCTGGTGCGGCCTGACTTCATTGTAGTAGTTAATCCAGTAACCGATACTTGCTTTTGCGCTGTCTAAAGAGACGTATCCTTCGTGACAATAAACCTCTTCTTGTTTCAATGTTCGATAAAAACGTTCCTGACGGGCGTTGTCAGTTGGTCGGGCGACTCGCCCGGGAGAAAATACAACCCCTATTTGGCGAAGAAAAATTCTCACGTCCGCAGCCATGTTCGGAGAGCCAGGATCTGTTCTCAATATGGGTTTGGGGTCGTTTTCACCGATTCTTTCACTCATAATGGCAAGGGCTACCAGGTTCTTGACTTCCCTTTGGGTGACTGTCCTAAAGATCCCCCAAGCCACTAAATATCTGGAAAACAAATCCAGCAAGGTCAACACATAGTGACGCAGTCCGTCAATAGCTATACCGGTCCAGTCTTCGCCCCAGATCTGATTCGGTTCAAATGGCTCATAATGAGCTGTTTTCCAGGGAGCTTCTCGTAGAGTCCATTCCCAGACCAAGTCCTGAGATTTTAGCGTCCTGTAACAACTTGATGAGCTTACCCAGACATCTTTATGTCTTAATAATCCACTGATTTGGCGATGACTCAAATGAGGTTGTTTTTCTTTCATGGAAATAACGCTTTTCGTCTCACTTTCCAACAGAGCGCTGGACGAAGTTGGACGAGTTTTGTTAGCGTTGAAACTCTTCCAGAAATAATAGGTAGACCGAGGGATCTTTAATCCCATCAAAGCTCCAGTAGTTAAAAATCCTTCTGATTTGAGCCTTTCCACTGTGTCCAGAATCCTTTGACGCTGCTCCTGAGTGTAGGCTTGACCTGGCTTTCTACCCGTTAAACCAAGTTCATCTTTTTTTTCAAGAGCATCAGTTCCTGAGACAATAAAGTCACTGTGTCCTTGAGCTTTTGATTCTCCCTCAGCAGCTCTTTGACTTGTAGGCTCGGTTTGGATCGAGTTCCCTTGAGAAACTCCGCTGCCCCTTGCTCCAGTCTCTTCTTCCAACGATACAGGGTCAAGGGATGAATCCCATGGCGTCGCGAGACCTCCACTCCATTGCCCGTAGCATCCCATTCCCTCAGGATCTCCAGCCTCTGGTTGGCTGTGAACTTCTTGCGCTGTTTGCCTTCCACCGTTGTCAGTTGGACGCTCATGCATACTCCTCCTCCAGGTTCCGGGGTTCATATTATGACCCCCGTCGGGCAACTAACAACTTTTTCTCTCAGTTTTTGTCCAGATTGGGCTGAAACATTATACCTGGACCGTCGTTTGAGACCTTCCATGCCCTTGATTCAGGCAGTACACCTATTTCCAAGTCGGCCTTGGAAACATCAACACCCACAAAACATCTTGTTGATTTCATGGACTTTCTCCTATACCCTTCCTTGCAAGATTCGGGATATTATCTCCCATGCAACTGTTCGGGCTATTTAGAGAAAGGCGTGACGACACAAGCTCAAAAACGGGCTTTGAGTACCCCAGGTTAAAGACGGTCTGTCACGCCCACCAACCATCTCCCTATCAAAGAACACTAAGATTGATAAAGAGATGAATCAAATCGAAACCAACATACAAGGTTGAAGGATTTGCCGGGCACCACGCTTTTAATCACCCGAATGATGACTTTGTTCAGGCAGGAAACTTATATCGCAACGTCATGAAGGAACAGGACAAACAGAACCTGGTTGGCAACATCGTAGCCCATCTGGGAGCCGCTCAAAAACGTATCCAATTGAGGCAAACCGCTGTATTCTTCAAGGCTGACGCTGATTATGGCCGTCGTGTAGCTAATGGACTCGGGCTTGATATAAAAGAGGTTGAACGCTTGGCCAACATGAGCCAGGCAGAACGTGCGGAAGCCACTAAGGCGTAACACTACTTTTCAGACTCAAACAAATCGCAGGAAATGCTGAGATACTACTTGGATCTACGCTGATTTATTGACCATCAACATATTAGACATTCGCCAACATATCCTGAATGAACACACAGAATTAGTATTTTAGTTTTTGCAGAAGGACTTCCAGATAACGTGATTTTAATTGACGACTAGCCATTGCTCTCTTAATCGGCGGCAATTTAAGAATAGCGCCAAGAACAGCGGCCAGGGCCCGGTGGCTAAACAATGACTGATTGTAAAAGATGAGGTCCTGAAGAGAGTTTCTTTCAATCGCCATGATTACTGCACGATGAACGCTGTCCACTGGCGTAATTGTCCTTTCGGCGCGGGATTCCAAATACAACGCTCCGGTTGAACAATTATTGACGCATACTCCACACCCAAGACACATTTTATCGTCTATTTTTGCACGGCATTCTGAATCTGATAATGTTTTATCTTCATTGACCAGTGATATCGCTTTGACAGGGCACAATGATGAACACTGTCCACAGCCAACACATTTGTATTCAATAATTTGAGCGATGAAATTGGAATGAATAGGACGGACCAATCCGAATTTTTGGATTGCGAGTAACGCCTCACAACAGCATCCACAGCAATTGCAGATAAAATTTGCCTGTTTTCGGACGTTCTCGCCGAACTGCACAAGATTGTTTGAGTAGGCGGTATTGAGAAGGTCCAGACATTCTGAAGAACTTACCTGACGAGCAAAACCGTGTCTAGTTAAAGATGACGCCGTGGTATTGAAAGTCATGCAGATATCTAAAGGCGCATCGCATGCTCGTTCCAAATGCGTCATTTTATGTCGGCAATAACACATGCTGACACCTATATGAGTAGCTGTGCGAATAACCTCACTGGCACGTTCATAATCCAGAACATGGATCGCATTCTGCTCGCCAAGCGCTGGCTCCTGCACAAATACTTTTCCAAGTTGTGTCTCGCCATCGAGTATTAAAGCCCTGATAAAGTCTTCTTCCACATTGATGTACTGATAGAAAAGATTACTAAGAACTTTCTGGTCCAGATCGTTTCGTAACCTCATCATTGAGAATTCGAAAAATCCCGCCATTGGAGGAGGCAGACAATAAAGGACCTCGCCATTTTGTTCAATGTCGACCAGAATTGCCCTGTTGGCTAGTTCATCCAGGATTTTTCTTGCAGACAAGAGGTCCATCTTCCAAACTTTAGCTGCTTTTTCAGCATTAAATGGTTTTATAGGTAATAGAGCTACCAGTTCAGCCTCTTTCTCGCTGAACAACATGGCCAGGATCCGGTATAGTAGTTCGGAAGGCGGTGCTCCCTGGGGAAATCGATTTAACCGATCTATGAGCCCAGCGTACGGGGCTTTATCAAGATGGTGGGCCATTTTATTTCATCACCGTTCCTAAAAGAATAGCCTGAATTCTATAGCGTGTAACCTTGTATATTACTTATAAGTACTCCGTGCATTGGCACGAGCGTCAACAGGTGCTAAATAGGTAACTCATCTGGTTACCGATCTGGATTGATGCGCAACCCAGATCGGGGCAGCCGGTAGATCGTGTCATCCTGGGTCCCAAGAGATCGTTCCGTAGCTGGATCGCCGGTTGCCATGGTGTAGATAACCCGAACAGTCATCTGGGCCATTATGTGAGCCCGCATCCGCAAGGAAGGGAAACTGCACATGTCTAAAGAGAATATACCAAAAGTTTCTGTCGGGATTGACATTTCTAAAGACCACCTCGATGTGTGTCTTATGTCCGGTGATCAGCGTCTGACCTTAAACAATGACGCCAAGGGATTAGATCAATTAACTGAGCGCCTGAGTAAAGAGGCTTCGCCCCTAATCGTCATGGAAGCCACGGGTGGCTATGATGTGCCGATAGCCGGCGCACTCTTGTCAAAGGGCTTGCCCGCGGCGATTGTGAATCCCAAGCGTGTAAGAGACTTTGCCCGCGCGATGGGAAGGCTGGCGAAAACCGATTCGATTGACGCCTATGTTCTGGCTCGGTTCGCCCAGGAAATGAAGCCTCAGATACGTTCGTTCCCTAGTGAAAAAGAACGTTTTATCAAAGAGCTCGTCAGCAGGCGTCAACAGTTAATCGATGTCCGTACGGCAGAGAAAAACCGCCTTCATAAGGCTGTTTCTCCGCAAGTCAAAAATAGCATTCAACTCATTATAGATACCGTTAATCAACAGATTCTGGAAATCGAAAAGCAGTTGGATGACGAAATCAAGGGAAACCCTGTGTTGCATGAAAAAGATCAACTCATCCAAAGTGTTCCCGGGGTCGGCCCTAATACCTCTCGAATGCTATTGGCCGCTCTGCCTGAGTTGGGAGGACTCAGTGGCAAGCAAATAGCAAGTCTAGTAGGAGTTGCGCCCTTCAACTGGGACAGCGGAAAAATGAGAGGCAGACGAATGGTTTCCGGGGGCCGAACAGGTGTGCGTAATCTCTTGTACATGGCAGCTTTAGTTGCTTCTCGTCACAACAAAATAATCAGAGAGTTCTATTTGAGGCTCCGTAGTTCTGGCAAAAATGGCAAGGTCGCCCTTGTGGCCTGTATTCGTAAGCTCGTCGTAATTCTCAACGCTATACTGAAAATGAAACAACCCTTTTGTCATTTAATGCTTGACGGGTAAAACAGTCGCTACCTAACTAAAAGGCCATTACAGAACAAAACGTGAACAAAAGCCGGGTTCAGGAAATAACACATGAGGAAATTTAAACCCACTTTTCCCAAACCAGGACCAAGGATTTAATTATCAACTTGCACAAATGTAATTGTCGTCGGGCTATTTCTTCATTACTCTGATTTTGCCATATATTTACACTTTGATAAACATATATTGAGGAATGAAAACTATACTCGTCTTTGATTACCCGATGCTTCGCCGCCACGTTTCGTACCGGGCCATTCTCGTTAAAAGTTTTACACCCCGTTCCAGGCTGGGAACTGTCATTGCCCGGCCCTGTTTTTTTATCTGGGCTTCAACTTCGTCCGCTTGTGGACCGTAAACCCATACTATGACAGGTTTTGGAACCCCCAGCGACAATTCCTGGATCTCTTCCACGGAACTGAAATAGCGCTGATTCTTGCGATCCAAGCCCAAAGCAAGGCAAATAACACCGTCTACATTGGGATCGTTCAGGACATCTCTGAGAGCAATCCTGTATACTTTCTGCATGCCATTTTTCATTAAGGCGGGCCAGATGTCCATGGGATTGCCCACAGGCATCCATGGTGGAGATAGCTCTTGTACGGTTTTCAGTGAATTGTCCGACAATTTGGAGGGCTCCAGTCCCCAAACGTGCATAGTATCCAGGAGCATGATTCCCCCCGCCCCAGTAAGAGTAACCACGGCTATTCTCCGACCCTTCATGGGCGGCAGGCGGAGGAATCCGCTTACAAGATCCAGAATGTCCTGAGTTTCTTCCACTCTTATAATGCCTGCCTTACGTGCAACAGCGCTGACAATACGGTCATGTCCCGCCATCGAACCGCTATGGGTTGCGGCAGCGGAAGCTCCCAAGGGAGAACGGCCGGTCTTCATCGCTATGACAGGGATTCGCAAAGACACCTGTCTGGTGATGTCCAGGAACCGTTTACCTCCTGAGATCCCCTCCATATGTATGACAAGGACCTTGATCCGTTTGTCGAACCCTAACCATTCTATGGCCTCGACAAGGGCTAAATCGCAGCCATTACCAATGTCAACGCCCATTCCCATTCCGCCGGTAAGCTGAGAGGAGGCGACAAAAAATACCCCAGACTGACACACTACACCAATTGGTATTTCTTCCCGGTCCAATGGCATGAAAGAGGAGGTAAAACGATCGAAAGAGTTTGAGACGCCCAGAGTGTTTGGACCCAGGATCCTGGTTCCCCCTGAAAGGGCCGAGTCCACCATTTGCCGCTGGAGTTCTGCTCCCCTGGAATCAGCTTCTGCAAAACCCTGATTCGTTACAATGAGGGCCTTAATGCCTTTTTGTGCACACTCTTTGACGATTGCTGGAATTGTCTCCCTGGGCGTGGCGATGATTCCGAGGTCTACCGGGCTTTTTAATGAGGCGACGTTTGGTACTGTATCCACGCCCCCGATTTGGCTTACATGAGGATGAACAATATGGATTGTTCCCTTGTATCCCCACGATCTGAGATTATCCACCGGATTGAGAGATCCGGGCCCACTCTTACGGGGAACCCCTATGAAAACTACAGACCGTGGGGCGAGAAAAAGCGATTTCTCGGGAGTTTCAATCTGCATAACAACCTCACCTTTTGAGTGACCAGCATGCTCCTACAAAAGGTCTTGTAGAATGCCATTTTTTCTGAATAGTCACATAACTTCGCGCTCCAGGAGATACCGACGCGAGATATTTCAGCTAAGACAGGCTAATATTTATGAACAATTTAAGAAAGATCTGGGAAGTCTTGCTTCGCTCTTTGCTTGATGATGAAATGCAATTTCTTCCCTGCCGGATTGAAAGGAAGCTCCTTGACATCGACGAATTTGTAATATCTTGGTCTTTGGTACCTGGCTAGCCTGGGATGTGTTTTGCAAAATTCATCCAACTCCTTTTGTGTTACGTTGGGGTCTTTAACGGCGACATAAGCGACAATGGTTTCTCCCCATTCCTTGCTCGGAGCGCCGGTGACGAAGGTTTCGATAACGGCGGGATGTTCTCGCAGCGCCTCTTCAACTACCACAGGATGGACATTTTCCGCCCCCGTGATAATCATATCATCTGTACGGCCGGAGATCGTTATGTAGCTATCCTTGTCCCAGACACCAACATCACCCGGAAGCTGCCATCCCTTGTAAGAGAGACCCTTGGCTTCATCTAGAGGCCGGTTAATATATCCATAGCAACCATGCATGGTCCTTAAAGCAATTTCGCCTTCTGTTTTCCCGTCCTTTGGGCAGTCATGAGCCGGGTTGTTGGGATCTCCGCGATGTCCTAAATCAATCCTGACGAGCTTGATAATGTCTTCTGTGATGGCAAGACCAATGGTCCCAGCTCTTTCCGGCAATTCCCACGGTTTTAACATGGTAACCCAGTGCTGGTCCGCAGTGCCGTATCCGTTGTAGACGCCTGGACAGAGGACATCCATACATCGCAGACAGGATTCCTTCTCTAGAGGGGCTCCCATAGACACAAGCGCTCGCAGGCTACTCACGTCGCGCGGCTTAGTCATCTGGGCCTGGCACATCCTCTCGTAAATCACAGGAGCGCTTACCATATGACTCACCTTGTATTTTTCGATGTAGTCGAGCGCCAAATTCTCGTCGAAGGACTTCATGATCACGACGGATCCTCCGGTATGGAGCACGGGGAGCACGCCAGTCGTGTTTCCACCTCGATGGAAGAGAGGATTTGTCGCAAGACTCACACACAGTTCGTCAATCTTATGCAATCCGGTGTTCATCATATTATCAAAGAAAATGATCCCGTGATTCAAGGTAAAGCCCTTAGGGAGTCCGGTTGTGCCGGAAGTGTAAAGGCCTAGGAGAGGGTCCAACCAAACGACATCCTTTTCTGTTACCGGAGCCTCCTTTGATTTTCCTTCAATGAATTTGTCAAAGCTCACATGACCGGCCGGCACGTCACCAGTACCGCACATAATTGCAAGTTTAGGTTTTACCTTGGCCAATTCAATGGCTTTCATAGCCATATCCTTTAACGTTGCGTCGTAGACGAAGACAACAACTTCGCTGTCATCCATGAGTCTACAGACCTGCCCCTCGGGCAGCATGAAATTTTGGGACTGAAATTTGCAGCGGGCCTTTGCGCAGCCCATCAGCAGAATAAACCACTCGTAAGAGTTGAAGAGATCTCCCATGACTGAATCATAGGTCTTTGCACCGGCTTCAAGAAGAGCGTTTGCGAACTGGTTAGATTCTTCATTCCATTGTTTAAACGTTAAAGTTTTGTTTCTGAGAGGATCAATGACCGCTAACTTATCAGGCCATTTACAACAATTTCGATAGAGTTGTCTCGTAATAGTGTATTCTTTCTCCCATACATCCTTAAACACGGAATAGTCAATCGGCTTACCCATTTTCCTTATTCTCCTTTTATCGGTGAAAAATCCATGGAAACACTTTCAAAATACGTCCAATATCTCAATATCGGTTATCCATCGAAAAGTTCCTCGTTAAACCATTCCAGTCTGTCCTCTTGACCATCATCTCCGCCTTGCCGCTGGAGTTTTGTTCGGGCTTTTCAGGAATGGACCATGGTTAACATTATATGTCATGAATTCCGCTCTACTTAGCCTGCAATATGGATCTTCCCGCTACCAGCCTCATTATCTGGTTGGTTCCCGTGTATATCTGCGTTAGTTTAGCGTCTCTCATCATTCGTTCTACAGGATAGTCCTTCATATAACCGTAACCGCCCATAACTTGAACTGCGTCTGTAGTGACTCGCATTGCTGTGTCAGACGCTGTGCATTTGGCCATAGCGGCAAAAAGGCCTGCCTCTTTTTCATGCTCATCGAACAGGCTAGCCGCTTTACGAGTTAAGAGTCGGGCAGATTCAACACTGGCGGCCATGTCCGCGATCATGAACTGAATTGGACTTAAGGCAGCTATGGGCTTAGAGAACTGTACTCGCTCGCGGGCGTATTTGATCGCTTGAGTAAGGGCTCCATCTGCGATACCTACTGCCTGGGAAGCGCAAAAAAGCCTGCTCATGGAGAGTGTTTTCATAAGATTGGAGAACCCCTGTCCTTCAGCCCCAACAAGATTCTCAGCGGGGACCTCCATATCCTCGAAAAACAACTCTGAGTTGATCGATCCACGCATTCCCATTTTGTTCTCATTTTTCCCATATGCTAAACCCGGAAAACCTTTTTCTACAACAAACGCGCTGATTCCTTGAGCCCCCTTTGATGGGTCCGTATAGGCGTAAAGCACGAAAAAATCGGCGACCGAACCATTTGTTATGAAGCATTTCTGGCCATTGACAATGTACTTGTCGCCTTTGCGCACAGCTTTAGTTCTCATTGATAAAATATCGGAGCCAGCAGATGGTTCCGTCGCGGCAATCGCTGTTAACTGCGTGGAATCGTCAGCCAGTCGATCCAAATATCTGTGTTTGAGATCCTCAGTTCCACCGTGAAGAATCGGCAGCATCCCATCAGCCTGTGCAATCAGCACTAACGCTGATGATGCGCAAACTTTTGCAATCTCCTCTAAGACCATGGCAAAAACTAGTAGACTTAGTTCCACACCACCATATTCTGCAGGTAGAAGAGGAGTCAGTAAACCATTTTGGGCAAATAAGTCCACAGCGTAGCGTGGAAAACTGGCAGTCTCGTCCAATTCGGCGGCCCTAGGCGCGATTTCTTTAGCAGCTATCCGTTGGACTGTTTCAATAATCATTTTCTGTTCATCATCAAGTTTGAACATGTTGGAATCTCCCTAATCAGGTAACATCAAAAATTCGGTAAACAGCTTCAAATTGACAATCCAGCATCTTTAAGGATCTCACGGGCAATGACAATCCTCTGAATCTGATTGGTTCCTTCAAAAATCTGCGTCAATTTGGCGTCTCTAAACATGCGTTCCACATTAAAATCTTTCATGTACCCATATCCACCTAACACCTGAACAGCGTCCGTGGCAATCTTCATTGCGGCGTCACTGGTGAAACACTTGGCCATTGAGGCGATTTTTGTATTGGGTTTACCTTCATCATAGAGAGCCGCGCCTCGGTAAATTAGGCCGCGACTGGCCTCAATTAGCATTGCGCTGTCTGCGATAATGGCTTGAATCATCTGGTGCTCACCGAGGAATTTTCCAAAAGTTTGGCGCTCAGTCGAATATTTGACCATCGCCTCGAACGCCCCTTCGGCGATCCCAAGGGCTTGGGCGCCAATCGCTGGTCTGGACATGTCGAAGTCTTTCATGGCAAGAAAAAAACCCTTTCCTTCTTCACCAAGGAGATTGGTTATCGGTACCCTGACCTCATCAAGAAAGACCTCCGTGGTATTGGATCCACGCTGTCCTAGCTTGTTTTCAATCCTGCCTATTTTGACACCAGGCATGTCGCGTTCCACCAGGAAGAAGGACAACCCCCTGTGTCCATCCTGTTTGGAAGTCCTTGCCAAGACCGAGTAAATGGAAGCGACTCCACCGTTTGTGGCAAAACACTTCGTTCCATTGAGAACGTATTCATTGCCGTCCTTTACGGCAGTAGTCTTTAGTCCAGCGACATCAGACCCACCGGAGGGCTCTGTTACAAGATAACCAACAAGCTGGCGTTCTTCTCCTATCCTCGTGAGCACTTTATCTCTAATCTGTTGAGATAGGCCATGGACGATGGGATATGAACCTACAGCCTGAATGATTAGTAACAGGGCTGAGGATGCGCAGTATCGAGCAAGTTCCTCAACTGCTATGCATAGGGCTGTGCCGGTATTTTTTTCAACACCGCCAAATTCCGGCGGCAGAGCTAGGGTCAACAGCCCCAGGTCCCAGCACAATGCTTCAACGTCCCTGTTAAATTCCCCAAGCTCATCAATGGATGGAGCTAGCGGGGCAATCTTTTCCTTGGCGGCCCTATGGACAGCCTCCCTTAAAATGGCAAGCTCTTGTGACGCTTCAATAGTTTTGTGGTCCATTGTGAATTATTCCTTAAGTAGAGTTCATTTCAGACGTCATCTGAAAAGTGTGGGATTTCCGGCATTCCCAAGCCCCCAATTACGGCTTCAGTTAAGTTTCCAGCCAACAGTTCTTCATCGAAGTCCTGGTCAAAAATAGCCGGTCTCATGCATGCTCGTTCTATACTCCCGATGATGATGTCCCTCATACAGGACAAGGGAATATCATTGCGTATTTGTTTGTTTTTTATTCCTTCTTCGATGATTTTGTTGATGAGTCGAGAATATTTTTTGGCGAACACATAAGCTTCACTTTCAAAATAAACAGGATTGTTTCTTACTTCGAGCAAGAGGATCTTGGAGAAAACACTGTTCCTCTTGTGGAATGATATGGTACCCTTGATGAGTGTTTTAAGCTTGTTAATAGCGCTTCTTGCTTCGTCCACGTCATTCTGAATTTGAGCGAGATGAACCTTGAAGTATTCGGCCAGAATCTTGTGAAGCAGTCCTCTTTTGTCTTTGAAATATCGGTAAATCAAAGCTTCATTTACGCCGGCTACCCGGGAAATTTCGGCGGTGGTAATGGATTCGAAATTTCTTCCCTGTAGCAGTTCTCTCATAGCCTGCATGATCTTGGTTCCTCCGGGAGGCAACCGGGACCCATCCGAACCTTGAACCTGGAGTAAAATGTCTGTTGAAGCTATTTCAGTTTTATTCATAATATTGGACGTCTCTCGTGTATGTAATACATACTTACAAACTACCCCCTTCTGCGGAACATGTCAACAAAAAAATATGAGGTCAAGAAACGGGGAATTGGAGCGCCGCAAGAGGTACAGGTGCGCCCCCTCTGGAACAAATACAGTCCATGTTTTCTTTATCAGCAATGAAAATGATTTATTACTCGGATAGTGATGATGAGCTTAACGTACGAGCCGCCGCAGCCTGATTTGTGTCTAGAATCATCTCACCAACTTGATGGCTCAGAAGTTACTTGTATTTTGTCCCCTTCCAGCACGGCAGACACCGCTTCCGCAATAGACATCGCCTGCCAGTTGATGATCCAAATCCCTTCGCCGCAATAGCGGGAGGCGGCCACAATTGGAGTGTCCGGGCCAGGTGGGAACCTCCTGCAATATCCGTCTCCATGACGCATTGACAATTGGTCCCAGAAGAGACAATGTTGGCAGTCTATGTTGTGCTCCCTAAGTTTCTCCGGAAAATTCATTTTGTCCCTCATGACCCTAAGGCCCCGGCGCTATTTGTTGATCTTTCCAATCATTTCCAGAAGCCATTTATTAATAGGGGATAGGTCCTTAAATTTGTCAAAACAGTAATTTACAATGTCGTAAGAATAAAATTCAGTAGGGATGGCTGTCTCTGTCCAAGCGGTTAATCCACCGAAAAGCAGAAATTCGGCGTTTTCGTGGGTCTTGTCGAAGCCCCGGGGGACCTGTTTGTACTGTTTCTCTCCTATCTGATAATCACCTTTGCTTTTGACACTCTTCACAGCCTTCGCCAAGGCCTTCCCGGCTTTAGGGTCAACAACCGACTCCCGATAAAGATCCAGGATGGGCTTGGAAAAGCAATGATTACCAGTCGCAATCAGTAGCATCGGTGGTTCCAGGTGAAAATAGTAACCAGGACAGTCCATTTTTGCCAATCGGCCTTCCCAAAAAAAGATCCCCAAGTGTGTCTTGTATGGTTTCTTGTCTTTGCTAAATCGAGTGTCTCTAAACGGTCGAAAAATCGATTTGCTGTAACGAGTGTCGGCGATAATACCCGGGGATATCTTCTTCAGCGTCAGGCCCATTTCCCTGACGAAGTCACGCGCAGGTTCCATTACATATTTCTCGAAGTCTGGTTTGTGTTCGTCAAACCATGTTTTAGTGTTGTTTTTGCGTAACTCATCATAGAATTTTACACATTCTACGGGAAACCCCTTGAAACGGGACTGGACCGTCATTTGGATTGCTCTCCTTTGACTAAATTTTTGGCCAACGCAAACAAGGCCGGAAACTATTACTGTTGCCACATTAATTTCATCATGATGGATAAGTGTGTCAACTTGTAAACTTGGCTTATTGTTGGCAAGGCAGGCCCATGTTGATCGTCTCAATTAAAAAATATCCGGTTTTGGTGGGAAAATTATTTGGTGGTGGCAGTTGACAACAAAATGACGGTCTGTTAATCTCGCTGAAGAAGTTATGGACCGACCCTTAAGGGTTTTAAGGGAAAACGGTGTAAATCCGTTGCGGACCCGCCGCTGTGACCGGGGACGAAAGCCGTATAACCACTGTCCTTTTCGGATGGGAAGGACGGCGATTAGGAAGAACCGGAAGCCAGAAGACCTGCCCATGACTTGAGATGTCGGCTCTTCGCGGACAGAGAGCTTGGCAACTGGGATGAAAAACGGCATCCCCGGGGACTTAGTTTCCGGGGATTTTTTTATGCCCTGCGCCTTGTTTTTGTCCCATGACTTACCTGCTAAGTTAATAGTCCTCGCATCGTTACGACCAACAGCGTAACTCAAAGCCGACCAGCTTAAAATTAAATCACGTTTGATTAATTAAATATTGGAGAAAGGAACTATATAAATGAGCGTCCTTGATGAGACGATAAAGCGAATAATTCCCGCTGACAAGGTTGCTCGCGAGAAAGCGCGAGAGAGACTGGACCAACTTACCATGCCGCATTGGGCGCTCGGTCGCCTGATGGACCTAGCTTTGGATTTGGCCGCTATGACTAGGTCTACCAATCCAGCAGTAGACCAAAGGGTGGTTATAGTGATGGCTGGGGATCATGGAGTAGCTGTGGAAGGCGTCAGCAACTATCCCCAGGAAGTAACTCTCCAAATGGTTTACAATTTTCTCAGAGGCGGAGCAGGGATAAACGCCATATCTCGCGTCAGCGGATCGCATGTAATGGTTGTAGACATGGGGGTCGCGACTAATATGGGAGAGGTTCCAGACCCGACCAGGTTCATTTCCAAGCGCATCAGGCCAGGAACTAGCAACATTGCGACAGGCCCGGCCATGACTCGAGAAGAGGCTGTTCAATCGATAGAAGCGGGGATTGAAGTAGCCCTTAAGTTGGGTGAATCTTACAACCTTTTCGGGACAGGTGACATGGGTATAGGAAACACCACTCCGAGCAGCGCCATTGTGAGCGCGATTACCGGAGAGGATCCAGCCAAAGTTACCGGTCACGGGACAGGAATCGATGACGAAAAGTTTCAAAACAAGGTTAAAATAATAAAGAAAATTCTCAAGGTAAACCAGCCTAACCAGAAGGACGCTTTAGACACACTGGCTAAGGTCGGGGGATTTGAAATCGGCGGGATAGCCGGGCTTATCCTTGGGGCGGCCTCCATGCAAAAACCTATACTCATTGACGGATTTATCTCAACTACTGGAGCGCTGATCGCTCACGGTATTTGCCCCACCGCCGCTGATTACATGATTGCGTCACATCGCAGTGTAGAACAGGGCCATAAGGTCGCTTTGAAGTATCTCAACAAAGAGCCTCTAATGGACCTAAATCTTAGGTTGGGAGAAGGAACAGGAGCGGCGTTATCAATGACGTTAGTCGAAGCGGCCGTCCGCATACTTACCGAAGTGGCTACTTTCGAAGAAGCGGAAGTAACCAAGGCTGAATAGTAGCGCTAATTCAGGAAAGCCTTTGTTTCAAAAGAGTTTCAAAAGGCTGTTTCAGGAACAAGATGGTTTCCTTATCCAGTCGTGGAAATCCTCAAGCCGGATGAAGTGATCGATGTACAACCACCACGAGTGCGAGAAAATGACATGACAAGTTTCAAGCACGGCGGCAATTTAAAACATCTGGCGCATCTTTCCGGCCTTTCGGCTGAGGAGATTCTGGATTTTTCCGCTAATATCAATCCCATGGGATTACCGGAGTGGTTTCGGTCAGTTGTCAGTTCTACACTTGCTTCAGTGGTTCATTATCCCGATCCAGAATGCGCCGATTTGGTTAAAGCCGCGGTCGAAAGATATGGTTGCTCTCTGGATCAAGCGCTTGCCGCCAATGGCTCGTCCGAGATCCTGCATTTGCTCCCAAGGGCGCTACGCAAAAAACGTGCAGTCATTCTGGCTCCCTCATATGTTGATTACGCTATTGCCGCCGAAGTCGCTGGTCTTAAACTGGATTATGTTTTCCTGAAAGAAATCGATCAGTTCTTACCGGATTTAAGACATGTGGAATCTATTTTACGTGGCGATGAACTGGTTTTCGTTTGTACCCCCAACAACCCTACCGGTCTCCTCGTTGACGCGGAACACCTTAGGGAAATCGCGACCAGGAATCCTTCAAGCTTGTTTATAGTGGATGAAGCTTTTGGCGATTTTGTAGAAGGCATGGATTCCTTGACGAGCGACAGGCCCCCAAATGTAATTGTGCTGCTGTCTCTGACGAAAATCTACACTATCCCCGGATTGAGGTTAGGTTTAGCCATATGTGAGCCCAAAATAGTTGAATCTATCAAGAGGATTCAACCGATGTGGTCCGTAAACAGTATTGCTCAGGCGGTAGGATCTGTGGCCTTGAGGGATAGCAATTATGTGGAACAAAGTAGATCATTTGTGCGACAACAGCGCGAAGCCCTGGAAAACGAGTTAAAGTCAATCTCTGGACTCACAGTCTATCCGGGCAAGGCCAATTTCCTATTCGTAAGGATTAATCGAAAAGACTTAGACGCATTTGAGCTTGCCAGCCGAGTTTTGCGTGATGGAATCGCTATCCGAGTTTGCGAAAATTTTCAAGGGTTGGATAAACGATTCTTTAGAGTAGCGGTGAGGACTTACGAACAGAACAATCGGTTGTGTGAATCTCTGCGAAAAGCCATGGGTGTTGCCCACAAGCCTTTCAAAAAATCCAAGCCGTCTGCTTTAATGTTTCAGGGAACAAGCTCGAATGCGGGGAAAAGTGTGTTGACCGCAGCCCTCGGTAGAATTCTGCTTCAGGATGGCTACAGGGTGGCGCCGTTCAAATCCCAGAACATGTCCCTCAATTCATTCGTAACAAGATCAGGTGGAGAAATGGGGCGGGCCCAAGTCGTCCAGGCCCAGGCGTGCAGGCTGGAGCCGGATGTGCGAATGAATCCCATTCTGCTCAAGCCGAATAGCGACACTGGGAGCCAGGTTATAGTATGCGGTAAGCCTGTAGGCAACATGGATGTGATGGAGTATGTTCGCTACAAACCCGAGGTGTTTTCCGCCGCTAAAGCCTCTTACGATTCTCTTTCAAAGGATTTTGATGTGATGGTGCTCGAAGGCGCGGGCAGTCCGGGTGAGGTAAATCTGAAACATCACGATATAGTCAACATGGAAATGGCTCTGTACGCCGCGGCGCAGGTGTTTGTGGTTGGCGACATTGATCGGGGTGGTGTGTTCGCGTCTTTTGTCGGGACGATGGAAGTTCTTGCCGAGTGGGAGCGTTCTATGGTCGCCGGTTTTGTAGTGAACCGTTTCCGAGGCAACAAGGATTTGCTCAACGATGCGCTTGATTACACTTTACGACACACTGGTCGACCGGTATTGGGTGTTGTGCCGTATTTTCAGAACCTGGGTCTGCCTGAAGAGGATTCCGTAAGCTTTAAGAGTGGCTTGTTCGATGATCAGCGAGAATCCCGGGATTCCATCGAGGTGGCTATTATAGATTTGCCTCATATCTCGAATTTTACTGACTTTGACGCTTTCAGAACAGAACCTGACGTAAGATTAAAAATAGCTCGGAATCGAGATGATCTGAATCATCCCGACGCCATCATCATACCAGGTAGTAAGAATACCATCAGTGATCTGGAGTATCTCAAAAACAGGGGAATCGACTCAAAATTGAGAGAACTCGCAGATAATGGGACCGAAGTCATTGGTATATGTGGGGGTTTCCAGATGTTGGGGGGTGGTATATCCGATCCACATGGTCTGGAGTCAGGCGGCAAGCCCTTCGAGGGATTGCGTTTTCTCGATATTACTACGGTCCTTGTCCCTGAAAAGACACTGACACGTGTATCAGGCTTGCATCTTGAGTCCAATTTGGCAGTTAGTGGTTACGAAATCCACCATGGTCAGAGCCTATGTAGCGCCACACGCGCCATAGTGGAACTGGCACGTGGCGGCGTTGACGGAGCAGGATCCTTGGATGGAAGAATATGGGGCACATATTTACACGGGATATTTGATGCGGATGAATTTAGAAGATGGTTTATAGATAAGTTGCGCAAACGTCGTGGCTTAAAGCCAATAGGAAAAGTCTGTTCGGTTTACGATCTTGAACCAGCCCTGGATAGATTAGCTGAATCAGTGCGCAACAGCTTAGATATGAAACGGATTTACAAACTGGTGGGTCTTCGATGATGTTCGAATGTCAGCGGATTGTGTGAGGAGAGGCCGATTTGCCGATTTCCTGTCCCAGAATAGTAATAGCAGGAACAAATAGCGGTGTTGGTAAGACGTCGATTACTCTGGCTCTTGTGAGCGCTCTCCGGAAACGTGGACTCCGAGTGCAAACATTCAAGGTCGGACCTGATTACCTCGACCCCACCTATCTGTCCATGGCTTCAGGGAGACCCTGCTACAACCTTGATGGATGGATGACAAACCAAGACTACGTGAAAAGGTTGTTTATCGACAAAGCTTCGCAGGCTGACATTTCAGTAATTGAAGGTGTCATGGGTCTGTTCGACGGCAGTGACTCTGTGGGACCTCAAGGCTCAACCGCAGAAATCGCTTCATGGTTGGATGCGCCGGCAATCCTAGTGGTAAATGTCCATGGATTGGCACGCAGTATCGCCGCGCTCGTTCATGGTTTTACGACTTTTGAACCAAAATTGAGGATTTCTGGCGTAATTGCAAACCACTGTGGTTCCGAGCGACACGGAAAGTATCTCTCTGGTTCTCTAAATGCGTACAGCTTACCCAAATTGCTGGCATCCATTCCGAGGGGTTCATTGCCCGGCCTGCCCAGCCGCCACCTTGGATTGGTGTCGGCTGATGTAAGTATATTGAATCGCCAGGTTTTAGATACATTGGGCGAAACTATGGAACGTTACTGTTCAATGGGAGACATTTTGGAAATTGCCGGAAGCGCCCCACATCTTTCACGAGATTCATCAAGCCGGCAAAAAGAGACTGCGGAAAAGTCTGTGCGGCTAGGCGTCGCGAAGGACTCAGCTTTTCATTTCTATTATCCAGACAACCTCGAAGCTTTGTCCGCGGCAGGGTGCGACTTGGTGGAATTCTCACCACTAAGAGACGATTCTATACCAAGCAGTTTGGACGGAATCTATTTTGGGGGAGGCTATCCGGAAGAACATGCTGACGAACTCTCAAAAAACATGTCAATGGTTAATTCGGTTAGACAATTTGCGAGTACGAACAGACCAATTTATGCCGAATGTGGCGGACTCATGTATTTGTCCAAAGGCATAGAATCCACAGATGGAGAAAAATTCGAACTGGTTGGGTTGCTCCCGAGCTGGACCAGAATGTTACCCAGACTAAAATTCTTGGGCTATGTCGAAGTTACTTTGACGAAAGATTCTCTTTTTGGGCCAGCGGGCCGACAGATCAGAGGACATGAGTTTCATTATTCTGAATTGATCGGAGATCCTCTCGGAGACAATCAGTGGTCCGCCGCATACCGATTAAGACGCCGGCCAACGTCAATTGAGAATTTTGAAGGATTTCAGAGGGGCAACATCTTGGCCAGTTATATTCATGGCCATTTTGCTTCTAGGCCTGACTCAGTTAGCCATTTTGTTTCGGTTTGCAAAACAGTTAAACATTAGGAACAACAATATGAACAAAATTTTAGTTAATTCCGACTTAAGCCGGAAACCCCTTATACGGGAGCTTTATAACAGCCCGATGAGCGCAGAGGATATAGAGCGTCGATCCTTTGAAATTATCGAAATGGAAGCGCCGTCTCACGGGTTCTCACCCGATCAGTGGCAAGTGGTCAGGCGAATGGTTCATACAACAGCCGATTTTGGATTGATTGATTTCATAAAGTTTTCTCCAGAAGCGATTGAATCGTCTATTGATGCGCTAAAATCAGGGGCAAAGATTTTTGTGGACTCAAACATGATACGTTCAGGCTTATCAATTACAAGATTAGGACAAATTTGCTCGAGTTATTCCCCTCAGGACATTGTCTGTCACGTCGCTGACCCTGACGTCGCATCATCCGCCACTGAGAATAGTCTGCCTCGATCACTTTTCGCAGTCAAAAAAGCACAAGCCATATTGAACGGATGCATAGCCGCATTTGGGAACGCTCCAGTGGCGCTAATGGAACTCAATCGTTTGATCATAGAAGAAGGTATCAAACCGGCGGTCGTCATCGCTATGCCTGTTGGGTTTGTGCATGTGACTGAAAGTAAAGATGAAGTTATGTCTTTGGGTGTG